>DKUU01000023.1 GCA_002490835.1 Lachnospiraceae bacterium UBA7196 | reverse complement strand
AGTGCGGATAGTTGATTTTGGCAATGCCCTCGCTGACATCTTGAAGAAAGCAAGAAAACAGCAGCTTAAAAACCGTATGCAGTATGGCGAACTCTATCATAGCAATTTCTACAAAGAAGTTACGGAAAAGAACAGGGTTCATTATGAGTATTACAGCTTGGGAATGACAGAAGATGTGCCAAAGGACTATACGGAAATTTCCTTTGTATGTCTGAGGGAAGATGGCTGTCTTGAACTTCCTGCCACCGTAGAAACAGCCTGCCGGACAGCGGCGAGGAAAGTGCCAGAGTTAGAGGGTTTCCATTTCCACACACTAAGACACACATACACAACAAACCTGTTATCAAACGGGGCGCAGCCAAAAGATGTGCAGGAACTTTTAGGACATTCAGACGTAAGCACCACCATGAATGTCTATGCACATGCTACAAGGGAGGCAAAACGGGATTCAGCTAAACTCTTGGATAAGGTTGTGGGAATGAGTTAAGCAATGAAAACTGAATAAGAAAAACTTTCCCTTGTAACTTGCTGATAAGGGCAAAAACAAGGGAAAAGGATACATATTTTGAGGCTGGGCATACCGCAAATCCTTGAAAATAAAGGAAAGTTAAGACAGTTAGTAGATAAACTGGAATTTAATGTATACGAAATGACTATATTATCCTTTTTCCACCAAAGGCATGAATTGTTCTCGTTCCTTTGGTAACCCTGCCGTGGTGAGGAGTTCCTTTTGTTATCAACAGCTCATCTCCTGAATGCAGGATATGTTCCTTACCATCAAATATCTCTACATATTCTCCAGATACACAAAATACATATTCATCAAATTCGTGAATATTTTCTTTTGATTCTCTATCAGAATAATATGTCCAAAAACAAATTTGACTTCCGTCAGCACCTTCATAATAATACCCATCAATATCTGGCGTGTTTTGTTGACTGCTATCAATATGATTTAATTTATTTTTCATAAACTCAGGAAAGTCAATCATTGTAAATTCTCCTCAATCCCGATTTGTTTAATTGTTCAACGCTGTCATTTTACCACAACCGCACACAAAATTCCATTATATTTCTTTAATCTCGATGTACAAAAAACTGAGGGGACCTTTTATCCCCTCAGGCACGTTAAGATCGGTTCGATATATTTTTGATCGGAAATATCATAAGAAGAAGATAACCACCTGATCTGCTCCTCGTCGTCCTTCGTCTTATTCTTTTTTGCTTTCAGCATCTTCACAAACATCTTCATCATCAGCCTTGAGGATGCAGGCATTTTCTCATAAGAAAGTCCGCCCGGACAATAAAATACGCTCGCCTGCTCCAATTTCGGCTCGTTAAAATGCTGCTCCAGCGCCTTTGCAATATCAGGGCTTTCCATCGGACTTGCACCGACGCAGAAGACGATCAGTTTTTTGTCCCTCCAGCGTTCCATATTCTCCTTAAACCAGCCAAGCTTGCTGATACTGCCCGCGCACGCCCAGCCCCCGAATACGATTGCTTCATATGCCGACATATCCTTCTTTTTTGCTTCGGCCAAAGGCAGGCAGTCCGCCCCTGCTGCCGCCGCGATCCACTCGGCGTACCGCTTGGTAAATCCTGTCTGTGAGTTGTAAATGACCATTGTTTTCATCTGTTTCTGTCTCCTTTTTCTGGCATTAAGTATTTGTGAAACTTACAATGATAAATTTATTATGCTGTTTGCACCATTTCAATCGCTATAAATGAGCTCTATACCTATCTATTCTGATGTCAGATGTCGCCGTTATTATTTACTGGTGCCTTTTCTCTCCAGATTCTCTATCCCTACATATAACTTGGATAAAAGCACAAAAAGCGTCTCTACTTCTTCCTCCGTATAAACTTCAAACAGGTATTTCAATTCTTCCTGATATTGTGAAAAGTCATGCTCAAAATATTGCTCCACTTTCGCAGTCGGAAAAATACACATCGCCCGCGGGTCCTGCGGACTCTGCTGAATGGTGATAAAACCTTTTTTCTCCAAAATCTCCGCCAGCTTTTTGATATTCTGTCTGGAACAGCCTAATATATTTCCAAGCTGCGTAAAGGTCATCTGCTCCTTCGACTGCCTGACTATGGCAAGCAGCATAAATTGTTTCAAGGATAGCTGCGGAATATTTTTATCAAAAAGTGTCTGTATTTTGTTTGTGGCAATAAATAACGAGCTGAAAATTGCCCTTTGCCGTTTTTCCGTCGTATCGGAAAATCGCGCTGTCAACTCTTGAATCATATGATACCTCATCTATTAGGCAATGTTATAAACCGATTATAGTAACTAGTTACCTATTTGTCAAGAGAGATAATGGAACCTTTCCCGACAACATGAATTATGATAAAATCTTGAAGAATATTCAAAATTGACCGATGGTGATTACAAAGTATAAGACAAAGGAGATTAAGGAAGAATGTTAGCATATTTAACGAGCCGTATCGGCGGCTCCTATAAAAAAGACGGAATAAGAATACCAACGCAGTTAAGTGCAGAGAATAGTTTCCTTAACAGTTTACAAACACACTGGAAAGACAACTCAAAAATTTTAATCATAAGCGCCGACGCCGACGATACAGAAAAGAATGACGGTATCATGAAAATTTATGCTGTATCGTTTTCGATGAGTGGATTATCCGTTAATCAAATACAAATATGCGATAGCAGAAATGAAAGGCTTGTGCATAAAATTGCCGATTATGATGTAGTGATACTTGCCGGCGGGCATGTTCCAACACAAAATAAATTCTTTGAAAAAATTAGTCTGAAAAGCCATATAAATGATTTTGACGGGATTCTAATTGGCATTAGCGCCGGAACAATGAACAGTGCAGAGATCGTGTATGCACAGCCTGAATTGGAAGGCGAAAGCATTGATAAAGAGTACAAAAGATTTTTACCCGGATTAGGAATTACAAAACTAATGATCTTGCCGCATTATCAGGATATCAAAAATGATATCTTAGATGGACGGCGTCTATTTGAGGATATTACCTATCCGGACAGTTATGGAAAAGCATTCTATGCTTTGGAAGACGGAAGCTATTTTATGGTTGAGGATGAAGCAACTACTTTATTTGGAACGGCATACCTGATTAAGGATGGAACGATAAGGCAAATTTGCGAAAATAATAAAAGTTTACGGATCACGTAATTTTTACAGGAAATACTTATGTTATAACCTTTTTAGGCAGGATTGCTTCTTGTTAATTTCATAAATCAAATATATTTAACTGTGTTTCTTTTAAGGAAGTAACCTTCCTCTGCGTAACCTTATCCTCTTTCTCAATACCCCCGCACAAAAGCGGTAACGCGGGATCATATTTCGCCGCACTTCCTTCCATATTTTTCGCACCGGAATTGGCATAGCAGTAAGCGCACCCGTTTCGACAGGTATCATAAGTACCGATATCAATGCTCTCCACGCAGCCGCATTCTTGGCGCTGATTTTTGTCTTTGCCGACACTTAATTTAAATCCGATCAGTCTTTCGATCAATTCTTTATCGATACAGCAATTATGCACGATTCCGCAGTCCTCTAAATCCATTTTTTCCGCGCAGCTGCCAAGGCTGATATGATTTTGCTTCGCGATATTACTAATCTCTTTCGCAAATGTCCTCAGTTCCCCTTCTTCCAATTCGTAGAAGGACAGGTCTTCCATGTTTTTCTTAATCTTAGCATACAGATCCAAAAAACTGATCACGCATTTATCCGTATAGCCGTTTAAAGCTCCCGCAAATTCGCGAAACGTCTCTAAATGATATTCTACTGTATATCGGTTGGAAAAGAAAATCGGGTCATACCGCCAGATGACCCTTTCCCTGCCAATCTTCTCCGACAATTTCTGAAATATGGGAAGCAATTCCGTTTTCTTATCCGGCAGATTCGCCTCGACGTCTTTTCCGTATCCTGTGAGCGTAAACTGAAAATAGTAGGGATAGGCTTTTAACTCATCCAGCCTTTCCATCATCGGCAGGGGATTCTTGGTCCAAAACACGATACAGTCTACCACATCCGGCGTGATCCTAATCTCGCTTACCTGATGCGGATTCATGGGATTGCAAACACATACGAACCCCTCTTTGATCCTGTTAAAAAACCATTCCGCATAGTAACTGGGAATGTCGGTTCTCCTGCTGACACTCAAAATCATCTCAAAACTCCCACTCGCAGAAACGCCTCCACTTCCCACATTCGATTCCTGCCGTTTTCTCAATTATACAAAAAGGCGTTCCCATTTACAATCAGGATATTGCCACGCTTTCGTTTTCCGTTTCTTTTCCGAAATAATTGCGGTACAATATGACATAGAGAATCCCTTTCTTATTATTTCATGTAGATTTTTGTATCTAATTAAATTTTACTGCAAAAAGACAAAAAACATCAGCGGTACGGGGTATTAACTTTTATGAAAATATACACACTAAATCAATATTTACATGATACTTTTGGTCGAAAACTGTACAAAATAGCCTTGGACGGCGGCTTCACCTGTCCCAACCGGGACGGCACGATCGATACGCGCGGATGTATTTTCTGCTCCGGGACAGGTTCGGGCGAGTTTGCCGGAGATCGCAATATGAGTATCACGCAGCAGATCGAAAAGGGTAAGGAACAAGTCGCGGGAAAGATAAAGGACGGCGGATACATTGCGTACTTTCAGGCATTTACCAATACCTATGCACCCGTCGAAAAACTGCGTGTCCTGTATCTGGAAGCAATCAACCACAAGGATATCGCTGTGCTGTCCGTTGCCACGCGCCCGGACTGTCTCCCCGACGAGGTGCTTGACCTGCTATGCGAATGCAATCAGATCAAGCCGGTCTGGGTGGAGCTTGGGCTGCAGACCATACACCCCGCAACGGCGGATTACATTCGCCGGGGTTATCCGCTGTCCGTGTATGATAATGCGGTAAAGCGTCTGAAAGCGCGCGGTATCAAAGTGATCGTACACGTGATGCTCGGACTGCCGGGCGAGACGAGACAGGATATGCTGGACACCGTATCTTACGTGGGGAAAAGTCATGCGGACGGCATCAAGTTACAGCTTTTGCATGTGATCAAGGGTACAGATCTGGAAAAGGAATATCTGAAAGGAAAATTTGAAACGCTTACTTTTGAAAACTATGTAGAACTGGTCGCGGACTGCATTGCCCTGCTTCCAGAAAATATAGTCATCCACCGCATGACCGGAGACGGAGACAAACGCACGCTCGTCGCGCCGCTGTGGAGCGCGGATAAAAAGCGCGTACTCAATGCGATCCATAAGGCGATTTCGCTTAAGGACAGATTTCCCTCACCATCCGCAGAAACGCCTCCACTTCCCGATTAAATTCCTGCGGTTTCTTCTGTGCGATAAAATGATCCCCTTCTATGATGGAAAGCTTTGCGTTCGGTATTCTTCTTGCAATCAGCTTTGTATGATTTTTCTTGATCATGTCCCTTGTTCCCGCGATCACCAGCGCAGGCATCTGCAAAGTATGTAAGGCGGCAGGGTCGATATTCGGCTCGTTTACCATCAATCCCAAAATTTCCGCATGATGTTTTGCTTCTTCCGATTTCCCCGCAAATAACTTTGCCAGTCGATAGCCGATCTCAATCGGAATCTGTATGCTGATTTTGACTCCCTTTGTATTTAGATTGCCACCGTTTAAGATAAGCGCCTTTACCCGATCGGGGCACTTTAAAGCAAACTTCATGGCGACATTTGCGCCGTCGGAAAAACCTAATAGAATCGCCTCCTGAATCTGCAGCTTATCCATCAAGTTCTTTAAATCCAGAGCAAACTGCTCCATCGTAAAGAGCGCCGTTCCCCGCGGAGATTTCCCGTGGCCTCTCGTATCGACCGCGATCACGCGGTATCTGTCAGAAAAAAAGGAGAGCTGGTTCGAAAAATAAGCGCCGTCCTCCCCGTTGCCGTGCAGCAGAATAAGCGGTTCCCCATCGCCCTGCTCCTGATAATATAAAGAAATGTCCATTGCGTTTTCCTGCCCCTTTTTCCTATTTCTTTTATCATACAAAAATTTGTTCCCATTTACAATCAAGACATCTTGCGTTTATGTATTTTTTCTCATGTGTCTTTATTGACAATTGGCCTATCATCCCGCTATACTTTATCCCAACGGAAAGGAAGTAACCTTAATGAACAACCTGAGAATTACAGCCCGCCCCTACGGCGGTGAAAAGGAATATCTGCCGACAGAACAGCAGGGACTGGTCTGCCGCATAGCCAATGAGCAGGGAAACAATCCCGCTGACAGCCCGCTTACGGTTTCTATCCGGATAACAAATTTCGCCGACACCATGTGGCGGGGTGTGATCAAAGTTGCTTTGAAGGCGGATCGTTCCGTGTCGGGATTCTTCCTGCCGGGATTTATGTACGGAACGAACAGAGGCGACGCTCCTCTGGTGGTGGACAGCAAATGCCCGCGTATCCGTGAAAACGGTGATTTCCCCGCCTCTCCTTGGTGGCTGATCAGAAGCGACCGCCTGTCTCACCCCTGCGCATTTGCCTATGGCAATGGAAGGCTTACCGGATTTGCGGCTTCTCCGTATTTTATACGAAAAGACAAAAAACAGCTTCCTTGGGAACCGGGAAGCGAAGGGGATTTCTCACAGTACACAGGCTTTGGCTGCTCGCTTCCCGACAGGGAAGTCTGGTACACGCTCGGCTATGAAAATGCTCCTTGGATGTTTGTAGATTCTCACAAATATCACGCTGCAGAGCCTTTGGGCGATAACTGCTTTTGCATAGCATCAGGCGAAACAGTCTGCTTTTCGCTATCCTGCTTTGAGCTGCAAGGCAGTGACGAAAGGATCCTTCACGATGCGCTAAAGTGGGTCTACGGTGCGTTTCACCAAAGTCCCCGCCAATTATGCACGGTACATCAGACAGTTTCGGATATCACAGAAGCTATCAAGCGTGACGCATGGCTGCCGGATGCGCATGCTTATTCGGGTTTTGTTTTTGACAAAGACGATCATTTTGAATACCGCCCTCTGCCGTCTATTTCTTGGACAAACGGTTTGGCGGCGGCAATGCCGATGCTTGCTTCTTCTCATCGGTTGAATAATGAGCAAATGCGGCTGCAAGCCTTAGACTGCATAGAACACATTGTTGAAAATTCGATGAACGAAAAAAGCGGTCTGCCGTATACGATAGAGCAGGATGGCAAATGGAGTAACCGCGGCTGGTGGTGGGACAAGCAGCCGACGCCCGGTCATGCCTCCTATTTGGTGGGACAATGCGTGTATTTGATCTTGAAAGCATATGCCTGTGAGATGCAGGCTTGCGGTGTAGATCACAGAAATTGGCTTACTTTCGCGGATCGTGTTATCAAACGCACCGAACAGGGCCGTAATTCTGACGGCGAATACCCTTATATTTTCTCAGATAAGACCGGCTCAGGATTGGAATATGATTCGTTTTCCGGCGCATGGTGCATGGCGGCCGCGGCTTATTATGCTTACCTGACCAAAGATACTGCCCAGATAAAGGACCTCCTGCGCAGTGAGAAATGGTATCATGAAGCTTATGTAACACATCAACAGTGCTGGGGCGGGCCTTTGGATATTGATAAGAACATAGATTCTGAGGGCATTCTCGCCTATATCAGGGCTGTCAGATATTTGCATGAGATCACCGGCGAAGCATATCTTTTGGAACACTTAAAGGATGCACTTTACTATGAGTATTCCTTCAAATTCTGCTACAATTCGCCGATCAAGGTGCCGCCGCTCAGTAAGGTCGGCTGGTCAAGCTGCGGAGGAAGTATCACTTCTGTCGTGAATCCGCATATTCATCCAATGTCGTCTTCTATCATGGATGAGATGGTTTATTATTTATCAAAGCGGGACGATGCCTATATCCGCAGCCGTCTGAATGACACGCTTTTATGGAGCTGCCAGTGTCACAATACCTTTGACGGCGAATACGGCTACGGCAAAAAGGGCTGGATGTCAGAACGATTCTGCCACAGTGAAGGACTTTTGACCGAACATTATCCGAATGGAGACCCTGCTAGCACATGGTTTGCACTGATGCCGTGGGCCTGCGGTTCTATTTTAGAGGGATTGACCGGGGAGTTGTGGTAGGGAAATCAGTACTCCCCACTTCCCGCATTTTATGTATTTTACTTCCCCTCAGCAAACCATAGATTGATCAAGGCAACGATCTCTCCCTGCGCCTGTTCCACCGTCTCGATCCTGACCCTGCCAACCTCGTTTCTGGTCTTTTCAAAGTCGATTTCCGGAAATATTTTTTCCAGATACCGATTCGCATCAGGCGACGCTCCCATCAGAGCAGTTACCAGCGTCTTGCTGTCATACTGCCCCAAAATTTCTTTTAATTCGTCTTCAGGAATCGTGACGATCCCTTCAAAATCCGCGATCCTCTGCGGTTTTACTTTTGGCTCTAAGATATCGTTTATGGTAATCTCATACAGCTTGGATAGTTTCAGCAGAATCTCCAAATCAGGAAGCGTTGCCCCTGTCTCCCACTTAGAAACGGCTTGTCGTGAAATCTCCAGTTTTTGTGCTAATTCTTCCTGTGTGAGGTTATGCCTTTTCCGCAGAAACTGTAAGTACGCCGCAATCAGACCTGTGTTCATCATTTTCTCCATTTCTACATGCTTTTCCCTCATTATAAAACATAGAGAGAAAATAAGAAAGAACCCGTTAAGCGCAAAAAAGCAACCGCCAGTTGCATAAATTCCCGCCCGCCCTACTGCAAAATCGCCTGCTCCAGCACATAAAGCGCCCGCTCGTTCTCCTCCAGACAATGCGCCGTCACGGCATCCTTTCCCTTATCCGCAAAAGGCGTGGTGTCCGCCCCCAACTGCACAAAACAAACGTAATCATCGATGGTCTCCATGCGGGAAGCCTGTGCTTTGGCCAGATTTTGAGGATGATTTTTATTTGCTTCAATGACACTGCTGCGGTAGTCTTCGATCGCCTGCTCGATTTTTCCCACATAATCCTCTTTGGCATGAATGACGATCAGCATATCGATATGGGCATCCATCACCTGCCGCTCGGCCAGAAAGTCCACATACATATCCGCATCTATTCCGGTCAGGTTATCAAGCTCTTCGGCGGACAGATTGACCTCCGGCCAATACGCATCCCCCAACAGGTCCTCTACCTTATCTTTTAACTGCGGCAGCGTATAAAACCGCTCCTCCCCTTGATATCCTTTTTCTTCAAGAAAAGGAAAACTGCTGGCCTGCAGGTCTTCCGCGACCCGTTCCTTCCCATAAGGCTCTTGTTTGTCTACCAACTCGTCTTCGGGCATCTCCTCTTTGCAGCCCGTCAGGATAAGCAGGCTGCATATGGTTGTGATTATTACGATTTTACGCATATTACTCTCCATTTCTCGAATTTTGTTTGTAAGCTGCATCAGGATTTGATATACTATAGCAAAATATAGGGAATAATCTTCGTATTCCATTTTATACTGTTATTTTTTACTTAATTTTGAAAAATATGTATGGGGAAAATTTATGTTATTCAATTCCTACATTTTTATCTTCATATTTTTGCCGCTTGCGCTGCTTGGCTGGTACGGCCTGAACCACATCGGAAAATACCGTCTGGCCAGCCTTTTTCTGGCCGGAATGTCCCTGTGGTTCTACGCCTATTTTAATGTCCGCTATCTGGCGATCATCTTAGGCAGCATCGGGGCAAACTATCTGCTAAGTTATGTACTGGCAAGGGTGCAGACAAAACGCATGGGCCTTCTGGCAGGAATCATTCTGAATCTGGGCATCCTGTTTTATTTCAAGTATTACGACTTTTTTATCGAAAACATCAATCTGGCATTTCGCACGGATTTTACCTTAAAACACATCCTGCTGCCGCTTGGTATCAGCTTTTTTACCTTTCAGCAGCTCTCCTTTATCATCGACCGGGCGCTTGGCAGGTGCGAACACTATGACTTTATCAACTATCTGACTTTCGTGACCTTTTTCCCGCAGTTGATCGCGGGACCGATTGTTTTATACAAGGAACTGATTCCGCAGTTTGAGGACACCGCAAGGCGCTCTTTCGACAGCGCGTCCTTTGCGAGAGGCGTTTACCTCTTTGTGCTGGGGCTTTCCAAAAAAGTACTTTTGGCGGACACTTTCGGCCTGATGGCAAACTACGGTTTCGCGCAGACTTTCTCTCTGGATTCCGTTTCAACCATTTTTGTGATACTGGCTTATACCTTCGAACTATACTTTGATTTCAGCGGTTACTCCGATATGGCGATCGGTCTGGGAAGGATGTTTCATATTGAGCTGCCTCTTAATTTTGATTCCCCATACCGAGCGTGCAGCATCAAAGAATTTTGGCAGCGGTGGCACATCACCCTGTCCCGTTTTTTCATCACCTATGTTTATATCCCGCTGGGCGGCAGCAGGAAGGGCAAGACAAGAATGCTCATCAACACCTTTGTGGTCTTTCTTTTAAGCGGCCTGTGGCATGGCGCGGCATGGACCTATGTGGCGTGGGGCGCGATGCAGGGGCTTCTGGTGGTCTGGGACAATCTCGGCATCGTCGGCATTCAGGGCAGAGAGGAAAAACGGCCTTCCCGTTATCACATTCCCCCTTGGCTGGGCTGGGTCTTTACCTTTACGCTCTTTAATCTGTCGCTCTTCTTTTTCCGCAGCACCAGTATGACAGCGGCGATACAGCTATTTAAAAATCTCTTTGGCGGCCGCTATACGGGAAAACTCTTCGAAGTGGCAGAGCAGCTCGACATTTCCGAGTTTTACATCCTCAGACAGGCAGTCGATATGATCGCGCCGGGTTTTGCGCCTTACCTGTCGTTGGTCCTGATGTTTTTCCTGTTTATACTGGCATTTTATCTGGTCTTTCACAAAAATGCCTATGAACGTGCGACATATAGCGAGCTGACTTCAGCAAGGTGCTGGGGCGTGTGCATCCTGCTTGTGTGGTGCGTTATCTCCCTCTCGCAGGTGAGTACCTTCCTGTATTTTAACTTTTAGCAACAGTTTATAGAAAGGACAAAAATGGACACCAACCAAAAATTCTTGAAACAATTTTGCATACGCACCCTGTTTCTCCTAGCGGCAGTAATCGCGGCAGTGGTTATTTTTGATCCCTTTTTCCATTATCACAAGCCCCTGCCCGGCTTAAAGGCCGTGCTGACGGACAAGGAGTACCAGTGCATCGGCACCCTGCGCACCTTTGACTACGATGCGCTGATCGTCGGCTCCTCGGTCTGCGAAAACTATAACAATCACTGGTTTGACGAAGGCTTTTCCTGCAAAACGATCAAGGCGATCCGCTCCTACGGCGCGACTGCGGACCTTAAGTATCTTTTGGACAGCGCTTACGAAAACCATGATCTGCGCTATGTATTTTACAACATCGATCCCTCTTCCTTATCCGCCAGTACGGAGCCGACCTACGTTTCCACGGGCTGCCCCATGTATTTATATGACAAAAACCCATGGAATGATTATCAATATACGCTGAATAAGGATGTGCTGATGGAAAAGCTGCCTTATATGCTGGCCTTTTCTACGATTGGCAGCTACGACGAGGGTAACTCCTACAATTGGGCGCAGTGGAAGTATTTCGGCGCGGATCTGGCTATGGGTATGTACGCCAGAAAACCCGCGATCGCCAGAATGCAGCCGGAAAATACCAACGAGGATCTTTTAACGCAAAATATCGCCCTCCTTACCTCAATGGCAAATTCCCATCCGGAAACCACATTTAAGTTTTTCTTTTCTCCCTATTCTATGCTCTGGTGGGACAACGCCTACCGCACCGGCGAGCGGGACGCTGTTCTCTATAATGAAAAAAGAGCGATCGAGGCGCTGCTTGCCTGTGAAAACGCGGAAATCTATTTTTATCAAGACGATAAAGAAGTGATCACGAATCTGGACAATTACATGGATATGATTCATTTTTCTAAAGATATCAATCACCGCGTGTATGAGAAACTGGCGGCAGGAGAAGGACGGCTGACAAAAGAAAACTATGAGGAAAAAATCAATGGAATGTATCAGCTGTCGGAAGAAATTGCAACAGACCTGATATACAACTATTATTAAAACAAAAGAGAAGGAGAATACACAATGAAAAAGATGATCTCATGGAATGTAAACGGCCTGCGGGCCTGCGTTGGAAAGGGCTTTTTAGACTTTATGAAAGAGCAGGACGCAGATATTTTCTGCGTACAGGAGACGAAGCTGCAGGCAGGACAAATCGACCTTGACCTGCCGCAATATTATCAATATTGGAATTATGCGGAGAGGAAAGGTTATTCGGGAACGGCGATCTTTACAAAAGAGGAGCCGCTTTCCGTGACATATGGAATCGGCATCGAGGAACACGACCACGAAGGGCGGGTCATCACGCTGGAATTTGCGGACTATTACTTTATTACTGTCTACACCCCGAACTCCAAAGACGGCTTGGCAAGGCTGCCTTACCGCATGGTATGGGAAGCGGATTTCCTTTCCTATCTGCAAAAGCTGGAAGAGAAAAAGCCCGTGATCTTCTGCGGCGACTTAAACGTTGCCCACAAGGAGATCGACCTAAAAAATCCCAAGTCGAACCATAAAAATCCCGGCTTCACGGACGAGGAGCGCGGACGGTTCACGGCCCTCATGGAAGCCGGATTTATCGACACCTTCCGCCACTTTTACCCTGATCTGGAAAATGTCTATTCGTGGTGGTCTTACCGTTTCAGCGCCAGAGCCAAGAACATAGGCTGGCGCATAGACTACTTTGTGACTTCTGGCGCTTTGCGTGACAGATTGAAAGATGCCCTCATCTATCAGGATGTACTGGGATCGGATCACTGTCCCGTGGGATTGCTGTTGGAATAAAAAACAGGAAGCTCATCAGACCGGACCGGTGACGCAAAGAGGGCATCACAGGAAATCTACTGACGTGACTTTATTGGATTTTGTCAAGATATCATATATTTCCGTGCGTCCCATCGCCTTTTTAACATAGAGTACCAGATGCACGGAAATATCCCCTTCCGCGCCGTGATTTTCACTCATTTCCATGGAATCGATAGCGATCCCGGCTTCCTTGAGGTCCTGAATGACCGCGTGCAGGTCCCGGCTCCTCTCCAGATCGAGGAACACGTTGCAGTAGCGGGAATGTCTGGTGGCAAACTTTTCCACAAAGGGAAGCACATGCAGGGAAACAAGCATCACGGCCGTGATCAGCACGCCGCCCTCAATGAACCCGATACCCACCGCAAGGCCCACGCAGGCGCTTGCCCAGAGCGTCGCCGCCGTGGTAAGGCCTCTGACCCGGTGCTTTGATATGATGATAGTGCCTACGCCGATAAAACCTACGCCGCTGATGACCTGCGCCGACAGACGATTCATGTTTGCCAGCCCCGGAAAATTGATCTGAATATACTGCTCCGTCAGCATGACGAGTGTGGAAGCAAGACACACCACCGTGATGGTCTTTGTGCCCGCGCCACGGTGTTTCATCCCGCGGTCTAAGCCGATCACGCCGCCAAGCACCATGGAAACGACTACCCTGATAATGAGATTTTGTATCGTCCATTCCGAAAAATCCGCGAGTAACATCTATTTTCTCCTTTGTTCATCTTACATGCCGAATAAGTTTTTGATCGGATTGATCTTTTTCGCCTGCGCAAGGATGCTTTCTTCTTCCCCTGCAAGATAAGCTTCCAGTTTCCTGATCTCCTTCCTGTCAAAACCCTCCGACTGCTCGATCTTTCCGCCCGGCACGATCCCTTCCGCCCAGTCGTTCTCCCGCAAAAAGGAAACCCGCGCAAAGTCTTTCCCGTCTTTATGCAATAACGTTGTCACGGTCATATTAATCTCTTCCGAAAGGGCCACGGGGGCTGCTTGTGCAGAATTTTCCGCATTTTCCCCAGCGCCTGTTTCCTCCGGCTCTTCAATGATTACTTTTTTAAGCAGTACTTTTCCGTCTTCCATGTCATCACCTGTGTTTTTTTATACCCAGTTTAACACAGATTTCAGGAAAATACCAACCCTGCAAAAAAAGAGAGCCGCATTTTACATCTAAAAAACGTCCTTTGACAACAAATGATAACGCCGCACGCAGATGTTTTTTGCGAAATGTGATAAAATAGAAATATGCAGATCATTTTATGTGACGACGAAAAATCCATACAGACGCTCTTAAAAGAGAAAACAACGAGTTATATTGCAAAGAAAAATATCCCCTGCGAGGTCCTTTGCTGCGATTCGGGAGAAGAAGTCCTTTCGCTGGCAGAACAAGGCATGACCATTGACCTTCTCTTTCTGGATATACAAATGCCCGGAAAAAACGGCATGGAGATCGCTAAAATACTTCGCAGGCAAAATAAGGACATTTTGATCGTATTTGTGACAGCATTGTCAGATTATGTTTATGAAGCCTTTGATGTGGACGCCCTTCATTATCTGGTAAAACCCTTTGACGACGAAAAATTGTATCAGGTACTTGACAAAGCGATCCGGCAATATAAAAGGCTGACTGAGGCAGCGGCATTCACTCGGCAGATTCAGAAAACACAGGCAAAACATTCATCAGACACAGCCGCGGCGGAAAATAAATCTGCAGGAGAAGCATTACAGCCCCGCGCCATCCTCGTCAAGCGAAACGGTCTCTCCACAAAAGTCCTCCTTTCAGATATCATCTACGCGGAAGTCTTCAACCGCAAGGTCATGCTCCATACGGTACACGGCGATATCGAATATTACGGCAAACTGACCGACCTTTCCGAACAGGCGGGCGCGGACTTTTACCGCACGCACCGCGCCTATCTGGTGAATCTGCATTATGTTGAAAAATATAACGCCACCACCGTCTGGCTGGAACAGGGGACGGCGCTGTTATCCAAAAAACAGTTTGCGGGATTCGTGCGCCAGTATATGCAGTATATCAACCGGCAAAAAGGATGGGAGAAACGGTAAGTGAACAATCTAGAATTATGGTATCGTATCATTTCTGAACTATATTATATCAGTACCCTGCTTTTGACATCATACTGCCTTATGATATGGATCCGGCCCTTTTTCCCAACAGGAGCAAAAATTTGGCTGGTCGGTTTCGTATATCTGTGCACTATGACAATCTTAAATTATATGCCTTGGTATCTCTCTGCCATAGCCGCTTACCTGCTCGGCGTCATGATAGCATTTGTAGTCATGTGCCTGATTGATCCTGCTTATATCAGCCAAAAGCTTTTTCTTGCCGCCACTTTTTTCTGCCTGCGCTGGCAGGCGTGGCGTATTGTGGGCGGACTTATGAATGCGAAATATTCGCTTTCACTACGGTTATTTCCTACAATAGAAGATGCTTTTTGGATTTGGCTGTTTACGATAGACGATGTACTGGATGCCCTGACCGGATTTTTGTTATTGTACGGCAGTATTCGTTTTTTGCTGCATGTCTACGACGGCAGACGGGAACCAATTAAGATTCGCGAGTTTTTAATCTTGATCATGCCATCTGTTTCCAGTATCTGTTCTTACTGCCTCATCCGCTTTTACAATGACACCTACATCCATAATTTTGGCAGATATTTAGAGGAGGATTATCCCGCATATAATTTTCTTGTATACATACTCTATCCCGTAATCTGTTATATAACGATCCTGGCCATGGTCTATCTGTTTCGTCAATGGAAAAATGAACTTGAAGAAGATATGCATAAAGAAATATTCTCCAAGCAGCTGCAGGATCTGGAATCTCATATCATGGAAGCAGAACGCCTTTATCAAGATATCCGCAATCTGCGGCATGATATGGGAAATCATCTTATGACCTTAAAGCAGCTCTATGAGAAAGGCGAATATACCGCGGCGCAGCAATATACGGACAAACTTAACAGCGAGATGGCCAAAACCGTTTTTGACGTAAACAGCGGCAATCCTGTGACAGACGTGATCCTCTCCGGCAGAAAAAAAGAGATGGAAGAAAAAGGAATTACCTTTACCTGCGACTTTCACTATCCCATGACGGAAACTGTTGATTCCTTTGATGTCAGTATCATCCTGAATAACGCTCTCTCCAATGCCATTGAAGCGATAGAACGGGAAGGGAATGGCGCCGTGAAACCTCAAGAATCGGCTCATATCTGCCTTTCTTCCGAACGCAGAAAAAATATGTTTTTAATTGAAGTAGCCAACAGTTACAAAGGGAATCTGGAGATCGATAAAGTAAACGGACTGCCCCATACTTCCAAAAGCGGCGAGGGACACGGTTTTGGACTTGTCGCCATCCGTCATGCGGCGCACAAATATTTAGGCGACATGGAAATCACCAAAGAATGCCGCGAAGGGGAAGAATACTGCGTGCTGCGGGTGATGCTGCAGCTGCCGGAAGACGAGTCCTAGCGTTCACAACATGTTATAGCCCTCCCACAACATTTCTCTTTATACACAGCCCTACGGTGACGAGAAATATAACAGAAGACAAAAACGCAGGAAAAAGGAGGTTCCTATGACAGTAAACAGCGTAAACGGTATAAACACACAGCCCGCTATGGGAGGTGCAGGGGCGGGCGCGCAGACGGATCCCGCCAGCAAAAACTTACAGCAGCAGATTGACCGCTTGCAGCAGGAATTAAAAGAGATTTCCGCCAATCAGGAGATGCCTGCGGAAACAAAAATGAAAAAGCGACAGGATCTGCAAAAACAGATTAGCGAACTGCAGATTCAGCTCAGACAGCGGCAGATAGACGCCAAACGGGAAGAGCGGGAAAAGAAACAAGAAACAAACTCCTTTGACGACATGCTTGGTACAAAAGGAAAGAACGGAACAAATGCGGCGCAAAGCACCGGCCTGTCTGCAAACACTATGACAGCTATGATCTCCGCGGATAAATCTGTCAAACAGGCAAATATGCAGGGTAGCGTCGCCGCAAAGATGGAAGGCAAAGCTGGCGTGTTGGAAGCGGAAATTAAGCTGGACGGTGCCAGAGGCGGTGATACCAGCAGCAAACAGGCGGAACTTGCCGACGTAGAAGCGGCGGCACAAAAAGCAGAGGCCTCTCAGTTAAGTACGCTGGCAGAAGCAGGCGAAACCTTGCAGGATGCTGCCAAAAACGAGAAATCCGAAAACAAAACCGTCGAGGGAAAAGAGGAGAAGGAAGGTTCCGAATCGACAGACGGTACGGAAACGGTGCAGAAGGATGGGGCAACCGACGCTGCCGGCAGCGAGACTACGGAAGCGGCAGTGGACACCGGTTATCATCCGATCGATGTGCGGCTTTGATGTTGTGTTTTTTATGATATCGCATACTTCTGAAAATGCCGTCCCCCGGTATGAAAGAGGGCACGGCATTTTTTAGATTATATATTTATTTTCCAAACTTCTTTTTCAAGGCGCTCTCCACAATAAGGGTAGTCAACATCATGACCATACATTCCACGATGATGATCCCTGCGCCCAGCCAGCCTATGAAATCATCATCCCTTCCGACCGCCGGGAACATCCCGAAAATGGAAAAAGGCAGCATGATCCACCCAATCTTCCACCACAGCTTTCCGCAGTACACTTGTGCAAAATCCCACGCTTCCTGATTTTCCATTGATCGGGACGTTCGATAACCGAATACCATGTTGATCCTTTCGGGCGGATTTTCCTTAAGCATATGCCCGACCGCAATCATCAAAAGCGGCACGATTAAATTGCAAAGTATCATAAAAAGCCAAAATTTCATCACGCATCCCCCTGCTTCCTGAAATACATCCGATTCAACTTATTATGATAAGCTGCCATCACAAAAATTCCGCCTATTACTTCAATCATACACAGATATTCCGCAATCAAACCTTTAAAGGGAAGGCCGCACACAAAACAAATAGGCATACCTATTCCATATACGATCCACATCAGGCCATGCTTGCGATTGTAAGCATTGACATCAGTAATTTGCTCGCGCACAGGCGGTTTTTTCCCGGACCAAAAACCGACCGGGTCCTTGCTCCGATACTGCACGATTCCCAGAATGATAAGGGGACCTGCGCAAATCATTAAAATAACAAAACAAATGATTGTTTCCGCCATTACATTACCTCAAATAGATTCCCGCAAAGCGCATATTCTCATCGTATGTCAGCCGATAAGTGACGCTCACGTTTTCGTAGGTGACCGTCATTTCTCCCACCACTGAATGTCTGCCTGCCTGAATAATCTCTGCCATATAAATCGCGCCAAACTGTTCCCGCTCTCCCCAGTCATCGGAAAATACCGCTTTGATCTCGGTCCATTTGTCTGCAGTTAAGTAAGGCTTCATCTTTGCAATGGCGTTTTCCTGTAAAGCCATATAATCCTCTGTATCCAGCAGCTCTACTGTTTCCTTCATAGCATTCTCTACCTGCTGCCTGTCAAAATATCCACTTTGTTCGATATTTGCAGCTTTGGGAAAAATCCAATATCCAAACCCACCAAGCAGGATCAGGATCACCGCAATGGAAACTATAATTTTTAGCACTTTGTTTCTGCCGTACTGCCTCTGTTCCTCGATGCTGATCTCTTCATTAAAACCGGCAGCAATCTCCTCCGGCGTTCCCATCTGGGAAATGATCTCTTCCAGCTTTTCTCCCTGTTTTATGCGCATTTCCATATCCGTCAAAAGCTGCCTTTTGATCTCCTTTTTCCTCTTGTCGGTACACTTGATTTTTTTGGCTATCGCATTGACATATTGTTTTTCATTCATCTTTAGTCCTCCATAATTTTTTCCGCTCCGGCAAAAATCCGCTTCCAGACGGCTTCTATTTCATTAAGCGCCTTTAATCCCGCTTCCGTGATCTCGTAATATTTCCTCGGCACCTGTTTTCCCTCGGCTTCGCTCCACTTACTGACTACTAGCTTATCATCTTCTAATCGGTAAAGAATCGGATACAAGGTGCCGTCCTTTAATAAAAAGGTTTCCTCGCTCTTTTCCTTTAGCTCCTGAATGATCTGGTATCCGTATTTGGCCTCCGATTTTAAAAGCCGCAGGACCAGCATATCCAGAACGCCCTTTTTCATTTGTCTTTCATACTTATCATTCATATTTATTCCCATGTCAAAGCTACATATCTTATCTGTCACTATATACTTTGTATTACTAAGTATACTATAAAATAAATGAATCCATATGTCAAGATGAAACAATGTCCCTCCTACATTCTGCCATTGCTTTTCGCCGATTTGACGGCTATCAGATAAAAATGCTTGCGCATGATGCCAATTTGATGCAATTAGGATACAAATATGATGCAGCAACGCTATAGAATAAAAGTGAAAACGGAAGAAAAGAGGAAAGATAAGATATGAAATGTTTCAGGTTAATTACCGTCTTTTTACTTGCAGGCGGCATTTTCTATACTGCGAACGCGCCGCAGGCTGATGCGCAGCCGTCGAAGACAGATAAAAATTCTTCAGCATCGTACAAATACGTGAATGAAAACGAGACTTTTCACATTTATGATCAGGAAGATTTTGATACTTTCTTAACATGTGTGGAAAACGGAATGGAATCTTTGGACGCCGTGTTGGAAGCGGACATCGAATTGGGAAACCTTTCCGATAACGCAAGAAAATATGCAGGAACCTTTAACGGGCAGGGACATAAGATCAGCGGGATGAAGCAGGAATTATTTTCTATTTTAAAAAGAGAAGGAACCATTGAAAACCTAACGATAGAAGTAGATATTTCTTCTGAAACAGGGAAGGATTCAGGAGGCATTACACTTTATAATTACGGATGTATCAGAGATTGTGAAGTGTATGGATCGATTACCGCATACAACTACGTGGGCGGCATTACGGCCTTTAATTTTGGTGTCATTCAGCATTGCAGAAATTATGCCGCGGTCACTTCTTTGGAGACCGGCGAAACTTGGAAAGATAAAAACTGGATGAGTGGCTATGGAGCCGGAGGAATCGCCGGATTGTGCGCGACTGATCAGGAGGTAACTTATCCCGACATCTGTTTTATTATCAAATGTGATAATTATGGAGAAGTGACTGCCATGAGTTATGCCGGGGGAATTGTTGCATGTTTGGAAGATAAAACAAGCGGAAACGCTCCGGCAAATTCGGTACAGGAATTGGTGCAAATTGACAGCTTCACAACGCCGTCAGAACAATGGGAGGAAGCAGAAGATTCTGCATCCATAGGAGAAGACGACGGGAAACATTATTCTTTGCTGTATTGCTGTAATTACGGAACCGTTACGGCAGTCAATCGGGAAGATCCCAGAACCTATTGGTATACACAGCCGGCGGGAATTTGTGCGGATTTAAGCTGGGGAGACATCAAAGGATGCGCGAACTTGGGGCGGATACAATTTGATCCGGCAGCGCCCAAATACAGCGAGGAAGGTTATGTCTATACAAACTGTCCGATGGCAATTACCTATAATATGGGCTTTGCGCCGACAAAAGAGCATCATATCATAGACTGCGTAAACTTAAAAGGAACCATCAAAGAAACCATGCGCCATGAAAATATTATGGAACTTTCCAAAGAAGAAATCGCGGCATGGGAAAACGGAACTTATCAGGGAGAGTATATCAGCAATAACTGGATATTTGATTTGGAAGAAGCGGTGGATATCTGTGAATTACAGCCTTTTAACGTCAGAAAAAAGACAGACGCTTCTTTGCAAGAAAAGAAAAATTACTATTTGTGTAATGAATTTATGATCTCCCTTCCGGATGATATGGAGATAGAAGAGCGCATTTTGAATCGCGGAACTGATGCAGGCTGCTATGCCTTACATATTACAATACAGCAGGATAGCGCCCGTGAAGATATGGACGGAAAGGAAGAATGCTGGATCGTGCGCAAAGATGCCGACGTGCAAACCGCAAGGAAAGAAGCGGAAGAGGCTAATACGAAAGACGAATGGCGCGAAAGATATTTTTATGAAGAACTTTTTCAAACAATATCACCCTATCATTATATGAAGATCAGTCCCTTAAATCTACCGTATCACAATTGTTATCAAGGACAAAAACAGAGGATGAGAACTCTGGGGGAACAGTTATTTGCGGAAAGCGCCATTCCAAGATACAGTCTATCCGATTATATGCAGGAGGGCAGTCACGTCCTTGGGAATGTCATTGCGATGCCGCTTTATGAAAATGCAGAAGGTGAGACGGAAGCAAAGTGGATTCTGGTTTTTAATGAGAAAGACAGCAATATCCATCCGACCCGGACTTTTATTGATACGGTAGAAGCGGGATTTTATCCTTTAAAGAATACGGATCAAATACATGTGGTAGAGGCAGGGGATAATTTGTGGAAGATAGCGCGCTCCTATACTTTAGACCCTTGGAACTGGAAACTGATTGCAGAAATAAACGGCGTCGTAACGCCGGATCATATTGAAGTGGGAGACGTTCTCATCATTCCCTCTATTGATCATGATTAAAATATGTCTCTTATCATTCCTTTTATCATATCTTTATTGTCATATCATAAAAATAGATTATTATTTACAAAACGGGAGTCTTGGGTTACAAACAGGACTCTCGCTTTTCTATTCACTCCGTTTTTCTGCCAAATGTAAGCTGATTATTGTCCCAAAATAAAATTTTATTGAAATACAATAAATTTTTATTGACATTCATTTTTGTATATGCTATGGTAGACTCATCAAAGTAAAATAGTTCCATAAAAACCGCAGTTTTCATTTCTCGCGGCGTGGAAGAAAGGACCTGTCATGAAAAACAGACTTACGCTTTTTACCAAGTATCTTCTGGACTTTATGTATTTTTCGGGATTCGTCGTTATCGTATTACTTCCCGGCGAAATTCATTTTTACGGAAAATATAATACCTATTTTGCGGAAAATTTCTATTCTCTCTGGGTCATCTTTTTCCTGTCGGGTGTTTTTGCTCTTCTGATCGTCCAGCAGCTTCGAAGGATGATCCGCACGGTGATCAACGACGACTGCTTTATCAGAGAAAATGTCGCGAGCCTTGAAAAAATGAGCATTTACAGTTTTTTTATCGCTGTGATTATGGCCTGCCGCCTGTTCGTTTATTCGACCCCTGCGGTCTTCGTCATTATTTTAGTCTTTGTGATCGCTGGACTTTTCAGCCGCGTGCTGGCGGGCGTCTTCGACAGGGCCGTCACCTACAAACTGGAAAATGACCTGACCATCTAGTATTTCGAGTCTATTGAAAGAAGGGAAATTGAAATTACTATGGCAATCATCGTTAATTTGGACGTTATGATGGCGATGCGCAAGAAAAGCCTGACCGAACTGGCAGGCGAGATCGACCTTACCCTTGCAAACCTGTCCATCCTAAAAAATAATAAAGCAAAAGCGATCCGTCTTTCTACTTTGAATGAAATCTGCAAGGCGCTGGATTGTCAGCCGGGCGATTTGCTGCAGTACGTGGCGGATGAAAATACAAAGATCGAAGGAGGTGCAGATGAAAATAAATAAGACTCTGACATTATCACTATAGAAAATTATTGGCTTGCGGCACTAAAATAAGCGTATCGATATTTTGATTAAAAGGGAGCGATAATGCTTCGAAATGGAGGAAAATCATGGAACAGATCACGTATCTTGACGCTCTGGAACGGGCGCAGAAACCCGAGGAAAAACCGGACACCGTTTACACTAAGAATATGCGGGCCAAATTTCCGCTCTTTGGCTTGGGGAGCCTTTTCTACTCAGCTTTTTACGCCTTTTGCCTCTACAGGAATGCATCGGGGATCACCTACCCTTTTTTCGTCGTCGGAACCCTTTGCTATTTCTTCTTCTGTACACAAAAGTTAGGGGTTCCATACAAAAAAGACAGCGTTTTCTATCTCGTTAGCATCGTGCTGCTTGGCATCTCTAATTGCCTGACTAACTCGATACCAATTTTATGTCTGAATAAATGCGGTATTTTCCTGCTTTCGCTTACGCTGATGCTGCATACAGTATACAATGATAGAGCATGGAACCTTCCAACCTATTTTTCCGCTATCTTTCGCACCATTGGTTCCGGTATCTGCTGCCTGTTTCGTCCCCTTGGCGACATGGTCTGTTATTTTGATGCCCAAAAACCTGAAAAAAGCAATAAAAAAAGTTATTTTGAGCCTATTTTAATTGGTCTTGTGATAGCAATACCCCTGCTTTTTGTTATGACGATACTTCTTACCGGCGCGGATATGGTCTTTCATCATTTTTTAAAATCCGTCATTGACATTTTTAATTTCCCGACATTAGTCGAACTTGGCGCCCTGATAATCATCGTATTTTTCTGCTCCTACGCCATCCTTGCCGCCCTCTGCAAGAAAACCGCAATCAAAGAAAATGCCGGCGAGAAGACACTTTTCGATCCCGTGATCGCCATCGTTATCACCGGGCTGCTTAGCATTCCCTACCTGCTCTTTTCCGTGATCCAGATTTTTTATCTGTTTCTTGGGCAGTTCACGCTCCCCGCGGGTTACACTTATGCGCAGTACGCCAGAGAAGGCTTTTTCCAACTGCTTGCAGTCTGCATTATTAATTTGGGTATTGTGCTGATCTGCCTCCATCTGTTTCGGGAAAGCAGAATTTTAAAGGCGATCCTTCTCGTTTTGAGCGGCTGTACTTTTATCATGATATTTTCAAGCGCCCTGCGAATGATTTTATATATCGACACTTACACGCTCACCTTTCTTCGGCTTTTCGTATTGTGGTCGCTGGCTGTCATTTTCCTTTTGATGTCAGGCGTCACCGCTTTTATCTTTTACAAGCGGTTTCCCCTGTTCCGCTATGGCGTGGTGGTAGTGACGGTATGCTATCTTGCCCTGTCCTTTTTCCGCCCGGATTATTTCATTGCCCGCTATAATCTGGCAAACGGCGCCGATTATGATTATTTAACCAGACTTTCGGCGGACGCTGCGCCCGCGATTTTAGACCCCTCCAAAAATCCGTATTTGATCAGCGTAGAGGATATGTTGGAAAAAACAGCGTTCAATGAAGAAGACAGTTACAATGCGGATACCTTTTATGATTCCTTTTGGATAAAAAGCTATTATAGTAAAATGGAATACCGCACGAAAGACTTAGGGATGCGGAATTTTAATTTTTCACTGTATTGGGCGAAAAATTATATCTTTCATCAATAGCCTTCTTTCTACAAAAATTAGGATAAAATAAAGTACACTTTATTTTATCCTAATTTTTGCAATTTCTTAATTCTACCTGCTATATATTCAAGCCAAAAACTCTATAATATCCCGATAAGTAACCATCTCCACGTTCCCCATCTCCTTTGCCCGATCCGCGCAGCCCTTAGTGAATCCCGTTTTTGCAAAGAGATAAAGACGGATATTACGGTAATGAAACAATTTACTCTTTTCCGCCAGCTTCTCCAAAACGCCCACATCCACTTTCTCATTGGTCCACTTACACTCGGCAAACAAAGCGGTATCCTGATCCTGTTCTCCCATAATATCGATCTCGACCTGACTGCGGGCAGACGAATCCGTCCCCCACCAGCGGCCAAGTTCCTTAAACTCTACAGAGGACTTCCCTGTCAGCAAAAGCTTCCAAAGATACTGCTTACATATCTCCTCAAATACCTTTCCCATATAATCGGAAAGATGCGGTTCCATCCGTTTGTATACCACATCGACAGCCCCGCGCACGATCGAAGAACTATTCTCCGGTATGAAGCGATACCAGAACCGAAACATATTATCATCGATAAAATAAATAGATTTTCGGGAAGTCTTTTCGCCATAAGGCGTTTCCTTCCGAACCAATCCCAATGCCAGCAAATTTTTCAGGTAAGTAACGCAAACACTGGTATCTTCTCCGACTTTGGTGGAAATTTCCGCCATCCTTGAAGCGCCTGTTGCTATCGCTGTAATGATCGCATTGTATAAAGCAGGCTCTCTCACTTCCTGCTTCAACAAATTTTCCGGCTCTTCAAATAAAAAGGAAATCGGATTTAAAAATGTATTCTTTATATTTTCTTCAATGCTCTTTCTATCGTCCATCTGCAGAAGATACTGCGGCGTTCCCCCTACTATACCGTAGACCAGCGCTTTATCCTCATCGGAAAAATTTTTATAATAGCGGCAGACTTCTTCAAATTCAAAGGGAAGGATCTTCATCTGCGCCGTCCGCCTGCCATAAAGCGGCGCCTTATAAGACAGCACATGATCTTCCATATAAGACATGGAAGACCCGCAGAGGATCAGCATCAGCTTAGAATGATCCTTATACTGATCGATCAGAAGCTGTAAGGTGGAAGCGAGACTTTTCGAAGAACGGGCCACATAAGGATACTCGTCGATCGCCAGAATCAGTCTTTCTTTTTCCGCTAACTGAAAGACATATTCCAGTGCCGCCTGAAAGGAGACAAAAGCCATCTGTGCAGGAACGCCTGTCCCAAATTCCATGATGGTTTTACTAAAATTTTCCAGATTCTGTGCGGCATTGCTTTCTACTCCCATAAAGTAAATGGTATTTTTGTCTTTGATAAATTCATTGATCAACGCCGATTTTCCCACACGTCGCCGGCCGTAAATAACTGCAAACTCAAACCGGTCTGATGTATATAAACGATTCAGGGAGTTCATTTCCCGTTCTCTTCCGATAAACATAGTCAGCCTCCTTTCTCATTTTTTCTCAGGATAGCTTTATTATACTACCGATTTGCATTTTAGTCAATTACGATTTACTAAAGTATATATTACTAAATCATACTTTACTAATTTGTACTTCACTAAAATCTTTTTCCTTCTCCTGCCTCCGCATCTCCCGGATCACGCTCACACCCAGCGGAATCGACACGGTTAGCGCACAAAAATCGGACACCACCTGACATATTTCCACGCCCGTCAAACCAAGAAACCGCGGCAGGATCATAATCAGCGGCAAAAAGAAGATACCCTGTCTGGCGGAAGCCACGATGGAAGCTTTCAGCCCTTTACCGATAGACTGTAACATCATGTTGCACATGATGATCCATGCGCTCAGCGGCAGCGAAAGCACGGAATAGCGCAGGGCGGCGGAAGCCACTTCGATCACGTCAGGATCCCCTTTTCTGAAAACCGTCACCAGCTGGGGCGCAAAAAGAAATACGACGACAGCCAGCCCCAAAAGACAGAAAAAAGCTGTTTTCACACAAAAGGCAAAGGCATCCAGTACTCTCCTGTACTTCTTTGCCCCATAATTGAAGCCGCAGACAGGTTGAAAACCCTGTCCAAAACCGATTAGGGCGGAATTGGAAAACATCATGATGCGGGAGACAATGGACATGCCGGCAATCGCCGCATCTCCGTAAACGCCCGCCGCATGATTTAAACAAATCGTAGCCACACTGGCAAGTCCCTGCCGAAACAGGGAAGGGATGCCCCCGCGGATAATTTCTTTAAAAAAATGCGGGCTGGGTTTAAAATTCTGAATCCGAAGCTGAATATTGCCGCCCCGCCTGATCATAACGAGTAGAAAGAAAAAGCTGATATACTGACTGACGGTGGTGGCAAGCGCTGCGCCCGCAACACCCATCCCGCACCAGAAAATCAGGATCGGGTCAAGAACAATATTGATCACCGCACCCGACACGATACCGATCATAGCATAAAACGCACTCCCCTGAAAACGCATCTGGTTATTGACCACAAGGGATGCCGTCATAGCCGGCGCGCCGATCAGAATGATCCGCAGATAAGCCACCGTAAAAGGCTGGATCGTCTCTGTAGAACCGAGCAGATAGGAGAGCGGCTCGATAAAGAGAAGACAAGATATCATAATAAAAATGCCTGCCAAGAGAGCCGTAAAAAATCCCACCGCCGACATTTTTTCCGCTTCCTCGATATCACCCGCGCCCAGTTTTCTGGAAATATAATTGCCAGAACCATGCCCAAACAAAAAGCCAATCGCTTGAATGATTGCCATCAGGGAAAAGACCACCCCCACCGCTGCTGTGGACTGGGTATCCAATTTTCCCACAAAAAAAGTATCCGCCATATTATAGAAGGAAGTGACCATCATACTCAGGATGGTTGGCGCCGCCAAACGGCAGACCAGTTTCTCAACCGGCTCTTCCAGCATATAATTTCTCTTTTGTTCCGCACTCTCGAATTTCATGATCTTCTCTTGTCTTTCCCTTGGGTTTTCTGAAATATTATTTTCGGCTGCCATACTACAATATCTCCTATTTTAACCTCTTTTTTGTGGATATGCAAATCCTTAAAAAAGCCGATGTCTGTGCCCTTATTTTTAATATATTTGGGATATGTCCTGACTATGTCACAATGTACAGTCATATTGCATTCGATTTATAACAAAGAATAAACGCACATGATAGTAAAAGATTACTTGTCATTAGCTGTCCTTATCACTATAATAATAAAGAAAAGCGTATAATGTACCTGCTTTTCCACATACTAGAAAACAATATAAAACAACGAAAAGGAGCGATACGATGGATTCCAAAGCAATGTTTCAAATCTCTTACGGGCTTTATGTGGCAGCCTCCAAATTCGACAAAAAAATGAACGGCTGTATCGTTAATACGGTGATGCAGGTGACGAGCAATCCCCTGCAGATCGCGGCGGCAGTCAACAAGCAGAACTTAACTTGTGAACTAATCCAAAAATCAAACATGCTCTCCCTGTCCGTACTTTCCGAGACGGCTCCTTTTTCCCTCTTTGAGCATTTTGGATTTCAGAGCGGCCGAAATACGGATAAATTCGTAGACTATCCTTTCAAAATGACGGGACAGGAACTCCCCTATCTTACGGAACACACCACAGCTTTCATTGACTGCAAGGTAACCAATACCGTCGATCTGGGGACACATATCCTTTTTATCTGCTCTGTGAATGACTGTGAAGTATTATCTTCTGAAAAGGCAATTACCTATTCCTATTATCATGAGAATGTCAAACCGAAGCCCGAAGCCTCCGCTGCTAAAGGCTGGCGCTGTACGGTCTGCGGTTATGTCTATGAAGGGGAAGAACTTCCGCCGGATTTTGTCTGCCCTTTGTGTAAGCACGGTGCAGAAGACTTTGAGAGAATTATCGCCTAGCGGCGAAAATTCAGAGAATGCTGCGCATTCTCCCCAGATTGTCTAATTAATGGAAAACCCCGTATTTTCGGCAATGCAACCGCCTCTTTACATGAAAATATTTAAAAGCAACATAAAATTGATAGACTTTACATCGCTTCCATCTTATGATGACGCTGTGACCGGCACAACAAACTAATAAGAATGGAGTGACAAACATATGAGTTTAGGCGAGAATTTACAATTTTTAAGAAAGCGTGACAACATCACACAGGAACAGTTGGCGGAAGCCATGGAGGTATCAAGGCAGTCCGTCTCTAAATGGGAGTCGGACGCAAGTTACCCGGAAATGGATAAGCTTTTGCAGCTTGCAGATTTCTTCCATTGTAATCTGGACGATATGATCAAACAGGATGTGAGCAGCCTGTATGTGGAAGACAAAAATCACTATGACAGCTTCTTTGACAAATTCAGCAAACAGATGACGTTGGGTGTGGGACTGATTTTGTTAGGGCTTACAACAATGCTCTTTCTTATGTCAGTCCTTCCTGAAAAACCGGGCTTTGATATGGAAGCTTTAGGTGGTATCGGCTTTTTCATTTTCTTAGCGATAGCCGTGGCGATTTTTGTCGTCGCAGGTCTGCAGAGCGAACATTTTGAAAAAGAACATCCTTATATCGAAGATTTCTACACAAAAGAAGAAAAAGAAGCCTTTCATCAAAAGTTTATAAAATTGATCGTTTCCGGTATGGTATTTATTTTCATCGGCCTTATTTTTGCAATTGGTTCCGATTTCGTGTTTACAGGCAAAGAAATCGCTTCAGGCGGTATGCCCGGATTCATAGATACAGATGAACTGATCGGTTCTGTCTTTATGTTCTGTATCACTATTGCGGTAACACTCTTTACTTACGCGGGAACGCAGCAGAGTAAATATAATATCAGGCAATATAATCTGGAGCATGATCGCAATTCGCAGACCTATAAGAACAAAAAAAGAACAGGAACTGTCTGCGGCTGTATCATGTTACTTGCAACAATTGTTTTTCTTGCCTGCGGATTTTTTACAAAGCATTGGCAATACGCCGCGCCAATCTATGCCTGTTCCGGTATTGCCTGCGGTATCGCAGCCATCATCATCAACCGCAATAATCCGGAAAAAGAATAATTATGATGAGAAACGACATAAAAACAACCCTTATCGAAATTTGACAAGGGTTGTTTTTTATACCTTATATTTTCCTATTCTTCCTCTTCCTTAGGCAGATTCAACTCTTTTCCGTCGTCGTAATCTTCGACTACGAGATATTTTTCCTTCTCAGGAATCTCTTCCATGGCATCGTCGATGTTCTCAAATTCTTCTTCGCCGTTGCTGATCTTCTCACGTACTTTAGCAATCTTGGCAACCTTTACGTTATTGTCAAGGTTGATCATCTTCACGCCGGAAGTGATCCTGCCGAGTGTTGAGATATCTTCCATGCGAAGCTGGATGATAATACCTTCCGTGGTGATCATCATGATCTCATGATCGTCATTGACAGCTTTCACGCCCACGACATTACCGGTCTTTTCGGTAATCTTATAGCACTTTAATCCCTTGCCGCCGCGCTTCTGTACGGTAAATTCTTCCAGATAGGTACGTTTTCCCATGCCATTCTCGGAAACGATGAGAAGAGAATCGCCCTGATGATCGAGCTGCATTCCCACGATTTCATCCCGATCCGACAGATTCATACCAATCACACCCATAGAAGAACGGCCTGTAGGTCTTACGTCAGTCTCGCGGAAACGAATACACATACCATGCTTTGTCACTAAGAAAATTTCAGTCTCATTGGAAGTAGTCTTTACTTCAATTAATTCATCATCGTCCCGTAAATTAATCGCTGCCAGACCGTTTTTCCTGACATTGGAAAATTCCATGATGGAAGTTTTCTTTACGATACCCTTTTTAGTGACCATGAAAAGGTTTTTATTTTCCTCATAATCCTTGATCGGAATCATAGCGGAAATTTTCTCACCGGGATTGAGCTGTAAAATATTAACGATTGCAATTCCCCTCGCCGTACGGCTCGCTTCAGGAATTTCATAAGCTTTCAGACGATACACCCTGCCGTAATTGGTAAAGAACATCAGGTAATGGTGGGTGGTCGTCATCAGAAGATCCTCGATATAATCTTCCTCAATGGTCTGCATTCCCTTGATGCCCTTGCCGCCGCGGTTCTGGGACTTAAAGTTATCCACTGTCATGCGTTTGATATACCCTAAGCTTGTCATAGCGATGACAGTATTATCTCTGGGAATCAAGTCTTCCATATTGATATCGTAGACGTCAAAGCCAATCTTACTTCTCCTGTCATCACCGTATTTATCAGCTGTAAGAAGCATCTCATCCTTGATTACACCAAGCAGCAGCTTTTCGTCCGCAAGAATCGCCTTTAACTCTGCGATTTTAATGAGAAGTTCCTTATGCTCGTTCTCAAGCTTTTCTCTCTCCAAGCCTGTCAGAGCTCTCAGACGCATATCCACGATTGCCTGCGCCTGCGCTTCAGAAAGACCGAATCTTGCAATTAAACCCTCTTTAGCAAGCTGGGTAGTCTGACTGCCTCTGATGATCTTTATCACTTCATCAATATTATCTAAGGCAATGAGCAGACCCTGTAAAATATGGTCTCTCTCCTCCGCCTTATCCAGATCGTATTTCGTCCTTCTGGTGACCACATCTTTCTGATGGTTCAGATAATGGGTCAGCATATCTAAAAGGTTCATCACCTTAGGCTCATTATTGACAAGAGCCAGCATGATCACACCGAAGGAATCCTGCAACTGTGTATGCTTATAAAGCTGATTCAAGATAACGTTCGCATTCGCATCTCTTCTCAGCTCGATCACGATCCGCATACCCTCACGGTTTGTTTCATCGCGCAGATCCGTGATGCCGTCGATTTTCTTTAACTTCACCAAATCAGCTATCTTTAAAATCAGGTTTGCCTTATTGACCATATAAGGAAGTTCCGTCACTATGATACGGGTCTTCCCGTTATCCATGGTCTCAATTTCCGTCACTGCGCGTACCCGCACTTTTCCCCGGCCCGTACGGTAAGCCTCCTCTGCTCCTTTGGTACCAAGGATGATACCACCAGTCGGAAAATCAGGCGCTTTTACGATTTCCAATAACTCATCGATTTCTGTCTGACGGTCTTCATTCACCTGATTATCAATCAATTTTACAACTGCATTCGTGACTTCGCGCAGATTATGAGGGGGAATGTTTGTCGCCATTCCCACCGCGATACCGGAAGTACCGTTTACCAAAAGATTTGGATAACGACTGGGCAAAACGACGGGCTCTTTTTCCGTATCATCGAAGTTTGGTGTAAAATCAACCGTATTTTTGTTAATATCCGCCAAAAGCTCCATAGATATCTTGCTCAGGCGTGCCTCTGTGTATCGCATAGCCGCTGCGCCGTCACCATCCACGGAACCGAAATTTCCATGCCCGTCCACCAGCGGATATCTGGTAGACCACTCCTGCGCCATATTAACCAAAGCTCCGTAAATAGAGCTGTCGCCGTGCGGATGATATTTACCCATCGTATCACCAACGATACGGGCGCTCTTTCTATGCGGCTTATCGGGTCCGTTATTCAATTCGATCATCGAATAAAGGACGCGGCGCTGCACCGGCTTCAAACCATCCCTGACATCCGGAAGCGCACGCGCAGCGATAACGCTCATCGCATAGTCGATGTAAGAGTCTTCCATTTTTTTCTTAAGATCGACGTCCTCTATCTTATCAAAAATTTTGTCATCCATAATTTACATGCCTTTCTGATTAAATATCTAGGTTCTTCACAAATTTCGCATTCTCCTCGATAAAGATCCTCCGCGGCTCCACCTTATCCCCCATCAAGGTATTAAAGGTAAGGTCTACCTCAGATTCCTCTTCCTCATTCATATTCACGCGAAGCAGGATACGCCGCTCCGGATCCATAGTCGTCTCCCAAAGCTGGTCGGCATCCATCTCACCCAGTCCTTTATAACGCTGAATCTTATTATTCTGATCGCGGCCTACTTCCGCTAAAATCGCATCCAGTTCATCATCGCTGTAGGCATACCATACCTGACGATTTTTCTCAAGCTTATATAAAGGCGGTTTTGCCAGATACACATGCCCCTGTTTAATCAGTTCCGGCATAAAGCGATAAATGAAGGTGAGCATCAAAGTAGCGATATGCGCACCATCCACATCGGCATCCGTCATAATAATGATCTTATCATAACGAAGTTTTGTAATATCAAAATCTTCGTGAATGCCTGTACCGAAAGCTGTTATCATCGCCTTGATCTCCGCATTCGCATAAATCTTATCAAGACGCGCTTTTTCCACATTCAATATCTTACCGCGAAGCGGCAGGATCGCCTGTGTTGCACGGCTTCTGGCCGTTTTAGCGGAACCGCCCGCGGAATCACCCTCAACGATATAAATTTCACAGTTTTTCGGATCCTTATCGGAACAATCCGCCAGCTTTCCGGGAAGGGCAGTCCCCTCTAAAGCTGTCTTTCTGCGGGTTAAGTCTCTTGCTTTTCTCGCTGCTTCCCTTGCTCTCTGCGCTAAAATAGATTTCTCACAGATCACTTTCGCCACAGTGGGATTTTGCTCTAAAAAGTAGGTAAGCTGTTCACTGACAATATTATCTACTGCGCCTCTGGCCTCGGAATTTCCGAGTTTCTGTTTCGTCTGTCCCTCAAACTGGGGATCCTCGATTTTCACGCTGATGATTGCAGTCAAACCTTCCCTGATATCCTCACCGGAAAGATTCGCCTCACTTTCTTTTAACAGTTTATTATTTCTCGCATAATCGTTAAAAGTCTTTGTGAGCGCATTTCTAAAACCTACCAGATGCGTGCCGCCTTCGGGTGTGTTAATATTATTAACAAACGTATATACACTCTCATTATAAGAATCATTATGCTGCAGGGCTACTTCCACATAAACGCCGTTTTTTGTGCCCTCAAAATACATGATCTGTTCATACAAAAACTCTTTGCTTCTGTTTAAGTAACTGACAAACTCCTTGATACCACCCTCATAGTGGAAAGTTTTTTCCTGTTTCTGATCATCTCTGTCATCTGTTAAAATAATCTTTAATCCCTTAGTCAAAAAAGCAGTCTCACGAAGTCTGGTTTTCAAAGTATCATATTCGAATACCGTCTCTTCAAAAATCGTGCCGTCAGGCTTGAACTGTACTCTCGTACCTGTTTTATCTGGCGCGCATTTACCGATCACCTTTAATTTATTGCAGGCATGTCCTCTCTCATAACGCTGATGATAAATTTCACCCTCATGACAGATATCCACTTCCAGCCAGTCAGAAAGCGCATTGACCACAGAAGCGCCCACACCGTGAAGACCGCCGGACACCTTATATCCGCCGCCGCCGAACTTTCCGCCCGCATGTAAAACGGTAAATACGACTTCAACGGCAGGAATACCGGCTTTATGATTGATACCGACAGGAATACCGCGCCCGTTATCTTCCACCGTCACGGAATTATCCTGATTAACGGTCACATGAATTTCCGTACAAACGCCAGCCAAAGCCTCATCCACAGAATTATCCACAATTTCATAAACCAGATGATGAAGTCCGCGTAAAGATGTACTTCCGATATACATACCCGGTCTTTTTCTCACCGCTTCCAGACCCTCTAATATCTGAATCTGATCCGCGCCGTATTCATTGTTCACAGTTTCATCAAAATTTGCCGCCATTCTTTTCTCCATTTCTGTGTTAAACGATGCTGCCGTTTTCTATTTGAAACACTTTATTGATCTCAAATCTATTATTGACAAATTCATCCAATCCCGTACAGGTGATAATCGTTTGAATATCTCCAATCGTACTGAGCAGATAATTTTGCCTGTTGCTGTCAAGTTCCGACAGTACATCATCCAAAAGCAGTACCGGATTATCTTTTGTCAGTTTTTTGACCAGCTCTATTTCCGATAACTTTAAGGATAAAGCTGCCGTCCGCTGCTGTCCTTGGGATCCGAATTTTCTGATATCAACATCTCCAACCATAAAAGAAAAATCATCTCTATGGGGACCGACGGTAGTTTGTTTTAACTTAACATCTCTTTCCTGACAGGAAAATAATGTTTTTTCATATTCTTCTATCAAAACGTCAGGTTCATATTTTATAACAAGTTCTTCTTTATTGCCTGAGAGTTTTTTGTGAATCTCATATATGATCTCATTTAACTGTTTTACAAAAAGTTCTCTTCTCTCTATGATTTTGCTGCCAAAAGATACCAATTGAGAATCCCATATATTTAAAGTTTCTCTAAGAGAAGGATTGAAATACATGTCTTTCAAAAGCTTATTTCTCTGATTGACGATCTTATTATAATGATTCAGATTATAAATATAAAAGGAATCCAATTGGCATAATTCCATATCTACAAAACGTCTTCGTTCTGCAGGTCCATTTTTTATGATAGTGAGATCTTCCGGAGAAAAGAACACGACGTTCAACAATCCAAGAAGTTCGGAAGCTTTTTTTATTTTTTGCCCGTCAATCGCGATTCCTTTTGTTTTATTTTTTCGAAGGTGCATATCGATTCTGATTTCATCTTCATTCTTTAACAGATAAGTCCTGATATGCGCTTCTTCTTTTTCAAAATTAACGACGTCCTTATCTTTGCTCCCCTTATGGGATTTCGTTGTGGCTGACAAAAAGATCGCTTCCAAGATATTTGTCTTTCCCTGCGCATTGTCGCCATATAAGATATTGGTTCCTTCACTAAAATCAATATGTAAGGAATCATAATTTCTAAAATCCGCAAGCTCCAATGATTTTATGATCATTTTAATCTTCCATCCTGTCAGAACGATTTATTGCTTTCAATCGATTATCTGACTTTTTTATCAATTCAATCAATCTTTACTCTTTATCATGATCTGCTGTCCGTCATATTCTATCACATCGCCGTCAAATATTTTCTTGCCGCGCTGCAACTCTACTTCCCCATTTACTTTCACAAGACCTTCCTGAATATCCATCTTCGCATCCACCCCGGATTCCACCAGTCCTGCTAATTTTAACGCTTGCCCCAATTTTATATGATCATCTTTTATCTTTATAATTTTCATCATAATATACCAATATCTTATGTACATGAAAGTTTAATTTTTTAAGGAGTCCCTCAAAAAACGCTGGCGCTTAACGAGGTCTTTCACGAGTTTAGCGTCCATTGCGTTTTTTGTGGAGCGAAAGCGCGACGACGTAAAAATTAAACTTTCATGTACTATTTACTATTCCACATTTATAAAATTCACCGGCAGAATCATATAAATATAACTTTCCTTCTCATCCTTGATAAAACACGGCGCCTTCGGATTCACCATATAGATCAAAATCTCTTCATCCTCTATCACACGCAGCGCATCGATCAAAAACTTAGGATTAAACCCAATCTTGATATCCTTTCCTTCTTTTTCGATATCGATTTCTTCATCCATGCTGCCGACAGTAGAATTCATCTTAAGCTGCATCGAAATATCCTTTACGTCAATGATGACCGGCTTTTTATCTCCCTCTTTTACAAGAAGCGTCGCTCTGTCGATACAATCAAGAAGATCCCTCTTATTCATTTTTATCTTTGTTTCATAATCGCTTGAAAGCATCTGATCTATCTTAAAGTATTCCCCTTCGATCAGTCTGGAAACCACAAGCGTATCGTTAAATTCAAACAAAATATGCTTATCGGTAAAGAAAATATTCACATCTTTATCCATATCTCCGGAAAGGATCTTGCTGACTTCACTCAATGTTTTTCCCGGAACAACGACTTTTTTATGGTCATAAGAATTTTTTAATTCAATTTTTCTGATAGAAATGCGATGGCCGTCAAGAGAAACCACTTTTAAGGTGTCATTTTCTATCTCAAACAGTTCTCCTGTCATCAACTTATTATTTTCATTGTCCGCAATAGAAAAAATGGTCTGCCGGATCACTTCCTTTAACGTAAATTGGGAAACAACCAGCGAATCATTTCTTTCTATTTCAGGAAGATAAGAAAAATCTTCCCCAGATTTTCCTATGATATTAAATTTTGCTTTTTCACAGGTAATCGTTGTCTTAAAAGAAGGATCCGTTTCAATCGTGATATCATTATCAGGAAGTTTTCTTACGATCTCTAAAAAAATCTTTGCATCAAGAGCGATCGTTCCTGATTCAACGACATCTCCTTCGATTACAGTTTCAATGCCAAGTTCCATATCGTTGGCAGTCAGTTTAATCTCATTTTCAGCAGCTTCTACCAAGATACATTCTAAGATGGACATGGTAGTTTTATTGGGTACTGCCTTTGATACTGTCTGAACGCCGTTTAATAAGTTTGCTTTCGTGCATACAATTTTCATCTGTGAATAACTTCCTTTCTTTCTTATTCGTGTTTGAGGGTGCAGATTTAAGTAATAAAATAAATAATTATTTCATCATCTTCATCATAAAGGATGTAGATATGTGAATAAGGTCATTTTTATCAGGATTTATCTACCATCTTAATGATGGATAAAGTTGTTAAGAACTTAGGATAACAGAAGAATAAATGAGAGGTTATCAACAATTCTTAACTTTTCTAAAAATGACAAATATGTCATAATTTTATTTATTCACATAGGATTCACATCGCTTGTAGAAAATCATGTGTATAATGATTTCATAGGATCAGGGAAGAATTTTCTTTTTCAAGATTTCTACCTTATTATTAAGATCCTCATTTTCTTTCATATCTTCTTTTATTTTATTGATACCGTGCAATATGGTAGTGTGATCCTTTTTTCCGAGAATCTTTGCAATACTTTGCAAAGGCATGTCCATCAAATTTCGGCATAAATACATGACGATCTGTCTTGGAAGGACAAATTCCGAATTTCTTTTCTTTGAAGTAATATCATTTGGATCAACGCCAAAATGTTCCGCTACGACTTCAATGACGAGAGCCGGTGTCATTTCTTTTGGTTTGTCAGGATAAATGACGTCTTTTAATGCTTCTTCGGCATAATCCATATTGATATCGACTTTATTTAATTTAGAGAAGGCAAATATCTTATTTAAAGCGCCTTCCAATTCCCTGATATTTGATTTGATGTTTTCCGCAATATAATTTAATACTTCATCATCTAATTCTTTATTATAAGATTCGGCATATTTTTTGAGGATTGCCATTCTTGTCTCATAATCAGGGGGCTGTATATCCGCGATCAGGCCCCATTCAAAACGGGATCTGAATCTTTCATCCAAAGTTTCCATTTCTTTCGGCGGTCTGTCGGAAGAAAGGATGACTTGTTTATTCATGGAATGAAGCGTGTTAAAGGTGTGGAAAAATTCTTCCTGCGTACTTTCTTTTCCGATGATGAATTGGATATCATCGATTAAAAGAACATCCACAGTCCTGTATTTTTCGCGCATCTTGTTTAATTTGATAGCGTCGCCGCTCCTGATATTTTCGATTACTTCATTGGTAAAATTCTCAGAAGTAACATAAAGAACTTTAATATCAGAGTTTCTTTCCAAGATAAAATGACCGATGGAGTGCATCAGGTGTGTTTTTCCAAGACCTGCGCCGCCGTAAATATAGAGAGGATTATAAACTTCTCCCGGAGATTCTGCTACGGCCAAAGCGGCGGAATGCGCTAATTTATTATTACTTCCCACGACAAAAGTATCGAATTTATACTTAGGGTTCAAATTTGCATTCTCATAATTAACGGAATGCGAAATTTTTTCAGCGGGAAGCATGTCCTTTTTCTGTTTCAGCGCATCCTTTTCTAAAATAAAAGAAATATCGTAAGTACGGTCTAACATTTCCGAGATGATAACTTTAAAAAAATTCTTATATTTGGAAGAAATATAGTTAAGGGCATGAGCCTGATCGGAAGGAATTATGATAATAGCGGTATCCCCATTAAATTCATGAAATTGGAGAGGTTTTACCCAGGTATCAAAAGAAACATCAGTAAGTTCATATTCCTTCCTGACGGTTTCCTTGATTTCTTCCCATTTTTCCCTGATAGAGCCCATATTGTCCATATTACGATACCTTAATCCCCTACATCGAAATTACCCTACCATATATAATAATACAAATGACTTAAAAATTCAAATAATAAGTTATCCACTTTACTTATCCACAAGTTATGAACATATTGTGGATTATTTGTGAAAGCAAAAATAAGATTTTAAGCGAAAAAATCAAAAAAATCAGCGGTTTTACTTGACGTTTTCCTGCTAATTATATATAATCAACATGTTGTTTTCCAAAAAATGATAACTGAAGTTGCCCTTATAAATGGATAAGGTCCGGTAAAGGAGGTGTAAAACGATGAAAATGACATTTCAGCCGAAGAAAAGGCATAGATCAAAGGTACACGGTTTCAGAAAGAGAATGAGTACCAAAGGTGGGAGAAAAGTCTTAGCTGCAAGACGCGCAAAGGGAAGAAAGAGATTATCAGCATAGGCCGCATTTATGTGGCCTTTTTCCAACTATTTGGTCAAAGGAAAGGATAAGAGATGCAATTTTCCGAATCCTTGAAGAAAAACAGCGATTTCCGGAATGTTTACGAGAACGGTAAGAGTTACGCAAACAAATATTTGGTGATGTATGTATTGGAAAACAACAAAGACGTAAACAGACTGGGGATTTCCGCCAGTAAAAAAGTGGGCAACAGCGTAGTGAGGCACCGCTTTGCAAGACTGGTGAGAGAGAGTTACCGGCTACACGAAAATATATTTAATAGTGGTTTAGATATAGTAGTCGTTGCAAGAAAAAGCGCCGCTTCGGTTCGGTATTTTGAAATCGAGCGCGCGTTACTACATCTTTCAAAACTTCATCGTATCTTAAAAGTATATTTTTACGAGGAAGAAAGTCAGAATTTATAATGAAAAAAATATTGATTTGTCTGATAAAATTTTACAGAAGCTATATATCACCCATGAAACGAACAAAATGTCCTTATTTTCCGACTTGTTCCGAGTATGGGCTGGAAGCTGTGGAAAAATATGGCGCTCTAAAAGGCGGATTATTAGCATTTTATCGAATCTGCAGGTGTAATCCTTTCTCTAAGGGAGGCTATGATCCTGTTCCCTGATATCAGGCAGTCATATATTTAAGGAGGTAAGAAATTTTGTCAGGTATTTTATTGACTAAGGATACGGGAAAAATCCTTGGTCCGATCGTAAAGCTGTTAGGCTATATCATGGAAGGCATCTTTTATGTAATCGATAAGATCGGCATTCCCAATATCGGACTTGCTATTATTTTATTTACGATTGTGATCTATCTTTTGCTGATGCCTCTTACCATCAAGCAGCAGAAATATTCTAAGTTGTCGGCAAAAATGAATCCGGAACTGCAGGCGATTCAGAAAAAGTATAAGGACAAAAAGGACAATGACTCCATGATGGCGATGAATATGGAGACTAAGGCCGTTTATGCAAAATACGGTGTATCTCCTTCCGGAAGCTGTGTGCAGCTTTTGATTCAGATGCCTATCTTGCTTGCCCTATATCGCGTGATCAATAATATTCCCGCTTATGTAGGACAGGTAAAAGCAGCGTTTTTTCCGCTTGTGGACAAGTTGATCGAACAGCCGGGAAGCGCGGATTTTGTTAAAAGCTTTACTAATGCCGCTATGTATGCGAAGCAGTTTGAAAATGAGAATTTTACCAACGGCGTGGTCACTTATGTGCAGAATACATTTGTTGATGTATTAAACAAAGCTTCCACAGCGGAATGGGCCAGCCTGAAAGATCAGTTTTCCGCTCTTGCTGCCGATGTGGATCATACGGTGACGCTGCTTGACAGGTACAATAACTTTTTAGGGTTAAGTATGTCAAATTCTCCTTCCTTTACTTTTAGGGAAGCGAAAGCTGCTGGTTCTGCCGGTATGATGATAGTGGCTTTTATCATTCCTGTTTTGGCGGCGGTGACACAGTGGATTAATGTAAAACTTATGCCCCAGCAGGAAATGACTTCTGATAATGAGCAGCAAAACACCATGATGCAGTCCATGAAGACCATGAATATGGTTATGCCGCTTATGTCCGCCGTTTTCTGTTATACGCTTCCCGCAGGTATGGGACTTTACTGGGTAGCCGGTGCGGTAGTCAGAAGTATTCAGCAGATTGTCATCAATAAACACATCGATAAGATGGATCTCGACGAAGTGATCGCGCAAAATGCGGAAAAAGCGAAGAAAAAAATGGAAAAAGCGAATGCGCAGGCACAGCAGATGGCGGCTTACGCAAACATGAACACCAAAAAGGCGGGTGTTGCTTCAAAGGCTTCGACACAGACACTTTCCAAAGAAGAAAAAGAAAAGCTTGTCAAAGATTCTACAGAGTACTACAGTAAAAACGCAAAACCCGGCAGTATGATGGCAAAAGCAAATATGGTAAGAGAATATAACGAGAAAAAGAGTAAATAGGATTTTGCGCTGAAAACGGCGTAAGAATGGAGGAAAAAATGGATTTTATAGAGGTATCTGCAAAAACTGTTGACGACGCGATCACGGAAGCATGTCAGAAATTTACCGTGACCAGTGATAAACTGGAATATGAAGTGATAGACGAAGGAAAGTCCGGACTTTTGGGACTCGGCGCAAAACCAGCCGTCATTAAGGTAAGGGTAAAATGTTCGATTGAAGATAAGGCAAAAGACTTTTTGAACGATGTATTTGCCGCTATGAATATGACGGTGGTATGCGACGTCACATATGATGAAACGGAGAGTACCATGGACATTGAACTTTCCGGTGACGAAATGGGTATCCTCATCGGTAAGAGAGGACAGACATTAGATTCTTTGCAGTATCTGGTATCTCTGGTAGTGAATAAAGATGTGGAAGATTATATTAGAGTGAAGGTAGATACGGAGAATTATCGTAAGAGAAGAAAGGATACGCTGGAAAATCTGGCGAAGAACATTTCCTATAAGGTGAAGAGGACAAAGAGGCCTGTTTCTTTGGAGCCTATGAATCCTTATGAGAGAAGGATCATCCACTCCGCCCTGCAGAATGATAAGTATGTAACTACTTACAGTGAAGGAGAAGAACCTTTCCGGCATGTGGTGGTGGTTCTCAAGCGCTATGAAAAGAGCGATAGGAAGTTTGAGAAAAGTTATGACAATGAAGAAGTATAATGTAGGAAAATTCTAGTTTGCTAGAATAAAAAGCCGGCGGAAACAGAAATCTGTCGGCTTTTTTAAAGGAAATGCGTATGAAGACAGATACAATTGCGGCGATCGCTACCGCTGTGTCAGATGCGGGAATCGGCATCATCCGGGTAAGCGGTGAGGAAGCCGTTTTCATAGTTCATAAAATCTATCAGAATAAAGAGAAAAGAAATGTGTTGGCCCAGTATGCGGCAAACACGATCCACTATGGTTTTATCGTTACGGAAAACGGGGATATCCTCGATGAAGTGATGGTTTCTGTGATGAAAGCTCCTTACAGTTATACCATGGAAGATACAGTGGAGATCAACTGTCATGGCGGCGCTTTGATGATGAAAAAGATTTTGTCGGCAGTGCTTCATGCGGGTGCACGTATGGCGGAGCCGGGGGAATTTACGAAACGTGCTTTTTTAAATGGAAGGATCGATCTTTCTAAAGCGGAAGCGGTCATGGATATCATTCATGCAAAAAATGAGTTTGCCTTAAAAACTTCCGTGAATCAGTTAAAAGGATCTGTGTCTGAAAAGATTAAAACACTCCGGGATCAAATTCTATATGAGATTGCTTTTATCGAGTCAGCTTTGGATGATCCTGAGCATATCAGTCTGGAAGGATATGAGCAAAAACTCTCGGATCAGGTGTTTCGTATCACAGAAGAGTTGGAGAAACTTTTGCTGACTGCGGATGACGGAAGAATTTTAAAAGAAGGGATCCGCACTGTCATTGTAGGAAAGCCGAATGTCGGGAAGTCTTCCTTATTGAATCTGCTGATGGGGCAGGACCGGGCTATTGTCACCGATATTGCCGGTACGACCAGAGATACGCTGGAAGAAACGATCCGTTTTGGAGATATCACCTTAAATATTACGGATACGGCCGGTATCAGAGATACGGAAGATACCGTCGAAAAAATTGGGGTGGAAAAGGCTAAGAAAACAATAAAAGAAGCCGATCTCATCCTCTATGTGATCGATTCTTCTGAGGCGCTTGATGAAAATGATGAAGCTATCTTAAAGTTGATCGAAGGAAAAAAGACCATCATCCTTTTGAATAAATCTGATCTTCAGGAAGTAACCGACAAAAAGGCAATAGAAGGTTTCTATGCAAGTGTATTTGACCATAACAGTCAATTTATAGAAGAGAAAGATATTTCTTTGTTGCGAATCTCCGCCAAAGAAAAAAAAGGCTTGGAAGCTTTAAAGAATCTGATCGAAGAAGATTTTCTTCATGGAAAAATCGTTTCGGAAGATGAACTTTATATTACGAATATCAGGCATAAGGAAGCAATTGCGGATGCTTTAGAGAGTATGCATCAGGTAAAGAAAAGTCTGGATGCTCATATGCCGGAAGATTTTTATTCCATTGATTTGATGAGCGCCTATGCTTCGTTGGGAAGGATTCTTGGGGTAGAGGTCGGGGAGGATCTGGTGAATAAAATTTTTGCGGAGTTTTGTATGGGAAAATAAAGAGGAAATGATATATGAATGAGCTGAGAGAGGTATGTGACATATGTGTAGTAGGGGCGGGTCATGCGGGATGCGAGGCTGCTTTAGCCTGTGCCAGACTTGGATTTGAGACGGTGATCTTTACGGTGAGCGTGGACAGCATTGCCCTTATGCCCTGCAATCCCAATGTGGGCGGCACATCCAAGGGACATCTGGTGCGGGAGATCGATGCGCTGGGCGGCGAGATGGGAAAAAATATCGATAAGACTTTTATTCAGTCCAAGATGCTGAACCGATCGAAGGGTCCCGCGGTACATTCCCTGCGCGCACAGGCGGATAAGGCGGAGTATTCCAGAGCAATGCGTAAAGTTTTGGAAAATCAGGAGCATCTGACGATCAAACAGGCCGAAGTCTGCGAACTGTTAGTGGAAGAACAAAAAAAGAAGGCGGAGACTTCCAACCGGACGAGAAAAATCACGGGCGTTAAGACATTTACGGGCACTGTTTATGAATGTAAGGCTGTGATCTTATGTACAGGAACTTACTTGAAGGCGAGGTGTCTGTGCGGGGAAGCGATTACTTATACAGGACCGAACGGTCTGCAAGCAGCCAATCATCTGACGGATTCCCTTTTAGATTTAGGAATCGAAATGCGCCGTTTTAAAACAGGTACGCCGGCCAGAATGGACAGAAGGTCCCTCGATTTTGATAAAATGGAAGAACAGTTTGGAGACGAGCGGGTGATACCGTTTTCTTTTTCCACGGATCCGGAAACGGTGCAGATCGATCAGATTTCTTGTTATCTGACATACACAAATGAGAAGACGCATGATATTATCAGGGCGAATCTGGACAGATCGCCTATTTATGCCGGTGTCATCGAAGGGACCGGACCCAGATACTGTCCTTCGATTGAGGATAAGGTGGTGAAGTTTTCCGATAAGGACAGACATCAGGTTTTTATTGAACCGGAAGGACTTCACACCAATGAGATGTATGTAAGCGGTATGTCATCTTCTCTTCCGGAAGACGTACAGCTTGCTATGTACCGGACGGTGCCGGGATTAGAGCATTGTAAGATCGTACGAAACGCCTATGCGATCGAGTATGACTGTATTGATCCGAAGCAGCTTGATCCGACTTTGGAATTTAAAGACATCGAAGGACTTTTTAGCGGCGGACAGTTTAACGGCAGCAGCGGTTATGAGGAAGCGGCGGCACAGGGTCTGATCGCGGGGATTAACGCATCCCTCTTTTTACAGGGAAGGGAGCAGATCGTATTGGATCGTTCGCAGGCCTATATCGGCGTTTTGATAGACGACCTTGTTACGAAAGATAACTTTGAGCCTTACCGTATGATGACTTCGCGGGCGGAGTACCGTCTTTTGCTGCGTCAGGATAATGCCGATCTCAGACTTCGTCATATCGGTTATGAAGTGGGATTGGTTTCTGAAGAAACATATCAGGCTGTCTTGCAAAAAAAGGAAGCGATAGAAAAAGAGATATACCGGTTAAAAAATACAATCGTAGGGGCGTCGGAAAACATTCAGGATTTTTTAAAGACGCATGGAAGCGCGCCCTTGAAGACTGGTGCGAGTATGGCTGAATTGATCTGCCGGCCGGAGCTTAGTTATGAAGTACTTTCAGAGATTGATCCCGAAAGAAAGTCCCTTTCTGCGGATGTAAAAGAGCAGGTGGAGATTGAGGTCAAATATGAGGGTTATATTGACAGACAGTTAAAGCAGGTAGAACATTATAAGAAAATGGAGAAACGCAAAATTCCTGCGGATTTGGATTATAACGATGTGGGAAGTCTGCGATTGGAAGCAAGGCAGAAACTGATCGCTTACAGGCCCGTTTCCGTGGGGCAGGCCTCAAGGATATCGGGAGTATCGCCGGCAGATATTTCGGTGCTGCTCGTTTATTTGGAGAGTCATAAGGATAAAAAGGCTTAGAAAGGGTAACAGGTGTTATTTTGAAAGATACGGCGCAGTTTGAGAAAGATTTAGAGGAACTTCACATTACTTTAACGGAGGAGCAGTTAGATCAATTTTTAAGATATTATGCGTTTCTGGTTGAGAAAAATAAGGTGATGAACCTGACAACGATTACGGAATTTGACGAAGTGATGAAAAAGCATTTCATTGACAGTCTTTCTCTGGTAAAAGTTTTTGATCTGAAAAAGGACCTTACTGTGCTTGACGTAGGAACCGGTGCAGGCTTTCCCGGTATCCCCTTAAAGATTGTCTTTCCGAATCTGCGGGTAACGCTGCTTGACTCTTTGCAAAAAAGGATAGGTTTTTTGCAGGAGACGATAGATATGCTTTCCCTTGATCAGATAGAAGCAATTCACGGCAGGGCGGAAGATTTTGCAAAGCCTGACCTGATGCGGGAACATTTTGATCTCTGTGTTTCCCGTGCGGTGGCAAATCTTTCCACATTGTCGGAATACTGTCTTCCCTATGTAAAAATCGGAGGATGTTTTGTTTCCTATAAAACAGATGAAGAGGAGATAGAGCAGGCGGAACATGCTATTGAAATCTTAGGGGGAAGCGTAAAGGAGCAAAGAGCTTTTACTCTTCCTTATTCTGATATTAAGAGAAATTTGATCATAATAGAAAAATGCCGCCCGACCCCGAAGCAGTATCCCCGGAAGGCCGGAACGGCAAGCAAGAAACCTTTATAATATATCATAGAAGATTATTTTATGCTTTTTCTGTTATAAGAACATCCGGAGCTGATCTAGAATCTCATCGGGCGCTTCAAGCTGCGGAAGATGTTTTGTATTTGGAATATAACAATCTTCGATAGCGGGATTATAGTATTTATAATTTTCGATGATGGTTTGGATATCTTTTTCTTTTTCTCCGCCGATCATGAGAATGCTGTTATCGATTTCTTTCAGTTCATGGAGAATGCTCATGTTCATGTATTTACCAACATAGCTGGCAAAAGTATATTTTGCGTGACTGTCATCTAAGTGGGCGGCTTCCAGATAATTATAGATATATCTTTCTTTGACTTCTTCACGATCACAGAAATAGGTTTTCCAGAAAGTTTTTTCGATACCCGGCCTGTTGGAAAACAGGTGATAGATAAAGGTACCAAGTATAGGGGTCTCAATCAAAATTTTAAAGAGGTCCGTCTGCTTGGAAGGAATTTGATTCTGTAAGTAAAGACTCTGCGGATTGATGCAGACAATCTTATTAAAAATATCGGGATTATTATGGCAGGCCATGATAACGAAAGGCACGGACTCTCCTGTTACGACGACGGAAGCTTTTTTGCCAATTACGGACTTTATAAAATCAGTAACCAGTTGTTCATATAAATTATTTGTGTAAGTCATTGGAGGTTTATCGGACATACCATAGCCCAACAGGTCCAAAGAATAAACGGCGTGCTTTTCTGTCAGATTATTGATAAGGCGGTGATATTCATAGCTTGAACTGCCTACTGTCAGATCATGGATGAAAAGAAGGGGGCTGCCGCTTCCCTTTCTCTGGTAGCGGATTTTTCCAAAACGCCACTCATAGTAAAAATTTTCTGAGGTGTCCAGCAGATTTTTGACCGTGCAGAGAGAAGTATGTATTTTGTTAATCCCATGGATGGCAGCGACGGAAGTACCTGTCAGCATGATAGCGGTCGTAAGTTTTTTATTCATATTTAGCCTCTTTAATCCTTTCTTACTTTTGAAGTTTTAGGTAATTGTGAAACTCATCGCAGAATTATATTTAAGGTTTGTTGTTATTACCTTTATTCTACCATTTTTTGTTTTTCTTTGCCAGAAATTCTTTCTTTCTTTTTCGTTTTAGGTTAAGATAGAGTTATAAAGGGAATGAGGATGAAATCATGGCGAAGAAGAAAGATACAGGACTAGATTATCCGGCGTTTCACATGAAACAATTTTCTGTAATGGACGTACAGGAAAAGGAGCGCCAACGGATTGCGAGAGATCTGCATGACAGTTCTTTGCAAAATCTTACGCATTTGGTACATATGGTAGAATTAAGTTCACTCTATATTGATCAGGATCCTGTGAAAGCGAAATTAGAATTGGCTTCGATTGAATCAGGACTGCGCAAGGTGATCGATGATATTAGAAATAGGATCTATGATCTGCGGCCAATGACTTTTGACGATCTTGGATTACGGGATGCGCTCCTAAATCTTTTTTCACTTTTGAATCAGGATAATAAATTTGAAATCTCGGCAGATATTGATGAGATACAAGATAGTTATCAAGGGGAAGAAAAAGATTTTTTTTTGATAATGATCTACCATATTATTAAGGAATGTATGTCAAATTCTATTAAACATTCCGGCGGTAATCGAATCGAAGTGAGTTTAAAAGAAGAGGAAAAGGCTTATTTAATAAAGATAAAGGATAATGGAGTGGGTTTCGATATTAATGAAGCAGCGAAGAAGGACAGGCATTTTGGTTTACATGTTGTAGAAGAAAGAGTATTTTTATTGGGCGGAGAAATGCGAATCAATGCGCAGGACGGAACGTCCATAGAAATAGAGATTAAAAAATAATAAGGGTCAAAAGAGAAGAGAGAAGGAGGAAAGCCATAGGATGAATGCAATTCGAGTTATGATTGTTGACGACCACAGTTTGATCAGAGAGGGGCTGAAACAACTGTTGGAGTTCGACGGAAGCATCAAGGTGGTAGGGGAGGCTGCCAATGGTGTGGAGTGTCTGGAAAATTTGGAAAAGTATGATCCGGAAGTATTGCTTTTGGATATCAACATGCCGGAGATGAATGGAATTGAAGTTTTGAAAAAGATGAAGGAAAAACAATCTTCGGTCAAGGTTCTGATCCTGACAGTTCATAATGAATTAGAATATTTAATGAATGCAGTAGATATTGGTGTGGAAGGCTATATCATGAAAGATTCCGAGTCGGCGGAATTAAAGAAAGCAATTCGGGCAGTGCGGGATGGTGAAAATTATATACAGTCCAGTCTGATTCCGGCTTTGAATAATCAATTATTGAATCGTGATGTTGATAAGGATAAAGTTGCTTCTTTGACAAATCGGGAATTAGAAGTTTTAGTCCAAGTGGCAAACGGAATGTTTAATAAAGAAATTGCAACTAATTTAAATATCAGTGAGCGGACGGTAAAAAATCACATATCTAATATATTTAAAAAAATAGAGGTATCGGATCGGACACAGGCGGCGGTGTTTGCTATAAAAAACAATATAATAAAGTTATATTAATTTATGTGTAAAAAACAGAGAAAAAATATGAAGAAAATTAATTTGCTTTGGTCATGCAGTTTACTAGCGGTAGGAATATGTACTATGATTTTATCTGGTTCAAATATTTTCAATATAAGTCTTACTGATTATTTTGTCAGGTGTATTGGAATAATTGATATCATCGCATTACCAATATTAGTTTATACAACAATAATAAGGATAAAATGCAATAAGAAGTGATTAAAAAATCGTCGCTCGGCAGCGACGATTAAGAGAATGCTTCGCATTCTCCCTAAATGATTTACACTGTCGCACTTTCCTAATAAATAAACAAAATGTTTCACGTGAAACAAATGGATATATTTGGACTATTGACACTAGATAATGTTTCACGTGAAACAATCCAGCCCAAGATATTGTGATATGATTTGTGAAACATCAAAAAATATGTGAAACGGGTCCGTGAAACATTGTGCAGTAATAAATACATAGATGAAAATGATAGAGAGAAGGAAAAAGCATGAAGATTGGAATACTTGGTGCCGGCAGTATTGCTGGCACCTTGGCGGAGACAATGAATAGAATACCAGAGGTAAACTGTTACGGAATCGCCTCAAGAGATTTGGAAAAAGCAAAGAATTTTGCAAAGACTCATAATTTTACGCATGCCTTTGGTTCCTATGAGGGAATGCTGGCGGATGAGGAGATAGAACTTGTCTATATCGCTACGCCGCATTCTCATCATTATCAACATATGAAAATGTGTCTGGACGCTGGAAAACATGTACTTTGTGAAAAAAGTTTTACAGTAAATACTGAACAGGCGAAAGAAATTTTTCGGATTGCAGAGGAAAAAAAGCTTTTGGTAACGGAGGCAATCTGGACCAGATATATGCCTTCCCGAAAGATGATCAACGACCTGCTCGGTGAGAAAGTCATAGGAGAAGTATGGAAATTAACTGCGAATCTGAATTATCCACTCTGTGATAAGGAGCGGGTCGTAAAATCGAAACTTGCAGGCGGCGCTCTTTTAGATGTAGGAATCTATCCTTTGAATTTTGCCTATATGCACTTTGGTGATGAGGTGTTAAATATGCAATCAGCGGTACAGCTTACGAGTGGGGGAGTAGACGGAGAAAATGCGATTCTTCTTCTGTATCAGGATGGCAGAATGGCTGTTCTAAATTCCGGGATCCATGGGAAATCCGATAGCCAAGGTATCTTTTATGGGTCGAGCGGTTATATGGTCGTGGAAAATATCAATAATCCGGAAACAATTAAAATATATGATAAAGATCGGAATCTGCTTCGTGAGGTGGAGGTTCCCGAACAGATCAGCGGCTATGAATATGAGATTATAGAAACAATCTCTTGTATTCAGCAGGGAAAACTGGAATGTCCTTCCATGCCCCATGCGGAAACGTTGAAAATGATGAGGATCATGGACGCATTGCGAAAGGAATGGGGCGTACGATATCCGGAAAGTATCGAAAGTTTGTAAAAAAAGATAGCTTATCACGTGGATTAGTGATATAATCGTAAGCGGACACTAAAATAGAAAGAGGATAAAGATAAAAAATGGGAAGAACAATTGCAATTGCCAACCAAAAGGGTGGCGTCGGTAAGACGACCACGGCTATTAACCTTTCAGCAGCGTTGGCAGTAAAGGGGAAAAAGGTACTGGTGATTGATGCAGATCCGCAGGGAAATACGACCAGCGGCTTCGGTGTCGAAAAAAACGAATTGGAAAATACGATCTATGAATTATTCTTAAGCGAATGCTCTATAAACGAGTGCATTTTAGCTGATGTAATACCGGGCGTTTCCATCATTCCCTCGAATGTTAATTTAGCGGCAACGGAGATCGAACTGATTGGCGTAGATAAAAAAGAGTATATATTAAAAAAGGAAATTGACTGGGTGAGAGACAAGTACGATTTTATTATGATCGACTGTCCGCCCTCTCTGAATCTTTTAACGATCAATGCTATGACGACGGCGGATACGGTACTTGTTCCGATCCAGTGCGAGTACTATGCGTTGGAAGGTCTCAGCCAGTTGATACATACCATTAACCTCGTAAAAGAAAGACTGAATCCGGAGCTGGATATGGAAGGCGTGGTCTTTACCATGTACGACTCCCGCACAAATCTTTCTATGCAGGTGGTAGAGAACGTCAAGAATAACCTGAAACAGAAAGTTTATAACACATTGATACCGAGGAACATCAGGCTGGCTGAAGCGCCCAGTTATGGTATGCCCATTCATATGTATGATCCGAAGTCCGCGGGAGCGGAGGCGTATATGTCGCTCGCGGAGGAAATCATTAATGTAAGGTAGTTCATAATTAGTATAGGAGAGAAACATGGCAAAAGCAGCGAGAGGCTTAGGGAAGGGATTAGATTCCCTGATTCCGGTGGCAACACCAAAGACAGAAACAAAGGCAGAAGAAATAAAAGAAGATAACGGACAGGGAACCTATGTTAAGATTACAAAGGTGGAGCCGAACAGAGAACAGCCCCGAAAGAATTTTGATGAGGATGCCCTGCAGGAGCTGGCGGATTCCATTAAGCAGTATGGAATCGTGGAGCCCCTTATTGTGCAGGATAGAAAGACTCACTATGAGATCATAGCCGGAGAGCGCCGCTGGCGGGCAGCGAAGCTGGCAGGTTTGAAGGAAGTGCCGGTTATCGTCCGTAATTATACGGAGCAGGAGATTGTTGAGATTTCCCTGATCGAAAATATTCAGAGAGAAGATTTAAATCCGATTGAGGAAGCGCAGGCTTATAAGAGATTACTGACAGAATTTAACCTCAAGCAGGACGAGGTGGCGGAGAGGGTTTCCAAGAGCAGGACAGCAGTCACAAACTCGATGCGGCTATTAAAGCTCTGCGACGAAGTGCAGCAGATGATCATTGATGATATGATCACGACGGGACACGCCAGAGCCTTGATATCCATTGAGGATGCAGAACAGCAGTACACGATTGCACAAAAAGTTTTCGACGAAAAACTGAGTGTCAGAGATGTCGAGAAATTGGTCAAAAATCTGAATAAACCTGATAAAGCGAAGAAAGAGACGGTGACAGATAAAGCCTTAGAGGCTGTCTATCAGGATTTGGAAGAAAAGCTCAAACAGTCTCTTGGCACAAAGGTGGCGATCACTTCGAAAGGGGCGGGCGCCGGCAAGCTGGAAATTGAATTTTACACGCACGATGATCTGGAGAAACTTACAGACTTACTGACCGGCAGATAAACTATCCGATTGAAAATCATACGGATAAGAAACTGCTCAGAAATGAGGAAAACAAATGAATTTTAATTTACTGGAGGATATGGGGCTTGGCGGAACGGATCTGTCATATTTGTTCATTGTTCTGGCTGCCTTGGCAATTATTCTGCTCATTATGGTGATCGTGCTGTTTGTGAAATTTAATAAATTGTCCAGACGGTATCAGAAGTTTATGGGCGGTAAGAATGCGAAAAGTCTGGAAAAAGACATTGTAGGACTTTACGAAGATAACAAACTGATCAAGGCATCCATGGATAGGAATCATAAGGATATTGAAAACCTGTACCGTAAATTGGAAGGTGCTTTTCAGAAAATCGGTCTGGTGAAGTATGATGCCTTTAACCAAATGGGAGGGCAGCTCAGTTTCTCACTTGCATTGCTTGATGAAAATGATAACGGTTTTATCTTAAATTCTGTTCATAGTGCGGAAGGCTGCTATTCTTATACAAAAGAGATCAAAGCCGGACTGTGTGATATTGCTTTGGGAGATGAAGAAAAGAAGGCGCTCGATATAGCAATGGATCTGTAGCGAAAATGGAAGGGGCAGCATACTTGGAGGAGGCCTGTATATGAGATTGTGTAAGGTTGACAATCTGACAGGGACAGAGGTTTTGGCTAAAGATGCCATGACAATGGAGTACAAGATTCTGCTTTCGGCGGGAACGCAGCTAAAGCCGGAATATGTTGAGAAGTTAAAGGAACTCAATATTCTGGAAGTTTATGTCAAGGAGGATGCGCCGGATACGAAGCAGGTGATGATCCTGAAGGAAGATGTGGAGGCAGGTTTTAAGTCAAAAGTAAAAAATATTTTGGAAAAACATACCTACAGCCACAACGAAAAATTGATGGAACTTGCGCAGACAGCAGATACCATAATTACAAATATTCTACAGGAAGAAGAGGTCGTGGAAAAAATCTACGACATCAAGGAGAGAAGTTCTGATATTTATGAGCATTCAATCAGCCTTTGCAGTCTCGCGACTCTGGTTGCGCTTAGAATGGGACTTCCACAGGAAGAGGTACATGATATAGGCGTCGGCAGTCTGCTTCACGATCTGGGTCTGCGCTATCTGTTGATTTCTTATGAGAACCAGAATTTGGATCAGCTCTCAGAGATGGAGTATGCAGAATACAAGAAACACCCAATTTATGGGTATACGACGCTTCGTGACGAAAATTGGATATCCGAAACAGTGAAAAATATGATATTATATCACCATGAGCGGCTGGATGGCTCAGGATACCCGTTAAAGACCACGGATATTTCGGAAGAATGCCGTATTATTCAGATTTGTGATGCTTTTGACGAGATGATCTGCGGAATCGGTTGTAAGCGGTCGAAAGTTTTTGAGGCAGTCCGATATCTGAGAACCAATAGAGATATTAAATTTGACGGCAAAATTGTCGATATCCTTTTAGAGTTTACCGCTGTTTATCCTGCGGGCACTGTAGTCAGGACTAATGAAGGAGAGACAGGGATCGTACTTTATCAGAATAAACAGTTTCCGGACAGGCCGGTGATCAGGATCACAAAGGATCGGTACGGTACGGCGGTGGATGTAGTTAAGGATATGACAGAGTATGATGATCTGTATATTGACAGCGTAGTAGAGTGAGTCGCATAAAACTTGCTCGGACAAAATGGAGGTAATATAAAATGATTGATATCAAGTTTTTGAGGGAGAATCCTGAAGCGGTAAAAGAGAATATTAAAAAGAAATTTCAGGAACAGAAGCTTCCGTTGGTAGATGAAGTGATTGCGTTGGATGCGGAAGTCAGAGCGGCCCAGCAGGAAGCGGACGATATCCGCGCAAAGAGAAACAAGATTTCCAAAGAAATTGGTGCATTGATGGCGCAGGGAAAGAAAGAGGAAGCCGAGGCGAAGAAAGCAGAAGTGGCAGCAGGCGCGACCAGACTTTCTGAACTGGAGGCAAAAGAAAACGACCTGCGTGAAAAGATCAAAAAGGATATGATGACCATTCCGAATATCATCGATCCTTCCGTTCCGATCGGCAAGGATGATACGGAAAATGTCGAGGTCCAAAAATACGGCGACCCGGTGGTTCCTGATTTTGAGATTCCTTACCATACCGAGATCATGGAGCGTTTCCATGGCATTGATATGGATGCCGCGGGACGTGTGGCCGGAAACGGTTTTTATTACCTGATGGGCGATATCGCAAGACTTCACTCCGCAGTGATCGCCTATGCCAGAGATTTTATGATTAATAGGGGTTTTACCTATTGCGTACCGCCTTTTATGATTAGGAGCGCGGTAGTGGACGGCGTTATGAGTTTTGCGGAAATGGATGCCATGATGTATAAGATAGAGGGGGAAGACCTTTATCTGATCGGTACTTCCGAGCATTCCATGATCGGTAAGTTTATTGATACCATTATTCAGGAGGAGGAACTGCCTCACACCCTTACCAGCTATTCGCCCTGTTTCCGCAAGGAGAAGGGCGCGCATGGTATCGAGGAGAGGGGTGTGTACCGCATCCACCAGTTTGAAAAACAGGAAATGATCGTGGTCTGTAAGCCGGAAGAGTCTCCCATGTGGTTTGATAAATTATGGCAGAATACGGTGGACCTTTTCCGTTCTCTGGATATTCCGGTGCGAACGATCGAGTGCTGTTCCGGCGATCTGGCGGATCTCAAGGTAAAATCTTATGATGTGGAGGCATGGTCTCCCAGACAGAAGAAATATTTTGAGGTAGGAAGCTGCTCTAATCTGGGAGATGCGCAGGCGAGGAGGCTTCGCATCCGCGTAAATGGCGCGGAGGGCAAATATTTTGCGCATACATTGAATAATACAGTGGTGGCGCCGCCCAGAATGCTGATCGCATTTTTGGAAAACAATCTGCAGGCGGACGGTTCCGTGCGGATTCCTGAGGTGCTTCGTCCTTATATGGGCGGGATCGCGGAGCTGCGGTAAATAGGATCAGTGACGGTATCGAGGTGAGTTCATTGCATAAGTATATGCGGGCAATCGGGTTTAGTAAATTGAATGACAGGCGGGAGGAACAGCGACTGATCACGGATGTGATCATGAACGCGAAACACCGCTCCTATACCGCTAACGGAGAAAAAACCATACTGGCGGAGTTTTGTGAGGATTTTGCGCCGGGTATGGGAATTGCTGTCTGCGGAGAATTTGACGCGGAAGAAAAGTTTACTTATGATTACTTTTATCCGTATCTGCGCGGTACCGGCATCAGTTCTTGCGAGGATGTGTCCGTGGAACGACATGCGGATAAGGAATCTTATGCGGGGGTTTGCGACGATATCAAGGTAGGCGTTAGTCTGGTCTTCTATCTGCAGAACATCGTACCCTACGTGAAGGCACAGAATACAAATAAGCTTCCTGTCACAGGTACAACTTTAACATTGTCAGGATTGTCAATTGGTGGTAATATAATATTACCGATTGGAAAAGATGAGAATGAGATAAAAAGGAGCGAGCGGGTTTCTACCAGCCGCAATAAGCTGATCGCGGCGGCCCGTCTGGGCGATGAGGACGCGATCGAGAGTCTGACGCTTGAGGATATGGATATTTATTCCACGATCTCCAAAAAGATTCTCACGGAGGATGTTTTCAGTCTGGTGGACACCTATTTCATGCCTTATGGCGTAGAGTGCGATCAGTACTCGGTTCTGGGTGAGATTTTAGATATTGCCCTGCGGACTAATAAAATCACCGGGGAAGAGATCTATGTCATGCACTTGAGTTGTAACGATCTGGAGTTTGACGTTTGTATCAACAAACAGGATCTGTACGGAGAGCCGCAGATCGGTCGTCGGTTTAAAGGATCCATTTGGATGCAGGGATATATCAATTATCCTCTGTAATATATCAGTTCCCTTAGTTAAATGGATATAACAGGAGCCTCCTAAGCCCCAGTTGTGAGTTCGATTCTCGCAGGGAACGCTGAAAAATGCTGTAAATTCATGTATCTTTGAATTTACAGCATTTTTGTCAGTAAAGAAAGATTTGCTTCTTTGTATCCCCTAGTTCTTTCCTGCCTTTTTCTTTACAATGTAGGCAATGATTCCAACAAAAACAATGATGACACAGAGCACAATGATCGTCTTAAATGCGCCGTTATTTGTTTCAGAAGAGGGATTTGGCGGCTGCGCAGCGTTGTTTACATCACCCTGATCGGTATTGGAATCATCTTCCACGGATTCATCAGCGGCAGGTTCTTCAATCGTTTCTCCCGTCTCACCGCCTTTTAGAACCTGTGTTTCATATCGGTCCTTTTCGTCAACCATGGTAATAGAAATATCGTCTACGTAAAAATCATCCGCGCCGTCCCCTTGGAAAAATAAGGCCCTTTCGCAATCATCCTCACTGAATTGGTAGGAAAAGGTCACCTGCGTCCATTCTGCGTCTATCTGCGCCGTGGCAAGCTCCTGCTTTTCTTTCTCCAAAATACCCAGAGTCACGGATCCCTGACTTTCAGATCTCAAATACAGCCCTACATTGACGGTCTTTCCCACAAACTTAGAAAGATCCATTGTGGCATAAGAATCGTTTCCTGCTTTGGGAATAACAACGCTGAAGCCGACAGCAACCCCCTCTGTATGATTTATTTTCGCTTTTTTCATTAATGTCTTCGGAGTAAAACCATACTGTTCCGGTGTGGCAAGAACTGTTGTTCCGCCTTCTTCATAAGGCTCAAAATCAATTAACATATCTTTAGGCTTCTTTGCCTCTAAATCACCATAGATAAAGGCGCTGAGCAATTCAGGATATGCCGGTTCTCCGGTTTCTCTCATAAAATAATTATGACATTCTCCGCCGCTGTTTCCCTTTGCCCCGTTGTCCCACAAGACGGCAGGGATTCCATTTTCTCTGGTAATGTCGCCCATGAAAATGAACCATAATTTTCTGGCATCGTCATTGTCGTTTGTATTGGTAGCGCCGCATTCCCCGATAACGACCGGTATCCCATTATTTATAAAGAGACTTTTTAAATTGTTGATCAAGGATGTGATCCCTGATGTATCCTGCGTATTTTCCGGGCTGAAACTTTCCTGATCATCCGTCAAACAGAAATTATAGGGGGAATAGCAGTGAACGGAAATGATCAGATTCTCCGCATCTTTCCCGTTGTACTGGGGAATCTGAATGGATTTTAGGACAGCAGCATTCATTGACGCAGCATATCCCGGAATCATAAGCGCTCTCTCAGAATTATATCCCTTTCCGTTGCTGCGGATGCAGTCCACAAAAACCTGATCTAAGTAATTCACGGCGTCGTAACAGGCCTGATTTCCGTTCCATTCATAACCCATACCGACTGCTCTGGGCTCGTTCATGCCTTCAAAGATTAAATGCTGGTCATACTCTGCAAAGTGATCCGCCAGCTGTGACCAGACGGCATTTAACTCCTTACCAATCTCTTCATAATTTTCATGGATATTTTTATCATTGACCCACTCTTCATGGTGCGCATTCAAGATCACAAACATCTCGTTTTCTAAAGCGTAGTCTACGATTTCATTGACACGGTTTAAAAAAGCTTCATCAATATGATAGCCGTTTGATTTATCGATATAATTGTTCCATGTGACAGGGATGCGAATGGTAGTAAAGCCCGCCGCCTTTACGCCGTCAATCAACTCTTTGGTGACTTGCGGATTTCCCCAGGAAGTCTCCTGACTGTATGGATCATCCTTTTTCCCGCCGGTAGCGTCAAAAGTATTTCCCAGATTCCAACCCTTGTCCATCATCTGCGTGATTTCCATAGCTGTTTTTCCTGTTAATTTTTCAGCCTCTGCTTTGGAAACGGCAGGGAAAAGACCTGTAAGCAAGACTGCCGTTAACAGAAATGCAAATGCCTTTACTAATTTTTTCATTTTGACATCCTCCCTTATTGATATTTTCAGTTTTCCTTTTAAAAATCAAAATCCTCGAAATCCATATGCAGAGTGGACCGTCTCTTTTTTTTGCGCTTCACGCGGTTTTCTCTGCGTCTGGCTGCCCTGTTATTAGTAATGAGGGCATATATCATCAGGATTGTAATGACGATGGCGGCAATAATAAGGATAACGATTAGCACTTTTTTAATATTAATAAATACGGTGTCCTGTGCGTCTGTTTCTTCTGCGGCAGGTTCCACCTTTTCCACACTGATATCGGTGGCTGTCATTTTTGTGTCAAATTCATAGTTTGAGACGCTGTCTGCAACAAGATTTAAATATGCTTTTCCTACATACATGTCATGGTAGGAATACCCGATTTCCGCGATACGGGTCCCGTCAGTTTGGCTGTAGTCGATGGTTGAGTCAAGATCAGCGAAGGTGACCATGTTGGGAATTATGACATAACTGTCAGTATCTATTGAAAGCAAAGGCTTGGAATTACCAAACACATCATTGCCGATCTGCAAAAAGCCTGTGGATTCAATGTTATATTTTTGCTCGTTTTCGGATACGTTCAATACCTGAAAGTTTTGAAAACCATAATCGAAAAGCTCTACCGTATCCGCAAACTGATTCGGAGATTCCTCCTTAAACACAACGCAAATAAGCTTCATACCGTTTCGTTCGGCGCAGGTCACAAGGGTCTGTCTGGAATCGCTCGTAAAGCCGGTCTTTCCGCCCAAAACACCCTCATAGGCCAGTTCTCCGTTGATCAACAAGTGCTTATTTTTCTTAGTGAAATCATCCGGCTGGGTGGCGGTAGCTTCAAAGTGATAACTAGCTGTGTTGCTGATTTTACAAAGCATTTCATTCTGAAAGAAGTGGCTGGAGATCAGGGCCAGATCGTAGACACTGGTGTAGTGTTCGGGGTCATGAAGACCGTTTGTATTGGTAAAATGCGTGTCTGTGCAGCCGATCTCTTTGGCCCGTAGGTTCATTAAATCTACAAATTCCTGAATGGAACCGGAAATGTATTCGCCTGCCGCATTGGCGGCTTCGTTGGCGGAGGCCACCATGATACCGTAGAGGCATTCCTCCAGCGTGAGGGATTCGCCTTCATCCATACCCATGTTAGAACCGTCCGCAGGCACGCTGAAAACAGCTTCATGACTGAATTTTACAATATCATCTAAATTTCCCAGCTCCATGGCAAGAAGGGAGGTCATGATTTTCGTTGTGCTGGCGGGATAAAGGCGTTCGTGGATATTTTTGGCGTAAAGGATCACGCCGGTGTTGGCGTCCATGAGAATGGCGGCCTGCGCGCCGATCTGGGGGCCGCTTGGCCAGTTTTCAATCTCGTTGGATTGAATAGGAAGCGATTTGCGGGCCTCGGCCTGTTCCTGTAATTCCTCCGTAGATGCTGCCTGTGCGGTCAGAGAACTGCCAGCAGCTATGCTAAAAGACAGCGAAAAAACAAGAAGCGCCGCGCCGCACCGTCTTATTTGAAAAAGGATTTTATCCGATAATCCCATATCTTAAAACCTTTCTATCATATCTTATAGGTCTTATATGCAGAGACTTTAGTCCTCGATCATATACATTCCTATCATACACTATTTTGCAGAAAAACAGTAGTGTATTCACAAAAAATACAAAATATGATACTGTAAAAAGTAAGAAACAGGAAGGACAGGCAAAAGAATGCGACTGCGAAATGTGACGGGCTCCAGAGAGGCAATTGCGGATAGTCCCCTTGTGGTACAGGAGCCGCAGGAAAAGAAAGGCCGCTGGCGGGAAGTGTTCGGAAACGACCATCCCATCCGCATTGAGATTGGTATGGGAAAGGGACGCTTCATCATGGATCTGGCAAGACAGAATCCGGATATCAACTATTTAGGCATCGAGAAATATTCGAGCGTATTGATCCGCGGCATTCAGAAACTGGATGCGGAACCGCTGCCGAATCTTTATTTTATCCGCATGGAAGCGGAGGAGATCACGTCGGTATTCGGACCCGGCGAAGTAGACCGTATTTATTTAAATTTTTCCGATCCGTGGCCGAAGGATAGGCATGCCAAAAGAAGGCTTCCTTCCCGTGAATTTTTACGGCGGTATGATGAAATACTAAGAAAAGACGGCGTGATCGAGTTCAAGACGGATAACCATGACTTGTTTCAATTTGCACTGGAAGAATTGGCGCCGGCGGGGTGGAAACTTTTGCAGATGACCAAAGACCTGCACCACGACGCACAGATGATGCAGGGTAATGTGATGACCGAGTATGAAGAGCGGTTTTCCGCTAAAGGAAATCCGATCTATAAATATATCATTACAAGATAACGATTAGGAGGAAAAGAGCATGGAGTACAAGAGCATGGAGTACAATTTCACAAGCGAAAATTTTGAAAGCGAGGTTTTACAGTCGGAAATCCCCGTATTGGTAGATTTCTATGCGGACTGGTGTATGCCCTGTAAGATGATGGCGCCGGTCATAGAGCAGCTGGCCGAAAAGTATGACGGTAAGATCAAGGTCGGTAAGTGCAACATTGACGAGGAGGACGGCCTTGCAAGGATGTACCGCGTGATGAACATTCCCAATATGAAAATTTTCGTAAAGGGCGAGGTGGTAGGCAATATCGTGGGTGCCGTGGCACAGGCTGAGCTGGAGGCGGAACTTGAAAAAGTGCTGTGAGCTGTTTTCCCCGGCTTGTGGTTTAGATATCATAAAAGGCAGGCTCTACGGAGTCTGCCTTTCTGACTTTATAGGGAAATTTTTTATTTGACCGGAGACAATTTGTCGTCTCTATTATATAGGGCTTTTAGTACGATCGGCGTTGCAATAGAAGAGAACAGGATCAGCAGGATCACGGCCATAAAATAATCTGATGTCAAGAGGTCTGCTGCCAGTCCCTTCTGCGCTACGATCAGGGCCACTTCCCCGCGGGTCATCATACCGACGCCGATTTTTAAGGAATCAGAGAACGTATAGCGGCAGAGTTTGGCAGCCAGACCGCAGCCGATGATCTTGGCAAGCAGCGCAACGACCACAAAGCAGAGGCAGAAAATAAACAGGGTGGAATCCATCGCGTCAAAATTGGTTTTCAGGCCGATGCTGGCAAAAAACAGCGGTCCAAACAGCATGTAGGAACTTACGTCTACCTTGCGTTCTATGTAGGTATTGTCACTTAAGTTGCATAAAACGATGCCGGCGATATAGGCTCCCGTAATATCCGCGATGCCGAAATATTTTTCCGCTATATAAGATAAGGCAAAGCAGAAGGCGAGGGAGACAATGGGGATACGTCTCGTGTGCGGATAGCGCTTATCCAATGCCAGAAATATTTTAAAGACGGCAAAACCGCCCGCTATGGCAATGATAAAGAAGACTATGGTCTTTATAATGACCATGCCGGGATGAGAGTCCGGGGACTTAAATCCGATGACAAAGGTCAGTACGATGATGCCGATCACGTCATCAATAATGGCCGCGCTGACAATGGTCGTGCCTACTTTACTCTTAATCTTGCCCAATTCCTGTAAAGCCGCCACGGTGATGCTCACACTGGTGGCCGTCATGATCGTACCGATGAAAACCGCCTTGAAAAATTCTTCGCTGCCCCAAGGCGCTATGCCGTAAAAACCCATATACAAAAGAGCGCCCAGTACCAGCGGGACAAACACGCCCGCGCAGGCGATCAAAAGGGCGATGGGGCCTGTTTTGATCAGTTCCCGCAAGTCCGTTTCCAGTCCCACTTCAAACATCAGCAAAACGACACCGATTTCCGCCATATGGGTGATGAAATCGGAAGGGGCGACCCAGCCCAGCACACAGGGTCCGATCAAAAGTCCGGCCACAATCTGCCCAACGACCTGAGGCGCTTTACATTTCCTTGCCAAAACACCAAAAAACTTTGCGGCGAAAATAATAATCGCCAGATCCCTTAACACTTCATAAGCTTCCATAATTTCCTCCATGTCACATCCACAAAAATTCGCTACATAAGAATACACCTTTTATGAGGAAAAAACAAGAGATTTAGAGACCGCTTACAAAGATTTTAATGAAATCAGGCGAAGCTGTCCGATGAATAGGAAATGTTAGTTCCCGTGTTCGGGTGCATGGCGCACCATGCGCCGTCCGCAAGGAACAGGATCAGGAGCAGAAAGCAGATACCGACGCGCCATTTAGGAGAGATTCGTTCGTACAGCCTTTCAAAAAAGGGCAGAAACAGACAGACCAGAACCGTTCCCCCAAGGCCGAAGACGACCGCGCCCAGAAAACAGACCCTTCCGTTGATATTTAGCAAATGCCCGCTGTAGTCCCACCAGCGCACGCCCCATCTGCGTTCCAGAATAAGGCTGGTAAAATATTCTAAAACCGTGCAGAGGGTCATGGAAAGTAAAAATACGGACAGCGGCCTTTTTTTCAAGCGGTAAAGCAGCATGCAGAGCAAAAGCCCGCCGATCCCGTAGATGGGTAGGTAGGGCCCCTCGTATACGCCCCGGTTGATAAAGGCATGTTCCGTAAACAAAAATAACAGTACTTCCCATGACCAGCCGGCACAGGCGGTAATAAAGAAAAGAAGCACATAAAAATCAAAACTGTGGGAGAATGTTTTTTTCTTCATGCTCTCAGCGTGTCCGATTTTATGGGGATTATTCCTATATAAAAACAGAATGACAGAGTAGTATTGTAATGAAAAGACGCACATCAGACTTTCAGAAGTCCGATGTGCGTTTGACAGTCGAAGCGACAGGATTTGAACCTGCGACCTCTGCGTCCCGAACGCAGCGCTCTACCAAACTGAGCCACGCTTCGCTTTATGAACAATTATGATGATACAACATTTTTACCGGAGTTGTCAATGAAAATTCTTTTTCTATTTATCTTGCAAGGGATAAAAATATAGTGCATATTAGAAATAGGGTCAATTTGGTAAACTTTAGAAAAGCGGAGGGACTTATGGGAGATCTGAAATTGGTCAAGGATTTTACGGTAGGAGAAGGATTTTTCGGCAGGTATGAGAAACTGGTGCGGGACGTGGTGCTGCCTTATCAGGAGAAAGCGCTGAACGATCAGATCGAGGGCGCGGAAAAGAGCCATTGTATCGAAAATTTCCGCATGGCGGCAAAAAAGCTGAAAACCGGAAGCTGTGAAGGAGAGTTTTACGGCATGGTGTTTCAGGACAGCGACGTGGCCAAGTGGCTGGAGGGGGCGGCATATTCTTTGGCGCAGAACCCTGACGAGGAGCTGGAGAGGCGCTGCGACGAGATCATTGAGCTGATCGGCGAGGCGCAGCACGAGGACGGGTATCTCAATACCTATTTTACGGTGAAGGAGCCGGACAAGCGTTGGACGAATCTGCACGAGGCGCATGAACTCTACTGTGCGGGGCATATGATCGAGGCGGCGGTCGCTTATGCGGAATGCACGGGCAAAAAGCGACTTTTGGAGATCATGTGCGCTATGGCGGACCATATTTACCGCCACTTTATCGAGGAGGGCGCGGAAGGCTACCCCGGACATCCGGAGATTGAACTTGCGCTGCTGCGGCTTTACCGCTGCACGGGGGATGAGCGGTATCAGGAACTTGCCAGACATTTCATCGATGTGCGCGGCGTCGATCCTGATTTTTATAAGAAAGAAGTGGAGAAAAATCCTTGGCGTGTATGGGGCAACAATGTCGGAGATAAAATTTACAATCAGAATTACGCCCCGGTGCGTAAACAGGACAAGGCGGTGGGACATGCCGTGCGTGCGGTCTATCTTTACACCGGTATGGCGGACGCGGCGGCACAGACGAAAGATACGGAACTTGCGGCGGCCTGCAAGACGCTCTGGAACAATATCACGCAGCACCGGATGTATGTCACGGGTGCGATCGGCTCCGCCTACGAAGGGGAAGCGTTTACAAAGGATGACCATCTCCCCAACGACACGGCTTATGCGGAGACCTGCGCGGCGATCGGTTTGATCTTCTTTTCCAATAAGATGCTCTATCTGGAACGGGACGGCAAATATGCGGACGTGATGGAACGGGCGCTTTACAACTGTGTACTGGCGGGGATGCAGCTTGACGGCACAAAGTTTTTCTATGTAAATCCGCTGGAAGCGCTGCCGGGTATCTCCGGGGAGGCGCAGACGCACAGGCACGCACTTCCCGTACGGCCGAAATGGTTTGCCTGCGCCTGCTGCCCGCCCAATGTGGCCAGACTTTTGGGATCCTTGGCGGAGTATGCGTGGCATGTGGAGGAGGAAACGCTGTTTTCTAATCTGTTTGTGGCGGGAACGCTTGACTTAACGGCGCGCTTTGGCGGAAAAGTGGAATTACATACCGACTATCCGTATGATGGTAAACTGGAATACCGCTTTATGCCGGAAAAAGGAAAGACAGGTATGAAGATGACGCTGGCTGTCCGTATGCCCGCGTGGAGTGAAAAAACGGACATCTGTCGAAACGGGAAGGCGGCAGACTGTGAAATAAAGAACGGCTACGCGTATATTCAAGGCACATACACGGCGGACGATGTGATCACGGTGATGTTTGATATGACGGCAAAGCGGGTGTATACCAGCAGCCGCGTGTCTGCGAATACAGGGAAGGCGGCCCTGCAGTGCGGTCCGCTCATCTACTGTGCGGAAGGTGTTGATAACGAAAACGACGTGCTTTCCTTAAGCCTGAAACGGGACGGGGAGATAACGGTAAGCGATTTTCTGCCGGATGAGCTGTTTGGAATCAGGAAGCTTTTTGCGCAGGGGTATCGGGAGACGGCAGGCGAGGAACTTTACAGCTTTGACAGGCAGGAAATAAAGCCCTGTCAGATAACGTTTGTGCCTTATTATACGTGGGCCAACCGGGGGTTGAACCAGATGCGGGTTTGGATACCGGAGAGAGATTAGGCGAAATTTATCCCTAAGAAAGTAAAAAAGGGAATTACTTGCGGAAACGGAAGCAGAATAGGAGGATATCTTACAATGATGAAACATGAAGACAAGAGTAATGAAAAGAAAAGGGAAAAAGATATTGAGAAACTGGTGAAGAAACTGACGCTGGATGAAAAGCTGACAATGATCCACGGCGCGGCCTTATTTGCTTCGGGGGCGGTAGAAAGGCTGGGGATACCCGCGATCGTCTGCTCGGACGGGCCGATGGGCGTACGCGCGGAGTTTATGGATGACAGATGGATCCCTGCGGGCAACAACGCGGACATGGTGTCTTATCTGCCGAGCAACAGCGCCCTGGCATCGACTTGGAATACGGGATTAGCGCATGATATGGGCCATGTGCTGGGAACGGAGGCCAGAGGACGGGGCAAAGATGTGATCCTTGGGCCCGGCATCAACATCAAAAGAGACCCCCGCTGCGGCAGGAATTTCGAGTATATGAGCGAAGACCCCTGCCTGATCAAGGCGTTGACGGTACCTTTCATCAAAGGCGTGCAGGAGAACGACGTAGCGGCGTGCGTGAAGCATTTTGCGGCAAATGTGCAGGAGACGGGCCGTCTGATCGTGGATGAGACCATCGACGAGAGGACGCTCTACGAACTATATCTGCCTGCCTTCAAGGCTGCGGTGCAGGAGGCCGGTTCCTATTCCATCATGGGCGCTTATAATAAAGTGAACGGCTCATACTGCTGCGAACACAAAACGCTTTTAGACCGTATCCTGCGGGAAGAGTGGGGGTATGACGGCGCGGTGATCAGCGATTGGGGCGGCGTCCACAACACCAAGGAAGCGGCGGAATGTTCCATGGATCTGGAAATGTCAGTTTTTGCGGATTTTGATGATTATATACTGGCAAACCCCCTGAAAGAAGCGATCCAAAAGGGCGAAGTATCCGAGAGTATGGTGGATGCCAAGGTAACGAACCTGCTGCGCATGATGTACCGTTTAAAAATGATCGGTCCGAAGAAGGACAGCAGGGAGAAGGGCGCATACAATGCGTTAGCCAGCCGGCAGGCTATCCTGCGCACGGCGGAAGAATCCATGGTTTTGTTAAAGAACGAGAACCGCGCGCTGCCGTTAGATGCAAAGAAGATCAAAAAGCTGGCGGTGATCGGGGTCAATGCGGCCAAGATTCATGCAGACGGCGGCGGCAGTGCGGAGATTAAGGCACTCTACGAGATCTGTCCGCTGGCGGGCCTTAAGATGTATTTAGGCGGCAATGTAAAGGTAGAATATGCGCCGGGCTATCATGTTCCCGTGAAACCGAAGACCTTTGATATGAACTGGCAGGCGACGAGTCTGGATGATCTCAAAAATACGACCGTCGGACAGCTGCAAAGGGGCATCATGGACGGGAATGAGGACCACAAAGAGGGCGAGCAGGAGCGGCTTGCACAGATAGAAAAGGATAAAGCTGAGATTCATGAGAAGAATCAGGCGCTGTTTGAACAGGCGCTCGCGCTGGCAAAGGACGCCGACGCGGTGATCTTTGTGGGCGGCCTGAATCATGACTATGACTGCGAAGGGTCTGACAGGCCCGATATGAAGCTGCCTTACGAGCAGGATCTTTTGATCGAAGAGCTTTTGAAGGTTCGCAAAGACGCGATCATCACCTTTGTGGGCGGCTCGCCCGTGGAGATGCCTTGGCGGGACAAGGCGCAGGCGATCCTGTGGAGTTATTATGCGGGCATGGAAACGGGAAATGCCTTTGCCAGAGTCATTTTTGGGGAAGTGAATCCTTCCGCGAAGCTGGCCGAGACTTTTCCGGAAAAATACGAGGACTGCGTGACCGCGAAGAACGGGCAGTTCGGTATTTGGGATAAGATCACGCTGGAGGAAGGCTTGTACTGCGGTTACCGCTACTATGATAAGCAGCGGATCAAACCGGCTTACTGCTTCGGACACGGTCTTTCTTACACCAGATTCGAGTACAGCGATTTGAAACTGAAGGTGGAAAAGGGACGGGAAGTGAAATTGACTCTATCAGTCAAAAATATGGGAAGAAGGAGCGGCGCGGAGATCGTGCAGGTGTATGTGGCGCCCATAGCGCCCAAAGTGGACAGGCCCGATAAGGAGTTGAAGGCCTTTGCGAAGGTCCATCTCTCCGGGGGACGTTCCAAAAAGGTCAGCCTGACACTTAAGTCGGAAGACTTTGCCTATTTTGATACGGATTTACATGAATTTATCGCAGACGCGGGCGATTATGAGATTCTTGTGGGCGCGTCCTGCGAAGATATCAGGCTGCGGGGCATTGCGACGCTTTCCTGAGTAAATTGATTTAACGACGGTATATTTTTTCTCCTTACGGACATGCTGTGTGTATGGAATTAGCGCGAGGATAGATTGAAAAATCACGTTGATACGCTGATAAGGAGGAAAATATGGATTATAACACGTTACCGATTGGTTTGGGACTGGCGTTTGCGGGAAACCGTCCGGCGATGGACCGTTTTGTGGACATGACGGACGAGGAGAAAGAAGAGTTCGTAGAGCGGAGCCGTAGCGTACTCTCAAAGAAGGAAATGGAAGAGCTGGTGGGGTCCCTTACAAAAGAAGAGGAACCGAAGCTTCATCTGGAAGACATCAATCAGGTCTTTAAGGGACCGAGCATCGGCTGACAGAGTGAAATGCGGTATTCTCCGCATTGATGGCGGTTAGTTTGAGAAGGAAGGGAGACTCCCGTGCGGATACAACTGCCTGAGAAAGTGACAAAGATCATAGCGACGCTGGAGGCAGCAGGTTTCGAGGCCTATGCGGTGGGCGGCTGTGTGCGGGATTCCATCCTTGGAAGGAAGCCGGATGATTGGGATATCACCACTTCGGCTAAGCCAGCGGAGGTCAAGCGCCTTTTTGCGAGGACGGTTGATACGGGGATCAAACACGGTACCGTGACGGTCCTTTTGGAAAAAGAGGGCTTTGAAGTGACGACTTACCGGATCGACGGTGCTTACGAGGACGGCAGGCATCCGAGCGAGGTTTCGTTTACTGCCAGTCTGCGGGAAGACCTGCGGCGGCGAGATTTCACCATCAATGCGATGGCATACAACGAAAAAGACGGCCTGGTCGATCTTTACGGTGGTCTTGCGGATCTTGAGGCGGGTGTGATCCGCTGTGTGGGAACGGCTACGGAGCGGTTTGACGAGGACGCCCTGCGGATGCTTAGGGCGGTGCGCTTTTCCGCGCAGCTCGGTTACCGGATCGAGGAGGAGACCGGCGCGGCGATCCGCAAACTTGCTCCTAATCTGCAAAAGATCAGTGCGGAGCGGATTCAAGTGGAACTAATTAAGCTGGTGACTTCGCCGCACCCCGATTATCTGCGGACAGCCTATGCGCTTGGAATCACGGCACAGATATTGCCGGAGTTTGACCTTTGTATGGAGACGCCGCAGCGGCATAAGCATCATTGTTATGATGTGGGGGAGCATATTCTTCACTCGATGCTTTTTGTGGAGGCGGATAAGGTGCTGCGGCTGGGGATGTTATTTCACGATATCGGAAAGCCGCAGACGCTGACGGTGGATGCGGACGGCACCACCCATAATAAAAAACATCCCTATGAGGGAGAAAAGATCACCCGCAAGGTGATGCGGCGGCTTAAATTTGATAACGATACCACCGATAAGGTGACAAAGCTCGTGCTTTACCATGATTACGATATCGCGCCGACGGAGGCGGGCGTGCGGCGGGCCGTCAACCGCATAGGCGAAGATATCTTTCCGCTGATTTTTACCGTGCGGCGGGCGGATATCGCGGCGCAGAGCGATTATATGCGCAAGGAAAAGCTTGAGAAAGTCGAATACATAGAAAAGCTGTATCAGGATATCTTAAAAAATAAAGATGCGGTCAGCCTCAAAGACCTTGCCGTTACAGGGAGCGACCTGATCGCCGAAGGGATTCCGCCCGGAAGAGAGATCGGGGAGAAACTGAACGCGCTTTTAGAGCGGGTGTTAGACGACCCTTCGCTGAATGAGAAAGAGACCCTTCTTGAAATATGCAAGGAATTGTAATGAATCTCCTCTGCCGGTCATATGATGTAACAGTCAGAATCAGGCAGGGGGTATTTTTGTGAATGACAGAGCTGTCAGTTTATTAGAGCAATATGAGATAGAGGTGCGCCGCACATGGAAAGGACGCGGGGCGATTCTGTGTGATTCCGACCGCGGTTTGCTTATCATGAAGGAGTATGGCGGTCCTGCGGAAAAGGTCGTTTTTCAGGAATATCTGCTCTCGCATATCCGTGAGAGTGGGACTGTGCGCGTGGAAAGTCTTTTGCGGACGAAGGAGGATGAGCTGATCGTCAGGGATCAGGACAGGACGGCCTATATTGTAAAGACCTACTGCGAGGGGAAGGAATGCGACCATAAAAATACCGCAGAATGCAAAGCGGCGGCGGAAACGTTGGCGAAACTTCATAGCGCGAGCGATCTTTCCGGAAGCGGGATGCTGGAAGAACAGCCCATTTTTAATGTGGGGAACGAGTATGAGAAGCATAACCGCGAGCTGAAGAAGGTCCGTAAATTTTTACATGAAAAAAGTCAAAAGACTGAGTTTGAAATTTATTTGATGAAACATTATGACTATTTTATGGATATTGCCTTGCAAATTACAGGTGATTTGCGTTATTATGCCTATGGGGAGAATTCTTATGCCTTCCCCATTGTGTGCCACGGCGATTACCAGTATCATAATATCATGCAGACAGATCATGGCAGCGTCCTTATTAATTTTGAAAAATGTGTCAGAGATCATCCCGTCAGGGATCTCTATCTGTTTATGAGGAAGCTCTTGGAAAAAAATAACTGGTCGCAGGCGCTTGGAGATCTGCTCCTTACAAGTTATAATGGAGTCAGATCGTTAGATGAGGGAGATTACAGACAGCTTTATCTTCGGTTTGCCTATCCGGAGAAGTTCTGGAAGATCGTGAACTTCTATTATAACAGCGGTAAAGCATGGATTCCCGGCAGAAATATGGAGAAGCTGGAGAAATTGTTTGCACAGGAAAGAGAAAAGAAGCTCTTTTTGAAGAGTCTGTTTCCGTCCTGCGCACCATAGAGGAAAGGATAAGAATCGATCATGAGGATGCACAGAAGAATGACAAGCGCAGTTGCGTTGCTGTTGCTTGCAGCGCTTACCTTGACCGGGTGTACCTCGGAGGCCAGCAATATCGGCGTTGCTAAGAATAAAGGAAATAATGTCGTAGATACGGGGTTTTCCGTTTCCACGGTGGGAAGCTATGATTCCGCGGACACGGCGGTGGTCTTGTCTACGGACGCTGCCAATAAGGCGGTGTCCCTGATCAACATGGATACGGGAAAGCAGTATACCCTCTACTATGACGGCACCACTTATGTGAAAGATAAGTATGAAGGTCCCATGACGATCTCGCAGATCAAGGCGGGCGATATCGTGGATGTCACCTTTTTAAAAGGAAAGAAAAAACTTGCCAGTATCCAAAAAAGCCCAAAAGCATGGGTTTTTGACAGTATCAGTAATTACGATCTGGCGGGAGTCAACAAGACAGCCAGTATCGGCTCCCAGACCTATTCTCTGCCGGCCGGCGTAGTGGTCTTATCGGAAGGCCGCCGCATGGGGACGGAGGAGGTCGTGAGTCAGGATCAGGTCACCATTTCGGGTATCGATCACAAGATTTACAGCGTCAGTGTGGACAGAGGCCACGGTTATCTGCGTCTGAAAAATGAGCAGCCTCTTGTGGGCGGCTGGATCGAGGTAGGTAACCGCGTGATCCGCCAGATCACGGAGGACATGCTTATAACCGTGCCTGAGGGCAGTTATCAGGTGGTACTTGACAATAAAGGCATTGGCTGTGTGAAAGAGATCACGGTCGAGAGAGATAAGGAAGTGCTGCTCGATGTGGGCGATGTGGAGATCGCGGAGGACAAGACCGGTATCATCCTTTTTGAAGTGACGCCCTCGAGCGCGAAGATCAGCGTGGATGGAAAGCCTGTAGAGGCCGGCACGGCAGTGGAACTTCGCTATGGCATCCATCAGGTGACAGTGGAAGCAAGCGGCTATGATACGCTTACGAAATATATTCAGGTGGGATCGGAGCGCGCCGCAATTTCCTTCACACTGGAAGAAACCCGCAAGAAGGAGAAGAATGATAATTCTCTTAGCAGCAACAATGCGCAGCGTATCCCTTGGCAGGATACACTGGATTCTGTCAGCAAAAACAGTGTCAGTAAGAATGATCTTTCTTCTTTGAGCCAGAATGCGTTAGCGCCGTCTAACAGTAATAAAGTATATGTGGATTCGCCAAAGGGCGTAGAAGTGTATCTGGACGGCAATTACGTGGGGATTGCCCCTGTCCGTTTTACAAAATCTCCGGGCAGACATGAGATCACCCTGAAGAAAACAGGTTATAAGACTAAAAGTTACTCGATTTATTTGGAAAATAATAAGCGGGACGAGACGTATTCTTTCTCCGATCTGGAAAAGGAAGGCGGATCAAGCGGCGGAAACAATGGAGGAAATCAGGGAAGTCAAAATTCTTCCAGCAGTGGGGGGACGACCGGTGAGCCGCCGCAGGCGCCGGGCGAAGTTACTTTCAGCGTTACTCCTAACGATGCGATCGTCAGTGTGGACGGAACGCAGGTCGATATCAGCAATGCCGTTGAGCTGACCTGCGGGTCTCATACGGTCCGTATAGAAAAGGAAGGATATCAGACGGTTGAGGTAACGATAGATGTGGTGTCGGGTGAGCAGACGAAGTCCTTTGACTTAAAGAGGATCGTGGAGGTTTCGTTCCACATCATGCCAAGCGACGCAACGATCACCATAGACGGCAGCGCGACCTATAGTGCTGATGCGACGGTTAAATTAGTCTGTGGAACACATAAAATAGAAGTGAAAGCGGAAGGATTTGAACCGTATGAGCAGGAAATTACGGTAGAAGAGCATATGGCGCCTGTCAGTATCGTGCTTGAGCCAAAAAAGAGTGATGGAGACGACGGCGGCGGTGGCGATACAGACGATTCGTCTAAAAAGCCGGATCCCTCTGTCAGTGAAAATGACGGTGGGGATCAGCTGACTACGGAGCAGATTACGATCAGTCAGGAATCTCATCCGATTTGGAATTTCTTTTCATCTCTATGGAAACGATAAGGGATATACATAATAAAGGATAAAGGAATATCTGACGTTCCGAAATGAGGATTATTATGGCAGAAAAAACTTATACCTACGAGGATCTTCTTAAGATCGTCGCCACCCTGCGCAGTGAAAACGGCTGTCCATGGGATAAGGTACAGACACATGAGAGCTTAAAACCCTGTATGATGGAGGAGGCGGCTGAATTGCTCGCCTCCATCCGTATTTATGATAAGACGGGAAACCCTGAAAACATGATCGAGGAGCTGGGCGACGTCCTGCTGCAGGTGGTCATGCACGCCCAGATCGCCAAAGAGGAAGGTATCTTTACGATGGAGGATGTGGTGAACGAGGTCAGCCGTAAGATGGTGCGGCGCCATCCCCACGTGTTTGGTACGGGCGAAGCGGATACGCCCGCAGAGGTGCTTGTCAATTGGGAAGAGATCAAAAAGGAAGAAAAGAAAGATAAGGAATGGATCGCCTCTCCTTTGCAGGAGATTCCACAAGAGCTTCCGGCGTTGACCAGAGCAGTCAAGGTATTAAAAAAGATAGACAAGCACTATGAGAAGGGAAATACCTATGAGCAGGACATTGCGGCGATCAGTGAGCTGGCGGCGGATCTGCACAAGTGCAGGCCGGGGGAGGATGACGGGAAATTGCAGACCCTCATTGGCGGGCTTCTTCTGCGGATTAGTGATGTGGCAAGGATAACGGGACTTTCGCAGGAACAGTTGCTGCGCGACAGAATAGACGATTTAATTGATAAATATGAGTGAATATACGTGAATATTCTGACAATAGCCGAAATATTCTCCAGATAGTTAATTTACATAACGACAAACAGGTAAAGAATCCCGAAAAATGCCGTAAAATTGGCATTTTTTGCTTGACAAGCTATGTAAAAAAAGCTATAAATATATATAGGTTTCCGAGGGAAACTAAATATGATAACTCATTTTAAGAGGAGGAGTTCAAAATGAACAAGACAGAGTTAGTTGCAGCAATGGCTGATCAGGCAGGCTTATCTAAGAAGGATGCAGAGAAGGCTTTGAAGGCATTTACGGATGTGGTTGCCGCTGAGCTGAAGAAGGACGGCAAGGTGCAGTTAGTTGGTTTTGGTACCTTTGAGGTTTCCAAGAGAGCGGCTAGAGAGGGCAGAAATCCTCAGAGCGGCGCTGTTATGAAGATCGCGGCATCCAAGGCTCCTAAGTTTAAGGCTGGTAAGGCTTTAAAGGATATGCTTAACGCATAATTACATTTCAGGAAGCTGATGAGGCCTGTGTGCATTGCATACAGGCCTTTCGTTTTATCCGCGTATAAGCATTTCGAGTCTGCTTATACGCGGAAGGAAAGGAGAATCTATGAGACTGGACAAATATTTGAAAGTATCGCGCCTGATTAAGCGCCGCACGGTGGCCAACGAGGCCTGCGACGCGGGCAGGGTCTTTATCAACGACAGGCCCGCCAAGGCTTCCGCTAATGTGAAGGCGGGCGATATCATCACCATACAGTTCGGAAATAAAGAGGTTAAGGTAGAAGTCCTCACGGTGCAGGAGACGGTGCGCAAGGAAGAGGCAAAGGAGCTTTTTCGTTACCTGACTTAGCCCTAAAGGCATATTTTAAGAAGATCAGACATACATTACATCAGTACCGTAAACAGGACGGGGACAGGAGGGCGTGTATGGAAGATCTGAACAGCGGCGTAAAAAGGCTGCATAAATTAATGCTCACGGGCAGGAAGACCTGCGCTTTGAGCGGCGTGAACGATGTGCTTTCCTTTGATGTGAATGAGATCCTGTTGGAGACGGAACAGGGAATGCTGATGATCAAAGGCGCTGAACTGCATGTAAGTCGCCTTTCTCTGGACAAGGGCGAGGTGGATATCGATGGGCGCATTGACAGCTTTACCTACTCGGAGGGCGCAGGGTACGGTACAAAGGGCGAATCCCTGCTTTCGAGATTATTTAAGTGATGGGATGAAAGGGGTAGGATATGAGCCGTGAGATCGTGCAGGAGCTTACCTTTTTTGCCCATTCCTTCCTTATGGGTCTGGCCATTACCTTTGCCTATGATTGGATTCATGTGCTGCGCAGGCTTTTTAAGCATGGTACGATCCTGACTTCGCTGGAGGACTTATTTTTTTGGCTGGTCAGCGGGCTTGCCGTTTTTTATATGCTCTATCGGGAGAATAACGGCACGCTGCGGTGGTTTGCCGTGGTGGGAGCCGCGATCGGTATGTTTATATACAAGGTGATCGTTCGGGATGTATTTGTAAATATTATGTCAACATGCCTGCACAAGATTATGTGGTGTGTATTCCGCTTCCTACAAATTGTGCTAAAACCCCTCAAATGCTTATTTTGTGCGGGGAAAACACTTGTTCTACAAATGGCGAAAAGTTTGGAAAAATGTAAAAAAATTGTTAAAAAGCGGTTGACGGTTTGCATAAAAACCCTTAGAATGGTTTTATGTAAACATTAACGGGCGCCAGAGAGGGGACCATTCGGGGCATGGCAGGAAAAGCAGCATATCGAAAAAGGCGGCAGAACAGACTAGCCATGCTTTTAGTTACCACGGTGGTATTGATGATGATGCTTGTGGTCACCGTGAAAAGTGTGGAACTGCGGGAGAAACGGGCAGTCTATCAAGAGCGTGAGGAGGCTCTGCTGCGGGAGATCGAGCGCGAGGAGGCAAGGTCCGCCGAGATAGAAGAATACGGAAAGTATACGCAGACCAAGAAGTTCGTGGAAGAGATCGCGAAGGAGAAGCTGGGTCTGGTGTACGATGGAGAGATTATCTTTAAGGATGAAAAATAGACAGGTTTTGGCGGCGTCCGGGATCTGTCTTTGTTTTTGGCTAAAGTATATATAGAAAGAATCATAAATAGAGTTTTCCCTTCATATATATGTGTAAGGCGGGCCGTGCGGACATTTTGCTCCGCAGGGGACAGGCATTCAGGCTATGAAGGGAGTATATTTATGAAAAGACAGATGCAGCTGAAAGAGGATGACAGAGTAGAACTGATACCGGAATATGGAAGACAGAAGCTTTTAAGCTGCGCAGAGTCTTTTCGGGATCTGGCGGAGCTTTTTGAAGATGGACAAGCCGAAGATGTGACGGCGGACGAGCCTGCGGACAGGCAGGAATATCTCTGTAAGAGGCGGATGCAGGAGAATCAGGGTCTGATTGCGGAGCATTTAAAGGAAATGTCGCATATATTGGCGACAGTGGCAAGGGAAACCTGTCGCTGTCATCCCATGGGAGAGCGGCGATTCAGGCAGTTGTCCCTGCTCTTAAAAGAATCGGGCGTCCTGCTGCGGAATTATCTGGAAATGGAGCATGAAGACGGGCGGCGCGAGATCAGTCTTACGCTGCGGCAGGCGGGAAAACGGCGTACGCGCTTTGGGGAGACGGAGCATATCTCTACTGAAGATGTGGCGGATTATCTGTCTGTCGCTATGAACCGCAGACTTTGTATGGCAAAAAATACGCCGCCGTATCTGACGCAAACATATAATACCTACTATTTTTTGGAAGAGCCGCCTTATCATCTGCTCACGGGTTTTGCCAAAGCGGTGCGGGAATCGGAGAAGGAATCGGGGGACAGTTATTCTTTCTGTGAGGCGGAAACAGGGCGGCTGCTGATGCTTCTTTCGGACGGTGTCGGTTCCGGAGAGGCGGCCCGCAGGGAATCCGAGCGGGTGATTGAAATGATGGAGCGGTTTCTGGAAGCGGGTTTTGGTAAGGAAACGGCGGTACAGATGGTGAACGGGGCATTGGTGACGACAGGGCAGGAACAGGTCATGTCTACGCTGGACATCTGCGATATCGACCTCTATACAGGAAACTGCGAGTTCGTGAAGGTAGGAGCGGCCTGTACTTATATCAAGAGAGGACGGCTGGTAGACAGGCTTTCCGCGCAGAGTCTCCCTCTGGGTGTATTTGGGCAGATGGTCCCGGAAGTCCAGACAAGGACGCTTTTGAGCGGGGATTATGTGATCATGCTCTCAGACGGTGTATTGGATGCGCTTTCGGACGGTGTGGGGGAGCAGGTGCTGCCGGAGATCATCGGCAGAATGGAGTACCGGAATCCCGGAGAGATTGCTAATCAGATCCTTGCCTATGCGATCGGTCAGAGCAGAGGGAGGATCAGGGACGATATGACGGTGCTTGTAGCGGGGATATGGGATCAGGAGGATGCTTTGTGAGCGACTGCGGGAAGCGGCAGCAAAAGAGCGGGGAAGGCGAAGGACAGGGAAAGCAAACAGGCGGATGAAGGATACGGTTTACGAGAAAGTAACGAAGTACATAGACGCGCAGGACATGATTGCGGCAGGGGATTTTGTGGCGGCAGGCGTTTCAGGCGGAGCAGATTCTGTTTGTCTTTTGCATATGCTATGGCGGCTGCGGACAAAACGGCCCTTCCTGTTAGCGGCAGTGCATGTAAATCACGGTCTGCGGAAGGAGGCGGAGGAGGACGCCGCTTTTGTAAAGGAGCTTTGTGAGAAGTGGGAGATTCCCTTTTTTTTGCGGGAAGCAGATGTGTCGGGTTACGCTGTACAGCACAGGGTATCCACGGAGGAGGCCGGAAGACTTCTTCGCTATCAAGCCTTTGAGGAGACGCTTGCAGGGTTTTCACCGGCCTCTGATAAGAAAAAAACAGGCGGGCGCTATCGGATTGCGGTAGCACATAACGCGCAGGACCGTGCGGAGACCATGCTGTTTCATTTATTCCGCGGCAGCGGCCTGCGGGGCCTTACGGCCATCCGTCCCGTCAGGGAGGCAGTGATCCGTCCCCTGCTGCAGCTTAGCCGGACAGAGATCGAAGCGTATCTGACAGCGCAGGGACTGTCTTGGCGTGAGGATCGCACAAACGGGGAGGATGATTACACCCGCAACCGCATCCGGCATCATATTCTTTCCTATGCTGAGCGGGAAATCTGCAGCGGTGCGGCGATGCACATGGGAGAGCTGGCGGATATCCTGACAGAGACCGAGGCGTATCTTTCGCGGGAGACGGAGAGGTTTTATGAAAGTTGTATCGTGGAGCGGCAGGCAAAAGAGGCCGGTTCTCCGGCAGCAGGCGGGCAGGCGGTGAGCGTTCAGGAAGCGGTTTTTCTGCAGGCAGGCGGAGTTTATGGATCGACGCTTCGTCTCGATAAGCTGAAAAGTCTGGATCCCGTCATGCAAAAGCGCGTACTTTTATATGCGTTGGAACGTGCAATTCCTTATCGAAAGGATATTACCGCGCGGCATATAGAAGGATTGCTCGCGCTCATGGAAAAGGAAGGCAGCGGCAGTCTGTCCCTGCCTTGCGGGATCAGAGCGTACAAGGAGTATGATATTTTGACATTAAGGCGTGTGGCGGAAATGTCTTCAGGGCAAGGGGGTACATTTACCTGTACCCTGTGGGAGAAGGACGCGATTCCCGCAGGCTCCCTTTTCTACAAAAAAGACCAAAATATTCCAGAAAATAGATATACGAAATGGTTTGATTATGATAAAATAACTACGTCTTTGGTTATCCGATCCAGAAAAGAAGGGGATTATCTTACAATAGATGATGCGCTTCACACGCAGTCTCTGAAACGGTATCTGATCAATGAGAAGATACCAAAAGAAAAAAGAGACGTTCTCTGTGTTCTGGCGGATGACAGCCATGTACTCTGGGTACTGGGATATCGCACGAGTACCGGTTTTCGTGTAGAGAAAGACACCAAGCGCGTACTGGAGGTACATTATGAGGAGTAAAAAGAAACCGGATCAAAAAATATAAAAAACCTTATACAAAGGAGAAAGTAATGGCGGAAAGGATAGAGGTATTGTTGACGGAAGCGCAGGTCGATGCGCGGATTCAAAAGATCGGAGAACAGATTTCAAAAGATTATGCCGGCAAGCAGGTACATCTGGTTTGTGTTTTAAAGGGCGGCAGCTTTTTTATGTGCGAACTTGCCAAGCGGATCACGGTCCCGGTATCTTTGGATTTTATGTCGGTGTCCAGCTACGGCGGGGACACGAAGTCGAGCGGCGTAGTGCGGATCGTAAAAGATTTGGACGAACCGCTGACGGGGAAAAACGTGCTGGTGGTGGAGGATATCGTGGATTCCGGACGGACTTTGAGTTATTTGCTTGACATGCTGCGGGACAGAGGGCCGGAGGATGTTAAGCTCTGTACGCTTCTTGATAAGCCTGACCGACGCGTGGTGGATGTGAAAGTCGATTATACGGGATTTCAGATTCCGGACGAATTTGTAGTGGGATACGGTCTGGATTACGATCAGAAATACCGAAATCTTCCCTATATAGGCATAGTAAAGTTTGACTGATTCAGATAAAATTCGGGTAAAAGCAGAGGAAACATTGCATGAACAAGAGTGGTAGAGGTTATTATCTGTATTTTGTGATCATCATCTGTCTGTTGCTGTTTACAGTTTGGATTGGAACGCTGCGTGTGCCGGCGAGCAGCTATACCAGAGGGCAGTTTGAGCGGCAGATCGAGAATAATGAAGTGGCGCTGGTAACAGTATGTCCAGGCAAGGAGACACCCACCGGTTCCCTGAAAGTGATCCTGAAAAGCGGTGAAGAAAGGACGCTTTACGTGACGGACGTGACGGAGATGGAAGCGCTTGTCCGGGATCACGGCATCGATTGTACGGTGGAGAGTGTGCCGGAGGACAGCTGGTTTCTGAACAGCGTCCTGCCGATCCTGATCGTGGTTGTGGTCTGCGTCTTCTTTTTTGTGATGATGAACTCCCAGAATGCGGGCGGCGGCGGTGGTAAGATGATGAACTTCGGTAAGAGCCGCGCCAGACTGACGATGGGGGGTGAAAACCAGATTACCCTGAATGAGGTGGCCGGATTAAAGGAGGAGAAAGAGGAACTGCAGGAGATCGTAGAGTTTCTGCGGGAGCCCGGAAAATTTACCAAGGTGGGGGCAAGGATTCCCAAAGGCGTGCTTTTAGAGGGTGCGCCGGGTACCGGTAAGACGCTGCTCGCCAAGGCGATCGCGGGCGAGGCGAATGTACCGTTCTTCAGTATTTCCGGATCCGATTTCGTGGAGATGTTCGTGGGTGTGGGTGCATCCCGCGTGCGCGATATGTTTGCGGAGGCCAAACGGCATGCGCCCTGTATTATTTTTATTGATGAGATCGACGCGGTGGCAAGGCGCCGCGGTACTGGTATGGGCGGCGGCCACGACGAGAGAGAGCAGACGCTGAATCAGCTCTTGGTGGAAATGGACGGGTTTGGCGTCAACGAGGGGATTATCGTGATGGCGGCGACGAACCGCGTGGATATCTTAGATCCCGCGATCCTGCGTCCGGGACGTTTTGATAGAAAGATTACCGTCGTTTCCCCCGATGTGCGGGGCAGGGAAGACATCTTAAAAGTACATGCGAAGAATAAGCCGCTGGGGGACGATGTTGATCTGGAGCAGATCGCGCAGACTACGGCGGGTTTTACGGGGGCCGATCTGGAAAATCTCTTAAACGAGGCGGCCATCAACGCAGCTATGGATAAGCGTGTCTTTGTGAAGCAGGAAGATATCAAAAGAGCCTTTATCAAGGTGGGGATCGGCGCGGAAAAGAAGAGCCGTATCATCTCGGATAAGGAAAAGAAGATTACAGCTTACCACGAGGCGGGTCATGCCATCCTCTTTCATGTGCTGCCGGATGTGGGTCCTGTCTACACCGTATCCATCATTCCGACGGGCCTTGGCGCGGCAGGTTATACGATGCCCCTTCCCGAAAAGGATGAGATGTTTTTGACAAAGGGCAAGATGTTAGAAGATATCATGGTTTCTTTAGGCGGGCGCATCGCGGAGGAGATCATCTTTGACGATATCACTACCGGCGCGTCCAGCGATATCAAGAAGGCGACCAAGGCGGCCCGCAGGATGGTGACCAGATACGGGATGTCCGACAATATTGGCGTGATTAATTACGACGATGATGACGATGAGGTGTTTATCGGCAGGGATCTGGCGCACGCAAAGGCGCACAGTGAGCTGGTTTCTGGCGAGATCGACAGGGAAGTAAAGAGTATCATCGACGAATGCTATCAGAAGGCGAAAGATATCATCATGAAGCATGAGGATGTGCTTCACAAATGTGCGAACCTGCTTTTGGAAAAAGAAAAGATTGGCCGCGCGGAGTTCGAGGCGCTGTTTGACGTCTATTATCCGCAGCCCGAAGTACCCGGCGAACGGGTCGGAGAGGCCGAATAAGCCAAGTTTTTGTTAGATTTGCACAAAATTGATGTGTTGAAATTGTAATATTTGTGAATCCTTGGTATTGTAGACAGACGGGGGCTATGCTAATATACTACTTGTAACCCCCCAATACATTATATAGTTTTTTGCTATACCCCATAAGAAAGAAATACCTTCTCTGAACAAGACAGTTGCGAAACTGTCTTGTTCGCTTTTTCCGCGCATAAGCAGAGTCAGAAGATGACACAGACAGACTGCATGCCTGCATGCAAGGCTGTCTGAGGCAGCTTATGACGAGCAACGCGAACGAAAGATGCGAAGCATCTTGAGTCTGCTTATGCGCGGAATGCTGATTTAGACTTGAATATCTACTATATATAGGATAAAATAACTACATATAGATTTTTAGGGGAAAGGCTGATCATGGACATTAATCAATTTCAGAAGGCGGAAAAGAATCAGCAGTATTTTGCTACGATGCGCCCTGTGTTTAACAGGAAGGCTTTGTTTGCCGATACGACGGCGGATTATCTGTCGCCGCCCGAACCCAGCGCTTACGGAGAGGTCACGGTGCGCTTCCGTTCCGGCAAAAACAACATTGATAAAGTCTTTTTTGTGAGCAAGGGCGAGAAACACCTGATGCTGAAGGAAGAGTCGGACGCCTATTTCGATTATTATGCGATCACGGTGCAGCTTGAGAATGTGAAGCTGAGCTACTACTTTGAGATCATAGCGGGAAAGCTCTCTTGCTTTTTTGATAAGCGGGGTGTCGCCAAGGATATCAATGAATATTATCAGTTTCAGGTGATACCGGGCTTTAAGACGCCCGATTGGGCGAAGGGCGCCGTATTTTACCAGATATATGTAGACCGCTTTTATAACGGCGATCCGACAAACGACGTATTGACAAATGAATATCAGTATATCGAAGACAAGACGGTCCGGGTAGAAGATTGGGATAAGTATCCGGCGGCTATGGGCGTGCGCGAGTTTTATGGCGGCGATCTGCAGGGCGTCCTTGACAAGATGGATTATTTACAGGATCTGGGTGTGGATGTGATCTATTTTAATCCTCTGTTCGTTTCGCCTTCCAATCACAAGTATGATATTCAGGATTATGATTATATCGATCCGCATTTCGGAAAGATCGTGCATGATGAGGGGGAGCTGCTTGACCATGGGCAGAGGGAAAACCGTTTAGCGACCCGTTATATTGATCGTATCACCAATCGGGAGAATCTGGAGGCCAGCAATGCGCTCTTCGCTGAGGTAGTCAAAGAGGCGCACAGAAGGGGCATGAAGGTGATTCTGGACGGTGTGTTCAATCACTGCGGTTCCTTTAATAAGTGGATGGATAAGGAACGGATCTACGAGAATGCGCCCGGATACGAAAAAGGGGCTTATATCTCGAAAGATAGTCCTTATCACAATTATTTCCGTTTTCATGACGAACATAAATTTCCCTATAATAATACTTATGACGGCTGGTGGGGACACGATACCCTGCCAAAACTTGATTATGAAAATTCAAGACATCTCTTGGATTATGTGCTGTATATCGGGAGAAAATGGGTATCACCGCCTTTCAATGTGGACGGATGGCGGCTGGACGTGGCGGCGGACTTAGGCCACAGTCCGGAATTTAATCATTATTTCTGGAAAGAGTTCCGCAAGGCGGTAAAGATGGCGAATCCGAATGCTATTATTTTAGCTGAGCATTACGGGAATCCCAGAGACTGGCTGCAGGGTCAGGAGTGGGATACGGTCATGAACTATGACGCCTTCATGGAGCCGGTGACTTGGTTTTTGACGGGCATGCAGAAGCACAGCGACGATTACAGAGAGGATATGCGGGGCAATGCGGATGCTTTCTGGGGGGCAATGCGGCACCACAGCGCGAATTTTACGACGCCTTCCCTCTTGGTGGCGATGAATGAGCTGTCGAATCACGATCATTCCCGCTTCCTGACCCGCACGAACCACAAGGTCGGCAGAACGAACACGCTGGGGCCTCAGGCGGCAAACGAGGGTATCAATAAAGCGGTCCTGCGGGAGGCCGTGGTGATCCAGATGACATGGCCCGGCGCGCCCACCATCTATTACGGGGATGAAGCGGGGGTCTGCGGCTTTACGGATCCCGATAACAGACGGACCTACCCTTGGGGACACGAGGACAAGGAGCTGATTGCCTTCCATAGAGATCTCATCAAGATCCATAAGGCTCATCAGGAGTTTCTGACAGGTTCCACCAAATATGTGGAGGCCGATTATAACGTGATCGGATACGGCAGATTCACCAGAGAAGCGCAGTCATTGATTCTGGTCAACAACAACCATCATGAGATTTCAAAGGAGCTTTCCGTCTGGTATCTGGGGATCCCGAAGGAATGTACGATGCACCGGCTGTTTATGACTTCGGCGGAAGGGTATACCACGGAGACGAAAGAGTATCCTGTGATCGCGGGCAAGGTAAAGATAGACCTGCCGGCGACATCCGCTATTATTTTAAGACACGAAAACCGCAGGGAGAGAAGCTTTTTGGGATTCCAATAAGATAGGCGGCGCGAAGGAGCGCGGGCAGTATTATGAAAGTAATCAAGAGCATTTTGGCAGGCATAGGTGTTTTGGCGGCGCTTTTATGCGCGCTCATCATTTGGTCTGCGGTCAATCCGAATATCACAAACACTCTGTCTTCTCTGGTCACGGGTAACGGCCTTCCGGACAAGGAAAAGGAAGCAGCGCAGGAAGACAACCCCGCGGCGGACGAATACGAGTGGGAAGAACCGACGGGGGAGCCCTTTGAGGCGGAAACAGAATCCGGAGAAAATGATGCCGAAGATGCCGACGGTGCGTTTGATGCGGAGGATGAAACGTCAGGAGATACGGACGAAACGGCGGATTCGGCAGGGGACGATTACAGTTATAACACCGTCCCTTCCGGGACCGGAAATGACAGCGGTCCGGTCAGGGGAACGAACGGCTACGAGGCTCCTTCCGAGCTGGCAATCAAAGTGCCTGAAGCGGTGAACGGCAAGGCGGGCTATCAGCCCATCACAGAGAAGTCCGAGGCGCTGCCGGATGCTGAGGGCGGCGAATATACAAGCACACTGGGGTATGGCGAGACGGGGGACGGTCTCTTTTTTGATGCCAATCTTTATCCCTACTATCATATGATTGACCAGAAGGGTCAACACATCTACCGTCAGATCTATGCCAACGCGACTGTGATGAACGCCGCGTTTGTACCGATCGAGGCGGTGCCGGTGTCGGAGATCAAAAATGTGGTGATGGCGGTCTACAACGACCATCCGGAGCTTTTTTGGCTGAATACGGTATTTACCTGCAAGTATGACCAGAATAAGATCTGCGCCGAGCTGGCTTTGGAATTTAATATGACGAAGGAAGAGCTTGCCGCAGCTTCCACGGAGTTTTATAACATCACAAACAATCTGCTGACGCAGGTGGAGCATCTGGGCACGCCTTATGAAAAGGAGAGACGCCTGCATGATATTTTGATCGGACAGATTGATTATGAGAAAGGCGCGGACAAAAATCAGAGCGCATACAGCGCGCTGGTGACGGGAAAGAGCGTGTGCGCGGGGTATGCCAGAGCCTATCAGTACCTCATGCAGAGGCTGGGGATCACCTGCTATTACTGCACGGGCTTTGCGGGGACGGATCACGCATGGAATATTGTAGCGCTGGACGACGGTTTCTATAATGTGGATCTGACTTGGGACGATACCCCCGGCGGCGAGTACGATTATTTTAACAAGACGGACAGCGATTATGCGGATACGCACGTGCGGCGGGACTTGTCGGTGAATCTGCCAAAGTGCGAGGGAGAGCGGTATCGGAACTTGTAGAAGATTAGGACCGTGGAAGGGGAGACACTCCGGAAGGCTTATGCTTTTCGGGGTGTTTTTTGGTTGATAGAAGGCGATTGAACTTAAGCAAAATAAAAGAATTTAAAAATTCGGGAAAAACTAGCATAAAAGAATTGTAAAATTCGGGAAAACAATAAAAAAAGAATTGTAAAATTCGGGAAAAATTTGGGTATAAGAATTGTAAAATTCGGGAAACTATGTTAGCATGAAACAAAAGGAGGCCCTTTATATGGTATATAAGCGAAAGATTTATGATAAATTGCTTGAATGGAAACGCAAGTCCGGCGGGAAGACGGCCGTTTTGCTGGAAGGCGCGAGGCGTATCGGAAAATCTACCATTGTGGAGACTTTTGCAAAACAGGAATATGAGGATTATTTAATTGTGGACTTTGCCATGGAAGATAAGGTAATGCGCCAGAATTTTACGGAAAATATCGGAGATATGGATATTTTTTTCAGGAATCTCTTTCTGCTGAAAGGAAAAAGCCTTCCGCGGGGAAAAGCAGTCATCATTTTGGACGAGGTGCAGTTGTTTCCTTTTGCAAGACAGGCGATCAAGTATCTGGTGGCCGACGGTCGTTATGATTATATCGAGACCGGATCGCTGATTTCTATTAAAAAGAATGTGCAGGACATATTGATCCCTTCGGAAGAGTATAGGCTGCAGATGTTTCCCATGGATTTTGAAGAGTTTTTGTGGGCGCAGAAAGATACCGTAACGATTCCCGCGATCAGAGATGCTTTTCAGCGCAAGAAACCGCTGGGCGACGATATGCACCGCAAAATCATGCAGCGGTTTCGGACCTATATGGCAGTCGGGGGGATGCCGCAGGCGGTGGCTGCCTATGCAGAAGGGGCGACTTATGAGGAAATTGATTTTATTAAAAGAAGTATTGTGTCGCTGTATGAAGAGGATTTGAAAAAATACGATGAGGATAACCGTGAAAAAGCGTCTATCATTTATAAGACGATCCCGGAGCAGCTTGAGAGCCGCAACTCCCATTTTCGCTTTTCCTTGCTTGATAAAAACGCCAGATATAAGCATTATGTGGATGCGGTCAGTTTTGTCGCGGAATCGATGATCGGTAATGAATGCTGTAATGTAACCGTACCCGAAGTCATTCTGGAAGCGTACGCGGACAGAAGTAATTTTAAGCTGTACATGGGAGATACAGGACTGCTGATCACACAAATGATGCGTAACAGCGATGAAACGGGAACCGATCTATACAAGGCGGTCATTTTTGATAAACTGGGCATCAATCAGGGGATGATCTTAGAAAATATGGTGGCGCAGATGCTCCGGGCAAACGGGTATTCTCTATATTTTCATGAATTTATGGATCGTGCGGAGGGAGAGCAGGAGAAAAAGTACGAAATAGATTTTTTACTTGTCAGAAAGAAAAAAATCTGTCCGATTGAGGTGAAGTCGTCGGGATATAAGAGACATAAGTCCTTTGACCGTTTTGTGCAGAAGTATCAATTGAAAGCGGAGGAGAAGTTTGTCGTATACGCCAAGGATTTTAAGCAGGAAGACGGTGTGACGTATCTTCCTGCTTATATGGTGATGTGCCTATAATATTAATCCAGCTCTTTCAAATTCTGCACCAGCCGCACGCCTGCAAGATCAGCGATTTTTGCCCGTATCTCATCCGTATCTGCCTGTAAGCTTACACTGAGGCGGTAGTTGCCGGAGTCCGCCAGCGGATTTTCCGTAAAGGAAGCGACGGTGTCAGCGTCCAGATAGGCAGCGGAAAATTCCGCCCAAGCCTCGTCTCCGGAAATATAGCGGCAGGAAGAGACGCCGTCAATACCGGCGAGAGACTGACCAATGCGGTCAATTTCATCCATGGAAAGATCCTTTTCCATGAAGACTGCCAGCGTGTACTCCTGATAGATATTGTAGGCAAGAGAGGTGGTGCCGCAGAAAAGGAGTGCAAAAACGGCGATCATGGGTGCCGCGAGTCTTGAAAAGCGGGCGCGGGTATGCCGAAAACGGCTTTTCCCGGATGTGGTACAACCCTGTACAAGTTCTTCTGTTAGTGTGTCAGGCATGGTGATGGAATTTTTTAATTGAAGCATATCGTTATGATTCATGGTAATCTCCCTTCTGATTTCGTTTGTTTCTTTGTTATGTGGCCGGATAGCGCAGGTCATGAGACGGGTGCGGGGAGTGCGTTGGCTCCGCTTCCGTGATGGCGAGTTTCAGCGCTTCCCTGCCGCGCTGTAAGCGTTTTTTTACGGCGCTCTCTGATAATTTCATGATCTGCGCGATCTCCGCGACGGAATATCCCTCGAAATAATGCAGGATCAGGACACTTTTCCACTTGGCGGGCAGCGCATAGAGCTCTTCGATGTGGGACTGCTGTTCAGGGGCTGCCAGACATTCCTGCAAGAGGGAAAGATCGGCGCAGGCATGCTTTTTGCGAAAGCGCAGACAGTCCATACAGCAGTTCGTGGCGACGTGTATAAGCCACGCCCGCTCGTGATCGGCGGAGGAAAAGGCGGGAGCCTTCTCGAAATACCGCAGCAGCGCTTCCTGTAAAGCGTCCTGAACATCCGCCTGATTGCCTAAGAGCAGAAAAGCGGTCCGGTAAAGTGTATCCCCGTGCTTCTGCAGGATACGGCGGATATCCGCCTCGTTTTTTTGCATCGTAAGGTTCTCCTTTCTTTTGTTTTTCGGGATCCCTTGTCCTATATACGTTATTTGGTGCCGTTTGGTGACAGAGAAGATTGTGTTTTATGTCGAAATATTATATTATAATCAATGAAGCGATAATTTTTGATGATATCAGGCGCATTGTGGAGCCGGTATTTGTTTGTTATAAGTTTATTATAATGAAAATGCAACCTGAAAACCAGTTGGCGGGTATTATTGGTAGAGCCGGGTAAAAGACGTGCGGACGCGCCGCCTTTTACATGAAATGAGGCCTATATGACGAAAGAAGAACAGATCACGGCGGAGGCGGCGGTCGATCGGTATGCGGATATGGTGTACCGTCTGGCGCTTACGCAGATGAAAAACAGAAACGACGCGGACGACCTGTTTCAGGAAGTGTTCGTGCGTCTGGTCAGTCATATCGGGGAATTGCAATCCTGGGAGCATGTGAAAGCGTGGCTGATCAGGGTGACGATTAATTGCGCGAAAAAACACTTTGATCTGTATTGGAATAAAAATGTAGATTTTTTGGAGGATGAGGAGAAACTTCGGGGAGAGGAGGCCTACGAGCCGCCGGAGGAGCATCCCGTCAGGGGGGCAGTGGCAAAGCTTCCGCCAAATTATCGAACGGCGGTGCATCTCTTTTACTATGAGGAGCTTTCCGTTGCGGAGATTGCGGCCTTCACCGGACAGAAGGAAGGCACCGTAAAATCGCAGCTCCACCGGGCGAGAGAAATGCTGAAAGAACTGTTGGAAGAGCCAGGAGCAGGGTAGCGCCGATTGCAGTATGAGTTTGCAGGCAGGCATTTGAGCAAAAAGGGAATTAAAACCATGACAGAGCTATATAAGGATGCTTATCAAAATAAATATAGAGAAGAGACCGCACAGGTACACGCGCCCTTAAGCCTGATTGAGAAGACCAAGACGGCCGTGCGCGAGGAAGAAAAGCGATTGGCGGCAGCGGCGCAGGGAATGTCTGTTCCTAACGCCGGAAATGCGAATTATCAAAAACCGATGCGGGTATTTTCTGTCCGTAAATGGGCTTATCCGCTGACTGCTGCAGCGGCTATTCTGATTCTGGTATCCGTTTCTCTCACGATGCGGGGATTGAAGTCCGCAAACGTGACGGACGCGTCGGCGCCGGCCTGTGTCGATGAGACGGCTGAGAGCGGAGCGGTCTATGAAGCGGCGGCGGAAGATACAGCCTGTGAGGCTGCCGATATGGAGGCGCCTGCGGCCGGAGCTGTGGAGATGCCGGAGACGGAGGCGTATGCGCCTGCGTCAGAGGAGGCAGAGTACGATATGATAGCGGATACAGCGGAAGAAGAGGGGGCGTCAGACGGCATTACGACGGCGCAGAGCGCCGGCGGCGTGGAAACCGCCGATGCGGGACAAACAAATGAAACTTTGCGGGAGAATGCCAATGCAGGCATGGTTGAACCTGCGGAGAAAAAACAAAAGGAGGAGCTGGCTGAAAATGCGGAGCGGGAGTCGGCAGATAAGGCACCGCAAAAAAGCGCCGCAGATGCACAAAAGCAGGACAATATCAATGGAGAGAACTTTACCATAGAAAAGGTCGCAAAGCGTCCTGCCCGCTTTAGCGGTTCTGACGTGGAGATCCGTCGTTATGAGGGAAAGACGTTCCGCGTTCTGGAGACGGCTTTCGCGGGAAATAATACAGATAAGGAATGGGAGGCCTATGTAGACACGGCACAAGGAGAGGGATATGTGATCTGCGGGGAAGCAAAAAGCGTGGAAGACTTCCTTGCCGTGGCGTGGGAGAAATTGAAGGAAGAGACAGAGTAAAAAGCGGAAAATAGGGTAATTTTACTGATTTTTAAGAGAAACAGAGAAATCTGTTTCTTTTTTTTGAAATTCATGCAACCATTTTCTTCCGAAAAAGGTATTACCTGTAGAGAGGCAAAAACAGGCAAGACTCAGTCAGCGCTGTGATAATCGTGCAAACAGTATAATGACAGCAGCAATCATACGAGTTTTGTAAATACTGTAAAGTCAAAGGGAGAAGGGAGAACTATTATGAAAAAAACATTTGTGAAAAGAATAGCAGCGCTTGGTCTGACAGGAGCGATCATTTTGACGGGCTGCGGCGCAACAAGTGGGGCGCCTTCGGTGGAGGAGTACATACAGGATGGCGCGGCGGAGCAGAAAAATACGACAGGCGCGTCATCATCTGGCGGGAATGCGGCGGACAGCGGCGGGTATTCGGGCAGCAAAGGCAACGCCGTAGAGAGTCCGGCAGCAGCAGAAAGCCCTGCGGCAGAGGCTCCGGCAGCAGAAAGCTCTATGGCAGAAACGGCGGAGGCGGAAAGCGATGCGGGGGGATATTCACAGCAGAACAATGCCGCTGCGGATATGATAGACGGTGGTTACGGCGATTACGCCCGCGGCGGCGCGATGAAGGAAATGCAGGAAGATAAATATGCAGCCAGCGATGATTTATATGCCGAAGGGCCCGGCGGGTATCTGGGTTCCTGCTATGATTACGATGACGACGTGATCGTCCCGCAGAATAATGAAGAGTACAGTAAATGGGAGGAAAAGGGCTTTGTCAACGTGATGAAAGAGCCGCTTTCCACCTTTGCGGCGGATGTGGATACGGCTTCATACAGCAATCTGCGGCGCATGATCCGCGACGGCTGGGATCTGGAGAATCTGCCCGAAGGATCGGTGCGGATCGAGGAAATGCTTAATTATTTCAGTTATGATTTTGAGGAACCGATAGGACAGGAGCCTTTCGGGGTGACGACGCAGCTCGGGAAATGTCCGTGGAATGACGAAGCGGAGCTTCTGATGATCGGATTGAAGACGGAGAGTGTCTCTTATGATTACGCGCCGGCATCTAATCTGGTGTTTTTACTGGATGTGTCGGGCTCCATGGGCGAGCCGGATAAGCTTCCCCTTTTACAGGAGTCTTTTACAACGCTGACGGAAAGTCTCACCGATAAGGACAGAATCTCCATCGTGACCTATGCGGCGGAGGATAAGGTGGTATTGCAGGGCGCACGCGGAGATGAGAAGAAAAAGATCAAGAAGGTCTTGAATAAACTAAAGGCAGGCGGCGGAACTTACGGCAGCAAGGGCATTGAGAGAGCATACGAAGTGGCGGAGGAATATTTTATCAAGGGCGGCAACAACCGCGTCATTCTGGCGACGGACGGCGACTTAAACATCGGCATGACGACGGAAGAGGAACTGGAAGAACTGATCAGCGAGAAGAAGGAATCGGGGATCTTCCTGTCGGTGCTGGGCTTCGGCACAGGGAATATCAAGGACAATAAGATGGAGACGCTGGCGGATAAGGGAAACGGCAACTATGCTTACATAGACTGCCAACGGGAAGCGGATAAGGTGCTTTTTGAGGAGATGACGGCGACTCTGGTAACGATCTGCAAGGATGTGAAGTTTCAGGTGGAGTTCAATCCCGCAGTCGTGGAGGGCTATCGCCTTTTGGGATATGAGAACAGGGCGCTTGACAGACAGGACTTTGATGATGATGAAAAGGACGGCGGAGAGATCGGCGCTGGGCACAGCGTGACCGCTCTTTATGAAATCGTGCTGCGGGAGCCGCTGAACCGTGATATTTCCGACGACGAGATTCGTGATTTGAAATACGGAAATGAATATCAGAAAAGGTTGGATGAAACGGGGAAAAAGCCTTCCAACACGGGAAAATATAAGGAATGGCTGACCATCAGCATTCGTTATAAAAAGCCGGCGGGTACGACAAGTCAGCTTTTGCAGTATCCGGTCGGGTATGACAGCTATCGGGATGTTCCTTCGGCGGACTTCCGGTTTGCGGCGGCGGTGGCGGAGTTCGGACTGCTGGCTTCCCACAGCAATTATCCTGAGGATGCGTCCCTTGTGCATGTACGCAAAACGCTGAGAGAGCTGGATTTCAAGGATGTGTATAAGATTGAATTTCAGGAGCTGGTGGAACAGGTGGAGGAATAATTAAAAACGGCAGGGCGGATATTTCTATCCACCCTGCCGTTTGGCTAATGGGTATTACTTTACCTCGATCCGCTTTACTTCCTCTTTCGCGGTCAGGTCCTTCTTGGGGAAGCTCACTTCCAGAATGCCGTTATTGTAGGAGGCGTCGATATCGCCTGCTTCCACATCGTTTACGCGGAAACTGCGGGAATAGGAACTGTAGTAACGCTCCCTGCGGATATACTTGTTTTTGTCTTCCTCGTCCTTTTCTTCCTTGTGGGAAGCGGAGATCGTGAGCAGATTGTCCTTCAGGTCGATGTTGATATCGGACTTATCAAAGCCCGGCAGCTCGGCCTGTAAAAGGTACTTGTCGCCCTGATCGATCACGTCGGTCTTGAAAGCGTCGAAGGTGGCAAGCTCGTTGCCGCCCCAGAAATTGTGAAAGGCATCGTCGAACATCCTGTCAAAGGAATCATCGAAGAATGCGGGTTTGTAGGTACGGTTGTTAAGCAATGAAGGTCTTAACATAATGATCACTCCTTTTCCATTCTATTCTATCAGTATGACCGAATTTTAAGATTCGATACATGGCTGGTAGTTATCTTTTTTCCAACGTTGTTATCGTTGATAATTATGTTATACCGCCGGGGAAACGAAGAATCAATGATAGAAATATGAAAAACAATGATAAAAGAATGAAAAACAATGACGCAAAAATAAACATTTATTAAGAGATTATAAATTTCCTGCCCAGATCACTTTACCGCCCAAAATAATCGTTTCGACGGTTTCCAAATTGATAGATGTTTCATAATGCCCCTCATGGAATATAGGGGATACAAGCACCTTACGGGCGCTGATATATAATGTGCTGCCGTCTTGATGATGCTTCCAACCTCGAAGCGCCATTGCCGACTCGGGGGTATCTACCTGTAAATCCAAAGATTGACCATTTGCAGATGTCACAAAGACGATTTGTACACCGTCAACCGGTTCGCCGATGATGAAAAGCTTTAACAGGAATGCCAGCCCGATGATAAGCGCGATTCCAAGCAGTATCATTGCTTTATGCTTTAATCCATATTTCATGCGGATGCCTTTCTGTTTAATCAATTATTTGTGGCAACTTGGGGCTGCTGGTGGTATTTTTTGAAACTTATTTAGAACAAATCAGAATGTGTTCCGGTACGAAAGAGAAATAACTCTAACATATCTTGACTGATACGATAGATAAGAAGCCAATCCGGCTCAATATGACATTCTCTAAATCCGCTGTAATTACCTGTCAATTCGTGATCATGAAATTTTCGGTCCAGCTTTTGGCCGCAAGCCAATGAATTAACTACATCCCGCAGATGCTCTATTTTGCAGCCACGCTTCCTTGCAAGTTTTAGATCTTTTTTGAATTGATTAGAAGGGACAATTTTAAGCATCGGCAAATACCTCGTCCAGTATTTCGTCAAACGAATCGTAGCGTTTGTAGTTTCCGAGATTCTTTTTCATTTCTTCATATTCACCTAATGCTGCTTTTGTTTCTTCATTCGGCGTTTGGCGCTTTACTTCAAAAGGGATACCATTGTGCATAATTGCGGAACGCAGAAACATATTGATCGCGGAAGACATATTGAGCCCAAGGTCATTGAAAAGGGCCTCTGCTTCCTGCTTTAACATAGAATCTACGCGCACATTTATATTTGTAGTAGCCATATAAAATCACCTCTTTTTCTTTTATTCTATGTCAAACTAAAAACGTTGTCAATAAATAATAACAATATGTTTTGCACTGTAAAGCATACTATACACGATCATTATAATATTTTGGACGAAAATGTTTATGATAGATCCGAAAGTATCCTTAAAACGCGGTCAACATCGGGGATATTGTCCAGCTCAAAAATATTCTGATTCTGGCGCTGCCCTTGCAGGAAAAACATTTGATTCGGCTGCGTGGAAGAAGAAAAACTGATGGTTCCGTAGCCGTTCCCGTGGCGCGTGACCGTTTTAGTAGGGCATATGTGATAGTCAATGGTATTGACCTGATTTCTGCAGAATATAAAAAGTCTTCTGTTGGTGATGACATAAACGATCTTTTTTCTCAGATACGACTTCATAAGGAATCTGCCAAATACCATATACAGGCCCACGCAGACGAAGGGAATACCCCAGATCTTGAATAAAAGAGGAGCGGACATGATCAGTACGCTGGTTTCCCATACAATGGCAAAGCCGCACCACAGGATACTGAACGGGATCATAAAAACATCCTGCCCCGTCAGAAGGTTTCCCTTTCCCGGCTTACCGTTCCAAAGGACATACTCGTCAGGCATTAAATATTGATTGATCCAATTTGGCTGTCTGTCATCCATTGTTGAGCTCCTTTATCGGATTCGCGGCTGTTTTCTTTGAGATGATTATATCATGAAATTCACATTCTCGCAGTAAAAACCCGAAAAGCCTTTGGTTTTCTTTGGGGTACTGCTCATTGCCAACGCGTATTTTTTTTAATATAATTGCAGCATAGGGAAAATAACTTAGTGCGAAAAAAACCGCATAGGAAGGAGCACACCCATGGATTTCGGAATGCCTACTTTGATCGAGAATAAGGATCTGGATGAAAATATCGCCCTGTGCCGGGAGTTAGGATTACAGTTTATTGAATTAAATATGAATCTGCCGTTGTTTCAGACAGAGCAGCTTGAGGAAACAGAAAAGCTGCGCAGGCTGGCGGCGGAGAACGGCATTTACTTTACGATTCATCTGGACGAAAATCTCAATGTGTGTGATTTTAATTCTCTGGTGGCAGATGCCTATTTGAAAACCGTGGAACGGGTGCTTGCGGCGGCGAAAGAGATTGGTGCGCCGCTCCTTAATATGCACACGCATCAGGGGGTTTATTTTACCCTGCCGGACCGAAAGGTGTACCTGTTCGACGAATACCGCAAGGATTATATGGAAGGGTTTGCGCGGTTTCGGGACCTGTGCGAGCGCATGGCAGGTGACAGCGGGATCAGGATATGTATCGAAAATACGGACGGGTATAAGGATTTTGAGAAAGAAGCGATCGACTACCTCCTGCAGAGCGAAATGTTTGCGCTGACTTGGGATATTGGGCATTCTCACGGATGCGACAATGTGGACGAGGCTTTTTTGATGGAGAGAAAAGAAAGGCTGCACCATTTTCATATCCATGACGGAAAGGGCAGTAAAAATCATTTGACGCTGGGGACGGGGGAGATCGATCTGGCAGGACGGCTTGAATTAGCCAAGGCTAATGGCTGCCGGTGTGTGGTGGAGACAAAGACGATCGAGGCGCTGCGGCAGTCTGTGGCGTGGCTTCGGGATAACGGATATCGCTGAGAAGACATAAAGAGAGCGCCCTACATTCGGGCGCTCCCGTTTTTGCGACTTAGTTGTAATTATCGATGCAGGGCTGGAACATGTCCTTTGTTACGCCGCACATAGGGCAGCACCAGTCTGCAGGAAGATCCTCAAATGCTGTGCCGGGCTTAATGCCATGTTCCGGATCGCCCTTTTCGGGATCATATGTATAGCCGCAGGGATTGCAAAAATATTTCTTCATAGTCGCATTTCTCCTTATCTGTTTGTATTTTATATGTTGCTTTTATGAAATAGATACGGGGAATTCGCTTTTTAGGCGTCATCCCCGTATAAATCCTGACGGTCGTTTTAGCCGAAGTATCTCTTTAACAGACCTTCAAACGCCTTTCCGTGTCTCGCCTCGTCTCTTGCCATTTCGTGAACGGTGTCATGGATCGCATCGAGGTTTGCAGCCTTCGCGCGCTTTGCGAGGTCAAACTTGCCAGCGGTCGCGCCGTTCTCTGCCTCAACTCGCATCTGTAGGTTTTTCTTGGTGGAGTCGGTAACGACTTCGCCCAAAAGCTCTGCAAACTTAGCGGCATGCTCCGCCTCTTCCCATGCGGCCTTCTCCCAGTAGAGACCGATCTCAGGATAGCCCTCTCTGTGTGCAACTCTCGCCATAGCAAGGTACATACCGACCTCGGTGCACTCGCCGTTGAAGTTTGCGCGCAGGTCAGCCATGATGTCCTCGCTGACGCCCTTAGCAACGCCTACCACGTGCTCCGCAGCCCACTCCATAGAACCGCTCTGTGCTGTAAACTTTTCAGCCGGCGCGCCGCACTGCGGGCACTTCTCCGGTGCAGAATCTCCTTCGTGAACGTAACCGCATACCTGACATACAAATTTCATAGTGTGATCTCCTTTTCTTTTTTTATATTTTACCCAATTCCGGGGCACATTTTTCACAGTGCGCGGATATATGTGTCCTGTCAGATGAGGACAGAGCCGGAAAGGCGTTCCGCGGTCTGGTCTGTGCCAGAGATGATTGGGTGTATTACCTCTCTAAAGGATAGGCGTCCGCTTTGCGGAAGTATCCAGACAGTCTGCGCAGATACCGTGAAAGCAGGTATCCACAGCCTCGATCCTGCCGTCAAAATCCTGTTTTGCCTGCGTAAGCAAGTCTTCCAGACAATCGAGCGCAAGGTCTGTCACGCAGCCGCAATGGGAACAGACGAAATGACTGTGCCGGGAAGTGTCCGCATCAAAATGGTCTGCGCCGTCGCCCACATGGAGCCGCAGGATCTCGCCTCTGTCCGCTAACAGCGTCAGATTGCGGTAAACGGTCCCCAGACTGATGTGAGGATACTCCTGCCGGACATTTTGATAGACAACGTCGGCGGTAGGGTGATCTTTGCGCGTCATTAAAAAGTTATGAATCGTCTGCCGCTGCCGGCTGTATTTTACTGCCATAATAACTCCTTTATGGTGACGGACAATTGTAAAAGTAAATACGGAATGCTCCGTCTAAAAATAGGAATCATTACTGATTTGAATTTTATATTATAGCAATCAAGTGCTTATGTCAATCCAAAATCTGGAAATTTATAATTTTTTTATAAGATTATCGGAGTTGTTTTATTTCTATGTCCACAGAATGTGGTATGATACTATTATATATCAGGAAGGAGGGTTCTCCGTGAAATTTAAAACAAGGCTTCTGATCACGTCTCTGTCGATCATTTTGATGCCGCTCTTGCTCACGAGCATTGCGCTCCTTGTGGTGGGAAGCCAGATAGAAGATGCGGAGTCAGATTTGGGATTTCTGGACAGAAACAACGCTTCCTTTATCTATACGATAGAAAATTACAGCCGCATCACACAGGAAGCACTTGAAAAAGTGCGGCAGCAGATCGACGAAGATCCTGCCTGCATGGAGGACAAAGCTTATCTGGATGAGATTTCGGAGAGTTTGGCAGACAAGTCTTCCTACATTATTGTGAGAAAGAATGAAAATCTTTATTACACGGGAAATTACACGGCGGCGAAAAGGATTTTTTCCGCGCTTCCCGACTATGGCAGCGAGATAGACAGCCCGGAGGCGGGCTATTATTATAACGATATCAAGAGATTGGTCAAGGTGGTGGATTTTCATTTTGCGGATGGCAGCGAGGGCAGTTTTTTCATTGTTACCAGAGTCAGTTCCCTGCTCTCGCAAAGGACCCTTCATCATATGGCGCTTGCCTTTATTTTGGTGTTGATCCTGACCAGCGTTCTTTTGACCCAATGGCTGCAGCATGGTATTTTCACACCGATTAATCAGATGAGTAAAGCGATGCAGCAGATTGCGGAAGGCAATCTGGAATATATGCTGACCACGGAGGAGAAGGGCGAGGTCGGAGAACTCTATCGCAATTATGAGGATATGCGGCTGCGTCTGAAGGAGTCTTTGGATGAAAAGTTTGAACACGAGAAGAAAAACAGGGAGCTGATCAGTAATATCTCCCACGATTTAAAGACCCCCATAACGGCGGTAAAAGGCTATGTGGAAGGTATCATGGACGGGGTGGCGGACACGCCGGAGAAGATGGATAAATACATCAAGACCATCTATAATAAGGCAAATGATATGGACCGTCTGATCAATGAACTTACGATGTATTCCGGTATCGACAATAACCGTATTCCTTATAATTTCCGCCGCATTAATGTCGCAGACTACTTTGGGGACTGCGTGGAGGAGGTGGGACTGGATCTGGAATCGAAGAATATCCAGCTCAACTATGAGGATCTGGTCGATCCTTCCGTCCAGATTATTGCGGATCCGGAACAGCTTAAAAGGGTCATTAATAATATCATTGGCAACAGCGTAAAATATCTGGATAAGGAAAAAGGCGTGATCGATATCCGCATTCTGGATGAGGTGGATTCAATCCGGGTGGAGATCGAAGACAACGGCAAGGGGATTGCCGCGAGGGATTTACCCAATATTTTTGAACGGTTCTACAGAACAGACACATCCCGTAATTCCGCGCAGGGCGGCAGCGGCATCGGGCTGTCCATTGTAAAGAAGATCATAGAGGATCACGGCGGCTACATCTGGGCCACCAGCAAGGAACACGAAGGAACCTGTATGCACTTTGTGGTCAGGAAATATGAAGAAAAGGAGTAAATGTATGAGTAAAATTTTGATTGTGGAAGACGAGGAAGCGATCGCCGATCTGGAAAAAGACTATCTGGAGCTGAGTGATTTTGAGGTGACCATCGAGAATACGGGCGATAAAGGATTGGAAACAGCCCTGGCGGAGAACTTCGATCTGGTCATTCTGGATCTTATGCTGCCGGGCGTGGACGGCTTTGAGGTCTGCAAGCGCATCAGGGAAGAGAAGAATATCCCGATCATCATGGTGTCCGCAAAAAAGGATGACATTGATAAGATCAGGGGTCTTGGCCTTGGCGCGGACGATTATATGACGAAGCCTTTCAGCCCTTCCGAGCTGGTGGCGCGGGTAAAAGCGCATATGGCGCGCTATGACAGGCTGGTGGGCAGCAATCAAAAGGTGAACGATATCATTGAGATCAGGGGTCTTAAGATTGATAAGACCGCCAGACGCGTTTATGTGGACGGCGAGGAGCGGGTCTTTACCACGAAGGAATTTGATCTGCTGGCTTTTCTTGCGGAAAATCCGAATCATGTATATTCGAAAGAAGAGCTTTTCCGCGAAATCTGGGATATGGATTCCATCGGCGATATCGCTACCGTGACCGTGCATATCAAAAAAATCCGCGAAAAGATTGAGTACGACACCGCAAAACCCCAGTATATCGAGACGATTTGGGGGATTGGATACAGATTTAAGATCTAAGGAAAATCATCATGAAACAACACAGGATCCTCTACGAGGACAATCACATTCTCGTCTGTCATAAACCTGCCGGGATCGCGACGCAGACCGCCCGCATCGGTCAGGCGGATATGGTAAGCGAGCTGGAAAATTATCTGGCGCAGAGTCTGTTGCAGAGCGGGTCAAAAGGAAAAGCACGTGGCAGCAGGCAGGGCGGCGTATCGCGCAGGCCGCATATTTATGTTGTCCACCGTCTCGACCAGCCTGTCGAAGGGATTCTGGTTTTTGCCAAGCAGCAGGCCGCGGCCGCGGCTCTGAGTGCACAGGCGGCGGGGGAAGATATGGAAAAGGAATATCTGGCTCTGGTCTGCGATCTGCGTGATAAGGGGTCGGCAGGCGGTACGCTGACGGATTACCTGCTCAAAGACGGAAAGACGAATTTGTCCCGTGTCGTGCCGCCGGAGGTAAAGGGGGCGAAAGAGGCGCGGCTGACTTATGAAATTCTGCGGGAGATGTTTTCATCGGCGAAAATGGATGACGGGGAATTTCCGGCAGAGGATAGGGCGGGAGAAGGACTACGGAGCGAAGTCGTTAAGATCCGGCTCCATACAGGCCGCCACCATCAGATCCGCGTGCAGATGGCCAATGCGGGGATGCCGCTATTGGGGGACCGCAAGTATGCGCCCAAAGAGGTAGCAGCTTTGTCCGAACGGCTGGGGATTCGGGAGATCGCACTGTGCGCATACCGGCTGTCTTTTTGTCATCCAAAGACGGGAGAACGTCTTCATTTTGAAATAATGCCGGAAGGAGCGGCATTTCGGGGAATCATATCTTAAAAAAGATACATACTAAAAGCATGGATGCTTTATTAAAAAATAAATTGATAAGGGGTTGTGTCGTCGCCGCGCTCGTGTGGTTCTTTTTCCGTTATCTGTTCGGGCTGGCGGCGCCTTTTCTTTTGGCCTTTGTGCTGATTACTTTGCTCTATCCTACCTTGGAGCGGATACAGAAAAGGATCCCTTTGCGGAAAAAATATCTGGCGGCGGGGATCATCCTGCCTTTTTTGCTGCTTTTGAGTGTCGGTCTGTGGGCGGCGTTTTCTTTTGGATTGGAACAATTACAAGGGCTGCCGGCATTTTGCAGCCGGGTGGAACAGCAGGCGGAGGCCTTTTTTCACAACTGCTGCTGTCAGTTGGACGGAAAATTCGGCTGGGAAGGGGAGCGGATCGAGACTTATGTGATCGAGCAGATGAATGTCATCATGGAAAATGTGCAGATTCAGGTGGCGCCGCAGCTTCTCTCATCCTCTTACAGTTGTTTTAAAGGGCTTCTCTCAGCGGTCGGATTTCTGGCGATCACCTGTATTGCGGTCTTTCTTTTGGAGAAGGACTACACGGGAATGGTGGATTGGCTGAAAGGGGAGGAGACGGTCAGCTTTTTGTGGACAGCCTTTGAGGGCGTACTTTCCTATATCACAACTTTTTTAAAGGCGCAAGGGGTGATCCTTGTGATCATTGCCGGAGTCGCAAGCGTTACGCTGGGCGTAGCGGGGGTGGAAGGCGGCGTTTTCTTTGGTATTTTGGCGGGGTTTTTGGATATGCTGCCCTTTATCGGGACGGGGATCGTGCTGGTGCCGCTGTCGATCTGGCAGCTTTTGAACGCTCAATATGGGCGGATGACGGTCTGCCTTGTGCTTTATGCGGTCTGTATCCTGATCCGGGAATTTTTGGAGCCCCGCCTGATCGGAAATAAGATGGGGATATCGCCAATTTACATCCTCTTTGCGGTCTATGCGGGAGTGAAATTGTTCGGTGTGGGCGGGATCATAAAGGGGCCGTTGGCGCTGATCGTGATTTATGAAATTCTAATAGGGCGGGAAAAAGCGGAGCAGAAAATTGACGAACCCTCTGAAAGTGCGGTAAGATAGAAGACGCAGATCAGATAAATTTTGAAAGCGGACAAGGAGAAGCAGAATCTTGCGTTTTGGAAAAAGCTGCAGAAGAAAAGCAGAAAGGATACGCCGCACATGAGTAATAAAATCAAAAAAAAGACAGGCGCTTTAGCCGTTTCCGACAAGGTCATCTTAGCGCCGGCGATAGAGTATGTGCTGGCAGCGACGATGATCGCGATGTGCACGGCGGTGGCCTTTTATGCCAAGGATGGCTATCATCAGATCGGGAACGCGAAGTTCAACGCGTATAAAACGGTGATGCTCCTTGGATTTACGCCCTTTTTGTTATTGGGAATCTGCTATTTTGTCATGTTTGTCATGCAAAAAAAGCGGTGGAAGTTGTCTGTCACGGACTGCTTTGTCTTTGCGTATCTGATATTTGCAACGGTTTCTGTCATTGCGGGCGGCTTTTATGAGGATGCTCTATGGGGGAGCTTTGGCTGGAATATGGGATGGATGTCGCAGCTTAGTTTTGTTTTGATCTATTATGCCCTGTCCCGGTTTGGCCGGTATTATAAAGTGATCTTGGGTGCCTTTTGCGGATCGGCCTTTGTGGTGTTTTTAATCGGAATCCTGCACCGGCTGATGATCGATCCGATCGGATTTTATGAGGAGCTTCAGGGAAATCAGATGGCGCAGTTTCTTTCGACCATGGGGCAGGCGACGTGGTACGCGAGCTATCTGGCGGTGGCGCTGCCGGTGGGCGTGGCGGTATTTTTGTTTGCGGAAAAAAAGTTGTGGCGGATTCTGGGCGGTATTTATATGGTAACAGGGTTTGCTTCCCTCGTGACGCAGAACAGCGACAGCGCTTATTTTGCCTTTGCCGGGTTTATGCTCGTCTATTTTCTGCTCTGTGTGGAAGGGCGCGGAACAATAAACCGCTTTGCGGAAGTTTGTACCCTCTTTTTTGCGGCGGGAAAAGTAATGGGCTTCCTGATGCAGATTCATCCCAATCCCGATCTGGAATATGATTTTATCACAAAACTCATTCTGGATGGAAAAAGTACGTGGGCGCTTCTGGCTGTCTGCCTTGCGTGGAATGTCTTTTTGTATTATAGAAGAAACAGAGCGTATCAGGCCGTAAAACTCCAATGGATAAAGCGGGCGGCGCTTGTTGGGACAGCAGTCTTTGTTCTTTTGATCGTTGGACTGATCGTTTTACAGACAAAGGGCGTTTTTTCGGGAAGGCTTGGCGAAATGCTCGGCGCGGTGTCCTATTTTAACTGGAACGACGCCTGGGGGAACGGCAGGGGAAGGATCTGGAGCTTTGCGGTGAGGGTCTTTGCAAGAGAAAGCCTGTTACATAAGCTGTTCGGCGTGGGGCCTGACTGTTTCAGCAGTTATGTCATGGCAGTCCATGGGGAGGAAGTTCAGCTGTTTTGGGGGGATAAGATACTCACTAACGCGCATAATGAATGGATGACTACTCTGGTCAATACAGGAATTTTTGGAGCAGCGGCGTATATCGGTATCTTTGTCACGGCGGTCAGAAGATTTTTAAAGGCGTGGCAGCAGGATTATGTGCTTGCGGGGGCGGCGGCCTCGGCGGTGTCCTACATGGCCTATAACTTTTTCTGCTATCAGCAGGTGTGCTGTACGCCGTTTGTGTTTTTGATGTTGGGCGTGGGGGAGTATTTGGCGAGAAAGGAAGGGCGTTAAAACGTTAAAAATCATCAAAAATATAGTGACAGTCTTACTTTAAATGTGGTAGACTTATCTCGGATAGACTTGGCAACAGACGAGGATAAAAAATATCATATTCACGAGTGGGCAATGCTTTTTAAAGCTACAACTTGGGAGGAGATTAAAATGCTGGCATCTAAAAACGAGTATTTACGGGAAGCGTCCGAAACGATATTCCGCATGAGCGCGGACGATTTGGCGCGCAAGCGGTGTCGTGACCGAGAGGAGTATTATCAGGATTTGCGCAGCTATGAACGAAAAATAGAAATGGATCGGATAGAACATGAACGGATAGTAGCGGAGAAAGATGAGGAAATTCGTCAGCTTCGGGCGCGTTTGGAGCAGGTGGCTGCTTTGGAAACTCAAGGGAACTGGAAAAATAGCTAGGGTAAAGTTTTTGTAGGA
>DKUU01000006.1:171656-174056 GCA_002490835.1 Lachnospiraceae bacterium UBA7196 | reverse complement strand
TATTCGGTTTTGAGGGTATGTACCTATAAAATTGGCACTATTTACAAAAAATTGTATTTAGTGTTTTTTTTTTGAATTGTTTGTGATATAATAAGATAAATCTGAGATTGCGTCTGGATCAAACAGTATTTTCTGATAAATATGGGCAATCTAAGAGAAGGCATTTTCTAAATATATAACGTGAGGTGGATTGCATGGATACAAAGATTCTGCTGGAAAATGGAACAAATGAATTAGAAGTGCTGGAGTTTAAGCTGGACGGAAATGCGTATGGCATCAATGTGGCGAAGATTAAGGAAATCATCAATTATATGGAAGTGACGCCGGTGCCAAATGCACATCCGAGTATTGAGGGCATATTTATGCCGCGTGACACGATGATTACGGCAATCGACCTGAAGAACTGCCTGCAAAGGGGTGTTTCCGAGCCGGGCGGTTTGTTCATCGTGACAAACTTTAATAAACTGGACATTGCTTTTCATGTGGACTCAGTCGTTGGTATCCATCGCGTTTCCTGGAGAGAGATCATTAAGCCGGGTTCCACGGTATCGACTTCCGAGGATGGTGTTTCTACGGGTATCATTAAGTTTGATGACCGCCTGATCATTATTCTTGACTTTGAGAAGATTGTGACGGATATTAATCCGGAGACAGGACTGAAGCTTGCGGATATCGATGATCTGGGAGAGAGACATAGGATTGATGTGCCGATCCTGATTGCCGAGGATTCCCCGCTTTTGAATAAGCTGATCGTAGACTCCTTACATAAGGCGGGCTATGTGAACCTGATTCATACGGAAAATGGTCAGCAGGCTTATGATGTGATTCAGGAGTGCAAGAAAGAAGGCACGCTGAAGGATCATGTGCAGTGTATCATTACCGATATCGAAATGCCGCTCATGGATGGACACAGGCTGACAAAGCTGGTGAAATCCGATGAAGAGACGAAGGATATTCCGGTCGTTATCTTCTCCTCTCTGGTCAATGATGATATGAAGAGAAAGGGAGAGGCACTGGGGGCAAATGCGCAGCTTTCCAAACCGGAGATTGGTAATCTGGTGCGCGTGGTTGACGAACTGGTCTTGGGTTAAAGGTAATATAAGGTTGGTAAAGGCCGGGAGTTTCCCGGCCTTCTTTACTTTCAGGCATTATGCACAGGGGAGATCGCATTGCAGGAAATAAGACAAAGGATAGAGGACGCCGAACTTGTTTTAGTAGGATTGGGTGAGGCTTTTCAGTACGATTGGGGCGTTCTCTTGCGGGACGACAGGTATCAGGAAATTGAGAAGGAAATAGGGGACGATGAGAGCCGTGTCTGGATCGTGTCTTTTTTGCAGAAAATGATTCTGCGCAGGGGGAGCGAGGAGAGATGGCGGAGAGCTTATCAGACGCTGCACGGACTTTTGAAGGATAAAAATTATTTTGTCGTCTCGCTGTGTATGGACGATTATCTATATGAAGCCGGACTTGACGAGAAGAGGTTGGTAACGCCTTGCGGCGGTTTTCGCCGGATGCAGTGCGATCAAAACTGCGCGGGAGAACTGTCTGCGATGCCGGAGGACAGCTACGAGGCGGTACTGCAGTATTACAGGGGAGAGCGGTCGATTGGTGAACTGGAGGAGCCGCGGTGTGAAAAATGCGGCGGGAAACTGCGGTTCAATCAACTTGGCGTGAAACGCTATGCCGAGGAAGGATATCTGGAGCAGTGGAATGTATATACGAAATGGCTTCAGGGTACGGTAAATAAGGATTTCTGTATGATCGAACTGGGAGCGGGGATGGCCTATCCCGGCATTATCCGCTTTCCCTTTGAGAAGATGGCATATTATAACCGTAAGGCTTTTTTATATCGGGTACATCCGCAGCTATATCAGTTAGGAGAAGAGATCGGCGGCAGAGGGCGGGGCATTGCGCGGGACCCTGTGGATTTTCTGGAAAAGGATTTGTGAATTAGAGGAATTTGTGATAAAATGTGAGGTAGTGTGACATAAAAAGCGGATCGGGGAGAAATTATGAGTTCAAGTGAAGAATACTTAGACAGTTTATTGGATTCCATCTTGGGAGGCGATCAATCGGATAAAGGTCCGAAAGATGATGATCCTCAGACAGCGTTAAGGGAGTCGCGCATCGATGCGGAAGCAGGAAAGGCTATGTCAACGGCGGAGATCGAGGAAATGCTTGTCTCCATGGGAACGCTTGCGAATGGGGAAAATATGACGGAAAGATTGTCGGAGGATATGTCAGTGGACGATCTGTCCTTGGATGATTTATCGCTCGATGAGCTTTCGGTGCAGGAGGATTTGCCGAAGGGAAATGCTGATTTAGATATAGAGGATATGCTGGCGGATGAAGTGTCATCAGAAGAATTGTCGCCGGACGATCTGTCCTTGGATGATTTAT
>DKUU01000006.1:171228-171348 GCA_002490835.1 Lachnospiraceae bacterium UBA7196 | reverse complement strand
GCTTTCGACGCAGGAGAGCCTGCCGGAGGAAAGCGTCGATATAGATATGGCGGATATGTTGCCGGATGGAGTGTTGTCAGATGAATTGCCACCGGCCGATCTGTCCTTGGATGATTTATC
>DKUU01000006.1:0-170908 GCA_002490835.1 Lachnospiraceae bacterium UBA7196 | reverse complement strand
GCTTTCGACGCAGGAGAGCCTGCCAGAGGAAAATATTGATTTAGATATAGCGGATATGCTGCCGGATGAGCTGCCATCGGATGAAGAATCATTGGACGAATTGGCATTGGATGAAGTATCATCAGACGAATTGGCATTGGATGGAGTGCTGTCAGATGAATTGCCGCCGGCCGATCTGTCCTTGGATGATTTATCGCTCGATGAGCTTTCGACGCAGGAGAGCCTGCCGGAGGAAAGTGTCGATATAGATATAGCGGATATGCTGCCGGATGAGCTGCCCTTGGATGAAGAATCATCGAATGAGCTGTCCTTGGATGATTTATCATCAGATGAACTGTCGCCGGAGGATATGTCGTTGGACGATCTGTCCTTGGATGATTTATCTCTGGATGACTTACATATGGATGAGATGTCATCGGATGAGGGCACAGAGGCTGAGCTAGAGGGCGGTGTGGAGATTGAGGAGCTGGATCTTAGCGGTGACGACAGTCTGGACGGTTTTGCGTTGGAAGAGCATATGCTGGATGAGATGGAGGCGCCTGATGAGGAGGCGTCTGTTGAGGATGCGGATGATTTGATGTCCGAAGAGGATATCGACCGTCTTTTGAGCGGCGAGGACAGTGGCGATTTGGCGGGAGATTTTGCATTGGAGGAGTCGGAAGAGGGCGCAGAGGGCGACGATGATCTCTCGGCTCTGCTTGCCGGAATGGATCATGATGGGGAACTGTCTGAGATCAATGATCTTCTGGAAGCATCAGATCAGGGTGTCACCGCAGACGACGATATTCTGGCAATGTTGGAGGGAACGGATGATAACGGTGATTCCTTTGACTTTTTTGAGAATGACGAAGCGGCCAGAGAGGCGGGGAGCATAAGAGAACTTACGCCGGAGGAGATCGCAGCCAGAGAGGGCGGCGCAGAAAAGCCGAAGAAAGAAAAGAAGAAACGTAAGAAGCTGTTCGGGAAAAAGAAGAAGGGCGGCGACGAAGAGGAGACGGAAGAGAGCGCGGGGACAGAGTTGGAAGACCTTTTCGGTACGGGGGAAGAGGAACCGGAGGCGCCTGCCGGGGAGAAGAAACCGGGCCTTGCTGCGAGGATCATGAATTTCCTGTTAGAGAGCGACGAGGATGATGAGGATCCTCTGGCAGCCGAAATCCTTGCAGACGGTGTGGGCGAAACCGGTACGGTCACGGACGAGAATAAGGAACTTTTGGATGAACTAAGCGCAGAAGATAAGAAGGGCAAAAAGAAGAAAAAGAAGGATAAAAAGAAGGGCAAGAAAGGAAAGGAAGAAGAGGGCGAAGAGGGCGCAGAAGACAAGAAAGCCCAAAAGAAGAAAGAGAAGAAAGAGAAAAAAGAAAAGAAAAAGAAAGTGGCACAAGAGGCCGATCTGCTGGCGCCGCCGGAGAAAAAGCTTTCGAAAAAGAAAGTGATGACGGTCTTCGTATTCTGCGCAACGCTGGCTGCCTGCATCATGCTTGTGACTACCTACCTGCCGACTTATATGCAGAAGCGGGAGGCGCATGCGGCCTACGATCACGGAAATTACGGCGAAGTATTTTTGCTGCTGTATGATAAAGAACGCAGTGAGCAGGACGAAATTCTGTTCCAGCGCAGCAATCTTGTCTTGCAGATGGAGCGTAAGCTGAAATCGTATAATAATTATGTAAACCTTAATATGCGTCTTGAGGCGCTGAATGCGCTGATCAGCGGCGTTGACCGCTATCAAAGGATTTTGCCGGAGGCGGAGAAGTATAATGTCGTCAGCGAGGTCAGCGACAGCTATACGCAGATTTTGGAGAGACTGTCGACGGATTTCGGCGTATCGGAAGAGCAGGCGCTGGAGATCATTGCCTCGGAAGATGATGTGACCTATTCGCAGAAACTTGAAGCGATCATCAGCGGCGCATTTTACGGTGAAGAAGTTCCCATGGGCAGACAGGATGTGCTGCCGGAGGAAGAGGAAATCATTGAAAGAATCGAAGGGCTGGAATGATGGTAGCGATTATTGACTACGATGCCGGCAATATCAAAAGCGTTGAGAAGGCTGTCGCGCTGCTTGGTCAGGAAGCTGTGCTGACAAGAGACAGAAAAGAAATCCTTGTGGCGGATCATGTGATCCTACCCGGTGTGGGGAATTTTGGCGACGCAATGGAGAAGCTTCACAGGTATGGGCTGGTTTCGGTGATTCGGGAGACTGCGGAGAAGAAGATTCCTTTTTTGGGAATCTGTCTGGGCTTGCAGCTCATGTTTGAGAGCAGCGAGGAGGCGCCCAGTGTGGAGGGACTTGGACTCCTGCCCGGAAAGATTGTGCGCATTCCCGATGCAGAGGGTTTAAAAATTCCCCATATTGGCTGGAACTCCCTGACTTTTCCGAATGCGGGGCGGCTGTTTGAGGGGATAGCGGAGGGGTCCTATGTGTACTTCGTGCATTCCTATTATCTGCGGGCGGATGATCCGCAGATCGTTGCGGCGGCTACTGAGTACGGGACGACGATCCACGCCTCGGTGGAGCGGGATAACCTCTTTGCCTGTCAGTTTCATCCGGAGAAAAGCTCGGAGACGGGACTTAAGATATTGCAAAATTTTTTAAACATTAAAGCGTAAATTTTAATCGAAAATCTTTGATTCTCTATAGAACGGAGCGGTAATGCACACAAAACGGATCATTCCCTGTCTGGATGTGAAAAACGGCAGGGTCGTTAAAGGCGTTAATTTCATTAATTTTAGGGATGCGGGCGATCCGGCCGAGGTCGGCGCGGCTTATGATAAGTCTGGCGCAGACGAGCTTGTATTTCTGGATATCACAGCATCTTCTGACGCGCGGAACACAGCGGTAGAGATGGTGCGCAAGGTGGCCGAGAAGGTGTTCATTCCCTTTACGGTGGGCGGCGGCATCCGTACGGTGGAGGATTTTAAAGCCATCCTTAGAGAGGGCGCGGACAAGGTAGCGGTTAATTCGGCGGCGATCATGAATCCGCAAGTGATCAGCGAGGCGGCCGATAAATTCGGAAGCCAATGCGTAGTGGTTGCCATTGATGCCAAACGGCGCGCCGACGGGACGGGCTTTACCATCTATAAAAACGGCGGCCGTGTGGATATGGAAATGGACGCCGTGGAATGGGCCATGAAAGCGGAAAAGCTGGGTGCGGGAGAGCTCCTTTTAACCAGCATGGACGGAGACGGCACCAAGGCGGGCTATGATCTGGAGCTAACGAGGACCATCGCGGAGAATGTGTCGATTCCGGTGATTGCTTCCGGCGGTGCGGGGACGATGGAGCATTTTTACGAGGCCTTTACGGAGGGAAAGGCGGAGGCGGCGCTGGCGGCATCCCTCTTTCATTTCAAGGAGATGGAGATACTTGACTTAAAGAAGTATTTGAGAGATAAGGGCATTTCCGTGAGATTATAGGGAAAGAAAAAGCCGGAAATGCGGCATATTGTATAGATGAATGTTTGTAGACTCGGGTATGCAAGGGGGCATAGGAACAGGACAGGGGAGGTTCTATGCCCTTTTTATGCGCAGACCCGTATATGGATTTGACGAAAGAGAAAGGATGAAGTATCATGGCGATGCTGGCAAACGACTGGGCGCAGGCTCTGGACAGTGAATTTCATAAGCCTTATTACAAGAACCTTTACATGTTCGTGAAAGAGGAGTACAGTAAACGGGTGGTATATCCGCCGGCGGACGATATTTTTAATGCGTTTCACTTTACCCCGCTTAGCAAAGTAAAGGTATTGCTTTTGGGACAGGATCCTTATCATAATGAGCATCAGGCGCATGGCATGAGCTTTTCTGTGCTGCCGGACCAGAAGGAGATCCCGCCGTCACTGCAGAATATTTATCAGGAATTGAGAGACGACTTGGGCTGTTACATACCCGACAACGGGTATCTGCAGAAGTGGGCCGATCAGGGCGTACTGCTCTTAAATACGGTACTGACCGTGCGGGCGCATCAGGCCAATTCCCATCAGGGAAAGGGCTGGGAGGAGTTTACGGACGCGGTAATCCGTGCGGTGAACGAGCAGGATCGGCCGATCGTTTATCTTTTATGGGGCAGGCCTGCGCAGAGTAAGATCCCGATGCTCACGAATCCAAAACATCTGATCTTAAAGGCACCGCATCCAAGCCCTTTATCGGCGTACCGGGGATTTTTTGGCTGCAGGCATTTCAGCCAGTGCAACGCTTTTTTGGAAAAAAACGGTGTTGCACCGATTGATTGGCAGATTGAAAACAGTAATTGAGGATATTTGAAATAAAAGAATGAAGCAGAGTAAATGATATACGAGAGAGGAGTACTTATCAGATGAAAAAGACAACATTTGTGACGAAAGAACAGGTGGAGGAGATCGTAAAGACTTATCCCACACCTTTTCATATTTATGACGAGAAGGGCATTCGGGAGAACGCAAAAGCCGTGCAGGAGGCCTTTGCGTGGAATAAAGGATTCAAGGAGTATTTTGCGGTGAAGGCTTGTCCGAATCCGTTTTTGATCCAGATTCTGCACGAGTACGGTGCGGGCTGCGACTGTTCCTCAATGACGGAATTGATGTTAAGTAACGCGCTGGGAATCAATGGAGACGACATTATGTTTTCTTCTAACGATACCCCTGCGCAGGAGTACGAATACTGCGCGAAGGTGGGCGGAATCATCAATTTGGATGATATCACGCATATCGGGTTTGTGGAGAATATTTTAGGAAAACTGCCTGAGACGATGAGCTGCCGTTACAATCCCGGCGGTGTGTTCCAGATGAGCAACGGCATTATGGACAATCCGGGCGATTCCAAGTATGGCTTTACGCCAGAGCAGCTCTTTGAGGGCTATCGCATTTTGAAGGAAAAAGGCGTGAAGCGTTTCGGTCTTCATGCGTTCCTTGCCAGCAATACGGTGACGAATGAATATTATCCCCAGCTTGCGAAGCAGCTCTTTGAGCTGGCGGTGCAGATTAAGGAGCAGGTGGGCGTGCAGCTTTCCTTTATTAACCTTTCGGGCGGCGTGGGGATTGCCTATCAGCCTGATCAGACGGCAAATGATATCCGTGCGATCGGCGCGGGCGTGCATAAGGTGTTTGACGAGGTGCTTGTGCCTGCGGGCATGGGAGAGACGGCGATCTATACCGAGATGGGCCGCTTTATGACGGGCCCTTACGGGGCGCTGGTGACAAAGGCCATTCATGAGAAACACACCCACAAGGAGTACATTGGCGTAGACGCCTGCGCGGTAAATTTAATGCGGCCTGCCATGTATGGCGCGTACCATCATATCACGGTGCTGGGGAAGGAGAATGCCCCTTGCGACCACAAGTATGACGTGACGGGTTCGCTTTGCGAGAACAATGACAAGTTCGCCATTGACAGGATGTTACCGGAGATCGAGAAAGGGGATTATCTGGTGATCCACGATACGGGCGCGCACGGCTATGCCATGGGTTATAATTATAACGGGAAACTAAAGTCGGCGGAACTGCTGCTGAAAGAAGACGGCAGCGTGCAGCTCATCAGAAGGGCGGAGACGCCGAAGGACTATTTCGCGACGCTTGACGGATTTGCGGTGTATGGGAAGCTGGGATTGTAGACAGAGTGAGACAGGATAAATTCTCTGTGATTTCCTGCGAATAAATCTTGCCAATAGCGCGGCGGTATGGTAAGATATAGCTTGGTTGCAGATGATGAGCGGGATATGCAGTCACAGCAATCAGGCTGAAATAGAAGCTGGTGTGTCGGAATGGCAGACGAGGCAGACTCAAAATCTGTTGTGGGCAACCACGTGTGGGTTCAAGTCCCACCACCAGCATTGATTGAAGTGTAAGGAAACCATGAAAATACGATGGTTTCCTTATTCTTTGCTACGCTTAACCGATTTGTTAAGGAGGGAAAAGCAGATGTGCGAAAAAACTGTATTTAGCAGGGGTCCTTTTTTTCATGGAACAAGAGCTGATTTGAATATAGGCGATTTGATCGTTACAGGAAAGAAAAAGAATTATAATGACGACAGAAAATCCGAATATGTTTATTTTGCGGGGACTTTGGATGCGGCAATTTGGGGAGCGGAACTGGCAGAGGGGGAAGGTAAGGAAAGGATCTATGTTGTCGAACCAACAGGTGATTTTGAAGATGACCCAAATGTTACAGACAAGAAATTTCCGGGAAATCCAACAAAATCGTATCGATCGAAATACCCGCTAAAGATTGTGGCTGAGGTAATCAAATGGGAGGGGCATTCTCCGGAAATACTGAATAATATGTTAGAACATCTCAAAAAATTGTCTGAACAGGGGATAAAGGCAATTGATTGATTTTATTACTATCTTTTGTTGGATCCCGGAAAATGACCGTATCCGGTGCATGGTAGGAAAACCACAGAAAACAGAGCAGAAACACGCATACCAAAAGCCCTAAAATAAGGGTATGGGATTCCAGTTTGTGTGCCAGCGTCAGTTTGCAGGCCAGCCAAAAGCTGATCACAATGCTCAGGATAAAGATTCCGATATCTAAAACAAGATAATTTGTGCCGAGGATAGAAGTGTAGGCATAGTAAAAAACCGGGATGAGAATCGCGCCTATTATGATACCGAAAAACAACGCGGACGCGATATGGGGATACTGCCGTCTGCATTTTAAGATCATGATGGCGGAATAGAGTAGCATCGGAAAGAACAGTAGTTTCATATGTTCCCAGACGGATTCGTTGACCGGCGCAAAAAGACCGACGACAGGATTTTGACCGGACCAGTCATACAGGAAGTGAGACAACGATCCCGCCGCCGCAACAAAAAGGATACCGATGATGGTATAGCGTTTTAAAAGTTTCATAGAAGAACCTCCGCAGATAGTATATGCAGCTGTTTACGGGGGATACATGATTACCGGTCATTTTGATTCTGCTATCATAGATACATTTAAATTGACATTTTTTAGGAGAGAGGGGATAATATTTTTAACGGTAAACAGAAGGTAAAAAGGCGGAACAGGCGATTATGACTTATGAAATCATGCACGGGGAAAACTTGACGGCATCCATCACATTGCAGGGAGAATGCGAGATTTATGAGGCTCGCTTCATGCCCTGCAATTTATATTTAGAGCAGACAAACGAGCTGGACCGGCGGGTGGATAATGTGACCAATTTTTATTTTTGGTGCGCTACCAGAGTGCTTACGCTTGACAGAAAATACGCCAAAGAGATTTTAAACAGCATGGGAATGGGACAGGCAGTCACGGACAGAGAGCGTGCCCGCGTCGCACTTTCGTATCATTGTTTGTCCTTGACGGATATTTACTGGGTACGGGAAGAGGGAGAGCAGGTTACTTTTGAAGAGATCAATTTATATGAGAACCATCTAAGCAACGCGTTTGTGGACATTGCGCTGCGGGGCCGGCAGATGACAGTTCAGAATGCGCACCTTTTGGCGGGCGATACTTCCACAAACGGCTGTTTTCCAAAGGCATGGATCAGAGAAGCGGACGGATTTTATCTTTTGAAGGACGGGGACCAGAAGGCGGTAGAACGGGAACTTCTTGCCAGTAGGATATGCCGTTGTTTTCGATGCAATCAGGTGCAATATGAGCCTTTTGTATATGAGGGGACGACCGTCTCAAAGAGCAGGCTGATGACAAGCTGGCGTTACGGCATTGTTTCGCGGGAGGCATTTGAAATCTATGCGGCGAATCAGGAAATAGACGCGATGCAGTATATTTTGACGTTGGATTCCTATTCGTTTTACATGATGAATATTTTAGATTATCTGGTGGGGAACACGGATCGGCATTGGGGAAACTGGGGATTTTTGGTGGATAACGAGACGGGAGAGTTTCTGCGTCTGCATGATCTGATGGATTTTAATCAGGCGTTTTCAGCATATGACACCGTGGACGGAGTCGGATGCCAGACGATTGCGGGCGTGAAGCTGACGCAGCGTGAAGCGGCGCTTGATGCGGTAAGGCAGATCGGCTTGAATCAGCTGAAAGAAATCGGGGATGAATGGTTTGGTGGAAACACTGATTTGTCGGAAATGTTTCGGCGGCGGTTGGAAATCCTCCGTAGTTAAGTGAAATGATAAAAACGAAAAAATGACCGTGAAAGTAAACGTCAGGTAACATTTTTTGCCTGACGCTTTTTTGCCCAAAAATATTGTAAAATAATGCTGGGAAATCAGGCGCTGGAAGAGTGGTCGAAAAACCTGCAGGAGCGGGCGGCGGAACTGCAGGAAAAGATAAAGGATTTTGGAACGGTATAAGGAGGGAAAGTCTGGTTGCAATTTTCATTCCGCTGGTATATTATCACAGTATCAGTAAAATTTGCAAGAGGAGAAGGAGATCAGACTTATGGCGTTTGAACAGGCATGGCTTGACTATTCAAGAAAACTTTCCTGCGAGGGAGCGGGGAAAATTGCGTCTGTCTCTATCGCGATCCCGGAAGACAGGCAGGATGACCTGATCGGGAACAGCGTGACGGAGCTGCAGCGCGCCTTTTTGGGACTGTTTGGCAGGGAGCTTTCCGTACATACAGGGACAAAGGCGTGTGACGGCATCTGCCTTGCATTCAGGGAAGGGATGCAGGCGGAAGCGTATCATGTGTATGAGGACGGTGGGAAGATCACGATCGAGGCTGCCGATTCTTCTGGTATTTTATATGGGGTATTTGCGCTGCTTTGTCATATGCGGACAGGGGGCAGCTTATCCGGTCTGGAGCTGGCCAAGGCGCCTGTCATGCCGATGAGGATGCTGAATCATTGGGACAATATGGACGGCAGTATCGAGCGGGGCTATTCCGGAGAATCCTTTTTCTTTGAGGATGATGAGATCCTAGTAAATGACAGGACTGTCACTTATGCAAGGCTGGCGGCGAGCGTGGGGATCAATGCCGCTGTGATCAATAACGTAAATGTCAAGGACGCGGCCACTTGGCTGATCACGGAGCGTTACGCGGACAAAGTAAGGGAACTTGCGGATGTCTTTGGCGGATACGGCATCCGCCTGTACCTGAGTCTGAATTACGCGGCGCCCATGGAAGTGGGGAGACTTAACAGCGCGGACCCGCTTTCGGAAGAAGTGCGGGCATGGTGGAAGAAACAGATGGCCTATATTTTTCAAAAGGTCCCCAATCTGGGGGGCTTTTTAATCAAGGCGGACTCGGAGGGACGGCCCGGCCCTTTCACCTACGGAAGGACGCATGCGGACGGCGCGAACATGCTGGCGGAGGCGGCCTTGCCTTACGGGGCGAAGATCATCTGGAGATGCTTTGTCTATAACTGTCAGCAGGATTGGCGGGATGAAAAGACGGACCGCGCAAGGTCCGGCTATGATAATTTCATCGGCTTGGACGGACAGTTTTTGGACAACGTCATCCTGCAGATCAAGAACGGCCCCATGGATTTTCAGGTCAGGGAGCCGGTGCATCCGCTTTTTGGCAGACTGACAAAGACGAATCAGATGCTGGAAGTGCAGATCGCGCAGGAGTATACGGGGCAGCAGCGGCACGTGTGTTATCTGATCCCGATGTTTCGGGAGATTCTGGCGTTTCATACCTATGTGGCAAAGGAGCATGACACGGTAGAAGACATTGTCAGCGGAAGGACGTTCGCGCAGAAAAATTGCGGCATGGCGGCCGTGGCCAATACGGGGAACGATGAGAACTGGACGGGACACGATATGGCGGCGGCAAACTGGTACGGCTTTGGCAGACTGGCCTTTGAACCGGAACTGACTGCGGAAGAGATCGCAAAAGAATGGATCCGGCTCACTTTCGGGATGGACGAAGAAGTGGAGGAAACGATGCTTCACATCCTGATGACTTCGTGGAAGGCGTATGAGAATTATAATGCGCCTCTGGGAATCGGCTGGATGGTCAATCCGAACTTCCATTACGGCCCCAGCGTAGACGGCTATGAATACAGCAGATGGGGGACCTACCACCGGGCGGACCATCTGGGGATCGGCGTGGACCGGAGCGGCGAAGGGACGGGGTATGCCCTTTTGTACAGGGAGCCGAACGCTTCCGTTTATAACGATAAGGAACGCTGTCCGGATGAACTGATCCTCTTTTTCCACCACCTGCCCTACACTTGGAAGCTAAAGTCCGGCAAGACGGTGATCCAGCATATCTACGATACGCATTTTGAGGGCGTAGAGATGGTGGACGAGATGGTGGAGCGGTTTAAAAAGCTGCAGGATAAACTTCCCCAAAAGGCTTATCAGCGTATGTTAGAGCGGTTTTTGCATCAAAAAGAGCATGCGAGGGAGTGGCGGGATCAGATCAATTCCTATTTTTACAGGAAAACGGGGATCGCCGATGAAAAGGGGCGGAAAATCTACGGATAGACAGAACGGAAAGCAGATTGTAGGAGAAAGCGGACAATGGGAAAACTGAGACTGCCAAGGCTGATTGGCGACGGTATGATATTGCAGCAAAAGAAAAAAGCGCGTATATGGGGAGAAGACGAGCCGGGGAGAACGGTGACGGTCTCTTTTCTGGGGACAGACTATACAAGCAAGACTGATGAAAGTGGCGCATGGGAGGTTTTCCTTGCGGAAACGGAGCCCGGCGGCGCGTATCAAATGACGGTTCGGGATGACGCGGGGGAAGAGAGGACGATCGACGATATTTTGGTGGGGGACGTCTTTCTCTGTTCCGGGCAGTCGAACATGGAACTGCCCATTGCCCGCGTGATGGATCAATATCCGGACGAGATCAAAACCTGCGCCAATCCAAAGATCCGTACCTTTAAGATCATAGAACATCCGGTGTTCCAAGGGCCGCTGAAAGAAACGGAGAGCGGATCATGGAAGGAAGTGACGCAGGATACATTTGCGGAATTTTCCGCCACGGCATATTTTTTTGCCAAACATATGGTTAACATGACGGGCGTGCCGGTCGGATTGATCAATGCCAGTCTCGGCGGGTCGCGGATCGAATCATGGATGGGTCGGGACATGCTGGAAGGCTATGACGATCTGCTGTCGCTTGCCGACCGCTATCGGGATGACGGTTTCGTAAAAGAGCGGCTTGCGACAAATGAGAGGCAGGCGCAAGAGTGGCACAGCCGACTGGATGCGGCGGATATCGGCGTCAAGAAAAACTGGGCGCAGACACAGCCGGATGTCTCCGACTGGGAAGAGATCGGGCTTCCGTTTTTCTTTCAGGACACCAAACTGCGGGATTTCATCGGCAGCGTCTGGTTTTACCGGGAATTTACCGTAGGAAGTCAACTGGCCGGAAAAGAGGCGAAGCTGTGGCTCGGTACGATCAGGGACAGCGATACGGTGTATGTAAACGGCGTTTTCGTGGGAAGTACGGGATATCAGTATCCGCCCAGAAAGTATATCGTGCCGGAAGGCGTTTTGAAAGAAGGCACGAATTACATCGTGATCCGTGTCAAGAGTGAGACCGGTCAGGGGCGGTTTACAGACGACAAACCCTACGTGATCTTTCGCGGGGACGAGAGCGTCGACCTTTCCGGTAAGTGGAGGTACCGCATCGGGGCAGCCTGTGAGCGGATCAAGGAAACGGACTTTGTGAGCTGGAAGCCCACGGGTTTATATCATGGCATGACGGCGCCCTGTCATAAGTATGCGCTGGCGGGGATCCTCTGGTATCAGGGAGAGTCCAATACCCATGAAATGATAGAGCAATACCTCGATCTGATGGAGCGGATGATCGACGGATACCGAAAGAAATGGGAAGACGGGCTGCCGTTTGTTTATATACAGCTTCCGAATTTCTGTACGGAACGCTATGAGGATGGCGGGGATGAAACGTATTCTGACTGGCCGGCTATTCGGGAAGCCCAGCGGAGAGCGCTGCATATTTCTGGGACGGCAATGGTGACGGCGATCGATCTGGGGGAGGACAACGATCTGCACCCCTTAAACAAAGAGAGCATCGGTTTCCGGCTGGCCGCACAGGCGGCGAAACTGCTCTATGGAAAGAAAATGGAATGCGACGGCCCGCAGATTGAAAAAGTGTTTGTCGAAAGAGGGCAGGAGACAGGGTGGAAGGTGACGCTTAGATTCCGCGATGCGTCAGGTCTGTATGCCGTGCCGAAACAGACGGGGAGAGCGGTGACGCCGTATTGCGTACCCGTCGGTTCCGGCTCGGCCGCGATCACGGATTTTGAACTGGTGGATGAAAAGGGCATACTTCACAGCGCTGAGGCAATCGTAGAAAACGACAGCGTCATTCTTACCGGCAGGGATGAGATTTCACGGATTTGCGAAGTCAGATATTGTTACCACAATACAAACAAGGGTGCGCTTCTCTATAACAAAGAGGGATTTCCGATGACGCCGTTTCGGATCAGGACGACGGACGCTAATTGTTCTTGCGGTTAAGGGCCTTGTATTCCGAGGGCGTGCAGCGCTTGATCTCCTTAAAGACGCGGTTAAAGGAAGAGATGCTGCCAAAGCCCGAACGCATAGCGGCTTCCGTGATGGAAATGTCTGGACGGATCAACAGCATTTCCACATAGTCGATCCGTTTGCGGATCAGGTATTCGTGACAGGATACACCGTAGAACTGCTTGAATAGTCTGGAAAAATGAAATCTGGAAAAGCCGGCGATATCGGCAAGGGTATCGACGGATATATTTTCCGTGCAGTGGTCGTTGATATAGCTGCTGACAGTCATGAATTTTTCGATATACTCATGCTGTTTGTCGGATATACTGTCGGAATCATTTTTGCCGGTGTCAAAGCTGGCGCGGCCAATCGTGACAAAAAAGCGGATCATCAGCGAATAGATCAAAGCTTCCGTGAAAGTGGTCTGGTGGGTATATTCATGGTAGACTTCTTCCAGAAGGGAACGCAGCATGCCGTTAAGTTCCGGATATTCGTCGCACCTGATCAGCGTATAGGGCTGCAGGGTCGAAAGCAGGGCGTCAGTGCCGTTGATGTTGCAGATCAATCCGTAATCGAACAGAATGATCAGACGCTCCCCACCGAGGTGGGGGGGGGGTGAAATCAGATGGTGTAAAGTTCCCGGCGGGATGATAAAAATATCGCCCTCGTCAAGGGTATAGGAGATATCGTTGATGACAACGGTATAGTTATTTTTAAGGGGCATGATGATCTCCGCAGCGGGATGCCAGTGAAGAGGGTAGTCCTCGGCCTCTCTGTTGAGATAGATTTTAATGCTGGAAAAAAGATTGTAGTCTACGGTTTCGTGAATGCCGTTTAGTATTTTAATCATAGTAATATAGTAAGCACAAACAGGGCAGTATGTCAAACCATATTTTGCTCTGTTTTTTTGCGTTCTTTTTACAAAAGGGCGGCATAAATGCAGAAAAATAGGCGTTGCCCCAATAAAAAGTAGAGATTAATGATAATAATCCCGATGTTTATCGATAAACTTTTAGCACAAAATGATAATCAAAAAGTCAAATATAGAGAGAATCGCGATTCATAACACTATATAATGTGTTAAATGGAGATTTTTGCTTCAATAATTTTATGGAGGTGTGAGATGAAGGGAGCGAAGAAAAAAGCGCCGGTGGTGCAGAATAAGCAGAGCTTCAAGGTTTACATGAAACGGTACTGGCAGTTATACGCCTTACTATTGCTGCCGATGGTGTATCTGCTCGTTTTTAAGTATATTCCGATGATTTACATACAGATTGCATTCAAGAAATACAGCATTGTGCAGAGCGTTTGGGAGATGCCGCTGGCGGCGAATCATGGATTCGAGTATTTCATCAAGGCGTTTAAGAATAAGGACTTTATCAATGCGCTCCGCAATACGTTGGTGCTGAATCTGCTCGATCTGGTCGTCGGCTTCCCGGCGCCGATCATTTTCGCACTGATCCTAAACGAACTGGTATTTAAGCGGTTCAAGAGAGTGGTGCAGACGATCGCCTACATGCCGCACTTTTTGTCATGGGTCATCGTATACGGTCTGGCTCTGCAGCTGTTTGCGCCGAGTACCGGTTTTGTCAATATGATCCTGATGAACCTTGGCTTTGATTCGATCCCGTTTTTGAACGATCCCCCGCACTGGGTAGCGACCTATATCTCGCTTGGCGTATGGCAGAGTTTTGGTTGGAATTCTATCGTTTATCTGGCGGCTATCGCGGGCATCAATTCTGAGTTATATGAGGCGGCTTCCGTGGATGGCGCGGGGCGCTTTAAAAAGATGTGGCATATCACGCTGCCCGGTATCAAGCCGACCATCGTGGTGTTGCTCGTCATGAACCTCGGTAACATTCTCGGAAGCGGCTTTGACAGACCGTTTGCATTGCAGAACAATCTGGTCATGAAGGTCGCGGAAGTGCTTGCGACATTTATCTATAAGAACGGTATCAAGGGATTGCAGTTCTCACTGACGACGGCGGTGGGTCTCTTCCAATCGGTAGTATGCGTTATTTTCCTGCTGTTAGCAAACTGGATGTCCAGAAAGCTCGGCGAACGTGGAATCTGGTAGAAGAAGGATAGGAGGAGAAAACTATGATCAAATCAAAATCCGCAAAAGTTGGCGACTGGTGCTTTGTCGTTATCTGTATTTTGGTCAGCCTGATCTGTATCATACCGATGCTGAATCTGTTGGCCCGTTCGTTAAGTTCCACGGAGGCGCTCATCAAGCATGAGGTGTACCTGTGGCCCAAGGGATTGAATCTGAAAGCGTATACGACGGTGCTTAGCGATATGAAATATATCAGGGCCTTCTTCTGGACGGTATTCCTGACGATCGTGTGTACCGTGGTTTCCCTGACGATGACGACCCTCTGCGCATATCCGTTGATCTTTGAAAACTTAAAGGGACGTTCCGTGATCAATATTTTTATTACGATTACCATGTTCTTCAACGCAGGTACGATCCCGAACTACCTGTTGATGAAGAGCCTGAATCTGCTCAGCAATCCGCTCGTACTGATCATTCCGAGCTGTATGAGCGTGTACAACATGATCATCATGCGCAGTTTCTTCTATGGGATCCCCGACAGTCTGAGAGAGTCGGCGGAAATAGACGGCGCGAGTTATTTCCGGATTCTGATCAGCATTTATCTGCCGCTGTCCAAGCCGGTATTTGCGACACTAGCCCTGTTTTATGCGGTGGGACGCTGGAACGGTTATTCGGACGCATTGATGTATATGAACAAGGAAATTTTTTATCCGCTGCAGTTGTTCCTGTATAACATACTGAACAACATGAACAATGTGGAAGTGGCGACGCAGGAGGGCTTTTCCACGCCGGGACTGACCGAATCCTTAAAAGCGGCGATCGTGATGTTTTCAACGATCCCGATCCTCTGTATTTATCCGTGGCTGCAGAAATACTTCATTCACGGCGTTACGATGGGAGCAGTGAAGGAGTGACGGAAAAGGAATCATCGAATCACGCCTGGTTGTGTGATTCGTGTATTCATATCACTATCAATTCAAGAAAAAGGGAGGTAAAGTATAGTGAAGAAAAAAGTGTTATCTGTATTATTAGCAGGCTGCATGGTTTTGTCACTGGCTGCCTGCGGCGGCAATGATGCCGGCAGCACACCGCAGCAGGATGCGGCTCCGGCGCAGACGACTGAGCCCGCGGCTGATAGCGGGACAGATGCGGCGGCGACGGACACGCCTGCGGCTGCGGACACTGCGGCGGATCCGACAAACGGAGAGCTGGTGGACGGTAAATTTGCCGACACGAGAACGATCAAGGTAGAGGTTTATGACCGCGGCAATGACGACGGTTCCGATCCGACCAACAACAATTACACGAAGTGGATTCAGGAACAGATGTTAGAGCGTCACAATGTGCAGGTGGAGTTCGTAGCAGTTCCCCGTTGGACCGAGGTTGAGCAGATCAACAACCTTCTGGCGGCTGGCGATGCGCCGGATATCTGCCTGACCTATGACTATCCGACGGTTCAGACTTACGCGAACATGGGCGGCGTGTTGGATTTAAGATCCTATGTGGATGATTACAAATCCATCCTTCCGAACCTGTGGGATTGGCTTGGCGAGACCAATATTTACTGGGATAAGGATCCCGTAAACGGTACGCTCTGGGCAATCGAGGGCAAGCGTGCGGTCACGAACCGTATCAACACCTTCGTTCGTAAGGACTGGCTGGATAAGTTAGGCTTAAAAGAGCCTACGACGCGTCAGGAATTTGAAGACATGATCATCGCGTTCAGAGACAATGCGGACACGCTGCTTGGCGCAGACGCGGATAAGATGATCCCTTATTCCGTGAGCTTCGATGTGGGTTGGAGAGCAGCGCTTTTGATCGAGTCCTTCATCGATCCGGATGTCTCCGATTACGAGTACTATGTCAACGGATTTGACGACAGAGCTTTGACTCAGAACGGAACGAAAGAAGCGATCCGTCTGCTGAACAAGTGGTATAATGATGGTCTTCTCTGGGATGATTTCGCTCTGTATGGCAGCGGTGACTCCACAGAGGACGATATGATCAAGGCTGGTTATGTAGGCGCATTCATGCACAACTGGGATTATCCTTACAGAGACGGTGAGAACAGCATTACGACGAACTTAAGCAGGATCGTGGGACCGGATGCGAAGTATGTGGTGGTTGACTGCTTTGAAGATAGTAAGGGCGGTCATAACAAATTTGTCACAAGCACCGCGGGCGACCGTAAGATCTTCTTCCCGACGACGAACAAAGAGCCTCTGGCTTCCATGCTGTATCTTGATTTCATCAGTTCTCCCGATGTGATCGAGTATCTGCAGATTGGTCAGGAAGGCGTCACGCATAACAAGCTGGATGACGGTACGGTAGAGATTATCGCTGCGACCGGCGATGATATCCAAAATTCCGGATTTAACATCGACTATACGATCACCTGTAACGGACTGCATTTGAAGGACGAAGACCTTACGCTGAAATCGATGGCTTACTCTTACAGCGGCATCGATCCGGAACTTGTAAAGACGGCGCATGAGGTCTGCAATACGGACATCAGACGTGCGAAGAATGTGAATGTAGGCGCTATCTCCGCAGAAGAGGGTCAGGGCCCGACGCTTTCCAGTAAGAGAGATATCGTATATGATACCGCGGTTTCCGCAAAGGTTGAAGAATTTGATGCGGTTTGGGACGCAGGGATTGCCGATTACTTAAGCTCCGGCGGTCAGGCGATCATGGATGAGCGTGCAGAGAAATGGAAGGCAACCTTTGGCGATACGACAGCATTACCGGAATAAATCATTTTAATCATTTCACTAAGTAAAAAGCAGGCCGACGATCTTTCAGTTAAGATTGTCGGCCTGTTCATTTTCCGCATACCCTGTGGAAGGAATGCTTTTTAATTGAATAAGGATATTCCGTATTTTACCTTTCTGAATATCTTATATCCCAGCGTGCCGAAGAGGGAAAAGACAATATAAAGCGTAGACAGTCCGCCCACAGCGCCGCCGATAACGACCAATATTAAAATAATAGGATTCATAGTTGGATGCTTCTCCTTTTTCACGTAGTTTTTGTGTGTGTTATACCAGTGTGAAACGTGTGAAAAAGGATGCAGACTTTTGACCGTCTTTCAGATGAATGTAGTTTGTGATCATGATACCGCAGGAACTGTGCGCAGGTATTTCGCGCGCTAAAAAGAGTCCGGAAAGGGCGGGTATCCCTGAGGAAAGATTATTGGCGAAAAGATGTGTCGCAATCTGCCTGATAGAGCGTGTTAAGTGTCTCTGACTGCGGTTTCCGGCGGCAGACAGTGTTTCCAGGGTGCTGGAATTACGCACGGAAAGATATTCTTGTGCGGGAAGATGTCTGGCAGCGGAAGTGATGACAGCAGCAGAATGGTTTACATAACACTCCTGCTCATCGCAGACTGTCTCTGCAATCTCCGTAACGGATGATGCGCCGGAACAGATACCCCAGAGGAACAGGGTAAGTATGTAAATGAGACATAGTGTTTTGCGGTATGTTTTTTGTGTCATCATAGGTGTTATTATAGCAGAAATCAGGGAGCGGGGCAATTAAAAATCTGGCGGCGCTAATGAATTAAGTTTAGAGGAGGCAAGGAAGAGATACCGGAATAGGGAATGAGGTTTCTCAACCGGTAGTTGAGAAAAACAAGAAAGCCGGGTGCTTGTATCCGGCAGTTTTTTTGCTTATCATAAAGAGGTACAAGACAGCGCGCGTCTGTGTAACGCTAATGCAGAAATTTTTCACAGCCTGTTGGAGCAGGCGGAAGGAGAACGATATGAAGACGATTGGACAGACAATTAAACAGTTGCGCGGGGCCAAGGGCGTGACGCAGGAGGAACTGGCGGGAGCGCTTAATGTGACCTATCAGGCGGTATCCAAATGGGAGAACGAGACGGCACAGCCGGACATTATGATGATGCCGGCGCTGGCAGCTTATTTTGGGGTTTCCATTGACGATCTCTTCGGATACAAGCTGGATGTGATGACCAACAAAGAGAGGCTGATCCGCTATATGGATAAAAACGGGATCTTGGTTCGTGAGGGCAGGATGTTGAAGCATGGCGGCAGGAGCAGCTACTATATCAACACGGAAAACTTTTCTACCAATGCGCAATTGGCCTGTATTGGCGAGGTTTTTGCCGACTGTATACGGGAAAATCACCTGAAGTTCGATACGCTGGTGGGATTGGCCTACCATGGGATCGCGTTTGCGACAGCTGCCGCGGCGATCCTCTATACCAAATACGGCAGGACTTGTCATTATTGTTATGACAGGCGGGTGGCGGACAGCCGCGGACGTATGCTCTGCGGACACACGCTGAAAGACGGGGAACGCGTGGTGATCGTAGACGACGTGATGACGTCGGGCGTCTCGGTAGAAGAAAGGGTGGAAAAACTGCGCGAGCTGGCGGACATACAGGTGGCGGCGGTGATCGTCATCATAAATCGCAGAAATCAGATGCCTGAGGGCAGCCTGTCAGGGGAGGAGCGCATGATGACTAAGTATGGCGCAAAAGTGTATTCGCTGATCACGGATGAGGATATTGAGGCGGGAGTGGAGGAAATGTAGCGCCAAAAGACGTGTTGGATGTCATAGAAGCGGGGGAATAGGAAAAGAGGAGCTGTTTCGTAACGTAAGCGAAAAGCTCCTTAGTGATATTGAAGGTCCCTATATGACGGTAGATCATGATGGCGACTGGTTTGCCGTAGACGAGGATACATGGCGTGTTGAGGGCATTGTCCTTAGAACTTATGAAACGAGTGAGTATTTGAAAGTTAATTGCAATATCAGGTTAGATGGTAATAATTATATTATATTTAATGGGAATCAAACGATAGTGTCGGATGATTATGCGGAAAGTGATGATGTAGACACCGATAGTACAAATCAATTCGAGCCATCCGAGGAAAGACCATTTTTAACAGTTTCCAGTGCATTGATTTCTGAGGATCGAGATGGTATAGCAGCATTGGAAAAAATGTATTTAAAAGAAAAACGCAAAAAATGGATTGAGAGTCAATTTAGTTCGTGGGACAAAAAGCATATAGCATTAAGTGAACTAATCAAGGATAATTTAAATGACAGTAAGTCATTTAAGCATATTGAAACAAGCTGGATTGACGTATGTAACGAGGAAATGAAGGAGGATGTAAATCAAATTTTAGCTGCTTGCGGATTCAGCGAAAGAGTTGAAATTGGCGACTTGTTTATTATGGAGGAGTTTACGGCCAAAAATGCTTTTAATGCAACAATAAAAAATACGGCATATGGAATTGTGCATGAATTGGTAAAGGAGATTTGTAAAAATAATAATTTATCGAATTTTTTTTGCCGGCATTTGAAACATATGCTATAATAAACTAACGCTCCTAAACGGCTAAGCGGTTCGTCTCTCGCCGTATGATTACATACGAGAACTTCCAGAATCAACGGAGGTGATTTCATGGAAAATACACGAGAGGAAATCTCTTTGAGATGTGGGAAACGATTCTCCAGATAGTCGGAATGATAGTATCTCTAGCAGGAACTATCGTGAAGGCAATTGACTTGGTAGATAGATTCAGACATCAAAAAAGCAACCGCACCGACCAAAGTTAAGTTGCTTTTTTGAAGTCAACATATTAACCGAGGCGGACCGTTTGCTTTACGGAGCGTCTCCTGATGTAAATATTATAATCCATCATTAAACGATTTTCAAGTATTATTTTGTGTAACATGCAGTCTATATGACGTTTTCTATTTTATCAAGACTCTACTTCAACGCCTCTCTCAGCGCCGCCAACTTCTCCTCATCCAGCCCGCCCGCGATAGCGGCATCCTTAACCCACAGTTTCAGAGATTCAACCGTAACGGAGATTTTTTCCAGCCGGTCCGAAATCTTAGCAAAATCGGGGAGCTCGTCTTCTGTAATCTTTCCGTCTTCCGTGATCTCGATCAGGCGCTCCTTATATTTATCCAAGGCGTTTAAAGAGGAGAGGATGCCCAGCGTAATCTCCGGAAGGCCTGCAAGCTGCACTTCCGGGACATGTTCCTGCCCGATGCGGCATTCGTTGGCGCAGTAATAGTTGCACAAGCGGGGATTTTGATAGGCTTTTGCCATAAGGATGACGTCTTCCGGCTGCGGGAACGTCGTGCCGTTTTCTATCTTCTCGATTTTACTCTCGGAAATACAGCCGATGCGTTCGCTGGCCTGCGCTCTGGTCAGGCCGGCGGCTTCCCTGCTCTGAAAGTAGATATTCTTGTTTTCTTTCGTAGATTTTTTCCCCATTGGAGTTCCTTTTTTAAATTATTTATGTATCAATAAGATTATAACGAATGGTTTGTGATAGAACAAGAAATAAATTTTATTTGGGGAAAATACTTGAAACATATAAGACAGTGTAATATAATTGCATTACAGAAAAGGAGGGCTATATCATGGCAACATCTTTATTACAGGTTCGCGTAGAAGATTCGTTGAAAGATAAGGCGGCTCAGGTTTTTGATAATTTGGGGATTGATACATCTACTGCTGTACGAATGTTTTTAAAGCGTGCAGTAATGGAAAATGGAATACCATTTGCGATGACGCTTCCAAAGTTACCCTATATAGCGGATCAGGGATATGAAGCAATGACGGAAATGGGAATAGTCGCAGAAAAAAAGGGATTGTCCGATATGTCACTGGAGGAAATCAATGCCGAGATTGATGCTTCCAGACGAGAACGTCGGGCAATGAAAAGATGATGTACTATGCGGTATTAGATACGAATGTGCTTATATCTGCCATGTTGAAAAATAACTCGGTGCCGGGCATGGTGGTTGCGGAAGCTTTAAGGGGTAATATTATTCCATTGATTAATAATGAGATAATTGCAGAATATGAGGAAGTATTAAGCCGTCCAAAGTTTAGTTTTGATTCTAAGAGTATATCTGTTTTCTTGCAGGAATTGAATAAACGAGCAGTATTTGTTGAAAGCGATATGATAGAATATGAGATACCGGATAGTGACGATGCTGTTTTTTATGCAGTGTTGATGGAAAAACGTAAAGATACAGACGCGTATCTGGTGACGGGGAATATGAGACACTTTCCTGTAAGAACTTATATTGTAACGCCAAAAGAAATGCTAGATATCATAAGAGAAGAAAGATAAAGGAAAGAGGGGTTATTTCGCCAAAACATACGAAATAACCTCTCTTTTTCGGAAACGCGGCGCTTTATTTATGAGGATTTTTCCTTTAAAATTGGGATAACAGTTACGGAAAACAAGATAGCGAGAAGCGGAGGTGCATCATGACACTTGATGAAAGAATCACCCTATGCCGTTTCCTGATCAAAATCGAAGGACAGGAAGCATACTGCGCATCCATAGGCGTGCGGGATAACTCAAAATTTCAAGGAAGGCCGGTTGTGCAAAAAAGCTCCGGCATGGAGGAGAAAAAATGATCACATTATTATTCTGTATTTTAATGTTTGCGGTATTTGGGAAGCTGGCGGTACTGGCATTCAAGGCGGCATGGGGGATCACAAAGATCATAGTCTGTTTCGTGCTTGCGCCGCTCATTCTGCTTGCAATCGTGTTTTCGGGCTTTATTTATATTGCGCTGTTCCTTTTGCTCATCGGCGGGATAGCCAGTCTCGTGGCGCCGAAAATTTAGGGGATGCCCGACTGATTTTTCAATTTGATTTTACGAAAAGACAGTGGTAAGATATATCATAATATCTGCTCTTTTGAGGAATAGGAAAACGAGTAAAATCAATTGAAAAAACAGAAACAGGGGTGCGCCAATGAACGCTGTGGACCAAAAAGAATTTTGCGATTTTTTGATAAAGAGATTTCAGATTGAAAAAAATAAAACTGACAGATCCGGGGTATATGCCTTTACACAGCGGCTGCTTGCTTACAATTCAAACAGGATTGAAGGGAGTACGCTTACGGAGGAGCAGACAGCATCTTTGTTTGATTACGGTACGCTTCCCAAATCCGATGATTATTACAGGGCAAAAGATGTGGAAGAAATGAACGGGCACTTTTTGATGTTCCATAAAATGTTGGATTCCTTGGAGCAGCCGTTATCTCAGGAATTGATTAAACAATTTCATTTTGAATTAAAATCGGGAGTGTTTGAGGATCGGGCGAACGGATATGCGATCGGTGATTACAAAAAGCGTCCCAATATGATCGGTATTTATGAAACTGTCAGGCCGGATGATGTTGCGCGGGAAATGGACTTGCTGATAGCTTGGTATGAAGGACAACAGGAAATAACGGTTTCTGCGTTGGCGGAATTTCACGCAAAATATGAGAGCATACACCCGTTTCAGGACGGTAACGGCAGGACAGGCAGATTAATCCTTTTCAGGGAATGCTTAAAGAACAAGATTGCCCCCATCGTGATTGAAGATGGGAATAGAAACGCATACTTGGAGGCTTTAAAAGCATATCGGGAAGAAACATCTCTGCATAAGCTGATTGCGCTGTTTGAAACGGAGCAGCAATTTTATTTCGAAAAATGCTGTTATTTTATGTAGGGGTCAATCCCCCTTCCCTGCATTTATTTCATCTACGAAAACAGCGCTTTTCACCGTCATCTCCACCCACGCGGGCCGGAATCCGCTTTTGATGGCGTTGCGCACAGACTTTATATTAGACCATGCAGCGCAGTAGAAAGGGACCTTTTCCCGCGCAAGGATTTCGAGGGCCAGACGGCTGGTGAGCGCGGAAGCGATGTTTTGTCTGCGGTATTCCGGAAGGACATCCACGCCGATCTGCCACATGGTCTCGCAGTCGGCGGAGCACCCGGCCAGCCCGATCAATTGTCCGTTGTCGTAGGCTCCGATCCCTAATACGTCCAGTTCGGCCCGCTTTTTGCACAGGGCATTGCTCCATGCGTCGATGTAGAGCGGTGCAAAGTCTTCTGCATGCAGTACGCGTAATTCATAGGGGCAGGACAGGGCTTTCAGCACGTTTAAATCCGGCAGAAAATATTCCGCCATGAAGCAGACGCGGAGGCCTTCTTTTTGCATCGCGTCGTTGAGTACATGCAAATTCGGCGTCTCCAAACAATGCGCCACTGAAAAACGATGGAGATAATCCGATACGATGGATCGATATTTTTCATCGATCGAGGCGACGATATTATTTCCGTAAGAGGTCAGGTTGCACGCAAAAGGAAGCGACAGATATTTTCTGGCTGCGGGATTTTTTCTTGAGACTACGATCACATTTTCGTCCCGCATAAAATCTGTTTCACGGCAGCCGGAATCCGCCGCTGACTGCTGCATGGCAATTTCTAAAATACGTTTGTTTGTGAACTCCATAATGATATTCTCCTTGTGGCGCGATGATTAACCGTATATAGTCTACCACATATCCTGAAAGATTGCGACTGCAAAAAGCGCACGCCAAACAAACCCCGTCAGCGGATATTCCGGAGTAACGATCATTCTGTTTTTGACGCAAGCCGCCTACCTTGGGCGCTTTTTGTCGTCTACGCGGCTCCGCAGGCGCAGCAGGTCGCAGCATTCATACAGAAAACGGATGCCGGAGCGGTCCAGACTAAGTGTTGTCTCGATCAGGTCGCCCACGGTGAAGTCAGTCGCAAGCGGCTTGCCAAGCGCACGGATGCCTGTCCGGCAGCGTGTTCTTTGCAGGAGATAGTCCGTGGAAACGTCATAAAGGTCGGCCAGTTTCACCAGCGTCTCGAGACCCGGCATACGTACGTTTTTCTCATAGTTGGATACGGTCGCAACGGTAAGATGCAGATGGTCTGCCACATCCTTTTGCAGCAATCCCTTTTCTTTTCGCAGCATTGTTAATCGTTCTCCAAGTTCCATATAGGCCTCATTTCTCCAATCGTATGGTGTTCGGTTTGCGGTATTTTTTCTACAGTAAAATATTTAATGGAAAATACGGAAAAAGTAAAAAGTTTGAATAAAATGGACGAAATAGAACGCGCTTTCATTGAAAGCGTATCTTAAGTCTGGTATACTGTTTTAGGAGTATCGGACAGATATGGAATCGGAAATGGGATTGGAGGCGCATTATGGTCAAGCCATCGGGTAATAAGAGGATATCCAAGGAGGATACTTACCTAAACTGTGCGGAGGTCTTCGCCTACAGAAGTACCTGCCTAAAGAGAAAATACGGCGCTGTGGTGGTCAAGAACGACGTGGTGCTGTCCACCGGCTATAATGGATCGCCCAGAGGGTTTGAAAATTGCTGTGACATCGGGGAGTGTCCGCGCATCAAGCGGAACATGCACCAAGGGGAAGGCTATGCGATGTGCAGGGCCATCCATGCGGAGGCGAACGCGCTCCTAAACTGTTCCCGCGAGCAGACTTTAGGGGCGGATCTGTATCTGACGAGCATCAATCCCGAAGACTGTTCCCTGCATGAGGCCAAGCCCTGCCCGCTCTGCGCCAGACAGATCATACAGGCTGGAATCGAGCGCGTGATCCTGCGCACGGGAGAGGGCGCGGACAATTACCGCATTATTAAGGCAAAGGATCTGGAGTGGTATGTGCGGGAAGCATAGAACCGGGATTTTGGGGAATCATGCGATATAGGAGAGTGCGTTATGACATTTGACTTAAAAAAGGACGGCAGAAGAATCATAGTGATCTGTGCAGCGTCAACATTATTTGCGGTCAATATCAAAACATTTGTGAGTACGGGCGGGCTTTATCCCGGTGGCGCGGCGGGGCTTACGATCCTGATCCAGAGCATATGCCGGATGTTCTTTGACATTCAGATCCCGTATACGCCGGTGAATCTTCTGTTAAATGCGGTACCTGTCTATATTGGTTTCCGGTTTATCGGCAAGAAGTTTACGCTGTACTCCTGTCTTTCGATTCTCGTGACAAGTATTATGACGGATATCATTCCTGATATCGCGGTCACTTATGACATTCTGCTGATCAGTATCTTCGGCGGCATCATCGGCGGTTTTGCGATCAGTCAGTGCCTTTCCATGAACGCTACCACAGGCGGTACGGACTTCATCTCCATCTATCTGTCGGAGAAACGGGGCGTGGATGCATGGAATTTCATTCTGGCCTTCAACGTGGTCATTATCATGGTGGCGGGCCTCTTATTCGGTTTTGACAAGGCGCTTTATTCGATCATCTATCAATATACTTCCACACAAATTCTGCATATGCTCTATAAGCGTTACCAGAAGCAGACGCTCTTTATCGTCACCAATCATGCAAATACGGTATGCAGGGCGATCAATACGGTCAGTATGCACGGCGCTACGATCCTTAGCGGCGAGGGCTCCTTCGAGCATGAAAAGAGAAAGGTCGTTTACTCCGTGGTCTCCAAGGAGGAGAGCAAAGAGGTGATCAAGGCGGTCAAGGAAGCCGACAGTGAGGCCTTTGTCAATGCGATCCGGACGGAAGAGCTTGCAGGGCGTTTCTATTACCGTCCCAACGAATAAGGATTTCCGGCCTTTTTCCAGTTTTTTCTAAGTTTTTTTCAATCAAATTACTTTACATAACTAAATAATCATGCTATATTAGAAAAAGATTGTTACAAAATGTGACAAAATGTAATAATTCATAACAATTTGTAATGGAATTGTTACAACTCATGTTTTGGAATGATCCTGCAAAAGAGAACGGGAGAAGATACGAAAGGGAACAATCCGGCCAAACCGGCGGATCTAAGGTACAAATGATAAAGCAAAAAGAACAGAAAAGAATCCTACATATAATAAAGAAAAGCGGGCGTACGCTTTTTACATTTGTACTGGCGGGGGCGCTTGCCCTTGCGCCTGCGATGCAGGTACAGGCGATCGGCGCGGGCAGTGCGATTGCCAGAGGCATCGACGTTTCCAAGCATAATCAGGGCATTGACTGGAGTCAGGTGCCCTCTTCGGGCGTTTCCTTCGTGTTTGTGAAGGCAGGCAGTACAAATTCCGGGATTGATCCCTATTTTGACGCGAATATGAACGGTGCGAATGCCGCCGGACTGCGCACGGGGGTTTATCTTTATTCTTACGCTTCCACGGTGGAGCAGGCGCAGAACGAGGCGAACCAGCTCCTTGCATGGATCGGTAATTACACGGTGAGTTATCCGGTGGTCTACGACGTGGAGGCCCCCTGTCATAAAAGTATGTCGCAGGAGCAGTTACAGGCTCTGATCAACGCGTTCTGTTCGATCATTGAAGCGAACGGCTACTATCCGGTGGTCTATTCCAGCCGTAATATGTTCCGCGATAAGATCGGCAATATCGGTTACGACAAGTGGGTGGCGCAGTATGCGGATGCCCTTGATTATAGCGGTAACGCGGCATTCTGGCAGAATACTTCCCACGGAAAAGTGGCGGGGATACCGACCAGAGTGGATATGAATTATCAGTTCAAGGATTATTCCAAGATCATCGTGGCGGACGGGTTTGCCACCAGAGGGGAGCAGACCGTGTTCTATGCGGGCTACCGGATGCAGCGCAACTGCTGGGTAGGCTGGGAGGACAGAAAATACCATCTGGATGAGAACGGTTTCGTGCAGAAGGGCTGCTGGTTCGAGGATGAGACGGGCAGATATTTCCTTGCTACCAAGGACGGCCATGCGCTGCGCGAGGATGTGACCATTCAGGGGGAAGATTATTACTTTGATGAAAATGCGGTGATGATGCGCGGGCTGGTGACCAGACCTGATGGCAACGTTTACTATTACGACCCGGCGACAGGCGCATTGCAGCGGAATGTGACCGTGACGGTGGACGGCGTAAACTATGAGGTAAACAAGAAGGGCATCGCGACGGCCATCGTGCCGGAAGCGCCCGCGGAGCCTACACCGGAGGCAGCGCCTGCTCCGGCAGATGGAGCGCAGGAACAACCGGCTCCGGCGCAGTAAGAGAATATCAGGACAGAAGGAGAGTCATCCGACGGGTGACTCTTTTTTTCGCGGCATTTGGGGTATACGCTATGAAAAACCTCTTTTCATTATGTCAACAATGTATTATAATAAAATCTGTATGGGCATGTATGCGCAGCGGAAAGTCAAGGGACGGATATGAACTGTAAAGAAGCGGAGAAAAAGATACCCGCCTTTTTGAACGACGAGTTGGACGGGAGCGATTTGGCGGAATTTGTGGAGCATATCGAAGAGTGCCCAGAATGTAAGGAGGAGCTGTCCATTCAGTTTTTGGTGACGGAGGGAATGGAGCAGCTTGAACAGGGTAATAATTTTAACCTGCAGGAAGCTCTTGTGAAGACGCTTGACAGCGCGGACGACAGGATACGGGTCAACCGCGTCCTGCGAAACGTTCTGCTTTGGCTGGAGATCGCGGTGGCAGTGGCAATCGTGGCGGCGGTGGTCATCGTATCGATGTGAGACAGGCGGCAAAGAGACCAAAATCAACAAGCGAGGGTTTATAATAGATGGCGGAAAAACTGGTTTTGATAGATGGACACAGCATATTGAACAGGGCGTTTTACGGCGTGCCGGATCTGACTAACGGACAGGGCTTGCACACGAACGCGATCTACGGCTTTTTGAACATTATGTTCAAGATATTGGAAGAGGAACAGGCGGACTATCTGACGGTGGCTTTTGACGTGCATGCGCCTACCTTCCGTCATGAGATATACAAAGAGTATAAGGGCACCAGAAAGCCGATGCCCACGGAGCTTCGCGAGCAGGTGCCGGTGATGAAACAGCTGCTTGCGGCGATGAAAATCTGTGTGGTGGAGCAGGCTGGCCTTGAGGCGGACGATATTCTCGGAACCATCGCCAAGCGCGGCGAGAGAGCGGGGATGGAGGTATCCCTTGTTTCCGGCGACCGGGATCTGTTGCAGGTGGCGACTGATCATATCCGCATCCGCATTCCCAAGACCAAGGGCGGCCGCACGGAGGTAGAAGATTACTATGCGAAAGACGTGGAGGCGGCCTATCAGGTGACGCCTGTGCAGTTCATTGATTTGAAAGCGCTGATGGGCGATACGTCGGACAATATCCCCGGTGTGCCTAAGGTGGGAGAGAAGACGGCCACGGAGCTGATGGTGACCTATGGGTCCTTAGAAAATATCTATGCTCATGTAGAGGAAATTTCAAAAAAATCGATCAAAGAATCGCTGATGGCGAACAGGGAGCTTGCCGATTTAAGCAAGGTGCTGGCGACCATCAATGTGGATGCACAGATCGACTTTGCGTTTGATAAAGCTAAGATCGGCGATTTTTATACGGAAGAAGCCTATGTGCTCTGCAAGCAGCTTGAGTTTAAGAATATCCTTTCCCGCTTTTCTAAAGATGTGGCGGTGTCAAATAAGCAGGAAGCGGATTTTCGCACCGTGACGGATTTGGCTGAGGCTGGGGCGCTGTTTGACGCCTGCCGCAAAAAGGGAGAGGGCGCGGACGACGGCTGCGGGATCGGGCTGGCTGTTTTTCGGGACGGGAAGGAGCCGGACGGCTGCATGGGCATCGCGCTTGCGCCCCAGGAGAACAACGTGGCTTTTATTCCCTGTCAGGGAGATGTGACGGAAGGCTGGCTGCGCGATCGTTTGACGGCCTTAAACAGAGATAAGTTATGTAAACTAAATATATTTGACGCGAAATCCCTTTATGATATGATAGAGGAGCCGGGGGAGGAGAGCATGTGGCGCGATGAGGCGGGCGCGCAGGACGTGATGAAACCTTACCGGGAGAAAAGATACTTTGATATTTTGATCGCGGCCTACCTCATCAATCCGCTGAAGAACGATTATCAGACGGAGGATATCGCGGGAGAATATCTGGCGCTGACGATACCGGACAGGGCGCAGGTCTGCGGGAAAGGCACTTACGCACAGGCTTATGAGAAGGAACCGGAGGCCTTTGCGCAGTATGCCTGTTATCAGGCTTATGTCTGTCTGGCGGCGGGAAAGGTTCTGAAAGACAAGCTGTCGGAACAGGGCATGGAAGAACTCTTTTACGAGATCGAGATGCCGCTTTCACGCGTGCTTTATGATATGGAGCGGTACGGCGTGCTGGTGCAGCCGAAGGAGCTGAAGGCTTACGGCGAGGCGCTTACCGGGCGCATCACGGAATTAGAACAGGCAATTTACAAGCAGGCGGACTGCACTTTTAATATCAATTCTCCTAAGCAGCTTGCGGAAATTCTCTTTGAAAAGATGGGGATCAAGGGCGGCAAAAAGACGAAGACCGGGTATTCCACGGCGGCGGATGTGCTGGAAAAACTGGCGCCGGACTATCCGATCGTATCGGATATTTTGGAGTACAGAGGACTGGCTAAATTAAAGTCCACCTACGCGGAGGGATTGTCTGCCTGTATTGCGGATGACGGCAGGATCCATTCGACCTTTAATCAGACCATCACCGCCACGGGGCGGATCAGTTCGACCGAACCGAACCTGCAGAATATCCCCATGCGCATGGACTTAGGGCGCAGGATCCGCAAGGTGTTTGTGCCGCGGGAAGGCTATCTTTTCATGGATGCGGACTACTCCCAGATCGAGCTGCGTATTCTGGCGCATATGTCCGACGATAAGCAGTTGATCGAAGCCTATCAGATGGAGGAGGACATCCACCGCATCACGGCTTCCAAGGTGTTTCACACGCCCTTTGACGAGGTGACGGACTTACAAAGGCGCAATGCCAAGGCGGTCAATTTCGGCATCGTCTACGGCATCAGTTCCTTCGGTCTGAGTCAGGATTTAAGCATCTCCAAGAAGGAGGCTGCGGACTACATCGAACAGTATTTTGAGACCTATCCGGGGGTGAAAAGCTTCCTTGACAATATGGTAGCAAAGGCCAAAGAACAGGGGTATGTGACCACCATGTACGGGCGCAGGCGGCCGATCCCGGAGCTTTCGTCCAATAATTTCATGCAGCGGTCTTTTGGGGAGCGGGTGGCGATGAACTCTCCCATTCAGGGGACGGCGGCGGACATCATGAAGATCGCCATGATCCGGGTGTGGGAGAGACTGCACCGGGAAAACTTAAAGTCCCGCCTGATCTTACAGGTGCATGACGAGCTTTTGATCGAGACGGAAACGTCTGAGGAGGAGGCGGTGCGCCGCATCCTTACGGAGGAAATGCAGCAGGCGGCGGAGCTTTCCGTGCGGCTGGAAATCGACCTGCATACAGGCACAGACTGGTACGAGGCAAAGTAACAGTACGAGAAGAACGGTGAAAGTATGAAAGTAATTGGAATCACAGGCGGCGTCGGCGCGGGGAAATCGGCGGTGCTCGATCATCTGGCGCAAACGTACAACTGCCGCGTCATCAAAGCTGATCAGGCCGCCCATCAATTAGAGGAGCCGGGGGGCGCCTGCTTTGAACCGCTGATTGCCCTTTTGGGAGCTGAGATTTTAGATGCGGCGGGGAAGATTGACAGGCAGAAGATGGCGGCGCGGATCTTTGCGGACAGGGGGCTATTGCAGCAGGTAAACGACATCGTGCACCCGGCGGTAAAAACCTATCTCCTTTCGGAAATCGAAAGAGAGAGAGCGCGCGGGAAACGGGATTTCCTTTTTATCGAGGCGGCGCTTTTGATCGAGGAAGGTTATGCTGAAATACTGGACGAACTTTGGTACATTCACGCAGATATAGACGTCAGGCGGCAAAGGCTTAGAAAGAGCAGGGGTTACAGCGACGAAAAGATCGACGCCATTTTAAAAAGCCAGCTTTCGGAGGCGGATTTTTTAAAACACGCCGATGTGGTGATCAAGAACAACGGAGCGCTTATAAGCGCTTATGAACAAATAGAGAAAGAATTGGGGGAAGACCAGTGGCAGAAGCAAAGAAATTTCCGGGACAGTTAGTGTTTGGCTTGGATATCGGGACAAGGAGTATCGTAGGTACGGTGGGTTACCGCACAGGCGGTAAATTCCATGTGGTGACGCAGAGCATCAGGGAACATCAGACAAGGGCCATGCTGGACGGACAGATCCACGATATCTACAAGGTGGGAGAGACCATCAAGGAGGTCAAAGCGGAGATCGAGGAGCGGATCGGCAGAACCTTAAAGGATGTCTGTATCGCGGCGGCGGGTCGTGTGCTGCAGACCGTGACCATACGGGTCGATCAGGAGCTTGAGAACGAGCGGGAGATCACAGGAGAAGATATCTATGCGCTCGATTCCACAGGCATAGAGAGGGCTTATCAGGAATTTCTGGAAAAGAACGACATGGACATGAAATTCTACTGTGTCGGCTATTCGGTAGTACGCTATTATATGAACGGTTACACGATAGGCAATCTGGAGGGACATAAGGCGAAGACCATTGGCGCGGATCTGATCGCCACCTTTTTGCCGGAGGACGTGGTGGACGGCCTCTACAAGGCGGTGGGCGTAGCCGGTCTCGATGTGGTGAACCTGACGCTGGAGCCGATCGCGGCGATCCAAGTGGCGATTCCGGAGATGTACCGGATGTTGAATATTGCGCTGGTGGATGTGGGCGCGGGCACTTCCGATATCTCCGTCACCAGAGACGGCAGCATCATTGCTTACGGCATGATCCCCATTGCGGGAGATTCGCTCACGGAGGTGGTCGCAAAGCACTGTCTGGTGGATTTTGCCACGGCGGAGCAGATTAAGCGCGAGACCGGCGTGAAGGATGTGATCGAGTACAAGGATATCATGGGGTTGACGCAGACCATCACCAGCGAGGCGGTGGAGCGTGTGGCGGCCGACGTGATCGAGAATATGACCGGTCAGGTCGCGGATAAGATCAGGGAGTTAAACGGCGATAAGTCTGTGAGCGCGGTGTTTGTGGTGGGCGGCGGCGGCAAACTGCCGGGCTACACAAAGGCGCTTGCTGAAAAGCTGGATATCCAGAGCGAGCGCGTGGCGGTCAGGGGCGAGGAAGTCATGCAGGGTATCGAGTTTCTGGAGGCGGATGCCAGAAAAGATTCCCTGATGGTGACGCCCATCGGTATCTGCCTGAGTTACTATGAGCAGAGCAATAACTTTATCTTTGTCTACTTTAACGACCAGCGTGTAAAGATCTATGACAATAATAAGGCGGCCGTGGTGGACGCGGCCATGCAGGCGGAGTTTGCCAGCGACGGCCTCTTCCCCAAGCGGGGAAAGGAGCTGAACTTTACGGTGAACGGGAAGCCGCGCATTGCCAGAGGAAACTTTGGAGAGGCGGCACAGATCACCGTCAACGGCAACGAGGCGGATATCTATACCCTGATCCATGCAAACGACCAGATCCGGGTGGTGGAATCCACTGCCGGAGAAGCGGCTGGGATGATGCTTGGCGAACTGCCTGAGTTCGGTTCTAAGATGTGGGTGGAGGTCAATGAGAGAAAGGTGGACCTGCCCAAATTCGCCAGTGTAAACGGGGAGCTGCAGTCCGAGTATTACGAGATTCAGGAAAACGACGAGATCGAGATCTTAGACTACTATACGGTGCGGCAGATCTCCGAATTTATGGATGTATCTATCGACTGGAGTATGAATATCTATGTGAACAATAAGCTGGCCGATATGGAGACGAGGGTGTATGAGAATTTCTCCGTCATCTGGACGATGGAGGAGCTGCAGCTTTCCGACGTGGAGATTTATGAACGGACGGAAGAAGAGGAGCGCGTGCGGGAAGACAGGCCGGCGGGTACGGCCGGATTTTCCGCGGTCGCCTCGAAAGCGGCGGGGCAGCAGGCGGAAGGAAATGCCGCTTTGACAGGAGCCGATGCGTCGGGAGACAGCGGCGAAGGAGATACAGCGGGAGCGGACGATAAGGAAAATGCGCAGGAAGACGGGGAGCAGAAGTCGAAGGGCGCAAGGATTGTGATGGGCCCCGGCGTGAAACGCGCCGAGGAGGAGGCGAAGGCCAAGGCCAGAGCCAAGGAGGAGGAAGCTGCCCGCGCCAAAGCGGAGGAAGAGAAGCGGCGCGAGGAGCTTATGAGCAAACATGTGCCCGTGTCCATCATCGTGACGGTCAACGGCGAGCAGATCAAGCTCTCCGGCAAAAAGAGTTACGTGTTTGTGGATGTCTTTGAATATATTGACTTCGACCTCTCAAAGCCGGAAGGAAGCGGCATTGTGACCAATCTAAACGGCAGGGGCGCGCAGTATATGGAAAACATCAAGAGCGGTGATAATATCGAGATATATTGGAAGCCGTAAGGAAAGAAACGAGAGAGAAGGAAGAGGCGTTCCGGCAGGAATGACGGGACGAAATGGTTGACATAACTATGAGACTATGCAGCATTGCCAGCGGCAGCAGCGGAAACTGTGTCTATGTGGGAAGCGACGCCACGCATCTTTTGATGGATGTGGGTATCAGCGGCAAACGGACGGAGGAAGGGCTGTCTGCGCTGGGCTTAAGCCTTAAGGATATTGACGGCATCTGTATCACCCACGAACATGCCGATCATATAAACGGTCTGGGGGTACTCTCCAGAAAGTACGGCATCCCTATCTATGCTACGGCAGGTACTATTGAGGCTATTAAAAAGACCGCCTCGCTGGGAGAGATCGACCCCGCCCTTTTTCAAGTCGTTGTTCCGGACGAGCGGTGCATCATCAAAGACATTGCTGTCTGTCCCATGCGTACTTCCCACGACGCAGCCGACCCCGTGGCTTACCGTATCAGCCATGACGGCAGGCGGATCGGGATCATCACTGATCTTGGCTGCTACAATGATTACACGGTGGAGTGTCTGCGGAATCTGGATCTTCTTTATCTGGAAGCGAATCATGACGTACATATGCTGCAGGTCGGGCCTTATCCCTATTATCTGAAAAAAAGGATTCTGGGCGAGAGGGGGCATCTGTCCAATGAGGCGGCGGGAAAGCTCTTAAGCCGTCTTTTGCATGACAAGATGCAGGCCATCGTGCTGGGACATTTGAGTAAGGAAAATAACCTCCCGGAGCTGGCCTACGAGTCGGTGCGGGTAGAAGTCACCATGTCCGAAACCAAATATAACGGCAACGATTTTCCGGTATATGTGGCAAAGCGTGATGAAGTGTCCGAGATGATCGAGCTGCGGTAGGAGGAAGGAACTTGGAGGAACAAAATATTTTTTCAAGAACGAAACATAAGGCGGGGAGAAATGACATTGCATCTATTACCATATTGTGTTAAAATTAAACTAATATTGGGGAGAGCGCTTTTAGGTACAGAGGCATGAAAACACAGGCAGGGGAGGATATCTTTACAATGAATGAAAAATTGCAGTTTTTTGTGGATCATCTTGAGGTGATCAATAAATTATATGATAAGGACGTGATCCTTGCTGTTATGGATATGGACAAGGTGGTGCAGGGCTATCTGCTGCCGCCGGGCGTCCCGCCGCAGTCGAAGGTTGGCGACGTATTCCACGATCCGAGCGGGATGCTTGATACAGTGCTGGCCAAAGGAGTTGCCAAGCATAATCACCTGTCGAAGGAGGTTTTGGGATATCCGATCGAGGGAAATCTGATCCCCATCAAAGACGGTGGGCAGGTAGTGGGCTGCATCTGCTGTTCTTATTCCGTGGAAGGCAAGGAAAAGGTTCAGGAAATTGCCTCGAATTTTCAGGGTTCCATTCAGCAGATCGACAGTTCTCTTCAGAATGTTGTAACCGGCGTGGAGAGCTTATTTACGATGCTGACGGATATGAACCAGATGACGACGGACGTGGAGAAAGATGTAAACGAAGCGGTCGATGTGGTCAATAAGATCAGCAGCAACGCGTCCCATTCCAATATCCTCGCGCTGAACGCGTCCATCGAGGCGGCGCGGAGCGGAGAAGCGGGGAAGGGCTTTGCGGTGGTTGCCACAGAGATGGGCAAGCTGGCAAAGGACAGCAGTAATTCCGCTTCGGAGATCAAGACGACGCTGTCAGCGATCGTGAACCATCTGGAAGCCATCACCAATTCGATCAAAGAGGCGAACGATGTGGCAAAGAGTTACATGGAAAGCATCGGCTCCATTCAGGCAGTATTAGAACAGACGATAGCTGTTGCCGGCGAGCTGAAAAATGATGTGAAGCTGTAGATTGATATTTATATTACATAGAAAAATCGTCGCTGTCGGGCGGCGATTTTTTTAGGAATCTATGATCTCGGCGAAGGGAAAAACATATTGACATACAGGGCATAAATCGCTACGATTTATAATGTAACAGAATAGCGCGAAACGAGGCGCAAGAAAGAGGAGACAATGAAAAAGACGATTATTACGGTAGTGGGAAAAGACACGGTAGGCATTATCGCAAAGGTATGCACATATCTTGCAGAAAATCAGATCAATATCCTCGATATCTCCCAAACCATCGTGCAGGGCTTCTTTAACATGATGATGGTCGTGGACACCAATCTGACGAATAAGGATTTCGGGGTGATCGTGGACGAGCTGAACGCGCTCGGAGATAAGATCGGCGTGGTCATCCGCTGCCAGAAGGAAGAAATCTTCGATCAAATGCACAGGATTTAGAGGGTGCAAACGAAAAGTAAGCGACAGGAGAAAACCATGATAAATTTATTTGAAGTGGCTGAGACCAATGAAATGATCGCCAAGGAAAATCTTGACGTGCGCACGATTACGCTGGGCATCAGCCTTTTGGACTGCATTGACGGAGATTTAAAGAAGGTCAATGACAGGGTATATGAGAAGATCACAGCCACCGCGAAAGATCTGGTCAGGGTGGGAGATGAGATTGAAAAAGAATTTGGCATACCGATTGTAAATAAACGGATATCCATCACGCCAATGGCGCTTGTGGGCGGAGCGGCCTGCAGGAGCAGTGAGGATTTTGTGACGCTGGCTAAGACCATGGACCGGGCGGCGCAGGCGGTGGGCGTCAATCTGATCGGCGGGTATTCCGCGCTGGTATCAAAGGGGATGACGACGGCGGACGAGCTGCTGATCCGCTCGATCCCGCAGGCGCTCCATGCGACGGAGCGTGTCTGCAGTTCCGTGAATCTGGGTTCCACCAGAACCGGCATCAATATGGATGCGGTGCGTCTGATGGGGGATATCATCAAGGAGACCGCTGTGATCAGTAAGGATCAGGACAGCGCCGACTGTATGAAGCTGGTGGTGTTCTGCAATGCGCCGGATGATAATCCCTTTATGGCGGGCGCCTTTCACGGGGTGACGGAGGCCGATGCGGTGGTAAACGTCGGTGTCAGCGGTCCGGGCGTGGTCAAGACGGCATTGCAGAAGGTACGGGGCGAAAATTTTGAAGTACTCTGCGAGACCATTAAAAAGACAGCCTTTAAGGTGACAAGGGTGGGGCAGCTCGTGGCCAGAGAAGCGTCCCGGATGCTTGACATTCCCTTCGGCATCGTGGATCTGTCCCTTGCGCCGACGCCGGCGGTGGGAGACAGTGTGGCGGATATCTTATGTGAGATCGGCTTGGAACATGCGGGCGCGCCCGGTACGACGGCGGCGCTTGCGCTCTTGAACGATCAGGTGAAAAAGGGCGGCGTGATGGCGTCCTCTTATGTGGGCGGCTTAAGCGGGGCCTTCATCCCTGTCAGCGAAGATCAGGGCATGATCGATGCGGTGACGGCTGGTGCGCTTACGCTTGAGAAGCTGGAAGCCATGACCTGCGTCTGCTCGGTGGGACTTGATATGATCGCGATTCCGGGCGATACGCCGAATACAACGATCGCGGGAATCATTGCGGATGAGATGGCGATCGGCATGGTGAACCAGAAGACTACGGCGGTGCGCCTAATCCCAGCCATCGGTAAGGACGTGGGCGAGAAGGTGGAGTTTGGCGGCCTGTTCGGCTATGCGCCGGTGATGCCGGTGAACGGCTTTTCCTGCGAGGCGTTCGTAAACCGCGGGGGAAGGATTCCCGCGCCGATACACAGCTTTAAAAATTAGGGCGTGGGCTGAACGTTGTGGAGGGAAAATGAAACTTCTGGTGATTGGCGGCAGCTATTTTTACGGAAGAGTCTTTGTGATGGAGGCGGCAAAGGAGAATGCGGTCACGGTGTGGAACCGCGGCACCTACTCTATGGCGGATTTCGGAGTAAGGCAGATAGCGGGCGACAGACATGAGCGGACGGCGGCCTGCGATGAGGACTGGGACGCAGTGATCGATTTTTGTGCCTATACCGCAGGAGATATACGAAATACCGTTGGAAATATGACGGGAAAAATCAGGCAGTACCTTTTGATCAGCACGGTGGATGTCTATGAGAGAAATCCTGCCATGGTAAAGACAGAAGACAGTCCGCTAGAAGACAGGGTATTTGCGGGGGAGGCAGGAGCCTACATTGCGGGCAAGACAGCGCTGGAACGGGAGATTATTGAAGTATGCGGCGCAAAGGAGATTCCTTATACAGTGCTTCGGCCGGCGATTCTTTACGGTCCCTATAACTATGCGCCCAGAGAGTCGGCCTATATCCAAATGCTTCTGCAAAATCATGCGCTGCCCCGCTTTACGGATGCGGACGGCAAGTTTCAGTTTGTCTATGTAAAGGACGCGGCACTGGCTGTTTTGAAATGTCTGGGAAATGAAAAGGCATACGGGCAGGCTTTTAATCTGTGTCAGGATCAAACGCTTACTTATGAAAGCTTTTTTGAAACCTTAAAGCAGACGGCGGCACCGGAGGATTTGGAAGGGCTGGCGGAAGTCCCCCTGACAGTGGAGCAGGCGGCGGCGCAGGGTGTACCTGTGCCTTTTCCGGCCACGGCGGCGGAGACGCATTTATGCGACAATACAAAGGGAAAGGCCGAACTGGGACTTACTTATACCGATTTTACGGAGGGTATGCGGAGGACGTATCGGGCGTTTCGGAGTGTCTATGTGCAGTAAAAGAAAAAGAGGCGTAATGCTTGACAAGCGCCAATGGTTAGCGTAGACTAACGTAGAGAGAAATATTATTTGTGCGGAGTGAAATCGAAGAGAATGGCGGGAGGAAGCAAATGACCTTAGACGAGATCGCGATTGGTAAAGAATGCAGGATCACAAAAGTGGGCGGAGCGGGCGAACTGCGCCTGCGGCTTTTGGATATGGGTCTGATCCCGAAAACGGTGGTGCGGGTGCAGAAGGTGGCACCCATGGGGGATCCGATCGAGATTCACCTGCGCGGATATGAACTGACGCTCAGGAAAGAGGACGCGGCGCAGATTGAAGTAACAACGTGAGAAGTAAATCAGAAAAAGGACGGACATCATGATATACGCATTGGCAGGCAATCAGAACAGCGGCAAGACAACTTTATTTAATCAGATGACGGGTTCGAATCAACATGTGGGCAATTTTCCGGGCGTGACGGTGGATTCCAAGATGGGAGATATCCGCGGTGAGAAGGGGAATGCGGTGGTGGACCTGCCGGGGATCTATTCAATCAGGCCTTTCACCAATGAGGAGATCGTGACCCGCAGCTTTATTTTACAGGAGAAGCCCGACGGCATCATCAATATCGTGGACGCCACCAACATCGAGCGGAATCTCTATCTGACCCTGCAGCTTTTGGAACTGCATATTCCCATGGTGCTGGCCCTTAATATGATGGATGAAGTCCGGGGCAACGGCGGCGCTATCGATATCAGGCAGCTGGAGGAGGAACTCGGCATTCCCGTGGTGGGGATCAGCGCCGTGAAAAATGAGGGGATCGAGGATCTGATCAGTGCGATCAGGGAAGTGTCTTCCCGGCGCATATATCCCAAAGTGACCGATTTTTGCGAGAAAGGACCTGTGCATCGCTGTATCCATGCGGTCAGTCATCAGGTGGAGGATCATGCGGAGCGGATCGGTATGTCGCCCCGCTTTGCAGCCACGAAGATCGTGGAAGGCGATCAGGATATCATCGACAGGCTGGCGCTGTCGGACAACGAGCTGGATCTGATGGAACATAGTATTGTAGAGATGGAACAGGACAGCGGCATGGACAGAAACGCAGCCTTGGCGGATATGCGCTATGCGTTTATCGAGCGGGTCTGCGAAAAGGCTGTCATCAAGGCCAAGGAGAGCAGGGAGCATCTGCGCAGCGTGAGAATGGACAGCGTGCTGACGCACAAGTATCTGGCGATCCCGGTGTTTCTGCTCATTATGGCGGCGATCTTTTATCTGACGTTCGGGCTGATCGGCAGCTTTTTAAGCGACCTTTTGGGAATGGCTATCGACGCTCTCGCAGTGGTGACGGGGCAGGCTCTTTCGGATTACGGCATTAATCCGGTGGTGAAAAGTCTGGTGATCGACGGCATCTTTACGGGGGTGGGGAGTGTGCTGAGCTTTCTGCCGATCATACTTGTGCTGTTCTTCTTTCTATCCATTTTGGAGGATTCGGGTTATATGGCCAGAATCGCTTTTGTGATGGACAGACCTTTGCGAAAGATCGGCCTTTCCGGAAAAAGCTTTGTCTCTATGCTGATCGGCTTTGGCTGCAGTGTGCCGGCGGTCATGTCTACCAGAACGCTCTCCTCGGAGCGTGACAGGAAGATGACTATTCTGCTGATCCCTTATATTAGCTGCTCCGCCAAGATTCCGATCTACGCGCTGTTTGCGGCGGCCTTCTTTGAGAGGCGGACGGCGCTTGTGATGTTTGCGCTCTATTTGTTGGGCGTGCTGGTCGGATTAGTCAGTGCGATCATCTTAAATAAAACGGCATTTCGCGGAAGGCCGACGCCCTTTATGATGGAACTTCCGAATTATCGGTTTCCTTCCGCAAAGAGTGTTGTCCTTTTGATGTGGGATAAGGCGAAGGACTTTGTACAGAGGGCCTTTACGGTGATCTTTCTGGCAACGCTCGCTATTTGGTTCTTACAGACTTTTGATACCAGACTGAATGCCGTGACAGACTCAGGCGAAAGCCTGCTTGCCATGGTGGGGAAATTGATCGCGCCTGTCTTTTCTCCGCTGGGGTTTAACGACTGGCGGGCGGCCACGGCGCTGATCTGTGGTTTTACGGCCAAGGAGGCAGTGGTGAGCAGTCTGGGCGTTCTCACGGGTACGTCTATGGCGAATTTGAGCGGTACGCTTGGCAGTCTCTTTTCTACGGCTTCGGCGGTGAGCTTTCTGGTATTCACCCTGCTGTATACGCCCTGTGTGGCGGCAGTGGCGGCGATCAAGCGGGAACTTGGCTCTGCATTAAAAACGTTTGGTGTGGTTTGTATGCAGTGTGGGGTGGCGTGGGTGATTGCTTATCTGGTGTATCAGCTGATGCGGGTTATGGGGGTGTGAAAACAGCAATTTTTGGGAGCAGGATGCAGGCGGTGTGGATACCGATTGCACCGGGCGCTTGCAATCGTGGTATGGGTGAGGATTTTCGCATAGAGGCGGTCATGTATGAAATGGAGAGAAGTGACTGGGAAAAGAATCTTAGGAGGTATCTCGATTCTGCTGCTGGTGCTGTTTGCGGCCATAGGCGGCTGGATGGCGGAGGATAAGCGCTTTGCCGCAAGGCAGAAGGCGGAGGAGGAGCGCCGTAGTGCCGAACGGGAGGCGGGAGCAGAACCGAGCGAGGCGGATTTGTATTGGGAATTGGCGCAGAATATGCTTTCCGATATGCTCTTAGAGCAGGAAGTGATCAAGCTCGGAGAAATCGTCCGCGAAGGCCATGAACTGTTTGGCGACGAATGGTTTTTCGCCGGGGACAGATTGACGGAGCCCTATCTGTATCTGTTTCCTTGCAAATGGTATGACGAGTCCAAAACGGATCCGGACGGCCGGCAGGAGAATGATCTGACTTATATGGGTGTGGAGAAGCGCCGGGCTGGGGATTTTAAGGGCTATTTTGTTTTCTATGTCTGGGTGAAGAAAACGGATCACGGCGTGGAGTTGGGAACGGATTTCCACCAGAAAATGTTTGAATATATCCTGTATGAATGTTCCAAAGAGCATTATGAGGAGAAGGCATATCTGGCCGGCGTATCGCCTTCTGAAAATTGGATGCTGTGGTATCCTCTGTATGATCTTTTGGGGGAACCGGTGGCCATGGTGTCCGTCACACAAAAGGAGAAGCTGGAGCCGGTGTTTCGGGATGCCTGCGAGCGCATGTATGAACGGCAGAAACAGGCAGCCGGAGAACTCGGACAGCAGGTTCGGTTTGGCGCCTTCTTTGACAGTGAGTCTCTTTCCTGGCGCAATAAAGACGATCCGGAGTATCGGGAATTTGAGAAAGACTATTGGAAACGGAGGGATTGGTCGTCCAGAAAAAGCACCTATGATTCCTATCGGCTCGAGAAGTGGGATGTAGAAGGCTACTGGCGCTGGCTGGATCGGTACGGCGATTATTATCCCGTCTATGATCTGGATTTCCACACGGGTTATGATGCGGAAAAGCAGAATATTTTTCGGGAAATGTGCGTAGACAGAGAAGAACAGCTGGAACTGTGGCGGGCAAAGGAAGCGGCAAAGAAGGAGAAGGAGAGACAGAAAGATGCGCAGCAAAAAGGCGCAGAGCAGGAAGAAGGACAGCAGGAAGCGGTAGAGCAGAATGTGTCCGGTGAAGATGCGAAACGTGGTGTGTGGACTGTGGAGAAGGGGGACACGCTTTGGGAAATCGCCCGCAGAAAGTATGGGGACGGCAGTTTTTGGCCGCGGATTTATGAAAAGAACAGGGATGTGATTGGAGAGGATGGAAGAATCATTTTTCCCGGACAGCGGCTGGAAATGCCGTAATATAGATGGGAACGGTTTGCGGGATAACCTTTACATATTTTTGCCCTTTTGTTATAATAATTTTGTAACCTGTAAATGTTCGTTAAAAGGTGGTGAGCATATGACGGAAGGTGAAATGTTAAAGCTGTCTGTGGAGGAGTTTTCAAGATTACAACAATATATGCTGTTGATGGAGAAAGATTCGGCGGCATATAAGGCTATGAAAATAAGATATATTGAATTAAAAGTGATTTTGTCGTCATCCGGCGTGAATTTGACAGAATTGGATATGATAAAGGAATGACGGCGTAAAAGGACGGTGAACAAGAAGAGCGTGAATCTGATAGCGATAAAGGATTTTCGCTCTTTTTTAGTATACTTAGGAAATGCAGATCAGCATACAGAGGAAGGAGCTTACCGTGGACGAATCAATGCAGGAATATCGAACCCTGTTGGCGGACAATCCCGCAAAGGCGGAAAAACAACTTTATAAGCTGGCGAAAAAAGGAGAGCTGAATGCGCTGTCAGCTTTAAACGAATATTATGAGAAATGCGTCACAGAGGCAAAATCACCGAAAGAATCGTCCAAGATACGGCAGAAGGCTCTGAAAGCGGCGGCTCTCGGTGACGTGGACGGCATTGTCAAGGTCGGGCGTGCCTATATGTATGGAATTGGCGTTTCCGCGGATTATGAGAAATCCTTAAGTTTTTTCGAAAAGGCTGCAGAACAGGAGAATCCGGAAGCGGCGTTGAAATTGTGAGAACCGGCAGCAGGCTTTTTGTTTCGATAAAATGCTTGCATTTCCGGAAATAATATAGTAGGATGAAATTGGTGGAAAACGTTTTCCTTGCGCAATGAAGCAAAGGAAGCCTTATATTGATAGCTTGGGGAGGTATCTTATGGATTTCAACGCGGTGTATCACAGGGCTAATGACAACTACTGCTATCCTCTGGACGAGGACCAGCTCGTCATCAATATCCGGACAGGATACGATGTGAAGTATGTGAACCTGATCCACGGGGATCCGTTCAAGTCGGGGATTCTTGGCGGCGGCGAGAGCTGGGACGGGGAGGCGCTCAATATCCCCTTTAAGAAGCGCTTGAAAAATCAACTTTGGTGGACGACGACCATCAAACCGGAGTTTAAGCGCTTAAAATATTACTTTGAATTACAGACCGAGAATGAGAGATGGTTTTATTTTGAGGACGGCTTTGTCTCCGAGGCGCAGATGGCGTTAGCGGGCAGGAGCAGACAGTGTTTTATTATGCCGTGGATGAATCCGGCGGATATTCCCGTGACTCCGGCGTGGGTGAACGATACCATCTGGTATCAGATTTTCCCGGAGCGTTTCTGCAACGGCGATCCTTCCCTGAATCCGGAAGGGACGCTGCCGTGGCGGACGAAAGGCTCTGTCACCAATCAGGAATTTTTCGGCGGCGACCTGCAGGGCATCATCAATAAGCTTGATTATATCAGGGATCTTGGGGTGTCCGGACTGTATCTGACGCCGATCAATGAATCGCCCAGTTCCCATAAGTATGATACCACAGATTATACAAAGATCGACCCGCATTTCGGCTCCGAAGAGACCATGAAGACGCTGGTGAGGGAGGCGCATAACAGGGGGATCCGCGTGATGCTTGACGGTGTGTTTAACCATTCCGGCAGGAATTTTGCACCCTGGCTTGACGTGAAGGAGAAAGGACCGCAGTCGGAGTACTTTGACTGGTTCATGGTGAATGAATGGCCGTTTAAAGACGGCGGCTGCGCATGGGAGAAGCAGTATTACACCTTTGCCTTTTTCGATAATATGCCGAAACTGAATACGAATAATCCGAAAGTGCGCGACTACCTGATCGGTGTCTGCGAGAATTGGGTGAAAAACTACGGCGTTGACGGCATCCGTCTGGATGTGGCGAACGAGGTTTCCCACGCTTTTTGCAAGGAGCTGAGAACGCGCTTAAAGGCGATCGATCCCGATATCTATATTCTGGGCGAAATCTGGCATGACGCGATGCCGTGGCTTAGGGGAGACGAGTTTGACTCCGTGATGAATTATCCGTTAGGAGAGAGCATCAAGGATTTCTGGATCGATAAAAGCCTCACCAACGAGGATTTTGAGTATACCATCAACCGCTGCTACACACGCTATATGCAGCAGACGAACGATGTGCTGTTTAATCTCTTGGATTCCCACGATACAAAGCGGCTTCGCAGCGACGTAAAGAATCTGGACGAATATTTCCAGCAGCTCGCGGTGCTCTTTGCTATGCCGGGTTCGCCTTGTATCTATTATGGTACGGAGATCGCTATGGAGGGTGGGCATGATCCGGACTGCCGCCGCTGTATGCCGTGGGAAGAAATCGATGGCGGCGCTTATAACGAGCGTATCGACATCATCAGAAACCTTCTGCATTTGAGAAGGGAAGAGCCGCTGCTTCGCAACCGTGATTTCCATTTTCCCAATAAGATCAATCGTCCCAGAGTGATCGAGTTCAATAAGATGGGATGGGTGGATAATTATGTGGAAGTCATCATCAACTGCGAGGAGGAAGACATCGAGATTCCAAGAGAGGGGGAAATCTTGTTTTCCAGACATTATATTGACAATACCCTGCTACGCAATGGTATACTGATTCGTAGACAGAAGCGCTAATATGGAAAGGAACGAAAGAGATGAACCAGTTTAGTTTACCCGGCTGTCTGATCATTGAGGAGGGCGCCTGTGAGCGCTTAAATGAGATTCTGGCGGACTGCATTCCGGAAATCGAGAAAAAGAAGATTATCATTGTCACCGAGGAAGCGCTGATTCCCATTATGAAGCCTTATCTGGATGAAATGAAACGTGATCTGCCAAAGAGCGAGCTTTATCTCGTGGAAGAAAACAGCTTTCAGGAAGCGATGGAACTGGCAAAACATATCTGTATGGAAGACATAGAAGTCATCATTGGCGTAGGCGGCGGCAAGGTGTTAGACGTGGCGAAGTACGCGGGCTTTGTGGGGAAGATTCCCTATATCTGCGTGCCCACCACCCTCAGTAATGACAGTCTCTCCTCGCCCGTTTCCGTACTGGGGACGGAAGGGGATGCCAGAAAGACCTTAAAGTGCGCGATTCCCGCAGCGATCGTGGTGGACGTGAACGTGGTCATGGGCGCGCCGCTTTCCCAGCTGCAGTCCGGGATTGGCGATACCATCAGCAAGTACACGGCCCTCTACGACTGGAAGCTGGATGCCGCATATAGGGGAGAGCGGGTGGACGATTTTTCCTATCTGATCTCCGACATGGCGCTGTCCTCCCTGTGCTACAACGAGGAAAAGTCGCTAAAAAGCAAAGAATTTATCAAGATATTGACACAGTCACTGGTGCTGGGCGGGCTGGCGATGGAGATCGCGGGCAATTCCAGACCTTGCAGCGGTTCGGAGCATCTGTTTTGTCATTCTCTGGAAGAAAATTACAAGGAGATCAAGATTTCTCACGGGATGGCGGTCGCACTCGGAAGCCTCGTGAGCTGTCGCCTGCAGGGGCGGGACGATCATTTGCTGCGGTCGGTCTTAGTCGCCTACGGAATAGATTTGGATCCTATGAACTGGGGCATCACAAAGGAAATCTTTACGGACGCGTGGCTTAAGGCCGCGGACACCAGAAAGGACAGGCATACGGTGTTGAATGAGGTAACGCTTACAAAGGAGCAGCTTGGCGGGATCTATGAGCAGCTGCGGGCTGGAAGTGAATGCAGTGGAGTTTTTAAAGAATGACATTTGAAAGAAAATAAATAGGCGACTCGTCTCAATTTCTATTTTGAGAATGGGTCGCTTATTCTTTTGTCATATTTTCTGGTGTATTTCTCGAATAGGGTTTCGGATCGTCTGTCAGTCCGGCGAGATAATCCATACTGGTATCTAAGGCAAGCGCAATTCGTTTGCATTGTTCAAAAGTGTAGTAGCGTTTTCCTTTCTCGATCTTAGAATAATCGCTTTGGTCGATGCCTGTCAAAAGCTGCATTTTAATCTGGGTATATCCCTTTTCTTTTCTTAACTTTCTAAGACGATCCATACCGATTCCTTTTATCTTTACTCCTATTTTTCATTATTATCAGAATTATTTCAAAATGTACAACTAAATTATGGCAAATTGACCTATTGACATTAGGGTTAAATTGACCTATTCTTTTTATAAAAAATAGGGCATATTGACCTATTTCGAAGTGAGGTTTTGGGAAAATACAGGACATGTTTCGGGAGGTAAACAATAAATGAGAAAGGGTAAAATAGTAGGAGAGTGGAGTATTACGGCATTGCTGACAGGCATTATTCTCCTATTAACGATACCTCTGTTACTTGGCGCGGCATATACATATCCGGCGGCAGATGATTTTATCATTGAAAACGGTTCGACAGAATGGGCCAATGCGATGGGCTCTGTGCGTGGACATTTTTTGGCGGCTTGGAATTATTATATGACATGGGAGGGAAGATATGTGTCAAACTTGCTGCTGTTCACTATTTTGCCTTATACCCGTTTTGGATTAAATGGTTTCCGTATTGTTATGGTAATATTATCTGCCTTTTTTGAATTTTCATTATTTTTTATGGTAAATGGAATAATAAATTTTTCGCAGCCAGCGGAAGGCATCGAAGCATGGCATGGCAGACAGAATAGAAAATTATTTCTTTATGCGGTGCTGTTGTTTGCTGCGCTGGGACTGCCGGGGACATGGATTGGCAGAGAAATATTTTATTGGTATACGGCAGCTGTCGGATATTTAGTTGGTATCAACAGCCTGTTTCTTTCCATAGGGTGTTTCTTTCTGGCGAATTGCCGATCTCAAAAGAGGAGATACTATATTAGCTCCGTGTTATTTGCATTTATAGCAGCGGGTACCTGTCCTCAGGTGGCTTCTTTTGTTTGTTCGTGGCAGTTGATTGCATTGTTGGTGGTGATTTTATCGGCAGAGTCCTATAGAAAGCAATTTTATTTTTGGATTATACTCCCGGTTCTTGTATCCTTTTTTGGTGCGGTCATCAATGCGACATCACCCGGCAGCATGAGAAGAAGCGAGCTCACCATGGAGGAAGAGGGCATTAATTACGGCTTGATAGATGCCGTAAAGGATACTTTTGTCTGTCACAAGGAAGAGCTTGGACAAATTTTGCGTGATCCGATGTTTATTGCAGTGGCAATAACTTTGTTCCTGATTTGTATCTTTTTTGGAGAGAAGGTGCTAAAGAAAGAGCGGCCTGTCAATTGGTTTAGTGCGTTCTTGGTGGTTTGCAGCGTGATTATCAGTCAGTATTTATGTATTTTCCCGGTTATTTTGGGATATCATGGCACAGGGCTTTACAATGACAGGACCAAGTATACGGCAGATTTTGAAATACGGTTTTCCCTTATATTTACCATTATTTATGCAGCACTGTGCATCTCTCAAATGTTGCCGGACAAAGAGAAGCGTAATCGATTTTTCTATTTGTTAGGTGTTCTGTGCGGTATTTTCTTGTGTACAGCAGGTTTTTTGTTTCTGAATCATTCTATGAAAGAGACCGGCTATGGGTATTCTTTTGAGCTGATTCGCGAATTTACAAACGGAACTGTACAAGACGTTTTTTCTATCCGCAAGGAGGTGCTTTATGCTCTGGAGGCTGCTGAAGATGGAACAGATATTTGTTTGGAAATGCCATCGTTACCGCCTACGCGGGTGACTTATTCACAGGGCATAGCTGATGTGCCGGGAGAGCAGACCAATGAAGCGGTTGCGTCCATGTTTCATTTAAACTCGGTAGTGGTTAAATACGGTATCCAATAATTAGTTTTTCTCATACTGACATAACGAAGTTAGGCCGGACTGCGGGTTTGTTGTCCGTTATATCTTCCCCCGCAGCTTCATAATCTTTTCATACACATCAGGACGGCGCGCTTTTAAGTGCGCGTCAAGCAGCTCGCGGCGCTCCGTAAACCGTTTCGCAAGGTCGGGGTGCTCGCGGGCGATTTTTTCGGCAAGGTGGAGCCTGCGGCGCTCAAATTCCATCGCTATCTGCTGTTCATCCTTTCCCGAGATCCGCGCGATTTCGGCAAGGTGCGCCTCAAGGTGCTCAAGCCATTCATCCTCGTCCATCTCGTCAAGCTGGTTCCAGCTGCCGTGAATGAGCGTCTCCATATCGCCTGTGCGCTGCAATTCTTCGATCTGCTTATGGATTTGCCGCTCCATCTCCGCCTCGCAGTCAGAACCGTATGCCCAAAGGAACTCGTGCAGCATACTCTCGGCGCGTTTCATGGCGACGGTGTGCGCGCCTTTGCGGATTCCCTTAGTCGGATACGGCTTTTCCAAACCGATTTCCGCAAGCGCTCTTTCCATTGTGCGCCGTACCGCGCCTTTTTGGATCAATTCGCCAATGCCAAGCGCGCGCATTTGGTCGTTGAGCGCCGCCACGTGTCCCGTAAGATAAAAGGCAATACCGCGTTTTTTAAGCGACTCATAGAGCAGCATAAGACGCTCCGCCGCAGTGCTGTCAATATTCCCGATTCCCGACGCGTCCACAATGACGGCGCGGGTATCTTCGGAGATATTTGCTTCAATATCAGACTGGAAAATGCCCACATTCGCAAAAAAGAGGTCGCTCGTAAAGCGGTAAAGTGTCACGTGTTCAATCGCGTAAATCTGATTGAACTGCGAAATATCATAAAAATCGTCATGCCCGGGAAGGACACCCAAAAAACATCTTGGCGGGTTGGAGGCGCGCAGGATCACAGCTGTGAAGGAAAGGATGATACCCACAAGAACGCCGTTGATGGTTCCTAAAATCAAGACTGCTAAAAACGCGCCCATAAAGATGTAAAATTCGCTTTTGCCGGAGCGTTTTAATTTCGCGGCCAGCTTAAATTCCAACCCGCCGATCAGCGCCGTCATCACGACCGCCGTGAGAACGGGAACGGGCAGATAGCCGATAAAGCCCGTCGCAAACAACAGCACAAAAATCATGGTAATGCCCGCGATGATGCCCGTAAGCTGCGTCTTACCGTCGTATTGGTCATTCATCGCCGTGCGCGGTACGGAGCCGTTTACGGGACAGCAGCCCGTGAATGCGGACGCAAAATTTCCGAGCGAAAAGGCAAGGAGTTCCTGATTGTCATTCAGTTTGTAGCCGCGCTTTAATGCGTAATTGTTCTCCGCAAGCAATGTCTGTGCCATGATCACAACAGCGACAGAAAGGCTGGCGCCGATCGCGTCCGTGAAATGGACGGCGAAGAGATCTGGAAACGAAAACCGCGGAAGCCCCGCTTCGACAGCCGAAAGACAGACAATACCCAAACGTTCCATCGGGGCAAAATAGGAAAAGAGCGCGCCTAAAATGATCATTACGACCGCCATCGGAAATTTGGGACAGATGCGCTTTGCCATAAGCACGACAGTAAGCGTGATCATTCCAAGGATCAAAGAAGGCAGATTAAATACGCCAAGCTGGCTGAGGATATGTTCCAAAAGCTCGAACAGTTCCCCCGTGCCCGCCGTGCCGCCGAATAGCTTTGGCACCTGCATCAAAATGACCGTAGAACACACACCCGAAATAAAACCGCCCATGACAGGTTTTGAAATGTAGTTCACAAGCTTTCCGGCACCGAGCGCAAAAAACAACAAAAGCCATGCCCCGACATAAAAAGTCAGCACGGGAACGACCGTCATTGCCTCGGCGGACTGCGCTTCTATTTCAAAAGATAACAGTGCTCCGCCGATCAGCGCCGCAGGCGCGGCATCCACACCGAAAATAAACTGCGGTGAGGTGGAAAAAAGCGCAAAGACGATGATCGGGAAAACAGAGCCGTAAAGCCCGTAGACAGCGGGAAGCCCCGCAATCTGCGCATAGCCCATGGAAATCGGAATGGACACGGCGGCGATGATGATTCCCGCTAGGATATCCTTGGGGAGATTTTCTTTTTTGTAGTTTTTCAGGGTATGTGCAAAAGAAATGTTCATAAATACGCAGGAGTACCTTTCTGTTTGATGTGTCTAGTATATCATATTATATATAATATATATATAAATCCCCTGTACAAATACTTAAAAATACAATAGAATAAAAATCCCCTGTACAAATACTTCAAAATACAATAGAATAATACCAGAAGAATTTGTATCGGCCGCGTGAAGGCTGAGGCGAAATTCATACCGAGTTGCTTGAAACCGATTGTCTTACATAAAGAGGAGGTGTGAATATGAAAACCTACGAGCTGGATTTGAATTCGATTGACAGGGTGAAGGGCTTTGTCAGCGCGATCGAGAAGTTTGACGGCTACTTTGATATCGCCACGGGCAGATATGTGGTGGATGCGAAGTCTATCATGGGAATCTTTTCCATGGATCTGTCCAGAAAGATCGAATTTCGGATTTTAGAGACCAATGCACAGATTTCCGAGGTGGAGGCGGCGATCGCACCCTACATTGTTTCCAAAGAAAGCAACTGATGTAAACGGCTCGAAATGCAAAGCATTTCGAGCCTGTTCATGTGTAAGTGCAGTCAGTCTTCAGCATCTTCTTCTAAAGCAGCCAGCGAAGGCGCCTCTGTCTCCGTCAGTTCCTCTACACTGCGCAGCGTGCGGTTGATGGCTCTGGTCCGTCTGCCGACGATATCGGAGAGGGTCTTATCCGCCGTTTGAATCTGCTTCTGCGCTTTGTCAAGCATATCCCCAAACTTGATAAATTCTGACTTCACCGCGCGCAGCGTGTCCCATACTTCCTGTGAACGCTGTTCGATGGCGAGGGTCTTAAAGCCCATCTGCAAAGAGGAGAGAAAAGCGGAGAGCGTCGTCGCGCCCACAGCCGTGACCTTATATTTTTCGCGCAGTTCTTCAAAAAGGGCGGCGTTTTGCACGACCTCTGCGTACAAGCCCTCCGTGGGCAGAAACATCAGCGCAAAATCGGTCGTTTTCGGCGGTACGATGTATTTGTCGTGGATATCTTTGGCGAAAGCGCGGATCTTTAGGGTCAGGGAACGCCTCGCCTCGTCTATCGCCTGCTTGTCCTCCGCGTCGATCAGGCGGTTATAATCCTCGATCGGAAATTTGCTGTCGATCGGCAAAAGTAAGGGCGTATCGCCGTTTCCGGGAAGCTTTATCGCAAACTCGACGCGCTTGCCGTCCGTGATCTCCACATTCGTTTCATACTGATTCGGAGCCAGAATATCGGAGAGCAGCATTTCCAGACGGACCTCTCCGTAAGTGCCGCGCTCCTTGACATTGGTGAGGGCATTCTTTAAGGACTTCGCGTCGGCGGCGAGCGCCTTCATCTCACCAAGCCCCTGCCCGACGCTTTCCAGCTGCTTGCTCACCAGCTCAAAGGACTGCGTGAGGCGGGTCTCCAGCGTCTTTTGTAATTTCTCATCCACCACGCCCTGAATCTGCTCCAGCCGCTTCTCATTGCTGTCCTGAAGGGACTTTATTTTGCTTTCCAGCGTAGCGTTTAATTTCTCACTGTTTTCCGCATTAGACCGCTGGATGGATGAAAGCCGGTTGTCGACCTGTTCGCTGAAAGTATGTAGCTGCTGGTTTAATTCCCTGCGGTTTTCCGACAGCGTCCCCTGAATACTTTTCTGTATCATGCCGAAGCGCTCAAACTGCTCCGTCGCGCCGTGCGCAATCTGCTCCTGCACGTCGTCGCGCTGCTCCTTCGCGCTGCGCTTGAGCAACGTTGTGATTTCCTCTAAATTTGATTTTCTGCGTCCTGTAATCTGCAATATAATGATTACAAACAGAAGTGCAATCGTTACAATTCCCAAAATTTCTGACAATCCCATTCTTTTAGTTCCCCTTTCTATCTAAAACGAAACTTATAGTACTTTATTGTGTAAATGGCGAAACTCATCACACCATGAATTAATTGTGCAAATGATAAACCATAAGCAGACCCTTGGAGAACGTTGGTACTTGGCGAGGTTCTTTCGAGCCTAGTACCATTACGTTCGACGGAGCGAAAGCGCGTCTGCGTTGGTTTATCATTTTTACAATTTCCATATCCTCGAATGAGTTTCGCCCTCATCTCCAAATTATTATACCGTGTTTCGTCCCGCATTTCAACGCACACCCCAAAGAAGCATGGCCTGAATTTCCCATACACTCAGATTTGCCATTTCCCAATATTTATGCTATGATACTCTACTAAGGAACTTTCGGGAAAAAGGAGTTCCTCAGCAGAAAAACGCGTCAGAAAGAGAAAATTGCTTCGCGATTATCTCAGCGAGCTTCGCGCTGCGAATCTCGGAATGGAGGAAATAATGCTGGAACTTAAAAATATCTCGTTTCAGGCCGATGACGGCGGAAAAGAGATTGAAATATTGAGAAATATCAACTTGACGCTAACGAATCAGTTTGTGGCAGTCACGGGACCAAACGGCAGTGGAAAATCCACGCTCGCCAAGATCGTGGCGGGTATTTTGACACCGACAGAGGGCCGGATCCTTTTGGACGGCGTGGACATCACGGAAAAATCCATCACGGAGCGGGCGAAACTGGGGATCGGCTTTGCGTTCCAACAACCGGTGCGCTTTAAGGGTATCACGGTGAAAGATATCCTTTCCATTGCGGCGGGAAGGGAGACGGCGGTGTCGGAGGTCTGTTCGATGCTATCTGAGGTGGGACTCTGTGCCAGAGATTATGTAAACCGCGAGATCAATGCCAGCCTGTCAGGCGGTGAGTTAAAGCGTATCGAGATCGCTATGCTGATGGCTAGAAAGAGTAAGGTCTCCATCTTTGACGAGCCGGAGGCGGGGATCGATCTGTGGAGCTTTCAGAATTTGATCCGGGTCTTTGAGAAGATGCACGAGGAGATTCAGGGTACGATCCTCATCATTTCCCATCAGGAGCGGATCTTGAACATTGCGGATCAGATCGTGCTTCTTGCAGACGGCAGGATCGAGAAGACAGGCAGCAGGGAAGAGATCATGCCCGACCTTTTGGGAGCAGGGCAGCCGTGTAAGACTTTGACCGATAAACTTTAATAACGCGAAAGGTAAAACAATAGACCATGGACGCAATACAGCAGGAATTATTAGAACAGTTGGCGGGCCTGCATGAGGTTCCGGAGGGCGCATACAATATCCGTGCCAACGGTGCGCTGGCAGGAAGAAATACCACCGCCAACATCGATATCATAACAAAAGAAGACCGCGCGGGCATCGATATCAGGATCAAGCCCGGAACCAGAGGAGAGAGCGTGCACATTCCCGTGGTTCTTAGTCAGAGCGGTTTACAGGAGAGCGTGTACAACGACTTTTTTGTGGGGGAGGACTGTGATGTCACGATCATAGCGGGTTGTGGTATCCACAATAGCGGTGATCAGACCTCGGCTCACTCCGGAATCCATCGGTTTTTTGTGGACAAGAATGCGAAAGTGCGCTATGTGGAGAAGCATTACGGCGCGGGTGACGGGAGCGGGGAGCGCCTTATGAATCCCACCACGGAGATTCATCTTGCCAAAGGGGCGTCACTTGAGATGGAGACGGTACAGATCAAGGGTATCGATTCCACCAGACGCGTGACCACGGCGACCGTCGAAGAGGGGGCTTCTTTGACGATTAAAGAAAAGATTATGACTCATGGGAAACAGGTTGCTGAGACGGATTTTACAGTGGATATGGAGGGAGACGATTCGAGCGTGAATCTGATATCCCGCTCGGTGGCCAGAGAGCGGTCCAGACAGGTGTTCCGGAGCCGTATAAGCGGCAATGCGAACTGTCAGGGGCACAGCGAATGCGACGCGATCATCATGGACGAGGCCAGTGTCAGCGCGATTCCGGAGCTTACGGCCAATCATATTGATGCGAACCTGATCCATGAGGCGGCGATCGGAAAGATCGCGGGAGAACAATTGATAAAGCTGATGACGCTTGGCCTGACTGAAAAAGAGGCCGAGGAGCAGATCGTGAAGGGATTTTTGAAATGAGAAAGTTTTTACAGCGCGCGCTCAATCGGGTGGTGATCACAGCGCTTTTAGTTTTGATGCAGGTGGGATTTTTTCTGGTAGTGATCTCCCGCTGGGGAAGTTATTATCTGTGGTTTTCGTTTGCGCTCCGTTTTATCACTATTTGGGCGGTGATCTACATCATATGGAAACCTTCGAATCCGGCGGTCAAGCTGGCGTGGGTGGTGCCGATTCTGGTGTTTCCGCTGTTCGGCGGTGTACTTTATCTCTTTTTCGGTCATGTGATCGTGCCGAGGAAGCTGCGGGACAGTATGGAACGCACGGATATACTGGTCAGAAAAAGCCTGCTTCAGGAAAACAGGATCTTGGACGAGCTGAAAAAGGAAGATTTGGCGGCAGCCAATCAAAGCGCCTATATTTACAAGTATGCGGCGACGCCGGTGTGGGATCAGACCGCTTCCGCTTATTTTGCGGACGGACGGCCCTGGTGGGAGAGCCTGCTTAAGGATTTGGAGAAAGCTGAGCGGTTCATCTTTCTGGAGTTTTTTATCATCAAAGAGGGAAAGATGTGGAACGCGGTTCTGGATATTCTGGAACGCAAGGCAGCGGCCGGGGTGGAGGTCAGACTGATCTACGACGATATCGGCTGCGCGTTTCTTTTACCTAAAAAATATGACAGGATCATTGAAAAGAAGGGGATCAAGTGTGTGGCGTTCAACAGGCTGGTGCCCTTCCTGTCGCTGGTACTGAATAACAGGGATCACAGAAAGATCGTGGTGATCGACGGCAGGGTGGCTTACACGGGCGGAATCAATCTGTCGGACGAATATGTCAATTTTGAACATCCTTACGGGGATCACTGGAAGGACACGGGCATTCGCATTGAGGGAAATGCCGTAAGCAATTTCACGGTTATGTTCTTACAGATGTGGAACATGTCCCGTTATACGGAAGAAGATTATAACAGATATGAATTTTCGCATGGAGAGCTACCAGAAGCGGAAGGCTTTGTGCAGCCGTATATGGATACGCCTTTTGACGACGAGACGCTGGGGGAGAATGTTTACCTGAATATGATCGGTTCCGCGAAGCGTTATGTCTGGATCTATACGCCTTATCTGGTCACGGATAACGAAATGATCACGGCTCTCAAGCTGGCGGCGAAGCGGGGTGTGGATGTGCGCATCGTGACGCCGGGCGTGCCGGATAAGAAATTTGTTTACTGGCTGACCCAGTCCAATTATCAAAACCTGATCGGGGCCGGTGTGAGGATCTTTCAGTATAAGCCGGGATTCATCCATGCCAAATGCGTACTCTCGGATGACGAGTCGGCGACAGTCGGTACGATCAATTTTGATTACAGAAGCTTTTACCATCACTTTGAATGCGGGGTAAATCTCTACCGGGCGCAGGCCGTGAAGGAGCTGAAAGAAGATATGGAAAATACCTTTGCGCTCTGCGAGGAGATCACGATGGAGTGGTGCAGTCGGAAATTTGTCAAGAGTAATATCATCGGACCGCTCCTAAAGCTGCTTTCGCCCCTTATGTAAGATCACATCTTAATGATTGGCATTTTTTGTTCACAGATGTCCGGGAAGGGATCGGTATCGGGAAATCTGTGGCGCACGATACTCTGATAAACATGGCTTGCGTAGATATCCTTTTCCAGCATGGATAGGGCTGCCGGCGCAAGCTGTTTTTCTGCGTCCGCAAGTTTGGATAGGAGCGGAATCTGTGCCTTTTCCTTGATAGCGGAGAGCAGGGGGGCAGCGCTCTCGCGAAAGCCGAGCATACGGGCATAGAAGACCGGGCCTTCCTTCCGGCAGCGGTCAAAGTCTTTCTTCCTGATGTCGAGCAGGATGTGTATCAGGCTGCGAGAGATGCGGACATAGGTGCGGTTTTTCGATTTTAAAAGTTCGCAGAAAGAATTAAAATCATGGTACTTCGGCAGTTGGTTGCGGATGCGGTCCGAGAGTTCCTTGTCGATATCGGGATAGTCGGTGAAACCGGCTGCCTCTTTGGATAACAGGCTGTAATGTACCAGTTGGGAAATGTCGTCCGCAAAAATCGGGTAAGTTTTTAAATATGCCGGTTCCGCAATCTCTCTCGCAGCGGCAGGAACCTGCCTGACTACGGATTGAGGAACCTTGGAATGCCGCAGAGATTCCCGGATGGCCTGCGCTGAACACAGGTTGCTCTCCAGACTGTTATCATGGTAGGAAGCGCCGGCCCGCTTTATGGTGCAGGGCGTGATCTTGCTTTCTCTTGCAAGGATGGCCTTGCAGTATTCGATGCCCAGAATATTATTGGGCGTGGTAAGCACGTCTATGTAAGCCGTCAGGTGCGGGGCGGAAGTCTCTAAGGCGAAGTTTCTGGCCTGCGGATAGGAATATCCCAGACGGAGCTGATGGTTTAATTCCCGCTTGAAAGCAGGGGATTCGTTCAGGAGTTCCTCTGCAAACTGCATAAGGACGTCTACGTCGCCGCTTTCGCTGCCAAAGCAGAGGGCATCGACGACTCCCAGCCGCTCGAGGAGCGTGACGGCGCCGTCTGCAAAATATTCGGCGCTGCTGACCGCATAGCAGGCGGGCAGTTCCAGCACCAGATCCACGCCGTTTGCCAACGCACAGGCGGTGCGCAGATACTTATCCATCAGGGCGGGGGTACCGCGCTGCACAAAGTCGCCGCTCATGACGGCCACGCAAAAATCTGCGCCCGTCAGCTCCTTTGCCTTGCGGATATGATAGGCATGTCCGTTGTGAAATGGATTGTATTCCGAGATGATTCCGACCGTTTTCATGCTTGTCCCTACCTTTACCCATCGACTGATAGAAAGAAAATCCTGTTATTTACAGTGTATCATAAGACGGCGGATTTGTATTGCTTTTTTTCTAAAAAAGGAGTGAAAATCCCTTGTATCTGTACCCCGTTTTTTTTATAATGGACATAGGCGTCGGGCAAACCCGGACGACTGTGTGTACCGTACATAAAGGAGGGTATAGCTATGTCTTATATTGATCTGATGAAGGAAAAGGCAAGGAGCGACAAAAAGACCATCGTCCTGCCGGAAACAAACGATAAGCGGACGCTGATCGCTGCGGCCAATATTTTGAAAGAGGGGATCGCCGATATCATTATGGTGGGGAACGAAGAAAAGATCATGGACGGTGCCGGCTGGCTGGAGGTAGAGCTTGACGGGGTGCAGATCATCGATCCGGAGAAAACGGAGAAGCTGGACGAGTATGTCGATCTCTTGTTTGAAATCCGAAAGAATAAGGGCATGACGCCGGAGAAGGCAAGAGAGATCCTGTTAAAAGATTATCTCACCTTCGGCGTGGTGATGGTGAAGGCGAACGACGCGGACGGGATGGTGGCGGGCGCCTGTCACGCGACCGCGGATACGCTGCGGCCGGCCCTGCAGATCTTGAAGACCGCGCCGGGCGTGAAGCTGGTATCGGGCTTTTTTATTCTGGATGTGCCGGATTGTGAATATGGGGAGAATGGCACCTTCCTCTTTGCGGACTGCGGCCTGAATCAGGACCCTACGGCGGAGGAACTGGCGGCGATCGCGGACACTTCCGCTAAGAGCTTTAAGAGTCTGGTGGGCGCAAAACCCATAATCGCGATGCTGTCCCATTCGACTAAGGGCAGCGCCAAGCATCCCTTAGTAGATAAGATGGTGGAGGCGACGCGGATCGCGCACGAACAGTATCCCCATCTGACCATCGACGGAGAACTGCAGTCCGACGCGGCGCTGGTGCCGCAGGTGGCGAAGTCAAAGGCCCCCGGCAGCGAGGTGGCGGGCAAGGCAAATGTTTTGATCTTCCCTAACTTAGACTGCGGTAATATCGGTTATAAGCTGGTGCAGAGACTTGGCAAGGCCGAAGCCTACGGTCCCATGCTCCAAGGCATCGCCAAACCCGTAAACGACCTATCCCGCGGCTGCTCGTGGCAGGATATCGTGGGTGTGGTGGCGTTGACTGCGGTTCAAGCTCAATTAGCATAAAAAGAAAGAAGGTAAATAAAATGAATATCCTTGTAATCAACTGCGGCTCCTCTTCTTTAAAATTCCAGCTCATTGACGCGGAGACGGAAAAGCAGATCGCGAAAGGCCTGTGCGAGCGCATTGGCATCGACGGCAGCCAGCTTGTCTACCAGCCTGCGGGCGGGGAGAAGGAAGAAACCGTGACCCCCATGCCCGATCATACCAAAGCGATCGAGCTGGTGTTAAACGCCCTGACGAATGAAAAGACGGGCGTGGTGAAATCTCTTGACGAGATCGGCGCGGTGGGACACCGCATCGTGCACGGCGGGGAAAAGTTCGCGTCGTCCACGATCATCACCGACGAGGTGGTGGAGACGATCAAGGCCTGCAACGATCTGGCCCCCTTACATAATCCGGCTAACCTGATTGGCATCGATGCCTGCAAAAAGCTGATGCCGGACACCCCAATGGTGGGTGTGTTTGATACGGCCTTCCATCAGACCATGCCTAAAGAAGCCTATCTCTACGGCCTTCCTTATGAATATTACGAAAAGTATCAGGTGAGAAGATACGGTTTTCACGGCACCAGCCATTCTTATGTGTCAAAGCGGGCAGCAGAACTTCTCGGCAAGAAGTATGAGGAGATGAAGATTATTGTCTGCCATCTGGGCAACGGCGCCAGCATTTCCGCCGTAGAGAATGGGAAGTGCGTGGATACGTCCATGGGACTGACACCTTTGGAAGGACTGATCATGGGCACCCGTTCCGGCGATATCGATCCGGCGATCATCGAGTTCCTTGCCCATAAAGAAAATAAGACCATCGATGAGATCATGACGGTACTCAATAAAAAGTCCGGTGTTTTGGGACTGTCCGGCGATTTATCTTCCGACTTCCGCGATCTGGAGAAATCTTATGTGGCGGGAGAGGACAGAGGCCTGCGCACGATCCGGACCTTTGCTTACCGGGTGGCAAAATACATCGGCGCCTACACGGCAGCTATGAACGGCGTGGACGTCATCTGCTTTACGGCGGGCGTGGGAGAAAACAGTCCCTTAGTCAGAAGCCTTGCCTGCGAGCGGCTGGGGTATCTGGGGATCGCCTTAGACAAGGAAAAGAACGATAAGCGCGGAGAGGAGCTGGAAGTCAGCACGCCCGCTTCCAAGGTAAAAGTGTTGGTGGTTCCCACCAATGAAGAGCTGGCGATCGCCAGAGAGACGTTTGGCTTGGTGAAATAGTGCGGAAGAGCGGTAACGAGCGTTGTGGTGAATAGATCAAAAGAAGGACGGGCGTCACGGTCGGCGGATGGTGACGCCTGTTTTTTCGGGGTTTTATAATATCTACTCATATTAAGTATTAAAATATTTAAAATACTACTTGAATTAAGTATTTATAAATGATATTGTAAAATCAGGGAAAGTTATCAACAGATTGAATCAGAGAGGATAGGCAGAAGACGGCAGGAGAGAATGCAATGGAGAAACGACAGGAGCAATATGCGATCGCAAGTACAATCACCGCACAGGAAATCAAGCTTCTGCGGAAATCGCTCGGCCTGACGCAGGCGCAGTTTGCCGGTTTTGTCAATGTCTCCGTAAAGACGATAGAGCGTTGGGAGATACAGAAAACGCCGATCAAGGGCGAGATCGTCACGCTGTGCAGACTGATACGGGAAGACCCCGGCTGTATTGCGCGTTTTCGTGTGCCACAGTGTCATGCGCCGCTGCGTCTTTTCTATGGAAGAGAAGAAGATATCTACAGTATTATCGATGTGTCGCAGCAGGAGAAACAGGTGCGTGTCCATCATTTTACAAAGGATGTCATGCGCCGCGCGTTCGGAAAAATTGAGGAGCCGACCTATGAGCAGTACGAGATGTTTTTAAAATCCCGCTGCTTTCCGGAAAGTATGGATAAGATGAAGCTCCTGCTGGAAGAATTGAATCTGCCCTTTTACGATCCGCTGATGATCATTGAAAAGACGGAGGGCAGGATGGCGGACGATGATTTTTGGCTGCGGGTAGAGAGGAATCAGGTATGGTAACTTTGTTTGAAGGGGATGCGGGCGGGCCGCGCAGACAGTCCTCGAAAGGGAATCAACTGAAATGGTATAGCGGGGAAAAGTGGTATAAGGCGGATTATACCGGTTATGAAGGGCTGGCGGAGTATCTGGTGTCCCATTTGCTGCAGTTTTCCACAATGGATCGCGGGGCCTACATTGTCTACGACACGGTGCAGATCCGATATGACGAGACTGTCTTTTTGGGCTGTGAGAGCGACCATTTTCTGCCGGAGCATTGGCATTTGATTACATTGGAGAGGCTGTTTTTTCAGCATTACGGAGAAAGCCTGTACCAGAGCATCTTTCGTATCAGGGAAGTGGAGAACAGGGCGGCGTTTTTGGTGGAACAGGTAGAACATTTGACAGGACTGCGGGAGTTTGGGAAATACTTGAGCATTCTTTTGACGATTGATGCCTTTTTCCTAAATGAGGACAGGCATACGCATAATATTGCCGTGTTAAGGGATGAAATAGGCAGGTATCATTACTGTCCGGCCTTTGACCACGGCGCGTCCCTGATGGCGGATACGAAGATGGACTATCCCCTTGAGTCTCCTTTAGAAAAGCTGTATGAGAAGCCGAAAGCGAAAACGTTCTGTCAGGATTTTGACGAGCAGTTGGATGCGGTAGAAAAGCTGTACGGACAGCATCTGAAATTCCGGTTTACGAATGCGGATGTAGAAAAGCTTTTGGATAGCGAGTCAAAATATCCGGCCGGAACGAAGAAAAGGGTGGGCGAGCTGATGCGTCTGCAGCGGCGCAAGTATCAGTATTTATTTGCCTGAAGCAAAAAGTAAGGGGCGCTAAGCCTGCGCCCCTGTACCTATTTTCTTATCGCTGTGCAAAATATGGTTTACCAGCCATTCCGTCAGAAATTCCATCAGATCCTCCAGCGTCTCCTGCTGGTTTTCATCGACGTGATCAAGGTCCATCTCTTCCAGCCTCGATACAAAGGCTTCGTGTGCCCGTTTCTGCGCTTCCAGCCCTTCATAATGGATGCTTTCCATATAGAGTTCTTCGTCTTGAAAGTGGAATTTTGTGTATTCCTTCAGTTCTTCTAACAACCGCACGATCTCATCGTATTTATCAAGCGCCATCTCGTCCGTCATCACGCGGTACACGTCGCCGATGATACGGAACAATTCCTTATGTTCCTTATCGATGATTGGGATGTTTGTCAGGTATGTATCCGTGAATACGGGAGCGGTACGCTCTTCTGAGGGTCTTAACTTGCCTATCATCAGGTCGGAGCTGATGATGTGACGGTACAGCCATGTCACAAGATAGCGCAAAAGATCCTCAAGCATCTCCTGTTGGGCGTTGTCAGAGGAAAAAGAATTTGTGATGCCGTTTATCTTATCGCGGAAAAATAAATGCTGCCGTTTCTGCAGATTCAATTCCGGATGACGGATGGTCTCCATATATTCTTCTTCGTGCTGAAAATGTTCTTCTGCATACTGTTCCAGACGGTCCACCATCTCTATGATGCGGTCGTATTTGTCGTTTATGATCTGATGGTCTAAAAGCTCCTGCGTGTCGTTGATAATGCGAAACAGTTCGCGGTGTTCGTTGTCTATGGCTTCCACGCCGATCAGACAGTCGTCGGTAAAATGATACATAAGAAAACCTCCTTTATCGCGGGCTTCGCATTAAGTATATCATATATTTTGTAAAAGACAATTCCTATCATTGTAAAAAAGTGTTTTTTGTTTTGTGATGATAGATACTTTTATCAACTCATTATGCGAAAGGTTTTTCGAATACCTGTTTTATATCAACCATAATACTGTCAGCCGATATATTTTTTACAAACGATGCTATCTCTTCATCACTCTCTGCATTGTCAGGTACGGTCTTTTCTGATTGTGTAATACTGTTTTGCTGCAAACCGTCAAGGCCCTCCGGTTCAAATTGTATCCATTTTTCATGCAGTCTGACGGCGATACCGCTCCCGTTAAATATGATTTCAGAACCAATACATCCAAAGTTTGATTGAAGTTCCGCATCTGGTTCTTTCGCTCTGCTGACGGTAGATTCAATTACGCCAATATAGGGTGAATCATACTCTGAAACCTCCGCTTCCCGCATAACCATTTCGGAAACATCTTCATTTGTAGTTTCGAATAATCTACCGAAAACAAATATCATTTGTTTCTTTTGGGTGGAAGTTACAAATAATATCATTATGACAAGTACCAGTATCAGACTGCCGGTCATCAAACCAATCGTAGTTTTTTTGATATTCATGATAGCGGTTATTCTTTCTTCAATCGCATTTTTGCTGAAATTGTTACAAAAAGGCTCTATACCGCTTTTCTTTGCTTCCATGTCGATCAGCATTAACGAATAATCCTTTTTTGACGTTTCCCCAAACAGCTGTATCACACGTTCATCGCAGGCAAGTTCGATATCCCTGTTATAAAGAATGTACATGACCCACACAAACGGATTAAACCAATGGATGCAAAGGGCAAGTGTTGAAATCAATTTTGTTACAGTATCAAAATGACAAATATGCACATATTCATGTAAAAATATGTATTGCAGCTGTCTGGTGTTTTTCCAGTCTGTTGTTTGTGGTATTAAGATAACCGGTTTCAAAATTCCATAAGTCAACGGGGTGGAAATCCTGTCGCTCTGCCGTATGGAAACGGGACGCATCAGCTTATGCTCATCCAGCCATTTTTTAACAAAATCACTTTGGATGGGCAGTGACGTCGAAAATTCGAAGCGGCAGCGCAAGTAGGATATAGTAAAAAATGCCGCGCAAAGTAACATTCCCACAAGCCAGATCACAAACCACAAAGAAACATGAACTGCAGACGTATCTGATATTTCCCCTGTTAATACAAGAGGTTTTCCCTGTATGACCGGAGCAAAATAACTTACAGTCGTCTGCCGTAGATGACTGACCGCCGTATTCTGCCCGATCAAGGAATAGACACTGAATACGGACGGAATAGAAAACGGTATCAATAATCTGATAAGGACAAGACCCCATAAAACCAAAAATGTTTTTTTAGGCAGTCTGTTGATTGCGGCCGCACGTATTACAACAACTGCCAAAATGAGGATTGCGCCGTAAATACTCATTTGCAATAAACTCATATACATCACCTCATTCCAAATTCCCGACGATCTGCCTTAACGCTTCAATCTGCTCTGCAGTCAGTATCTTTCTGCCTAAGAGAGAAGCAAACAGTTTGTCGGCAGAACCGTCATAGATTTTATTGATGAGTTCATTTGTTTCCGCTTCCTGTACCTCTTCTTTGGAAATTAGCGCATGACACATAAAGTTAGGTTCAGAGCGCTTGATTGCCTTTTTTTGATGCACCTTTTTATCAGCGTATAGGTGGTATTCATATTCCAGCCGGTTTCCGCTTTCAGAACGTCTGATATATGCTTTGCCGTGGTATCTCCTTCCCGCCAAAGTACGTTCATCACTTTCAATTCCGAATCAAAAAGTTTGATATCCATTTACGCCCTCCCTATTCATAAGACCGCAGTAGTTTGCACCTGATAATATAATACGCTTTTTGTATAAGGAAGTCAATACTACTGCAGTAGTTTCACGCATCTTACCCCCGCAAATTTACCACTTACCTGCTCTTTTATTGCCGGAAATGTCCGCACGCGCTACCATAGGCCCATACAAAGAAGGAGGGGCGTATGGAAACGGCAGTGAGAGTAGAACATCTGGTGAAACAATTTAAGGAAGTCAGGGCGGTGGACGATATCAGTTTTCAGATTGAGAAGGGGGAGCTGTTCGGCTTTCTTGGGGTCAACGGCGCGGGCAAGTCCACCACCATCAATATGCTTTGTACCCTGTTTGCGCAGACGGCTGGTACGGCGGAAATCTGCGGTTACCGTCTGGGGAAGGACAACGAGGTGATCCGCAGGAAGATTGGCGTGGTCAGGCAGAACAACTGTCTGGATCTGCGGTTGAGCGTGAAGGAAAATCTACTGGTCAGGGGGAGTCTGTATGAGAATGACCGGACGAAGTTAAAAAAGCATCTTTCGGACGTCTGCGAGATCATGGGCTTGCAGGATGTTTATAACAGGCGGTATGCGAAGCTTTCCGGCGGGCAGAAAAGACGGTGTGAGATCGCGGGGGCGCTCTTACATGTGCCGGAGGTCCTGTTTTTGGATGAGCCGACTACAGGTCTTGATCCGGCGACCCGCAAGGCCGTGTGGGAAAGCGTGGAAAAGCTGCGGCGGGAGATGAAGATGACGGTGTTTTTGACCACGCATTACATGGAAGAAGCGGCCAGAGCCAGCACCATCGCCGTACTGGATGCCGGACACATCAAAGAGCAGGGGACACCTTTTTCCCTAAAGGAGCGCTATGCGAAAGATAAATTGCGGCTGATTCCCATGGAAGGGAAGGAAAAGGCGCTGATGGAGACGCTTACTGCGGACGGCCTGTCTTTCCGGAAAAAGGAAGAGTACGTCGTACTGACGGTGGAAAACAGTATGCAGGCGCTTCCACTGCTGGAGAAATATGAGAGTCAGCTGGCAGGATTTGAGATGGTGCAGGGAACGATGGACGACGTATTCCTTAATATCACAGGCAGGGAAGAGGGGAGCGTGGAAGAAAATGAAATATAAGGCGAATGCGACGGGTGCGTTGCTACTTAGAAATATGAAAATTTTTCTGCGGGACAGGGGGGCAGTGTTTTTCTCCCTGCTGTCGATGCTGATCGTGCTGGCGCTGATGTTATTATTTTTGGGAAATATGAACAGCGATACGATCGTAGAGCTGCTAAAGACGTATGGAGGTGCGCGGGATGCCGCAGCGGATCGCGCAAACGCGGACCATCTTGTTTTGGTGTGGGCGCTGGCGGGAATCCTCTTAGTCAATTGCGTGACGGTGACCATGACGGTGATGGGCAATCTGATCCACGATGAGGAGGAAGGAAAGCTGGCATCTTTTTATATCGCGCCGGTGAGCAGGGCGCGGATCACGCTGGGGTACATCATGAGCGCTTGGATCATCGGGGCTGGAATGAGTCTTTTTACGCTGCTTGTCGGGAATCTGCTGCTTTACGGAAACGGCGGTGGCCTTTCGGCAAAGACCTGCCTTTCGCTTGCGGGTATGATTCTGGCAAACAGCTTCCTCTATGCGGCGCTTTCCTATCTGTTCACCCTTTTTGTGCACAGCAGCAGTGCGTGGAACGGGCTGCTGACGGTGAGCGGGACGCTGGTTGGCTTTCTCGGGGGTATCTATCTTTCCATGGAAATGCTGCCGGAAAAAGTATGCACCGTCATGAAACTTCTGCCCGTGCTGCACGGCGCTTCCATGATGCGCAGGGTGAGCGTGCAGGAGGCGCTTACTGAGACTTTTTTGGGACTGCCGGCGGCAGTGGCGGAAGGCTACAGCGAGGGCATGGGGATCACCGTATCCGTAAACGGGGAAATATTGTCTGTTTCCACGCAGCTTCTTTTTGTGGTATTGTTAGGAGTAGGAATCACCGTAGTGTCTGCGCTAATCAGCATGCGGCGCGCAGGCAGGGACCGATAGATTGACTATATAAGTCAATATTGTGCAGAGCAGATGAAATAATGCCGCTGCAAGGAAAGAAATTTATGCGCGGAATGCAGCGCAGAAATGGTGAAAATATGAAGATAACAATACAGGACATTGCGCCCGGAGAAGAGGAAGAGATCATCGTCAGGTGCCGGGATCTGGATGAGGCGCTGCTTCGGGTGATTCATCAATTAAAGACAAGACGCGGCAGATTTACGGTCACGGACAACGATAAGATCAGGCAGATCGACGCGGGGGACGTGTACTATTTTGAGGCTGTGGACAACAAGGTGTTCCTTTATTTGGAGCAGGGCGTATATGAGATCAAATACAAACTGTATGAGATCGAGGAGGAGTACGCAGGCACAGACTTTTTCCGCGCCTCGAAATCGGTGATCATTAATCTTGCCAAGGTGAAGCAGTTTGCGCCGGATTTTGGCGGACGCTTTGAGGCGCAGATGAAAAACGGGGAGAGGCTCATCATTTCCAGACAATATGTGCCGGTGTTAAAAAAGCGGCTCGGCATGTGAGACCCTGCGAAAGAGAGGATGCAGATTATGTATGAAACGATAAAAAGAAAAATCAGGGAAATCCTGCTGACCTTCTGTATGGTGACAACGGGCAGTGTATTTGTGAGCGCAGCTTACATCAAAGTATTCTGGCCGGGTGACCCGCAGATCAGCGTGGATATCCTGTGGCAGATTCCGGTGATCGCCTTTATCTGCAGTCTGGGAAATCTTTTGCATCCCTATCGGGAGGTCAGCCGCAGAAGTATGCTGTGCCGGAAATTTTTGCATTATCTGTACATCAACGTTGTGGTGCTGGGCGGCGGGTATTGTTTTACGTGGATCGAGAGAGGAAACCTCCTGATGCCGGCAGTGATGGCGCTGGGGATTCTGGCGGTTTTTATCGTTATATCCGCCGTGGTATGGAGCTGGCATAAGAAAGAGACGGAGCGCCTCAACAGTAAATTGCGGGAATATCAGGCGGGAGAGGGACGGACTGTTTAAGTCCAGTCCCTCTTCGCATATAAGAAGGCGCCCACGCCGTAAAATAGGAGGCAAATGCCGCCGAGAACGAGCAGTTCCTTACTGTGCATCGTCAGGCTGTCTCCGGAAAAAACGCCCTGCATCAGATCGACCGCATAGGTCATGGGCAGTAGCTTTGACAGCTTACGGATCTGGTCGGGAAAGAGCATGGCTGGTACCGTTGCGCCGGAGAGGAAGAGCATCACAAAGTAAAACAGGTAGCAGAGCAAATGGGTGAGCTTCGCGTCCTTTCCGACGGCGGTAAACAGAAAGCCCATGGCAAACATGGCCGCGATGGAGAGCAATGCGGCTGCAGCGACTGACAGCACGCTGCCCTGTATCCTAAGCTGATAGAGAAGCTTTCCGGCAGTCAAAAGGATGGCGATTCCCAGTACCGTCATGAGCAGATTTACCGTAACCTGCGCCAGTATGATGTGCTTTTTCCCCACAGGGGTAGCGTCAAACCGTTTGTAAATCTTTTTTTCTTTACATTCCGCCAAAGTCAGGGGAAATGACATCAGCCCCGCGACTCCCATCACCATCACGGCATACCCCGGAATAGAGAGGTCCATCATCCGCAGATCGGAGTCGGGAGAGACCGGCTGATTTCCGAAGATCGAGCCGAACAGCACTAACATCATCAAAGGAAAGATCAGGCCAAAGAAAAAGCCGAAGAAATTCCGTACCATCAGTATAAATTCTATCTTGCAGGTGAATAAAAAACGTTTCCATGTAATTGCATTCATAAGATACCCTCCATTGTGATGCCTGTTGTTTTGGGAACGATCTGTAAATAGAGTGCTTCAAGGGAACAGCCTTCCCGCCGGTTTTCGGGAGCAATCCGCGCCTCTGCCCACGCGCGGAATTCTTTCTGGGAACCGAAAAACAACTGCCTGCCTTTTTCCAGATAGAGCATGCGGTCGGCGAGGGCTTCGACTTCATCCAGATAGTGTGAGACTAAAAGGATGGCCACGCCGTTTTCCCGAATGGTGCGGAACGTTTCCCACATATTTTGACGGACTTCCGGATCAAGCCCCGTGGTCAGTTCGTCTAAGATCAGGAGTTTTGGCCGCCCCATCAGCGCCAGCAGTACCGACAGGCGCTGCTTTTCGCCGCCGGAAAGTTTGCTTACCGTGCGCTTTCTTTTTTCTTCCAGATTCATTTGTGACAGCAGCCCTTCCCAGTCGGCGGGCCGCTCATAGAAGCCCGCATACAGCCGGCACAGTTCTTCGACCCGGATCTTTGCGGGATATTCCGTTTCCTGTAACTGGATCCCGATCTTGGCGTAGACGTCCCGCCGTTTTGTCCAAGGGTCTTTGTCGAAAACCCGTACCGTTCCGCTGTCCGGTTTGCGAAGGCCTTCCACGCATTCGATCGTGGATGTTTTTCCGGAACCGTTTGCGCCGATGACGGCCAGCACTTCACCCGCCTTTACGGAAAAGGACACATCCTGCACGGCGCGGATGTTTTTGTAAGACAGATTAAGACGCTCTGCCTGTACGATGATTTGAGACATAGGTTAACTCCCTTCCTTTTTGTTTGAAACTGGCGTTATTCTAGCACGCGGCCTTGGGGGATACAATGTCTTATGGGAAAGCGGCAGCCTGCGGTGCGCAAGTGGTAGAAATTCGCGTTCCAAATGCACTCGCTATCTGTGAAATATGTGTTAAGATGGAATACAGGAAAGGAGTTTCACCATGAGAGTAGAGTGCAATATCGACGCGGCATGTACGGACCCGCATGCCGTTTTGTATATGAGACAGATGTCCCCTGCGGTCGCGGAGGCAATCTCCATCCTTGAGCGGGAGGGGGCGGATTCTCCGCCGCTTATCGCCGTAAGGGACGGAAAAACATATTTTCTGGAACCGGAGGGGTTGGAATTGATCCGCACGGAAGGGCGGGAAGTGATCTGTTATGATAAGTTGAAAAACAGATACCGGCTGGACAAACCGCTCTATGAGCTGGATCAGCTTCTCGGAGAAGCCTTTGTCAGGGTATCTAAATCTTCGATCGTTAATATCCGGCAGATCAGCCACGTGTCCGCAGGTTTTAACGGATCGCTGGAGCTGGTCATGAAAAACGGAATGGAAGATTATATTTCCAGAAGTTTTCGAAAATCATTCAAAGAAAGGCTGGGACTGTCATGAAACATCCTGTAAAAGTATTCCTAAAATTTTTGCTGCGCGGCATTACATGGGGTTGCACTTATTTTGTCTTCTTTTGCCTGTTCGCGTACTATCTGCAGGGAAAGGATTTCCTGCTTACCATACTGGAACAGTTTCCAAAGCACGCGTTGGGTTCGATGCTCGTGGGGATCGGCTACGGCTCGGTATCCGTCGTATATGTATGGGAGCGGCCTTCACTGGTCGTAAAAGCGGGTATTCATTTCTTTGTCGGGACCGGTATCTTCTTCGTCGTAGCCTTCCGGCTGGCATGGATCCCCATGCAGACGGGAGGGGATCTCGCTTTGGAATTTCTGATATCCTGTGTCACGTTCGCCCTGATGTGGTGCGTATTTTATCTGTTCAACCGCAAGGAAGCCAGAGCGATCAATGAGAGGCTGAAAGAGCTGGAAAATATAGAAGTTAAATGTTAAGCGTCATCAGTTCCGCGTATTTCAACATGCAGACGCCTTCCTCGTAATTGCCGATGGTATCCGGATTTTCCCTGCCGGCGATGTTTTCGGCAATGAGCTTTGGAAAATTCATACCGCAGGCGTGCGCGTGCGGATAGCCGCCGCCAAAACGGGGATTGACCTCAGAGATATAATAGCTGCCGTTTACTTTGAAAATGTCCATGTCGATCGGACCGGACAGAGACAGGGTGGCGGCAGTTTTTTTGATCAGATCGAATAAAACGGGATCTTTGACAGAGACGGATTTTTCCGTCTCACCCGCGCGCATACGCAGCTTCTTTTTAACAAAGATTGAAACGGGTTTGTGGGAAAGCAGATCGACATAGAGATCTGCGCCGTATTCTTCGCCCTCTGCAAGCTGCTGAATAAGCATTTCTTCCTCGCTGTATTTGCAGAGCGCGTCCAGAAGTTCCATGTTCTCTACTTTTTGAATGCCGATGCTGCCGCAGCCGCGGACAGGCTTGATAAAAACGGGCAGGTCTGCCTTTTTCGCCTGATAATCGGCCTGAAAGTCAGAAAATTGCCGGTAGGTCATCAGTGCGGGCAGATCGTTTTTTTGCAAATGCTGATAAAAGGCATATTTATCCCGACACAGTTCCAGCATGCCAAAAGAAGAGACAATAGGCGTTACGCCGGCCTGTTGATACTGCTCTTTCAGAGAAGCGGTCAGGGCGAGTTCATCCTCCTGCAGAGGCAGCACTGCGTCTATCTTTTCCTTTTCACAGACCGAGTAAATAGCAGCAGTATAGTCGGGCGAAGACATACGCGGAATGAGATAATGACGGTCCGCCTCATAGAGAGCCGGCGCGTAAACGCTGCAATCCGCACAGATCACTTTGCTGATGCCGTTATCTTTTTCCCTGAAATATTGCACCAGCTTGTTTCTGGCGCCGCAGCTTAAGATTAAAATATTCATCAGTACCTCGATCTTTTTGTTTTAATCGTTCACATGAAACAAAGAACCCCGAACATAGTCCTCAGGCGTCCATTTTCTGCGAACCTGTGTCAATTCGCCGTCCTTTTTGCGGTAAACAGGCGGAAAGTATTGAATAAACAGGGGATTTAAACTCATCGTATAGCCGCCCACATTTTCATAGATGATCCTGTCTCCCGGGATGTATTCGGGCTGATATTTTGAGAGAAAGATCCGGTCGCATTCCATACAGGTATAACCGCTGATGATCTGCTGCTCCCTCACGGGCCGTTTCGTGATGTCATGAGCCGCATACTCCACATGAAACAGGTGGTCCGTCTTGATCATGGTAGCGTCGATATTGAAACGGCTGCCGTCCGTCATCACATAGCGGCTGCCCTTGATGTCTCTGGTATCAAAGACGGAAGTGACAAAAGTGGTACACTTGGAGATCAGGGATATCCCCGGCTCTACGATCAGTCTGGTTTTGGCAGGTGAGAAATAGTGTGATAATTCTTCTGCCACAACTGGGAAATAGTCAGGATACTCCGGTCTTCCTTCCATGCCGCCGCAGTAGCCGCCTCCCAGATCCACATACGACAGCGTCAGTTGGTATTCTTCGGCGATGCGGCATGCCATCTGCGCGATCGAGCGGAAGATGCCCACACTGCGGGATTTGCTGCTGGAATGCAGATGCAGGCCGACGACCGATACATTGGAGAGCTGTTTTAATGTCCGCAGGGCTTCGGCAAATTTACCGGTCTCATAGCAGAAGCCGAAGCGGCCGCTGACTTCACCCATGGTCGTTTCGCCGGGACACATTTTTTCGAGATCAAAATTAGCCCGTATGCCGACGGAAAATGTCTGCGTCGGATGTTCGGCAGCAAGGTCGGCCAGCCATTCGATTTCCATGCGGGAATCCAGATTGACATAGCCGCCTGACAGCAAAACACTGCAAAACGATGTCTTGCTTTTATAAGGGCCATTATAAATGATCTCGCTGTTATCGTAGCCAAGGTAGCGCGCAAGCAGATATTCATCTTCGGAAACCACCTCGGCAAAAGCGCCGTTCTTTTTCATAAAGGATACCAGCCATGGCAGGGAGTTTGTCTTAAAGGAATAGCCGATCAGATAGTTATCCCAGCTCCTTTTGAGCGAATCTGTCAGCATCTGATAATACCCGGACAGGATATCTTCATCAATCACAAAATAAGGGGTCTGCAGCGCTTCCATAAGAAAGTACCGTACCTTTCCAAAACAATTTGCGTTTATTATACCATGATTCTTTTTTGTCGTCTACGCTGTAAAAATATCAGTTGACAAACCGGAACACCCTATGTATAATGGGTTGCGTATGAATGGGAGTCTGCTATGTTTTTGAACCTGACCGAAACCCTGATAAACGAAGAAAAAGTCGTCGAGACGCAGGTGGAGACACAGATTACGGAAGTCTCAGTCGGCGGCGAGACCTATCCGGGACATGCGCTGTCACCGGTTTCCTTCGTTTTCACAAACACGGGAAAGGGGAAGGCGAGGATCGATGCCAAAGCGGCTTTTGTCTTCACGGCGGGCTGCGACAGGTGTTTAAAGCCCGTGGAGCAGGAGATAGCGCTTTGCTTTACCAGAGAGGTGTGGGCGCCGGATGCGGCGGCCGATCCGGCAGTCTATGAGGAACAGCCTTTCATGGACGGTTTCACGCTTGACGTAGAGGACTTACTGATCAGTGAGATAGTGACAAGCTGGCCTATGAAGATCCTGTGTAAGCCGGATTGTAAGGGAATCTGTCCCACATGCGGCAGGGATTTAAACGAGGGAACGTGCGATTGCGATCATTTCGTGCCCGATCCCAGAATGGCGGCGATCAAAGATATTTTTGAAGCGGAAAGGGAGGTGTGACGATGTCTATTTGTCCGAAAAACAAATCTTCTAAGGGTAGAAGAGACAAGAGGAGAGCAAATTGGAAGATGACTGCTCCCACATTGGTGAAATGCAGCAAGTGTGGCGCGCTGATGGTGCCCCACAGAGTGTGTAAGAAATGCGGCACATACAACAAAAAAGAGATCATTGCAGTTGACTGATCGGTGCGAAAGGCTTTTCGGGACTTCTCGAAGAGCCTTGATTTTTGCGCGCATATTTAGTATTATTAAAAGGATGAAAAGAAATTTTAAATTGTGGTGATGACTGCGGATCGGAGAAACATATGAGCGAATGGGTAAAGGTGGCAGTGGATGCCATGGGCGGTGATAACGCGCCTGTGGAGACGGTGAAAGGTGCCGTGGAGGCGGTCTGCGAGAGCAATAAGGTAAAGGTATATCTCGTAGGGCAGCAGGATGTTCTGGAAAAGGAGCTTGCCGGCTATACCTATCCGAAAGAGCAGATCGAGGTTGTTCATGCTTCCGAGATTATAGAGACGGCGGAGCCGCCCGTGATGGCGATCCGTACGAAAAAGGATTCTTCCCTCGTAAAAGCGCTTACATTGGTGAAGGATGGCAGCTGTGATGCCTATGTGTCGGCGGGCTCTACCGGCGCGACGCTGGTGGGCGGGCAGGTCATCGTCGGCCGCATCAAGGGGGTGGAGAGACCGCCTCTTGCGCCGCTCATCCCGACAGCGACGGGCTGCTCCCTTTTGATTGACTGCGGCGCGAACGTGGACGCAAGGCCTTCTCATCTGGTACAGTTTGCAAAGATGGGTTCGGTCTATATGGAATATGTGATGGGGGTAAAAAACCCGAAGGTCGGTATTGTGAACATCGGTGCGGAGGAGGAGAAGGGCAACGCCCTTGTGAAGGAGACTTTCCCGCTGTTAAAGAATTGCCCTGATATCAATTTCATCGGAAGCGTGGAGGCCAGAGATATTCCGGCAGGCGCAGCGGATGTGATCGTCTGCGAGGCTTTTGTAGGCAATGTGATCCTAAAGACCTACGAGGGCGTGGGACTGACCCTGATAAGCAAGGTGAAGGAGGGGATGATGACCTCTCTGCGCAGTAAGATCGGTGCGCTCTTAGTGAAGCCTGCGCTGAAGACGACGCTCAAAGCCTTCGATTTAGAGCAGTATGGCGGCGCGCCACTTTTGGGATTAAAGGGGCTGGTGGTAAAGACCCACGGCAGTTCTAAAGCAAACGAAATCAGAAATTCGATCCTGCAATGTATCACGTTTACGGAGCAGAAGATCAGCGAAAAGATCAAGGAAAAGGTCGCGAATCAGGAAGCCTGAAAACAGAGGCAGCGAAAAAGATACTGAAAGCGAAAGCGCTTTATCAGGTAATGAGGTTGGTTTTGAGATGGAACTGGAAAAGTTACAGGAAGTGATAGCCGGGATATTGAACGTGGATCCCAGAGAGATTACGGAAAACACCACTTTTTTGGATGATCTGGGGGCGGATTCTCTGGATGTCTATCAGATCATCATGGGGATTGAGGATGCCTTTCAGATCGAGATACCGGCCGAGAAGGCGGAGCGTATCACGACAGTGGGGGAGGCTGTGGAGTTGATCAAGAGCAGCAGGGAGTAAGCGGAAAGCCCCTTCTGAAAAAGAAGGGGTAATTTTATGCGGAGGCAGTGTGAAAAATCACACGGATGTGCTGATTGGAGATTTTTTATGACAGAGGAAATGCTGGGTGAGCTGGAGGAGAAAATCGGATATTTTTTCAAGGACAAACAACTGCTGCGGCAGGCGTTGACGCACAGCTCTTATGCAAATGAGATGAAGATCAATAAATATGGCGATTATGAACGCTTGGAATTTCTGGGAGACGCGGTGCTTGAGCTGGTGGCCAGCGATTTCCTTTTCCGTAAAAGGCGGGAAAACTCGGAAGGGCGCCTGACGAAGCTGCGCGCTTCCATGGTCTGTGAACCGGCCCTTGCTTTCTGTGCCAGAGAGATTTCCTTAGAGCGCTTTATCCTGCTTGGCAAAGGGGAGGAGACCACCGGGGGCAGGGGCCGGGATTCTATCGTCTCCGATGTGATGGAGGCGCTGATCGGCGCGATCTATCTGGACGGCGGTCTGGAAGAAGCTTCTATCTTTATCCATCAATATATACTCACCGATCTGGAACACAAGCGGCTTTTTTATGATGCCAAGACGACCTTGCAGGAGATCGTCCAGCAGGAGAACAACGGCTCGCTGTCTTATCGGCTCGTGAGGGAGGAAGGCCCCCAGCACGACAAGATCTTTGATGTGGAGGCTTATGTGGGAGAAGAGCTGGTAGGAGTGGGAAGCGGTCATTCCAAAAAGGCGGCGGAGCAGCAGGCCGCTTATCAGGCGCTCCTTGCCAGAAAAAAGAAGCAGCGGATTCCCGATGCGGATGCGGAATAAGAGGTACATATGTATTTAAAAAGTATAGAGGTACATGGATTTAAGTCCTTTGCCAATAAGATCAATTTCAAATTTCATAACGGCATCACAGGGATTGTCGGACCGAACGGCTCCGGTAAGAGTAATGTCGCGGACGCTGTCCGCTGGGTTCTCGGCGAGCAGCGTATCAAGCAGCTTAGGGGCGTCTCCATGCAGGATGTGATCTTTTCCGGCACGGAGATGAGAAAGCCGCTGGGCTACGCCTATGTGGCGATCACGCTGGATAATTCTGATCACCAGCTGGCCATCGATTACGACGAAGTGACGGTCTCCAGAAGGCTTTATCGTTCAGGTGAGAGCGAGTATATGCTGAACGGTACGCCCTGCCGCTTAAAGGATGTGAACGAGCTTTTCTACGACACAGGTATCGGTAAGGAGGGCTACTCCATCATCGGGCAGGGACAGATCGATAAGATCCTTAGCGGCAAGCCGGAAGAACGCAGGGAACTTTTTGACGAGGCGGCCGGCATCGTAAAATTCAAGAGAAGGAAATACGCGGCCCAAAAGAAGCTGGAAGCGGAGAAGCAGAACCTTGTGCGTGTAAACGATATCCTTGCCGAGCTGGAAAAGCAGACGGGGCCTTTGGAGAAGCAGGCGGAGAAGGCGAGAATCTATCTTCGCAAGAAGGAGGAGTTAAAGACACTCGACGTAAATGTTTTTTTGCTTGAAAATATACGCGTGACCGGACAACTGAAGGAAGTGGACGAAAAACTTGCCATCGCGTCGGGAGATCTGGCGGAGACGACGGGGAAATACGAGTCCATCAAGGAGGAGTACGAGCAAATCCAGAGCAGGATCGAGGAGCTGGACGAGCAGATCGAGGCGGCGAGAGCGACCCTCACGGACACGGGCGTGATGCGCTCCAAGCTGGAAGGGGAGATCAACGTCTTAAAAGAGCAGATCCACTCCGCAGAGGGCAATGAAGAGCATTTACAGAGCCGTATCCGCAGCATCGGCGAGCAGCTTGCCGAGCGGGATAAGGAGCGGGAGACCATTCTTTTAGAGAAGCAGGAGATTGATGAGAAGCTGGCGGCGTTAGAAGAGGAGCGCAGTCAGGCCAGAACGCTCTTAGAGACGACCCAGAGCGAGATCGAGACCTTAAATAATCATATCGAAAGCGGGAAGAATACCATCATAGAAGCCCTTAACAACAGGGCGACCATCAAATCGAAGCTGGGCCGTTTTGACACCATGTTAGAGCAGGTGAACATCCGCAAGGCGGAGCTCAATTCCAGACTGCTGCGGGCAAAGTCCGACGAGGCGGAACAGACCGAGACCATCAAAAAGCTGGAGGAAGAGTTTGACGCCATTACCGCGTCGATCAAGGAACTGACGGAAAAGCAGGAGCTGATGGAGGAGCGGCTTGTCGGCGTGCGCGACGAACTGGCGGCCAAAGATCAAAAGCTTCGGGATACGCAGGTACTTTACCACCAGCAGAAATCCAAGCTGGAAGCGCTCTCTAACCTGACGGAGCGCTACGAGGGCTACGGCGGCAGCGTCAAGGCCGTCATGGAAAAGAAGGACAGCGAGAAGGGCATCATCGGCGTAGTAGCGGATATCATTCAGGTGGATGCCAAGTATGAGACGGCGATCGAGACGGCACTCGGCGGAAATATCCAGAATATCGTCACCGAAGACGAGGAGACCGCCAAGCGGATGATCGGCTTCTTAAAGAAAGCCAGAGCAGGGCGTGCGACCTTTTTGCCGCTTACGAGCATCACCCATCCGCAGGAGTTTAAGAACCCGGAGGCCCTGAATGAAAAGGGCGTGGTGGGCATGGCCGACGCGCTGGTAAAGATCGAGAAAAAATACCGCAATGTGGCCAAGGCGATGTTGGGCCGCATTATGGTAGTTGATAACGTGGATAATGCGGTGAAGATCGCAAAGAAATTCGATTACGGCATTCGTATGGTGACGCTGGAGGGCGAACTTTTAGTACCCGGCGGCGCGATCAGCGGCGGCGCCTTCAAGAATAATTCCAATCTTCTCGGCAGACGTAGGGAGATGGAGGAACTGGAAAAGAAGGTAAAAGAGTACGTAAAGGAGATCGACAGGCTCTTAAACGAGATCGAGGACACCAAGAAGGGCCGTAATAAGCTGCGTCTTGAGATCGAGGACGTCAAGGGGCAGATTCAGCGCAAATTCATCGAGCAGAATACCGCCAGAATGAGCGTCATGCAGGCGGAGGAGAAAAAGCACGAGACGACCGAGGGTTTTGGCGAGTTAAAGACCGAGGAGCAGGATATCGAGACGCAGATCAGGGAGATTAGGGAAGGCAAGGACGGGGCGGCGAAGGAACTGTCCGATTCCGAGGCGCTGGAGAAGAATGTAGAGACCCAGATCGCGGAGTTTCAGACGCAGCTCGAAGAGAAGCGCACGCAGGAGTCGGAGCAGGCAGCCAAAGTCTCCGAGTGGGACGTGGAAGTGGAGAAGATGCGCCAGAGCGCAGATTTCAAGCGGCAGAACTTAGAGCGTGTGGACGGCGAGAGGGAGCGTTATGCGGCGGAACTTGCCGAGGTGAAGGAAGGCCTGCATCTTGGCAAGGAAGAGGTGGAGCGCAAGAAGGAAAATATCTTAGAGATCGAGCGCACCATCGCGGCTTCCCACACGGCGCAGACCGATGCGGAGAAGAAGCTCAAAGAGGATATGGAGAGCAAGGAGGAACTTGCCGGTAAGCAGAAGAATTTCTTTGCTTCCAGAGAAGAACTCTCCGAACGCATGACGGCGCTTGACAAGGAAGTTTACCGCCTGAATGCCCAGAAGGAGCGGATGGAGGAGTCCATCGAGTCCCAGATCAACTATATGTGGGACGAGTACGAAATCACGCTCTCCGACGCGGAGGGCTTAAAGAACGAGGAGATGAACGACCTGCCCGCCATGAAGAAACAGATCGGCGGCCTGAAGGACGAGATCAGGAAACTCGGCGACGTGAATGTAAACGCCATCGAGGATTATCGGAACCTGATGGAGCGCTACACCTTCTTAAAGACCCAGCACGACGATCTGGTGGAGGCGGAAAAGACCCTGCTTGGCATCATTGAAGAGCTTGATACTTCCATGCGCAAGCAGTTTAATGAGAAATTCGCCCAGATCAACCGAGAATTTGATAAAGTATTTAAGGAACTGTTCGGCGGCGGTAAGGGGTCGCTGGAACTGATAGAAGATGAGGATGTGCTGGAGGCGGGCATCCTTGTGATCGCACAGCCTCCGGGCAAGAAGCTGGTCAACATGATGCAGATGTCCGGCGGCGAGAAATCACTGACGGCGATCTGTCTTTTGTTTGCCATCCAGAACTTAAAGCCCTCGCCCTTCTGTCTATTGGACGAGATCGAGGCGGCTTTAGACGAGAACAATGTGACCCGCTTTGCGAAATACCTGCATAAGCTGACAAAAAGTACACAGTTTATCGTAATTACGCACAGGCGCGGCACGATGGAAAAGGCGGACAGGCTCTACGGCATCACCATGCAGGAGAAGGGAGTCTCGACGCTGGTGAGCGTAAATCTGATCGACAAGGAGCTTGATGATTAAGTTTTATGATTGTACAGTTGATTGAAATAGAGAAGCATTGTAATTGATTGGTTGGAGTAATGTAAGAAAGGTAATCTATGAGTGAAGAGAAAAAAGGTTTCTTTGGCAGGCTGCGGGACGGCCTCACCAAGACCAGAGACAATATCGTACACGGGATCGACGCTGTTTTCGGCGGCTTTTCCAGTATTGACGAGGATTTTTACGAGGAATTGGAAGAAATCCTCATCATGGGCGATATCGGCGTCGCGGCCACGGATGAGATCGTCACGAAGCTGCGGCAGCAGGTAAAGGAGAACCATATCAAGGAACCGGCGGCCTGCCGGGAATACCTGATCCGTAATATCAAGGAACAGATGCAGGTGGGCGAGGCAGCCTATGACTTTGAGAAAGAGCAGTCTGTGGTGCTGGTGATCGGCGTCAACGGCGTCGGCAAGACGACCACCGTCGGTAAACTGGCCGGGCAGCTCAAGAGTCAGGGCAGGAAGGTGCTGATCGCGGCGGCGGATACCTTTCGCGCGGCGGCAGGAGAGCAGCTTTCGGCCTGGGCGGCAAGGGCAGGCGTGGACCTGATTGGCGGTGCGGAGGGCGCGGACCCTGCCAGCGTGATCTTTGACGCCGTGAATGCGGCCAAGGCCAGAAAGGCGGACGTACTCTTATGCGATACGGCCGGACGGCTCCATAATAAAAAGAACCTGATGGAGGAGCTTAAGAAAATCGACCGTATCATTGAACGGGAATTTCCGAACGCTCACAGAGAAAACCTCGTAGTCTTAGACGGCACCACAGGGCAGAACGCCCTGCAGCAGGCCAGAGAGTTCGCGGAGGTGTCGAATGTGACGGGCATTATCTTAACGAAGCTCGACGGGACGGCAAAGGGTGGTATCGCGGTGGCGGTGCAGTCGGAGCTGCAGGTGCCTGTGAAATACATTGGCGTGGGCGAGTCGATCGAGGATTTGCAGAAGTTTGACGCCGATCAGTTTGTGGACGCGCTCTTTGATGTGAAAGAGGCGGAAGAAGCGGAAGAATAAAAAGAAAGAGGGAGCGGAAATGAGTACGAAGGATCTGACGTTAGATAAGTTTGAGGAAGCATACGAGATCGTGAAGGAGGTCGCCTCTGAGACAAAGCTCGTTTACAGCGACTATTTCAGCGCGCAGACAGGGAACAAAGTCTATTTAAAGCCGGAGAATATGCAGCTAACCGGAGCCTATAAGCTGCGGGGCGCCTACTACAAGATTAGTACGCTGTCGGAAGATGAGCGGGCGAAGGGCCTGATCACGGCTTCCGCGGGAAACCATGCGCAGGGTGTGGCCTACGCCGCGAAGTGCTACGGTGTGAAGGCGGTGATCGTGATGCCAAATACCACCCCCCTGATCAAGGTGAACCGCACAAAGAGCTACGGGGCCGAGGTGATCCTGAGCGGGGACGTCTACGACGAGGCCTGTGCTTATGCGCTTGATCTGGCGAAGGAGAAAGGGTATACATTTGTGCACCCGTTTGACGATCTGGATGTGGCGACCGGACAGGGAACCATCGCGATGGAGATCATCAAGGAACTGCCCCTTGTTGACTATATTCTGGTGCCGATCGGCGGCGGCGGTCTTGCTACCGGCGTGTCCACACTGGCGAAGCTCTTAAATCCCAAAATCAAGGTCATCGGCGTGGAACCTGCGGGCGCGGCCTGCATGAAAGCGTCCATCAAGGCGGGAAAGGTGCAGACCATGGAACAGGTCAACACCATTGCGGACGGCACGGCAGTCAAGACGCCGGGTGAAAAGATATTCCCCTTTGTGAGCAAAAATCTCGACGATATCATCACCGTGGAGGATGAGGAGCTGGTGGTGGCCTTCCTCGATATGGTGGAGAATCATAAGATGGTGGTGGAAAATTCCGGCCTGCTGACGGTGGCGGCCTTAAAGCATCTCAATGCGAAAAAGAAAAAGGTGGTATCCATCTTGAGCGGCGGCAATATGGATGTGATCACCATGTCTTCCGTGGTGCAGCAGGGACTGGTGCTGCGGGATCGTATCTTTACGGTGTCCGTGCTTTTGCCGGACAAGCCGGGCGAGCTGTCAAGGGTATCCGATGTGATCGCGAAACAGAGCGGAAACGTGATCAAGCTCGACCACAACCAGTTTGTCTCCATCAACAGAAACGCGGCAGTGGAGCTTAGGATCACGCTGGAGGCTTACGGCACGGAGCATAAGAATCAGATCATCAAAGCGCTTGAGGAGCAGGGCTATCAGCCGAAACTGGTGCGGGCGAGTGTGTAGGCTGTAAAGACACAAAACAGGCAGTGTGCCGCAGATGAAATGAAAGTGCCGGAAGCGGCATTTGCGTTCCGGCGGCATGAACGGGCGAAAAGCGGGCATGATAGCAGTACAGAGGAAAAGGTGGGACTTATTGAAATGAAAAAGTATGCTATCATAACGGCAGCGGCATTTTTGTATGCCGCAGGGGTCAGTCTTTTTACAGACCCTAACAATATGGCGCCGGGCGGCGTGACCGGTATTTCCATTATTTTAAGCAGGTTTTTGCCGGTGGGCACAGGTACGTTTATTATGCTGCTCAATATCCCGATCCTTATTTTTGCCGTTTGGAAATTTGGGATTGGACTGACGGTGTCGTCCATCTATGCCACGGCTTTGATTTCTGTTTTTACGAATCTGCTTGCGCCTCTTGGTGCGGCGACGGATGACATTTTGCTGGCAGCACTGGCGGGAGGAAGCCTGACGGCGGTTTCCGTGGGGGTGATCTTCCGTGTGGGAGCCACCACGGGCGGTATGGATATCGTTGTCAAGGCGCTGCGGCTTAAGTTTCCGCATCTGCGCACGGGAAAAATATTTTTTATAGCGGACGCGCTGGTGGTGACGCTTTCCGGCATTTTGTTCCGGGATGTGAACGCGGCGCTGTATGCGGCGATTTCCGCGATCACGACTTCTTTTGTGATGGACATCGTGTTATATGGCCGGGATGAGGCGAAACTCCTCTATATCATCAGCAGTAAGGCGGACAAGATCGCGGCGCGGCTGATGGAACAGCTCGCTGTCGGTGTGACATATATAAACGGGCAGGGCGCATATAGTGGAGATAACAAGAAAGTCATTTTATGCGTGGTGAAAAAACAGGTATCTCCACGGGCGGAGGAGATCGTTAAACAGGAAGATCCCGAATCCTTTACGATCATCACCAGTGCGACGGAGGTCTTCGGGGAAGGGTACAAAAGCTATTTCAGTGAGCGTGTGTGAGAGCATACGCATTTGAAAATGTGAAGGAGTGTCTATGCAGGAAAATCAGATACAGGGAAAGCGCCGCAAAAAGAAACGGAAGAGAAGCGAAAACAGTATTTTGGCAGGTTCCATTCTTCTGTGTATCGTTACCCTGACAGCGATTACGATCTGTCTGGTGATGGTCTTTCAATATCGGGCGCTCCAGCAGACGAATGCCGAGATGGTGAGCGAGTTGGAGAATGTCAGGTTAGAGGAGGAGGCGTCTTTCAGTCAGGAAGAAGTGGACGCGCTGATCGAGACTGCGGTGGAGGAAGCGAAGGAGAAAACAGAGAAGGATGTAGAAGAGGATTTTCTTGCCAGATTAAAAGCGCGTATGGCTTCCGGCGAGAGTACAACGGATATGCTGCGCGCGTTTTTCCCGGAAGAGATCGTGGTGGCGGATACTGGGAGATATTATTTCTTCCCGATCTTGGAGGAGCTGGCTAAAAATACATATGATTCCGAAGCCTTTGAAAAGGATGAGGACGGCGTGATGCACTATTATCAGGATGGTGAACGGGTTTCCCATAAGGGCATCGACGTCTCTCGGTATCAGGATAAAATCGACTGGGCGAAGGTGGCGGACGACGAGGTAGAGTATGCTTTTATCCGTCTGGGAATCAGGGGTTATACGACCGGCGAGATCATGGAGGATGAATCCTTTCAGCGGAATATCGAGGGAGCGTTAAAAAATGATATCGAAGTGGGCGTTTATTTCTTTACGCAGGCCCTGACCGTAGCGGAAGCGGAAGAGGAAGCGGCATTCGTGCTGGAATCCATCACACCCTATGAAGTGAAGTATCCGATCGTTCTGGATGTGGAGGCGGTGACGAGCGCTGAGGCGAGGGCGAATGATCTGACCAGCGAAGAGCGCACCAAAGCCTGTATCGCCTTTTGTGAAAAGATCAAGGAAGCAGGCTATACGCCGATGATCTACGGCAACCTGAAAACCTTTATGCTGATGCTTGACATCAAAGAGCTGGAGGCGTACGACAAGTGGTTTGCCTACTATGATGACGTTTATTATTACCCTTACGATTTTGAGATTTGGCAGTACACCAATAAGGGCAGGGTTTCCGGCATCAAGGGGGATGTGGATTTAAATATCAGCTTTGACACACCACAAATTAATAACTAGTGTTATAAAATGAACGGCGCTGAGACGGAGTGACGGCGTTGTAGAAATACAAAAAAGAAAGGCGGGATACAACTATGAAATACGAATTTGAGGGAACTGTGGAATTTCGGGAGAATGAGAATGCGATCGCCGTGCCCTTTAACGTGTGGGAGGTTTGCGAGAAGGTGGGGGATGCGCCGGTGCGGGTCTGTTTTGACGACGTGTGCTTCATCTGCGACCTACTTCCCAAAGGGCAGGGCTACTACGATATTCCGGTAAGTCCGGATACGCTTTCCAAGGTAGAGCTGGGCAAGAAGTACCTGATTTCCATCGAAATCGTGGGTAATGTGGTTGGCGCGGGCGGCAACAGCCCCTACAGCGTGGAGCATCCGATTCGCAAGATCGAGGGGATCGAGCTGGTGACCCAGCCATGGGACGGGCTCTGTGGACAGTCCTGTATCGCCATGATCGCGGGGACCACGTTGGACGAGGCCTGCGATATCATGAAGTGCAGGGAGTGGCAGGCGAACATGAGCAAGATGATCGCCACGCTTGAGTATCTTGGCATCCGCCATGCGGACAAGATCGTCTATACGCTGGGCAAGAGCGTGGAGCTGCCAAAATGCACGATCATCATGGAGCGTATGGGCAGATACAGTCACTATCTGGTGGGGTATGACGGCAAGTATTATGACCCGAATCTGGGCGTGATCAAGGAGTTCGATCATGCAAAGATGGTGGGCTATCTGGAGATTATTGTTTAGGATGATTGAAATCTATTATGCTGAGGATGATGAACAGATTGCCAAAACGGTACAGGCGTATTTGGAACAGAAAGAGTATAGGGTAACGGTCTATCCCACGCTCACGGAGATAGAAAAGGCGTTAAGCAGACAGGTACCGGCGCTGGTGCTGCTTGACTGGAATATGCCGGACGGACAGGGAGAGACGTTATGCCGCCTGATCCGCAGGAACTGGAAAGAGCTGCCGGTCATCTTCCTCACGGTGCGGGGAGATTCTGCGGATGTGGTCTCAGGTTTTCAAAACGGGGCCGACGATTATGTAGTCAAGCCTTTTGATCTGGAAGTATTGTATTCCCGTATCAAGGCGCTGCTTCGCAGAAGCAAAGACGCTTCCTCGCAGTATCTTTCCTGCGGCGGGATTTCGATGGACCTAAACCGCAGACAAGTTTTTTGTGATAGCAGGGAAGTGAATCTGAGCGAGGCGGAATATGAGGTGCTATTGTGTCTGATGCGTAATAAAGGCAGGATCGTGACCAGAGAAAAGATATTGGAGCAGGTGTGGGATGTAAACGGGAACTATGTGAATGACAATACGTTGACTGTTACGGTCAAACGCCTGCGGGAAAGGCTGGGGCAGCCGGCATGCTTGAAAACGGTCAGAAGCGTGGGGTATCGGATCGAAGATTGAGCCTTGAAGTGCCTGATTCGAGCTTGCGTGGATGGGTGCAAATACCAGAACGGAAATGGAGAGAATAGGCGAAGCGTGAAGAACAGAAAGCAGCTTTGCCAGGACACTGTTGGAAGCGCAGAGCAGCGTATGAGGAATGGGATGTGGACAAAATGATGAGCAAAAAAGCTGCTGGAGAAAGGATGCTGTCGGCGGGGTTGTCTGTCTGCGGCATTGCGGTCATGCTGGTTTTTAATAACTGGGCGCTCAGGATGGTGGGCGCTTTTTTTCTTGCTCTCGGACTTTTTTGGCAAAAGAGAAGGGAGAACCTGCGCATACAGGCGCTGACGGAGTATCTGGAACAGGCGAATACGGGGAAGGCGGCCATCCTTTCCGCGTTGGGCGAGGATGCGTTTTCCAAGCTGGAGGACGAGATTTATAAGACGGTGACCTTTCTCTATCGGACGAGAGAGACGGCGGTGCGGGCAAAAGAAGAATTTGCGAAAAACCTGTCCAGTATCGCCCATCAGATCAAGACGCCGATTACAGCCCTCTCTTTGACGGTGCAGACTATGGAAGCGGCGGAAACGGAGGAGGGAAAAGAGAAAAAGACAGGATTGGAGCAGATTCACAGACAGCTTTCGCGGTTGACGCAGATGGAGGAGGCGCTGCTTGTTTTAGCAAGGATCGATGCCGGTACGCTTACTTTACAGAGGAAGGAGACGGATGTTTATACCCTGCTGATGCTGGCGGCGGATAACTTACAGGTGTTATTTTTACAGGAAGGCATATCCGTCAGCATTCCGGAGCTTAATGAAATGCCGATTTGCGTGGATTCGGAGTGGACGATGGAAGCGATTATGAATCTGATGAAAAACTGTGCGGAACACAGCGCGGGGGGAACGATTCACTGTGCTTATGAACAGAATCCGCTGTATACGGAACTTTTGATATGGGATGAGGGAGAGGGTTTCTTCAAGGAGGACATCCCTCACATCTTTGAACGGTTTTACCGGGGAAAGAACGCGGGGAAGGGCGGCATCGGCCTCGGACTTGCCCTTGCAAAGGAGATCATTGAGCGCCAGAACGGGACCATACGGGCGGAAAATCGGGCCGGGGGAGGCGCCTGCTTTACGGTTCGCTTTTACCGTCACTGAGTTGTCACTTTCGTCTGTTATGCTGAAAAGGAGAAAAGGAGGGAACAGACGATGAATATTTTGACGTGTGAAGGAGTGAGCAAGATATATGGCTCAGGCGAAAATCAGGTAACGGCGCTTACTGACATCAATCTGGCGGTGGAGAGGGGAGAGTTTGTGGCGATCATTGGGGCTTCCGGCTCTGGGAAATCGACGTTGCTGCATATTTTGGGCAGCGTGGATAAGCCGACGGGCGGCAGGGTCACCATTGACGGAACGGATCTGGAAACGCTTAGTCAGACACAGGCGGCGGTCTTCCGCAGGCGAAAGGTGGGGCTGGTGTATCAGTTTTACAATCTGATCCCCACGCTGACGGTGCGGAAAAATATTTTGATGCCGCTGACACTTGATAAAAAGAAGCCCGAAAAGGAGTATTTTGACAAGATTGTCGAGGCGCTGGGCATATCCGGGAAGCTGGATGCCCTGCCGCATCAGCTCTCCGGCGGACAGCAGCAGAGGGTGGCGATTGCCCGCTCCCTGATCTATCGCCCGGCGCTGCTGCTTGCGGACGAACCCACGGGAAATCTGGATCAGAAAAATTCCCGCGAGATCATGGATATGATCAAACTTTCCAACCGCAATCTGGAGCAGACGATCCTGCTCATTACCCATGACGAAAAGGTGGCTCTGGAGGCGGATCGGATCATCACGATTGCGGACGGCCGCATCGTCGGCGATGAGAAAAGGGGGTGACGGCTATGTGGAAGGAATACACGAAGGGGTATCTGAAAAACAACCGCACAGCCGCCGTTTCCATGATGACGGCTTCCTTTGTTTCGGCGCTGCTGCTTTCTCTGCTCAGCGCTACCTTCTATAATCTGTGGAAGTATGAGGTGGAAAGGCTGACGGCCAAGGGGGATACCTATGCGCTGCAGGCGATGTATCTTACGCGAGGTGCCAACGATACGGCGCCAAGACTGCTGTTTCCCCTGTTTTTATTGATTATGGGGCTGGCTTCTTTCTCGCTTGTGATCATCATACACAATGTCTTTGCGGTGTCGATGAATGCAAGGATTCATCAGTTCGGTATCTTTTCCAGTATTGGCGCTACGCCGAAGCAGATTCGAACCTGTCTGTTTCAGGAGGCGGTGTCCGTGTGCGCTGCGCCGGTGCTGGCGGGAACCCTGTTTGGAATCGCAGGAGCGTTTGGAGTTACGAAATGGTCCAATGTGATTGGCGCAGGGATTGAAAACAGACGGGAGGAAGTATTTGGCTATCATCCTTTGATCCTTGTGGTGACGTTATTAATAACAGGTGTTACTATTGGCGCTTCCGTATGGCTGCCAGCTTGGAAACTGAGCAGGATGACGCCGCTTGACGCGATCAAAAATGCAGGAGACGGGCAGTTAAAAAGGCGAAGGCATTCCTATGTGCTCTCACTTTTCTTCGGTGTGGAGGGGGAACTGGCCGGAAATGCGCTGAAAGTGCAGCGAAAAGCCCTGCGGACGGCTTCTTTGTCCCTGTTTCTCTCCTTTATGGCCTTTACGCTCATGCAGTGCTTCTTTTCTCTCTCGGCAATCAGCACCAGGGAGACATATTTTGAAAAGTATCAGGATACGTGGGACATCATGGTCACGGTAAAGGATGAGGAGATCGGGGCTTTTAAAGAAACGGGGCAGATGCGGGCGCTTCCCGGAGCGGAGGATGTGGCCGTCTATCAAAAGGCAGCGGCAAAATGCAGGCTCTCTGAGGAAGGACTGAGTGAAGAAATGGTGGCAAACGGCGGATTTTCACGCGCATCCGAAAAGGATGTGACGCGGGAAGGGGAGTCGTTTTTGGTCAATGCGCCGATCGTCATACTGGATGATGAGAGCTTTTTACGGTACTGTGAGCAGATCGGTATCGCGCTACGTCTGGACGGAGCGGTAATCTTAAATAGGATACGCGATGTGACAAACCCTGATTTCAGACATCCACAGTATATGCCTTATTTGAAAGAAAGCGGGGAGACTGTACTTCTGGGACTGGCCGGAACGAAAAATGCAGGAACGGTGACTGCTGCGACAGAGGTTGGAGAGACAAAGCTTGCTGGAGCGGAGAATGTCGGGATGGTGAATGTAGGAACGGAGGATATCGCGACAGAGGATGGCAGGACAGAGAAAGCCGGGACAAAGGATGTGACTGTGGAACTGCCGGTTCTTGCTTACACGCAGGAGGTTCCCCGTCTTCGGGAGGAATATGCGACGCTGGATTATTATGAACTGGTACATTTTCTGCCGTTTAGTCTGTGGAAGGAGTACCGGGAGCAGATCGCGGGGACGGAGGAGGAAGATACCTATATCCGCGTACTTGGCAGAGAGGGCGTGACGGTCGGTGAATTAAATGATTTACAGCGGCAAATTGAGGCAGTCGCGGCGAATCGTTACCAGATCGAGAGCGAGAACCGTATTCGATCTTATGAGGAAAATGACACCAAGCTGCAGGGAATGATGGCTGTGTTTGGAGGCTTCTGCATGCTGCTTGCCGTGATCGGCATAAGCAACATGTTCACCAATACGCTGGGTTTTGTACGGCTAAGAAAGCGGGAAATCGCCAGATATCTTTCCGTGGGCATGAAGCCGGAGGAGATCAGAAAAATGTTTTGTATCGAGGCCTTTGTGATTGCCGGAAAACCGGTATTGTTTACGCTTCCCGTTGCGTTGCTTGCGGTGGGAGCCATGCTGAAGGCCTGTTTTATGGAGCCGGCGGAGTTTTTGGCCGAGGCGCCGCTTCGTCCGATCATCGTCTTTATGCTGGCGGTCTGGGCGGCGGTGGGATTCTCCTATTATCTGGGGTGGAAAAAGATAAAGGAAATCCGCCTGGCGGAAGTTTTGCGGGATGATACGATGATATAAGGAAAGGGTCTGTTTATGGTTATGTTATTTGTACATTATATGAAAGTTGAGATGAGTTTCGCAATTAATTAGGAAAAGGCAGAAAGAGGAAAACAATGAATATACAAGTGGTCGTAAGAGCATATGAGGAGAGCGACATTCATGACATGATCGCGGTCTGGAACGAGGTCGTGGAGGAGGGTGTTGCCTTTCCGCAGGAAGAATATCTGACAGAGCAGTCAGGGAGTGCCTTTTTTGCGGAGCAGAGCTTCTGCGGTGTGGCGATAGAGCAGAAGACAGGGAAGAGTTTGGGGCTTTATATCCTGCATCCAAACAATATCGGCAGATGCGGTCATATCGCGAACGCCAGCTATGCGGTAGCTTCCGCAAGCAGGGGGCTGCATATTGGAGAAATGCTTGTGAAGGACTGCATCGCGAAAGCCCATGAGCTGGGTTTTCACATCCTGCAATTTAATGCGGTCGTTGCCTCAAATGTACACGCAAGGCATCTGTATGAGAGAGTCGGTTTTCACCAGCTTGGTACGATCCCTGGCGGTTTTCGCATGAAGGACGGGCATTTTGAAGATATCTGTCCGTATTATATCGAAGTATGAATATTCATAGAAAGCCCATGGGCAGTTATAAAATACCCATGGGCAAAAAATTACAATAACAATCGTTATGGATTACAGCGTTTACAGGGGTCATAGCCCTGCGCGATGATACTCTCGCGGCTCTCCGAACTGTCCAGCCTGTTGACGGTGGGCAGATAACTGCAGGAGGTCCGGTGAAATTTCTTGGTCTTTACGTTTAAGATATAGGTAACCTCTGTCGTAGCGGGAGCAGGGGGCTCCGGAGTCGGTTCTGTTATAGCAGGGGTGCCCTCCTGCGGCGCGGCGGGTGCGGATGCAGATTGTGTGGGAGCGCTGCTTTCAGGCTGTGCGGCAGGTGCAGGCGTTCCGGTCGTCGGTTTTTCTGCGGCAGGAGTGCTGCTTTCGGGCTGCGTTGCAGGATCAGGCGTTTTCACGGCAGGAGCAGCGCCTGACGATTTTGGGCCAGTGCCTGCTTTTGCTGTTGCCGTGGCGGGAGTTTTTCCGCCGGCACTATTCTTTGCGGAGCTTCCTGTCGGTTCCCCTGCCTTCCATGTCTCGGAAGCGGGAACGTTGAAGGAGATGGTCTTCCCGTCCGCTGTGGCAATGATGGCGCCTTCCTCGTCTGTGCGGTATACTGCGACGCCGTTCGTACGCAGGGTATTGAGGGTCTCCGCGTGGGGATGCCCGTAGGAATTGCCCTCGCCGCAGCTGATCACGGCATAGTCAGGTTTTACCGCTTTGAAAAATCTCTTGGAGGTGGAAGAACGGCTTCCGTGATGCCCGACTTTGTAAACATCGGCGGAGATGTCAATGCCTGTCGCAAGAATATCCATCTCGGCCGTCGCTTCCGCATCTCCCGTGAACAGGAAGCGGTTTTTGCCGTTTTTTAAGAGCAGGGCGATGGAGGAATCATTGGGCGCATTATAGGTGCCGTTCGGGGCAAGGATGGTAAACTCTGCGGTGCCAAGTTTGTATTTGGATTCGACCGCAGGAGTAGTTGTCTTGAGATTTTTATCATCCAGCGCCTGAATCAGTTTGCGATAAGTATCGTTGTCTTTCTCGAAGTTGGAGACAAAGACTTTGTCAATCTCAAACTTTGTGATGATAACGGGTGCGCCGCCGATGTGGTCGGCGTCCGGGTGGGTCAGGATGAGATAGTCAAGGCTCTTGATTTTTTTCTTTTGTAAATAATTCTGTATCGCAGTGCCTTTGGTGTCGTCGCCCGTGTCGATCAGCATGGCGTGGCCGTCGCAGGTGACAAGCGTGCAATCCCCCTGTCCGACATCCAGAAAATGCACTTCCATGAGCTTGGAATCGGCAGGTTTTGCCGCCACGGGCAGAGGCAGGGCAGCGCCAAATAAAATGGCGGCCGCCAGTGTCAGGTGCAGTAATCTTTGTAATGTTTTCTTCATCCGTAACATTCCCCCTTCTTAATAACGTATGTTATTGATTGTGAAATTCCCCCCTGTACTTTGCTTTGGTAAGAAGAAATCCATATGAGATTTTTATGGGATGGTCTTATTATAACATTATTTAAGGCGGAGTGCCACCTGAAAAGCCACTGCCCCTTACGACCCGCACGACTTATACCGTCTCACCCCAAACCGCCACACAAAACCGCAGACAGTCAAAAACACCACGATCCCCAGCGGGTAAAAGGCCAGATACCAATCATCCGACTTTCCCAGCAGAAACTGTAAGGGATAATACTGGATCAAGGTATAGGGGATCACATAGGTACAAAACCGCAGGATGCCTTTTCCGTAAATGTCGATTGGATATTTGCCGTGCGATTTCGCGCCGTAAGTAAGCACATTGATCAGCGAGGTATCCTCAATGGAAAAGAAGCAGAAGCTTGCCTCCAGCACGAACAGCCCGATAAACAGAAGCGTTCCGCCCACGATCATGGCAGCAAACGTCCATACCGTCATCGGGTTCCAGTCGATCTGACTGTGCCGAATCCCCAGCGCCAGCGTGATGATGGCCGTAAACAAAGGACCTGTCCTTCCCACTTCAAAGCGGCTTGCGACTACCTGAAAGACCAGACTGCGCGGCCTGAGCATCACGCGGTCGAATCCGCCGCTTCTCACCATGCCCGAAAAGGTCTTAAAGCCGTTGCCAAACAGTTCCGCGAAGGTAAAGGACATCTGAATGATGGCAAAACAGAGCAGGACGTCTCCGTAGGTGTAGCCTTTAAGCTGCGTAAAACCGGAGAACAGAAACTTGATGGCAATCAGTTCGCAAAAGGCGATCAGGAAGCGCGCAATGAGCATCAGTGCAAAAGAAAGCTTATATTCCATGACGCTCTGCGTACAGACCGAGGCATATTTCCCGTATAATTTTATATTTTCTTTTATTTTTATTTTTTTCATTTTCAATCGGTTAACCTCCCTGTACCACGATTCTTTTTTCCGCCAGCTTCCAGATAACGATTCCCGCGGACATCAAAGCCGCCAGCCAGATGACTTGTTTGATGATATAGGGGTACATTGCAGCGCCGGCGAGATCGCCGCTGTAAATCCGAAAGGGAACATTCTGCATATAGGCAAAGGGCGACAGTTCCACCAAAAACAGATATTTTTTGGGGAAGAACGGCAGCGGTATTACATTCCCTGACAGGAATTCGACCGCACCGGTCAACACCATCCGCCAGCCCTGCGGGGAAACGGTAAACAGGCAGAGCATATAAACCAGCATACAAAACGTGATCGTGATCCCCAGCGCCAAAAACAATGTCAGCAAAAAGAATAGAAAGGCAGCGCCGTTCACCGGCAGGGTCATCCGATAGGGTTTTGGCATCAGGAACGCGCATACCGTTACGGGGATGCAGCGCAGGAACGCTTCGGAGATCCTTGCGCCCGTCATTCTGGAAAACCACATCGAATAGACGGACAGGGGGCGGCACAGTTCATAGGCAATATCCCCGCTTGTGATCATGGCAAACAGGTCGTTATCCATCGCCCATGTATTAAAGAGGACATACAGGGACTCCTTGAGCCAAATATACGTGACGATGGAAGAGTAGTCCATCGGGATACGGCCGTCTGTCGCTTCGGCAACGGCCTTGTACAACAGGCATTCCATGAGACCCCAGATCAGCTGTGTGGTCAAAGCGGTGACGGATGCCATGCGGTATTGCAGCCCGGTCGCGAATCTAAGCTTAAAAAAGCTATAATATTTTTTCATGGCTTCCTCCTTACATAATATTTAATTTGGCGTAAAGATGGGCGATCATGTGGTCGAGGTCCGATTCCTCGTTTTCACTGTCCGCAGTGCCTGTTTCCGCCTCCATGGATGCTGCCTCCGCACGCAGGTCATTCAGCGTCCCGTCCATCAGTTTCTGTCCCCTGCCGATCAGGATCACGCGGTTGGTGATCGCCTCAATGTCCTGCATGTCATGTGTGGTCAGGATGACAGTGGTCTTATGTTCCTCGTTCAACTTCCTGATAAAGTCCCGCACGGCGATCTTGGACACCGCATCGAGGCCGATCGTCGGCTCGTCCAGAAACAAAAGCTTCGGATCGTGCAGCAGCGAAGCGGCAAGCTCACAGCGCATCCGCTGTCCTAAAGACAACTGCCTTGTGGGGGTTTTTAACAGCTCCTCCAGATGCAAAAGCCCGGTCAGCTCGTCCAATTTGCCGCGGTATGCGGCAGAGGGGATGGCATAAATAGACTTTAATAACTCAAATGAATCTATGACCGGGATATCCCACCACAACTGCGAGCGCTGCCCGAAAACAACGCCGATCTGCCGGACATATTCCTTCCTGTCCTTCCATGGCACCTGACCGTTCACGACACAGGTGCCGCCATCCGGCATCAGGATGCCGCTTAAAATCTTGATGGTGGTGCTTTTCCCCGCGCCGTTCGGGCCGATATAGCCCACCATCTCCCCGTCGTCTATGGAAAAGCTGATGCCCTTTATGGCCTCGATCAGGGTGTAGTCTCTTTTGAAAAACGATTTTACCGCATTGCCAAGCCCCGATTCCCGTTTGGAAACCCGATAGCTTTTGCGGATATCTTGAAATTCGATCAAAATGGATCCCTCCTTTTGCAGTTTTTTTGGTAAGTATCAGCCGATAAAAAAATTATAGCAAGAAAATAAAAAAAGAGTAGACTTGTATTAAAAATTGTGGTAAGCTATATACTGCTCAATGGCCTAAAAACAGATTCACATAAGCAACCGAGAAATTTTTCCCAATTTCCCGGTTTTTTTACTTTAAATGAGTGTTGCATATGAGAAAGGAAATTGTTATGTATGTGTTGGAACCGGCAGGAGTCGACGATGTAGAACTGTGCAGTCAAATCATTGATGAGGGGCGTCAATTCCAACAAGAGCAGGGATTTGTTCAATGGACAGAAGATTACCCTAATATGGATACCATTCGCAACGACGTGAATCTGGGAATCGGATATGTTCTCAAGGTAGACGGTACGATTGCAGGGTATATGTGTATTGACTTTTCAGGGGAACCGGCTTATGCACAAATTGAAGGGCACTGGAATGCAGACAAGCCCTATGCTGTTGTTCACCGTATGGCATTCCTTGCAAAGTTTCGAGGGATGGGGTTGGTGGATAAGACCTTTGCATTGATTGAAAAATTATGTTTAGATAAACAAATATCCTATATCCGTGTGGATACGGATTTTCCCAACAAACGTATGCAGCATATTCTGGAAAAAAATCATTTTTCTCAATGCGGAATCATTATATTTCAAGGAAGCGGAAAGCTGGCTTATGATAAACTGCTTTCATAAAATGAAGGGCGGACAGACGGTTAAAAATCTCGACTTCAGGCTGTCAAGAAAAAATACTTGACACACTGTCACGCCTATAGTACAATGCAGAAATGGAAAAGATCGTAGAACAGGGATTACTATATGATTTCTATGGCGAGCTTTTGACAAAGCACCAGCAGGAAATTTACGAGAGCGTGGTGTACGAAAATCTTTCTCTCGGAGAGATCGCGGAGCAGGAGGGCGTCAGCAGGCAGGCGGTACACGACATCGTGAAACGCTGCGACAAGACGCTTCTTGGCTACGAGGAGAAATTAAAGCTGGTAGCCAGATTTGCGAGTGTTCGGGAAAAGATTGAGGAAATCAACCGCCTCTCGGCGCAGTATGAGAGCGGCGAGTTAAAAGACGCGGCAGCTTACGGTTCCCGGATCAGGGAGCTTTCGGCAAAGATTATGCAGGAATTGTAGTTTGGGATGCGTCAAGTGATTTATCAAAAGGGATGTGCCGCTGTATTTGGCAGAAAGGCGTAGCGCAGATGGCGTTTGAGAGTTTGACCGATAAACTGCAGAATGTGTTTAAAAGCCTCAGAAGCAAGGGCCGCCTCACCGAGGAGGACGTAAAGACCGCCTTAAAGGAGGTTAAGATGGCGCTCCTTGAGGCTGATGTCAGCTTTAAGGTGGTGAAGCAGTTCGTAAAGTCCGTGGAAGAGCGGGCGGTGGGCACGGATGTGTTAAACGGCTTAAATCCCGGACAGATGGTGGTCAAGATCGTAAATGAAGAAATGGTTGCCCTGATGGGCTCTGAGACCACGGAGATCGTCATGCAGCCCGGTAAATCCATCACTGTCATTATGATGTGCGGCTTACAGGGCGCAGGTAAGACCACCACCACGGCAAAGATCGCCGGAAAGCTGAAACTCAAAGGAAAGAAATCTCTGCTGGTCGCCTGCGACGTGTACCGTCCTGCAGCGATCAAGCAGTTACAGATCAACGGGGAAAAGCAGCAGGTGGACGTCTTTTCCATGGGAGAGAATCACAAGCCTGTGGATATTGCCAAAGCAGCCTTGGAGCATGCGGAGAAGAACGGTCACAATGTCGTGATCCTTGATACGGCGGGTCGTCTGCATATCGACGAGGAAATGATGGCGGAGCTTGCCGAGATTAAAGAGAACGTTACCGTACACCAGACCCTTCTGGTGGTGGACGCTATGACGGGACAGGACGCGGTGAACGTGGCCAGGGACTTTGACGAGAAGGTGGGCATCGACGGCGTGATCCTCTCCAAGATGGACGGCGATTCCAGAGGCGGCGCGGCGCTCTCCGTCAAGGCGGTGACAGGCAAGCCGATCCTCTACATCGGTATGGGGGAGAAGCTTTCCGACTTAGAGCAGTTTTATCCCGACCGCATGGCCAACCGGATCTTGGGGATGGGAGACGTACTCACCCTGATCGAGAAGGCGCAGCAAAATCTTGATATAGATGAAGAAAAAGAACGCGATATGGCGGAGCGCATGAAGAAGGGAAAGTTCGATTTTGAGGACTACCTTGAGAGCATGAAGCAGATGCGGAACATGGGCGGCCTTTCCAGCATCCTTGGCATGATGGGGATGGGAAAACAACTGGGGGATATCGAGTCTGCGGTGGATGAGAAGCAGATGGCGCGCATGGAGGCGATCGTCCTTAGCATGACGCCGCAGGAGCGGCGCGATCCGAAACTCTTAAATCCAAGCAGGAAGGGGCGTATCGCGGCGGGAGCCGGTGTGGATATCGCGGTGGTGAACCGTTTTATCAAGCAGTTTGAGCAGTCCCAGAAGATGATGAAGCAGCTTCCCGGCATGATGGGAGGCAAAAAGGGCCGTGGATTGTTCGGCGGCATGGGTGGTATGAAATTTCCTTTTTAGGATTTCAAAATAACAACTATTATTTATTTTACAGGAGGCAGAGAAAAATGGCAGTTAAAATCAGATTAAGAAGAATGGGTCAGAAAAAACATCCTTTCTACAGGATCGTTGTGGCGGATTCCAGATCCCCCAGAGACGGCAGATGTATCGCCGAGATCGGGACCTACGATCCCAACACGGATCCCAGCACCTACAAGGTGAACGAGGAAGAGGCGAAGAAGTGGCTGGCTAACGGCGCGCAGCCCACGGAGATCGTAAGCAGGATCTTCAAGACGGTAGGGGTAACAAAGTAGGGGCATTTGTAACTGTTCCATTCAAGTCGCTTTTGGAGGTAGACTATGAAAGAATTGGTTGAAGTGATCGCAAAAGCTCTTGTTGAAAACCCTGACGAAGTGGTAGTGACGCAGAAGGAGGAAGGTAAGAACATTACCGTGGAACTCCATGTAGCGCCTTCCGATATGGGCAAGGTCATCGGCAAACAGGGACGCATTGCCAAGGCAATCCGCTCTGTGGTAAAGGCGGCGTCATCGAAGGATAATAAGAGAGTGGATGTGGAGATCATCTGAAAGGGCAGACCCGGAATGCAAACCGTTCCGGGTTGCTTTATATGAGGATAGCGTATGAATGACGAACTGCAGGTGGGCGTGATCACGCAGACGCACGGGATCCGCGGGGAAGTGAAAGTGTTTCCCACCACGGACGACGCAAACCGCTTTAAGAAATTGAAACAGGTGACGCTCGATACCGGAAAGGAGCGTCTTTTACTGGAGATCGAGGGCGTCAAGTTCTTTAAGCAGTTCGCGATCTTAAAGTTTAAGGGCCTTGACTCCATCAATGACGTGGAGAAGTATAAGCAGGGAAAGCTTTTGGTATCCCGCGATCAGGCGGTGAAGCTGAAAAAGGACGAATACTTTGTGGCGGACATGATCGGCATGCAGGTGGTGACGGAGGACGGCGCGCCGTTTGGCGTTCTAAAAGAGGTGCTTGCCACCGGAGCCAATGATGTCTATGTGGTCAGCCGCGAGGGGGAGGCGGATGTCCTTTTGCCCGCGATCAAAGAATGTATCAAAAAAGTGGATATGGACAGCCGTGTGATGGAAGTGCATATCATGGATGGGTTATTGTAGGATATAGGATAGCACCATAATAGGATCATTGCCGACAGGGCTGATTTTGCAGGGCGGAGCATATTTTGGAGGACACGACAATGGTAAATTTCCATATCCTGACGTTATTTCCGGAAATGGTCATGCAGGGGCTTAACACGAGCATCCTCGGCCGGGCGGCGGCGCGGGGAGATATTTCGATAGAAGCGGTCAATATCAGGGATTACACAGAAAATAAGCACGGCAGGGTGGACGATTACACCTATGGCGGCGGCGCGGGGATGCTGATGCAGGCCCAGCCCGTCTACGATGCGTATCGGGCAGTGGTTGACCGTATTAGTCAAAACGGAGATGGAAATAAAAAAACGCGCGTTATCTATGTAACGCCGCAGGGGAAGCCCTTTCGGCAGGAGATGGCGCAGGAGCTTTCAAAGGAAGAGGAACTGATCTTTCTCTGCGGTCACTATGAAGGCATCGATGAGCGGGTGCTGGAAGAGATCGTCACGGATGAGATCTCGATTGGAGATTACGTGCTGACAGGCGGCGAGCTGCCGGCGATGGTGATGGTGGACGCGATCGCCCGACTGGTGCCGGGAGTCCTTCACAATGACGAGTCGGCGGAAACGGAGTCCTTTGGGAACGGGCTGTTAGAATATCCGCAGTATTCCAGACCGGAAATCTGGCATGATAAGCAGGTGCCGCAGGTGCTTCTTTCCGGCGACCATGCGAAGGTGGACGCATGGCGGTTAGAACAGGCGCTTATGCGGACAAAGGAGAGAAGACCGGATCTCTATGAGAAATATATGGATACGCATAGGTGATACCGGCGTGAAAATGCTTTTGATTATCGCTGTTTCTTTTTGGCACTTTTTTCCTGATACATGATTTCATCGGCCAATCGCACATAATCATCCAATTCTTTGTCACTGCGCATATCCGTATCGATGCTGCCGGCGCTGATACTCAGCTCACAGGGCAGTTTGTGGGTTTTCGCGTCTGCGTCGATATGGGCCCGGACAGCCGCCGTGATTTCTGCGATCTCTTCCGACGGCCTCTTAGGCAGGATCATCAGGAACTCATCCCCGCCCATGCGGATCGCGATCGCGTCATCAGGGAGATATTTGAGGATGGCCTTCGCCGTGATCTTTATCGCAAGATCGCCGCATTCATGGCCATAGGTATCGTTCATATATTTCAGACGGTCCATATCGATGAAAAGAATGCTCAGATCTTTGTTGCTTTCTTTATGTTCCGAAAAAATCCGGCAGGCCAGATTCTGATAACCCAGACGGTTATAAAGATCTGTCATGGCATCCCGCATGGAGAGCTCTTCCAGATGCCGGTTCATGGATTCCAGTCTTTTATTGCGATAAAAGTTCTCCATGCTGGTCATGATCGTACTCATCATTTTATTCAATGACCGGTTTTCCATCAGTCGGACAGCATTCACGATCACAATATACCCGACCGTATATTGGTTGAAATGAAGGGGCAGAAACAGATATTCCTTATTGCCCGGATTTTTCTCGTGCGCGCAGGTCAATGTCTCCCTGCGTTGTGTCTCCATCCTGATGGTTCCGCTTTCCCGATCGAGGAATATTCTCTTCATGATTTCCGGATAACCGTTTTCATGGAAGATGCCGTTTCCGGAGAGTTTTACGAAATCTTCCAAAGAGCTGCCCGCCGCCCGGTGAAAATTCTCGACGTTTTCATCAAGTACCAGATACATATCTTCGCAGCGCAAAGAAGGCATCCCTGTTAAAATCTTTTCATACATCTGTTCCGATGTTTTACAGTACAGCAATTCGTATTCCAATAGACTGATCTCTGCTTCAAAGTCGGCCTGTTCGGCTTCCAGCAGGATCTCCTGACGGACATGTTCCGCCAGATCGGTCTCGACATCCGTGCGGCAGCCGCAGCTGTCCCAGAAGACGCCTTCCGCTTCCGTATAGCAGCATTTCTCTACCGTTTCACCACGCCATGCGCCTAAAAAAAGCTCCATACTCGTATCGACCAGCCGCTTTTGCTGTTGGTCGATCGTTGTGATCCGCGGTGAAAAATAGGATGCCTTGTCAAAATTATCAAAGCCTGTGACAATAAAATCTCCGGGTACGGAAAAGCCCATCTCTGACGCGGCTTTACAGACGCCAACGGCAATCTCGTCATTGGCGCAGATAACGGCTTCAGGAGACTTGCCGTGCGTTTCGTAGAGCTTCATAAATCCCCGGTATCCGTTTTTGATCTCAAAACTTTCACAGTAGAATCGATCGTCCCCGCAGGGAATATGGTGTTCTTCCAAATAATCGATGATGGACTGCATTCGCTGGCCGTTTTCATAGTTATCCTTCGGACCCATGATGAACCAATAGTCAGTACACCCGTGGACTTGAAAAACATGTTCTATCATGATCCGCATTGATTTATAATTATCGATGCCGACATAATAGAAACCGTCAATCTTGTTTGCCAGAGAAAGAACGGGTTTGCCGGACTGCCTTGCGGCATTTACGATATATTCCCATGCCGTCGAGCCGCAGCCGTAATGTTCCCGCTGGTGGATGCTGTTCACATCCAGTATGACGCCGTCGAAATCCGTCAGATCCGGTAAATGGTAGATATTGTATTCGCCGACATTATAATTCGTATCTAAGGTCCATGCGCCGGCGCTTCGGAAAATGTAGATACTGATTTCCTCTTCCATTGCCCTGATCTTTTTCAAAAACCATGCGGCGCGCGTGCAGGCGAAGGCACGCTTGTTAGCTTCCATTATCATTGCGATTCTTTTCATTTAAGTCTCCATCCGGACCGGTCTTGAGACAGCAGTCTGTCTTTGATTTATGACGGCGCAGCTCTGTTCATAAACGGGTGTTGCAATATAACATGTAAAATTATATCATAGATATGTAAGTGACTCAATGACTCTTCTCAGATTCTTCTTATGCTGATTCTTATGTCGATGCAGTTGCTAGGGCAGTAGTTTATGCAGCCCGCAATTGCGGTCGGAAAATGAAAAAATTGCTTGCATTTATGCCCATTGTATGATAAGTTATTAATGTTGTGATGAAGGATGGTCCTCTGTTACAGACGTATTAAGAACATCCGGAGCATGTCAGGAGGAGAATCATGAACGAAATCATCAGAGAAATTGAAGCGGCACAGTTGAAGGAAAACGTTAGCGACTTCCACGTGGGCGACACCGTTAAGGTGTACGGTAAGATCAAGGAGGGAAACCGCGAGAGAATTCAGGTGTTTGAAGGAACCGTCTTAAAGATTCAGGGCGGCGGCAACAGAACCACCTTTACAGTACGTAAGGTATCAAACGGTGTAGGCGTCGAGAAGACTTGGCCCATGCACTCTCCTAACGTGGAGAAGGTAGAGGTCGTCAGAAGAGGTAAAGTAAGACGTGCGAAACTGAATTACCTGAGAGATCGCGTCGGTAAGAAGGCTAAGGTCAAAGAACTGGTGAAATAAGCGAGATGGATGATGGAACAGATACCTCAGAGTGATCAGGGGTATCTGTTTTTCGTGATGGGGAAGGAAAAGATGGCCAGACGAAAGGGCTTGACTTTTTATCAGAAAAAGAAAAAGCTTGATCCAAGAATCATAAAGGACATCGTGGAGCTGCTTGTGGGCAGCGCCGTCGCTGTCTTTTTGGCCTTTGTCCTCGTCTTTTCGGCAGGGATGCGCACCAGCGTGATTGGGGACTCCATGGAGCCTGTCCTCTACAATGGGCAGGAGATCCTGATGAACCGTATCCTCTATCGGATATCCATGCCAAAGCGCGGAGATGTTGTCGTTTTTTTGCCAAACGGAAACAAAAATTCCCACTATTATGTGAAACGCGTGGTGGGGCTTCCCGGAGAGACGGTGCAGATCCGGGACGGAAATGTGTACATAGACGGGATGATGCTTGCGGAGGACGACAGTTTTGATAAGATCGTCGATCCCGGTATCGCCCGAAATGAACTGCTTTTGGCTTCGGATGAATTTTTCGTGCTGGGGGACAACCGCAACAGCAGCGAGGACAGTCGTTCCGGCAATATCGGCGCGGTGAAAAAGGATACGATCATCGGCAAGGCGTGGTTTCATCTGGCAATCGGTGAGGAGACCATGGGATTAATAGAATAGAGGGGTAACAGGATGAACTACCAGTGGTATCCGGGGCACATGACGAAGGCAAAGCGCATGATGCAGGAGAATATCAGCCTGATCGATCTGGTGATCGAGCTTGTGGATGCAAGGATCCCGCTCTCCAGCAGAAATCCTGATATCGATGAGCTGGGAAAGAATAAGTCACGGCTGATCCTTTTGAATAAATCCGATCTGGCGGATCCGGAAGAGAACAAACGGTGGATCACGTATTTTCGGGAGCTTGGGTTTCATGTGCTGGAAATCAATGCCAAGACCGGACAGGGACTGAGACTGATTCAGCCGAAAGTGCAGGAAGCGTGCCGGGAGAAGATTGAACGGGACAGAAAGCGGGGCATCAAAAACCGTCCCGTCCGCGCGATCGTGGTCGGCATACCCAATGTGGGGAAATCGACTTTCATCAATTCCTTTGCGGGAAAAGCCTGCACGAAGACGGGCAATAAGCCGGGCGTGACCAAAGGGAAACAGTGGATCAGACTGAATAAGGAGCTGGAACTGCTCGATACGCCGGGGATTCTTTGGCCGAAGTTTGAGAGCGAGGAGGTAGGGAAACGTCTCGCGATGATCGGCTCCATGAACGATGAAATCCTGCAAATGACGCATCTTGCGGCGGATCTTCTCAGTTATCTCTTAGTCCATTACAGACAGCCGCTTTTTGCGCGCTATCAGGTGGAGGAGGGGACGGAGGAAATCACGCCTGTGCAGATGCTTTCCCTGATCTGTGAGAACCGGAAATGTTATAAGAAGGGGCAGGAACCGGATCTTGAGAAGGCGGCCGCCCTTTTGGTGGATGACTTCAGAAGCGGCAGGATCGGCAGGATCACGCTGGAAACCTGCGATGAGACATAAGGAGGAACGAAGAGCAGTATGAAAAGGGTATTGCGGGAAATCTTAAGTACAAGTCTGTATCTGCTGGGTGTTTTGTGCGTGATCTATCTGACGATCCATTTTGTGGGACAGAGGACGCAGGTGCAGGGCAGTTCCATGGAACCGACACTCAGTGATGAGGATAATTTGATCGTAGATAAGATCAGCTACCGTTTTCACGATCCGGAACGCTTTGACATCATTGTATTCCAGTTTTTACATCAGCCTGATACTTATTATATCAAGCGTGTCATCGGTCTTCCCGGCGAGACGGTGCAGATCGATGAGGAAGGTAATATTTATGTGGATGATGCCCTTCTGGAGGAACATTACGGCAAGGAGACGATCTTGAATCCCGGCCGGGCGATCGATCCGATCACGCTTGCAAAGGATGAGTATTTCGTGCTGGGAGATAATAGGAATAACAGTTCTGACGGCAGGGATCCTTCTGTCGGCAATATCAAGCGGGAGCATATCGTCGGCAGGGCGTGGCTGCGAATCTGGCCTTTTGATAAGATAGGATTTGTAAAGCACCGCTAACGAAACACCTTGCAGGAACGGTGATTGAGATAAGGCTGCGGGTGCAAAGGCTTGGACGCCTCGCGCAAAAGAGGAGATTCTGGTTTACATGGCAGAAAATATCGGAGTGATTAAACAAAAACTACAGGCGGCGGCACTTAGCGAGCTGCCTGTTTTGCTATCGGCTTACGGGGCGGATGAGAGGGCGGGGGTGCAGACTGCCCTTGCGCAGGCGAGAAAGCGTCTTTTGGATCATGAAAAGGAAGTGCAAAGGACGCAGGCGCTTTGGTGTTATGAGAGGGAATACAGCGCCTATGCCAATATCTGCGGCATCGATGAGGTGGGAAGAGGGCCGCTTGCCGGGCCGGTGGTGGCCGGTGCGGTTATTTTACCGAAAGATTGTGACATATTATATATCAATGATTCCAAGAAACTCTCCGAAAAAAAGAGAGAGGAGCTTTATGAGATCATCATGGAGAAGGCTGTGGCGGTGGGACTTGGTTACAGCGCTCCGGCGCGGATCGATGAGATCAATATTTTGCAGGCCACCTATGAGGCGATGCGGGAAGCGATAGCAAAGCTCGAGATAACACCTGATATTTTATTAAATGATGCGGTGACGATTCCGCAGGTGAAAATCAGGCAGATCCCTATCATCAAAGGGGATGCCAAGAGCATTTCCATCGGTGCGGCCAGCATCGTGGCGAAGGTCACAAGGGACCGGCTAATGGTGCAGTACGATGAGATCTATCCGATGTACGGCTTTGCTTCCAACAAGGGATACGGCGCGCAGGCGCATATAGATGCCCTGAAAAAATACGGTCCCAGTCCCATTCACCGAAAATCTTTTATTACGCATTTTTGTGAGGTATAAAAGTTGAATCTGGACAATGTGCAAAAAAAGGACAATCAGAGTCTTCGCGCCGCGGACGCGGCAAGGGCGGCGGCCGGCGTGGGCAAGGGCGAGCGCCTGATGCGCCTACAGAATGAAGTGCGCGCCTTAAAGCCGGGTCAGACCATACAGGGGATGGTGGTAGGCAGGAACGGCAATTCCGTGCAGATCGAGCTGGCGCAGGACTTTTCCATCAGTGCAAAGATCGATAAAAACGTCAGTCTGGCGCTGGGGCAGATGCTGAGTTTCGAGGTCAAGGCCAACGCCGGCTCTTTTATGTCCCTTGCGCCGCTTTACACCAACACGGCCAATACGGCCACGATCCTGCGGGCGCTTTCGGCGGCTTCCCTGCCGGAAACGGCGGGCAATATCGAGATGGTGGCAAGGATGATGGAAGAGGGGATGCCAATCGATAAGGAAACCATCCTCAATATGAGCAGACAACTCATGGATTTTCCGGGCCAGAATCCGGCCTCTATCATACAGCTTGCGAAGCTGGAGCTGCCCGTGACGGCGGAGAATATAGAACAGTTTGAGCAGTATCTTAATATGGAACATCAGATTTTAGGAAGCGCGCGTGACATTGCCGGACAGCTGCCGCAGATCTTTGGGGAGCTGGTGCAGGAGGGACAGGGCGATAAGGCACTTGCCTTCTACCAAGCGGTGCTGGAAGCCTTTACGGAGGAGGGCGCGGAAGCGGGCGCAGTCATTACCCTGCGTCCCGGACAGGAAGAGGCGCCGGAGGAAGGCGCAGCGCAGACCCTTAAGACCGCCGGGGAAGCGGAGACGGCGGGCGATGCTGCAGCGGCAGGAAATGAGCAGAATGCCCAGAATGCGCAGAATGCGGAGACGGAAGCGGCAGGGAAACCGGTACAGATGCCTCTGCCCGAACAGGCGGCATCCGATGAACAGGCTGTTTCCGAAAAGACCGGTGCGGAGAATGCGCAGGATACGGAAACGGGTCAGCCTGTGCTTACAAGGCAGCAGTGGGGGGAGCTTGCGGATTCCCTGCGTAAGCTGGGTGTGGCGGAGCAGACCGCAGAGCAGATAAAAAATGGAAGCCTGCCGCCCAAAGAGGTATTGAATCTGGTCAAAAACCTGCTCCCCAAGGCGATGCGGGGAGAAATTCCGGAGAAGGATGTGCAGCGGCTTCTTGGCGGCAAGGAATTTCAGGCGTTATTAAAAGAGGAGATCGGCCGCCAGTGGACGATAGCGCCGAAAGACGTTGCGGATAAAAAGCAGGTGGAACAGCTCTATGAGAGGATCAGGGAGCAGACGGCAAGGCTTTCGCAGGCCTTGGAGACGGCGGGAAAAGCGGATACGACCGCCGGCAGGAGCGTACAGAATCTCCAGAATAACGTGGATTTCATGAATCAGATGAACAACCTCTACGCCTATGTACAGCTCCCGCTGAAAATGCTGGGAAACGAGGCGCACGGCGATCTTTACGTCTATACGAATAAAAAGAATTTGGCGGCGAAGGACGGACAGGTCAGCGCCCTTCTGCATTTGGACATGGAGCATTTAGGGCCGCTCGACGTTTATGTGACGATGAAGGATAAGCAGGTGGCCACTAATTTTACGGTAGCGGACGAGGATGTGCTTTCGCTGATCGAGGCGAACATCGATATCCTCAATCAAAGGCTGACGGACAGGGGCTATTCCCTGAAAACCAAGATGAGCGTGAAGGAGAACGGCGAAGAGGAAGCGGATGCGTCCATTATGCAGACGATACTGCATCAGCAGAAGAATATCTCGGTTTTGAGCAGGACTTCCTTCGATATGCGGGCATAAATCACAGGGGTAAAAGATATGGAGAAGAAACCGGAAAAGGTAAAACAGGCGATCGCCTTAGAGTATGATCCGGGGGATGAGGCGCCGCGCGTCATTGCGTCGGGTCGGGGCGCGCTTGCGGAGCGCATCATCGAGAAGGCAAAGGAAGCGGATGTGCCGATCCACCGGGACGACAAGCTGGCGGATACGCTCTCAAGACTGGAGATCGGGGATATGATACCGCCGGAGCTTTACGAGGTGGTGGCGGAGATTCTGGTCTTTGTGGATTCCATGGACAAGGTGAAGGCCAAGATCGCAAAGGGTATGTGAGGATGAATACGAGAGAAAAAGGGGCGCAGAAGGAAAAAGAAATCTGTGCCTATTTACTTTCCTGCGGGGTGAAGATCACGGAGAGAAATTTCCGCTGCAGGCAGGGAGAAATCGACATCATAGGCTATGACGGAGACTATCTGGTCTTCTTCGAGGTGAAGTACCGTGCCGGCGTAAGCAGGGGCAGCGCGGCGGAGGCGGTGGGGCACGCTAAGCAGAAGAAAATCTGTCAGGTGGCGGATTACTACCGCGTGCTGCATCACTGCGCGGAGGATACGCCGCTTAGGTTTGATGTGGTGGCGGTGGATGGGGAGGACGTCATGTGGATCAAGAATGCGTTCGATTATGTTGGGTGGCATTGAGTTATATAGATTGCACAAATAGCTCCCTTGCGTCCGGCACCGTAAAATGGATTTTCTAAATATTCCGGGTCCGCGTAGTGGATTTCGGACGCAACCGCCCTTTACTCGCCATCCGGGCTCGTTACGGGCTTTTCAGGACATCCATGTCCAGAAATTGCTGGATATCGAACGGAATATTAAGAAAATCTCATTTCACGGTGCAAGGACAGCTTCGTGAACTATTTATGCAATCGGCCAAGCTTAGTGTATTGAGACACCTTTTAGCACCCTAATCCTATTGTCAAAATTATGTTAGGTAAATGAGGAGTGACAAATATGGAATGGCACAGACATAAAAATACGAGACAAATGCGTATCAACCAGAGAGGGGAGATAGTTTGGCTCACATTTCCGATAATAGAGAGGATTGACTGGGTGAGTCATTTATTTTCTACCAGAATGGGCGGGGTGAGCGAGGGGATCTTCCGCTCTATGAATTTAAGCTATACAAGAGGGGATGACAAGGAGGCCGTGGACGAGAATTTCAGGCGGATCGCGGGGGTTTTATCCTGCGGCGTGGAAGATATCGTCTGTTCGGACCAGACGCACACCACCAATCTGCGGGTGGTGGGGAAGGCGGACGGCGGCAAGGGCATCACGCGGGAAAAAGATTACAGGGATGTGGACGGCCTGCTCACGGATGAGCCGGGCGTGTATCTGGCGACTTTTTTTGCGGACTGCGTGCCGCTTTATTTTGTGGATACCAAAAGGCGCGCCATTGCGCTGGCGCATTCCGGCTGGCGGGGAACCGTGGCCCGCATGGGACAGTGCGTGGTGGAGAAGATGCGCGAAGTTTACGGCACCGATCCGGCTGACTTAGTGGCGGCGATTGGGCCTTCCATCTGTCAGGCGTGCTACGAGGTCAGCGAGGATGTGGCACAGGCCTTTGCAGAAGCCTTTCGCGGGCCGGGACAGGCGGATGAGCTCCTCTTAAAAAAAGGCGGCGGCAAGTATCAGCTTGACCTTTGGCGGGCAAATGAGATCGTGCTCACGGAGGCCGGTATCCCCAAGGAAAACATGCAGGTGACGGATCTCTGCACTTGCCATAACGACAGTTATCTATTTTCCCATCGCGCCAGCCACGGGCAGAGGGGAAATCTGGGCGCGTTTCTGGGGATCAGAGAGCAGAGCAAATAAATAATTTGACGAAAGAACGCAAACTTAAGAATATATTAAAGAAATTCCCATCTATTCCTTTATCTTTATCTGTTTCAATTAACCTAGCAACTAACGAAGGAGAAGATTAAAAATGGCCAACATACTGGTATGCGACGACGATAAGGAGATTGTGGACGCGATCGAGATTTATCTGATGCAGGAGGGCTACACGATCTTTAAGGCTTACGACGGGCAGGAGGCGCTCCGTGTCTTAAAGGAGCAGCAGATTCATCTGCTTTTAATCGACATCATGATGCCGAAGCTTGACGGCATCCATGCCACCTTAAAGATCAGAGAGTATTCGAGCATCCCCATTATCTTTCTGTCGGCAAAATCGGAAGATAACGATAAGATACTGGGTCTTAACATCGGCGCGGACGACTACATCACAAAGCCGTTTAATCCGATGGAGCTGGTGGCGCGGGTAAAATCTAATCTTCGCCGTTATACCACGCTGGGGAATCTCAATACGGAGAACAACGCCCTCTTTCAGGTGGGCGGCCTGTGCATCAACGACGACACCAAGGAGGTGACGGTGGACGGGGAGAGCGTAAAGCTGACGCCCATCGAGTACAACATCCTTTTGCTGCTGGTGAAAAACTGCGGCCGGGTGTTCTCCATTGACCAGATCTACGAGAGCATCTGGAACGAGGAGGCCATCGGCGCGGACAATACGGTGGCGGTGCATATCCGGCATATCCGGGAGAAAATCGAGATCAATCCCAAGGAGCCCCGCTACTTAAAGGTCGTGTGGGGCGTGGGGTATAAGGTCGAAAAGAGCGTGTAGAATCGGTACAAATAGGTCTGGGGGCAGACGAAATGTTGAAGTTTGCGTCGCCCTGTTGCGAAAACGCTTTGGATATGGGAGATTCGTATGGGAACAGATGGAAGAGAAAACAGGGAAGCGATGGAAGGGTATGAAAAAACCGCGGAAGCGATAGATGCTTCTGAGGGCATTGCGAAAGCAGTGAAATTAGCGGAAAACATTGAGCAGAAGATCGAAGGGTTCGAAAAGGCCGCGGAAGCAGTGGGAAGCATCGACAAAAAAGCAATAACAGATGTTACAGAAAACGGCGAAAGGGAAAAGAAGGCAGAAAAACGGAAGCGGAAAAGGGCGGGAAGGCCTCAAAAGACAAGGCGCGGCCTGCGGACCTTCCTGCGGATTCTCCAACATGCTGCGCTGGCGGCGATGGTCCTTTCCCTGATCGTGACGGTCGCCTGTGGTACCGTGCGTTTTCAGGGCCTGCGTTCGGGCGGCAATTTCACGGATCTGATCTTCACCATGAACGCGGGCGAAAATTTTGAGGATTCAGGAGTTTTTAACCGCATTCTCGGTTATACGACGGCGGATGTCATCCGCTACGGCGTGGTGTGCAGCCAGATGGAGACAGAAGGCGCTTTTGACGGGGAAAAACTCGTGGATGTAACGGCCTATAACCACCGGAACGAGGGGCTGTCGGGAGAGTATGTGACAGCAATCTATAAGCTGGAGGATCTGCTTAAGTGGCAGAAATACGGGTTTGAGTATTCCGTGGAGGAGATGACGGAGACTCAGGCGGATGCCTTTTTGGCAAAAATTCCGCAGGTAGCGGTCGGGAAAATGGTGGCTGATACCGAGGTGAAGCCTAATGTGCAGTATCGGATCGTGGACAGTGATTCCGGCTTTGTGACGGAATATCAGCCGGCAAGCGAGCTGGCTGATCACGCGGATGCCAAAAAAGAAGAGGAGATCGTGGTCGTCAACCCCTATGCCGAGGAAGTGGAGCTAAGCAGCGCGTACAGCGTTCTCGTGAACCGTTATCAGACAGCGGAGGGAAAGAACATCGAGGACTATGTGTCCGACTGGGAGCAGTATTATGCGCTCTGTGACAGCGTACAGACTGCGGCGGCGAGCCTTGCCTACAATTACGAGGAATACCTTACGGGAAGAGAGTATTTCGAGGTCAATAACTCTAATGTGCGCTTTTTGATTGAAAAGACGGAGGGGCGTAATACACAGTATTACAGTAATACGTTTGAAGGCAGCAAAGAAAGAGAGCATATGGAGAGCATGATGGAGCGGGTCACAGGAGAAGAGGATTGGACGCATGCGGCGGAGCCGTATCTCTACTACAGTCCCGCCGACATGGTCTATCGGACCAACACTTCGATTGAGGAGAGCACGGTAGAACAGGTCTTACAGCAGTATGCCTATGCCTATCCGGAGGATGTGAAGGTCTGGATCAGCGTGGATACTTCCTATCATGCGGCGGACGCCTTTAAGCAGGGAGCGGAGTATATGCCGAACCTCTGGCAGTGGGCGATGACGGCGCTGTTTTCAGGGCTTTTGTATCTGGCGCTCTTTGTCTGGCAGACTATGATGACGGGCAGGGAGTACGATGAAGAAGGCGTGAAGCATATCCGACTGGAAGCTTTTGATACCATCCCCACGGAAGCGGCTTTGCTGATCGCCGCCGGCGTTTTCCTGCTGACGGGCTGGATTTCTGTAATAGCGACGGAAATCGTGGGATTCGATCCGACCAGTCTGGCTTTTTACAGGGAAGCGGTCAAAGTAGATTGGTTCATTGTGGTGGTGTTGATTGCGGTTTTTGCGGCGGATGTGATCTTTACCTTTTTCTTCTACAGTCTGGTCAGGCGGATCAAGGCGCGGAGCCTGTTTCGCAATTCCTATCTGCGGCGTCTGCTCTGTCGGCTGAAGGATTTTGCGTGGGAGGTTTATGATAACGGCGGTATTGTCCTGCGTACATGGGTGCCTTATATCGGTTTTGTGTTGTTGAACTTGTTGATGATCATTGCGTTTTTTGTGCTGGATTCGACGGGAAACGGCGGGATGCTGCTAGTCGTTCTCCTTGCCTGTGCGGTCGATGCGGTCGTGGGTGTGATGCTCTACAGGGACGCGAAAGAGAGGCAGGGGATCGCCGAGGGCATTGAGATCATTGCCGGAGGGCGCGTTGACCACCAGCTTAGTACGGAAGGGCTGCATGGGGATAACAGGACGCTGGCGCTTTCCGTGAACAGCATCGGCAAGGGCATCAAGGAAGCTGTGGAGATCAGTATGAAGGATGAGCGCATGAAGGCGGACCTCATTACCAATGTCTCCCATGATATCAAGACGCCCCTGACATCGATTATCAACTATGTAGATCTGCTTAAGAGGGAGCAGGTGGGAAGCGAGAAGGCAAGAGATTACATCCGCGTGCTGGACGAGAAATCGCAGCGCTTAAAGCAGCTTACCGACGATCTGGTGGAGGCCAGCAAGATATCCTCAGGTACCATCAGCCTGCATTTTGAAAGGATCAACCTCACGGAGCTGATGAACCAGACCATCGGGGAGTTTTCCGAGAAATTTGAGGAGAAGAATCTTGTTACCGTGATGAACGTGAATACCGGAAATGTGGTGGTGGAGGCGGACAGCCGCCGCATCTGGCGGGTGATGGAGAACCTTTTTAACAATGTTTATAAATACGCCCTGCCGGGCACCAGAGTCTATGTGTCCATGGATCAGGTGGGGAAGGAAGAACGGGTTCAGGTCAGCATTAAGAATATTTCTGAGAATTACCTAAACTGTAAGCCGGAGGAGCTGACGGAGCGCTTTATAAGAGGCGACGAGTCAAGGACCACGGAAGGCAGCGGTCTGGGGCTGTCCATCGCTAAGAACCTGACGCTGGCGCAGGGCGGAACCTTTGAGATTCAGTTGGACGGGGATCTGTTCAAGGTCTTTATGACCTTCCCGCTGGCGGCGGCGGAAGTATGAACTTCTTTGCAGTGATGACAAAAAGAAATAGTAAAAACGGAAGCTGCCGTTCCTGTATACAAACAGGGCGGCAGCTTTTTGATCAGATATCCAGCCCGCTTACTTCGCGATTATTATATTTTGCAAGGATCTGGTGGATCTTGTCCGTCGGGGTGTAGATATTCGCCATGGAAGCGTCGTGGTTCATAAAGTCGATGATGGAGGCGATGAACTTACTCATATCCGCTTCTATGTAGTAGGGTTTCTCCCGCAGTTCCGGCGGCTGGTAGCAGAGATTTGTGGTCACGATCCTGTCGATGTAGCAGTTCTCATAAGCCGCGTCGAAAGCCGACAGCCCGTCTGTAAAAAGACCGAAGGTGCAGCAGACAAAGACCCGTTTGGCGTTCATTTTCTTTAACTGTCTGGCGGTGTCGATCATGCTGCCGCCGGAGGAGATCATATCATCGATGACGATCACGTCCTTGCCGTCGATGTTATCCCCCAGAAATTCATGGGCCACAATGGGATTCTTGCCGTCCACGATGGTAGAGTAATCCCGGCGCTTATAAAACATGCCCGTATCTACGCCCAGCACGTTTGCAAAGTAAACGGCCCGATCGAGCGCGCCTTCGTCGGGACTGATGACGATGGTATGCTCCTTGTCGATGATGAGGTTCTTTTCCATGCGCAGGAGCGCGCGGATGAACTGGTAGGGCGGTGTGAAATTGTCAAAGCCCTTGATGGGGACGGAATTTTGGACCCTCGGATCGTGGGCGTCGAAGGTGATGAAGTTTGATACGCCCATGTCCATCAGTTCCTTGATTGCGTAGGCGCAGTCAAGGGATTCGCGCCCGTTTCGCTTGTGCTGCCTGCCTTCGTAGAGAAAGGGCATGATCACGTTGATGCGGTGCGCTTTGCCGTTGATGGCGGAGATGATCCGCTTTAAGTCCTGATAGTGATCGTCGGGCGACATATGGTTGGTAAAGCCGTTCATGCTGTAAGTAATGCTGTGGTTGCAGACATCCGTCAAAAGAAAGATGTCCTTGCCGCGCACGGAATCATAGAGGACGGCTTTGCCCTCACCGGTGCCGAATCGCGGGCAATTTACTTCCATGAGGTAGTTGTCTTCCATGTAGCCGTGAAAAGCCGGATCGTTTTTCACGTTATTTTTTAAATGTTTGCGGTAGTCTACCAGATGGCTGTTGATTTTTTCCGCCAGAGGAAGCGCCGCCTTGGGCGCAAGGATCTTGACTGCGGCCACTGGCATCGAATGTTCGAGCTGTTCTGTGTTAGGCATGATTTGAAGTATCTCCGATATCTTTTGCTCTATCAGTTTTCCTGATGATGCTTCACGAGTTCCTTACAAGGATTTTATATCATTTATGGGGGGAATGTGTCAAGCGGATTCCATGTCTTTTCCCTGCCATGCGTGACGGAGAACGCGAGTTTTGCTTTACAAGAGCGTTGGGATTTTGTATAATCAAGCGGTATATGAAGTTAGGAAAAGGAAATTTATGGAGATTTGGCATGAGTAAGAAGAATTCCAAACCGATCGTAGCGGTGGTGGGGCGGCCAAACGTCGGTAAATCCACCCTGTTTAACGCTTTGGCGGGTGAAAATATAGCGATTGTGAAAGATACGCCGGGTATTACCAGAGACCGCATTTATACGGATGTCAACTGGCTTGACCATAATTTTACGCTTATCGATACCGGCGGAATCGAGCCGGACAGTAAAGATATCATCCTTTCCCAGATGCGGGAGCAGGCGCAGATCGCCATTGACACAGCGGACGTGATCGTTTTTCTGGTAGATGTGAAGCAGGGGCTTCAGGATGCGGATACGCAGGTGGCGGACATGCTTAGGCGGGCAAAGAAGCCGGTGATCCTTGCGGTCAATAAGGTGGACAGCTATCAGAAGTATATGGCGGATGTTTATGAGTTTTATAATCTGGGCATCGGCGAGCCCTTTCCCATTTCGGCCACCAACAAGCTGGGCTTCGGCGAACTGTTGGACGAGGTGATCTCTCATTTCGGGGAGGAGGAGACAGAGGAAGAGGAGGACGATCGTATCAAGGTCGCCATCGTCGGCAAACCGAATGTCGGAAAATCTTCCATCATCAACCGTTTGATCGGGGAGAACCGTCTGATCGTTTCGGATATTGCGGGAACAACCAGAGATGCCGTGGATACGGAAATTACCCATAACGGGAAAGAATATGTCTTCATTGATACGGCAGGGCTTAGGAGAAAGAATAAGATCAAAGAAGAGCTGGAGCGGTATATGATCATCCGCACGGTGTCCGCGGTGGAGCGGGCTGATATCGCGGTGTTGGTAATCGACGCTGTGGAGGGCGTGACGGAACAGGACGCTAAGATCGCCGGTATTGCCCATGACAGGGGAAAGGCCGTGATTATCGCGGTGAATAAATGGGATGCCGTGGAGAAGGATAATAAGACGGTAAAAGAATACACGGAGAAAATAAGACAGGTGTTATCTTTTATGTCCTACGCGGAGATCATGTTTATCTCGGCGGTGAGCGGACAGCGCCTGATGAAGCTCTATGAGGTCATCGACGCGGTGAATGAGAATCACTCCATGCGCATTGCTACCGGCGTGCTCAATGAGATCGTCACAGAGGCGGTCGCGCTGCAGCAGCCCCCGTCCGATAAGGGGAAACGGTTGCGTATCTACTATACCACGCAGGTGGCGGTGAAGCCGCCAACCTTCGTGATTTTTGTAAACGATAAGGGACTGATGCACTTCTCTTATCTGCGTTATTTGGAAAATCAGATTCGGGATACCTTTGGGTTTATGGGGACGCCTCTGAAATTTTTTGTCAGAGAGAGAAAGGAAAAGCAGTAAAAGTGGAACGGGTTATTTGCTTACTGATCGGTTATGGGTTTGGACTGTTTCAGACGGCCTATATCTATGGAAAACTGCATGGCATAGATATCAGAAATTACGGGAGCGGCAATGCCGGCACAACGAATACGCTGCGGGTATTTGGGACGAAGGCGGGGCTTTTGGTGCTTTTCGGAGATATCATGAAGTGCATACTGGCGGTTGTAATAACAGCGGTTATTTTTGACAAGTCCCATCCGGACATGGTCTATCTGCTGAAGATGTATACGGCAATGGGGGCCATCATCGGGCATAATTTTCCTTTCTACCTGAATTTCAAAGGCGGCAAGGGGATTGCGGCCACAGCGGGATTGATCCTGTCCTTTCATCCTTATCTGATCCCCATGGGACTGATTTTATTTTTCGGCGCTTTCTTTATCACGCACTATGTATCGCTGGGATCGCTTCTGGTTTATGCCGGCTTTATGATCGAACTGGTGATACTGGGCCAGATGGGGATATTCGGCATGACGCAGGCGCTTTTGATCGAGATGTATGTGATCGCCGGATTTTTGACGGTCATGGCATATTGGAAGCATCGGGAGAATATCAAGCGGCTTTTGCAGGGAACGGAGCGGAAAACGTATCTGACGCACAAAAGTGAGGAGCGGAAGAAAACGCAGAAAAGGAGGGAGATTGAAAAATAAGTCTGATGACCTTATTTTTCAATCGCGAGTTTGTAATGGAGCCACAAACTCGGGATCGCATGACGAGTAAAGTATTCCTTCGGAAAACTTTGAGATTCTCGTCGCGTATCTTCGCAAAAAAGCGCTTCGATAAAGGAGGAGATTTTATGGCAAACATCAGTATCATTGGCGCGGGAAGCTGGGGGACGGCTCTGGCGGTTCTTCTTCATAAGAATGGACATCAGGTTACGGTCTGGTCCATTATGGAAGCGGAGATTGAGATGCTTCATAAGGAACGGGAGCATAAAGATAAGCTGCCCGGTGTGAAACTGCCGGAAGATATGATGTTTACCACGGATTTAGAGACCGCGGTGCGGGATAGGGATGTGCTGGTGCTGGCGGTCCCTTCGCCCTACACGAGAAGCACGTCCCATTCCATGAAGCCTTATGTGAAGGAAGGGCAGATCATTGTCAATGTGGCGAAGGGTATCGAGGAGAAGACTCTTTTGACGCTGTCCCAGATCATTGAGGAGGAGATACCGCAGGCGGAAGTGGCGGTGCTTTCGGGGCCGTCCCATGCGGAGGAAGTGGGCAGAGGCATTCCCACGACGATCGTGGTGGGCGCGGCAAAGAAGGCTACGGCAGAGTATCTGCAAAATATTTTTATGAACGAGGCGTTCCGCGTCTACATCAGTCCGGATGTGCCGGGCATCGAGCTGGGCGCGGCCTTAAAGAATGTGGTGGCGCTGGCGGCGGGCATCGCGGACGGGCTTGGCTATGGGGATAACACAAAGGCGGCGCTGATCACCAGAGGGATCACGGAGATCGCGAGACTGGGGCTTGCCATGGGCGGCAGGATCGAGACCTTCAGCGGCCTTACCGGCATCGGAGACCTGATCGTGACCTGTGCTTCCATGCACTCCAGAAACCGCCGCGCCGGTATCCTGATCGGCAAAGGCTATACCATGGAGCAGGCGATGGACGAGGTGAAGATGGTAGTGGAGGGCGTCTATTCAGCCAAGGCGGCTATGGGCCTTGCAGAAAAATATGACGTGCAGCTGCCTATCATCGAGCAGGTGAATGCGGTATTGTTTGGCGGGATGCCTGTGGATGAGGCGGTGAAGAACCTGATGCTGCGGGATAAGAAGATCGAGAATCCGTTGATTCCGTGGGAGTAGAAATAGAGGGGCGGATTTTATGTACTAATATATGAGGGAAACCAATAAAGCTTGTTAGAAGAGGAAAATAAGTATGAAAAAAGTATATATTCTCTCAATATTTCTACTTGTTTTTTACTTGACAGGATGCCAGAAAATAAATAGTGAAGATGAGGGCGTGAAGCAGGAACAAGATATAGTTGAAAAGATTACGGAGGCAGAGGATTTAGATGTAATTGGAGAGACAGAGTCAAGTGCCGCTTATGTAAATGAGGCAGAGAGAAAGGGAAGTGCGGAAGAGGACGTAACAGAAATAAGCGTTACATGGCAGGACGCCTATAAAAATATTATCAGAAATATGCAAAGTAATCTTGCTGACCCTTATAACTTTATGTCAGAATTTGGCTTTAATGGATACGCTTATGTAGGGATACATGATTTTGACAAGAATGATATTCCTGAATTGATTATAGGTTCGTCCACATCTGTTGCTGTATTTACCTATGAAGAAGCAAAAGCGGAAAAAGTTGCAGATCTGTACGAAACGGAAGATTGGGGAGGAATCAATTATTTATGTTATATGGATAATCATCTTGTCCTTATGTCCTGCGGGAATGGCGAAAACGCCGGCAATGGTTATGTCTGTTTTACTTATGAACAGGGGGCATATATCACGGGGTTTTACGATGATTATCAGCCGGATAAGGCGACAATTAACGGAGAACCTGTTAGCAAAGAAGAGTTCCTGCGACAGTTTGATATTTTCACATTAAAGGAAAACAATCATATTGAATTTAGTTGGAGAAACAGTGCTATTGCGTATTGTAAAGTAAATGATGAAGATGAAATCATGTTAGCAGGCAGTGATGAGTGGATTGCAATAGACGATTTGGATTTCAGTTTAATAGAATGGAAGTCCTTGGAACACAAAAATAAGTATTATATTGTGGAAGATGAAGAGATAGAGATAGATACAGCTGAAGCAAAGTATGGAAATAGTAAACAGGAACATGAAGCGTTTCATGATCAGAATGGCGACGAGTACTTTTACTATGATATAGAGTGTTTCTATTTTGACGAGGCTTATCCGGTTGTTTTGAATGAAACACTGCAAACTTTTTATGATGCAAAGCAAGAGGCCTATCGGCAGGATTCGGAAACATATATGGATGAAGAGTACAGAGATGCGCCAAGTGTACCATTTAACAGCCTGATGTTTCAGGGTGTTACTTATGCCGGTGATGATTATGTCAGTTTGCTGTTTAATGATGTTGCTTATGCGGGCGGAGTACATCCCTATTCGGCATTGGATGGTATTACGATTGACTGCAGTACAGGGGAGATCGTTACTGTGGACCGGTTTATTGATGACTCTGACGAAGAAATAGAAGAGCAGATAAACGCAATATTAGATAAAAAGGTATACAATCCGGAAAACTGGGACTATTATATTACGGACAAGACTGTGGTATTTTTTTATTATGATCCGAATCCGACGTTTTGGACTTCGGTGGCAACAAAAAGAGTAAGATAGTCATTTTAGAATGCACACATATTGTCATCAGATGATTGCAAATGATCGCAATATGTGTCATAATAAACAGGAAGGGAGATGATGCTATGGCAAATTCATTAGTTCAGTTTCGCACGGATGATAAAACCAGAATAAAAGCGGCTAATATTTGTGAACGTCTCGGAATCGATCTTCCGACCTATATGCGTATGTGCATTTCAAGGTTGATTCAGGAAAATGGAATCCCATTTAGTATGAAACTTGATGATATTGTTGGAAATCGCGCGGTGGAAGCCATGAAGGAGGCCAGTCGGATTGCGGAAGAAAATGGGATAGCGGACATGACACTGGATGAAATCAATGCAGAAATTGCGGGAGCGAGAAAATGAGGTAAAGTATATGAAATATTATGCTGTGATTGACACAAATGTGTTGGTTTCCGCTATGTTAAAATGGAATTCCGTTCCCGGAAATGTAATGGAATTGGTATTTATGGGTTCTATCGTCCCGATTGTGAATGAAGAAATTGTAAGAGAATACAGGGAAGTGCTTGCACGTCCAAAATTTCATTTTACTGATAGAATCATTTACGATGTGTTGGAGAATATAGAAAGACAGGCTGTTTATGTGATGCCATCGGTTATGACATTAGGTGAAAAACTGCCGGATCCAAAGGATCAAGTATTTTACGAGGTTGTAGTAGAAGAACGAAAAGAAGAAGATGCATATCTTGTGACAGGGAATTTAAAACATTTTCCCAAAAGAGTATTTATTGTCACTCCCCGGGAAATGCTCGATATTATTTTAAACAGTGCAGCTTAAAACCCGATCCACCCCTTCAAAGTCAAAAACACAAGCAGTACCGGCAGGATAAAGGTCATATAGATGCGGATTCCTTTCGGCATCCTGAGTCCCTCGCCCGTATTGACTTCTGCCAGATAGTTCTCAAATCCCCAGCCGTATCTGGTCACGCAAAACAGCAGATAGACGAGCGCGCCGATCGGCAGGATTACATTGCTGACAATGAAGTCTTCCAGATCTAAAACGGTGCTGCCTGCGCCGCGCGGCTGGAAGGAGGACCAGATATTGTACCCGAACACGCAGGGGAGCGAGAGTACGGTGAGCGCGGCCAGATTCATGAGACTGGATTTTTTCCGGCTCCAGTGGAACAGATCCATGCCGCAGGAGATGATGTTCTCAAATACGGCCAGTATGGTGGAGAAGGCCGCAAAGGTCATAAATACGAAGAATAATGTCCCCCAGACGCGTCCGCCTGCCATATGGTTAAAAATATTGGGAAGAGTGATGAAGATCAGACTGGGTCCCATATCCGGACTGATGCCAAAGGAAAAGCAGGTCGGAAAGATGATCAGTCCCGATACCAGCGCTACAAAGGTATCCAAGACCGCTATGTTCACTGATTCACCCAGTAGAGTGCGGCTTTTATCAATATAGCTTCCGAAGATGGCCATGGAACCGATTCCCAGACTGAGCGTAAAGAAGGCCTGATTCATAGCGGCTGTTATTGTTTCCGTGATACCCACATCTTTCATTCTCTGCACATCCGGCAGAAGATAAAATTTCAAGCCTTCGATACCGCCCGGCAGCGTCATACTGCGGACAGCCAGTATTATAATGATGATAAGGAGCAGGGACATCATGAGCTTGGTGATGTTTTCCACGCCTTTTTGCAGGCCGACGGAACAGATCAGCATGCCCGCCACTACGATGATCATCATGCTTACCGTCATCACAGAGGGGCTGTCAAGCATGCCCTGAAATATGTCAGCTACCTGCGCGGTGTTTTTTCCGGTAAACCGTCCGGTCAGCATCAGGTAGAAATAGTACAGCATCCAGCCGGCTACCGAGGTGTAGAACATCATCAAAAGATAGTTGGCGATCATACCCAGATAGCCGTGTATGTGCCATTTCTGCCCCGGCTTTTCCAATTCTGTAAAGCTCTTAATGATACTTTTTCTGCTGGCGCGTCCCACGGCAAATTCCATGGTCATCACGGGAATCCCCATGGCAGCGAGAAACAACAGGTAGAACAGCACGAACATACCGCCGCCGTACATACCTGCAATGTACGGAAAACGCCATACATTGCCGATGCCGATCGCGCAGCCGGCCGATAAGAGAATAAAGCCCATCCTTGAGCCTAATTTTTCCCGTTCCAAGTTCCTTTCCCCCTCAATAACATTTTTTCGGTTAGATCAAGCCGCAAATCTCTTTTGTGGTCTTTAATTTGTTCATGGAATAGATATGGATGCCGTCCACCCCGTGTTCTTTCAGGTCACGGATTTGGCGTACGGCGTAGTCAATGCCTGCTTTGCGCATGTCCTCCTTATCATCCCCGTAAGTGGCGATCAGATCCGCCAATTCCTTCGGTACGGAGGAGCCGGAGAGGGATACGGTGGTGCCGAGCTGTCTGGCCGTAGTGATGGGCATGATACCGGCGTGAACAGGGACGGTGATGTCCATGGCCCGCACTTTTTCCATGAAGGAATAAAAACAGCTGTTATCAAAAAACATCTGGGTGACCAGAGAGGTGACGCCCGCGTCTACCTTTTCCTTTAAATGTCTTAAGTCTTCTTCTAAACTGGGCGACTCAAAATGTTTCTCAGGATAGCAGGCGCCGGAGAGCTGCAAAGAGGTATGCTCTTTTAAGTATTTGACCAAATCGGTTGCGAAGAAAAATTCCCGGCTGTTAAATTGTTCGTCCGTCATGTGCTGCGGCCTGTCTCCGCGCAGTGCCAGTACGTGGTTTACGCCTGCGGCCTGAAGGGCTTCACAATTTTTCTCAAGGTCGGCTCTGGTGAAACCGACGCAGGTGATGTGGGCGATGGCGTCGATCTGCAGCTCCTTTTGGATGAAGGAAGCGATCTCGATGGTCTTTCCCGCACGGGAGCCGCCCGCGCCGTAGGTACAGCTGATCGAAGCGGGATGAAGCTTTGCGGCCTCTCTCAAAAATTCAAATATATTATCAAACTCTTCTTCCTTCTTTGGCGGAAATACCTCGAAAGAGAGACTTGGATTCTTTGACATGTCGTTTGTTCCTTTCTGTTTTGTTTTCCTTGCTTTTACATCTGAAATATCGTAACATAAATCTATAATGTATGCAATCATTGAAATCTTAGGCAATTGCGAAACTCAATTATTGCTATTGAAATTGCACAAATAGCACAATCAATGTAGTTCTGAGAAGAGTTTTGCTATTACCTAACTGAAATCTGTGAGAAAGGAAACCAATATGGCAGATACGAAATTTGAAAGCACAGCCGCATATGTGGCATCCGAGCAGCTTTTGGCGGGCGTAAACGTGGCGATCGCCCTGCAGAAACCTCTTTTGGTAAAGGGAGAGCCGGGCACGGGCAAGACGATGCTTGCGCAGGCGGTGGCGGAATCATTGGGAAAGAAGCTGATCATCTGGAATATCAAGTCCACCACGAAGGCGCAGGACGGACTGTACATGTACGATACGATCCAACGCCTTTATGACGGACAATTCGGCGAGGAGGGTGTGGACGATATCGCCCATTATATCAAGCTGGGAAAGCTGGGAGAGGCTTTTGAGTCAGACGAGCAGGTGATCCTTTTGATCGATGAGATCGACAAGGCGGATCTGGAGTTTCCGAACGACTTGCTCTGGGAGCTTGACCAGATGGAATTTTATATCCATGAGACAAAGCGGACCGTGAAAGCAAAGCACAGGCCTATTGTGATCATCACATCCAATGCGGAGAAGGAGCTGCCGGACGCATTCCTGCGCAGATGTATCTTCCACTATATCGATTTTCCCGATCAGGCGTTGATGGAGGAGATCGTGCGCACGCACTATCCAAACGTGGAGGATAAGCTGTTAAAGGATGCGATGGAAGTGTTTTACTGGATCCGTTCGATGAAGGACATCCGCAAGAAACCGAGCACCTCGGAGCTGATCGACTGGATCAATGCTTTGCAGATCGGCGGCATTCCTACGGACAGGCTGCGACAGGAGCTTCCTTTTATCGGGGTGGTGGTAAAAAAGGACGAGGATCTGGAGACGGTTAGAAATAAGGTTGATTAACCATAACACGCGTTATTACACGAGGGCGGTTTATGTTCAGTAAATTCTTCTATACTTTAAAAGATAAGGGACTCGAAGTTTCCCTAAGCGAGTGGCTGACCCTGCAGGACGCGCTCGATCAGGGGCTTTGCCACAGCAGTCTGACGGAGTTTTACTATCTGGCGCGGATGATCCTTGTCAAGTCGGAGACCGAGTTTGATAAGTTCGATATGGCCTTCGATGAGGTGTTTAAGGGCATCATGTCCGAGAATGAGGTGGGAAAGAACCTGCTGCGCTGGCTGGATAAGCCGGAGATGCAGGACGTCTTCGAGGAGATGCGCCATGAGATGAATCAGGAGGTCATCACCCTCGATAAAGACGATATTGAGAATAAATTCAAGGACAGGCTGCGGGATCAGAATGAAGAGCATAATGGCGGCAGCTACTGGATCGGCACCATGGGCAAGACGTCGTTTGGCAATATGGGCGGCAATATGGGCGGCATCCGCGTGGGCGGCACCACGGGTTACCAGTCCGCCTTTCAGGTGGTGGGCGCCAGAAAATACCGTGATTTTCGCAATGATAAGGTGCTGGACAACAGGCAGTTCCAGATGGCACTCAGGAAACTCAGGCAGTTTTCCACGAAGCTGGATATTCCGGAGACGGAGCTTGACATTAACGGTACGGTGGACGCCACCTGCAACAATGGCGGCTGCCTGCAGATCGTGATGGAGAAGCCGCGCAAAAATTCGGTAAAGCTCCTGCTTTTGATGGATTCGGGCGGCACCATGATCCCTTATACCACGCTCCTTAGCGAACTGTTCCAGTCGGTACACAAGTCCAATCACTATAAAGACGTTAAGACCTACTTTTTCCATAACTGCATCTATTCCAACCTCTACAAAACGCCGGAGTGCGAAAACGGCGAGTGGATCGAGACGGAGTGGATGTTCCGCAATCTGGACAGCGATTATAAAGTAATTATCGTGGGCGATGCGGCCATGGCGCCGGAGGAGTTATATTCCACGACAGGCAATTACAGGGGACCTAACGGCGGGCTGTCAGGCATGGACTGGCTGCTGCTCATGAAACAGCATTATAAGAAGATCGTGTGGCTCAATCCCAAGATGGCGCCCGGACACGCGCCTTGGCGGGAAGCGGAGACGGCGATCAAGAACTTGTTTCCCATGTATAAACTGACCGTGGACGGCTTAAATCAGGCGATGATGAAATTGATGGTGAACCGATAAAGATTTGACAACAGATGATAAAAATAACAATAAACCGATAGAAAACAGATAAGAAACCGATAGAGGAAAAGAAAATGGATAAACTAATCTACCTGATTTACCCGATACTGGTTGTAATTTTGTTTTGGGGCTGCAAGGTGTACGGAAAAGAGAAATGGAATGAAGGCGCCTTTTCGATTTCGCAGATGAAGGTGATCCAAGGGTTTTCGGCGCTTTGTATCATGCTGCATCATACCGGGCAAAAGACCTGCGCCCCGTGGCACCCGCCTCAGTATATCGTGCACGGACTCGATCTCTTTGTTCCCTTCGGTTATTATTTCGTAGGGATTTTTCTTTTTTGCTCCGGCTACGGACTTTACAAGAGCTACCGCACAAAGCCGGACTATCTGAAGGGATATTTTGGCAGAAGGGTGCTGCCGCTGGTCCTTTCCTTTTACTCCACGGGATTACTCTTTTTGCTCGTAAGATTTCTGCTGAAAGAGAAGATGGACGGGTTTGACATTCTCTGGTATGTGACGGGTTTAAAGCTCTGTAATCCCAATTCATGGTTTGTGATCGCGCTGCCCTTTTTATATCTGGGCTTTTATCTGGCGTTCCGCTTCTGTAAAAAGGAGGGGACGGCCCTGACAGTGCTGTGCGCATGGGTGTTTCTCTATGTGTGGATCGGCACCATTGTCGATCATAACGACTGGTGGATGCGGGGAGAGTGGTGGTATAATTCCATCCATTTCTTTCTCATCGGTATTTTCTTTGCCAAGTATGAGCAGAGACTTTTGCCAAAGATTAAAAAGCATTATATCCTCTGGATGCTGCTATTGTTTGTGGGGATGTTTGTACTGCGCCGTTACGCTGTATTTGCCACGAATTTCTTTTCCTATTATGGGGAAAATTTCAATGCGCCGCACAAAGTCCTTAGGCGCTGGGCCAGCCTGACTTCGGAGATTCTGGCATCCTGCAGCTTTGTGTTCTTTGTATTCTTACTGGGCATGAAGATACGGTTCGGCAATCGTTTTTTGCAGTTCATGGGCAGTATCACGCTGGAGTTCTATCTGATCCACGGATTATTTGTGGAGCTGTTCGGCTATAATTTCGCGGATTCGACGCACAGCCTGTATTATATCCGCAATGTGGCGCTGATGACGGTAGTGGTCTTTGTGCCGTCGGTGCCGGCGGCGCTGCTGCTACAGCGATTTCATAAATTCGTGACGGGGAAACTGACGGGGCATTCGTAAAACGGATGCCCTGTCGTCTGATGAAACATGATGATCTGCAGACGTCGCTTTGATTGCGGCGCAGAGGAAAGGATAAGCGCCTTGACTTTAGCGATTAAAAGTGCTAAAGTGGTGAATGTAGTTTTTGCAGTAGAAAGGAGATCGGATATGTCAAAACTGGAAGAGATTCGGGAACGGTTTAGGAATGATCGTTTCGCTTCGGATACGGTGGGAATCGTGATTGAATCCGCCGAACCGGGAAAGGCAGTCTGTTCTTTGACGCTTGCGCCGCGTCACATGAACGCAAACAATGTGCCCATGGGAGGCGCTATTTTTACGCTGGCTGATTTTACCTGCGCGGTAGCGGCAAACGGGTATTCAGAAAAAGCGACGGTGAGCCAGAATGCGTCTATCACCTTTCTGGCGCCTGCCAAAGGAGAACGCCTGACCGCGGAGGCTTCCTGTCTGCGCAGCGGCCGTACCACCGCGCTGTTGACGGTGGATATCAGGGACGAGCTGGATACGTATGTGGCACATGCCACGGTGAACGCTTATGTGCTGCAATAAAGGCAGTGAGTTGGCGGCAGGATCGATTAGAAAACGAGATGGACTGACGCAGGGATAAACAGAAAGATAACGCATGATATTATAAGATGCAAAATGAAGGAGGAAAGTTGGGAATGGTAATCACGGAGTTTTTGGAGCGCAACGCCAGACTCTACGGTTCGGAAACGGCCCTTGTGGAGCTGAATCCCTCGCAGGAGCGGGACAGCGCGGTGACGTGGCGGGAGGCGAGCCTGATCGAGAGCGCGGGCGACGGCGCGCCCTACCGCAGGGAACTGAGCTGGACGGATTTTGACAGGCGGGCGAACCGTTTTGCGAATCTGCTGTTGTCCCGCGGGATGGAGCGGGAGACGAAGGTGGGCATCCTGATGATGAACTGTCTGGAGTGGCTGCCCATTTATTTTGGTATCTTAAAGGCGGGCGGCGTGGCCGTACCCCTGAATTTCCGCTATTCGGCGGATGAGATTAAGTATTGTCTGGAGCTGGCGGACGTGGAGATCTTAGTCTTCGGGCCGGAGTTTATCGAGCGCATGGACAGCATCGCGGACGATCTGCCGGGCGTGGGGATGATGTTCTTTCCGGGGTCTGGCGGGCCGGATTATACCGAGGACTGCTTAAAGCTGATGGGCTTTTGCTCTTCCAGCGCGCCGCCGGTGGCGCTTTGCGAGGAAGACTACGCGGCGATCTACTTTTCTTCCGGTACGACCGGTTTTCCGAAGGCGATTCTGCATAATCACCTGTCCCTGCGGTCTTCCTGCGAGACGGAGCAGAATCACCACGGACAGACAAGGGACGACGTATTTCTCTGTATCCCGCCGCTTTATCACACGGGGGCGAAGATGCACTGGTTCGGTTCCCTGCTCTCGGCGAGCAAGGCGGTGCTTCTGCGCGGCGTGAAGCCGGAGTGGATCCTGCGGGCGGTGACGGAGGAAAAATGCACGATCGTCTGGCTGCTGGTGCCGTGGGCGCAGGATGTTCTGGACGCGATCGATTCCGGCAAGGTGGATATGTCCCATTATCTGCTGGAACAGTGGCGGCTGATGCACATCGGCGCACAGCCCGTTCCGCCGAGCCTGATCCAGCGCTGGAAAAAGCATTTTCCGCATCATCAGTATGACACGAACTACGGCCTGAGCGAATCCATCGGTCCCGGCTGCGTGCATCTGGGCGTGGAGAACATACATAAGGTGGGAGCGATCGGCAAGCCGGGTTATCACTGGGAGGCAAAGATCGTAAACGAACAGGGACAGGAAGTCGCGCAGGGCGAAGTGGGAGAACTCATCGTACACGGGCCGGGTGTGATGCTCTGTTATTACAAGAATCCGGAGGCCACGGACGAGGTCTTGAAGGACAGATGGCTCTATACGGGCGATATGGCGCGGATGGATGAGGACGGCTTCATCTATCTGGTGGATAGAAAGAAGGACGTCATCATCTCCGGAGGCGAGAACCTTTACCCCGTGCAGATCGAGGATTTCCTGCGCAGAAATGATAAGATCAAGGATGTGGCGGTGATCGGCCTGCCGGATGCAAGGCTTGGCGAGATCGCGGCGGCTGTCATTGAACTGAAGGAGGGCGTTTCGGCCACAGAGGAAGAGATCGATGACTTCTGTAAGGAACTGCCCCGCTATAAGCGCCCCAGAAAGCTCATCTTTGATAAAGTGCCGAGAAATCCGACCGGCAAGATCGAAAAGCCGGTACTCAGAGAGCGGTACTGCCACGGCAGTCTGGTGGAGGCGCAGATCAACAATTAAGCAGTAAGAGGAGGAGAAAAGAATCATGGATCTTTTTATCAAATTATTTATGCTCATCATCTTTTTTGGGGTGATGATCGGTATCGGGCTTTACTGCCGCAAACATGCGACGGATGTGAACGGCTTCGTCTTAGGCGGCAGGAGCGTGGGGCCGTGGCTTACCGCCTTCGCCTATGGCACCAGCTATTTTTCGGCGGTGGTCTTTGTGGGCTATGCGGGACAGTTCGGTTGGAAGTACGGCATTGCGGCCACTTGGGCGGGCCTTGGAAACGCCTTTCTCGGTTCGCTCCTTGCGTGGGCGGTGCTGGGACGGCGTACCCGCGTTATGACGCAGCACTTGGACAGCGCGACCATGCCTGAGTTTTTCGGGAAGCGCTTTGAGAGCGAACCCTTAAAGCTTGCAGCTTCGGCGATCATCTTTATCTTTTTGATTCCTTACACGGCAAGTCTATATAACGGTTTGAGCCGTCTTTTTGGGATGGCCTTCGACATCGATTACAGCGTGTGCGTGATCGTGATGGCGGTACTTACCGGCATTTACGTGATTGCGGGCGGCTATATGGCAACGGCAATCAACGACTTTATTCAGGGTATCATTATGATCTTTGGCATTTCTGCGGTGGTGATCGCTGTCCTCAACAGTCAGGGCGGCTTTCTGGCGGCGCTTGACAAGCTGTCGGCGGTGAGTGACGAGACCGTCTCCTCCGCGCCCGGCGTGTTTAATTCCTTCTTCGGACCGGATCCTGTGGGACTTCTCGGCGTGGTAATCCTCACCAGTCTCGGAACATGGGGACTGCCGCAGATGGTACAGAAATTCTATGCGATCAAGAGCGAGAGCGCGATCAACAAGGGTATGATCATCTCCACCATCTTTGCCACCATCGTTGCGGGCGGCTGCTATTTCCTCGGCGGTTTCGGCAGACTGTTTGGTGATAAGATCGATATTGCGGCAAACGGCTTTGATTCAGTGGTGCCTACCATGCTGAGCGGACTTCCGACGATTCTGATCGCGGTGGTGGTCATTTTGGTGCTTTCCGCTTCCATGTCCACCCTGTCTTCCCTTGTATTGGCATCCAGTTCTACCTTGACGCTGGACTTTATTAAAGGTACTATTATTAAAGAGATGGATGAGAAAAAGCAGGTGAGATGGATGCGTGCGCTGCTGGTGGTGTTTATCGCGATCTCCGTGGTGCTTGCCCTGATTCAATACCGCTCCAACGTCACCTTTATCGCGCAGCTCATGGGTGTGAGCTGGGGTGCGCTGGCGGGGGCCTTTCTTGCGCCCTTCCTCTACGGTCTGTACTGGAAGCGGACGACGAAGGCGGCCTGCTGGACGAGCTTTTTGTTCTCCACCATCGTCATGCTTGCGAATATCTTTTTCCGCCAAAACTTCCCCGCGCTCTTGCAGTCCCCCATCAATGCCGGCGCGTTCTGTATGCTGGCTGGGCTGGTGATCGTGCCTGTGGTGAGCGTGATCACGAAGGCGCCTGCGGAGAAGAAGCTTACGGAGATCTTCTCCTGTTATGATAAGACGGTGACGGTTTCCGTGAAAGAATCTATAGGAGAATGAGAAAGGAACAAATTTACTGTATGAAGACATTAATGTTAGGGAACGAGGCGGTTGCCAGAGGTTTGTATGAGGCGGGATGCAGTTTTGTGTCCAGCTATCCGGGGACGCCGAGTACGGAGATCACGGAGTGCGTGGCAAAATATGAGGAGGTATACGCGGAGTGGGCTCCCAATGAGAAGGTGGCGCTGGAAGCGGCGTTTGGCGCGTCTTTGGCGGGAAAACGGAGTTTCTGCGCGATGAAGCATGTGGGCTTAAATGTGGCGGCGGACCCGCTGTTTACGATTTCTTATACGGGAGTAAACGCAGGACTGATTATCGGTGTGGCGGATGATGCCGGAATGCACAGTTCCCAGAACGAGCAGGATTCCCGCCATTATGCGAAGTCCTCTAAGATTCCCATGCTGGAGCCTTCTGATTCGGCGGAAGGGCTTGCTTTTGCGAAACTGGCCTATGAGCTTTCAGAGAAGTTTGACACGGCGGTGCTTCTTAAGATGTGTACCCGCGTCAGTCATTCCCAGAGCGTTGTGGAGACGGGGGAGCGTCAGGTGCCTGCGCAGAAGAAGTACGAGAAGAATCCTGCGAAATATATTATGATGCCGGCTTATGCAAAGAAGAAACATCCGCTGGTGGAGGAGCGCACGAAGGCCCTCACGGAATGGGCGGAGACGACGGAAATCAACCGCATCGAGCCGGGAGAGAAGAAGACTTACGGCATCATCACTTCCTCTACCTGCTATCAGTATGTGAAGGAGGCGCTCGGCGATACCTACCCTGTTTTGAAGCTGGGTATGATCTGGCCGATGCCGGAGAAAAAGATAAAGGACTTTGCCGCGACGGTGGAAAAGCTGATCGTGGTGGAGGAGCTGGACGGCTTTATCGAGGCGCATTGCAGAAATCTGGGACTTGCCGTGTCAGGCAAGGAGCTTTTCTCCGGGATCGGGGAACTTTCCCAGAATATCGTAAAGGAGAAGCTTGGTCAGGCGGTGAAGGCGGGAGAGACCCTTTCGGAGGAGATTCCGGCAAGGCCGCCCGTGATGTGCGCGGGCTGTCCGCACAGAAGCCTTTTCTATGTCTTGAAAAAATTGAACCTGACCGTACTTGGAGATATTGGGTGTTATACATTGGGGGCTGTGGCGCCTTTAAACGCGATCGACACCACGGTCTGCATGGGCGCGTCCGTCTCAGGGCTGCACGGTTTTGTGAAGGCGCAGGATGAGGAGGCCGCAGGCAGAACGGTGGCGGTGATCGGCGATTCCACCTTCATCCATTCCGGTGTGACGGGCCTGATCAACATTGCCTACAATGAATCCAATTCCACCGTGATCATTCTGGATAATTCCATTACGGGTATGACTGGCCACCAGCAGAATCCGACTACGGGATATAATCTCAAAGGCGATCCCTGTACGAAGATCGATCTGGAGAGCCTGTGTCATGCCGTCGGCATCAAGCGGGTGCGGGTGGTCGATCCCTACGATATGGAGGCCTGCCAGACGGCGATCAAGGAGGAGCTTGCGGCAATGGAGCCGTCGGTCATCATTTCCCGCCGTCCCTGCGCGCTGCTTAAATATGTCAAGCATCCGGGACCGATCTGTGCCGATCCGGAGAAGTGCAAAGGCTGTAAGGCCTGCATGAACATCGGCTGCCCCGCTATCAGCATGGAGAACGGCAAAGTGAAGATCGACAACACGCTCTGCGTGGGCTGCGGGGTCTGCGGGCAGCTTTGTAAGTTTGGGGCACTCTCTGCGGAAGGGGGACGTTAGTATGGAGACGAAAAATATTATGATCGTGGGCGTGGGCGGACAGGGAACGCTGCTTGCCAGCAAGCTTTTGGGGCGGCTGCTGCTCACAAAGGGGTATGATGTGAAGGTCAGCGAGGTACATGGTATGAGTCAGCGTGGCGGCAGTGTGGTCACCTATGTGCGCTGGGGCGACAGGGTTTGTTCGCCCATTATAGACAAGGGGCAGGCGGACTGCATTCTCTCCTTTGAATTGCTGGAAGCGGCGCGCTATACCGACTTTTTGAAGCCGGGCGGCAGAATTATTGTGAACAGCCAGCAGATCAACCCCATGCCGGTGATCGCGGGTGCGGCTGTATATCCGGAAAATCTGGCAGAGAAAATGTCGGCTCTGGATGCTCAGGTAGATGCTTTTGACGCGCTTACTTTGGCGGAAGCGGCGGGGAGCAGTAAGGCGGTCAATCTGGTGCTGATGGGGAGATTGGCGAAACACTTTGACTTTACGGACGAGGAATGGATGGACGCGATCGAGCACAGTGTTCCCCCGAAATTTCTGGAAATGAATAAGAAGGCATTTGAATCCGGGAAAAACGCCTGAGCAATGAAATGTGTTTGATTTTACGAAGCAGATTCCTATTAAATGTTATTATATTAAAATGAAACGATAGATGAAGGAGGAAGGTATGGAACGGTATTACCAGAAAGAAATCGAGACTGCGGACAGGGAGCAGATCCTCGCATGGCAGAACGAGCGGCTGGTAAAACAGGTGCGCCGTGTGTGGGAAAATGTGCCCTACTACCGGAAAAAGATGGAGGAGAAGGGGGTTGCGCCTGATGATATTCAGAGCGTGGAAGACTTACATAAACTGCCTTTTTTGACTAAGGACGATCTGCGGGACGCTTATCCTTACGGTCTGATGGCGGCGTCTTTAAAGGACTGTGTGCGGATTCAGTCCACGTCGGGAACTACGGGACGCAGGGTGGTTGCTTTTTACACCCAGCATGACATCGATCTGTGGGAGGATTGCTGCGCCCGTGCGATCACGGCGGCAGGCGGTACGAATGAGGATGTCTGCCATGTCTGCTACGGTTACGGACTTTTTACCGGTGGTCCGGGCTTAAACGGCGGCAGCCATAAGGTGGGCTGCCTGACGCTGCCTATGTCGTCCGGAAATACGGACAGACAGTTACAGTTTATGGTAGATCTGGGGGCGACGATCCTCTGCTGTACGCCTTCCTATGCCGCATTTTTGGCGGAGAGCATTCATGAGCGGGGGCTGCGTGACAAGATCAAGTTAAAAGCGGGTATCTTCGGCGCGGAGGCATGGAGCGAGGAGATGCGTCAGGATATTCAGGAGAAGCTGGGCATCAAGGCGTACGATATTTATGGTCTGACGGAGACGAGCGGTCCCGGCGTGGCTTTCGAGTGCAGCGAGCAGACGGGTATGCACATCAACGAGGACCACTTTATCGCGGAGATTATCGATCCCGATACGGGCGAGGTACTTCCGGAGGGCAGCAAGGGCGAGCTGGTATTTACGGCCATCACCAAGGAGGCGTTCCCGCTGCTTCGCTATCGCACCAGAGATATCTGCGTGCTTACCAGAAAGAAATGTTCCTGCGGCCGTACCCATGTGAAGATGAGCAAACCCATGGGCAGAAGCGACGATATGCTGATCGTCAAAGGCGTCAACGTCTTCCCGTCCCAGATCGAGACGGTGCTTCTTGAGCAGGGCTATCCCGCAAACTATCAGATTATTGTGGATCGTATCAACAATTCCGATACCATCGAAGTCATGGTGGAGATGACGCCGGAGAATTTCTCTGATAATCTCGGTAAGATCACGGAGATGGAGAAGGGGCTGGTTTCCGCACTCAAAGCGATGCTCGGTATTTATGCGAAGGTGCGTCTGGTGGCGCCAAAGTCTATTACGAGAAGCGAAGGCAAGGCAGTGCGCGTAATTGACAAGCGAAAAATCTAATACAGCGAAAATGGGAAAAGAGAATTTTCCGGGCGGCATAACAGGCGGTCAGGGAAACTTAGAATCTCAATACGGTAGAATAAGAAAGGAGCAGGTTTTATGACAATACCTCAGATTTCTGTATTTCTGGAAAATAAGGCGGGACAGCTTGCGGATATCACGAAGATTCTTTCGGAGAATCAGGTGAATATGCGGGCGCTCAATATCGCGGAGACGGCGGACTACGGCGTGCTGCGGCTGATCGTGGACGACGCGTCAAAGGCTTCCACGATACTTTTGGAACAGGGCTTTATCCTGACCATGACGCCGGTCGTTGGCGTGGCGGTGCCGGATACGCCGGGCGGCTTAAGCAAGGTGCTGGGCGTGATCTCCGAAGCGGGGATGGATGTGGAGTATATGTACTCCGTGTTCGGCCAAAAGGACGGGCAGGCCTGCATGATCTTTCGCGTGGCGGATACGGACGGACTGGCGGCGGTCCTTGACAAGGCGGGAATCGGTACCATCGGCGGAGAGGATCTGGGACTTCACTAAGAATTTCTTAATGTATGCTTCAAAAAAAGAGTTGACAAACCGCCGGTTTTCGTATAGATTAAATAGAAAGTAAAGAAAACCAATCATAATACAGGCGTTGAAGAGAACAAGTAGTGGATCAGGAAACGGACAGAAAGCAGCCGGCGGATGAGAGGCGCGCGGGAACTTTTCCATGAATACATCTTGGAGCTTCGCGGCAGAATGGTGAAAAGCTTAGTAGGTCGCGACGGAGGAATGCACGTTACAGCATGAGAGTATCGCCAGAGAATAATAGCATGCGTTATTCTAAGGCCGTACCCAGTGAGGCAGCCGGTGTGAGCCGTCTGTGAAATTAGGTGGTAACACGAGTTTGACCCTCGTCCTGATAATCGGGACGGGGGTTTCCTGCGTCTGTATCAAAGAAAAGGAGAAAAGAAAATGGGAATCTACGAAGAACTACAGGCGAGGGGACTCCTCGCGCAGCTTACGGACGCGGATGAGATCCGCGAACTGATCAATAACGGAAAGGCGACCTTTTATATCGGCTTCGATCCGACGGCAGACAGCCTTCATGTGGGGCATTTCATGGCGCTGTGCCTGATGAAGCGTCTGCAGGAGGCGGGTAATAAGCCCATCGCCCTGATCGGCGGCGGTACGGCCATGATCGGCGATCCTTCCGGACGTACGGATATGCGCTCCATGATGACGAAGGAGACCATTGCGCATAACTGTGAGTGCTTTAAGAAGCAGATGAGCCGCTTTATTGACTTTTCCGAAGGCAAGGCGTTGATGGTCAACAATGCGGACTGGCTGCTCGACTTAAATTATGTGGAGTTTATCCGTGAAGTTGGTCCCTGCTTTTCCGTGAATAATATGCTGCGGGCGGAATGCTACAAGCAGCGCATGGAAAAAGGCTTAAGTTTCCTTGAGTTCAATTACATGATCATGCAGAGTTACGACTTTTTGGAGCTTTACAAGCGCTACGGCTGCAACATGCAGTTTGGCGGCGACGATCAGTGGAGCAATATGCTGGGCGGTACGGATCTGATCCGCAGAAAGCTTTCTAAGGACGCTTACGCTATGACTATCACCCTGCTGATGAACTCCGAGGGTAAGAAGATGGGAAAGACCCAGAAAGGTGCGGTGTGGCTTGATCCGAACAAGACGACTCCTTTCGAGTTTTATCAGTACTGGCGCAACGTGGACGATGCGGACGTGCTCAAGTGTTTGCGGATGCTGACCTTCCTGCCGCTTGCGCAGATTGAAGAAATGGATGCGTGGGAAGGCAGTCAGTTGAATGAAGCGAAGGAGATTTTAGCATATGAGCTGACCAATCTGGTACACGGCGAGGAGGAAGCCGGTAAGGCAAAGGAAGCTTCAAAGGCGCTCTTTGCGGGCGGCGGAAGTTCTGAGAATATGCCAACTGTGACTTTGACGGCAGAGGATTACAGGGATGGAACGATAGATATTCAGGGTATTTTGGTTGCGGCAGGACTGGCGGCTTCCCGTTCCGATGCGCGCAGGGCCGTGGAACAGGGCGGCGTGACCGTCAAGGGCGAGAAGGTGACGGATTTAAAGACCTGCTACACGAAGGAAGAGATCGCGGCGGAAGAGTTTATCGTCAAGAAGGGCAAGAAGAGCTTTAAGAAGATTCTGGCATAGCCGCTGAGGCGGAAAAACAGCCGCGAAATGATGATGAGATGCGGTACAGTGTATAGATAAAGGATTGCGTACGAAACGAAAAATAAGATAACACGCGTAATGGAAAGGGAGATATCAATATGGAAAAGAGAGCAAAAGGCAGAACACTCATGTCCTACGCACCGGATATCAAGGTGGTGGACTGCACGCTGAGGGACGGCGGACTGGTCAATGACTTCTACTTTACGGACGATTTTGTAAAAGGATTGTACCGCGCAAATATCAAGGCAGGCGTGGATTACATGGAGTTCGGTTACAAGGCGTCAAAAGAGATGTTTGACGTCAATAAGTTCGGCAAGTGGAAGTTCTGTGACGATAAAGATATCCGGGCGATCGTGGGTGACAACAAGACGGATATGAAGATCGGCGTGATGGCGGATGTGGGGCGCTGCGATTTTAAAAAGGATATTTTGAATAAGAAGGACAGCCCGGTGGATCTGGTGCGGGTTGCGACTTATATCAATACCATTCCGGCCGCGATCGAGATGATTGAAGACTGCACGAAAAAAGGCTATGAGACCACCGTGAATATCATGGCGATCTCCAAGGCGAACGAGACCGATCTGAATGCGGCGCTCGATCTGCTGGGTCAAAGCAGCGTAGGGACGATCTATCTGGTGGACAGCTATGGCTCTCTCTATCCGGAGCAGGCAAGACGTCTTGCGGACAAATATCTGGAAGTGGCGGAAAAGTATGGGAAGAAAGTGGGAATCCACGCCCATAACAACCAGCAGCTTGCCTTTGCGAATACCACGGAGGTCGTCATCATGGGCGTGAGCTATCTGGACGCTACCGTGAACGGCATGGGCCGCGGCTGCGGCAATTGCCCCAGCGAGCTTCTGCTTGGCTTTTTGAAGAACCCTAAGTATAATGTGAATCCGATTCTGCGCTTTATCGAGAGGGAGGTCAATCCGCTCAAGGAATCCGGACTGACCTGGGGGTATGACGTGCCCTACCTTCTGACAGGGCTTTTGAATCAGCATCCGAAGTCTGCGATTCAGTTTATGAAGGAAAACAGAAAGGATTATTACGAGTTTTATCTGGAACTTCTGGAGAGTTTTTAATAGAATAACGGACGATATTAATACTGCCGGACATGGAGGGTATCGTTGTCTGCGGCATGAATCAGACTTTTAGATAAAAAAGAAGATGCGGGAGTGATGGATTGTGAAATCTCATGAGGATGACGATCTGGAGTTTTTGGATCTGGATGAAGAATACGATTCTCCCCAAGGGGCGGAGGATGACGACTATGACGATGATGACGATTTTGACGGCGAGCTGGATGAAAAGACGTTAAGATTTGTACAAAGAGTGCTGTTTCCCACCGTCATTGGGCTGGTGGCGGTGATCGTCGTGGCGGCTGCGGTATTTCTGCTCAAAGGTTCAAAAGGAAAGGAAGAAGCCGTTCCGGCAGTAGAAGATATTGCGGGGGCTGCAGAATGGGAGCAGGGACAGGATGTCGATTCGGAGGAAGGGGAGAAAGCACCCTTAGAAAACGAGGGGACGCCCGATTCGCAGGGAAGTGGTCAAGAAGAAGACACGGCGGCCGGAGAAAACAAGGATGCCGCGCAGGCAGACAAGGACCCTGAAACGGAGACGATGAGTACCGAGCAGGGTACGGAAGTGGATGTGAGCGCGCTTCTTTCATCCGGTGCGGCGGCGGAAACGGATGAAGTCACCTTCGGTATCGATGTCGCCAGATATCAGGGAACGATCGATTGGGCGCAGGTGGCAGCTTCCGGTGTTGATTTCGCCATGGTGCGGGTGGGCTACCGCATGGATGCCAGCCGGGAAATCGTGGCGGACAGTAACGCCCGTTACAATATGCAGGAGGCGCAGAAAAACGGGATCAAGCTGGGCGCGTACTTCTTTTCCACCGCTGTCAATGAGGAAGAAGCAAGGGCGGAGGCGGATTGGACGGCCGATTACATCTCACAGTACCAGATCACCTATCCCGTGGCCTTTGACTGTGAGGGCTTTGAGCGGGCGGACAGCGCGCAGTATGGCCTGTCGGCCGCGCAAAGGACGGACATAGCCATTGCATTTTTGAATAGAATTTATGAGAGGGGCTATACGCCCATGTTTTATTCTTCCATGAATGAGATGGCGAATGATGCAAAATGGGAGACTTCCAGAATCGAGAAAACGTACCGCATCTGGGTGTCCCAGTACCCGTCGCAGCCTTATCCCCAGACGGAAAAATCTTCCTACGGCGGCGTGCATGCTATGTGGCAGTACACGAACCGGGGAACGGTCGCTGGCATCAGCCAGCCTGTGGATGTGAATATCGCATACTTTGGTTATGAAGGCACGGCCGGCCCTCAAAACGAGGAGACGCCGGAGGAAGCCAGCGCGGATGTGGAGGCGCTCATGCCCTTTACTGCGGTTGAAGAGGAAGTGACGGCCAAGGATGCCACCAATCTGCGCAACATTCCCAGTCAGGGAGAGGACAGCACGGTGGTATATACACTGCAGAACGGGGAGACGGTGAAACGGACCGGCGTGAGCGACAGCGGCTGGTCGAGACTGCTTTACAATGACCAGACGGTCTATGCCGTGAGCAGCTATCTGACGACGGATTTAAGTTATCAGGCGTCAAAGGAGGAAACACAGGAGGGCGCCGGCAGCGGAGACGGATTAAAGACAAAGTTTGCGGACAGAAATGAGCAGGTGACGGCGAAGATCGAGGTGAATCTGCGGGCGCTCCCCAGCGTCACCAATCCGGACGCTGTGGTAGTTGCAGTGCTGCATAACGGGGAGTATGCTACCAGAACGGGAATCAATGAGGATTACGGCTGGTCGCGGCTTTCCTACAACGGACAGACAGTTTATGCCATAACCAGCTACTTATGTGAATAGATTGATTGTTAGAAGGAGGTTCTATATGAGAACAGTGATTGAGAATCAGCAGTTTGATGAAGAACGGGCGTTATATCATATGCAGGAAGCGGACATAAAAAACTGTGTCTTTGCCGGCCCGGCGGACGGAGAGTCGGTCTTGAAGGAGGCAAGGGACGTGAATCTGACGGACTGTACCTTTTCGCTGCGATATCCCCTGTGGCATGTGAAAAAATTTACCATGGCACATTCTTCCATGGATGAGCTGACGAGGGCGGCCATCTGGTATGCACAGGACGGTGTGATTACAGATTCGGAGTTAGGCGGCATCAAGGCGGTCAGGGAGTGCGAGCGAATCCGTCTGGAGCATTGCCATATCGTTTCGCCGGAATTTGGTTGGAAATCAAATGATATTACACTTACAGACTGTGATCTGGAATCGGAGTATCCGTTTTTTGACAGCAGGAACGTGAAACTGGAGCGGGTGAAGCTGAAAGGAAAATATTCCTTCCAGTATATGAAAAATCTGGAGATCACGGATTGCATGCTGGATACGAAGGACGCGTTTTGGCACAGCGAGAACGTGACGGTGAAAAACAGTGTCGTCAAGGGCGAGTATCTGGCATGGTTTTCTGACGGTCTGACGCTGATCGACTGCAAGATTATTGGGACACAGCCCTTATGTTATTGCAAAAACCTCAAACTGATCAACTGTACGATGGAGGATACAGATCTTTCTTTTGAGTATTCGGATGTGGAAGCGGACGTGAAAGGACATGTGATTTCTATCAAAAATCCGCGGTCGGGGATCATTACGGTGGACAGCGTCGGTGAAATTATTAAAGAAGCTCCCGTTATGGAATGTTTAGGAAAAATCGTCGTAAGATAAAATAGCACATGGTATTTTATAAATGAACGAAAACAGCGAATGTTATTGTAAGGTTTTTTTGATAGGCGGTTTCTTTCGGCGTGGTTGACTTAATCTGGGACATCGGATTGAAAAAGATGGAAGTTATAATAAAAATCAGCCAATAGTTAAAGCGGAATTTAACTATTGACTGATTTTTTGTTTAGATTTAATTTTTATAAATGGCTTTCAGGGAATCCATTTTTGCTCCGGCATTGACCAAAAGCGCATCCAAAAGGGTGATGGCAGCCATGCTTTCCACGACCACGACGGCTCTGGGGACGATGACGGGATCGTGACGGCCCTTGATGGAGATACTGATCTCTTCTCCGTCACGGTTTACGGTATCCTGCGGGGAAAAGATGGAAGGCGTGGGTTTTACATGGGCGCGCAGCACGATCTGGGAGCCGTCGCTGATGCCGCCAAGGATCCCGCCCGCGTGGTTTGTGGCTTTGACGATGCGGCCGTCCTGAATGCGGAAAGCGTCGTTGTTTGCAGAACCGTGTCTGGTCGAAACTTCTATGCCGTCGCCGATCTCTACAGCCTTTACCGCGCCGATGGACATGAGCGCTTTGGCGAGGTTGGCATCCAGTTTCTCAAAGACGGGATCGCCCAGACCGGCGGGAACGCCGTCTATCACACATTCGATTACGCCGCCGGCGGAATCGTAACTGCGCATACAGTCTGACAGAAATCGCTCCGCCAGTGCGGATGCGTCCCTGTCAGGCATACAGGTGGGCGTTTCAGCCGCTGCCGCCCTTTCAAAGTGTTCCGGATCGATCGTAACGGGCCCGATGGAGCGCGTGTAGGCGAACAGCTCGATGCCGAACTCCCGCAGGACCTTTGCGGCGATGGCACCGGCGGCCACGCGTCCGATGGTCTCCCGGCCGGATGAACGGCCGCCGCCCCGATAGTCGCGGAATCCGTATTTTCGGTCAAAGGTGTAATCCGCGTGTCCGGGGCGGTAAGATGCCGCGATTTCGCCGTAATCTCCGGAGCGCTGCGAGGTGTTGCGGATTAGCATGGAAATCGGGGCTCCCGTGGTTTTTCCTTCAAATATGCCGGAGAGGATCTCCACGGCATCCGCTTCCTTACGGGGGGTGCTGATCCTGTTCTGTCCGGGCTTTCGCCGGTCCAGATATGACTGAATATCGTTTTCGGCTAGTGGTAAACCGGCGGGGCAGCCGTCCACCACAACGCCAAGTCCGGCGCCGTGGGATTCGCCCCAAGTGGTGATTCGATAGATAATTCCCAGAGATGAACCTGCCATTGTCTGATCCTTTCGTTAATAGCGTGAAGTTTTCTGATAATACCACGCAGGATATCCTGCAAAATTAAATTGCACCTGAAATATAAAATGCAAAGTTAAAAAGAACATGCGCCCAAAGCAGGTTTCCATTTTGCACGGAAAACCGTAGACAAGGCGGAAACTACGCGAAAAAGCGCGATTTTTCTTTCCCCATCATATCATATTTGATGTAAAATGCAAGAGCGGGCTGTCGAAAAAAAGAAAGAAAAAAGACGGCGCAGATGGAGGGATGAGATGACGAGTGTAATTCAAAAATCAAATCAAGGAGGAAAACTTTGGCAGGAAAAGGGAAAAATTTGTAGAAATATAAGAGATTTACATAAAAAGGGGCTGTACAAAAAAATTTTATATGTTATGATATAAGACAGGGTTATCATGTAAAATTGTGGGTGGTCGATTTTTTAGATCGATGGAGAGTGAATGAAGAAAACGGTTCGCGAAAAGTTAATCGCATACTTTATGGGAGTGGCTAAGAAAAATAAATTTTTGAAATATCCTTCCATAGCGGCATTGTCAGTCACGCTTTTCTTTTATTATGTCGGAAGACATTTCGTGACGAACGGTAAGCGTTATGCCAGCATGATTTTTGTGGGTATCTTTTTTGTGGGGAGCTGCAGTTTTTCGTTCGCGGTATTTGCGGAGCGGACGGGGTTCACCAGCGTGCAGGAGACCTACAGTGCGGTCGTGGGGACTTCGGATATCTCTCTGGCAGCGGTTGCGCCGGTTGCGCCTGAGACGGAAGTGCTGCTGAAAGAGGAAAAAGGAGAATCCGACCGCGGGGATACGGATGAGACGCAGGTAGAGGCATATACGCTGGACGATATTCTGGCTTATCATGGGCATGAAAGCGCGCATGATGAGGATGCGGCGGAAGCGGCGGGAACAGAAGCGGTAGCGACTGTGGAAGAAGTGGAAGAATGGAACTTCGATGCCTCGGACTGGAGGCTGGTGCTGATCAATAAGCAGCATCCTATCCCTGACGGGTATGATTTTAAACTGGGAAGTTTTGCTTCCGGCATGCGTTGTGATGAGCGGGTGATTGAAGATTTGCTGCTTATGATGCAGGCGGCGAAGAAGGATGGCTTCAATTTGGTCGTCATATCTCCGTATCGGACTTCTGATCATCAGGAAGACAACTTTAACAACAAAATCAGGAAGTATATGCGAACGGGCTTATCCTATATGGAAGCTTATAAGGTGACTTCGCAGGTAGTCACCGTTCCGGGCTGCAGCGAGCATGAGGTCGGGCTGGCGCTTGATATCACTTCGGAGACGTATCTGGATCTCGAACGGGGGTTTGCGGACACGAAGGAAGGACAGTGGCTCGCCGATCACAGCTATGAGTACGGTTTTATCGTGCGCTATCCAGAGGAAAAGGAATATATCACGAGCATCATATACGAGCCGTGGCATTTCCGCTATGTGGGCAGGGAGGCGGCTTCCGTGATGAAGGAAGAAAATCTTTGTCTGGAAGAGTTCTGGGATAAATATCTATAATTTGAGTCACAGCTAAGCTGTGGCATGGAGAATAATATGTATCGAATCATAAAGCAGGAAGGCAGGGCGAAGCGCGCCGAACTTATCACGGTACACGGCACGATCCAGACCCCTGTCTTTATGAATGTCGGGACGGTGGCAGCCATCAAAGGGGCGGTATCTACGGAGGATCTGGAGCAGATCGGCACGCAGGTGCAGCTGTCTAATACCTATCATTTACATGTGCGGCCGGGGGACGGCGTGATCAGGCAGCTTGGGGGCCTGCATCGGTTTATGTCGTGGGACAGGCCTATCCTTACGGATTCCGGCGGGTTTCAGGTGTTTTCTCTGGCGGGACTTCGGCGGATCAAAGAGGAGGGCGTGTACTTTCACTCCCATATAGACGGGCGCAAGATTTTTATGGGGCCGGAAGAGAGTATGCAGATTCAGTCCAATCTGGCGTCCACCATCGCGATGGCTTTTGACGAGTGCCCTTCCAGCGTGGCGGACAGAAAGTACGTGGAGGATTCTGTGGCGCGTACGACCAGATGGCTGGAACGCTGTAAGCGGGAACTGGACCGTCTGAACGGTCTGGAGGATACCATCAATAAAAAACAACTGTTATTCGGCATCAATCAGGGGGCTGTTTTTGACGATATCCGCATCGAACACGCAAAACAGATCGCGGCGTTTTCCTGCGACGGCTACGCGCTGGGCGGTCTGGCGGTGGGAGAGAGCCACGAGCAGATGTATCATGTGATTGAAGAGACAGTGCCTTATCTGCCGGCAGATAAGCCGACTTATCTGATGGGAGTGGGAACGCCGGCGAACATTTTGGAGGCGGTGGAGCGGGGTATTGATTTTTTCGACTGCGTTTATCCCACCAGAAACGGGCGGCATGGCCACCTCTACACCAATCAGGGGAAGATCAATCTCTTTAATGCGAAGTATGAATTAGATGAAAGACCCATCGAGGAAGGCTGTTTCTGCCCTGCCTGCAGGCGGTATTCCAGAGCCTATATCAGACATCTTCTGAAAGCCAAAGAGATGCTGGGGATGCGCCTTTGCGTGCTGCATAATCTCTATTTCTATAATACGATGATGCAGGAGATCAGGGAGGCGCTGGATGAGGGGCGTTTTGCGGCCTATAAAAAGGAAAAGCTGGCACGGATGCAGGGGAATAAAGAGTGAAAAATCTGAAATTTTCGGAAAGGGCTTGTTTTTCCCTGCTGAGTTGTGTATGATATGCAATAGTGTTTTATTTGGTAATCAGGCAAGTGATGAATGATTATTTTACTTATTAAATAACGGAGGTAATGTTATGGGAATGTTATTGACGGCAGATGCAGGAGCAGCGGCAGGCGGCGGACTGGTCATGATCATGTATATCGTTATCATTGTGGGATTCATGTACTTTTTCCTAATCCGTCCGCAGAAGAAGGAACAGAAGCGGATGGCGGCAATGCTGGCGGAAATGGCGGTAGGCGACTGCGTACTGACGAGCAGCGGTTTTTACGGGATCGTGATCGACATTACGGACGATACGGTCATCGTGGAGTTTGGCAGCAATAAAAACTGCCGTATCCCTATGCAGAAATCCGCGATCTCGCAGATCGAAAAGGCAGAGGCGGAGTAGAACAGAGTCAATACAGGAGACGGATGTGTTGGAGCCATGGTATTTGCCATGGCTCTTTTTTATATGCAGAAATGTATTTAGCAGCATGGGAATACAAATCGAATACAATTTAAATACAAATTTTAAAAAAGCTATTGACATTGCTTTTTAAATGATTTAAAATCTCGACTTGTGTGATAGTACAAGATAGAAATAGGATGACGGAGGGAATTATTATGAAGAAAAAATCAGTAAAAGCATTATTGTGTGCAGCGCTTATGGCGATGACCCTTTCTATGACAGCCTGCGGCGGTTCCGACGATGCGGCGAAGGGTACGGACACAGCGACGGAGGCGCCTGCAGTGGAAGAACCTGCAGCGGAAGAGCCTGCGGATGAAGCGCCTGTTGCGGATGAGGCACCCGCAGAAGATGAAGAGCCTGCGGCGGAAGCAAGCAGCGACGAGATGACTTTGGAAGATTATCTGCAAGGCGATGCTGAGTCCAAGAAGCAGCTGGAGGAGCAGGCACAATCCATGAGCAATGAGCAGATGGATATGGAGATCGAGGTGAATGGAAACGATCTGGTCTATGTTGCTACCTTGAAGGTGGAGGTAGAGGATACCGACGCTATGGTAGAGGCGGTGGATGCAGCGGTAGGGCCTACTTTTTCGGCTCTGGCAGGTGCGATGGATGAGATGCTCGAGGCGGAGAAAGGTACGGTATCCTTTGGTATCAGATATTGTATGCCGGACGGAACCGAATTTGCGGAGTCAAGCTTCAGAGCAGAATAGAAGAGAATAAGAGAATACAGGAATGTAAGAGAAAAAGCCGGCGTGAATGCGATCCGGCTTTTTTTAACCATTAAGAAAGTGTGACAGTGTAAATCATTTAGGGAGAATGCGAAGCATTCTCTTAATTGTCGCTGCCGAGCGACGATTTTTATTGAAATTTTCACGCGGATAGTCTATGATGTAGAAGTATAATTTTGCACAAAAACAAATGACGGCATAAAAGACGAGCGTATCATGACAGTCAGCTCGGAATGGAGGAAACTATGGAGTTAAAGATAACCTGTATCCCCGGCGACGGGATCGGTCCGGAGATCGTAGCGCAGGCCAAGAGAGTGCTTGACGCGGTGGCGGAAAAATACGGACATAGCATGCAGTATACGGATATCCTGATGGGAGGCGCGTCCATCGACGTACACGGCGTACCGCTGACGGATGAGGCCGTGGAGACGGCAAAGAGCGCCGATGCGGTGCTGATGGGCTCGATTGGCGGCGATACCACCACTTCTCCATGGTATAAGCTGCCTCCGAATCTGAGGCCGGAGGCGGGGCTTTTGGGCATCCGCAAGGCGCTTAATCTCTTTGCCAATCTCCGTCCCGCCGTTTTATATGAAGAACTGGCGGGCGCCTGCCCTTTGAAAACCGAGATTTCGGAAAAAGGTTTTGATATGCTGATCATGCGGGAGCTGACGGGCGGTCTGTATTTCGGCGAGAGAAAGACCGTTACGGAAAACGGCCTGCGGAAGGCAATCGACACGCTGACTTACGACGAGAGCGAGATTAGAAGGATTGCCGTTAAGGGCTTTGACATCGCCAGAAAGAGAAAAAAGAAAGTGACCAGCGTGGATAAGGCCAATGTGCTGGATTCATCCAGACTTTGGAGAGCGGTGGTGGAAGAGGTGGCGAAGGATTATCCCGACGTGACGTTAGAACATATGCTGGTGGACAACTGTGCGATGCAGCTTGTCAAAGACCCCGCGCAGTTCGATGTGATCCTCACGGAAAATATGTTCGGCGATATCTTATCGGACGAGGCGAGCATGGTGACAGGTTCCATCGGAATGCTGGCGTCCGCTTCCTTAAACGATACGAAATTCGGCCTCTATGAGCCCAGCCACGGTTCCGCGCCTGATATCGCGGGCAAAGATCTGGCGAACCCTATCGCTACTATCCTCTCGGCGTCCATGATGCTGCGCTACAGCTTTGATCTGGACAAAGAGGCGGACGCTATTGATGCAGCCGTGAAGCAGGTGCTTACGGACGGCTATCGCACCGGCGATATCATGTCCGCGGGCTGTGAGCAGGTGGGCTGTCAGAAGATGGGCGATTTGATCGTGGAAAGAATTAAATAATAACATGAGTTATTTTACAAAGCATCGGGAAAAAGGCGTTACCACATATTTTTTGGCTGGAAAGAAGCCAAAGTTTTCACCAGACACCATGGTTTTTCTCCTGTTTTTGGCGGTGATGGCGGTCTACTATGGCTATCGGATGTTTGCGCTCGTGCCCTGGTATGACGAATTGTACACCTACTACTATTTTATCAGCAGAGGGCCGGTCTATGCGGCAATCCATTGGCCGCTGCCCAATAACCATGTGGGATATTCCACCCTTTCGGCCTGTCTGGGGATATTTGGATGCGCGCCGGTCGCCCTGCGTGGTGTATCCTATTTATGCAGCATGGGAAGCCTGATTCTGCTGTATCGCCTTTCTAAAAAATGGTTTGCGGAAGGAATTGCGCTGATCCCCGTATTTTTGTTCGCCGGCATGTATATGGTCAATCAGCTTGCCGTACAGGGCAGGGGCTATGCGCTGGTGACATTCTGTTATCTGGCGGCGCTGTGGACGCTTTATGCCATAGTGGCGGAGAAAAAAGATAGCAAGCGTAATTATATTATATTTGGGGCCGCGCTTGTGATTTCGCTGTGGGCGATCCCCAGCAGTTTATATATGGTAATGCCCCTCTGCCTGATCGGAGGCTTCCTGCTTCTTTTGGATAAAGATTACAAAAGGCTCTTGCGGCTGATTGCGGCGTCCCTTGTGAGCGCGGTGTGCGTTGCAGGGCTTTACGGCATCCTGTGGTTGGCGATCGGTTCTAACCTGCTTTCGAAGACGCCGGACGGTCCCTTTTATATGGTGGGGCATGTCAATATCATTCTTCATGCACCCTTTCGGGCATTGAAGGAAGGCATTAATTATATGCTGGCCACGCCTTACATCCAAAGCATGACGAGACGGGCGTTTAACGCGCAGGCAAAGCACTGGCTGAAGACGCTCTTTGGCGCACAATTGGGTCCAAAAGGGGGCGGCATAGGATTTTTTGCGGCCGGTATGCGTTTTTTGCTGATAGCGGGGTTACTTGCGGCAATCGTCTCTTTGTTTCAAAAGTATAAAAAGGTTTTTTTGGAATGGTATTTTGTGCTGACAGCCGTTTTGCTGTCTGCTGCGCTGGTGATCCAGTGTAAGCTTCCCTATCAGCGGGTGTTTTCGTTCCTCGGTGTGTGGGCGGCGCTGCTCATGGGCTGGGTGATTCAAAAAACGCTTACGCTAGTGCGGGGAGATTTGGCTGTGCGGTGGAGAGTGTGGGCGGCGAAAGCTGTTTGGACGTTTACGTATCTTGCGGCAGGTCTTTCCTGGGCTTTTGTTTTGGCTGATACTTCGCCCTATAGTGTGCGGGACGATTTCCTTGCGGATGCTTATGAACAGATAACAATAGAAGAAACGGATACGATCGTGGTGACGGACTGCGATCAGGAATATTACCTTCTCTACCGTTACGGAATCGGTGAGGAGCGGGTGACAAGACAGATCGGAGAGGCGGACATCGTACTTCTGGACAAGGCGCTTCTGGGAGAACCCTATGGATACAGAGAGGACCCCGAGGAGTGGAAATTTTACCTGACGAAAGCGGATGTGGAGGAAAGCCGCGGCTGGCTGGAAGAGAATATGGAGCGGGTGTATGAGAACTGGCACTTTGTTCTGTACAAATAGAGAGGAGAAAAAGGATGAGAAGCGACAATGTAAAATCGGGCGTACAGCAGGCGCCTCACAGAAGTTTATTTAATGCGCTGGGATTTACGCAGGAGGAGATGAAAAAGCCCATGGTGGGCATCGTTAGCTCCTACAATGAGATCGTGCCGGGGCATATGAATCTGGACAAGATCGTAGATGCGGTGCGGCTCGGCGTGGCGGAGGCGGGCGGCGTGCCTGTGGTCTTCCCGGCGATCGCGGTCTGCGATGGCATTGCGATGGGACATATCGGCATGAAATATTCTCTGGTGACCCGTGACCTGATTGCGGATTCCACGGAGTGTATGGCGCTCGCGCACCAGTTCGACGCGCTGGTGATGGTGCCGAATTGTGATAAGAACGTGCCGGGACTCTTGATGGCGGCGGCGCGTATCAACGTGCCGACGGTCTTTGTCTCCGGCGGTCCCATGCTGGCGGGTCGTGTGCAGGGCTGCAAGAGAAGCCTGTCTTCCATGTTTGAGGCGGTCGGTTCCCACGCGGCGGGTACGCTGACGGACGAGGAACTTTTAGAGTTTGAGGAGAAGACCTGCCCCACCTGCGGGTCCTGTTCCGGTATGTATACGGCTAACTCTATGAACTGCCTGACCGAGGCGCTTGGCATGGGTCTTGGCGGCAACGGGACGATCCCCGCGGTCTACTCTGAGCGCATCAAGCTTGCGAAACATGCGGGCATGGCGGTGATGAAGCTTCTGGAAAAAGATATCAGACCGAGGGACATCATGACGAAGGATGCCATCTTAAATGCCCTCACGGTAGATATGGCGCTTGGCTGTTCCACAAACTCCATGCTGCATCTGCCGGCGATCGCCCATGAGGTTGGCTTTGACTTTGATATTGCTTTTGCCAATGAAATCAGTGAAAAGACTCCCAACGTGTGTCATCTGGCGCCGGCGGGCCCGACTTATATGGAAGATTTGAACGAGGCGGGCGGCGTTTACGCGGTGATGAAGGAACTGGCGGACATCGGGCTGCTGCACACGGACTGCATGACGGTGACGGGCAATACCATCGGCGAGAATATCAAAAATGCCGTTAATAAAAATACAGATGTTATTCGAACGGTGGAGAATCCTTACAGCAAGACCGGCGGTCTGGCTGTCTTAAAGGGCAACCTTGCGCCCGACGGTAGCGTGGTCAAACGCTCCGCCGTGGTGGAGGAGATGATGGTGCATGAAGGCCCTGCCCGTGTCTTTGAGTGTGAGGAGGATGCGATCGCGGCCATCAAGGGCGGTAAGATCGTGGCTGGCGACGTGGTGGTGATCCGCTATGAAGGTCCTAAGGGCGGCCCCGGTATGCGGGAGATGTTGAATCCCACTTCGGCCATTGCGGGCATGGGACTTGGTTCCAGCGTGGCGCTAATCACGGACGGCAGATTCTCCGGCGCATCCAGAGGCGCATCGATCGGTCATGTATCGCCGGAAGCGGCTGTGGGCGGCCCGATCGCGCTGGTGGAAGAAGGCGATATTATCAGCATCAATATCCCAAATATGAAACTGGATGTGAAAGTATCCGAGGAAGAGATGGCGGACAGAAGGGCGAAATGGCAGCCAAGAGAGCCTAAGGTGACAAGCGGCTATCTGGCGAGATACCGCGAGATGGTGACCAGCGGAAACAGGGGCGCGATTTTGGAGATCCCTAAGAATAAATAATAACATATATAATTCACAAATGCTTCGGAATGGAGGAAAAGTTATGATTTTAACAGGTGCGCAGATCGTTGTGGAATGTCTGAAGGAGCAGGGTGTCGATACCGTCTTCGGTTATCCCGGCGGTACGATTCTTAACGTGTATGACGCGCTGTATCAGCAAAGCAAGGAGATCAAACATATACTGACGTCCCACGAGCAGGGAGCAGCCCATGCGGCGGACGGCTATGCAAGGGCTACGGGAAAGGTGGGCGTCTGTCTGGCCACCAGCGGCCCCGGCGCGACCAATCTGGTGACGGGTATCGCCACGGCTTACATGGATTCGATCCCTGTGGTGGCGATCACCTGTAACGTGAACCTTCCCCTTCTGGGAAAGGATTCTTTTCAGGAGGTGGATATCGCCGGTATCACCATGCCCATCACCAAGCATAATTATATTGTAAAAGATGTGAATATTCTGGCGGACACACTGAGGAAGGCTTTTGCCATTGCCAGAAGCGGCAGACCCGGCCCTGTTTTGGTGGATATCACCAAAGATGTGACGGCAAATTCCTGCGAGTATGAAAAAGAAAAGCCGGAGAGTACAGTACAGACCGGGCAGTATACGAAAGAGGCGGTGAATGAGGCGCTTGCGCTGATCGAAGCGGCGAAGAAGCCGTTTGTCTATGTGGGAGGCGGTGCTGTACTGTCAGGCGCGTATCAGGAAGTGCGTGAGTTTGTCTCCCTTGTGGATGCGCCGGTCTGCGATACATTGATGGGCAAGGGCGTTATCGACGGGCGTGACGACAGATATACGGGTATGATCGGTATGCACGGCACGAAAGCTTCTAACTTCGGCGTCAGCGAATGCGATCTGCTGATCGCGCTCGGCGCGCGCTTTTCCGACCGTGTGGTCGGCAATCCGAAGAAGTTTGCGGAGCATGCGAAGGTACTCCATATCGACATAGACGCGGCGGAGATCAATAAGAATATCCGCACGGATGTTTCCCTTGTGGGAGACTTGAAGGAAGTACTTACCGCCCTCAATAAAAAGCTGAAAAAGCAGGCGCATGACGAGTGGATGGGCCATATCGCCGATTTGAAAAAGAAATATCCGCTTTCTTACGATGCTTCCGCCCTGTCCTGTCCTTATATCATCGAGGAGATTGACCGCATCACGGAAGGAAAGGCCATCATCACGACCGATGTGGGACAGCATCAGATGTGGGCGGCGCAGTATTATAAGTACTCGATGCCGCGTACCCTGCTTACTTCCGGAGGGCTTGGCACCATGGGCTACGGTCTGGGAGCCTGCATCGGCGCGAAGATGGGGCAGCCAGACAAGATTTGCGTCAATATTGCCGGAGACGGGTGCTTCCGCATGAATATGAACGAACTGGCGACAGCCAGCCGCTATGATATCCCCATCATTCAGGTCGTCATCAACAATCACGTGCTGGGTATGGTGCGGCAGTGGCAGACCCTGTTTTACGGGAAGCGCTATTCGCAGACCGTTCTGGATGACGGCGTGGATTTCTGCAAGGTGGCGGAAGGTCTGGGCTGCGAGGCGATCCTTGTGACGAAGAAGGAGGAGGTGGCGCCTGCTATTGAGAAGGCTGTCTCCTTAAAAAAACCGGTGTTATTAAATTGCCTGATTCCTGAGGATGATAAGGTATTTCCGATGGTGCCTGCGGGTGCGCCGATCAGCGAAGCCTTTGACGCGGGCGATCTTGAAAAGAAAAAATAGCAGCAGTATCCTCTGTTCGCCGGAGTGATGAAGGTTGGAATATGAAGCGATTACTAAAGCATATGGCGGTCATTCTCGGTATTGTCGCCGTCAGTCTGATGGCGACCTATGTGGGACTCGCCGTGTATTATCATAACGCGTTCCCTTACGGGACATGGATTAACGGGATCTACTGTACGGGCAGGAGTATTCAGGACGTCAATGACGATTTGTCAGGGCAGTTTCACTATGATGGCGTTACCGTGGAGGATCGGGACGGTAACCGCTATCTGATTGCGGCGGAGGATATCTCCTATCAATTTGATTTTGAAAAAGCATTGGAGATTTTTCAAAAGCAGCAGAATCCGTGGATGTGGATCGAAAGTCTTTTTGGCGGGAATCAGGTCGATCTTACGCCGGTTGTCTCCTATGACAGCGCGGCGTTTGACGCCTGTTTTGAGGCGCTTCCTTTTTGTCAGGACAGACGTGCGGACAAAGACCGCAGAGTGGAGATCATCCGTACGACGCAGGGTTATGCACTTGTGAACGAGCGTACGGATGTCCTGTTTGTGGAGGAAGCAAGAGGAGCCGTTCTTTCGGCAATCGAGGCGGCAAAGAGCAAGGTATCCCTTGCGGAGGCGGGCTGCTATCACGATCTGGAACTGACGGCACAGATGCGGGAGGCGCTGGATATCTGGGAGAAGCTTAACAGCTTCCAGCAATGCGGCGTTGTCTACCTTATGGGGGAGGAAGAGATTCCCGTGAATGCTTCCGTTGTCTGCGACTGGATCGCCGTGGACGATAACGGCCGTTTTTTATTGGACGAATACGGAGAGTTGCAATTAAAGGAAAATGCGATTGAGGAGTTCGTGGCGACGCTGGCCCAAAAGTACGATACGGTGGGCGCGAGCAGACAGTTTTTAGCCACCAGAGGGGACTTGGTGACGGTGGAGGGCGGACTCTACGGAAACAGAATAGATCAGGAGGCGGAGACGGCCTATCTGAAAGCCGCCTTTGAGACCAAAAAGAACGAGGTGCGCGAGCCTGTCTACCTGCAGGAGGCGTGGAAGAAGGGCAGCGAGGATATCGGTTCTACCTATATCGAGGTGGATATGGGCGAGCAGAAGATGTACTATTACGTGGACGGTGTGCTGACCATCGACACGCCCATTGTGACGGGCAACACGTCCCGCAGGATGGGGACGCCTTCCGGTGTCAATTTCGTGTATGCCAAACAGAAAAACCGTATTCTGCGGGGGGAGGGCTACGCATCCCACGTGGATTTCTGGATGCCGGTGAAGGGCAATATCGGCATTCACGACGCGGCATGGCGGGGAAAATTCGGCGGCACCATCTATAAAACCAACGGCTCCCACGGCTGCATCAATACGCCCCGCGCGGCTATGGAACAGCTTTTTGAGATGGCGGAGGTAGGGACGCCGGTGATCATGTTCTACTAACAGCTCAGCCAGTCCGAGTTTGACTGGCAAATCATGCTCGCATGAATTTGACAGACGAACGAAGGACTGAGGGAGCGCCCGCAAATGAGCAAAGGTAGCTGCGCAGCAGCGGAAAGCATCGAAGATGCGACTTTGCGAATGGGCGCTCGCTGAGCGAAAAAGATTGACTAATGTATCATAGTGGCGTAAAATGGGTTTTTGGAAACGGAAACGTATGAAGACGGGAGGAAAAAACAGTGTCCAGAGTGTATAATTTTTCGGCGGGTCCCGCAGTTTTACCGGAGGAAGTGCTTCGGGAAGCGGCGGAGGAAATGCTTGATTATAAGGGATCGGGGATGTCCGTGATGGAGATGAGCCACCGCTCCAAGGTCTATGACGGCATCATCAAGGAGGCGGAGGCGGACCTTCGCAGCTTACTGAACATTCCTGATAACTACAAGGTGTTATTTTTACAGGGCGGCGCGAGCCTTATCTTTGCGTCCGTACCGATGAATCTGATGAAGAATAAAAAGGCGGGCTATATCCTCACGGGCCAGTGGGCAAAGAAGGCTTTTGCGGAGGCGAAGCTTTACGGCGAGGCGGTGGAGCTGGCGTCCTCTGCGGACGAGACTTTCTCCTATATCCCGGACTGCTCCGATCTTCCCATCACGGAGGATATGGATTACGTTTACATATGCGAAAACAATACCATCTACGGCACGAAGTTCCACACGCTGCCCAACACCAAGGGCAAGATCCTTGTTTCCGACGTGTCTTCCTGCTTCTTGTCGGAGCCGATGGATGTGACGAAGTACGGGCTGGTTTATGCCGGCGTGCAGAAGAACGTGGGTCCCGCGGGTACGCAGGTGGTGATCATCAGGGAGGACCTTCTGACGGACGATGTGCTTCCGGGTACGCCCACCATGATGAAATTTAAAGTCCATGCGGACAACGAGTCCCTTTACAATACGCCCCCCTGCTACGGCATCTACATCTGCGGCAAGGTGTTCAAGTGGCTTTTAAAGAACGGCGGACTTGAGGCGATGAAGGCCTTGAATGAGAAAAAGGCGAAGATCCTCTATGATTTCCTTGATGAGAGCAGTCTCTTCAAGGGGACGGTCAGAAAAGAGGACAGATCGCTAATGAATGTGCCTTTTGTCACGGGGAATGAGGAGACCGACGCGAAATTCATCAAGGAAGCGACGGCGGCAGGCTTTGTGAACCTCAAAGGCCACAGGACCGTGGGCGGTATGCGCGCCAGCATCTACAACGCGATGCCAATCGAGGGCGTGGAGAAGCTGGTAAGCTTTATGCGTGAATTCGAAAAGAACAATGCGTAGAGGAAGATAATAAATAACGAATGATATTATATAGAACGATTCATTTAGAAAATAGGTAAGGAGAGCCGCGCAAATGTTTAAATATCATTGTTTAAATCCCATCGCGCAGGTGGGTCTTAATAAGTTCAGCGATCAGTACACGAAGACGGAGAACGTGGAGGAGGCGGACGGCATTTTAGTCAGAAGCGCCGCTATGCACGATATGGAGCTGCCGAAGGGGCTTTTAGCCATCGCCCGCGCAGGCGCAGGTGTTAATAACATTCCGCTTGATAAGTGTGCGGAGAAGGGCATTGTGGTCTTTAATACCCCCGGCGCCAACGCGAACGGCGTAAAGGAGCTGGTGATCGCGGGTATGCTCCTTGCTTCCCGCGACGTTGTGGGCGGTATCGAGTGGGTGAAGGAGAATCAGTCCGACGAGAACGTGGGCAAGAATGCCGAGAAAGCGAAGAAGAATTTCGCCGGTACGGAAATCGAGGGCAAGAAGCTGGGCATCATCGGCCTGGGCGCGATCGGCGTCAGGGTGGCTAATGTGGCGAAGCATCTGGGCATGGAAGTTTACGGCTACGATCCTTATGTATCCGTGGATGCGGCGTGGAATTTAAGCCGCGATGTCAAGCATGTGATCCATGTGGAGGATATTTATGCGGAGTGTGATATCATCACGATTCACGTGCCGTTAATGGACGCCACGAAGGGTATGATCGGCAAAGAGGCGCTCGACCAGATGAAGGACGGCGTGATCCTCTTGAATTTCGCCAGAGACCTGCTGGTGGATGAAAAGGCAGTTCTGGAGAGTATCAAGGCGGGTAAGGTAAGAAAGTATGTCTCTGACTTCCCGAATGCCACCACGGCAGGGCAGGAAGGCTGTATCGTGATCCCGCATCTTGGCGCATCCACGGAGGAGTCCGAAGATAACTGTGCGGTGATGGCCGTCAAGGAGTTGAAGAATTATCTGGAGAACGGCAATATCACAAATAGTGTGAACTATCCCAGATGTGATATGGGTGTCTGTGAACAGGCCGGCCGCGTGGCGATCTTCCACAAGAATATCGCGAACATGATTACCAAGTTCACGGCCTGCTTCGGTGACAATAACATCAATATCTCCGATATGACCAATAAGTCAAAGGGCGAGGTGGCTTACACCATGCTGGATATCGAGCAGCCGGCTTCCAAGGAGATCATTGAGAAGCTGCAGTCCATCGACGGGGTATTTCGCGTGAGAGTGGTAAAGTAAGAAGATACTGATTTATAAAAGGGCTTGTCGTAAATCGACAGGCCCTTATTTTATGCGTATTTTCTTTTTATTGCAGACGGTTTGCGATGGAGGAAAAGTTGGCGTCAGCATCGTCTTCCAAAGCTGCCTGCAGTTGTTGTTCCGCTTCCACGGCGGCCTCGCTTGCCAGATCCATATAGAGGATGAAGATATCCTCGACTGACTTACCGGTTTCTTTTGAAATCTCTTCCATAACAGGTCTTAAAGCGTCAAGCTGAAAGGAGATGCGGGTCTTTTGCGGATCGATATCAGCCAGAGCTTTTTCGGCATAGGCGTTGATCCGGTCTAAAATCTTTTTATCTTCAGGGCTCATGGTATCCTTCCTTTCCTTGTGTTTTGATAGGATTTGTGCATGGACAGGCTTAAAACGCCGCGTATTTTCCATCCGCACATATTTTACCACGATTTACTTGTAGTGCCTAGCAGAATTTGTTAAAATATACATATGTATTTTTCGCATCAGGACAGTGGAAGGACGGATGAAGGATGGCAAATATCATTCCATTTCAGGCGCTCAGACCCAGAGCGGATCTGGCGGATAAGATTGCGGCTCTACCTTACGATGTCTATAACAGACAGGAGGCCAGAGAAGCGGTAGAGGGGGATGCCTATACATTTCTGCGGATCGACAGGCCGGAGACGCAGTTTCCAAAAGACTATGATATGTATGCGCCCGAGGTTTATGAGAAGGCGGGAGAAATGCTCGGTCAGATGATAGAGGACGGCCTTTTTCTGCAGGAAGAAAAGAGGGCATACTATGTCTATGAGCTGGTGATGGACGGCAGGTCTCAGGTGGGGATCGGCGCCTGCGCCAGTGTGGACGACTATGATAATCAGGTGATCAAAAAGCATGAGAACACCCGCGCCGACAAGGAGGCTGACCGTATCCGGCACGTGGACGTGTGCAGCGCGCAGACCGGGCCGATCTTTTTGGCTTACAGAAGGCGGGAGGAGATCGAACATGAGGTGAAAAAGGCGATGGAGACGCCACCCGTCTATGATTTTACGGCAGGTGACGGGATCACGCACAGGATCTGGGTGATCGATGACGAGGAGGCCGTTGGGCGGATCCGTTCGGGCTTTGAGAAAGTGGATTCCATTTATATTGCGGACGGTCACCACAGATGCGCCTCGGCGGTGAATGTCTCGAAAAAGCGGCGGGCTGCCTTTCCCGATTATACAGGTCGAGAGGAGTTTAACTTCTTTTTGTCAGTCCTTTTTCCGGACGACCAGCTGATGATCATGGACTATAACCGTGTGGTGAAGCCGGAGGAGGAAATCGACGAAGCAGCTTTCTTTTCCGTGATAGAGAAGCATTTTCAGATGGAAAAGCTGGGGAAAGAGGCTTACCATCCGCAAAAAAAGGGCGAGATCGGTATGTACTATGCGGACGACTGGTATCGGCTGATAATAAATAACGAGTGTTATACAAATGATCCGGTGGAGGATCTGGATGTGGCAATCCTGCAAAGATATCTTCTGGATCCGGCTTTCGGAATCAAAGACCCGAAGACGGATAAGCGGATCGACTTTGTGGGCGGAATCAGAGGGCTTGCGGAGCTGGAGCGGCGGGTGCATACGGATGCGAAGGCGGCGTTTGCTATGTATCCCACGGATATCCACGAACTCTTTGCCGTTTCGGACGCGGGCAGGCTGATGCCCCCGAAATCCACATGGTTTGAGCCTAAGCTGCGGAGCGGGCTGTTGATCCACAAAATCTAATATAAAAAAAGAAAGGCGGAGGCTGCGGATGAATAAGAAATTGTATAAGTTGATGAATTGGGCACAGATCGAGGAGATCGTCTACTCGGAGTCGGACCATCCCCACGATATCTTAGGAGCGCATGTGACGGGAAATTCGGTGCTGGTGCAGACCTTCCAGCCCGGCGCAAAGAGCGTGCGCCTGCAGCTTTTGGAAGACGATAAGAGCTATCGGATGGAGGAGGCTGACGAGGAGGGGTATTTTGCCCTGCTTTTGCCCGGAAAGGCGGTTCCCGCTTACGAATATGTAGTGGAGGCGGCGAACGGGAGCCTGAAAAAAGTGCGCGATTCCTACAATTTCGCGCCGCAGATCACAAAACAGGACACGGAAAAATTTGCGGCCGGCATTCATTATACCATATATGAGAAGCTGGGCGCGCATCCGATGGTGCTTGACGGAGTGGCGGGCACGGCCTTTGCGGTCTGGGCGCCGAACGCAATGCGGGTCAGCGTGGTGGGCGATTTTAACGGCTGGGACGGCAGGGCTCATCAGATGCGCCGGCTGTGGGATTCCGGCATTTTTGAGATTTTTCTGCCCGATGTGAAGGAGGGCGACTGCTATAAGTTTGAGATCAAGGCCAAGAGCGGCCTTGTCTATCTGAAGGCGGACCCTTACGGCTTCGGCGCGCAGCTTCGGCCTGACAGCGCTTCTGTGGTGCGGGATATCACGGATCATAAGTGGAAGGATGAAAAATGGCTGAAAAACAGGGCGGCCCTGCAGGCGGAAGATAAGCCCATGAGCATTTACGAGGTCTATCTGGGTTCCTTCGAGAAGCCTTCGGATGGCAGGGAATTTTACACTTACAGGGAGCTTGCGCCGAAGATCATTGCTTATGTGAAACGCATGGGTTATACCCATATCGAGCTGATGCCGGTGATGGAGCATCCGTTAGACGAGTCGTGGGGCTATCAGGTGATCGGTTATTATGCGCCCACGGCCCGCTATGGTACTCCGGAAGATCTGATGTATTTTATGGACGAGATGCACGCGGCGGGGATCGGCGTGATCCTTGACTGGGTGCCGGCTCATTTTCCCAGAGATACCTATGGATTATCAAACTTTGACGGCACCTGTCTCTATGAGCATCAGGATCCCAGACAGGGCTACCACCCCCATTGGGGTACGCTGATCTATAATTACGGCAGGCCGCAAGTAAGCAATTACCTGATCGCAAACGCCCTCTATTGGGCGGAGAAATATCATGCGGACGGCATCCGCATCGATGCCGTGGCGTCCATGCTCTATCTGGACTATGGAAAAAATGACGGCGAGTGGGTGGCGAATATCTACGGCGGCCATGAGAATCTGGAGGCGGTGGAGCTGCTTAAACACTTAAACTCCATTATGAAAAAGAGAAATCCCGGCGTGCTGATGATCGCGGAGGAGTCTACGGCCTGGCCCAAGGTCACGGGTGCGCTTTCGGAGGACGGCCTTGGCTTTGACCTGAAATGGAATATGGGCTTTATGAACGATTATCTGGGCTACATCGCCACAGATCCCTTCTTCCGTTCGGGCAGACATAATGACCTGACCTTCAGCATGATCTATGCTTATAGTGAAAAGTTCATCCTCGTCCTGTCGCATGACGAGGTGGTACACGGCAAGGGTACTTTGCTTGGCAGGATGCCCGGAGAGCGGAAAAAGCAGTTTGCCAATCTGCGGCTGACCTACGCTTACCATATGACGCATCCCGGCAAGAAGCTTTTCTTCATGGGGCAGGATATCGGCGAGTACGATGAATTCAATGAGAAGCGCGCCGTGGAGTGGGGGCTTTTAGAATATGCCGAACACAAGAAACTGAATCAGATGGTGGCGGCGCTCAATCAATTTTATAAGGCTTCGCCTGCCCTCTATGAGAAGGATACCTCGTGGGAAGGCTTCGAGTGGATCAACTGCATCACACCGAATGCCTGCATGTTATCTTATATACGGAAAACCGATGATGCCAAGGATATGCTGGTGGTTGTGGCGAATTTTGTGGACGCCAGACAAGAATTTCGCGTGGGCGTGCCCTGCGAGGGCAAGTATCAGGAAGTCTTTAACACGGATGATGCGGCCTACGGCGGCGACGGTATTATCAATAAGGCGGTCTGCGAGACGATCGAGACTGAGTGGGACGGCAAGCCCTATGCGATCGACATGGTGAGCGCCCCCTTAAGTATCAGCATCTTCTCCTATACCCCTTACACGAAGGAAGAGAAGGCGGCAATCGAGAAGAAGCGCGCCGAGGAGAGAAGGCTGGCAAAAGAAGCCGAGGAGAGAAGGCTGGCCGAGGAAGAGGCGAAACGTACGGCGAAGGCGGCGGCGGAAGCCAGAGAACAGGCGAAGCGCGCGGCAGCGGAGGCGAAGGAACTGGCAAAACGCGCAGCCGCGGAAGCAAGAGAGAGCGCGAAGGCGGCGGATGTCTTAGAGAAGGCGGCGGAAGCGGCGGCACAGAAATTGCAGGAACTGACGAAGAAACCGAAGGCGGCGGCGAAAAAGACGGCGGACGCAAAGAAGGCACCGACGGCAGAGAAGGCGGTAGCAGCGAAAAGCGCGAAGGCAGATAAGCCTGCGGCAAAGAAGACAGCGGCGACGGCAAAAAGGGCGGCAGCGGCGAAAGGCGAAGCGGCAAAGAAAACCGCGGCGGCAGAACCGGAAACAGTAAAAGCAAACGGAAGAAAAGCGGCAGAAGATAAGGCGGATAAGACAGAGTAAAGAGTAACAGAAGCGGGCCCAAACCGGTAAACGATTGGGAGAGATGGGGGCGGCCCGCGTATCAGGCGCAGGAAAGCCGGGAGGCGGTATGGAAGAGCAGGTCGTAGAAGAGCAGATCAGGGAGATTGAGTATATCGCGTCAGACGAGTTGAATGTAGGGCTGATCGAGCGCTATTTACAGGAATTGCCGGAAAAGCTGCTTCGTCTGGGCGTCAGGGTACTGATGGCGCTGGTGGTGCTCTTTATCGGCATCCAGCTCATTAAACTGATCCGCAGGATCATGCGTAAGGCTTTTGCGCGCCGCAATGTGGATGTGGGGGTGAGCCGTTTTCTGGATTCTCTTGTCAAGGCGGTGCTCTACATCCTGCTGCTCTTTACGATCGCTTCTTACTTTGGACTGGACGCTGCCAGTGTGGTGGCGCTGGTAGGTTCCGCAGGCGTGGCCATCGGTTTGGCGGTGCAGGGGAGCCTGTCAAACTTTGCAGGCGGCGTACTGATCCTGCTCTTAAAGCCGTTTAAGGTCGGGGATTATATCAGAGACGCTGCGGGTAACGAGGGAACGGTGGAGGAAGTGCAGCTCTTTTACACCAAATTAATTACTCCCGACAGGCATATTGTCGTAGTGCCAAACGGGACTCTTGCAAACTCGAATATCCTCAATATGAGCACGACCGAAGACCGCAGGATGGATATTAAGATCGGCATTTCCTATGAAGCGGATATCCGCAGGGCCAAAGAGGTATTGCTTTCGGTGTTAAACGCGGATCAGGGGGTATTACAGGAGCAGGAAAAGCGGGTGTTTGTTGACGAACTGGCTGACAGCAGCGTGGTTTTGTGTCTGCGCTGCTATAGCAGGAACGAAGTGTTCTGGGAGACGAAGTGGCGGCTTTTGGAAGCGACAAAGTACGCGCTGGATGAAGCGGGTATCCCCATTCCTTATCCACAGATGGATGTACATCTGCAAAAGAACGAAAAATAGAAAAAGCATGGATTTTCTTGAAAAATTACTTGCAAAATGATGCGTTCCATCATATAATAATCATTGTTGCAGGGAATAAGCTGGAATAGCGCAGTCGGTAGCGCAACTGATTCGTAATCAGTAGGTCGAGGGTTCGAGTCCCTTTTCCAGCTTTTGGAAGGACTTTTTCGTAGGAATTGTGTTCCACGGGGAAGTCCTTTTTTTCGTGTTTTTTTACTTTTTTCAAAAATTTCTAAAAATAGGTTGACAAGTAAAATATAGCGTGTTAATATTTTTTTAAAATTAAATCATACGATTTAGATAGGAAAAGTATGAAAAGAAAAAAGAAAGGAGCAGAGACATGAGAAAAGCAATGATGAAGATGATGGGTTGTCAGGAAAGGAGAGCGTGTATGTGTTGCTGTGGTATGTCATGCTCTATGTGGAAAAATGGAATAGAAAAAGAAAATCGAAGTCTGAAGGATGTGATGCTTTCTTTGAAGCAATGAAACACGCTGTGTATATGCGGCATGGAGAAAGTTTACGCAGGCTTTGAAGCCTGTTTTTTTGTGCAAAAATAAGGCAGAAACACAGGCAGAAGCGGTAGAAACATGAAAACAAAAAAAGCACAAATAAAAAAGAAAAGAGGAAAAGAAGATGAGCGATAAAAGGCAGTTGGTGTTTGATGCGTTTGATAACAAAAAGACGGAGCGGGTTCCGGTGGGTTTTTGGTTCCATTTCGCGCCGGAAAATCTCTTTGACGACAGGCCGGAGATTATCGAAAAGAATGTGGAAGGGCATTTCCGATTCTATGATGATTTCAAGCCGGATTTTGTCAAGCTGATGAGCGACGGATATTTCCGTTATCCCAATCCTACGCTTGCCAAAGTGGAGACGGCGGCGGATCTGCTGAAGGCGGAAAGCGGAAAAGTGGATGCGTGGATCGATGCGCAGACGGCGCTGGTGAAAAGACTTACGGATCGATTTGGCAGCGAGGTGGCGACCTTCTATAATATCTTCGCACCGGTGTCGGTCTTACGGTTTGTGTTGGTGGAAGCGGGATCGGATTTGACGCTTGCAAAGCTGATCAAGGAAAATCCCGATGAACTTGCCTATGCGCTGAATGTGATCAAGAAGGATCTGTCGCAGCTTGCCGTGAAGCTGATCACGGAAGGAAAGGCGGACGGTATTTATCTGAGTACGAGGAATATACAGGACGGGGCGGTTACGAAGGAAGAGTACCTTACTTATGTCACACCCAGTGAGCAGGGCGTACTCAATGCGGCGAATGCGGTCAGCGACTATAACCTCTTACATATCTGCGGTTATGAGGGCGCAAGGAACGACCTTTCCGTCTATCAGGATTATGATGTCAAAGTGATCAACTGGGCAGTGGTCGTGGAGCATGTTTCGTTGACGGAAGGAAAGAAGCTGTTTGGCGGACGCGCCGTGATCGGCGGTTTCGGCAATACCAAAAACGATATTCTTTACAAGGGGAGTCAGAGCGAGGTCGAGGCGTACACGAAGAAGCTGCTGGATGAAGCGGGCACGACAGGCATCATTCTCGGCGCGGACTGCACGATTCCTTCGGATACACCGCTTGAGAGACTGGAATGGATTCGTAAGGCGGCCGGGCAGTACGGCAGAAGATAAGCAGCAGATAAAGGATAGAGAAAAAGGAGGAGACTTATTATGAAAAAGGAATATCTTGACATCAGAAATAAAGTGATAGCGGCCACAGCGATCGCGGCTGTCGGGCTGGGAACAGCGGCTTGCGGTACGGATGCGGCAGGCGGTGTGACGGCACAGGCACAGGCGAAGGAGCAGACAGAGCAGACGGCGGATGACGTGACAAAGATCACGGTAGCGCATACGCAGGCCTATAAGCCCTATGATTTCATTGACGAGAACGGAAATTCCGACGGCTATGAGGTGGCGGTATTGAAGGCGGTCGATGAGCTTCTGCCGCAGTATGAGTTTACCTATGTGGGGACCACGGACGACGATCTGCTGATCGGGATCGATTCGGGTAAATATGATGTTGGCACGAAGGGTGTCTGGTGGACGGAAGAACGCTCTAAAAAGTTTGTATTTCCGAAACACTATATCGGGAGCAGCATCATCGGTATCGCCATCAGAAGTGAGGATGCGGACCAGATCACCGATCTTTCTTCCTTTGCGGAGTACAGCGGGAAACTGGTACCCATCGGCGCGCAGAACGCGCAGTATACAATCGTAGATAATTACAATAAAAACCATCCCGACAAGCCGATCGATCTGATCGCGGGGGATCAGTTTAGCGCGGCGGACGGCTACCAGTGGGTGCTGGAAGGAAGATATGACGCCTATATCAATATCAAGACTTCCTTTGCCGCTAATGTAGAGTCGGAGCAGGGCGAGTATCACGATTATGCAGAACGGCTGCGCTTCATCGACTACGAAGGAATCCCTACATGGCCGCTGTTTGGCAAGGACCAGCAGGCGCTTGCGGACGCGTACGATGAGGCATGGGAAAAACTTGAGGCGGACGGCACGCTGGAGAAATTGCAGCAGGAGTATTTCGGTTACAGCCTGTTCGATTATGTGCCGGAAGGCTATCAGATCGGAGACGAATTATAACTTGCAAAGGAGAGTGCAGCCATGCGTCCATTTCATCCACAATACATACTGGAAACGCTGCCGCAGTTACTGCCCTTCCTGCCGGTAACAGCAGCCATTGTAGTAGGAACGGTGTTTTTCGGCAGCCTGCTCGGGGCGCTTTTGGCAGCGGGAAAAATCAGGAAGGGGAAGGTAGGACAGTTTCTTGCAAACCTGTATATCTATGTGATACGGTGTATTCCCTCGATTGTCCTTCTCTTTCTGGTCTATTATGGGCTGCCGGAGCTTCTGAATGCGTTTGGGATCGATATCAATGATGCGGACAAGGCCTTTTTTGTGATCACTACGTTCTCCCTTTTGTTTGCCGCGACTATGGCGGAGGTTTTTCGCTCCGCCTATGAAGCGGTGGACAGAGGGCAGAGGGAGGCGGCGGTCAGCGTGGGGCTCACGGAGTTTCAGGCGTTCTACCGGATCGTACTGCCGCAGTGTATCAGGGTGGCGATCCCTAATTTTACAAACGCTTTGGTGAATCTGATGAAGGAAGGCTCCCTTGCTTACACCATTGGCCTGATTGACATTATGGGAAAAGGACAACTGATCATCGGACAAAATCAGAGCTCTTACAGTCTGGAAGTGTATCTGGCGCTGTTTATCCTCTATTGGGTGCTGACTGTCCTGATCGAAAAAGGGGCGGCGCTGTGGGAAAGAGGTCTTTATCGGGAACTTAAGAAAGGAGTGTGAGCAGCATGAATCTTGATCTTCAGTTTATGGCGGAAACCTTTATTGATGTTTTGCATGGGATTCCCGTGACGTTTCAGATCGTGATCGTAACGCTGCTTGTCTCCGCACCGCTTGGCTTTCTGATGACGGTTACCAAGTTAGGTGACGGCAGAATCGGCAGGAGGGCGGCAGCGGCATATGTTTCGTTTGTCCGCGGGACGCCGGTGGTATTACAGATTTTATTTTTATACAGTCTGCTGCCGACTCTATTGAATTACCTGATCAAGGAGGTGTGCGGGCTTTCTTATAACATTTTTACGGTGAATCCGATTCTTTACGCCTATGTGGTCTTTATTTTGAATACGACAGCAGTGTTGTCCGAGGTGTTTCGGTCAGCGCTTTTGACGGTCAATAAGGGACAGATGGAAGCGGCACTCTCCATCGGGATGAACAGATTTCAGGCTTACGTCAGGATCATCATTCCGCAGGCGCTTACGGCGGCGCTGCCCAATATCTGCAACACCACCGTAAATCTGCTGAAAAGTACCTCGCTTGCCTTTATGATGACGGTGAAGGATGTCACGGCGATCGCAAAGATAGATGCCTCATTCGGCTACAACTATCTGGAAGCGTATCTGGTCATCTTTTTTATCTACATTCTTCTGTGCAGCCTGGTGCAGGGCGTGTTTCATCTGACAGAGCGGGCAGCGGCGGCTTATAAAAAGCCGGCTTCGGTTAGGAATGCAAGACGGGTTTTTTCCTAAAGATGCGGGAAAGTGAGGATAGATCGAATGTTAAAGGTAGAAAATATAAAGAAAAGTTTTGGGGACAATCAAGTGCTGCAGGGCGTCGATATCGAGGTGAATAAGGGCGATATCGTTGTGATATTAGGTCCCAGCGGATCGGGGAAAACGACGCTTCTTCGCTGCCTGAATTTTTTGGAAAAGGCGGATCAGGGGACGATGACGTTTGACGATATCAACACGCGGCTGCACGGCGCATCTAAGCAGGTCATTGCCAAAGTGCGGAAGAAGACGGCTTTTGTCTTTCAGAATTATAATCTGTTCCAGAATAAAACGGCGCTCCAAAATGTGATGGAAGGGCTGGTCATAGCCAGAAAGGTGCCGAAGGCGGAAGCAAAAGAGCGGGCGAAAAAGGCGCTTGATAAGGTGGGGCTTGCCGACAGATACGACTATTATCCTTCCCAGCTTTCCGGGGGACAGCAGCAGCGCGTCGGCATCGCGAGAGCCATTGCCGTGAATCCGGATGTACTGATTTTCGATGAGCCTACCTCGGCGCTCGATCCGGAATTGATCGGGGAAGTGCTTGCCGTGATGAAAAAACTGGCAAATGAAGGAGCTACTATGATCATTGTCACCCACGAAATGACCTTCGCGCAGGAGGTGGCAAGCAAGGTGGTGTTTATGGATGGCGGTGTGATCGTGGAGCAGGGAAGTGCGAAGCAGATCTTTACGGCGCCGAAGGAAGAGCGGACGGCACAATTTTTGCGGCGCGTGTTAAAGGATTATGACTACGTGATATAGATTTTGCCGAAAGATTGGGAGGAATCGTGTGAGCCCGGCATGGTTTACCGACTAAGTCAGTCAAAATATTCCTAAAGATTTTCTAAAAATAAACACCACAACAACTTGACATAATATTTTGCCGTGATACAATATATAGTACGTGCAGCGGGGTAATGACAGAATAAGCATACAGGATGTTGGGGTATTTCAGCAAAGGGAATATGGGGGCGTTACGGAATGAAGATCATTAAGAGAAGCGGCGTGGAGGTAAACTTTGACTTAAAGAAGATCGTGGCGGCGATCAGGAAGGCAAATAACAGCGTGCAGGAAGAAGACCGGCTGTCGGAGGAGGAGATCGACGAGATCGCCTCTGTGGTAGCCGATCATTGCGAGGAGATGCGAAGGGCTCCCAGCGTGGAGGAGATTCAGGATATGGTGGAGAACCAGTTGATGAAGTACCGGGCCTACACCATTTCCAGAAATTATATCACCTATCGCTATAAGAGAGCGCTTGTGCGCAAATCCAATTCCACGGACGAGCAGATCTTAAGTTTGTTGGAGTGCAATAACGAGGAAGTCAAACAGGAAAATTCCAATAAAAATCCCACGGTCAACAGCGTGCAGCGGGATTATATGGCGGGAGAGGTGAGCAAGGATATCACCAAGCGATTCCTGCTTTCGCCGGATATCGTGGAGGCGCATGAGCAGGGCGTGATCCATTTTCATGACGCGGATTATTTTGCCCAGCACATGCACAACTGCTGTCTGGTCAACTTGGAAGATATGCTGCAAAACGGCACGGTGATCAGCGAGACCATGATTGATACGCCCAAAAGTTTTTCCACGGCATGTAACGTGGCAACGCAGAGCATCGCGCAGATCGCGAGCTGCCAGTACGGCGGGCAGAGCATTTCCCTTTCGCATCTGGCGCCCTTTGTCAATGTGAGCAGAGAAAAATTCCGTGAGAAAGTGCGCGCGGAGATGCAGGAGATGGGCGTTGTAGCGACTGAAGAGCAGATCAATGCGATTGCCGAACGGCGCGTGAAGGATGAGATCAAACAGGGTGTGCAGATCATTCAGTATCAGGTCATCACCCTGATGACAACCAACGGACAGGCGCCTTTTATCACGGTGTTCATGTATATCGACGAGGTTCCCGAGGGACAGCTGCGGGACGATCTGGCGATGATCATTGAGGAGATGTTGAGCCAGCGCATCCGCGGTGTCAAGAATGAGAAGGGCGTCTATATCACGCCTGCTTTTCCCAAACTCATCTATGTGCTGGAGGAGGACAATGTCCGCGAGGGCACAAAATATTGGTATCTGACGAAACTGGCGGCACAGTGTACGGCAAAGCGTATGGTGCCTGATTATATATCGGAAAAGATCATGAAACAGTTAAAGGACGGCAACTGCTATACCTGTATGGGCTGCCGCTCCTTCCTTACCGTGTATCATGACGAAAACGACCAGCCGAAGTTTTACGGCAGATTCAATCAGGGTGTGGTCACTTTGAATCTGGTAGATGTGGCCTGTTCGTCGGGACGGGACATGGAACGCTTCTGGAAGATCATGGACGAGCGTCTGGAGCTTTGCAGACGGGCGCTGATGGCGAGACATAACAGGCTCAAAGGAACGCTGTCGGATGCCGCGCCGATCCTGTGGCAGAACGGCGCGCTGGCCAGATTGAAAAAAGGGGAAACGATCGACAAGCTTCTCTATGACGGCTATTCCACCATATCCCTTGGCTATGCGGGGCTGTGCGAGTGTACTCGCTATATGACGGGCAAAAGCCATACCGATCCGGAGGCGACGCCTTTCGCCCTTAAGGTGATGCAGTATCTGAATAACGCCTGCAAGGAGTGGAGGGAGGAGACGAACATTGATTTCAGTCTCTACGGCACGCCTTTGGAGTCCACCACTTATAAGTTTGCGAAATGCTTACAGCAGCGCTTTGGCATCATCGAAGGCGTGACGGACAAAAATTATATCACCAACAGCTACCACGTTCATGTAACGGAGGATATCAACGCCTTTGATAAGCTGAAATTTGAGTCGCAGTTTCAGGAGCTTTCCCCCGGCGGTGCCATCAGCTATGTGGAAGTACCGAACATGGAGAACAATCTGGATGCGGTGCTCTCTCTAATGCAGTATATTTACGATAATATCATGTACGCGGAGTTAAATACCAAGAGCGATTACTGTCAGGTCTGCGATTACCACGGCGAGATCGAGATCGTAGAGGACACGGATGGGAAACTGATCTGGAAGTGCCCTAACTGTGGCAATACCGATCAGGATAAGATGAATGTGGCAAGGCGTACCTGCGGATATATCGGCACGCAGTTCTGGAATCAGGGACGTACGCAGGAAATCAAGGAAAGAGTGCTGCACCTGTAACAAGAGTAAATTTACTTCGCCAAGAGTAAATTTGCTGCGCAAATTAACTCTGCGAGGATTGCTTCGCAACCTCGGAAATTAACTCTGCGAGGACTGCTACGCAGCCTCGGAATTTGAGGTATGTTATGTTTTATTCAGTGATAAAAAAATGCGACATCGCGGACGGTCCGGGGGTGCGGGTGACGCTCTTTGTCAGCGGATGCACGCACCACTGCGAGGGCTGTTTTAATCCCGAGACTTGGGATTTTCAGTATGGTCAGCCCTTTACGGAAGCGGTGGCGGACGAGCTCCTTACGGCGCTTTTGCCGGATCATATCGCGGGGCTGACGCTGCTTGGCGGGGAGCCTTTGGAATACGCAAACTGGACGGCGCTTCTTCTTTTTTTAAGAAAAGTGAAGGCCCGTTTTCCGCAAAAGAATATCTGGTGCTATACGGGCTATCTTTTTGACAGGGACATTCTGGACGACTTCTGCGAAAAGTGGGAGGATATGAAGGAGTTCCTGTCTTATTTGGATATCATCGTGGACGGGGAATTTATACAGGCAAAGAAAAACATCAGCCTGCGGTTTCGGGGATCGGAGAATCAGCGGATTATCGATGTGCAGGCGTCCCTGCGGCAGGGACAGGTCGTGCTGTGGGAGGAGTCCCCGCAGTAGGATGATTTCGTGCTGTTTTCTTGCTATGAAAGAAATCCTTATAAAGAAGGAGATTGCAATGATGTTTCATTTCGGATTTTCCTACGTGGGATTGATTTATCTGCTGATGCTGTTCATCCCCAACGGCATCTGGGCAAAACATAAACCGATCGGGTATGATGAATACGTTGTCAAAGAAAATAAAGTGCTGCAGGGATTTGAGAGAGTAGGAGAGGTTCTTGTATGCTGCTGTGCCTTGATTTTTTCCGATTTTAATGTCAGGCTGGATTCCCTGTGGGCTGTCTGGCTGTTACTTTCTTTTGCGCTGATGCTGCTGTATGAGGTATATTGGGTACGATACTTTAAAAGTGAAAAGAAAATGACTGATTTTTACAGCAGCATCTGCGGTGTTCCTGTGGCGGGCGCGACCCTTCCGGTCTGTGCCTTTTTCCTGTTGGGTATTTACGGAAGAAATATATTTCTGTTGATCAGTGTGATTATTTTGGGAATCGGACACATCGGCATTCATTTACAGCACAGGAATCGGATGACGGAAAAGTAATAGAGCATCAATTTGCGAAAGGAATAAAGCCATATGTATGATATCAATATGCTGCAGTTACTGGAAGGGGCAAAACAGGCGGAGGGATTGACCGTTATCATCGATGTTTTCAGGGCGTTTTCTTTGGAATGCTATCTGTATGATATGGGTGTGAAGCTGATTCGTCCCGTGGGAACGATCGAGGAAGCGTTTTCTCTCAGAGACCGTATCAAAGACAGCATTTTGATCGGCGAGCGGAAGGGCATAAAGTGTAAGGGATTTGACTACGGCAACTCACCGTCTTCCATTCGGAAAGAGGACGTGGCGGGGAAAACGATCATTCACACCACCAGCGCGGGAACGCAGGGAATCGTTAATGCCGTCCACGCGGACGAGATCATCACAGGAAGTCTGGTCAATGCGAGGGCGGTGGCCGAATACATCATTTCCAGACAGCCGCAGACAGTTTCGCTGGTCAGCATGGGAAGCGGCGGTGTCAGACCAGCGCCGGAGGATGAACTGTGCGCGGCGTATATCAAGAGCATTCTGGAGGGCAGGGAATTTACGGATATGGAGCAGAGGGTCAATGCCTTAAGGCATCATGGCGGCGAACATTTCTTTGATCCGGAAAGACAAAGCGTCTTCCCAGAGGCTGATTTTTATCGCTGCATAGAATATAACAAATTTCCCTTTGTGCTCAGCATTGAGAAGGACGAGATGGGGTATGCGGCAAGAAAGCATCCGATATAATGGATACTTCTCTGACCGGAATTTATATCATTTTCCCGTCTTTCACCTGAACGGCGATTTGCCAGTTGTCTTCATAAACAATGGTTCCTACAAAATTTGTATAAACCACATCGTAAGGTTTTTGATGTTGATCCAAAAGCGCAACAGCGGGCTTTAGCTTTTCGAGCATTTCCACTGTGCTTTCACATTTGAAAAATGTAATGACCTGTTCCTGGTTTTTGCAAGGCTCCGGTTCGGGAAGATTCTCTTTAAACCATGTATCAATAGATAGAAACAGTTCTTTTTCTTCGTCGGTCAATTGATTATCTCTGATCAGATTCCAACAAAGACTGAATACCCCTTTGGGATACTTTGTTATGTAAGAGTTTTCTCTGCCCTGTATTCTCATATACTTATAATTCATGGTTTTTCTCTCTTTCAAAAATACGGTTTTATATCACATCGTCCAAAATTCTTCCACCTCTTTTAGTATCTCATCATGAGGCAGAATCGTAGCTTCTTCAATGCCGATCCCGGTTTTTTGCAGATAATATTGGATCAGATGATACCCGACGGCATAGCCCGCACAGTAGGGCAGTCCCACTTCGGGAAAGCTTTGCAGCCTTGCCATCTCATCGCCGTATAAATAGGCGGTGATATTTTCAAAGCCTGTCGTATGCAGCCCGTCATAGATGATTTCTTTAATCAAGGGCAATAGTTCAGGATCTGTCTTGCTCACCCACGGCCCGAGAAATTCTTCGCCATGAATGATCGTAGCGTAATTTTCCGCTAGTCCTTCCCCCACAAGCATCTCGCCGAGAGTGATGTCATTCGTCCATTTGATGTACTGGTAGCGGACATTATGATTGGTTTCATGCGCAAGCGCGGCAGGGAGCTTCTTGATGTTATTTTCAGTAGGAATAAGCCATCCCATCACAAAGCCCGGAATGCCGCCGTCCCCGCAGTAGCCCTCGTTCGCCTGCGTATAAGCATTGTCAGGGTCAGCCAGAAAAATGGAAAAAAGATATTCCTGCACTTTGAGTTCGATTCCTTTTTTTACAAAACGCTCCAATGCGTTTTCAATGGACTGTTGACAGGCATCCCATAGCTTCTGATCGGAAATGGCATCGATCCAGAGCTTTGTCGTTTCATTCACTTTGGAGGGCGCAAATAATCCCAAGCGGTTATTGGCCATGATAATGTCATATGCGCCCTCTCTGGGCGCTTTGAGGGGGATGTGATAGCAGTCCCATTTGCCCTGAAAAGGGAGCATCAATTCATAGCGGTAGATATCGTCTTTTTTCTCCGGCTCTGCCGTCGTTATTTTTCTGTATACGTCGGGGGAATAGACGTGCTTTACGGTCATAACAGTCTCCTTGTATTTTATTTCTAATTACATTATTATAAACTATGATGTGACTATTGTGAAGTGCAGGGAGGAAAAACCATGATACCGACAAGAATAGAGGCGGAAAGACTGCTCACGGAAGCAGAATCGTGCAATCCGGGACAGTGGGCAGATCATTGCCGGGTCACGGCGCATTGCGCGGAAAAGATCGCGGCGGCGTGTGGGATGGATGCCGAAAAAGCATATATCTTAGGACTGCTTCACGATATTGGCAGAAAGTTCGGTGTCAGTCATATGAAGCATATTTCGGACGGTTATGCTTATATGATGTCGTTGGGATATGAGGAGGCGGCAAAAATCTGCCTGACACACTCCTTCAGTATTCAGAACATTCATGATTACATAGGAAGGTTCGATATCGAAGAGGATAAGGTCAGGGAACTGGAACAGGCGCTGGCTGCGGCAGAATACGATGACTATGACAGACTGATCCAGCTGTGCGATTCTTTGGCCGGCAGTGAGGGCGTGCTTGATATCGAGGAGCGCATGAGCGACGTGAAAAGAAGGTATGGCTCCTATCCGCAGGAAAAGTGGGATGCTAATATCAGACTGAAAGCCTATTTTGAAGCAAAAGCAGGGAAAGATATTTATGAGGTCGTGGAGAAGGAAAGTTACAGGCCTTCATAAGACTCCTATGAAAAACGCAGAAATTTTGCAAATGTTCCTATGAAAAACGTAATATTTTTGCAAAGTTCCTATGAAAAACGCAAGAATTTTACAAAAGTTCCTATAAAAAATTGCATTATGGGGAGGAAACAATGCAGGAGAGCAGACTGTTTCGCATCGTATATTATCTACTGGAAAAAGGACAGGCGACCGCGCCGGAACTGGCGGAGCGTTTCGAGGTGTCGGTGCGGACGATCTACAGGGATATTGATTCTTTAAGCGCGGCGGGTATTCCTATCTATGCGGAGGCGGGCAGAAACGGCGGTATCCGTCTGATGACAGGCTTTGTTCTTGATCAGGCGGTGCTGTCTGAGGAGGAAAAGAAGGAGATCCTTTCCGCGCTCCAGAGCATCAATATTACCCAAAATGTGGGGGAGAGCCAGACTTTGCAGAAGCTTTCCGCCCTCTTTGCTCTTCCCTCAGAAAACTGGCTGGAAGTGGACTTTGCCCGATGGGGCGATCAGAAATTTGACAATGAAAAGTTTGAACTGTTAAAGAAGGCTGTCATTCACTGCAAGAGCGTGAGGATTCGCTATGCGGGCGCAGACGGGACAGAGCGGGAGAGAGTTGTGCAGCCTCATAAACTTGTCTATAAGTCGAAAGCATGGTATCTGAAGGCATTTTGTATGGAAAAGCAGGAAATGCGGACTTTTAAGCTGAACCGTATTTTGCATTATGAAATGTTGGAGGAGAGTTTTGTGTGCCGTAGTTTTCCGAAGGAGGCAGAGGAAGCGGAGATAGACTGTCCGCCGGTTACGCTCCGTTTTCCAAAAGAGATGGCATACCGAGTCTACGATGAGTTTGATAAAACCCAGATCAGAAAAGAGGAGAACGGTGACTTGATTGCGTCCGCCGCCATGCCGGAAGGCGCGTGGCTGACAGGGTTTATCCTCTCTTTCGGGACGCAGGTGGAGGTCCTTTCTCCGGCGCATCTGCGGGAGGAAATCGCGCGGCAGGCGGAAAAAATAGTAGAAAAATATAAAACCTGACATAGGGTGTCAGTATATAGCCGGTATCATGGAATCTATAATAAGAACAGAAAGGAAGGATACCATGGCAAGACCGACGACAAAGGCGGACTTATTGGCCGCAGCGAATGAAAATTATGAAAAAATGCAGGAAATGATCGCAGGAATGACGGAGAAGGAGCTGAATACGCCCTTTGATTTTTCAAACAGCGCAAAGAAAGAGGCGCACTGGAAACGGGACAAAAATCTGCGGGACGTTCTTACGCATCTCTACGAGTGGCACCAGCTCTTGCTGACCTGGGTGGCCGCTAATCAAAGGGGCGACAACTGGCCTTTTCTGCCAAGACCTTATAACTGGAAAACATATGGCGATATGAATATGATGTTTTGGAAAAAGCATCAGGACACTACGCTTGACGAAGCAAAAACCATGCTGCAAAAGTCCCATGCCGGTGTGATGGCGCTGGCGGAGACTTTTTCCGATGAAGAATTGTTTTCCAGAGGCGTTTTCCCGTGGGTGGGCGGAAGTACTCTTGGCGGCTATTTTGTCTCCAATCTGTCAAGTCACTATGACTGGGCGATGAAGAAGTTAAAAGCGCATAAGAAAAACTGCGCCGGGAAGTGAGGAGCGGGTGGATGCACTTTGTAAAGGCAAAGGGAATCTTATCTTCCCAGAACGGGATGAATCTGTATCGCGGCTGTTTGCATGGCTGTATTTACTGCGATTCCAGAAGCAGGTGCTACCATATGGAGCACGCTTTCGAGGATATTGAGGTCAAGGAGAATGCGATTGAACTGCTAGAGCAGGCCCTGAAACGCAAGCGTAAAAAATGTATGATCGGCACGGGCGCCATGACTGATCCCTATATTCCGTTGGAATTGGAACTGCAATATATGAAAAAGGCGCTGACCCTGATCGATGCGTACGGATTCGGGGTCACGGTACATACGAAGTCGGACCGCGTCCTGCGGGATATTGATTTATTGCAGCGTATCAATGAAAAGACGAAGTGCGTCGTACAGATGACGCTGACCACTTTTGACGAGGAGCTTTGTAGGAAGATCGAGCCCAATGTCTCTACGACGAGGGAGCGCGTGGCAGCGCTTGAAAAGCTGCGGGATGCGGGCATCCCCACCGTCGTATGGATGACGCCGATCCTGCCTTTTATCAACGATACGCAGGAGAATATCGAGGGTATTCTGGAACTGTGCGCGCAGGCGGGAGTCTACGGTGTGATCAATTTTGGCATGGGGCTGACGCTCAGAGAGGGAAATCGGGAGTATTTTTATAAGCAATTAGATCAACTGTTTCCCGGTTTAAAGGAAAAGTACAGCAAAACTTACGGATACCGGTACGAGATTGCAAGTCCGAAGAGCAGGCATCTGATGAGGGTATTTCATCAAAAATGTGGTGAGTATGGAATGGTTCATGATAATGAAAAAATATTTCGCTATCTGCATACCTTTGAGGAGAAAGAAGAGAGGAGGCAGATGAGTCTTTGGGATTAGGGGCAGATCAGAAGGTCTGCCCCTACCTTTGCCGAAGAAGCTAATACTTCTTTTTATAATAATGTTCCGCCCCCTGAATCAGCCGGTAAAATACCATAGCGATCGCACACAGGATC
>DKUU01000033.1 GCA_002490835.1 Lachnospiraceae bacterium UBA7196 | reverse complement strand
TCCTACAATAAACTTACGCTATCCGCTCGCTGATATGGATAGCATATTTCACCCGTTTGTGATATCATGGGATTAGCAAAAACCTGCAAGAGTAAGCTGATTGTAGATTAGTCTTAAAAGCACTAAATTCTTGCAGAACGAGGAGAATACCATGAAACATAAGCGCTTAAACAGAGACAGCTGGGGCTTCCAGCATTATCCTTATTACCAGATGAGAATCGACGAGGAGATCTTTCACGGGCTTGCCTGCCTGATCAGGCTGACGGACGGCGAGGAGAATTATTGGGAGACGCCAAAGGCCGGCAGGATACAGGTGACAGGGACCGGTATGACATGGCTTGAACTGATACCGGATGATACAAACAGGGTGATCACCATCAAGTACTTTCCGGACAGAACGCATGATGCCCAAAGGAAGCACTACCCTGCGCCCGTCCATGAAATCTACCAGCCCTCCGTCTGGTATGTGGACATCACGGAGGGAATCGAATTTGACGAGCACGGCATCGCCGTATATATCGATAAATATCTGGATGTGATCTTTACGCCGGAGGGCGATGTAAAGATAGACGATCAGGATGAACTGGAGGAAGCTTGGAAATCCGGTGAGCTTTCCGACGAACAGTATCATGCCGCATGGGAAGAAGCTGAGGTAATCCTGCGCGATCTTTGTGCCGATATCCCCAAGACTAACGCATGGTGCGCACAGGTCAGGCAGATCGTCGAGGACAGGATTGCAGGGGGAGAAGAAGACCTCACGTGAAAAAGGTAGTAAAAATCCTACGGCAGGAACATCGTCAGTTTTTTCCCGCAAAGAACACCTGTGATGCAGCCTGCAACACTCAATATGATATAGATTCCCCCTAAAACGTGGGATTTATTTTCAAACAGTGAGAACGCTTCCAGAGAAAATGTAGAAAATGTTGTAAACCCTCCGCATACGCCCGTTTTCCAAAACAATACCATCCCCGGAGAAGGATTTCCCTTTTCGCCTACTGTACCAACAACAAAGCCTATCAATACAGCGCCAATAAAATTTGTTGCCAATGTCAGGATCGGAAATACCGTTTTTACCGGAATAAGACTTATTGCATACCGCCCCATCGCTCCCACTGCCCCGCCAAGAGCTACCAACAAAAAATTCATAGATGCCTCCAATAATTTCAACGGAATCTGCCATCAATTCCAATATACACTTTTAATTGTTCTAAAGATAATCTCCCCTTTATCATAGCAACTGGCGGCAAAACTTTCCACACAAACTTAATGGTGTTTCTAAAATTACTCTAAATTGCACAAAAACATTTGCAATTCCGTCACATCCATGCTGTAGTAAGTAAAAGCATATTTTCTAAAAACAGACCGGTATCTTCTATCTTTATTCTAAGTTTCAGAAAATCCATGCTTTGCACCCAATCAACCATTTACAAAGCAGGAGGATCTGAGGCGGTATCCTTGCAGACTTTTTAGCAAAGAATCGGGCGGAGGCGATCGCAGTGAGTATCTTTGAATATGACGAAGAAAAACACATGAAAAGCGAGAGAAAGGAATGGCGGGAAATCGGGCGCGAAGAAGGTCTTGTCGAGGGACTCAAAGCAGGCGGTGATAATCTTGCCAAGCTTCTCAAGTCCCTGATGGATGCCGGAAAATCCGAGGAAGTGAACCGCGTCATTTCTGATGATGACTATCGCCAAAAGTTACTGCGAGAATATTTTCCGGAGGGAAAATGGACAGTCTAACTTTGTTAAAAAAGCTTTTGAAAGAGCAGCCAGAGGATGCAATCCATCATTAAGTGCATCCTCTGGTTTAGTATCGTGTAATTATCTTATTACCTCCACCACCACAAAAATCCCTTACTCCTAATTGTAAATTTTACAGTTTTCGTTCCACCGCAATCATTTTTCCCCCGAATAGTTACTGATGCTGTTCCTCTGTTTATATTATTACTATAATTCACTATTTCATAATTTTCTTTTGAAAGCACTTTCCCGTTCAGCTTAACCTCTATTTCATCATTTGGCTTTATTGCTCTACCTGTATATATTTGTGCTGGAATCTTTACTGCCGCTCTACTGATGTCTGCCTTGGCAATGCGGTATGTACCAGATATAGTGCCGTAATAGTTCGCCCCTTTCGCATGAACCGATACTTCGATCACAGTTCCGGCAGGTATGATATCTTTTGCAGATATTACTGTTCCGGCCGTTTTAACCGTACCGTCGGCAAGACGGGTATCTTCATGATATGTATAAACAAAATTTTTATCATAATCCCGCCCCGCAGCCAATACTTTATTATCAACATCTTTGACTGCCAGTTTTGTTTTATAATTATTACCCTTATTCTGCCACACTTTATCTGCCGCAATCAATGACAGCCTGCTGATATCTGCCTGAGTAATTGCATAAGTATATGCCATTGTTCCACTAAAATTACCCTTCCCCTTAATTATGACAGTTGGAATCTTAGAAATACCATCTCCACTATTTAGTTTTGTATTATATTTATAACTCAGATTATAATCAGTCTTTTCCTGCAACTCTTTCCCATTAAAAGTAATAACAGGTTTCGGCTTACAGCCCCCTTTTACATAACTATATGACTGATCCATAACAACCTTTACCTGCCCGCTCTGCATCTGATCGCTATCAAAGGGGTACGGCTTTATTTTATAAGTCTTCTTTATGCTTCCTGTATAGCCATTTATGCCGGAGAACAATATGCTCGCATTCCCAGCCTGTACATGCTTGCTATAGGAAACTTGATAATCAACCCCTTCCTTCAATGTAAGGATAGTATTCTTTTTATCTGGACCTTTGACTGTTATGGTAAGCGAATAACCGCCCGGCTTTATTTCTCCTCCATTGTAAGTGCCTCCGATATATTTCTGACCGTTTGCGTCCAACAGTAATACTTTGGCATTTTTAAGAGAGGCCACCGATTTAATTTTAAAGGTGATTCGCTTTGTTCCTACATAATCGCCTATTCCACTAAGCAATACAGTCGCTGTGCCAACATTAACATTATTGTGATAACTTACTGTATAATGTACATTTTTTGTTAACAGCGTTTTGCCGTCCTTTACAACTAAAGCCGGTTCTAATTTTTTACCCGTATAAATTTGGTCGGCAATCTTTGTCACCGCTAGCTTCGCTGTCGGTTTGCTTTCTGTAATGGTCAATACAATTCGTCTACTACCCGAATAATTTCCTGTACCAAATATCAAAATCTCATATGTTCCACAATCCTTATATGCCCCAGCCGTTGCATCTGTATAAGATACTGAAAAATCTCTTTTATTTACCAACTTTATCCCATTCCAAGCCACTGATGGAACGGGTTTCTGCATTTTCTTATTTGCCTTCAAAGCGATATCATCTACTATGATATCATCGTCTGTAATATCTTTCGGCAAAATCTGGAATGTCTGCTTCTCCTTTCCACTGTAATTTCCTTTACCCGTAACCGTAATCGTCGGTGCGCTTTTTGTGGTCTGGGCATCATTGGCTTTCGTATTATTTTTATAAGATATCGTATAGTCCTTTTTAACCTGTAACAAAGTTTTGTAGTCGTAAACCCGGACTTCCGGCTTGATTACCTTCCCAGTATAAGCCTGCGGCTTTACTTCTGAAATCCAGAGTCCTTTCGGTATATTTTCTATACCACCCTGCGGGATATCCTCATCCAGTACATCTCCCTGACCGGGTTTGTCAGGCTCTTCGGAATCATCTGGTTGAACAGCGCCAGTCTGATCTACTGTCACAGTACATTCCGCTTCATACCTGCCGTCTACAGAAACAGCTTTTACCTTAGCCGTTCCTGCTCCTACCGCTTTAATCGTACCTGCTTCGCTTACCGTTACGACATTTTCATTCTCACTGGACCATTCCACAAGCTGCAGGCTTGCTTCCGCAGGTGTAATCACCGCTTCCAGCGTTTTCTCTTCTCCAATCTTAAGAGTTACATTTTCCGGCGTTACAGAAATACCATTCACCAAAATAATCTCTGGCCGTTCTTCATCATAAGAGTCCGTATCAGGATGTATCATTTCCTGCCCTTCTCCCTCCAAGGCATATACTTCAGGCGGTGCGAAAAAGTAATCAGGAATGGTTTCCTGATAGACCTTGCCATCTGTTAGGGGAATGTCTTTAAACTCTATCTGCCTGATCATTTCTCCCGTACTGTAATATTCACAGACCTCATGCGACATGGTTCCGGCATCGTTTCCTACAAATTTCACCGTGTATTCATCCGCGTAATAATCCACAATCTTCGCGCCATCTTCCACATACACCAGTACGCCTTCATCCATGGGATAGGCAATATCATCTATAATTGCCCCCGCAATATTACCCTGACTGTCATAAACATACAAATCTACAGGGCATCTTGTTGTAGACTTTTTTCTACCCCCTTTTCTTATCGTAACTTCAGTCGGTTCAATCATCAATTTAAAGCACATATCCGACACACTACCAAATTGTTGATTTACAATATCCAGTATTCTTTTGTCTACAATCATCTCAGCCACTTTATTGGCCTTATTTCCCCATGTCTTTTTATAAGCATTTTTTATCGAACTGTATGCCAATTCTTTAAGCTGCAAAAGGAATCTGTCCGCATAAGGTTTTACCATAAATGCACAAGAACCTTTTTGATAAGGCGTTGGTATATCTGTTGTATCTTCAACACGCCATTTTATATCTCCAAGCCTTCCAAAAGGTGCTTGACTGTCCCAAGAATAATTAGATAAGTTTAACGTGAAAATAAATGTCCTTTCCCCATAAGATTTTGTTTTTGCCTTAATTCTCATCTGTGCTGTGGTCCCTGATATATATATATACGGATTTATATTTACCTTCAATTTTTCCAACACATCCATCATAAACTGCTCTTCATCCGAAATCTTTCTTGCTGTATCGGTCGCCGCTTCTATATTTGCTGCCCAAAGGGTCAGCATTCTTTCTACAGCCTCGATTTGTTCCTCTGAAAAATACTGTTCCGCCAGATATGTACCCCTTATATTAAACATAATATTAGCATCCAAAAGTCCTGCAACACTCTCCTTGCTCACATCCGATCCCTGTGTCGTTGGACATTTATCCGTCTGCTCTTTTTTATAATCCGCATCTGCCACGCGGAATGTCTGAAACCCCTTAACGGAGTAACCCGAACCGCTGACCTCTGCCGCCATCTTATAGAATGGCGTCGGTTGCGTCGGCTTTGCTTTCGATGTCAGTATCGCGGAAATATCAAAAGAATAGACCTCCCCTATGGACATTGTTCGATTAACGCTCAACGGAAGCGCATTTCCCTCCTCCTTTCCAATGCGCACCTTCATGCCCTCATCAATCGTGAATCTGATGCTACTCATTTCAAATTTAGGTTTTTCCGCCTGCGGCATAATATTAGCGAGATTCTTTGGAAATCCGTCCCTAATCGTATAATAGACAGACACATGAACCGCTGTCGAATCTGTAGAAAAACGTCCATCCTGATAGATAAAACTGCTCGTGTCCGGCACAATTGAAACTGAAACGGCGGCACATTCCGCGAGCGTATAAATCTCCATGGCAACGTCATCCCTCTTCCTCAAAACCACTGTTTTTTCAAGCAACGAAGCTGCCTTTAAAAAATCAAAATCGTCCGAAGTACTGCACTCCCCTGATGATTCCAGACTTATTTTCTTGGTAGATACATCCGCGCTCTTTAATTTTCCTACCTGATATGTGACATTATAATCGTCATTATATCTCAAAAAAACACTGAATTTTTCACCCGATTGAAAAGTAACCGGATTAGAAATATAGCCGCCATATCCTTTAGCAGACGCAGATACATAGTGTGATTTAGAATCAGCATCAGCATAATACACACCGTCAGGCGCAGCTATTTTATCCCCATCTATTTCCACTGCAGCATTTTTAATCAGCTTCTGGTTATCATCCACGACACAAATTGCAAATTTTCCTGCCGGTATCTGAACATCATCACCCCCAACTGCCGGATTTGAAACAATTTTTGTCATACTCACCGTAGTAAGTTTGCCATGCTGTACAGCCATACTTACGACATTTGCACGCAGATAACCGTTCGCTGTCGCACCTACCAAACGTCTGACTGCTCCGCTCTGTCCCAGAGAGAAATAGTAAACGCCTTCCATGTCCGTCCGGTATGTCTGGCCGTCCAGAATGATGTAGGCCGAGCGGATGAGGCGGCCCGTGGAGCTGTCAACGGCGCCGACTGCGGCTTGGTCTGGGGGAACCTGAATATCCGAAGGGAAATCGCCTTCGGAAGCTTCGTAATCGGAACGCTTAATCAAAGTACATCTCTTTAAATATGTAGGTTCGGGAACATCGTCATCATAGATGACGGTTCCACCGTTTATGCAATCGTTTGTGCTATTAAGTGTACAGTGCCAGTACACTTTTTTAGATGAAGTAAGGGGGCCAAAAACGTCACTGCCAATACTTGTTACATTTTTAGGTATATTCAGGCTTCCCGTAAAACCTGTGCAATCTTTAAACGCAGCTCCATCAATGTTCATCACGCTATTTGGAATCGTTAAGTTCCCTGTAAAGCCACTGCATTTATAAAATGCAGAATATCCAACGCTCTTTACATTATTCCCTATTATTAGATTTCCAGTGAAGCCATTACATCCATAAAATGCAGACGATCCAACGCTTGTCACGTTATCGGAAATTATCAGATTTCCCGTAAAGCCACTACATCCTTTAAATGCAGAATCTCCAATAACCGTCACGGTACTGGGAATTTCTAAACTTCCTGTAAATTTGCTACAACCTTCAAATGCACCACCATCCCAATAATCCCCCCCAATAGAGGTTATATTATTGGGAATGGTAAGATTTCCGGTAAAACCAGAACAATTTTTAAATACTCCGGCTTCAATTTCTGTTATATTGCGGGAGATTGTTAACTTTCCATCAAACCCGCTACATCCACTAAATGCATTATTTCCTAATTTTTCTACATTATTTGGTATCTTCAAATCTCCCGTAAATCCGCGACAATCTTTGAATGCGGAATTTTCAATACAGGTTACGCTATCTGGAATTATTAATTTCCCAGTAAAATCAACACCATAAAACATACTTTCCCCGATTGTTTGTACGTTATTTCCTATAAGTAATTGTCCCTTAAAATTGGGGGAAGCACCATAGATACCAAACATATTTCTATTAAGAGCTGTAATGCTATCTCCAATTATAAAACTTCCCGTAAAACCGCAGCATCCTTCAAATGCTGATTTTCTAATTTCTGTTACATTGTTACCAATTATTAAATCTCCTGTGAAACCACTGCAGTCAAGAAATGCCATTTCACCAATATATGTCACACTGTCTGGAATTTTTAAATCTCCTGTAAATCCACTACAATTAGCAAATGCTCTGCTATCTATTTCTTTTATGTTGTCACCAAATTTTAAGTTTCCAGTGAAACCGCTACAATCACGAAATGCGTCAAAATCAATTTTAATTACACTGTCAGGAATTGTTAGACTTCCAACAAAACTGCTACAATTTTCAAATGCACTAAAACCGATTTTTTCCACACTGTTACCAATTTCCAAATTACCTGAAAAACTATTACAACCATCATAAGCTCTGACTCCAATTTCAACTACGCTATTTGGTATTATCAAGTTTCCCGTAAAACCACTACAATTAGCAAATGCAGATTCTCCAATGCTTACCAACCCTTCAGAAATTGTCAGACTTCCCGCAAAGCCCTTACACCCATAAAATGCCATCCACCCAATGCTTGTCACTCCCTTAGGAATTACCAAATTTCCTGTAAAACCACTGCACTCACGAAATGCCATATCTCCAATTTTTGTCACACCTTCAGGAATTGTCAGGCTTCCTGTAAAACCACTACACTCATTAAATGTACCGCTTATAATGTTTGTTACTCCTTCTGGAATTGTCAAACTTCCTGTAAAACCACTGCATCCCTCAAATGCATACCCTCCAATACTTGTCACACCCTCTGGAATTATTAAACTTCCTGTAAAGCCACTACATCCTCTAAACGCATCATCTCCAATGCTCGTCACCCCTTTAGGAATTGTCAGACTTCCTGTAAAACCACTGCATCTCTCAAATGCATGGTTTTCGATGCTTGTCACTCCTTTTGGTATTATCAGACTTCCCATAAAACCACTGCACCCCTCAAATGCATGCGCTCCTATAGTCATTATTCCCTCTTCCAATACTAACGTTTTCAAGGCATCTGGATATTCTCTCCAAGGTGCACTTGTAATAAAATCTGCCTTACGATCATAGTTATACATCTCCCCCGTCCCCGAGATCGTCAGCGTCCCATCTACCAACTCCCAAGTCAGATTATCCCCGCACTTCCCAGATGCCGTCACAACCCGTGCCCCCTGCATCGCTGCTTCCGCATCCTCCGCCAATTCTTCACTTGTCACCACCGTATTTTCAGACACAGTTTCCTCTACTGCATCCTCCCCGCCTTCCTCTATATCCGTTTTCTCTCCATCTTCATCTACCGCATTTTCAGTTTCCCCAGGCGCACTTTCCCCACCCTGCGTTCCATCCTCTTCCTGCTTTTCATCAGAGTCTCCTGCAGAACCCGATTCGCTGCCTACACTATCTCCTGTTTCCGGTGAATCGTTCTCATTTCCTGTCCCGTCATTTCCTTCCATTGCTCCCGATTCACTGCCTGTACCATCGTCTCCCTCGGACGACTTTTGTTCATCATTACCGCCGCCACTGTCCTCTGTCGAATTTTCCATATTCGCACTTTCATCTTCCCCTCCAATCAAGCCAACCTTATTATCTGTATCAACATTTTGCTTTTCAGAGTCAACACTTATAGCAAACCTCTCCTGGCCCATCTCATTTGCCATAACCTGTAACCCCATCGGGCCCACCATATCGGCAACTAACACCGCCAAACATAATATCCCTGTCACCAATCGTTTTTTTCTTCTTCCTTTCATTCCCTTTCCCTTCCTTCTATTTGCAATATGCATAACCCATCCTGTTTCACAAAGTAGACTTTTTGAAACACATTCTGTATAATTTAAATTGATTTCATTTACAACAAAACTCATATTGATCAGAGGCAATTACAACTGTTTCGGCTTGTCTACAATTTGGAACATTTTTCCTTCTCATTTTCCCGGTATTCCACACATCTGCGGTAAAAGGTCGTATGTTTCATCCCCAGCGCCTCGGCCGCCTTCCGGGATGAAATACGCCCCTCGACCCACATTCTGCAATATTTCTCAAAGTCATCCGGCAGCTCCGCTTTCCGGCATCCAAACTGCACCCCCTTCTGTTTGGCCGCCGCAATCCCCTCCGCCTGACGCTGCCTGATGAAATTTCTTTCCGTCTCCGCCACATACGCCAGAATCTGCAACACCAGATCGGAGATCAGCTTTCCCGTCAAATCTTCATTCCCGCAATTTGTATTTAAAAGCGGCATGTCGATTACCTGGATATCTGCCCCGATTCTTTTCGTGATGTCCTGCCACTGTTCCAGAATTTCCCTGTAGTTTCTACCCAGACGGTCGATACTCTTAATGACGAGCACATCCCCGTTTTTCAGCTTTTTAAGCAGCTTCTGGTACTGCGGTCTTGAGAAATCACTGCCTGACATCTTATCCAGATAAATATTTTTCTCATGAATCCGCTGTTTCCGCATTGCAAGCATCTGTCTTTCCGGGTTCTGGTCCTTTGCCGATACCCGTACATACCCATAACGTTCCATAACAGTCCGCCTCCTTTATAATCGCATTGGTCAATTATAAATTGCAGACAGCGAAACAATCTCTCCTTCCCTTCAAAATATTGTGTACTTAAATTAAGTCCATTTTGTGCATTATATCACATTTGGACTTAAAATGGACTTATATTGAGTTTGTTTGGGAGAAAATCATATGGAAAAAGATAAGCATCTGGGATTACGAATCGATGCGGAAACACATCAAAAATTAAAAAGTCTTGCCGAATTTGACGGACGTTCCATCAATGGAGAAGTTTTATATTTTATCAGACAGGCCATTTCACAGCATGAACAGCTACATGGAGCATTAAAATAAGTGATTACAAAAATGAGACTGTTTTACAGGTTCTGGAACGTGCCGCTCATTGCTTCCACCGTACAGCAATAAAATACAAATTATTGAGGTGATCCATCATGGCTAAAAATTAAATGTTGCCTTGTCAACGATCCGCAGCTGGGAGCAGGAAAAGAGCGCCCCGCCACACGATATGCTTGTCCGCATTTGCAGGCTCTACCGCGTTTCCTCCGATTATCTGCTCGGTCTGTCAGACATCGATCCGGCCTATGTACAGCGTCAGCGATTAGAAAATTTTACCAAACAGGAACTTATAACCATCAGGGATTTTGAAGAATTTCTCATGTGGAAAAAAGGGAAGCCATGATATATTGACGAAATGAAAGAAGCTCAATTAAGGGAGCAAAAAAAGTGTAAAGCCCTGACACTTCGACAGACTTTACACTTTTATCTTGTTTCATCGTTCCCGCTCTGTTTTAGTTCGTTTCTGCAAGCGGCGGGTTTTGATAAAGTTTTCGCTCAATACACTTCTTCGCCTTTTATGGTAACGATCACCTCACTCAAACATTTTCCCCTCTTTCATAAAAGGCGCAATATTCACATGCTTGATCCCGTTCCTTTTCTGAATCAGATCGTTTCGGGTGACAAGATACTTCGGATAATTGTCCTGAATCTTTTCCAAGGGCGCATACTCCCTGTCTTCCGTCTCCACGCTGCTCATGATGGTCATTGCCGCCTGCACATATGAATAGGAAGCCGCCCCGCCGCGCAGAATAAAGTCGCATTCCAACTTCCCGATCCGGCCGACGCTCACGGCATATCCCTTGGACCTTGCATAGATATACACAATGTTTTCCAGCACCGGACCGTAATTGATACGATTATCCGTGTTGGTGGCAAAATAGAAGCCCAGATCCGCCAGATAATATTTCTGTTCCCCCGCCAATGACCGCCTTGATTTTAAGTCAAAGCGCTCACATTTACACAAAATCTTGGCATCGATCAAAATTTGAATATATCTGTTCAATGTCTCCCGCTTGATATTACAGCCGTTTTTACGCAGATCGGAACGAATATTGTTAAGGCTTGCAGGCGCTCCGAAATTATTGATGATATAAGTCTGCACCTGATGGAACACAGCCGCGTTTCTTACTTTCACCCGCCTGCGGATATCCTTCTCAAAGATTTCCGAAATAATGCCCTGCACGTAAATGCGCTTATCCTCCACCGTCTGATACTGCAAAGTTTTAGGGAATCCGCCCTCCTGAATAAAAAGATCAAATTCCTGCGTCAAATCCGCACTGATTTCATATCCCAAATACGCTTTCATGCCAAGATATTCTTCAAAAGTAAGCGGATACATTTCAAATTCCAGATAGCGGCCGGTGAGCTTCGTTACAAGCTCTCCGCTGAGCAGATAGGAATTGGAACCGGTGATGAAAATAGAATAATCTCCTTCGCCGCGGTATCCGTTAAGCACCTCCTCAAATCCGGTAACATTCTGAATTTCATCAATAAAGAGATACTTCATTCCAGAACCGGCCGACAACGTATTGATCAATGCCTCCAACTGCTCCGGCTGCTTGATGGAACGGTATCCCCTTTTATCCAGATCAATATAAATAATATTTTCAGCCGCAATGCCCTCTGCCTTTAATTCCTCCGCAATCGTCTGCATAAGGCAGGATTTACCGCAGCGTCTTACTCCGGTAATGACTTTTATCATTTCCGCATCATGGTAAAACCCCCGTATCTTTTTCAAATAATTTTCTCTGACATAATGACTCATATCTGCCTCCCCATCAGAACCCCTCACTCTTGCATCAAGCTTAGCATTTTTTTATCATTTTTTCAAGTTAAGGGGGTATTTTTTTGAAAATATTCAAAAAATACCCCCTTAACCATGATTTTTCTCAATTTCTACTCTATCTCACCCTACCTCTCTCCTCAGCCGCAGCAAGATTCGCTTCTCCATCCGGCTGACCTGCACCTGACTGATGCCCAGCGCCTTCGCCACCTCCACCTGCGTCTTATCTTGAAAATAGCGCATATGGATGAGCTCTCTCTCCGTCTCGGAGAGCGTGGCGAGGAGCTGTTCGAGCAGGATGTGATTTAAGATTTCTTCCTTCTCGGCATCCCCGCTATCGCGGTTCACACCCGCTGCAGCGCCGGCCGCGCCGCCCACCACCTGATCCACCAGAAAGATTTCATTGCCGTCCGACTGGTAGACAGACTTATAGATGGACTCCACCTCAACATTTGCGTCAAGCGCCATCACGATATCTTCCACCGACAGTTCCGTCTCCGCGGATAATTCCTGCAAAGTCGCCTCCCTGCCGTAAATCTGGGAAAGTTTCTGCGCCGCCTGCCTGACCTTCCAACCGTTTTCCTTTAAGGTACGGCTCACCTTCACCATGCCGTCGTCGCGCAGAAAGCGCTTGATTTCCCCCTGTATCATGGGCACGGCATAGGTGGAAAAGCGCACCTGAAATTCCAGATCAAATTTATCGATCGCCTTAATCAGACCGATACAGCCGATCTGAAACAGATCTTCCGCATCATACCCTCTGCCGATAAAGCGTTTCACGATATGCCGCACCAGCCCCAGATTCTCCTCGATCAGTACCTCTCTTGCCTCTTTATCTCCCGCCTGTGATCGTTCGATTAAAACGGCAGTCTCTTCCATGGGCTATTCCTCGTTTCCGATCCATGCGGTCAGGCCAAGTTTTTTATACATGCGCACTATGGTCCCCTGCTCCGGTTCCGATACCACCTCCAGATCGTCCATAAAGGCCTCCATAAAAGCAAACCCCATTCCGGAACGCTCCCATTCCGGTCTGGTGGTAAAGAGCGGCTCCATAGCCCGTCCCACATCCGCCATCCCTATCCCGCGGTCGATGATCTCCACCTCCAGCACATCGTTTTTCAGCGTACAGTTCATCTGCACCCGGTCGGTCACGCAGCCCCTGTTCTCATAGCCGTGCAGGATCGCGTTCGTCACCGCCTCAGAGACCGCCGTCTTGACGTCGGACAGTTCCTCGATCGTCGGATTTAAAGGCGCGATAAAGGCCGATACCGCCATTCTGGCAAAGGCCTCATTGGCCGACACCGCCGCAAACTCCAAGTGCATCTCATTCGTGATCTGCCTGTAATCCCTCTTTTCTAATATCTCTATCATGCTCTTATCCTTTCTCCCTTCCTATTCATGCCAACTTCAATCCATGATCTCCACAATGTTCTCCATCCCCGACAGCAAAAGGAGCCGCCTGATCCTGCTGCCCGCATTGACCGCGTAGACCTTTCCCCCAAAACAGGCGATCTTCCGGTAGCGTCCCAGAATGATCCCCACTCCCGAACTGTCCATAAAGGTCGTCCGTTCAAAATCAAACACCACATTCCCCACCTGCTTCGAGACGATATAACGGTCTGCTCTCGAACTTATGTCAACCGATTTGTGGTGATCTATCTCAGCCGGCATCCTTATCATCAAGTAGTTGTCAATCACTTTAAAATCTTCTTCCATATTATGTTAACTCCTTTCGCAATAAAGAAAGGACATGATGTTTTCCATCATGTCCTCTTTCGTTTCTCTGCTATCCTTTTTTCTTTTGTATGCGGCCCCTACTCCTCCGCGTCTTCCAGTTCCGCCAAAAAGTTCTTGGACTTCTCCGCCTTTTCGGTATTAGGGAAGAGTTCGATCACCTGCCGGTAAATCTCCTTTGCCTTCTCCTTCTCCCCGATGCGGTTATAGGAATTTCCAAGATCAAAGAGCGCCTGTCCGTTCGTGGCGTCATACAAAAACGCCTTTTCCAGATTCGGGATCGCGTCCGCGTAATTCCCTGCCCAGAACGCGTCATGTCCGTCCTTATCATAAGATTCCGCAACCTGCGGGCCGATCAGGGCCAAAAGCGTATTGTAGAGCGTGTCAAAAGCCTCTGAATTTTCGTTCTCCTCTTCGGCTTTCTCCTTCTCGACCTGCTCCAGATAATCCATTACGGTTACGACATCCTCGTCATCTGTCAGGTATGCCCCCGCCGCCTTCATCAGGCTCTCCACGGACTGCAGGGTACTGCCGTCCTGTCCCATGTAGGCCGCCACATCCTGCTGCAGCGTCTCATTCTGCGCCTGCAGTTCCGCAAGCTGCTGCTCCAACTCATTGATGGTAGCCGTCTTGGTATCGGACTGCTCGCTGACCTTGCGCAGCTGTTCGTCAATCCCCGCCTTGGCCGCCTGAATCCTCGCCGGCAGGATCAGGAAAAAGGCGATTGCGATACCGATCGCCAGACCGATCCCCAGATTAAGAAGCGAAGTGACGCCTCTGCCTTCCTTCATATTGACCGGCTGGATGATGGTCTCGTTGCCGCTCTGGTATTTGACGACCTCCTCCGATTTCTTTTGCTTTTTGGATGGCTTTACGCCCTCCTCCGGTAGGAGCATCTCGTCTACTTCTTTCAGATAACGGAGCGTGGCGGTATTGTTGGTATCGATCTCCAGACATTTCGTGAGTTCGCGTTTTGCCCGCTCCCACTCCTCACTGTTGATATACAAAAGCGCTAAAAGCTGATGCGCCCTGATGAATTTCGGGTTCAGGGAAAGCACCTTCTTTAGCTGAATGACCGCCAGATCCAGACTGTCCTGATTACAGTAGGTAAGCGCCTGATTATACTTTTTAATTGTCTGATTGATGGTGTCCAGCCGATTCTGGTTCGTCTGGATCATGCTGATATAATCGTCCGCGATATTCTTCTTCGGACGCAGGTTCTTACTGATGACCCACTCGCTTAAGGCCGCTACGACCTCTCCCGTCTCGAAATATACCAAGCCCAGAAGATTTCTGGCCTCCACATTATTTTTATCAAATTTAAGACTCTGCCGCAAACTCGTGATCGCACCTGTCAGATCCCTGACGCTGGCCCGCTCCAGACCGTCATTATAAAAACGGTTCGATATATATATGATCCTTTTATAAAGAGCGACATCGGCGCCGCAGTTCGTGCAAAAATCGTGTTCGGACAAAGTACATCCACACCGATAACAAATCATTTACGCTGATCCTCTATTCCTATTCTCCTGCTTTCTTCGACTCCTTGACGATCTTTACCATCAGATCCGCCATATCCGTCAGATCCTGATTATAGATCGCCTCCTCCGCGTCCTCTACTTCCAGACTGGGGTGAAACTTTTTCAGTTCCTCTTCAAAATTAATCATGCCAAACTCCATTCCGGAGATTTTTCATACTCTCTCCTTTAAAAGGGCTTTCACTTCGCCCGCCAAATATAGAGAACCGACAAGATAAACCTCGTCCTCGTCATTTCTATGTGATATCTGCTCTGCGAACGCCTCTTCCAGCGTATCGTAGGCCTGCAAGTCAAATCCTGTATGCTGTCTAAAAGTATCCACCAGCTCCGTAAGTGGCAAGGCCCGTTCTCCCTGCATCTGCACAGGACAGATCCTTGCAAAAAGTCCCGCCTGCGAAAGCGCTGCCGCCGCTTCCCGATACTGCTTGTCCCGCACGGAAGAGTAGAGAAGGATCCTTTTCCCCGCGCAGGGGCGTGCGCCCACCGTCCTAAGAAAAGCGCTGATCCCGTCTATATTGTGCGCGCCGTCTACATACACCGACGGCAGAATCTCTTCCATCCTGCCCTCCCACGACGCCTTACGAATCCCTTCCTGCAATATGACCGCCGTGATCCGCTCGTCCTGCAAAAGCGAGAGCGCCTGCACCGCCAAAGAAGCGTTCTCCACCTGATAGAGCGCAGAAGTGGACACAGTAAAACCAATATAATCATAATAGAGTAAATGAAGAGAAAAATCAATCGTTTTGTGCTGAATCTTTATTTCTTTTATCGCAGCCGCCCTTAACGGACAGGATTTCGCCCCGATTTTCCGGGCGCAATCTTCAATGACGCGGCGCACTTCCTCCTGCTTTTCCGGATAGACCACCGGCACGTTTTTTCGCAGGATCCCGGCCTTCTCCCCTGCGATCTTTGCAAGCGTATCACCCAGATATTGCATATGGTCCCAGCCTATCGACGTGATAATGCACACTTCTTTATGTTCTACCGCATTGGTCGCATCCAGTCTCCCGCCAAGTCCGGTTTCCAGTACCACATATTCCACGCCCGCTTCCTCAAAAAGAAGCATCGCCATAAAAAAGAGAAATTCAAAAAAGGTCGGATGGTAGCCCATCTTAGCCAAAGGTTCCGGCAGACTTTTCAAACCTTCCATCACCCTTTGAAAGGCCCACAGGAACCGTTCCTCAGACACCATGCTGCCGTCAATGCGAAAGCGTTCCCGCATGGAGACTAAATGCGGGGAAGTGAACATGCCGCAGGAGATTCCCGCTTTTTGCAGGACGGAACACAAATAAGCACAAACGGAGCCCTTTCCGTTTGTGCCTGCCACATGCAGAATTTTTTTATCCCGTGAGGGAGAGCCCAGATGCGCAAGAAAAAGCTTGGTGTCTTCCAGACTGTTTTTTGAGGTAAATTTAGGGGTGGCGAAGATGTAAGCCTCCGCCGCCCCGTATGTATCATACTGTTCTTCCATATTGTTTCCCACGATGCTAATTGTGTACGATGACCGTCCCCTCGATCACGCCCTTGTCCGCAGAATACCGCATAAAACAGGTATTTCTGTCCAGCGTCATCTTTTCGGAATTAATGCTGATGACCACATTGCGGTAGATATTGCCGTCCACCTTGATAAAGGCGTCCCTGCCTTCTTCCATGGTGCTTTCAAGCGCCTCGCGCTCCTGCCCCACTTTGTCAAGCTCCGCAAAATATTCATCCTTTAAGTTATTCCACTCAAGAAGGCTGGCTTCCGTGGCCCGCGAGGTATTGCTCCCCCGCATTCGCTTTTCACGCAGCGCCTCCGTCATGGTATCCACCAGTTTGGAGAGTTTCTCCTTAATCTCGGCTTCGCGCCGCCTCGCCTCTAAAAGCTTGTCAAAAGATTCCGGTTCATAACCGCAGTGCAACACGGTCTTTAACTCCACATCGTTTCCTGCCGTAATGACCTCGATACTCTTTAAGGCATGGATGTAGCCGCCGATGATAGCCCCCTTCTTGCCGGTGGTGACTACCTTATTCTTCGCGTTCACCTTTGCGTTCAGGATGACATTCGCCTGCACCAGACCACCCGCGTCCACTGTGGTATTCTCGATAAACTCCGCGTAGACGTTTCCTCTGGCCGATATCTTGCCACCGCCCTGAATGCCGCGGGACAACAGCACATCGCCGCCCGCAAACAGGGTCGCCGCGCCCGTGGTGCCATGGATCTCAATATTTCGTCCGGCACGGATGATGACGCCGCCCTCCACATTGCCATTGATGATAATATCGCCAAAAAATTCTATCTTACCGATGATCGCGTCCACATCCCCCATGATCTCATGGACATTCTGGATATCGACCTTGCCGTCTTTGACCTCGATCTTGCCGTCGCTCTGGGCATAGTAGACCTCGTTCTCCCGGATGATCCCCTTGCCTCGCATCGGAGGAAGATCGCGCACGGGATCGGCCTTCATCTCGCCGCCAAGCACCGTGTAGCCGTTCACACCCTGCACCGCATAGTGGTAAATCGCTACCTTATCGCCCTTGTGTACGTTCTGCAGGGCGTTCATGCTGGAGTAGTCCACCGAGCCGTCCTCCCTGACCTTGGGCGCGCCATGCTCTTCCGGCGAAAACAGATACTCAAAATAGCCGTCTGTTCCGGGTTTTGTCTGCGCTCCTCTGGCCACAAGGATCTCTCTGTCGTAAATCTTTTTCTTGATCATCGCCGAAAGGTTAGAACTGTGGAATCCCTTAACAACGCCATGCTGTGCCAGATAACTTTCCAGTTCGCGCTTCGTATAGGTCTGGTCCTCCTTCGGCGGTGCGAGGTAGAGCCACGCAGCCATCTCGTCTTCATCCACACGCAGATAAGTGCCTTCCGCCAGATTCGTTTCAATCGGCTGCAGTTTCTGTTCTGTTCCGGCCTCTCCGGCCGCATCTGCCAGCGTACCCGGAACCGCTGCCTGCGGTGCCTGCGACGCGTCTGCCTGCGGTGCCTGCCCCTGTGACGCTGCACCTGCCTGCGGGGTCTGCGCTTCCGCACCTTTTACCTTGGCCATAGCCGCTTTCAGTTTATCGAGCTGCTCCGCTGATAGATTGATCTCCGCCACGTGACTCACCTCCTTTCCTTACTTTATAATATGACACAAGTGTCATGTATTTCCACAATACTGCCCCTATTTATAACTTTACACTATCTCCACCAATATTTCCAGTAGAATTTCTTTTTTTTACCCCAATTGTGCAAGCCGCTCCTCCACCTGCGCTTTCATCTGGGTATACTTCGCAAGTTTCTCCCGCTCTTCGGCGATCTTGCTCTCCGGCGCCTTGGACATGAATTTTTCATTGCCAAGCATTCCCTGTACACGGGCAAGCTCACCCTCCAGCCGCTTTTTCTCCTTCTGCAGGCGCTCGATCTCCTGCGCGATATCCACCAGCTCCTCGAAGGGGATATAGACCGTGGCGTTCGGGATCACCACGGAAACGGCGCTTTCGTCGATACCGCTCTTGTCCGCCTGCACGGTCAGCTCGGACGCCGCCGCCAAAGCCGTAAAGAACTGTCTGCCCTCCTCAAACACTTCCCGCACGCCCGCATTATCGCTGACCACAAAGACGGCCGCCTTTTTGCCCGGCGCCACGTTCATCTGTGTCCTCACGTTACGGATGCCGCGTACCGCCTCCTTCATCAATTCGATCGCGTTTTCCTCCTTCGCATACTGTCTGTCTGCGGAAAAAGCAGGCCAATCGGATATCATAATGGACTCTTCCTTATTCTGTAAGGAACAGAAGATTTCCTCCGTGATAAACGGCATATAAGGGTGCAAAAGTTTTAAGGCGTCGATCAATACATTCTGCAAAGTCCACAGCGCCGCGCGCTTTCCTTCGCCGTCCTTTTCGTCCGTGCTGTAGAGTCTGGGCTTCACCATCTCGATGTACCAGTCGCAGAACTCGTCCCAGATAAAGTCATAGACCTTCTGTACCGCGATGCCCAGCTCAAAGCTGTCCATATTTTCGGTCACGTCTTTGACCAGCGTATTTAATTTAGAAAGGATCCATTTGTCTACCGGATAGAGACTTTCTTTGATCTCCTCATAAGATGTCTCCCAGCCGCGCTTTCCGGTCCTTTCCTCCTCCTGATCCATATTCATCATGATGAAGCGGGACGCGTTCCAGACCTTGTTGGCAAAATTGCGGTTCGCCTCCACTCTTTCATAGTAGAAACGCATATCGTTGCCGGGCGCGTTGCCGGTGATGAGCGTCAGCCGCAGTGCGTCCGCGCCGTACTTGTCAATGATCTCCAACGGATCGATACCATTGCCCAGAGACTTGCTCATCTTCCGCCCCTGAGAATCCCGCACAAGACCGTGGAACAGCACCGTCTTAAACGGCTTCTCCCCCATCTGCTCGTAGCCGGAGAACACCATGCGGATGACCCAGAAGAAAATGATATCATAGCCCGTCACCAACACATCTGTCGGATAAAAGTAGTCGAGATCCTCCGTCTTTTCCGGCCACCCCAGCGTGGAAAAGGGCCATAATGCCGAAGAAAACCAAGTGTCCAGCGTATCGGGATCCTGCGTAAAATGGGTATCGCCGCACTTCGGACAAACAGTCGGCTCTTCCTTGCCTACCACGATCTCCCCGCACTTATCACAATAATAAGCGGGAATGCGGTGCCCCCACCAGAGCTGGCGGCTGATACACCAGTCGCGGATATTGTCCGTCCAGTTGAAGTATATTTTCTCCATGCGTTCCGGGATCAGCCTGACCTCACGCTTCTTCACCGCCTCCACCGCGAGTTTGATCAATTCGTCCATCTTCACGAACCACTGCTTCTTGATCATCGGCTCGATGGTGGTGCCGCAGCGGTCGTGCGTTCCTACATTGTGAGAGTAATCCTCGATGCGCACCAATAGCCCTTCCTGCTCTAACTCTTCCACAATGCGCTTTCTCGCCTCGTAGCGGTCCAGACCCGCGTACTTGCCGCCGTTTTCATTGATGGTGGCGTCGTCGTTCATGATATTGACTTCCGGTAAATTGTGGCGTTTTCCCACCTCAAAGTCGTTGGGGTCATGGGCGGGCGTGATCTTCACCACGCCGGTCCCAAACTCCATATCCACATACTCGTCCTCTACCACGGGGATCGCCTTATTCACGATCGGCAGCCAAACCTGTCTTCCTTTTAAATAAGTGTACCTCTCGTCATTCGGATTGACCGCCACCGCCGTATCGCCAAGCATCGTCTCCGGACGGGTGGTCGCAAACTCCAAAAACTCCGTCCTGCTCGGCTGACCATTCTGGTCAACCAATGGATACTTGATGTGCCAGAAATGACCCGCCTGCTCCTCGTACTCTACTTCCGCGTCGGAAATGGAAGTATTGCAGACAGGACACCAGTTGATGATGCGGTTGCCCTTGTAGATCCAGCCTTTTTCGTGCATCTTGCAGAACACTTCCGTGACCGCCTTATTGCAGCCCTCGTCCATGGTGAAGCGCTCCCTGTCCCAGTCGCAGGAAGAGCCAAGTTTTTTTAACTGCGATACAATACGTCCGCCGTACTCCCTCTTCCAGTCCCACGCTCTTTCCAGAAAGCCCTCTCTGCCCAATTCTTCCTTGTCGATACCCTCTTCCTTCAGCTTCTCGATGATCTTTACTTCGGTAGCGATAGAAGCGTGGTCCGTCCCCGGCAGCCAAAGCGCATTGTACCCCTGCATCCGCTTATAACGGATCAGAATATCCTGCATCGTCTCATCCAGCGCATGCCCCATGTGGAGCTGCCCCGTAATGTTCGGGGGCGGAATCACAATGGTGAACGGCGTCTTTGTCCTGTCCACCTCGGCGTGGAAGTATTTTTTGTCCAGCCATTTCTGATATAATCTGTCCTCTATTCCTTTAGGATCGTAGGTTTTTGCGAGTTCTCTGCTCATGGTTTCTCCTCCTTCTATTTCTTTCTGTGTGATTTCTTGACTGTTTATTGGCGCAGGCGGAAACATATTCCGACGGAGCCCCTAAAGTAACGCCAGTGCTTAGCGAGGTCTTGAGTTGCCCCGCAACTCACGAGCTTAGCATCTGCTGCGTTACGACCGGAGCGAGAGCGCAGCGACACAGGAATATGTTTTCGCCTGCGCCCTTCACAATAAAAAAGCGCCCCTGTCTCCTCGACAAAGGGCGCAAATGCGCGGTACCACCTCTATTTATCACTCATTGATTCCTATCAGAATCATATCCTGTAACGGGGATAGGGCGGGAATGCTTACTGCCTGACACTTCCTGTTCGGCATTCCGGTTCCAAAGCTACCTTCCATAACTCCTCTCCGAAACGGCTTTTCAGCTAATAGCCGTTCTCTCTGGCGGCGGATATCATGTACTCCTCTTTGTCATGACCTTTTTCTGTTATTTCCTTATAATATAATGAATAGCCGTTTCTTTGTCAAGGGGAAACAGCGGATTGGCTCCCCTCCGTCTGATTTGTTAAACTGTTTAATCTTATCAAAGCTTCCAATGTCACTTGAAAAATTATTTCGCGCGCTGTCATATTCGAACGCCAATTTCTATTATCATAACCAGCAGAGCCAACTAAAATATCTCCGCTATACAGCAACTGTCCATATTTTTTATTTCTGAATTTAGCTATAGCTGCCTGAGCAGCACATTCCATTTCTACAACTTTACATTCTTGCTGCACTCTATACTCTATCATTTCCTTTGTCTCTCGATAGAAACCATCTGTTGACCATGTGGTACAGGCAACATACGGAAGCCCTTGCTCTTTAAGAACTTTCTCAAATGTCTGTATGGGTTCCTTATCCAAATCAATATATCTGCTTGGTGGTAAATATTTATAAGAGGCGCCTTCATCTCTAAGTGCTCTCGTAGGAATTACCACATCTCCCGATGGAATATCGGCAAGCACTCCGCAACTTCCACAACATAACAATATCTCTACGCCTTTTCCATATAGCCAGTCTGTCATCATAGCGATCGAACCTGAACCAACTACTGCTTGTATAACACATATTTCAGTTCCTTTATGGTTCACTTTATACACATGGAACTTTTTCATTTCTGATAAATACGTTCCTATAATCGAACTTTCACATCGGTTCAAAAGTGATTCAAGTACCTCCTCAAAAAAGGTCATAAGACACAGGCGTGGAAAAGGCCGTTCATCCATTTGAGGGTTTATTACTGCTTCATAATCCGTACTATATTCAAGAATAGGAAAATCGTTTTTTACAATCATAATAATCTCCTCCTCTAAAATTTTTACAACATACAGACTGCACAGTTTCATCATTTGTATGTTTTTTAGTGTATCATAATTATTATCAACTTGCCATACAAGGCTACATATCCTTAGGGTAATCGCGAAATTCATCTCAACACCAGCATAATTGTGCAAATAGCATAAACATAAGAAGACCCTGATATTGAAGTAATTTTTTATCTGGTATGGCTAAAAATTCTCAATTTGGCACTTTTGCAATGCCACTTCAATGATACAATAAAGACAGCTTTCACAGTCCGCGTCAGGCAGTACGCTGAAAATCACAGCTTCTGTGATTACCATGCCGCAGGCTGAAAAGTAAGAAACAAAAAAGATTTTCGCTTTCGAAAGGAAACAGCTACGATGAAAAATGAAAAATTATTAAAAGTGGTGTTTACAGGCATCTTTGCCGCCCTGTCCTACGTGGTTTTCACCTTTTTGCAAATCAAAATTCCGCTACCCGGCGGAGACGCTACCTCCATCCATCTTGGCAACGCGGTCTGCGTGCTGGGCGCTTTGCTGCTTGGCGGCGTCTACGGGGGCTTAGGCGGTGCGATTGGCATGACCATCGGCGATCTCTTTGATCCGGTCTACGTGATCTACGCGCCAAAGACCTTTCTCCTCAAATTCTGCATTGGTCTGATTACGGGTATCGTTGCTCACAAACTGGGACACATCAGCACGGAGACAGATAACGCCAAAGTTTTGAAATGGACCGTAGCAGCGACTGTTTCCGGGCTGCTCTTTAATGTGATCTTCGATCCACTCGTGGGCTATTTTTATAAGCTGGTCATCCTCGGAAAACCCGCGGCTGAGCTGACGCTCGCATGGAACGTAGCCTCCACCACCATCAATGCGGTGACCTCCACCATCGTGTCCGTGCTCGTCTACTCCGCAGTGCGGCCCGCACTCAAAAAGTCGGGGCTGTTCTTTACCATAGCTGGGAAGAAGGCGGAAAACGCCGGCGTGAATGCGTGAAAAGTCAAAACATTTTAGATTACCAAAAAGAGAGGATGGTTTACATAATGTAAGCCATCCTCTTCCTCTTACCCGACAATCCCGTCATCCTCCGGGATCACCACCGCCGCAACGATGTAGAGGATTACACCCATGCCGACGCTTGCCAGCGAGCAAAGCGCCCAGATCAGACGAACCAGCGTCGGATCCAAATTCAGGTATTCCCCAATGCCGCCGCAGACACCGCACAGCATCCTGTTTACGCGTGAGCGCATAAGTCTTTTCATTCCGTTATCCATATGATTTTCCTCCATTCCGAAGCGCTTTCTGCTGAGGAACGCTAGCAAAATTTCAGATTTTGCTCTGCGATCAAGGAGTTTGTGACGCTTCTGCACAAACTCCCGATTGAAAAATCAGCACATCAGTGTGATTTTTCAATCTGTCCTCCTTTATCAATCTGTCCTCCTATTTAATCCTCAAACGACAGTTTCACATTCCCCATATTGCATTCTATCTCAAAAACACTGTCCTGTCCACTGTTCCACTTCTGCTCCGTGGCAAGACCGCCAAAGCTTCTGCCGCCAATCTCCACACTGCCCATGCCGCAGTCCACCTCGTAAGCGTGGTCGTCCTCGCTGCCCGTAAGACGCATGGTCACATTGCCCATGCCGCAGTCCACGTTCATATTGCCCGTGACCGTGCCGTCGATCTCCGCGTTGCCCATGCCCAGCTCCAGATCGAGTTCCCGCGTGACCGAAACGCCCTTTAAATGAAACCCTCCCGCGCCCACATTGAGTTTGAGCTGCGCGGCATCCAACAGCTTTGTTTTAATTTCCCCTGCTCCCACATCCAGACTGACCTCATTGCCGGAAATCTCATCCAGACTGCAAGTACCCGCGCCCACTTCTATACTCAAGTCTCCTGCGCGAAGCGCGCCGCCTTCCATCAAGCTCGCGCCGAGGGTCACGTCCGCCTCGTCAAACACGAAATCCTTCGGAAGCTGCAGACACACTTTATCACTTTTTCCCGTTATTTTCGTCCGTCCTGTATTTTTGATACGCAGGGTGGAACCGTCCACCAGATAGTAATGCTTCAGTCTGTTCCCGTCCACATGGATATAAATCTGATCGTCCGCGGATTCCTGCAGATACAGGGTACTGGCGCCCAATTCCAGATCAAGTTCCTTAATGTAAGAAGCCAGAACGCTTACCGTTTCCCCATCCTTGATCCGCAGATACTTCTCCTTTTCCCAATCCTTTCCAAACTCGCTGTCGTCATGAAAACCGAACGACCAATTCAATCCGTGTCCTTCATAATGGAAAAACGGGATACTCGCCAGACTGTTCAGCGTATCGATCTGTCTGAACCCGCCAAACATCCAGCAGACGAGACTGATCGCACAGCCAACGATGAACATCGTAAGCGCCGTCAATAAACATCCTCTCATAAATTTATTCATGCCTTTTCTCCTTTCCCTCGCTGCTCCTAATTTTCAATCTTCTTTCCTCTATGGAATATTCTGCTGCATAAATTCACACATCCCCTGATCAAAGCGGGAATCGCGGCGCCTACCGTCCACACCATCAGGCAGGTAAAGACAAGCCCCAAAGCCATCAGGATCAGTCCGACGCCCACCAGCGCAAATCCCGCAAGCGGCGCGCCAAAGATGCCTACGATACCGCACCAGACAAGAGCGACACCCACTGCCAAAAGCACCACGCCCACTGCCAAAAAGGCGATAAAGAGACCCAGCAGCGTACACAGCAATCCGATCATGCACCCGAACAGTCCGCCCAGCAGCCCGATCCAAATGGGGCAGGTTAAGACCGCCAGTATCACGATGAGAGCAATCTCCCCGCCTGATCTGGACCTTTCCGGCTTTCCGCTTTTTCCTGTCTGCTGACCATAGCCGTTTTGCCCGTCATTCGACCGCCATCCGTAAGCGCCGTTCGTGCTTCCTGCATTGTTCTGCTGTCCGTAAGCGCCATATGTGTTTCCCGCGCCATTCTGCCCCGCATTCGACTGCCATCCGTAAGTGCTGCCCGCACTTGCCGCGCCGCCCGTATGCCCGCCGCTGAAACTGCTTTGCCCGGCACTGGCCTGCGCGCCTTCCTGTGCGCCACCCTGCTCGTCGGCCTGCTTCTGTTCAGTTGACATAACTTGATATTTGCTCTTCTGTTCATACCCGTGGAAACCGGACTCCGTAAACTCTCCCGCATTGCCGCCGTCAATAAGCCCTGCCTTGATCGTCTTGGCCAGTTCCTCCGGCGTTCCCAGAGAAGCAATGATCCCTGCCTCATTGCCCTCGCCGGCGTCGTCGATGTAATCGTTATAGTATTGTATCGCTTCCTCCCGCTCCGCAGGCGGTACATCCTGCAAAAGATCCGAGAGCCTCCTCATAAACTCCGCTCTATCCATTCTTCACTTCCCTCCTTATGTCTCCCTCAAAAATACTGTTCAGCTTGGCCGCATAGCGATGCCATTCGCTGATATAAAGATTGAGCTGCGCCCGGCCTTTCTCGGTAATCCTGTAGTAACGCCTGTTGCGTCCCGCGCATTCCATGTCGTAGATTTCCAGACATTCGTCCTTTTGCAGTCTTCTGAGCACCGGATACAGGGTCGACTCTGAAATTTCAATGACCAGCCGCACTTCCTGTGTGATCTTGTAGCCGTAGGTCCCTTCCTGCTCATGGGAAACCACCGCCAGCACGATCGCGTCCAGCAGCGCCGCACCTGTGTTAAAAACCATATAGATGACTCCTTTCTTCCTTTTTACATATTTCATATAGTATCCTCTTTTCGGAATGTTCCTCCCTTCGTGTGTGTTTACGAACCATTCAGAAATCGTGTCAGTGCAAAACATTTCGGATCATTGCCGTCAGGCAGCGATTTTTTTGTTTATAATATTATTTGTTCATGCAATATTATATGCGGTATAATATTGTTTCTACGCATACTATATGCCATATAATATTATTTGTCAACAACTATTTTTACTTTTTTAGAAAAAACTTTTCCGGATTGCGTTCCCTGCGCGGCGGTGGTATACTTAATCTTGCTTTTTCTATAGAAAGTACAAAGGAGTTCTCCCCACCATGACGACCGAAAACAAAACCTGCTTTCAGCACGGAATGCGGGACGGCAGCCCGATCGCGCTCGGCTACTTTGCCGTAGCCTTCACGCTAGGCATCGCCGCAAAAAAAGCAGGACTCTCCGCGATTCAGGCGCTCATTGCCAGTGCGCTAAACAACGCCTCCGCTGGAGAATACGCTGGCTTTGCGCTGATCGCCGCGGGCAGCACCTATCTGGAGACAGCAATAATGACTCTGGTAGTCAATGCGCGTTACCTGCTGATGTCCTGTGCTCTCAGCCAAAAACTGAAACCTGACACGCCACTGCGTCATCGCATGGCCATCGCCTATGATGTGACGGATGAGATTTTTGGCATCTGCATCGCGCAGCCGGGATACTTAAATCCATGGTACGCCTACGGCGCCATCGTGGTGGCGATCCCCGGCTGGGCATTCGGTACTTTTTTGGGTGTGATCATGGGAAATGTGCTGCCGACCAGAGTGGTCAGCGCATTGAGTGTGGGACTTTACGGAATGTTTTTAGCGATCATCATTCCACCCGCCCGTAAGAATCGGGTGGTCGCGGGCGTCGTGGCCATCGGCTTTGCGTTAAGTTATCTTGTGAACCGCCTGCCCCTGTTTGCGGGCCTGTCCACAGGAATCAAGACCATAGCGCTCACGGTCGCGCTGGCGCTGGCGGCTGCGGTTCTGTTTCCGACCGATATAGTCAACAACGAAGAAAAATCGCCGCAGTCCGGCGACGATTCAAAGAAAGCGAAGGTATCTTAGAAATGGAACACAATATCTGGATCTATCTTCTGGTGATGGCGGCAGTCTCCTATCTGATCCGCATGACGCCTCTGGCGCTGATTCGCCGGGAGATCACGAATAAACTGCTGCGGTCCTTTCTCTTTTATGTACCCTATGCCACGCTTGCAGTTATGACCTTTCCCGCCATCATGGAAGCAACACAGGAACCTGCCGCAGGACTCTGCGCCCTGATCGCTGGCATCCTCCTTGCGTGGAAGGGATGCAGTCTCTTTCAGGTGGCCGTGTTCTGCTGCGCCGTGGCATTTATCGTGGAACTTTTACTCGTCTTTTTCTGAGTTCCGATCGCCGCTATGCGCCCGGCGCTTAGAAGAGGTTTACCTTACCCACCACACTGTCATTGATGACATAGTAGGCCGTAAAATCCTCCGGCTTCACATAAATCTGCATGTTCTCTAAAGAGTCGGGCTGATTACCTTTTGCCAGATAATGAGCCTTGACCCGTTCGGTCACATCAGCCATATTGACCTCGTAATTCCGATACTGCAAGATTACTTCCGTAGCCGCCTCTTCCACTTCTTCCGTCTTTTTCTTTACTGCTTTTGTCTCTTCCATGTGCTTCTCCTTCCTCGAAACAACCGCCATCGTTTATAACACACGCTCTATTTCCTTTGCCTAGCTTTATAACTATCTTACCATATCCGGAGCCAACCCTCAACACACAAACAAAAAAGAATTTCCTTATTTTCCGCTCCACGTGCTTCTCGAAAACAGGATCAGAATCGGAAAGATTTCCAAACGTCCCGCCAACATATCCACAATCAGGAGCGACTTGGACAAAAGTCCGTAATCCCCGAAATTGCAGGTCGGCCCCACACTCTCAAACCCCGGCCCGATATTGTTGAAACAGGCCAGCACGGCCGAAAAATTCGTCATCGGCGAAAAGCCGTCTATGGAGATGACAATGAAACTGAATACGATGATAAAGGCATAAGCCGCCAGATAAGCGTTGGTATTGTCAAGCACCCGCTCTGTCACCATCTGTCCGTTCACGCGCACTACCTGTACCTTCCGCGGATGCAGGATCTGGCGCACGTTGCGCCTAAGGCTCTTAATCAAAAGCAATGCGCGGCCGCACTTAAAACCGCCGCCGGTACTGCCCGCGCAGGCGCCCACGATCATAAGTCCTAAGAGGATCGCTTTGGAAAAGCTTGGCCAGAGGTCAAAATCCGTAGTGGCAAATCCCGTAGTGGTTATGATGCTGGACACCTGAAACGCCGCATGGCGGAAAGATTCCCCGATCGTCGCATAGAACCCCCGCACATTCCATGTAATAAGCAGGATACTTGCAAGCACTGTCCCCAGATAAAAGCGCAGCTCCTCATCCCGAAACACATTCTTTACCTGACGGATCGCCAGCATATAATAGCAGCTAAAGTTCACGCCAAACAGCAGCATGAACACCGTGCAGACATTTTGCAGATAGGGGCTGTAGCCCGCTATGCTGTCATTCTTGATACCGAACCCGCCCGTTCCCGCGGTCCCAAAAGCCGTACACAGCGCATCAAACAGGGGCATCCCGCCAATCAACAAAAAGATCACATTAATGATCGTTAAAAATACATAAATAAAGTAAAGGATCTTCGTGGTATCTTTCATCTTCGGCACCAGCTTTTCCACCTTGGGGCCGGGGCTTTCCGCCCTTAAAAGGTGCATGGTATAACCGTCGCTCTTTTCACGCCCCCTGCCGATCGCCAGTACGAACACCAACACGCCCATGCCGCCCAGCCAATGCGTGAAGCTGCGCCAGTACAGGCTCCCCTTGGAAAGCGTCTCCACCTCCGGCAGAATGGATGCTCCGGTCGTCGTAAAACCGGAAACCGTCTCAAAGAGCGCATCGACAAAGCGCGGTATCTCCTCCGAAAAATAAAAGGGCAGACAGCCCAGCAGACTCATCACGATCCAGCTCGCCCCCACGCAGACAAGCCCCTCTCTCGCATAAAATCCCTTTCTGGCCTTTCTGCATAAAAGATATAAGCCCAGCGCCGTCAGCAACGTAATGACTATACCGGTCAAAAATCCGTAAACAGTCTTCTCTTCGCCATGAAACACGGCAATCAGCAGCGCAGGCAGCATAAAGACCACTTCCACCACCAAAATCCTGCTGATAAATTTTCCCATCATCCGATAATTCATACTAATCACCCTAAGCCATAAAGATGTCGTTGAGCTGATAAATGACTTCATCCCTGCCGGTCACGATGATCACGGCGTCCCCCTTCCGATAGAAAGAGTCGCCGTTTGGTATCTCAAAACTATTGTGCCTGTTGATGCCCGCCACACGGATATTTTTCTTCAACTTTAGTTTCTTGAGCGGTTCTTCACAATGCTTCGTATTTTCATCTACAATGAACTCAATAGCCTCCGCCTGTCCGTCCGCGATCACGTTGACTGCCTGCGCGGCGCCGCTCTGGTTCTGGATCGCCCGCACATAGCGCACGATGTCATTGCAGCAAAGCTCTTTGGGACTGATGGTGCTGCCCACGGACAGCGTTTCCAGAATGTTGTTGTTGGAGAGCCTTCCCAGCTTTGTGATGATCTGCGGCACGCCTGCATTGCTGCCGATCAGGGAAATAAATAAGTTCATTTCGTCCACACCGGTCAATGTGACAAGCGCGTCACATTCCGTGATTCCCTCCCGTTCCAGCAAAAATTCGTTGCTGGCATCGCCGTGTACCACGGTCACATCGGGAAGCTGATTCGCCAGAGACATACACCTGTCATAGTCCTGCTCGATGATCTCCACCTGAATGCCGTCCTGAACAAGAAGCTGCGACAGATAATAGCTGAGCCTGCCGCCGCCGCAGAGCAGCACCCGTTTGGCCTTGTGCGTAATGATGCCTATATTTTTGAGGAACACGGTCAATTCTCTGGTGGAAGCCGTCACAAATATCCTGTCCCCCGCCTGCAGGATAAAGTTACCGTCGGGGATGACCGCTTTGCTGTTCCTAAGCACCGCACACACCAGAATTTTGCATTTGACTATATTGGTCAAATCATAGAGACCCACATTACAGAGCTTGGAATCCTCCTTGATCCGCAGCTCGACGATTTCCACCTTCCCCTTTGCAAAGGTATCGCGCTTCAAAAAACCCGGATACTTGATCAGGCGCTCCATCTCGATCGCCGCCTGCCGTTCCGGATTGACCACCATGGACAATCCAAACAAATGACGCATCTGATAGATCTGATCCTTGTATTCCGGATTCCTGATTCTCGCTATGGTGTGGAGATTCGGATTCATACCGTGCGCGATGGTGCAGCAGAGCAGATTCACTTCATCCGCCCCCGTCATCACGATCAAAAGATCCGCATCCTCCACTCCTGCTCTGGAGAGGGTCGCCATGGAAGCGCAGTTTCCCTGTATGGCCATCAGGTCGTAGCGCTCCTCGCTCACTTCCAGAACCTCCGCCTTCGCGTCAATCAGCGTGATGTCATGCCCCTCCGCGACCAACTGTCTCGTCAGCGTAGAGCCGACCTTCCCGTCTCCCGCTATTATGATCTTCACCGCATATTTCCTCCGTCATGTAATCCTTTTTCTGCCGAGCTTGCAGCGCTGGCACAAGCTTACAATCAAAAAACAAAATATCAATATGTTTTTCATCTGCTTATTATTACAGTATAGCACTAAAAAAACAAAAGGCAAGCCTTACCAGTGCATCGCAAAGGGAAAGGCAGCCTGCACTCAAAAACGCCGGCCTCCCACAATGGAAAGCCGGCGCAGAAAGCCATGGCCTCGCATGGCCTCTCTGTAATAAGGCGCGCCCTACTCTGTCTCAGGCAGGGATCCGCAGCACCTGACCGATCTGCAGATTGTCGCTCGTAAGGCCGTTTAAACGTTTGATTGCGTCCACCGTCGTACCGAACCTGTTCGCCAAAAGCCATAACGTATCTCCGGATTTCACTGTATAATTAAAATAGTCTGCGGACTGTCCGGTCGGGATCCGCAGTACCTGACCGATCTGCAGATTATCGCTGGTCAATCCGTTCAGGCGCTTGATCGCATCCACCGTCGTGCCGAACCGATTCGCCAAAAGCCACAGTGTATCTCCGGATTTTACCGTATAGGCAAAGGAGCTGCCGCCCGTATCGGGCGCAGGGTTCGGATCCGGATTCGGGCTTGGCGAGGGTACATTCTGGCCGATTCCCTGATAGGTCCGATAGAGCGCATTCCATGTGGCCGGACCGACAATACCGTCCGCCACCAGTCCCATCCTGCTCTGGAAGGCGGACACCGCCTGTTTCGTCCCTGCTCCGAAGATTCCGTCCTGTGCCACCGCCGGAATACCGGGATAATATTCCGAAATAACGTCCAGAAGATATTGCAGGGTAATTACATCCTGCCCTCTTGATCCCTGCCGCAGGACTGTGGCCGGCGGCACGGTTCCGATTCCCAGATTCGTTCCTTCGCTGTCCAGTTCGGCCAGTCTGGTAACTGCCGTATACAGGCTGGATATCTTGAACCATGTAGCCTTTCCCACGATCCCGTCAGGCGTAAGCCCGAAAATACTCTGGAATTTCCTGACCGCCTCCCGCGTGCTGTCCCCAAAAGTCCCGGAAGCGTCCGTGATCACCGGTATTGCCGGATAATTGCGTCTGATTCGTCCCAGCCAATTCTGGATCGTCTGCACATCCAGTCCCGTGCTGCCGATCTTGAGCGGAGTGCCCGGATAGGAAGACAATTCATTCGTGATGATATTCGTCTCCGCGATCTCCACGTCATCGGGATAATAATACCGCAGGATACGAAGCGGCGTATAGCCCTGATTTGCCAGCGTCACCGTCCCCCACTGGGACAGCCCCCTACAGGTCGTCGTCGTACCATTGCAAAAGGACGTAAAATAGGGTGCCTGCTGCCCCTGCCTGCGGACGTACTCATTGAAGATTTCGTCCACGATCCTGCTGATGGAATCATAAATAGGCCTGCCGTAGACAAAAGCCTGATCGTAAGCGGTACTGTTGGTGATATCAAACGGATAGCCCTTCGCCCTGTACCATTCGGTGTAAACGCGATTCAGTGCAAAGGAGATGATCGCATAGATATTTGCCCGCAGCGCGTTCTCCGGCCACGTCGGATAGATTTCACTGCTGGCCACATTTTTCACATAGTCCGGAAAAGGCACCTGCACATTGGAAGCGTAGGCATCCGGCGCGCCCAGATGCACCGTGATCGGGTTCGGGATCGCCACTTTCCTGAGTACCAGTGGAGACAGTTCACTTTGTAAAAAGCCTTCCGGCTCCCGTTCTCCCTCCATAGCGACCGCCGGCGCGCCCACCGTGATCTGCGTCTGCTCCCGCTCCCTTCCCTGCCCCTGCATCGGCACAAGAACAAGCGGAAGGTGTGCCGACTCGCCGTCGAAGATCGGTATATCAGAAACATACACCGGATCAAACCCTTCCGCCTCTGCAAGAACATTATAAGTAATATAAGGTGTTCCCGTAAAATCCTCATCCTGCGAATAGCGCTTGGGCATTGTCTCAAGCGCTACCCTTCTCGTCTCGCCGCTTTCGTCCGTCACAAGTTCATAGATGCGGTTTTGTTCATCGTCAAAGACGCTTACCTTTACGCCGCTAAGAGGCAGCGCATCGTGCGCCGTTCTCGCCTGCATGGTCAGATATCCGATCGCCATAATTTTCCTCCATAGCCATTTTCAAAAGATTCGTATGCTATAGAGTATGCGGAAATCGAATCGCCGTACCTGTTTAGCGCACCCCGATCTCCGTATCGGACTCCGTCGTATGACTGTGCGTCTTGATATAGTCTACGATCTCGTCAAGTTTCGTAAACGCCAGCCCCACATAGCTGTCCGCGCAGCCGTAGTAGAGGGCGATCTTTCCGCTCTCAGAATCGTGAATGGTCGCGCAGGGGAAACACACGTTAGGCACAAAGCCCCGCTCCTCGTACCATTCCTCCGGCGTGAGCAGGAAATTCTCACAGCGGTAAAGCACCTTGGAAGGATTGTCGATATCGAGGATCGCGCCGCCGATGGAATAGACGAAGCCGTTGCAGGTCCCCGACACGCCGTGGTAGAACAAAAGCCACCCCTCCGTGGTCTCAATGGGCGCCGCGCCGCCGCCGATCTTAACGGACTCCCACCACTCGCCGCTCCTGCCCATCACGTGCCTGTGTTTACCCCAGTAAACCATGTCCGGACTCTCGCTTAAAAAGATATCGCCGAACGGCGTATGCCCGGAATCCGAAGGTCTGCTGAGAAGCACAAAATTCCCGTTTATCTTTCTGGGGAAGAGCACCGCATTCCTGTTAAAGGGAATGAAGGGATTCTCTATTCTGGTAAATGTCTTGAAATCAGTAGTCTTTGCCATGCCGATGGAAGCGCCGTAAAAATCCTGACACCAGATGATGTAGTAGGTGTCCTCCACCTTCACCAGTCGGGGATCGTAGGCGTAAACGGGCATGAAATCATTACCCTGCTCATCCTTAAAGGGAATCTTTTCCTTCTCAAACTCCCAATGAATCGCATCTTTGCTGTGGCCAAGATAGATATACGGGATGCCGTTTGTCTGTTCCCCGCGGAACACGCCGATGAACTCGTTGCCGTAAGGCATCACGGCGCTGTTAAAGATCCTTGCCACGCCCTCCAAAGGGTTCCGGCCGATGATCGGATTTTCGCTGTAACGCCAGATCGGCGCCCCCACCAGATTTGCGGGCTTCTCCTGCCAGGGCACATTCTTTACGACCGGGCTTATCATTTTCACTTCACTCATTTTTGCTCTCCTTTTCTTATTTTCATTATCGTGTAGACGATTATTATTGTTCGTTTAAAAATGCAAGATTCTTCTCGATCAGGCCGCACCGCTGCGCCACACACTCCACCGAACGGTAAGGATCGCGCGGTGTGTTAAACACATAGTCTGTCAGCCTGTCAATGGTGGTCGCCGCCACGTGCATCCTTGTGTCGCTGGCCGCATAGTAAATGTAGACTTCGCCGTTGTCCTTGGCGATCGCGCCGTTGGTGAACACCACATTCGACACATCGCCCACACGCTCCCAGTTTCTGGGACCGATCAGCATGCCGGAGGGCTCCGCAATCACCTTTGCAGGGTCCTTTAAGTCCGTGGCAAACGCATAGATCACGTAGCGCAGTCCCGCCGCCGTATTTCTCACGCCGTGTGCAATGTGGATCCAACCCTTGTCTGTCTTGATGGGCGGTGCGCCCGCGCCGTTCTTGGCCTCAGTGATGGTGTGGTATCTGCGGATGGAGGTCATCTTCTCCTCATCGACCACCGCATGCGTGATATCGTCGCAGAGACCGAAGCCTATTCCGCCGCCCGAGCCGGTGTCGATGAAATCGTCCATGGGCCTCGTGTAGAAGGCGTACTTTCCGTCCACGAACTCCGGATGCAGCACTACATTCCGCTGCTGGGGAGACCGCTTCGTCACCAGATTAGGCAGTCTCTCCCAATTCTTTAAGTCCTTTGTGCGCACAATACCCGCCGCCGCCACCGCCGCAGACAGATCATTCACCGACTTATCCTTGCTCTCGGAACAGAATACGCCGTAAATGTAGCCGTCCTCATGCTTCGTCAGCCGCATATCGTAAACATTCGTCTCCTCCGGGCAGGTATCCGGCAGAAGAATCGGGTAATCCCAGAAACGGAAGCCGTCGATCCCGTTGTCGCTCTCCGCCACCCCGAAAAAGGACTTCCTGTCGTTCCCCTCGATCCTCGCCACCAGATAATATTTCCCGTTTAACTCGATCGCGCCCGCATTCATCACCGCGTTGACGCCCAGCCGCTCCATAAAATACGGATTCGTCTGCGGATTCAGGTCATACCGCCATGTCAGCGGGATATGCTCCCTCGTCAGTACCGGATACTGATAACGGTCGTAGATGCCGTTGTAGTCGTCCGCCTTCACATTCTTCCTCTCGATCAACTTGTTGTACTTCTCTAATTCCACATAATACCGTTCGTGTAACATTTTAGCTTACCCTCCTTTATCGACTCATTCAGTCAATTCCTCTCCTAATAACTTCCAGACACATCCTCCCGTTATGATAAGGACACTTCCACGGCTCCACGATCGGCTCGTCACACATCGGCTCGCCCTCCTTATTCACATCATGGAACCACTCGGAACCGGGCCGCTTGTCGATCACATAGTCCTTAATAAACGCCCACTCGGCTCTCGCCCCTTCCAGATACTCCTTATGCTCCGGCGCAAGCTGATACCCGTTCAACAGGCCGATCAGCGTCTCCGCCTGCACCCACCAGACACGGGTCTCATCCACCACGCCCTTCTCGCACTCGTTGGCGAGTGAGCGGCCGTCAAAGGCCGTCCGATACACTTGACCGGTTAAGTCAAGAATGATCGGCAGCATCTTTTCCCCGTATGTTTTATCTCCCAACACATCGGTCCCGCGCCTGATCAGCCATGCAGTTTCAATATCGTGGCCGTAGGAATGCAGGTCGATGATGGAGTTCATTTCCCTGTCAAAGAACACTTCCTGCCTGTGCAGAGCGGGATTGTAGATTTTCTCCGCAAAGGTGTCCAAGATCCAGAACAGTCTCTCTTTCACAGCCGCGTCGCCGCCCACGCGGTACAGTTCCGTATAAGCCTCGAACACATGGAGCAGAGTATTCATGGTTTTGTCCGCGATTACCCCGTTCTCGGAAAGCTTATCGTTCTCGATCTCCCGAAACTCCCTGTCGAAGGCTTCCTTGTAGCCGATCTCATCCATGCAGCGCTCTTCAATGATGTGAAAAAGTTCCATTGCCAGCTTCAAAGCGCCCTCATCCTTCGACGCATCGTAATAGGAAGCAAGGGCATAGATGGAAAAAGCCTGATTGTAAGTATGCTTCGTGGTATCTTCCGGCGTGCCGTCGTATGCCACCGACCAGTAAACGCCGCCCTTCTCATGATCCACGCAGTACTTTTGCATAAATTCATAACCGTGCCGGGCCTCCGCCAGCAAAGACTCGTCCCCTAACGTCAGGTAAGCATTCGCAAAAAACCAAGTGATGCGGCTGTTTAAGATACAACCCTTCACCGCCTTCTCATCGACCTGCAAATCGTGATCCATGTAACCGAAATAACCGCCGTACTGTTCGTCCCGCAGCTTCTTCCAAAACGGGATGATCCCGTCCGTCAAATGCTTTTTGACCTCTTCCACCATCATGATCCTTCTCCTATTCCTCTGCCTTTTTTATTTGAAAACAACTTTTTTTGCAACAATTTCGCCCGTTTCCAGCCTAATATTTAGCTTAAAACGAGCGAAATAACTTAACTGTTAATTAAATTATAAGGTAAATTTTCCTAATGTCAACCTAAATTTCAAAAAACGGCATCTTGACTTAAATACAGCCTATTTTTTGTGACTTTTCACTATACAAGCGCAGAGAATGCCGAGCCTGCGAAGCAGCGCTCGTGAAGTTAATTCCGCAGGAATTTACTTCAGCCTTTAACGGAGCCGGCGGTAAGCCCGCTGTAAATCTGCTTCTGGAAAAGGATGAAGATGATCAGCGCCGGCAGCAGCGAGATGATCACGCCCGCGCAGATCAGATTATACTTGCTTCCCAAAGGACCCACGAAGGTATAAAGGGATGTCGCCACCGTCGGCCACTTTTTCTTATCCTGCAGATACAGATTGGCCGCATAGTACTCATTGTAAGTGCCCACTCCCTTTAAAATGCAGGACGTGACGATCGCCGGCTTTAACAGCGGCATCAGGATCCTGTAAAAGATGGTGAAGTAGGACGCTCCATCCATGACCCCCGATTCATCCAGCGATATCGGTATATTCTCAAAAAACTGGATGTAGATGTAGATGGATATCACGTCCGTCCCGCACATCATGATGATATAGCCGTGCAAAGTATTGATGAAATGCAGGTTCGTCATGATCTCATATACAGACACCTGCATCGCCACGCCGGGCAGCAGGGTCGCAAACAGGAAAAGGTTCCTGATCAGCGTATTCCCCGGAAACTTAAACCGGTTCAATACATAGGCAAGCTGCGTCCCGATAAAAACGGAGATCACCAGCACGCTCACCAGAATGATAAAGGAATTGAGAAACGCCTTCGCCATATTCGCCTTCTGGAACGACTGCACGAAATTACTGATATTCAGCCAGCTTTCCGGCAGCGTCATCACATTTGTATTCTGATATTCCGTCTCCGTCTTAAAGGCCGTGATCACACAGGATACCACCGGCAGGATCGCCACAAAGGAAAAGAATACCAGAGAAAAATACTTTAAGAAAACAATTGCATATTTCCCAAACTTCTGTAATTGCGTCATCTATTTTCCCGCCTTTCCAGCCGCTAATTTCGCCAGCTTTTTTTCCCGTTTTGCCGCCGCGTTTTTGTCCTCGTCTTCCGCGTTCTTAAACACATACTTAAAGAAAAGCTTCTGCAGGATCGTCGCCACAAAAATGATCAGCAGCAGGATGACAGCCATCGCCGACGCCAGCCCCACCTTTTGCTGCGTATGCGCGATCTCGTGCATGATCACGAAATACGTGCCCGTACCGTTTGCGCCGGAAGTGATGACATAGGGCGGCTCAAATGCGCTCAAAGATCCGGTGATCGACAGGATCACATTCAGGGTGATAATGGTCTTGATGCTGGGCAGGATGATGTACTTAAACTGATGGAAGCGATTGGCCCCATCGAGCATCGCCGCCTCGTACAGCTCCGCGTCCACGGACATGATCGCGCCGATGAACAGCACCATATTCTGTCCGAAATAACGCCACACCGAAGTCCCCACCAGCGATATGTTATTGATACTCTGATCCTTCAGCCAATAGGGCAGGTTTTCCAGTTCAAAGCCGCACCACTGCAGTACGGTGTCAAACACGAAACCTCTGGTATAAAAGAACTTAAAAATAAAACCAATAGCAATTCCGTTTATTAAATAAGGAAAGAACATAAATCCTTTAAAAATATTACCGCCCTTTACCTTAAAACTGAGCATCGTCGCCAGATACAGGGAAAGTACCAACTGTACCACCGATCCCGCCATATAATACAGACTGAGCTTCAGCGCGCCGAAGCAGTCGTCTCTTTCGAATACTTTGATATAATTTTTCAGACCGACAAATTTTCTCGCTCCGAGATATTTCATATTGTAGAAACTGAATCCAAACATCTCCGCAAAAGGCAGATAGGTAAAGACAAAGAGCAGCAGCAGGGGTACGATCATGAAAAGGGTCATCACAAACACCTTCTGTCCGTCCCTGCTCGCCGCCCACTCTCCAAAGCTTCTCTTCTGCGGTTTGACCATCGTCCTCTCTGACGCCATGCACTCTCCCTCCAATCACCACGATACAGCTTTCGATAACAAGAGGAGGTCTCCGCGCGGAGACCTCTCCCTATTCATTTCCCTGAAACGTTTAGTTTGTGACTGCAATGCCCAGTTCTTCCTGCGCCGCATTCCACGCTTCAGTCCAGTCAGACATGATATCGTCATAGGTCTCCGCACCCGTAGCAGCCGCCTCAACGACTCTCTGCACCTTGGTATTGCCGCCTGCGTTGAAAGAAAGCTCCGACTCAGCATTCATATCATTCAAGTAGGTCTCCTCGCCTGCGATCGAAGGCTCGTCGCTCATGATGGTCGCGCCGTCAAATGCTGCGTACATATCAGGATTCTGACCGCCCTTTTTCACCGTGTAGCCGCCCTCGTTGAAGCACCAGCCGGACTCCTCGGTCATCCACTTAATAAATACCATAGCCGCCGTCTTGTTCTCATCGGAAGAATTGACATTGATTCCGTAGCTGTAGTCGCCGCCTGCCAGCGCATACTGCGTGCCGCCGACACTCATCGGGAAAGGCATATAACCGACATCCTCGCCGTGATCGCCCGCTTCTACCATCTGCGCATACGCCCAGGAGCCAAGTACCATCGTCCCGATCTCGCCTCTGTTGAGCATACCCTTACAGCCTTCCCAGTCGGTCGTGGTATAATCGTCCTCGATCAGGCCCTTGTCTACCGCATCGTAAAGAATCTTATACAGGTTGTAGATACCCGTGCCGTCTCCGGGATCCTTAAAAGGTTCCGCCGTATGTACGAACTTCTGATTCATATAAGTATTGTCGCCGTTAGACACCACACCGATATAAGCGTCCCATGCACCCATGGTCCAGCCTGCCGCATAGTTTGTATACAGCGGGATCGCGTCCGTGTTATCGCTGATCTTCTGCAGCGCGTCGATAAACTCAGTCGGCGTCTTGGGAAGCGTCGTGATGCCTGCCGCCTCAAATACCGCCTTGTTATAAAGAACGCCCTGCGCGTTCGCCATATAGGGTACGCCGTAAGACTGCCCGCCAAATTCCCAGATATTTGCAAAATTGATCTCATTGGAGAGATTCTCCAGCGTATCGATCGGCATAAAGTAGTTTTGCAGCTCAGACTTATCTACTGCCGGAATAAACATGATATCGCCCCAGTCACCGCTGGAAAGACGAAGCAGCGAATCCTCCGCGTAATCCGTGATCGCTTCCGCCTCCACGGCAATGTTCGGATAAACCGCGTTAAAGTCGGCGATCATCTGATCGATCGTCCCGTCTTCCGCGCGGTCCGTCTTATGATGGAGCCATTTGATCGTAGCTGTGAGATTCGTGTAATCCTCGCCCACCTTTACCTGTGAATAGGAAGGCACTCCCGTCGTAGCTGTGTCCGCCTCCGCCGCCGGCGTTTCTTCCTCTGCCGCGTCGCCGCTGTCTGCGGGTGCCGCTTCCTCTGCTGCAGGCGCTGCCGGCTCTGCGGGTGCAGGTGTCTCCTGACTGTCGCCGCAGGCTGCCAGTGACAATGTCATTGCCGCCGCTAAAGTTACCGCTAAAACTTTTTTGCGTTTCATAATAGATATCCTCCTTTGATGATTTATGTTCCGCTAACGAATTAGTTGAAAATGTAAATTAATTTATTAGCTTTACCATAAGTATATTCAACTTAATTTTTTAATCATCATTCATTTTTGCTTTTTATGTAATATTGTTGCTATATTTACGATATTCCATAATTTATACAATTTTTCTCTTAATATTTTGGTTGTTTTGACAATGGATTAATCTATTTGCTTTATATTAAACTAATAGCAAAAGTATTTATCAGGCTAACTATTAACCAATTAGAAAGGGTAGATTTATGTCCTTCCTTCTCTCTTATCAAAATGCTCTGACACTGCAGGCGGGCACTTTTACGGAATTTCTTCCCGAAAGCACTTATTTTGCAGGCGTTTTTTACGAGCCATGCGAAGCCGCCGCCCAAATACTGCCTACTGTACTGAGCGGCGGCAGTGTAGAGATTGCATCGGACCTTACCCTTTCTTACAAGCCGCTTAACTGCCGCATGCTCTTCTATATGAAAGAAGGCGAAGGCCGTCTTCATATCCGCAGTGAAGATCATGCGCTGCAGGCAGGAAACCTCCTCTATCTGGACTGCCGCAATACACCCTTTTCCCTGCGCGCGCAAGCTCTGCCGTGGCGCTATATCGTTTTTTGTCTCCATGGGGATTTTTTTACCGGTTATGAATCGCTGATTTCTTTCGATACTTTTCTGCTGACAAAGCTAAAGCCGCATGCTCCCATCCTCAGAAACATACGGCAGCTTCTTAACGGAAGCGCCGGCGGGACGCTGCAAAATAAGCTGAAAGACGCGGGATTTATCACCGCCGTGATGACGGAACTGTTTACGGATATGCTTCCCGCAGACCGGGAAGAAAATGAAACAGCGCCCTATCTGCTGGAGATCAGGCGCCATATCGACCACTTTTACGGGGAACCTCTGCGGCTGGATGCGCTGGAAAAGCAATATCATATGAGCAAATATCATATCTGTCGCAGCTTTTCCGCCGCCTTTGGCATCCCGCCCTTGAAATACCAAAATAAAAAAAGACTGGAAGCAGCGGAAAACCTCCTCTTTTCCAGCGACAAAAAGATCCATGAGATTGCTCTTGCCGTCGGCTACGAAAGCACCAACCACTTTATCAATCTCTTCAAAAAAGAATACGGCGCTACGCCGCAGGCATACAGAGAGGCGCATCAAAGCTGATGCGCCTCTCTCATTCTACTTTTCGAAATTACTTCTCACGCTGTCTTTATAGACGATCCGACCGTCCACGATGGTCACGCCCTGCTTGTAATGTTCTCCCGCCGCCTTGCGGATCAGGGTCTTCACCGCCTGCTTTGCCATCTCCGGCATATCCACCTCGTAGGTAGTGATGCGCACGCCGCACAGCCCCGGCGGCTGGTAGTTATCATAGCCGACCACGGAAATATCCTGCGGCACATGATAGCCCGCCTCTTCCAATTTATTGACGAGCATAGCCGCCGCCACATCATTGTTGCAGACAAAAGCGGTCGGCATTTCCTTAGGCAGTTCGATCTCAAAATTCTTGTCAGACCTTCCGGTCTTCGGATTCCTGTCATATAACAACCAGTCCCTGCGCACTTCCTCGCCATGCTCACTCAAAGATTTCACATAGCCGAAATACCGGTCCGTGATGGAATCCGTATAATGGATATTACCGACAAAAGCAATCTTCGTATGCCCCATCTCAAACAGATAATTCGTCATCCGGTACATCCCGAAATAGCTGTTGGAGATCACCGCGTCATAGTCCCTGTTCTGATCCGCAAAATCAAGCAGGATGAAGGGGATGTCGAGCTGCCCGATCAGCCGGTCAAGGTAAGCCTGCTGCAGCCTGCCGATAATGATGAGCCCCTCCGTCTTTTTCTCTCCGAGAAGTTTCGGCATCACAAGATGTTCCTCATCCTCCGCCTGCAGCACTTCCAGCATCGTAAAGCATCCCTTCTGCACGGCGGCAGTCGCTACTTCCTGATAAAGATTCCAGTAAAACGACTCATACTTGGCCAGAAACCGGTCCGACACGATCACGCCGAAAGTGTAACCTGCGTTCTGCGTCCGCTCCTTATAGCGCAGAGATACGCTCTGATAGCCCATCTCCTCGGCCTTCTGCTTAATCTTTACGCGCAGTTCCTCACTGACGCCCTTCTGATCCGAGAGCGCCTTTGACACTGTCACCGTGCTCACACCCATGACCTTTGCGATATCCGCCATCCTGACTGTTTTCGCCATAGTCCCCCTCTTCCGGAGCATTCATGCGACAGGCGGCGCAACTTAAAAATTTACAGACTTTGTTTAAAAAGTTTCGCCATACGATCAAATTTGTAATGCTCCTGCATTAACAAGTTTATTTTTAAGTAATTTACTTAAATTATAAAGCAATTTTCCACAATGTCAATCTAAACAGCCAAATAAAGCGCTTTATTTTTTACTGCCATCCGCCTCTTTAGGAAGCGTTAAACTGCGCCATGTAAAGCCGGTAATAGACGCCCTTCTTCTCCATCAGCTCTGCAGCATTTCCTTCCTCGATGATCCTGCCGTCGTCCACCACAAAAATGCGGTCGGCTTTCTGGATGGTGGAGAGCCTGTGCGCAATGACAAAGGACGTCCGGCCCGCCAGCAGATGCTCGATTCCTTCCTGCACCAGAAGCTCCGTCTTCGTGTCGATACTGGAAGTCGCCTCGTCCAGAATCAAAATCTTAGGATCGGAGACCATGGTTCTCGCAAAGGCCAGAAGCTGCCTCTGCCCGATGGAAAGACCGCCGCCGCGCTCCGTCAGTTCCGTGTCATACCCCTTCTCCAGCTTCATAATAAAATCGTGGGCGTTGACCGCCTTAGCCGCCGCCACGATCTCTGCTTCCGTCGCGTCCAGCTTCCCGTAGCGGATGTTTTCGCGGATGGTGCCGGAGAACAGGAAGTTATCCTGCGTCATGATCCCCATCTGCCTGCGCAGGCTCTCGATCGACACTTTCTTAACGTCATGCCCGTCCACCGCCACAACACCTTCCTGCACGTCGTAGAAACGGCTGATGAGATTGACGATGGTAGATTTGCCGGCCCCCGTGGGCCCCACCAGTGCGATGGTCTCCCCTTCTTTGATGCGAAAACTCACGTCGTCCAGCACTTTGACCTTATCATCATAGGAAAAGGTCACATTATCAAAGGTCACCTCCCCGCGAATCGGCGGCATCTCCGTCACGCCCTCCGCATCTGCGATCGCAGGCGGCGTATCCAGAATCTCAAAGATGCGCTCCGCGCCCGCAATGTTCGTCACGATCTGATTATAGAAATTACTCAGATTGTGAATCGGCTGCCAGAACATATTGAGGTAGGTCCCAAAGGCGATAAAGGTCCCCAGACTCACATCTTCTACCCCCAGTACAATGATTCCCGTAAAATAAAGAAGAATACAGCCGATCCCCCATGAAATATCGATCACCGACCCAAAGGCATCGCTCATGCGCACCGCATGGTCAAAACTCTCCCGATGCTCCTTAAGCAGCTCGTCAAACGTCTCTTCCGTCTCCTCCTGCGCATGAAAGCTCTGGATGATCCGTATGCCCGCCATGTCCTCGTGGATGAAGGCATTCAAATTCGCGGACTTTTTACGAAAAAGCTGCCAGCGCGGATGCGCCTTGATCTGAATAAAAAGGATACCCGCCGCCATGAAGGGGATCGTCATCAGGGAAGCCAGTGCAAGTCTGGGATTCTTCCCGACCATGATCGCCACCACCGCAACGACCGTCAGCGCATCCGGGATCAGCGTGGTCACAAAGTTCGACAGCACATCCTTTAGGGAATTGATATCCCCGATGATACGGGAAAGAATCTTTCCCGTGGGCCTGCTGTCAAAGAAGGCAAAATCCAGCTTCTGAATATGTGTGTAAAGCTCCTGTCTGATAGTGAGCAGGATATTGTTGCAGACCTTCGCCATGATGTACATCCGCAGCTTCACCGTGACCACCAGAAAGAGGTTTATGCAAAGTGCGAAAAGGAGCAGGCGGTAGAGCCCGTGCAGATCGCCCTGTCTGATATAATCATCTGTCGCCGATTCCATGATCAGCGGATTCACCAGACTCACCGCCACGCCGTAGCCCATAATGAGCAGCACCAGAACGATCTGCCACTTGTAGGCCAGCAGATAAGAAAAGAGGCGCTTTAAGGTCTGCGCCTTGCTCCGTTCCACGCTGACCTCGTCGTCTTTATACGAATTGAAGGACATTGCTCTCACCTCCCGTCTGCTTTTCCTGTTGCTGCCGTATTTCTGCATCCGTCATGCTGTCTGTCTCTGCACTCGTCTCCGCCGTGGAAACCTCCCCGTACTGGGACAGGTACGTCTCATAGTAGAGTCCCCGCTTTGCGAGCAACGTCTCGTGCGTGCCCCGCTCCGCGACCCTGCCGTCCGCCAGCACCAGAATCTCGTCCGCGCTGCGCACCGCGCTGATCCGGTGCGCAATAATGATCTTCGTCGTATTATCAAGCGTCTTTAAGGTCTGCTGGATCAGGTGCTCCGTCTCCATATCCAGCGCCGAGGTGGAGTCATCCATCACAAGAATGGGATCCTTTTTGGCCAGTGCTCTGGCAATGCTGATCCGCTGTTTCTGCCCGCCGGAAAGACCCACGCCCCGCTCGCCGATCACCGTGTCATACCGGTCGTCCATACGCTCAATAAATTCGCTCGCCTGCGCCTGTGTGGAAGCCCGCCTGACCGTCTTGAAATCTATGTATGCCTTCTTCCCCAGCTTGATATTCTCCTGAATGGTATCGGAGAAGAGGAAGACATCCTGCATCACATAACTGATACTCGTGCGCAGCTGCTTTAAAGACAGCTTCCGAATGTCCACATCATCCAGATAGACCGTGCCGCCGGTGGCGTCATACATGCGCTGTAATAGCTGCACAATGGAAGTCTTACCCGCGCCGGTCGCCCCCATGATGCCCAGCGTCTTACCCGCCTCCACCGTGAAGGAGATATCGTGCAGAATCTCATGCTGGTCCGCCTTATGGAAAGAAACATGATCAAAACACACTTTTCCCTGCACTTTTTCCAATTTGACCGGTTCGGTCAGTTCAGTTACCGTCGGTTTTTCCCCGTAAAGTTTCTTGATCTTTTTATTGGATGCCACTGCCGCCGAGAAACTGTTCGTCAGCCAGCCCAGCATCTCCATCGGCCACACAATGCTGCCGGAATACTCTACAAAGGCCGTCAGTTCCCCCAATGTCATCCCGCCCTCGATGACGAGTTTTCCGCCGACCAATATGGTCAATAGCGGCAGCACTCTGGTCACCACGGTGAAGCAGGGGTAGTAGCGCACAAAAACTTTCGACTGCTGCATATTCAACTCATAGTAGCGCTTGTTGTGGGAGAGGAATTTGCCGATTTCAAACTTTTCTCTGGCAAACGCCTTCACCGTGCGCACGCCCGCAAGGTTCTCCTCCGCCACCGTGTTTAAAGCCGCGTTCTCCTCACTGATGTCCTCGTAGACCTGCCCCAGCTTTCTCTCCATAATGACGGCAAAGGAGCCGCAGAGGATCATTGCCGCCGTAGGGAGTATTGCCATGCGCCAGTTGAGCAGGTACATGCTGGCCAGCGTGATGCCCGTATGGTAGATCACCTCGATCAGCAGCATACCGACATAACCCAGCGCGTCCCAGATACGGTCCACATCTTCCTTGACGCGGGCCATCAGCTCGCCCGTATTCGTCCTGTCAAAGAAATCCGCCGACAGCCCCTGCACATGACGAAACAGATCCCGCCGCATATTTCCTGATATCTTGGCGCCGTTCTTGTCAAAGGTGTACTCCTTGGTGTACTGAAAAACACACCTTCCCAGACCGATGCCCAGAAATCCCAGCAGCAGGATCGGGAGTTTTTCGACATTGCCGCCCACGATGACCTCGTCCACCACCCGCGCCATCAGTCTGGGCGAGAGCATGTCGAGCGTGACCGCGATCAGCAGGGACAGCACAGCGCCCAGATAGGAGAGCCTGTATTCCCAGATGTAACTTGATATCTTTTTCATAATATACCTCCGTCCCCCGCGTATAAGCAGACTCGAAATGCTTCGCATTCTCCTTAAATGATTTACACCGTCGCACTTTCCTATAAAGTAAAAAAAGGCTGCGGTAAAATTACCACAGCCTTTAAAATAGTCTAAAAGACCAGCATATCTATCAATCGACTAATCAGGTCAACATCCCCTGTCCCAGCCGATTCCCCTATATGCGGAGGTAATTTCACGTAATATATTTTTATTTGTCTGCCTGCCATGATCGGCCATTTTATAAAACTTACTGTTCAACATGTGATTACCTCCTTTCCTTTGATTTTATGTGATACTTTTGCTATCTTAATCCATGCCGCATCTTTTGTCAAGATATTTTTTAGCACCGTTTGGCACGCGTCCGAGTTCGCGAAGCGAATCTCGCGATTGAGCTTTGCTCAATTTTCCATGCGCCAGAAATACGCGCTGTAGGCGGGCAGGGTGCTGCCGCCGCCGAAATCATGGTCCTCACCGGTGATGAGATCGACTGCCATGCCGCAGCCCGCGTCAAAGTGGGCGGTGTAGTCCTCCCCGTCCGCATTGATCGCTACAAGCACTCTCTCGTCGTCACACTTTCTCTCAAAAATGCACTGTTTGTTGGTCAGCACCACAGACTTAAAAGCGCCATAGTTAAGCGCCTTGGAACCCTTTTTCGCCTCCGCGAGCTTACTGATCCACTCTGCAAGCTCATTCCACACCGGCTCCTCAAAGCAGGCACGCAGCGCGGGATCTCCCTCGCTCTTATTGGCCTTTGCCCCCCACTCGCTGCCGTAGTACACACAGGGAATGCCCGGCATACCGAAGCACAGCGCGTAAATGAGCGGCAGATGCTTCTCATTGGTCAGGTTGCTGGCGATACGGCTCACATCGTGATTATCCACAAAGGAAAGCAGATGCTTGCCGCGGTAGAGACACCAGTTCTCCGGACCGAACTGCCTGAGCAGAGAATGGTTGATCTCAAACATATTCATGCTGTTAAAGCTGGAGAACAGTCCTTTATAGCACTCGTAATTCGTGGAGGAGTGCAGCATCTGGTCGTTGACCATCTGGTTATAATCGCCGTGCAGCATCTCTCCTAACAAATAAAAGTCAGGCTTTAAGCCGTCCGTAAAGCTCCGGAGTCTTCTGACAAAATCATGATCGAGGCAGTAAGCCACATCGAGACGCAGCCCGTCGATGTCAAATTCCTCCACCCAGCCTTTCACGCTGTCCAAAATGTGATTAATCACATCTCCGTGCCGCAGATTCAGCTTGACCAGATCGTAATTGCCTTCCCAGCCCTCGTACCAGAGGCCGTCGTTGTAATTCGAGTTTCCTCCGAGGTTGATATTAAACCATGAAAGATAAGGGGAATTTTCCCTATTTTTCAACACATCCTGAAAAGCCCAGAAGCCCCTGCCCACATGGTTGAATACGCCGTCCAGCACCACCTTGATGCCGTTCTCGTGCAGCTTATCGCAGACTTCCTTAAAATCCTCATTCGTTCCCAGCCTGCAGTCGATGGTATGGTAATCCCTCGTATTATAGCCATGCGTATCCGACTCAAAGACCGGCGAAAAATAAATAGCGTTAATCCCCAGTTTCTTCATATGAGGAATCCAATCGTTCACTTTGAGGATCCTGTGCGTCAGTATCCCGTCATTCTCAAAAGGCGCGCCGCAGAACCCCAGCGGATAGATCTGATAAAATACACTCTCAAAAGCCCACATTTTCATTACCTCCTTATCGGAGCATTTTCTATATCTTGTAGTTTACCAAGGACAAGTATACCACTAATTGCCATCCTGCGTCAAATCCCTTAGCCAAAATCATTCGTCGTCAAGAATTGACCGAATAGGTTTTCTTTTTTTAAACTAAAATCCGTGTATCGACTTTTCCACAAAATTTGCTGTCTATTTTTTGAAAAACACCCCCGGAACCGTCGAGAAATCCTCAATTTCCACATAGTTATCCACATTGACAACCTCGTCACATCCTGTCGATTGTTGTGTGATTACTGTTCCATTTGTCTGTCATTTTCGGTATTTTCTATCATCATTTTGTCGAAAGGGGATTCTTTGCCCGAAAAGAATTGACTGATCTTGTCGTATCCTGTTTTAGAAGAGTCAATCATATTTTGTCTCTTGACGCGTGGGGTCAATCCTGCCGCCGCTTCCCTCGGGTCGGCAGTGAGCCTGTTTTTCCATTGACTCATTAAGTCTCCCGTAAAAATGCGCTTTTTACAGCCACTCATCCCAAAATCTCTCCACTTTTCGACCTATCTGGTCAACTGTTACAGCCTGCCATTCCTGCCATTCTCTTGGAAAAAGCCTTCCATATGCCGGTGACAGAAAACGCTCATCAAGCAAGACCGCGATACCGAAATCATTTTCGGTGCGGATCACCCTGCCCGCCGCCTGCAGCACCTTATTCATACCCGGATAGCGGTAAGCATAGTCGAAGCCGTTCTCCCCCCAGCCGTCAAAATACTGCCGCAGAAGTTCCCTCTCGTTACAGACCTGCGGAAGTCCCGTTCCCACGATGAACGCACCGATCAGGCTGTCGTTCTTTAGGTCAATACCCTCGCTGAAAATACCGCCCATCACACAAAAGCCTAAAAGGCTCCTCTCCTCCTCCACCTCGATCTCCATGCCGATCAGGCTTTGCAGATCGCAGTCCTCATTCCCGAGAAAACGGTTGAGGAAGGCCTCTCTGGCCTCCTCGTTCATATGGGCCTGCTGCAGGACACATTCCACTTCTCCCGCTTTGTTGAACTGCGCCTGATAAATATCGTAGACTTTCTGTAAAAAGGCATGGGACGGAAAAAAGACCATATAATTCCCCTGCCGTTTATCGATCACCTGATGCAGATAGGAAGCGATACGGTAATATTCCGCGTCGCTCCTGCGGGTATAACGGCTGGTCACGTCGCTGCCGATATAAAGCCCCAGCTTATCCGGCCGGAAAACTGACTTGGCATAAACTTCATAATCGCCCTCCTCCGTGCCCAAAAGGGTCTTATAATACTGGATCGGCAGCAGAGTCGCGGAAAACAGGATCGTACTCCTGCCCCGCATCATACAGTTTTTCAGATTGCCTGCCGGATTCACGCAGAAAAGCTTCACGATAAAACTGCCATCGTCGCGCATCTCCGAGTAAGTGACATAACTGTCATCCATCAGCTCGTACATTTCCAGAAAATGAGACACCTCAAAATAGAAGGTCAGGATCTCCTCCCGCACGGGACTATCCTCCCGATCTTCCAAATGATCCTCAATGGCCGCACTGAGCCGCGTCAAGTTACGCACCAGTCCCTCGATGGAATGCTCCACGCGGCAGCCTTCGCACTCTCTTTTTAACGCCAGCAGTTCCTTATTGCACTTATCGAGATTTTTGGCGATCCGCTCGTCATAGGGCTTTACCGTCTTTTTGAGCTCCAAAAAATCCTCTTTGCACAGCACGGCGCTGTACATATCCCTGCCCCGCTCTACCAGATTGTGCGCCTCATCCACCAGAAAGACATACTCGCCCCGCACCCCTTCCGTAAAGAAACGTCGCAGATAGACATGCGGATCGAAGAGATAATTATAGTCGCAGATAACCGCGTCGGCAAACAAACTCATATCCAGACAAAACTCGAAGGGGCAGACCTGATACTTTTCGGCATAGGCCTCGATCGCCTCTCTGGTATAATTGTCCACATGAGTCAACAGATCGTACATCGCCTCGTTGATTCTGTCGTAATGTCCCTTTGCATAAGGGCAGGACACCGGATTACAGGCCGTTTCCTCCAGAAAACAGATTTTGTCCTTAGCGGTCAATATGACGCTCTTTAACTGCAGCCCCCGCTCCCGCAAAAGGGATATGGTATCGTCCGCCACCGTGCGGGTGATGGTCTTGGCTGTGAGGTAGAATATCTTTTCACAAAGTCCCTCTCCCATCGCCTTCACCGCGGGAAACACCGTGGAGATCGTCTTGCCCACCCCTGTCGGCGCCTCGATAAAGAGCTTTCTCTTATGGTAGATCGTGCGGTAAACATCCGCCGCAAGTTCCTTCTGCCCTTCCCTGTAGGCAAAGGGAAATTCCAGTTCCTTGATGGACGCCTGCCGCTTTTGCTGCCACCGGAAACTATAGTCCGCCCACTTGCGGTACTGCCCCATCACATCCTCAAACCAGTTTTTCAATTCTATGTAGGTATACTCCTCATGAAAGTACCGGATCTCCTCCGTCTCCATGTGGCAGTAAGTCATACGCACGCGGATGTCCGAAAGGCCGTTCTGGTTGGCATAGATATAGGCGTAGCATTTGGCCTGCGCCAGATGCACGGGCACGGGACCCTTCATCTTTTTTAAATCATGGTAGGTTCCCTTGATCTCGTCTATGGTCACCGTGACCTTCTGTATCGTCTGCTCCTGCCCCGGCGTCACGGTCAGGCGTGCCTCATCACCGTCTGCTTTCTCCCCGATCGCCGGCTGCGGTAAGGCTTCCCTGATGGTTTCGGTGATAATGCCGTCCGCGCGACCCTCCACAATGATCTCGTATTCTCCCGCATCAAAAACATAGCGCAGCGCTACTTCCGCGCGATATTCCGGCCCCATCCGTCTCTGGATCATGCGGTGGATGCGCCCGCCCTCCTGCATCGCGTCTCCGGCGGACGCCGCTTTTCGATTGTCGATATCGCCGGAGCGCAGGATAAATTCCACCAGACTCCGCACGGAAATGCGTACTTCCATGTTATTACTCCTTAGAAATGCGTATAAGCAGACTCGAAATACTTCGTATTTCTCGTTCGCGTTGCTCGCCGTAAGCGCATACACACAGCTCATCATGCAAGCATGTGATCTGTATGTATACGCTTCCGACTCTGCTTATACGCGAAAAAAATTGACTCCCCACATAAGATAATCTTACGTTATCTTATATAGGGAGTCAATGTGCCTGTTTAGACCGAACTCTATACCGCTACTGCCCATTTCCTGAGATGTCTCTCAAAGTCTGCGTCGTAGCCGTTGTACGCAACGGTTAAAATCTGATTGAAATTCAGTCCCAGAACGCCTATGATGGATTTCGCATCCACGATAAAGCTGTTGTAGGAAATATCCACGTCGCAGTCACATCTTGTCGCAGCGGAGACAAAGTCCTTTACTTCATCCGGTCTCAATTTGATTTTGTGTTGCATAGTCACCTCATTTCTACGCCGCTCTTGCACATAACCGAGTTTGTACCAAGCAGCGCGCAGGTACAAATCTCGCGATTGAAAATTTTAATTTTCAATCAACATAGAAAAACGTTTTCTTGCTCCTCATTTGAATAGATTATACATCATTCTTTTCATTTGTAAAGGGGTAATTTTGTTCCCAATACGATACAAATTCGGCCTATTTTAGGCAAATTGCATAATTTTACATAATTAATTTGAACTTCAAATATTTTTTTGTGAAAACTGCCTATTATCTCTCTTTCATCCGCCTCTGCAAGCCTGCATTTTATCTCTTTTGCTCAAATTCCACCATGTAATCTTGGTAACGGTAAGCGCACATCTGTCTCTGCAATTTTCTGTTTTCCCGGCTTTTGATCGCGATCGTGCGATGGAACGCGCGAAACAGTTCCTGATATTCCTGTTCCTTGGCCGACCATGCCGCTTCTTCCGGCAAAAAATCCGTCTCCGTTGTCACCAGATACCATTCTTCTCCGGCGGGATGCACGCCGAAAAGCTTCCGCTTCTCGTCGTAGACCATGAAGTTTTCGATACTCAGTCTGTCCGCAAAATGCGGCATCACAAAAGGCACCACATTATTTTTCGGTCCGATCTTCGCAAAGAGGACGCTGCCTCCTGCCCCGTTAGTCGCCGCAAGCTCCTGAAAACGGATGAACTCGATCTCATAATGCGCCTCATTGGCCGTATACCGTGCCAGCTCAAAGCACCTCGCTACATGGGGATTGCGAACATTTTCCATCACCCGCCTGCCGCTTCCTGCCGTGAGGGCATCCACCACCGTCCGATAGACCGCCTCGCCCTTATCGGAATAACAGGAAGCCGCCGCCCGGCAGAGCGAATGATAAACATGCTCTCCCAGCCTTGTCTTAAGCGTCCTCGCTACCTTATCAGTTTTGACAGGATCGGGAACAATATGCACATACGCTGCAAATAAACGCAGATTTTCCTCCTCCCCGACCTGCAGATGAACGTGTTCATGCCCCTCCCGCAGGGCGTAGGCATCATAGATGCCCGTAAAGATTCCCTCCAGAGAGTCCTCGCAGATGAGATATTTTTCTTCCATAAATTATACTCCCATTTCGAATAAGGATAGCTGCCGATAGCTCGTGCCATCAGCCAGAAAGGGAAGTTTCTCCCCTTTCCCCATCTGATTCTGATAAACCAGATTACGTACGATGTACTCCTCATCGAGCTTCGTGGGATACATCATTTTGCCGTTGCAGGTGATAAAATAGAGCGCCCGTTTTAAGACGACGCCGATTTTTTTCAAGTCCGCAAACGTCAGATTTCCGAATCGTCTGGCCGCGACGATCCTTCTGGCGCTCTTTACCCCCAGCCCCGGAATCCTCAAAAGCGTATGGTAATCCGCCCTGTTGATCTCCACCGGAAACTGCTCTAAATGTCGCACCGCCCAGTCGGCCTTGGGATCGATCGCCATATTAAAATTCGGCCGCTCGGCCGTTAAAAGCTCCTCCACCTTAAAGTCATAGAAGCGCAGCAGCCAATCAGCCTGATACAGTCTATGCTCACGAAGCAGCGGCGGTCCTCCGCTAAGGGCCGGCAGGTCCTTGTCCTCATTAACATTCACAAACGCCGAATAATACACCCTCTTTAGGGAAAACTTCTCATAGAGGCTCTCCGCCACCGACATGATCTGAAAGTCGCTCTCCGGCAGGGCGCCGATCACCATCTGGGTGGATTGACCTGCCTCGCAGAAATGCGGCGCGTGCCGATACAAGGTAATTTCGTTCTTGTTTTCCGTGATGCCGTTCTGAATCTGACGCATGGGCGCCAGAATATTTTTGCGGTGCTTGTTCGGTGCGATCGCCCGAAGTCCCTCCGCCGTGGCCATCTCCAGATTAACGCTCATGCGGTCCGCCAGATACCCCGCTTTCTGAATCAGCAAAGGATCCGCTCCGGGAATGGCCTTGATATGAACGTAACCCTGAAACCTGTGAATCGTACGCAGCTTATGTACCGTCTCGCAGATCAGTTCCATCGTATAGTTTGGGCTGTAAAGAATGCCCGAACTTAAAAATAAACCTTCTATATAATTACGCCTGTAAAATTCCATGGTCAGCTCGCAGACCTCATCGGGGGTAAAGGATGCGCGCGGCACATCGTTGGAACGGCGATTGACGCAGTATTTACAATCGTAGATACATTCGTTGGTAAAGAGAATCTTTAACAGGGAGATACATCTGCCGTCCGCAGCAAAGCTGTGACAGAGTCCCGCCGCCACGGTATTGCCAAGGCCCTTTCCGTCATTTGCACGGGAGGAACCGCTGGAACTGCAGGACACGTCATACTTCGCCCCTTCCGCAAGTATTTCCAATTTTTCCATCACCGACATCTGCGGCGCGATCCGTAACTCCATCTTCCGTCTCCCTATCCCTGTTCGGAAACAACATGGGCAGACGGAATCCTTCGCGCAATCCGCTGCCTCATCCTACTGCCGAAATCCATTGAAACAAATCCAGGCACCCGAACGTAGAACATGTGTTCTATTTTGTCTATCTTAACATACGCCTCAGCAATTTGCAAGCTTATTTAGAACATTTGTTTGTTTAAATGTAACAGTTCAGCCTTGCACTATTCCGCGAGTAAAATCGCTCTGTATGCGATTTTGCGAGTTGTGCAAGCGCCAAAATGCTGCTTTGGAGCATTTTGTGTGCATCAGGCGTGACAGTGAAGCCGAAGGCTGAACTGTTACGTTTAAATTTGTCTGTTGACGGAAAACTAACTTTTACAGTATAATTATGGAATACAAACAGAATACATTTTAAATACATTCAGAATACATCCTGAAAAGAGGGAAGATTCATTGATCACAATAGCGGTCTGCGATAAGGAAAATACCATTACCAATCAAATAGAAGCGCTCCTTAACGCCATTTCTCATAAGGAGCATATTCCTGTCGAAATCGATATCTTTTACAGCGCTCACGCTCTGGAGGCGTATATTCTTGACGGAAAAAGGTACGACATCGTTTATTTCGATATTCAGATGCAGCGCGACGACGGCATTTCAACTGCCGAAAAAATAAGAAAAGCAGATGAAAACGCGCTGTTCATCTACCTTTGCGGATATGGAACCAAAATACTGGAATTCTTTTGTCTGGATATTTTTGCTTTGCTCAAAAAGCCTATAGATGCGCCCCGGTTTGAGACCATCTTTCTGGAAGCCAATCAAAGGATCTGCAAACGGCATTTTTACTTTTTCTACCAATATAAAAGGGCAGAATACAAGATTCCCTGCACGGACATCATGTACTTTGAAAGCTGCGGCAGAAAAATTTTGATACACTGCCGGGAAAACGGTATCGAAAGTTTTAACGGCAAACTCTCAGACGTGGAGGAACAATTAGCCGCTGCTAAAATCCCTTTTTTCAGGATTCATAAATCCTATTTTGTAAATTATCACTATATTAAAGCACACACAAAAACGGAAATCACTTTGACAGACGGTACAAAGCTTCCTATCAGCAAGGAAACCGGCAACCATTTTATAATACAGCACGACCGGCTCCTGCATAGCGAAACGAGCCGGCCTGCGGAATAACTTTTTGATCGATTCTAGCGGATCCGGAAGCGGCCGATCAGCTGATTCAGCGTCTTTGCCTGACCGGATAATTCATTGGAAACTTCCGCGCTCTTTTCCGCAGCGGCAGAATTGCTCTCGATCACTTTGGAAACTTCCCTGATCCTGTTTTCCACGGAAACGATCATCTCCGACTGCTGCGCGCTGGCAAGCCTGATCTCATCCATCAGCGCCTTGATGGACTGCACACACTCGCCGATGACCTGCATCGCAGAGATCGCGTCTAAGGTAGATTCCGTTCCCAACTTGACATCGTTTGTCGAGCGGCTGATCAGCACGCCCGTATTTTGCGCAGCCTGCGCCGACTTGGAGGCAAGGCTCCTCACCTCGCCCGATACGACGGCGAAGCCCTTTCCGGCTTCTCCTGCTCTTGCAGCCTCGACCGAGGCATTAATGGCCAGAATATTAGTCTGGAAAGCAATATCTTCGATCGTCTTGACTATGCTTCCGATCTGTTCGGAAGATTCGGCAATGTTCTTTGTGGCCGCGGAAAGCTGTTCCATCTTCCTGTCGGCTTCTACGGCATACCCCATCGCCCTGTCAACCAGCTCGCCTGCATCCTTACAGCGGGCAGCGCTATTTGTGATCTGCCCGGTAATGTCCGTGATATTGGAAACAAGGCCATTAATCGAAAGTTCCTGTCTTGCCGCGCCCTGCGACAATGCCTGCGCACCCTCGGAAACTTCATCCGCGCCGCTGTTTACCTCGTTTGCAATGCTCCTGATATCCCGCATGAGACTCGTCAGATTCGTGCGTATGCTCTTAAGACTCTCCGAAAGGACCTTGAAATCACCTATGTAATAGCGCTCGTTCATCTCCACATCCACGGCGATATTACCGTCCGCCATCTCTCCCAGAATACGGCCAATATCATCGATGGTCATGCGCAGGCATTCGCAGAGACGGTGGATCGTCTGCGCGATCATACCAATCTCATCCGTCCTGCCGTAAAAAGCTTCCAAACCCTGATCGGCGGACAGTTCCAGATTACCGAGGCGGCTGATCGCGCCTTCCATAAGCATCAATTCCTTACTTTCCCGATGCAGGATCATCAGCGTTACGAGAATGATCACCCACGCGACAACCGCGCAGAAGATACCGACGGTACTGCGCACCGTCTCTACTTCCTGATAGACCTCTCCCACACTGTCGCGCACCATGAAGACCCAGTTACGGTCGGCCAGATATTTGTATACGACCAATTGATCTATGCCGTTTTCGTCCCGATAGGAATAAGTACCCGCCTGCGTATCATGTCCGTTCTTGATAAGACGAATGATCTCCTGATAACCTAAATCCTTTGTTTCTGTATTTAAGAGCGCCTCATCCTCATGATACAGATAAGTCCCCGTCTCCACATTCAAAAAGACATATTCGCTGTTGGGCAGGCCGCCGATCTCCAGATCCAGCAGCGAATCCATCAGACGGCTGGCAAAAACGCCCGCGCCCACATAACCGATACACTTCTCTCCCTCAAAGAGCGGATAATACATGGAAATGATCATGCTCCCCGTGCCCGGCGACTTCATGATCCCCAGATTGGTCAGTTTCGGCTCCGCCAGAATGGTGTCCTGAAACTCCTTTAGGGAATCGCCTTCTCTGGTGGTTATGCCGATCGCGCCCTTCGATGTGTGCGTCAGGATATGCGTATCCGGCGTACCGATGTACAGGCCTTCAAAGATACCTTTGACTGCCGCAAAGTCCTCAGTATACTGCTGCCCTCTTGCCAAAAGCGCAGGATCATCCGGATCGGCGAGCAGCTCCCTTACCTCGCTGCCCAGCGCAAAGGCCGTCATATACTCTTCCGCGGAAGCTACATAGTCATTGATGATAGACGCCCTCGATTCCACCACATCGATCATCTGATTCGTAATATTGCCCTCAACGATTCTGGCGACACGGCTGGAAACGATGAACCAGAGTAAAAACATTCCCGTAAACGTAAGCGCCGTCGTCACGATCCCGATGCGCGTAGCCAGTTTTCTATTGACAAAAAAACGCATAATCTTCTCTCCCTCGATTTTTCCGAGAGATATTTTATCACAAGTTTTTTTCGTTTTCAAGCGACTGTCCGCTGAGAAGCCTCTTTTTAAACAGCCTAATCTTAGCCGCATATTTGCTGGTTATGATCACACCGACGATCATCATGCCCAGCGTAATCCCCTGACAAAAACCGCCGAGGAAATTATCGGCATGGTCTGTAAACACCAAAACTAAGTGTAAGACTGCCGCGGCAAGTCCGCCGATAAACAGGATGTGCATATTCCTTGTGAGCTTTTGCTTCATATCATTGCTGTAATCCGCCACCTTTAATACGGTTTCTTCCAATTCCTGATTCATTTTTTCTTCCTTCCTTTCTCCGTCAAGCAGTTCCCGCAGTTCCACTTCGTAATAATCGGCCATCTCAATGAGAATATCCAGATCCGGCATATTGCTGCCTGTCTCCCATCTCGATACGGTTCGTCTGGAAACCCCAAAGCACTCCGCGAGCTGTTCCTGTGTCAGCCCTTTTTCCTTTCTGAGTTCCTTGAAAAACATTCCTATTTTTGTCTGATCCACTGTTTCGCGACCTCCTTCCGGCAAAAATATATCACTTCCCGCCCGCAGTCTACAGGACATAAAACGGGCATTGTTTTATTTCTCATTACGGGACGTAAAATGTCTCCCCTTATTTTACCCTTTGCATGTTCCCAAAACAATCGACTGACAGATTTTTCTTGCTTTCTAATCAGAAAAGCGGTTAAATAAAATAGGTAATAAGAAAATGCGGACACAAAGTCCGCGCAAAAAAGCTCTGGCATGGAGGTAACTTATGGACCATTTACTGATTCCCGAAAACTACAAATCCGCCCTGAATCTTCACGATACGCAGATCGCCATCAAGACCGTAAAAGACTTTTTTCAGGTGCAGCTTGCGGAAAGGCTCCATCTGCTACGGGTATCCGCACCCCTTTTCGTGGACCCGGCTTCGGGCTTAAACGACAACCTAAACGGCGTGGAACGTCCCGTTACCTTCGGCATCAAGGAACAGGAAGACGCCCCCGCTGAAATCGTGCACTCGCTGGCTAAATGGAAGCGTATGGCGCTCGGCAAGTACGGCTTTACCCACGGCGAAGGCCTCTATACCGATATGAGTGCCATCCGCAGGGACGAAGCAACCGACAATATCCACTCTATCTATGTCGATCAGTGGGATTGGGAAAAAGTGATCTCCCGCGAGGAGCGCTGCCTTGATTATCTGCAGGAAACAGTTAAATTAGTGTATAAGGCGCTGCGAAAGACCGAGAAGTATATGGCGATCCAGTACGATTACATAGACGAGATCCTGCCCCATGATATCTACTTTATCACCACACAGGCACTGGAGGACCGTTATCCGAACAACACCCCCAAAGAGCGGGAATATCTGATTACCAGAGAAAAGGGCGCGGTCTGCCTGATGCAGATCGGCGATCTCTTAGCATCCGGTCAAAAGCATGACGGCCGCGCGCCGGACTACGACGACTGGACGCTGAATGCGGACATTCTGGTCTACTTCCCCGTGCTCGATATCGCGCTGGAACTGTCCTCCATGGGCATCCGTGTGGATAAGGACGCGCTCTTGTCGCAGCTTGATAAGGCAGGCTGTCCCGAGCGGGCCGCCCTTCCGTTCCAGAAGGGCATCATCAACGAAACCCTGCCTTACACCATCGGCGGCGGTATCGGGCAGTCGCGCATTTGTATGTTCTTTTTGCGAAAGGCGCATATCGGCGAGGTGCAGTGTTCCCTCTGGCCGGAAGATGTGACAAGGGAGGCGCTGGCGAATGGGATACAGTTACTGTAATCCGTTTTGGGCGGCTGACAGCTATTAAAGCGAGAAAGCAGGAGGATGTTGACCAATATGGTCATGCCTCCTGTTTTTTGTAGTAAACGATATATCGTTTATCTTTGTTAAAAAATTTTATGATTTTCTATTGACTTCTCTCTGCAATCATAGTATGATACTTCCAACAAGAGTAATCTAATGAACCGTGCTTTCGCACATTCAGGCAATTTCTGCCGCTTTACTCTCAACCACAATCAAACAGCGGCAGGAGCAGACCATAGAAGTCTTCTGCCGCGGAAAAGGAGGACATTCTATGGAAGCATTCAGTAACAGAGAGGAGCAGTTTATGGTAATTGAAGGAGGTAAAAAGACCTACACCGTCGCGGATATCGAGGCGCTTCCGCCGGGAGAAAAGGCCGAACTGATCGACGGGGAAATGTTCATCATGGAGGCGCCGTCCGTCACGCATCAGCGGATACTCGGCGAGCTTCATGTGCAGCTTTACATGTACATCAAGAACCACAAAGGCCCCTGCGAGGTCGTCATCGCGCCCGGCGTCTATGTGAAGGACGACATACATAATTATGTGGAGCCGGATATCACCGTGATCTGCAAGGAAGATAAGCTGGATGAAAAAGGCTGTCACGGGGCGCCTGACTTGATCATCGAGATTGCCTCCCCCGGCAACAAATACATGGACTACGGACGCAAACTTATGTTATACCAATCTGCCGGCGTCCGCGAATACTGGATCGTCGATCCTGCCAAAAAGATTGTTACCATCTACGATTTTGAGGGCGGGGACGGCCCCAATGTTCATCCGTTTACCGAGCCGGTCAAAGTGGGGATTTACGAAGATCTCTATCTGGATCTTAGTTCCTTCCTGTAACTAAATTCCTTATCGGGCACTGTGTTTCAAGACACCGTGCCCATTGTTTTGATATACGCCCTCCCCTCACCGAAGATCATACAGCGCGCCCGTCTGCATTCCGGTACTCATGCTTCTCATAATATCCGATCAGCTCCCCCGCCTCATCCCGCAGGGCCACCATATAGACATCCTTATTCTCTTTCTCATTATGATACGTATAGACGATGTTGTGCTGCGCGCTCTCCGCAAACCATTCCATCACCTTTTTGATCATCTCCACGGACTGCGGATTGTGGCAGGCTAACAGACTCTTTCCCACCAGCGCGGCCCCGCCCCGCTTCGCATACCGCTCCTTCGCCGCGGGATTCATGTAGATGATCTCATGCTCCAAATTGCAGATCACTACCGCACAGCGGTCCTGCTCGACGATACTCTTAAAATAAGGCGCTAAATCTTTTTCCTTCATCTTATTTTCCTCCGTTCTTATCTTTCTTCCCATTTATTACCGTTATCCCTTTTTAACTTACGGTTATATTATTTTCCCATTGTTTAACACATACTCCATTGTAGCGGACATTTCCTCATGCTACAATCTAATTGTTACAAGATATCAATATTGAAATTGCGAAACTCGTCTCAACGTTACTTAATTGTATAAATAACATAATCATAAGCGGACCCTTGTATAGTTTAAATCCTTCGGATTAAAACTGTCAGCTGCTTAACGAGGTCTTTCACGAGTTTAGCGTCTGCTACGCTCGGAGCGGAGCGAAAGCGCGTCTGCGTTGATTATGTTATTTGTACAATCCCAACACCCCCGAATGAGTTTCGCATTCACCTATTTATAGAAAGGAGCCCACTATGTCCCTCCCAAAAATCATCCAGCAAAAAAGAAAAACCCTCGGCCTCACTCAGGAACAGATCGCTTCCTACTTAAACGTATCGACCGCAGCGGTCAGCAAATGGGAAAACGGCCTCACAAACCCCGACATCTCCCTGCTTTCATCCCTTGCGCGCATACTAAAAACCGACGTGAACACGCTCCTATGCTTCACCGAAGATATGGGCGCTGAGGAGATCAGTCATTTTTGCGAACACATCTCCACTCTGGCCAGAGAACAAAGCTACGCGGAAAGCTTTCAGAAAGCGGTGGAAAAGATCCACGAATACCCCCACAATGAAGCCCTGCTGCACAGCCTTGCGCTGGTGCTTGACAGCCTGCTTGTGTTTGCGGACCTTCCCGAAGAGGAAAAGCGTCCTTATGAAGAAAAGATTACCGCATGGTATCGGCGTCTTTTAGAAAGCGAAGATGAAAAAATACGTAGCAGTGCGGAGTATCTGACGGCGAACCGTCTGATCCGAACAGGCCGGTACGACGAGGCGCAGGCCATCCTTGACCATATGCCCGACAAAGAAACGATCTTAGAGTCCGTCGCGGACAAAGGGCTTTTGCAGGTCCGCCTCTACGAAGCGCAGGGGCAAAACGAAAAGGCGGCCGAAGATCTGCAGCGCATGCTCCTTACCGCCCTGAATAAGGCACAGCTCCTTCTCTACAAACTGATGGACGCGGAGACCGCCGCCGGGAATCTGCAGGCTGCGGAGCTCATCGCAGACAAGGCCGCTCAGATGGTGCCGCTCTTTGATCTCTGGCCATACAACGCCTATGTGGCACCGCTGCAGATTTCAGTTAAAAAGCAGGATGCCGACGAGACGATCCGCCTGTTAAAACTGCTGCTGGAAGCTTCGCAGACCGTCTGGGATATGGCATCTTCCCCACTTTTTAACCGTATCCGGAAAACGCCGCCTGAAAAAACTACTCAGTCGGCGTTTCTGACACAAATATTAATGTCCGATCTGGAACGGGAACCCTGCTATGATTTTCTGCGGGACCGCGAAGATTTTCAGGCGCTGCTCGCCGACTAAGCGATATCCTCCATCTGGGCCGTGTACAGCCTGTAATAATACCCCTTTTTCTCCATCAGTTCCTGATGCGACCCGCATTCGAGGATGCCGCCTTCATCGACGTACATGATCCGGTCGCAGTTTTTGATGGTGGAAAGCCGATGCGCGATGATAAAGGAAGTCCTGCCCTGCATCATCGCATTGAGCCCTTGCTGCAGCGCCCGCTCCGTGTGCATATCGATGCTGGAAGTCGCCTCGTCGAGAATCAGGATCGACGGATCGCTCAGCAGAGTCCTCGCAAAGGAAACGAGCTGCATCTGTCCCTGCGAGAGCAAAGACCCCCGCTCCTTCACTTCCGTCAGATAACCGTTCGGGAATTTCCTAATAAACTCGTCCGCGCAGACTGTCTTCGCAGCCTTTACAATTTCCTCCGAAGTCGCATCCAGCCTGCCGTAACGGATATTGTCTTCAATGGTCCCCGAAAAGAGAAAACTGTCCTGCAGCATAATGCCCATGCGAGAGCGCAGGGAAGCGATCGTCACCTTCGAGATATCCTGCCCGTCAATTAAAATCCTGCCGCTGTCCACATTATAAAAGCGGGATAAAAGGCTGACGATGGTACTCTTTCCCGCGCCCGTAGGCCCCACCAGCGCCACGCTCTCGCCGGGCTTCACGGTAAAGGAAACGTCGCTCAGCACCGGCTTATCCGCCTCATAGCCAAAATGCACGTGCTCAAAAACGACTTCTCCCTGAATCGGCGGCATGGGAACCGCATCCGGCGCATCATCCACCGTGACAGGCTCATCCATCGTTTCAAAGATACGCTCCAGATAAGCGATGTTATTGATAAAGTTATTAAAAATATTGCCCAGATTCATGATCGGCTGCCAGAAGCGGGAAGCGTAGGAAGAGATTGCCACGATTACGCCAAGGCTCGTATTCCCCTGTCCGAAGATCAAAAGGCCGCAGATAAAGACAGCCGCCCGCACCCAGACGGAGATATTATCGATGCCGGGCCACACCAGATTGCTGTAAGTGACAGCCTTCATCCACGCGCCGCGGCAGCGGTCGCACAGTTCGGCAAAGGTCTCCTCGTTCTCCTCTTCTCTGGCAAAGATCTGCGTGATCTTTGCTCCCACGATATTCTCCTGCAAGTAGGCGTTCAAGTTAGAGTTTTTATTGGATACCTGCTGCCACGCCTTCCTCTGCCTGTTTTTGATGTACAGCATGAAGACCGCCAGCACCGGCACACCTGCCAGCACCACCAGCGAAAGTCTAACATCTACGCAGAACATAAAAATCACGATAAAGATCAGATTCATGATCTCCAACACCACATTGATCAACCCATTGGAAAGCATATCGGAAACCGAGTTTACATAATTCACCACCCGAATCAAAATCTTCCCATGCGGCCGGTCGTCATAATACTGAAACGGAAGCTTCTGCAAATGCGCAAACAGATCCTTCCGGATATCATAGATGATATTTTGACTGACATGGATCATGATATGAGATCTGGCAGTCGTAAACACAATACTGACCGCATAAGTCAATATCAGCACCGTCACCAAAAGGAAAAGCTGCCTGACGTTTTTGTCGGGTATTGCCTCGTCAAGGGCCCGCTGCGTCACCATGGGCGCAAACAGGGCCGCTATGCCGCCGCAGGCACTCAAAAAGAGCGACAGAAGCATTTTCCACAGATACTTTTTGATATAAGCGGAAGCGCGAAACAGATGCCTGATATCAAAGGGTGTTTCCAGCACCTCATCTTCCCTGAATGTATTTCTCCTCGCCATTTTTTGTCCTCCTCAAAACGCCTGTCACGCACCAGTCTGCAATTGCACCAGACTGTAATAATACCCCTTCTTTGCCACCAGTTCCTCGTGCGTTCCCGCTTCCGTAACGCGCCCGTCCTGTAAGATAAGAATGCGGTCGGCAGCCTTCGCGGTGGAGGTCCGCTGCGCAATAACGATCTTGGTACAGGGAAAATCCAGTTCCGCCAGACCGTGCTGAATCTGCTTTTCCGTCTCTAAGTCCACCGCCGAAGTCGTATCGTCTAAGATCAGGATCGCGGGACGCACGGCCAACGCCCGTGCCAACGAGATCCTCTGCTTCTGCCCGCCGGATAGCCCCACCCCGCGTTCACCGACAACCGTGTCATATCCTTCCGGCATTCTGGCGATAAAGTCCGACGCTGCTGAATATCTCGCGAATTTTTCTACCTCTTTCTGACTGACATGACTGTCACCATAGGCAATATTGCCGTCTATGGTATCGGAATACAAAAGTACGTCCTGCGTAGCCAGACCGATGTTTTTGCGGAGCTGCTGCAGCTTCATATCCTGTACATTGACGCCGTCGATCAACACCTCACCCGCCGTCGCCTCATAAAAGCGGGGAATCAACTGGATCAGGGACGTCTTGCCGCAGCCCGTCTCGCCCATGATCGCCAGCGTCTCTCCCGGATTGACCGAGAAGGTCACGTTATGGAGTACAGGCAGATTCCCGTCGGCATACTGGAAACTAACATCCTTAAACTCAATCTTACCTGCGAACCGCTCCGGCAGATCGACCGCATCCGGCTTATCCACGATTCCGGGCTCGGAGGCATAAATCTCCATCACCTTTTCTGAGGCGGCCGAAAAGCGCTGAAACTCATTCATCACGTTGCCAAGCTGCCGCATGGGATTCGCGATCGCCCAGATCAGTCCCGAAAAGGCCACATACTCTCCCATGGTAATCCTTCCATTGATGATGAACAGACCGCCGACAACCAGCAGCACCACAGGCATCAGATTGGCGAGCGTCTCCACATAAGGGAAATAGACCAACCAGGTCAATGCTGTTTTTTGACTGGTCTTGGAGAAATCCCTGCTGCATTCGTCAAACTTTTCCATCTCGTACGGTTCTCTGGCAAAGGCTTTCACTACGCGATTCCCCGCGATGTTCTCCTGCGCCGCCGTATTGAGTTTGGAGAGCTTTTCCCGCAGGGCCTTATGCCGCGGTGCGACCTTATTCTTAAACAGAACGATGATCAAAAAAATAAGCGGCGCAATCGCAAGCATACACAGTGCCAACAGCCAGTCCATATAGAGAAAATAAACCGCCGCCGCCGTTAAAAGCGAGAAGGATTCCACGATGCTGCGCATCACCCACGCGATCATATGCCGCACAGCGTCCAGATCTCCCGTCATTCTGGTCATCAGATCTCCCGTGCGGAAGGTGCTGTAAAACATCATATCCTGATGCTCTATCTTGTGGAAAAGATAGGTCCTGATACGGTAGAGGAGCTTTTGCGAAACGTACTCCACGTCCATACACACCAGATAGACGATCAGCGTCCGCAGAAGAGTAAGCAGGATCATGGCCGCGATCAACTGCAGAAAAAGCCCGCGTTTATGAGTCAGATTATAGGCCGCATCCTCTCCCGTCAAAAACAGATCGACGATCTGCTGCGTAAAAAAAGGAACCGTCAGCTGCATCACATTATAGACCACCGTGCCAAGCAGGCCGATTACATAGATGCAGCGATATCCCTTCATATTTTCCCAGAGCCACCCTATTTTAGATGCTTTCTTCTCTTTCATTTGTCGTCACTCCTGCCGCTGTCTGTCAACTCTGTCTGACCAGACACTTTTCTAGTCCAATATAGCATCCATATCATATTACTTATGAAAAAGCAACCCCTAAATTGAATATTTCTCTACTTTTTGTTTTTACCTAATAAGTCAATCGTTTTACCTTACCATCTTTACCGCGGCAACGATCCCAAAGAATGCCAGCGGGATCAATACAAGGATCACCACCATCAGCCATCCCGGCACATAGCGTGCCTTCTTGGGCGGTATCTTTTGTATCCTGTGATCCCCGCAGATGCGGTGAAAAAGTACTACCTGCTCCCTGCTTGAAAAGCACTCCTTGGGAATTGCAAAAAAGCGGCTCTTATTGTCTCCGAAAAAGTAAAAAGCGTCCTCCGCCTCCTCCATCACATATTCATACTTTCTGCTGCCATTCCCGGTTTTTAAATTCATTTTAATCCTCCATGTCAGAGCAGTTTACTGCGATGACACGCGATGAGAAATTCGCGCAGGCGATTTCTCATCTGCGATTCCGAGTTTGTGGCTCTAACACAAACTCGCGATTGAAAAATAAGGTCATCAGACTTATTTTTCAATCTACCGTACCTTTCTCCTCTCTCTCCAATACCGCCCGAACCGTCTGTTCCAGCACATTCATATCAACAGGCTTAGCAGCATGTCCATCCATCCCCGCCTCCAGCGCATCCCGGATATCTTCCGCAAAAGCGTTCGCAGTCATAGCGATAATGGGAATCTTTTTTGCCAGCGGATGATTAAGCGCCCGGATCGTTCTCGTCGCCTCATAGCCGTTCATCACCGGCATCTGCACATCCATCAGGATCAGTTGGTACTGCCCCGGCGCGGAGTCCGCAAACGCCTCCGCCGCCAGTTTCCCGTTTTCATAAATATCACAGGATGCTCCCGCCATATCCAGAAACTCTTTCAATATTTCCGCATTGATCTCATTGTCTTCCGCCACCAGAATGTGCATGCCGCAAAGGATACTTTCCTCCTTTTCCTTTGCTCCTTCTTCCGCTAAATTTCCTGTCATCCCGTTATCTTTCTCTAAGTCCTGATCCGCCGGACGATCGCTGACAGCAAACTCCAGCTCCACGGTAAAGACGGACCCCTTATTCTTTTCGCTCTTTACTAAGATGCTGCCGCCCATCAGATCCAACAGATTTTTGGTGATAGCCATGCCCAGTCCCGTCCCTTGGATCTTATTGGTGACACTGTCCTCCTCTCTGGTAAAGGCCTGAAAGATCTTCTGCACATACGCCTCGCTCATACCATAGCCGTTATCTTCCACCACAAAACGGTAATGCGCAAGCTGTTTGCCGCTCTGGGGCAGTTCCTGAACCGTCAGGACAATATGGCCCCCTTCCGGCGTATATTTGACCGCATTGGACAATAGATTCACCAGAATCTGATTCAGCCGCAACTTATCCATCACCACATTTTCATGCCGGATATCCTTCTTCAATACCTCAAACGTATGACGCTTTGCCTTCATCTGCGGGCGAATAAAGGAATCGATACCTTCGATCAGCTCCGGCAGGTTTTCATCTGTCAGGTTCAGGGTCGTTTTTCCCGCCTCGATCTTGCTGATATCCAGAATGTCGTTGATCAGCCCCAGCAAATGCTGGCTGGAAGCGGTGATCTTTTCCGTATATTCCCTCACCTTATCCGGCTTGTCCGCATCTCTGGCAAGCAGCGCCGCAAAGCCCACCACCGCGTTCATGGGCGTGCGGATATCGTGGCTCATATTGGAAAGGAAGGAACTCTTGGCCCGGTTTGCTTCCTCCGCGATCTGAAAGGCCTGCTCCGCCGTCTCTTTGGAGCGTGCCAGCATGACGTTGCTCTCCTCCAGTTTCTCGTTCATCTCCTCCTGCCGTCTGAGATTTTCCTGCTCCTGCCGGTATAGGCGCTGACTGCTTCTCTGTCTGGCAAAAAAGATCATCGTGGCGATCAGCAAAACCGCGATCGCTACCATCAGAAGCAGGAGCATCCGGATCACCGCGCCCATCATGTTCACCGTTCCATATGCCACAAACTGCGCAGGAATCAAAAACAAAATCAGCGTATCGTACGCCTCAAGCGACACGAGGCAATAATAATACTCCGTGCCGTTATATGTAAAATTCGCGCTGATCACATCCTGCTTTGTGAGCATCTCCCGAAGATTCGTATACCGCTGCCCTTCCATCTCCTCCAATACCTTCAAAACATTATAAGCCTGAATGGTATTGTCCGGATCGATATTATCGTGCATTCTGGTTCCGTTGTTCTTTAATATATAGGTTTCGTTATGACCGCCGTAAGCGTCGCTGTCATAATAGTCCGTCAGCGTCTCGACGTCCTTTAACAGGATCACATGCGTAAACGCCGTTCCGTCTCCGGACACCAGCGGCTTATCCAGTTTCTGCACAAAGGTCCAATAACTGTGCTCTTCACGAGAGCTGTCTGATATGAAGGTATATCTCTCCTCCCCGCCGGAAATGCGGTCGATATCCGTCCAGACTCCGTATTTCCCATGATCGTCATAGCAGTTTCCCCGGCTGTCAAGAAGCAGCAGCATAGCATGATAGCCGTCCGTCTCCAGTACCGCTTCCATCTCACCGATAAACGATTCCACTTCCGCCTCTGAACCAAAACGACGCTCCCGCATCATATTGACCAAAATAGTCAAGTAATTCCAATGGGAGTCTAAGGCATTGCTCAGATTCGCCCGCACCTGAGACGTGATCTCATTTAACTGCGTAGTCCTTTCCAAAAAGATCTGCTTTTGCAGGTAACTTGTAAAATGAGAGCCTCCCACTACCATAATTGCCAATAGGCACGCCGCCAATAAAACGGGAAGTATAATACCATTCTTTTTCCTATCGGATCTCATAGGCTCTCTCCTCTCCCCGACTTGCGTTTCTTTTATCGAAGCGTAATATAATCGACCGGATCAGTCAACTGTTTTCCCTCTGATGCCAAACGGTCCACAATGATCTGCTTAAAGGACAACCCCGATTTCGTATAATCCGCTACACCAGCCGCCTCCAGCGCCTCTTTCTGCATCAACGTCTCGCTGCCCAGCACGGCTACCGAAAAGACAGCGTTCCGGTCCAATTCTTCTCCACCGACGGTCAATCGTTCCAGCGCGTACCCCTTATCCTTTCTGGCAACTTCCATCTCAAAACCGCCGGATACATAGAGTGTCGAATCATTGACCACAGACCCCCTTCTGCCGGGCGTCGTCAAAACATATTCCATATAGCGGTACAATTGTTCTCCCGTCATATCACAGAGCAGGATCTCTGTCGTCTCTCCCTGCGTCAAAAACTTAAGCTGCTCCTCCGTGTAATCTCCCGCAAGGATATTGCCCGCCACATTGGAAGCCTGACCGACGAAGAGCTGCGTCCCCATCGCTTCCCGCAGGGAATTGATGACCGCGGAAGCCGCCTCGCTGCCGCCCTCCGGCTGAAACGCATAGGCATAGTCCCTGTCGATATGCGCTGCAATGACGGGATCCGTTGTTTCTTTACTCTCCTGCAAAGCCTTATTAAAAGCGTCAAAAGCAGAGCGGGCATCCGGATATTCACCCGTGATCATCCCCTGCACCACCTGTCTGGAAACAGCGAACATATCCGCCGAAGCCAGCCTGATATATAGACGGTTATCGTCGATCGCTGTCTGCACATTCGCCAGCTCCTTAGGGATCTGCGGCGGTACCCCTTTATTATAGGCTACCAGATTCTTGCCGTTTGTAATCCGCAGCAGGCCTTCCTCATTCAACATAGCCGTCAGGATCTCCTTGATCAGCTTTTCCCGCTCCGGGCTCTCCTCTGCACGGGCGCTGGCCGCCACCTGAAAAGCCGGATAGGTCAGATACCAGTTATCTTCCGCCGTCTCCCCATAAAAGGGCATCAACACCGACTCCCGATCTTCGCTGTAGCGCGCTGCCTCCTCACCGGTGCCGCGCACCATGGCCGCTTCATTATTCTCGTAATACCCAAATACATCCAGATGCCCGATCTCCAGATCCTGCCCTGTTAGACCGGTATAGTCAATGAACTCCTCCATCCGCTCAAACACCGGCATCCAGACCTCCTCGCTCAGCTCGTCCGTCTGCCCGCTCTCATACAGCTGCCGCCACTGACGCCCTGCCTGCGAGGTCAGCATGGAAGCGGATATCCCCTGCAAAACCTCCATGCAGGTATAATCCGCGTCAAAATTGGATAGGAAGGGCCTGATCCCCAGCTCCCGCAGTTTACCGCAGGTATCCACAAACTCCGTATAATTCATGGGCACCGGGATATCGTTCGCCTCAAGCAGCGTCTTATTGATCAGGATGCTGTCGATCTCCGCGCAGGCCGGAAGCCAGTTGACTGTACCGTCCTCATACGTATAACTGCGCAAATAGGACTGATGAAAGGCGTTCGCCAGTTCGGAATCGCTTAAGTCCATCAGCGAATCCCGCCACGGCTCCACATCGCTCAGCGCAAACCGTCTGACCGTCAAAATGTCCGGCAAATCGCCCTTTTCCTCCTTAAAGCGATAAAAATCCGTAGAATTGGTCGCCACATAGAATTCAAATTCAACATCAGGAAAACAGTCTCTTAAATAAGCACCGTAATGCTCCGTGAGCTGATCGCTCCAGAACGCTACCGTGACCCTATTTCCCGCGTCGTCTACGGCTTTCCTGCCAATATCTCCTCCCGCCTTCTCTCGCCCGCAGGCCCACAGAAGGGTAAACGGCAGCAAACCCGCCAATATGAAAGCACGCCACGTCCTTTTCTTCATAACCGTTTCTCCTTATCTGACACGTCTCATCCTTTCAATCTTTCAGCGCTGTAATAGGTACCACAAACACACCGTCTGCCCTCTTATATGCCATATTACTCATTCCGCAGATGACACAAAGTACACTCGGCGCTGTCGCTTCCTTTTCCATGATTGCCCGCATCTTCAACAGTTCCGCTGCCGCCGCGTCGATTTGATTTGCACCAAGCTTTATCTCAAAAGCGCCCCAGCTCCCATCCGGCATCTCTACAACCGCATCGATCTCGGTTCCTCTGTCATCACGAAAATGCGACAGCCAACCGCCATTGCTCTCGGCGTATATTTTCAGATCATGCTCGCACAAAGCTTCAAAAATAAAACCAAACGTATTTAAGTCATTCAGCAGCATTTCTGCCGTTACCTCCAAAGCTGCCACCGCAAGTGACGGATCAGAAAAATGCCGTTTAGGCGCTTTTAAAGCTCTTCTTGAAGATCGCAGCATAGGGTGGAATGACGGCTGATTATCCAACAGGAACAACCTGTCAACAGAAATTATATGTAGTTTTCTCACGACGCGCAATATGCAATCCGCTTTTTTCAGAGTTTATAATATGCAATTTTCAGAATTTTCAATCCACTTTTTTCGGAATTTTCCATTTTCAAAAATAGTAGTGCTTATCAGATGATTATAGCAACTAAAAAGAACCCCCGCAACTGTTAAAACAGCCGCAGGGGAAATTTGTAATCTGCTTTCTGTTGTACCATACCGGCCGCTTCAGATACACCCGGCCAAATAAGCCCCGATCTTTGCAATAAACGCAAGCGCATCCGCCTTCATCGCCTCCGGGAACGAGGAGAGTACCGGCGCCGTCTCAAAGCTGAGCGTCCCGCCATATCCCGCCTTTCGCAATCCCCTGACAAATCCCTCCCAGTCAGTCGAAGGCCGGTTTTCGCGGGTCTTTGTGAAGGTAAACGGAATCTGGTGCAGATCGGATATCCCGTCGTTATCGTGGACATGGAGCACCTTGAGGCGACTTCCCAGCGTCTCAAGAAAGCTTTCCATATCGATTCCCACCAGATTCGCGTGTCCGGTGTCAAAGCAGAAGCCCAGAACCTCCGCCTGATATTTGTCGTTCATGCGGTCGATCCGCTCCGCCGCCTTTACCGCGTCGCAGCAAGGCCCTTCGAGAATATGTCCGCTCACCCCTTCATACAAATTCTCAATGCAGATGGTAATCCCCATCTCCTTTGCATAAGGAGCGAGAGATTCAATGAATTTCTCCGTCTCCTGCCACTCCTTCTCCTCGGACCCCAGAAAATAAGCCAGCTTGAACCCGTGGATCACAATATAAGGGCAGCCCAAATAAGCGCATACACTCATGCTCTTGGGCGCAACAACGTTCCACAGATAGTCATTGATCTCCTGATCCGCACCCGGCACATAACTCGGATACGGCATGTGCATCTGCCCGATCACGATCCCGGCCGCCTCGGCCCCCTTCTTATGCGGCGCAAAAAACGCTTCCAGCTCCTGTACGGACCGGTCGAAGAACGTGTTCAGTTCCGACCGGTAAAGCGAGCTGTTTTTCAGATAATCATTGAGACTGAAATCCACAGCGGAAAAACCCGTCTGTTTCAGCAGACGAAAGCCCGCCTCCGGATCCTCATCCGTTATTACATTTTTAGTCTGGACTCCAATTCGCAGCATCCTGTTTCCCGTCCCTTCTTCCTGTTTCTATGCACATCATTTTCCAGCTCTTTCCTGTTTCTACGCGCATCGTTTTCCAGCTCTTTCCCGCTTTCTATTCCTCTGCTTCCTCTTCTTCCTCATCAGGAATCTCCCGCTTTAGCCTGTCAAAATAGAAGGACGGCATGTACTCGTCGTTAAAATAGCCGATATTGGTGATGCCCATCTCGCGCAGCTGCGCCTCAATCTCCCGATAAAAGATATTGCAAATGATCACCCCGCTGTTTTCCGGCAGATTTTTCAGTTCCTGCGGATCTTTCACCGCCAGTCCCTCAAGCTCCGTTCCCCACAGTTTCGGATTGTTGTCGCAGGTAAACAGCGGCGGATACTTGTCGCCGTAGCACTTCAAATAATTCCGGCACATATTACCCGCGCCAAACAACGCGATCTGCCGATATTTCTTCAGATCCCTCTCTATCTGGATCTGCATTTCAAAATAATCCAGCATCGCACCGTACAGCGGATACAGATAAGGCTGTAAAAGGGGGGAAAACGCTACTGTCGTATCAATCGTCTCCAAAATCAGATACCCGTCAAAGGAGATTTCCCGAAGCCCCCTGATCACGCCAAGCCAATTCATAGTAGAGCTGCGGTTGTAAGCGTTCGTAAAGGGCAAAAGCTTCGCCGGTCTTTGGCCGTCGTTTTCCGTCAGAATGACCGCCTGAATACGGCTTCCCAACGCGGCTGCCATACTCTGTATGTTCTGTCCGCAAAGGTTACAGCTCCCGATATCCAGACAGAAATCGAAACGCTCATTCCCTGCCGCTCCATCCACTGCATCATAACGCTCCGCCACCTCTTTATTCAGGGCATCGACCCATGCGGCCGCCTCCCTTCCGTCCGAACAGATCCCGCGTATTAAATGACCATTCCGGTCAACGCACTGATTGATCAGCAAAATCTTCGTCTCCGGCCTCTTACATGCCGCCGCAAGCGTCAGAAAAAATTCCCGATTGACTTCCCACTCCTGTCCCCGTTCTATCCCCGCAAACAGCGGCTGGACAATGATATGGGTGCAGCCGAAGGCTTCCGCCGCGGCGATACAGTCCTTATTGACCTTAATAGTCAACTCGCTTAATTCCGCATACTCCTCCGGTTCTTCCAACTGCAGCCGCACATCGATAAACGGCAGTCTGGCAATCGAGGGATAAAAGTTCTGTTCCGCAAACGCCTCCGTCACCCTCTCATAATACGCTGCGTCCCTCTTGGGCGTCCATCTGGGCTTTTCCTCTCCCGTCCGCTCCGCCTCTTCCATCCTCTGTCGCAGACGCAGCAAGCCAAGCGCGGAACAGAACGGAGAATAGTCAAACATAACGCTGCCGATCCCCGCTTCCCGCAGCTGTCTGATGCTGGGTGCAGGCTTATCAAAGCAGAAAATACTGCTGGTCATTGCGCATACTTTTTTCATGTATTTCCTTTCTCACTTTCCCTGTCTTTTTCCATCAAGTAACAATATATGGAATTTCCACCATATCCGTTTCCTTTATAGGTCAATTTCTGCAAAAAGGTATCTTCCGTACAATTCCGGTATAATTCCTCATCAAATGTCTCTCTCAAATGCTTTTGCAGTTCCGTCGCGTTCCTGTTGTTGACCGGAATTTTGTTAAACTTTTCTTCTATTCCTGCAATTTCTGTACATGCGATCGCTATCAGGAAATCAATCATATAATAATGATACACTTTATCATGATCCTTTAAATAATAAAAGAAGGCCTCCATGATAAAACGATATAACTCCTCTCCCTGTTTGCCGCCCAAAAACCATGTCACCCAGGAACTGTTCGTACAATATATTTTTTCACCCGTACTACGCGTCCATATTTCATGCGTGAAACACATCTCCGGAAGAGGCGCCGTCATGTAAACCGTGGCATCCAGCCAGATCCCGCCATATCTGTAAAGGAGACAGCATCTTACCATATCAGCCAGATGTGCCAGAATGATTTCTCCTTTTTGGGCCATTTCTACCACGCGATCCGGCAGTTCCACATAATCTTTGAAATTATCCCATGTAATGATCACGTGCTCCGTATCCTTGGGCAGATATCTCCGCTGACTTCTCCAGCACGCTTTTACCAGTTCCGGCGCAGCAGTCTCGCCCTGCCACCAACAGGTCCATACATATCTTTTCTCTGTCTTCACCGGCTGATTAAAACTTCCCTGCAGCCACAATTTATCCCGTACAAAAGGTTCTACCGCCTCATATACTTTCTGGTAGGGAATGCTGTCGATCATCTTATAATCGATTTCATAACAATTCTCAGCCATCCCGCATTTTGCCAGCATTTGCTCAACATTCGCCGTAAAACATTCGCTGATCGTAAGCAGAATAACATCCGTATCATGAAACGCCGCTTCCTGCACCGCTACCACAGGGATACCAAAAGCAGTCTCCGGATTCCCTTTGGCGGCGGACACCAGAATAGATTCCGGAGCCAACGGTATATTCATTTCTCTTACAATCTCCATAAAGGATGCCAGCCTGAGTCCTGCGCCATATAGCTTGATATGCTCCGCGCCGCTGCAAAGTCCAATCAATCCTTCCAAAGTCTCTATCCTTTTCATACGCGCTCCGTCTTCATTCGAAGTTTATTCCTGCTATCCTTTTACCACATCTTTCAACTGCGTTGTACTGATCCCATCCGTATAAGGAAAAAAGACCAGATCCGCACCGTGTTTCTGCAAAAATTCCCGCTTTGCCTTCCACTTCGGATCGTCCGCATAGTCGCTCCCCGAAAACTGTACGTCAAACTTGTACTGTCGGTAGGCCTCGTCCGTGTCCCCCTTATCAAGCGGAATCTCCACTGCCCGGTCCACATACTTACAGGCCTGCACGATTTCCAGACGCTCCTCAAAGGGGATCGTCGGTTTCGATTTCTTATGTTTGATTACGCCCTCGTCCGTCACCACGCCCACGATCAGATAATTGCATTGCTCTTTGGCGCGCCGGAACAGATTCAGGTGCCCGATATGAAACAGATCAAAAACCCCGGCGACATAGCCGATATTGTATTTTTTGCTCTGCCCTGTCTCCGTCGGCTTCTGCTCCTCATTGTACACTAAATTGGGATTGTATACGCTGTAGTTCGGAATCCCCGCCCTGTGCAGCTGCCGCACCACCGGCATATAGTCGCGGATACAGATCAGCACCTTATAGTCTACGGGATTCATCTCCTTTAACACAGCCGGCGCAAACACCGGAATACCGTCTATCTCAGTCCCCTGACGGCTCTCATTGTTATCGAGATACCCAGCCACCGGATAAATCTCTCCATACTTTTCCAGAAAGCGTTTCGCATATTTCCCCGACCCGAAAAGATAGAGCTTCCGCCCCCTGATATGGTGGAAGATATCCTTAAAGATCATGGTATACTCTTCTCCCGAATAATTGATCCGCTTGCGATTCTCCGCAACCGTCCCGTATTCCCGCCTTCCCTCCTTAAAATAATCGGAAAGGCCGTCGTCCGCACGCAGGATGTTCAAAAAATGACTAATAAATTTATAGAATAAATCACGGTACTCCCAAATCCCATACCGCTCAAACAGTTCTTTTCTGGGAATCAATGCGTCCAATTGGTCGTTAAATTTATAGATAAATTCAATGGTCCTTAACATAATCGCCTTTGCCGGCACATGTTCCAGATAGAGTTCCTGATCGTAAAATACGAATCCGTCTTCCTGATAAAAACAATTCAAAGAAACCAGATCCAGATACCCCCTCTTTAAGATCACACCCAGATCGGCCCGCTCCTTTTCCGTGCCGGAAGCAACCAGTTTCCACTTGTCTTTATTGGGATCGTCCTTTTTACGCTTCTCCCAGCCCGGCTCAAACTGTTCCCAGTTGATTTCTTCAAAACGCGCAGGCTCCGACGAATGCAGAATGATATTCCAGAATGCGTCAAGCTTTTCCAAAAAGGCTTCCCGATCCTGCACAAACAGCGTCCGGAAATAGTCGTTTGCCGGAATGCCTGTCACATAGGGCATCACGAACGCATTGTTTTCAACCTTCGCCTCGATCATCCGTACCCCCTGCGCCTGCAGATACTGGTTGTTCTCAAAAAGCCGCTGCAGCTTCTCCTCTCCCTCTGGGTACAGGGCGCGCTTTTTCACGATTCCGTCGCTTCGCAGGATGGTCGCCATCGCATTTTCCGGTCCTCTCTCTCCGGAAAGCGTGACCTGATCGACTGGTGTAAAAGCACCGTCTAAGGGACATTCCACAAAAAGGCCGTTTGCCATCCCGTGCAGCAGATGGTTCTCCATCAGGGACGGGTAAAGCTCCTCCTCCATTAAAAACACTGTGTCGGGGCTGTTGTATTCCGGAAAGATCCTGATATCCAGCGCCTCATTCGGCTCGTAGTCCTCCGCAAGGAGAAGCTGCGGGTTCGACAACCTCGGAAAGGCAGAGAAAAACCGATGATTCGCAAATCCCGCCTCCTCTAAAAATCCGGCAATCTCCGCCTTCGCGTAAGCCCTGCCCGCCGCAGCCTCCCGCTCCCAAGACAACAGGTGCCTGTAATTTTCTATGCTGTCATAGTTTTTATTGGTAAAGAAATCCTGATCTCCACAGAAATACCGGATGCCCAGACGGTTGTCCGCCGCCAGCAGCAGCCTGCCGTCGGATTTGAGCAGGCTGTGGATACCTTTTAACAGTGCGCTGGGATTCTGGGCATATTCTATAATATCAACACCAACGATAACATCATAACTACCGTTATCGCCCGCAGACTCCTGCCTGTTTTCCAGTGCCGCAAGCGAAAGACGCTCTGCCCGCAGTCCCCTCTCCTCCAATGCTTCCGCGATCCGGATGCTGTTTCCCTCTTCATTTACCACGCAGGCAATTCTGCTTTCCCTATCCATCTCATACCATTTGATGATCGCCTTGGGTAACTCCCGCAGCCGTTGTTCTGCCGTCATCCCCTATCCCTGCCTTTCCGCTAGAACTTTCTTTCGCCTTACAGCCCCCGCATATCTAAAACTCAATTACCCCGATTCCCATCCATTCGTCAGGGTAAGCCGAAAACACCCTATGTTCTTTCTCTTTTGTTGCTTCCACAGCCTCTTTCCATGTCCTGACTACGCCTCCGTTTAAGCGATCATACTCATGTGCATAAACATCATGGAAACATGTTACTTTTCCGGCATACTGCCCCACATTTTTCCAATCCGTTATGGAAGCGTCATAGGAATGGTCCGCATCAATAAATACAAAATCATAGCATTTACCTATATAGTCCTCGGATGTCGTCGGAATCTGCTTATTCAGAGCCGGAAGCAGCGCATGGTATGTATCAAAGGAGTCCATCGAATCACAGATATCTACGCAGGTATACGTAAGCTCCGGATTCCGTCTGGAAAGCAGCGCGCACATGATATAGGAGCTTTTTCCTGTAGCTACCCCGATCTCAATCGCGGATTTGACATCCAGTCCGCTGATATAGCAGCACAATCCTGCCATTTCTTCCACCACCTGCAGCATCCCATACTGTGAATATACAATGCCTTCTCCCTGATTGCGGAACGGATAAATGCCGTATTCTTTCAGCCTTGCGCGCATCCATTCAAGGCTGCTGACTTCTTCATCCGAGGCAGACAGAATCTGCTTTAAAACACGGATCTGCCTTGCCACAGTCTGCCGGTAGTATTCTGTATCCGTCCCTATATATTTCGCTGTATAGTCCTTTATGGAAACTACCCGCTCTGCGTCAATTCCAAGCTCACCGATATCTTTGCGGATGCTTTCAGCCGCTTCGTCAACTGCCGCGATTATAATCATAACCACCGGCTTAGC
>DKUU01000035.1 GCA_002490835.1 Lachnospiraceae bacterium UBA7196 | reverse complement strand
ATTTAAGTTTCAAACTTTCTCCTTCCTCATCTGTTCAAGAAGCGCCTCCGCCACCGCGATATCCTCCGGTGTAGTGACTTTGATATTGCGGTAAGACCCCTCCACCAGTTTCACGGGCTTCTCCATCAAAAGTTCGACCACACCCGCGTCATCCGTGATCTTGATGCCGGACGCCGCAAGGCTCTCCTTCTGTTTCATCAATCTATCATAAGCTTCCGTAATAAGCGCCGTCTCAAAAACCTGCGGCGTCTGAATCTGCCACAAAGTGTTTCGATCCGGAGTCTGTCTGGCATAACAATCCGCATCCACGATTTTAATAGTATCTTTTACCGGCATTCCCGCCACACACGCACCCGTTCTCTCTACCTGTGCCAGACAGCGCTCTAATATCTCCTCCGTCAAAAACGGTCTCGCGCCATCGTGTATGAAAACGTAATCGGCTTCGTGCATCTCTCTGCCGCTTCCGGCCTCTGCAACCGTTTCCGTCCTCGTATCCGCAGCTGCCGCCGCTTTTTCGTCCGCGATCGCCCGCAGCGCATTGTACACGGAATCATACCGCTCCGCTCCGCCGGGAACAATAGATGATATTTTATGTAAACCAAATCGTTCTACAATCTCTTTTTTGACGTAACCGTTTAAAATATCCTCCTGACTGGCGACAAGAATACAGTCGTCTATCACAGAGGACTCTTCTATCGCGTGCAGCGCATACCAGATCAGGGGCTTTCCCCCCAGCGGCATATACTGTTTTGCCACATCACTCTTCATGCGCCTGCCGCTTCCCGCCGCCAACACGATGGCGGTGCATTTTTTCTTTTTCATATTCCTCACTCTTTCAATTTCAACCCCGGCACCGCGTTCAGATCAAGCCCGTGCCGCACGCCCCGCACATACTCATAATAGGCCGCAGCGCCGATCATGGCCGCATTGTCCGTACACAGAAGCGGGGACGGCCGGTAAAAATCGATCTTTCTCTCCGCACAGACTGTCTCAAGCGCCTGCCGCAGCGCGGAATTAGAGGCAACGCCCCCGGCGATCGCAAATTTGCGCAGGCCGCAGCGCTCCACCGCAACCATGGAATGCTCTGTCAGCACATCCACCACCGCCTTTTGAAAAGAAGCCGCCACATCGGCCTGATTGATGGTTTCCCCTTTCATCTCACAGGAATTAAGGTAGTTTAAAACAGCGGACTTTAAACCGCTGAAACTAAAATCATAGTCGGAATCTCCTACTTTCGCACGCGGAAAAGCAATAGCGTCAGGATTCCCTTCTTTTGCCACTTTGTCGATCTTCGGCCCGCCCGGATACCCCAAGCCGATGGCTCTTGCCACCTTGTCGAAGGCCTCTCCGGCGGCATCGTCTCTGGTACGTCCGAGTACCTCATAATCACCGTAATCCTTTACCACCACCAGATGAGAATGTCCGCCCGATGCGACCAGACAGACAAAGGGCGGCTCCAATTCTTTATGCTCTATATAATTTGCGCTGATATGTCCCTCAATATGATGGACGCCGATCAAGGGCAGCCCCGATGCAAAACTCACGGCTTTTGCCGCCGAAACACCCACCAGAAGCGGTCCCACAAGCCCCGGCCCGTAAGTCACCGCAACAGCGTCCAAGTCGGACAGCTCTCTGTCGGCCTCCTTCAAGGCCTGCGCCATCACCTGATCGATCTTTTCAATATGTTTGCGGGAAGCAATCTCCGGCACCACACCGCCGTAGAGGGTGTGCAGGTCAATTTGAGAATAGATTACATTGGACAGGACTTCCCGACCGTTTTTTACCACCGCCGCCGCCGTCTCGTCACAGGACGTCTCGATGGCCAAGATCGTTACGGATTCCATTATTTATTGTCTCCTTTTGTACAGTGACCAACAACGCAAATAGTTAATCCGTCAGGATTTACTATCCTCTACTAATTCCCAGCCCATGATCTTCCAATGCTTGTCCTCATCCTGCCTAAGCAAAAAACGTTCCAGAGTCGTTGCCCGCCCGGTCTTGCCCTCTTTGCGCAGAGAAAAAGTGCAGTACAGCCTTGCGCAGGAATACCCGTCCTGTGTAAAATATTCCACGTCCGTGCTGGCGGAGACTTCGTAACTGGCAATGGTGTACCCATCCTGCTTCATCTTTGTGATATCTGCCTTCAGATCTTCTATGTACTGCTCCTGCGTCTTATTTGCCACAAGTTCTACATCGTAAAGCTCCTGAATCTTGGCCGCAAGCTGGAGCAGTTCCTCGTCGCTGTACTTTTCATTATAAAAACATTCCGTGATCTCGGCATAATATTTCACCACTTCCTTGGGCGTGGGCGGATAGTTATATTTCAGATCCCGCATCAGAAGGCTCTGCACCACCGTCGCCACGGCCTCCGTCTGCACCTGCTGACTTGATTTATGTCCCTGATAGAAAAAGAAGGTCATAACAATCGCCGCCAGCACCACCACAATGATCACAATCTTCACGATACCTGATTTTTTCATACGCTTCTCCTTACTTTTCCTCTTCAAACAACAGATCCACGCTCCTGCCGTCTCTGGCTGCCACAGCATTCGGAAATATTTTCCAGACCTCTGGCATATAGTCGTCCGGACGGATCAGGGAAGGGCTGTAGTGGGTCAGCCAAAGCTCCCTCACTTCTGCCTCTTTTGCCAGCCGCGCCGCCTCGTAAAACGTCATGTGCTTATATTCTTTCGCCTTCTGTTCCTTCTCCGGTTCGCCGTACATTCCTTCGCAGATAAAGAGATCCGCCTGCGCTGCATGCTTCACAATGCTGTCGGTAGGGCGGGTGTCCGTACAGTAAGTCGCCTTCAAGCCTTTTCTGGGCTTTCCAAGTACCATATCGGGCGTATAGGTACGTCCGTCTATTTCTATTATCTCACCTTTTTGCAGAGGATTCCAGTAATTTCTTGGAATATTCAGACTTTTGGCCCGCTCCACGTCAAATTTACCGATACGGTCAATGACAATATTGTAGCCGTAGCAGACTACATTGTGGTTGACGCGAAACGTCTCGATCCGAAATCCGGGAAAGGAAAACGTCTGCTCCGGCTCCGTGATCTCCTGATATTTGATTTCAAAGGGCAGCTCCGGCGCAATGACGCGCAGGGCGCCGACCACTCTGACCAATCCTTTGGGACCGATCATCAAAAGCGGCTCCGTGCGCTCGGCATTGCCCATAGTGAGCAGCATCCCCGGAAGGCCGCTGATATGATCCGCGTGATAGTGGGTGAAACAGATAATATCGATGGGTTTGGGACTCCATCCCTTCTCCTTCATAGCGATCTGGGTTCCCTCGCCGCAGTCGATAAGGATACTTTTTCCATTATACCTCGCCATCAGGCTGGTAAGCCATCTGTGCGGCAGGGGCATCATTCCGCCCGTACCCAAAAGACAGATATCTAACATAATCTCCTCCAGAACGGAGACAGTCTACAGCAGTTCCTTTCTCTCCCGCCTGTCAACAGGAATCGAAAAGCCGGAAATCAGTTTTTCATAACAGGCTTCACAAAGATCGAAGCTGTCGCTCATCCCGTCCTTTTCGCCAAAGAAACCAAAATCATGCTCCACGTGGATACATTCTTCCTTTAAAATACCATTTTCTACCAGCATTTTTTTGCCGCAGGCGTTGCAAACCGTCTCTGTCAATTCCTTCTTTTCTACATAAACACGCATGACAATCCTCCCGTGATAATCGCTGCATTCCACGCTTGTTCAGCTTCCGTCGAAAATTGCATATCACCAATTTTTTCGTGAAGCCAATTATGCTTCTTTTTCAGGAATGCCTTCTTTGCTGTTTCTATTTTAACAGACAAACGCTGCAGCGACCGTGGTAATTGTTCCATGCACTGCCTATCTCTTCCACATGATCATGGCATCTTCCGTCGGTTTTTCATAAAAATTCGGCCGGATGCCTTCGGACACAAAACCAAGCTTCTGATAAAGGCCGATTGCCGCCTCATTGCTGACCCGCACTTCCAGCGTGTAAGCGGTAATTCCTTCCTTGTCTCCTTCAGATATGAGGTGTCGTAAAAGTCCCGTGCCGACGCCGCGTCTTCTGGCTTCCTTCGCGACAGCTACGTTGCCGATACATCCTTCTCCCGCAACCAGCCAATAACCGCAGCCGCCAAGTAGCTGCCCGTCCTCCTCCGCCACATAATATCTGGCGTCATTCTCCTCGATCATCTTCATAAAGGATGTCGGTGACCACGGCATAGAAAATGTCTCCTCCTCCAAGCGGCTGATAAAAGGAACATCCGCCGGAGTCATATCACGGTATACGATCATGCCGACCCCTCCCCACCATTGAGCGAATTTTCTCTCTCGGCTTGGGAAGCCCGCAGGTAGATCGGCGCATGCTGATCCCCGCTCTCCATGATACCCTTCCGATAATAGACGCTCCCCAGCGCGGCGACAGCCGCCGCCGACTGTCTGGAGCGGTGGGCCGGTGCTATCGTATAAGGCACGCGCAGCGTCTGAATCATACGCTCCCGGAAAACCGGCAAGCCGTCTCCCAAAAATATGACACTTCTGTCAAGTTTATTCAAGGCCGCAGATATTTCATCAAAAGAGACGGCACACTGTTCTCTTATTACATGCATGTCATATTCAAATTGACCATTTAAGTCAGCAACAAATTCATAGATCCCGGTATAAACCTGATCCCGTCTGGCATCCATGATGGGACAAACCAGAGCCGCCGCGCCGTACATCTGATAGGCAAGTCCGTCCACCGTCGGCACGGGCACAATGGGCTTCTTTAAGGCAAACGCCAGACCCTTGGCCGTGGCTGAACCGATGCGCAGGCCCGTAAACGATCCGGGACCCGCCGCCACCGCGATGGCATCCACCGTGGCAAGGTCAAGCTCCACCATCCTGCAAATCTCCTCCACCATCGGGAGCAGGGTCTGGGAGTGGGTCTTTTTATACTGCACGGTGTACTCCGCAATGAAATTGTCGTCCTCCATCAGGGCTGCCGATGCCACCAGCCCCGAGCTGTCAATTGCCAGAATCTTCACATTATAACCTCACACCTTCGACAGTAATCCGACGGTAATCAAATCCCTTCTCTAAATCCTTCTCAATCGTAATACGGATGCAGCCTTTGGGTAAAATCTCCGCGACCAGATCCGCCCACTCAATCAGGCAGACGCCCTCCCCGTAAAAGCAGTCCTCATAGCCGATCTCCTCCATTTCCGACGCGTCACCGATGCGGTAGACGTCGAAATGATGAAGCGGCAATCTGCCCTCCTCGTAGCTTTGCAGGATCGTAAAGGTAGGGCTGCTTACCGGCTCCGTGATACCAAGCCCGGCCGCAAAACCCTGCGTAAACACGGTCTTGCCTACGCCCAAGTCTCCGACCAAAGTGTACACCTCGCCAGCCGCGGCCTTCTCCCCCAAAGCTTTCCCATATGAAAATGTGTCGGCGGCGCTGTGGCTTTCTATTATCTCAGTCATACTATATTCCCCATACAGAGAATGCTCGTTCTGTGAGCATTCTCTTGCACGAAACATAGAACTTCTTGGCGTCCCGTCCAATGGCGGGACGTCTTTAGAAGTTCTTTTCGTGTTATGCACGAATCTTCACCTTCTTCGGCGGCATATGGGTGGAAATAATCTCGATCGTCTTCATCTTTCCCTCGCCCAGATCGCTCTTGGGGAAAATGCAGGCATTCACCGCTGTGGTATAAACGATGATGCTCTTTGGCGTGGAAATGGCTTTGACCATATTCTCCCAGCCCATCCGCTCCGTCGTACCGTCCTGCGAAACCTCGATCCCCTCCTCCGTCAGCCGATAATGCAGGGGCTTTTGAAAGGCCGGATTTCCCTTTGCCTGCTGCGCCGCCTTCAAGAAGAGCGTCCATGGCAGATAAAACAGGACCACAACGGCAATGATGAGGATGAGCGGCTGCCTGTTGTTTACAAAAAGAAACAACAGCAACACACCCACAAGCGTCCCCATAAGGCCGGGCAGACGCGAGTAGGTGTGCTGCAGCATATAGTCATATAAAATATTAGGTGTTATTTTTACATCAAATTCGATTTCCATACTGGAATCTATTATACTAAAATTCCCTGAAAGTGCAAGCGAAATATGACAACACAGCATTTTGTTTATTTTGGAAAAATTTATGATATAATTTTATAAATTAAGAAAAAGGAGCGCTGAATATGGAATCCTATAAAAGCAATTTTGACCATGGAACAGCCTATGCCGGTACGATGATATATGACAGGTTCAGAAAAAAAGAATCTTTGAACGGCGAATGGCATTACGCTGTTGATCAGTACGATACCTGCGTAAGTCAGAGGTGGTATGAGGAAAATTACTATGACGAGGGCGGTAATCTGCTGCCGACAGATTACTCATTTGACGAGTGGGACACAATGTATCTGCCCTGCTGCTGGAATACCTTTGATAAGATGTTCCTGCTCTACGAGGGCAGCATGATATTTACCCGCAAATTCTTTTTTGCAAAGCAAAACGAGGACGAGCGCGTGTTCCTTAAAATCGGCGCGGTCAATTATATTTGCCGTGTTTATCTCAACAAAAAATATGTGGGTATGCACAAGGGCGGGTCAACTCCGTTTTATTTTGATATTACCGATTTTCTCGAACACAGCAACCGCATTATAATTCAGGCAGACAGCACAAGACGTAACGAACAGGTTCCGCCGTCGGTCACAGACTGGTTCAATTACGGCGGTATCTACCGCGATATAGAAATAATACGCGTGCCGAAAATACATATTAAAAATTTCGGAATCGCTCTTATGCCCGACAGCGGTTTCAAGAAAATACGCGCCGAGGTCATACTCTCGGAAAAAGTCGATTCAACAGCGTCTCTTATCATAGACGAGCTCGGCATGCAAGTTGATATTCCGATAAAAGACGGTATCGGCGAAATCGTTTTTGAAGCGACTTTCGAACTATGGTCTCCCGAAAGCCCTAAGCTTTACGACGTTACTTTGAATTGCGAAAATGACTCTGTCAGGGACAGCGTCGGCTTTCGTGAAATTCGTGTGCGTGGTATGGATATTCTTCTCAACGGCAAGCCGATATTCCTGAGGGGAATAAGCTGTCACGAGGACAGCGCGCCTAACGGAAAGGCTCTTACAGACGAAGAGCGCATTGAAAATATACGCATTGCAAAGGAGCTTGGCTGCAATTTTATGCGGGTCGCACATTATCCTCACAGCGAAAGAATGTCGCAGCTTGCCGACGAAATGGGGCTTTTGCTCTGGGAGGAGATCCCTGTTTACTGGGCGGTTCATTTCGGTACAAAAGACACCTATTATGATGCGGAAAATCAACTTTGTGAGCTTATGACCCGCGATTACAACCGTGCAAGCGTTATCATCTGGTCTGTTGGAAATGAAAATCCGGATACCGACGAAAGGCTGAAATTTATGGGAGACCTTGCGAATTTCGCCCATAGGTACGACCCTGCAAGATTGGTTTCCGCCGCCTGCCTTGTGAATTTTGCAAAAAACGCTATCGAAGACAGACTGGAGCAGTATCTTGATATCATCGGACTCAACGAATACTGTGGCTGGTACGTCGCCGATTTCAGAACGCTTCCCGCTCTTTTTGAAAACAGCAGCCCTAAAAAACCCGTTATCATTACCGAATTCGGAGCGGACGCAATGGCAGGGAACAGGGGTACCGTGACCGATAAAGGCACCGAGGACTGTCAGGCTTTCGTTTATGAAAAGCAAATTGAAACGATTTGTAAAATAAGCTACATCAAGGGCATGACGCCTTGGATACTGCGTGATTTCCGCTGTCCCAGAAGGACTGCCGTTACACAGAAATACTACAATACAAAGGGACTTGTTTCCGCAAGCGGAAAGCGCAAAATGGCGTTCGGCGTACTCCGCAGTTTCTACAATTCGATAAAATAACGATGAAAAAACTTCCAGCCTTTGCTGCAAATGGCTGGAAGTTCTTTTCATTCATTCGTGCCGCAACGCCTCGATCGGGCTCAACTTCGCCGCCTTTCTCGCGGGATAAATACCGAAGAAGATACCGACACCCGAGGAGAATGCCGCCGCAAGAATCACCGTAGCCGCGTCGATCTTAGCCACATATCCCAACGCGCCGCAGACCACGGTGCCTCCAAGTACCCCCAGCACGATTCCGATCAGGCCGCCGATGAGGGTGATGATGCCCGCCTCCGCCAAAAATTGTAGAAGGATTGACTTTGTTCTGGCGCCCAGAGACTTTCTGATACCGATCTCCCGCGTGCGCTCCGTTACCGACACCAGCATGATATTCATGACGCCGATGCCGCCCACCAGCAGAGAAATCGCCGCCACAAAGGAGATAAAGAGCGTCAGCATACTGAGGATCTGGTCAAATTCCGCCGAGAAATCCGAAAAACTCTCCATCAGGATCTTGTTTTCTCCCCGCACATTATAGCGGTTCTCCAACAGCCGAATTGTATCCGCCGCCACCTGCGACACATACTCGGAACTTTCCGCCACCACATAGAGAAAATCAGAATCTCCAAACCAAAAACCGAATCCTGATGCCATCGCTTTTTCCGGCATCTCCACCTGCAGATAGCCGCTGCCGTTCAAAGCGGCAATGAGTCCCGCGGGCGAATCCTGTCTGATGCCCACGATGCGAACATCCTGACTGATACCCCAGAGGTTCAGTTCAAAAGTCATCCCCACCACATCCGTGGTGCCAAACAACGATCGCGCATCGCTTTCCTTGATGACGCAGACCATACTGGCCGAATCGTTCTCGCCTTCCGTAAAATATCTGCCTCTGACGATTGGCTCCTGTCCGATCGTATACTGCAGCGCCGTATTGCCCCCTTGCAGCACCGCGGCAAAGTCACCCTTGCGTCCCTTGGCAGTCGCGCCATAATAGCTGTACTGCGGGGTCGCGCCCTTCACGTGTTCTACCTTTTCCGTGACCAGCGCGAAATCCTCCTCCGTAAACATCACCTCATTGCCCTCTACGTTACCGTTGGTGTAAATGGCAATCAGTCCACCGCCCATGTTTTCCAGCTCGTCATTGACCGAACCGCGCACCCCGTTACCGATGGAGATGATCATAATGACGGACGAGATCCCGATGATAATGCCCAGCATGGTGAGGATGGAACGGCCTTTGTTGCTCTTGATATTCATGACTGCGATTTTTATGTATTCCCATATTTGTGCCATTTTTTTTTACATTCCTTTATTATTTTCCTGCACGAAGCATAGAACTTCCAAGTCAGCTTTGCTGACTTTGCGCCCACGTCCCATGGCGGGACGTCTTTAGAAATTCTCTTCGTGCTGCGGTACTGCTGTTACTGCCGTGCCCTCCTCAAACTCCATGCCGTTTGCCAAAATAACGTTCTCGCCCTCCGAAAGGCCCTCTTTCACCTCGCTCATGCTGTCAGAAGCAATGCCCGCAGTGATGCGCCGCTTCTCCACCACGCCGTTTTTCTCCACGTACACGAAATCGCCGTCTCTGTCGCTGTTGATGACTTCCAGCGGGATTGTGACAACACCCTCCGCCTTTGCCATATGAACATAGACCCTTGCTTCCACGCCCAAAAAAATATTCTCATCCGGATCATCGATCTTAACGTTCACACCCACTACCATGGCGCCGCTGTTATTCTGGGTCGCCATGCCGTCAATCTTATCCACGGTGCCCTCGTAGGTCTTCCCGGCGATATCGACGTCCGCCTTCTGGCCCACGGAAATCTTTTCCAGATCATACTTGGAGACATTTAAGCGCACGTACACTTTTTCCACGCTCTCTATGGTCACCAGCTTTCCGCTCTCCATAGGCGGCTGTCCGGACACTGCCTCCATCTCTGTGACCACGCCCGCAAAATCAGCCTTCAGGCCGTTCTCCACTTCGGTAATGGCATCCAGCTTCTCCTGATTGGTCAGCTTTTCAAGCGCGGTGTCAGCTTCCAGCTTGGCCTTTCCGCCCTCATCCAGCACGCCGGCCTCGGATGCGGATTTCTGGGACTTCATCTCGGCCTTGTATTCCTTATAGGAAGCGATCAGTTCTTCCACGTCCTTCGCCTGCCTCTGCAGATCCCTGATCTCTTTATTGTACGATTCCTCATAACCGTTATACTGGGTCTGAATCTGCAGGTTCAGGAGGATGTCCCTGTCGTTTGCCAGCTTGATCTCCGCGCCGTCGTGCATCTCTTTGTACTCTTCCTCGCTGAGATCATTAAATTCACCCTTTGCCTTCCTCTCATTGATTTCAGCCAGTGCCTGTTCATCCTGCGCGATGATCTGCTGCCACTCCATCACGGAGACATTCAGGTTGGTGCCGTTATAGCTCCAGCCCGCCCTTTTCTCCTCGATCTTCTTGTTGAGTTCTTCGAGCAGTTTTTCGTTGTCCGCGATCTGCTGGTCGAGTACGGGAAGATTTCTGTTCGCCTCGGCCAGATCGGTTATGTACTCATTATTTTTATGGACGGAGCTTTCATAGCCGCCCTCATTGGATGCGAGCCGATACTCCGCTTCCTGCTTCTTTTCCGCCAATGCTTTTGCGTCAAAGGTCAGCAGCACGTCGCCCTTTTTCACCGTATCACCGGTGCTGACCTTCACCTCGCCCACTTCCACGGACAGGGGCGCAAAGTAGGTCCGCTTCTCGTCGCTCTTCACTGTCCCACCGGTGCTTAAGACCTGTTCCACATCTCCCGTCGTGGCTGCCACCGTAGTCACCATCGGGGCCGCGTTCTTGGCCTTCATGGAATTACCCGCAAAAAATACAATGACCAGTACAGTCAACGCTCCGGCGATCACCCTGCGGCGCACCTTTTTCTTCTTTGCCTTATCCCACGGCTTTTTTTCCTTTTTTGTCTTTGGCATCATCTCCGTGCTATCTGGGCTGCCCGTCTCATTCTTCGTTTTCCGAAACATTTTCATAATCCTCCTCTATTTTTCCGTCCATGATCTTAATGACCCGTTTTGCGCGGGCTGCAATCTCATTGTCGTGTGTGATCAGAATCACGGTCCTGCCCTCCTCATGAAGGCCCCGCAGGATGTCCATGATCTCTCTGGTGGAGCCGGAATCCAGATTACCCGTGGGCTCATCAGCCAGAATAATGGGCGGCGCCTGCGCGATTGCTCTGGCGATGGCCACCCTCTGCTGCTGCCCGCCGGACATCTCCGATGGCTTGTGAGTCATACGCTGCCCAAGGCCCACCTTTTCCAAAGCCTTCTCCGAAAGCTCCTGCCGCTCCCTTTTGCTCACACCGCGGTAGATCAGGGGCAGTTCCACGTTCTCCATCGCCGTCAGGCTGGGAATGAGGTTGAAGCCCTGAAAGACGAAGCCGATCTCCTGATTACGGATATCCGAAAGCTCGTCGTCCGACATACTGCCCACATCGTGCCCGTGCAGGAAATAGCTGCCGCTTGTGGGCACGTCCAGACAGCCGAGCATGTTCATCAGCGTCGATTTCCCCGATCCGGAATGCCCGATGATCGCCACGAACTCGCCTTTCCCGATGGTCAGGCTCACGTGATCCAATGCCTTTACTTCATTTTCTCCGGGATTATAGATCTTGCAGATGTCCCGGATCTCCACCAATGTCTCCATAATACACATTCCTTTCGCCAGTCTCTATATTATAACGGAGCATTGTCCGTTTTGTCTTCACTTTTTTACTTCATTTCTATGCACAGCCGAATTTACAAAAAACAACACGCAGACACAAATCCCGCAATTAGAACTTTTATTTTCAATTGCCATCCTACCAGCCCTTTCTTAAAAGAAGCGCAGAAAAGTCTTAAGACAATCTTAAAATATCATAGTAATCTTACAGCTATCTTATATCTTACAAAAAAATACTACTTTCCCCGTTTCTGTTCAGAAAAAGTAGTATTTTTGTCTTTATCTGCTGTGTCTTAAAAAGTCATGTATGAACGCGGCGCATCTTCCGCAGTTGCGCTGTCTGGTAAACAGCTGTCGTTATTCCGCGCTGCCTGTCGAAACGCTTCGTCTCTCCAGCGCGGGATTCGCGTATTTTAAGATCGGGCTCAAAGGCTTGTAGATCAGCATGGTGACGCCGCAGGCCGCCACACTTTTCACGATATTCATGGGAGCCACCGCAAAGATCACAAAGGTGGTCACATTGCTGATGCTGCCGTTGATCGCCGCACCAGCCGCGATGATCGCGTCCATGGGCATACCGAAGAGTTTCGCAAACGCGGGAAGCAGGTAGATGCCGTTAAAGGCTGATCCGAACACCGTCATGATAACGGAACCCGCCACGCAGGATAAAATCGCTCTCTTTTTCGTCTTTTTGAACATGTACAGGATCGACGCCGGCAGGATCAGGCTGCAGCCGATCACAAAGTTAGCCAGATCACCCACAAAAGCCGTGCTGGTGCCCTTGATGACAAGCTTTAAAAGAATCTTGCAAAACTCGATCATCACGCCCGCGACAGGACCGAAAGCGAAGGCGCCCACCAGCGCGGGAATCTCCGAAAAATCCATCTGATAAAAACCCGGCGCCAGAAACGGAATCGGGAAGTCCAGCATATGCAGGATCACCGCCAGCGCAGAAAACAGACCGATCATCGTGATCTTTCTGGTGGTGAGGATGCGCTCCTTCACCCCGCTTTTTTTCTGCATTGCCTTCTCCGTGCCATAAGCAACCAAAAACAATACCGCCGCCACGCTCACGCAGACAATGACAAAGATCACATTGTCCGCCACACTCTTTAATAAACCGTTACCCATTTTCTTTTCCTCCTTAAATTTAATGTTGGAAAAGTTCTTCTGACTCTGCTTATAATCGAGCTGGGAAATCTTCTCTCCCTGCTCGCTGCGCCGCCCGCATGCTGTGAAACAGCACTATTCCTTATGTGGGCGTGCGCATAAAGTAAACCCCCGAAACTTTCGCTTCGGGGGCAATACACACTGAGCAGACGCCGTACCGCAGATGCCGTACAGACATTCGTTGAATAAAATGACACGCATGTCATCTTGTCCTTTCTTCTACCATCCAGACTATACTGTCGGTTCCGGAATTTCACCAGATCAGCCGTTTGTTTCCCACGCGGGTAAACGTTAAAATCAAACGGGTCGCGGACTGTGACCGCCGGTCGGGAATTACACCCTGCCCCGAAGAACTTTTCTATTTTTACTAAATCATAATATCACGATTTTTCTGCTTCTGTCAAAACTTTTTTTATCACTTCAAGAGCTTTTTCCGTTTTCCCGTCCTCCAAAAGCGCTTCCAAAGACAGAAGCAATGTCATCAACTCAAGTCTTGTCATGTCCATTACCTCCATATTTTCATTTCCTCCTTTCGGAACGGTTGCTGTTACATAATTATAGTAGATGCTGTTAACCCGGTCAAGACCTTTTATTGCTGCAAGGATTTACTGCATTTCATCGTCAGCCCGATCCGCTTTTTCGCCACATCCACGGTAAGCACCTGCACATCCACGATATCGCCCACACTCACTGCTTCCAGCGGGTGTTTGATATAGCGGTCCGTGATCTGGGAAATGTGGACCAGACCGTCCTGATGCACGCCGATGTCCACGAAAGCCCCGAAGTCGATGACGTTTCTGACCGTCCCCTTTAAGATCATACCGGGTTTTAAATCCTTCATATCCAGCACGTCGCTTCTTAAAATGGGCGCGGGCATATCGTCTCTGGGATCTCTGGCAGGCTTTTCTAACTCCGTCAGGATATCCGCCAGCGTGATCTCCCCGATGCCAAGCTCTTCCGCCAGTTTTTTCTTATCCTTCACGCGCCTTGCCAGACTTCCCGTCCCGTCTGCCTGCGTCTCCGCCGCCCGTGAATTGCCGGACGTATTTTTCCCGCCGGAACGCTGCGCATCCCCCGCATCCGCACCGCCGTCAAATGTCATCTGGCCCATAGCCGCCGCCAGCGCCTTGCCCATGGCAGTGTCCGTGTTGCGGATCACCATCTGTTTCCTGGGTGGCCGTTTCTCTTTCGCAGGAGCCGCCGCTTTCTTTTTGACTGCCGCCTTCTTCTGTGCTTCCCGCACATCCTCCATCGTAAGGCCCAGCTTCTCCATCAGCTTTTCCGCCGCCTCATAGGATTCGGGATGGACGCTGGTGGCATCCAGCGGATTGTCCCCGTCCGTGATACGCAGAAAACCCGCGCACTGTTCGTAGGCCTTCGGGCCAAGCTTCGCCACCTTCAAAAGCTGTTTCCTGTTCACAAAGCGCCCGTTTGCCTCTCTGTAATCCACAATATTACGTGCAATTACTTTCGTCACGCCGGACACATATTCCAGAAGGGACGCAGAGGCCGTATTCAAGTCCACACCCACACGGTTTACGCTGTCTTCCACCACGCCGCCCAAAGCCTCGCTCAGCTTCTTCTGGTTCATGTCGTGCTGGTACTGCCCTACCCCGATAGACTTGGGATCGATCTTTACAAGCTCTGCCAGCGGATCCTGCAAGCGTCTGGCAATGGAAGCCGCGCTGCGCTGCCCCACGTCAAATTCCGGAAACTCCTCCGTCGCCAGCTTGCTCGCCGAGTAGACGGAAGCTCCCGCCTCGTTCACGATCACATACTGCACGGGCGTATCCAGCTCCTTGATCAGTTCCACGATCACCTGCTCGGATTCGCGGGAAGCCGTGCCGTTGCCCACGGAGATCAGAGAAACGTTGTATTTCCTGATCAGCTTCTTTAAGTCCGCCTTGGCCTGCTCCACCTTATTCTGCGGTGCAGTGGGATAGATCACCTTCGTGTCAAGGACTTTGCCCGTCTCATCCACCACCGCCAGCTTACAGCCCGTGCGGAAAGCCGGATCCCAGCCCAGCACAACCTTTCCCCGGATGGGCGGCTGTAATAAAAGCTGCTCCAAATTTTTCCCAAAAACGGAAATCGCGCCATCCTCCGCCTTTTCCGTCAGATCGTTGCGGATTTCCCGCTCAATGGCAGGCGCGATCAGCCTGTCATAGCTGTCGGCAATCACCTCTTCCAAAATCGGGGATGTGACAGGATTGTCATTTTTTATCGTCTTTGTCCTTAAAAACTGCAGGATGCGCTCCTCGGGCGCCTCCACCTTCACCGTCAGGAACTTTTCGTTTTCGCCCCTGTTGATTGCCAGCACGCGGTGTCCCGCCACCTTGGCAATGGGCTCCTCATAATCATAATAAGTTTCGTAGACGCTCTCCGCCTTCTCGTCCTTCGCCGCGCTCAAAAGCTTTCCTTCCTTCGCGGTGACATCACGGATGTAGCTGCGGTAGTCCGCCTCGTCCGAAATCTGCTCGGCGATAATATCCTTCGCTCCCTGTACGGCTTCCTGCGCCGTAGCCACAGCCTTTTCCGCATCTTCATCCTCATGTATGTATTTCGCGGCCTCCTCCTCGATGGGCGCCGTCGTTTCCTGTGCCAGAATAAACGCCGCCAGCGGCTCAAGACCCTTCTCCTTCGCCACGCTCGCGCGGGTTTTTCTCTTCGGCTTATAAGGACGATAAAGATCCTCCACCACCACCAGTGTCTGCGCCGCCTCAATGCGCTCTTTCAGCTCGTCGGTCAGCTTTCCCTGCTCTTCGATGCTGCTTATGACCTGCTGCTTCCTCTCCTCCAAGCCGCGCAGGTAAGTCAGCCGTTCGAACAGATCGCGCAATGTCTCATCGTTTAAAGAGCCTGTCTTCTCCTTACGGTACCGGGCAATAAAAGGGATGGTGTTTCCCTCGTCGATTAGGGCGACCGCCGCCTCCACCTGCCATTTTTCTACTTTTAGTTCTTCTTTCAGCTGTAGAATGATATCCATGATTTACTCCATTCCGTTCTAGATTTTTTTTCGCGGATGTGTTACACTGATTATGATTATAGTAAATGACGGATTTTTTTTCAAGAAAAAAGAGGCGCTATCCATGGACTATCAACCACAAAACCAACAGGGCGGCCAAAACGGCTACAATCCTTATCCTTACGGTGTGCCGATTCCGCCAAGACAAAAAGGCGAAGGTATGGCCACCGCCGCCATGGTACTGGGCATCATCTCCCTGATCGGCCTCGCACTTTTGCAGCTGTACCTTCCCCTCCTTTTGGGCGGCGTCGGCATCATTCTGGCGATCCTCTCAAGGGGCAGCGCAAAAAAAGTGGCCGGCAGAGCAAAAGCTGGAATGATCTGCTGTATCATAAGCCTTTGCGTTTCCATCGTTTTTTTTGCCCTATCCTTCTGGTTTTTACTGTCGCTTCCCAAGCTCTCACCGGGGCTGGCCGAGGAAGTCAATAAAATCTACGAGGAACAATACGGCGTCTCCTATGAAGAGATGATGAAAGAATTCTACGATATGTGGAATATCGAATAATAGACGAAACAGCTATAAAAACATAAGAAACGAATTTTAAGAAAGGCAGGGTAATCATATGGCGATATCACCGATCTCAGGAAATACTTCCGCGGCGACCTACGCCGTGATCCGCAATCCCGGCGAATCCACCACAAAACAGGCAGGCAGAAAATCTTCCCCTGCCGAATGCGAAACCTGTAAGAACCGCAAGTATCAGGATGGTTCCGATGAGGGAAATGTCTCCTTTAAGGCCGCGGCACACATCGATCCCAAGGCTTCGGCAGCCCGCGTGATGAGCCACGAGAAGGAGCATGTGAGCAACGCCTACAAGAAGGCGGCAGAGGGCAACGGTAAGGTCATGTCCTGCAACGTCTCCTTAAAGACGGCAGTCTGTCCGGAATGCGGACGCACCTACGTGGCCGGCGGCACTACCGCTACCCAGATTAAATATTTTAATGAAGAAAATCCTTACCAAAAGGAAATGAAGTCGTCTGACGCGGCAAATAAATACTTGGGGATGAATTATGATGCAGCAGTTTAAATCTTCTGCGGAATTGAAGGCCAATGCCAGAGAACATCTGCTCGGCCATTACGGAACGGCCATCGGCGCTTATCTGCTGCTGGGGGTTATGATAGGCGCCGTTTCGTTAATCGTGAGCCTGATTGTTGATACGAACACGATATCCGGCACGCTTCTTTATTATGCCATTATGTTCCTCATTTCCCTCCTGACCGGACTGTTTTCTTCAGGCAGCGCCTATCTCTATCTGAAGATCGTCTGCGGAAGGCCGGTTTCTGTCGGCGATTTGTTTTACGGCTTTCAGCTCTATCCTGACAAAGCCATCGCCATTCAGGCATGGATCACGCTGATCACCTACGCAACAAACCTGCCTCAGATCATATTAGAACTTAAGATTATGCCACATATCAATCATCCTGATAAAGTGATGCATCTGTTGCTGCCTTATTCCCTTGCCCTCATTTTTTCAGGGGTGGTTTCGCTCGTACTCAGTCTGTATTATGCGCAGACCTTTTACCTGCTCCACGATTTTCCGCAGTACACCGCCAGAGAGCTTCTGCAAAAAAGCCGGCGTCTCATGGTACACCACAAAGGCCGCCTGTTTTATCTCTATGTAAGTTTTCTTCCACTCATGTTGTTGGGGCTTCTCTCTTTCGGCCTTGCGCTTTTATGGGTAGTTCCCTACATGGCCGCTACGGAGGCGGAGTTCTTCTTAAATCTGATCCGAAATAATACGGAGGCCGCTGTTTAGGCGGCCTCTTAATTAATTATTTATCCACTTTAAATACGCATTGATAAAAGGATCGATTGCTCCGTCCATCACCGCGTCCACATTTCCGGACTCCTCATTCGTCCTATGGTCTTTCACCATGGTATAAGGCTGCATCACATAGGAGCGGATCTGGTTGCCCCAGCCGATCTCCTTCACGTCGCCGCGGATATCGGAAAGCTTCTCCGCATTCTCCTCCTGCCGCAGCATATAGAGCTTGGCTTTTAACATCTGCATCGCCTTGTCCTTGTTCTGAAACTGGCTGCGCTCGTTCTGGCAGGTCACCACGATCCCCGTGGGGAAATGGGTGATACGGATCGCCGAAGAAGTTTTATTGATGTGCTGGCCGCCCGCGCCGCTGCTTCGGTAAGTATCGATGCGGATATCCTCGTCCTTCACTTCCACATCCACGTCCTCCTCAATGTCCGGCATCACGTCCAGAGACACAAAAGAAGTCTGCCGCTTGCCCTGCGCGTTAAAAGGAGAAATCCGTACCAGTCTGTGCACGCCCTTCTCCGATTTCAGATAACCGTAGGCATTCTCTCCGTTGATCTGGAAGGTCACGGACTTGATGCCCGCTTCGTCGCCGTCCAGATAGTCGATCACGTCAAGCGCAAAGCCCTTGCGCTCCGCCCAGCGCGTGTACATACGATAGAGCATACTGCACCAGTCGCAGCTCTCCGTGCCACCCGCGCCCGCATTTAATTTCAGGATCGCATTGTTCCTGTCATACTCTCCTGAAAGCAGAGTGCTGATACGGATATTTTCGAAAGTTTCCTTAAAAGCAGCCAGCTCCTCCTCGATATCGGGGATAATAGCCGGATCGTTGTCCTCATAGCCCAGCTCGATCAGTTCCAGAATATCATTATACTGGCTGGAGAGGCCATCCATCGTCTCCACGATATCTTTAAGGCTCTTGGACTCCCGCATCTTCTGGTTGGATTTCTCCGGATCGTCCCAGAAATCCGGCGCCTGCATCTCCATATCAAGCTCCTCGATCCGCTTTACCTTATCCGCTAAGTTAAAGTGAATCCCTCACTTCCGCTAAGGGGCTCTCGTATGCTAAAAGCTCCGCTTTCATATTATCTAACTCTACCACCTAACGTCACCTTCTTTCTATCTTCTGCCGCAGCATTGTTTATATTTCTTCCCACTCCCACAAGGACAGGGATCGTTCGGATACACCTTATCCTCCGTACGCTTCACAGGCCCTTTCTGAACCGTATCGTCCTTGTTGGTGCCGGTGACTTTCGCCACCTGTTCTCTCTCCACCTTCTGCTCGATGCGCACGCGGAAGAGAAGACGCACGGTCTCTTCTTTGATATTCTGCGTCATTTCGTCGAACATATCGTAGCCGTTCATCTTATATTCCACCAGCGGATCCTTCTGTCCGTAAGCCTGTAAGCCCGCGCCCTGACGGAGCTGATCCATGTCGTCAATATGATCCATCCACTTTCTGTCGATCACCTTTAAGAGAATCACGCGCTCGATCTCACGGATCGCCTCCGGTTCCGGGAACTCCGCTTCCTTGCTCTCATAGAGCTTCACGGCTTCTTCCTTCAACTGCTGTTTTAAGCTGTTCTTCTTAGGCTTCAGGACCCGTCCCGCATCAAGCGGCCTTAAGGGCACCGTGGGAAGCAGCAGGGTATTTAACTCATTGTAATCCCATTCCTCGAAATCCGAGTCGTCGCCGATACAGATATCCACGCAGTTTTCCGTGATATCCGTAATCATCTTGTAGATTGCGTCCCGCATGCTCTCGCCGTCCAAAACGCGGCGTCTCTCCTCGTAGATGATCTCTCTTTGCTCGTTCATGACCTGATCGTACTCAAGCAGGCTCTTTCTGATACCAAAGTTATTGTTCTCGATCTTCTTCTGCGCTGTCTCGATCGCCTTGGTGAGGGCGCTGTGCTGAATCTCCTGCCCCTCCGGGATGCCCAGGGCATTAAACATCGAAATCATGCGGTCGGAACCGAACAGCCGCATCAGATCGTCTTCCAGAGAAATAAAGAACTTCGATTCGCCGGGGTCACCCTGACGGCCGCTTCGACCTCGCAGCTGGTTGTCGATACGTCTGGACTCATGACGCTCGGTACCGATGATCATCAGACCGCCCGCTGCTCTCGCTTCTTCGTCCAGCTTGATATCCGTACCACGGCCCGCCATGTTGGTGGCAATGGTGACTGCGCCGTGGATACCGGCATCCGCCACAATCTCCGCCTCCAGCTCATGAAACTTCGCGTTCAACACTTTATGCTCTAAACCGTTTTTCTTAAAGAGAGCGGAAAGCTCTTCCGAAGCATCGATATTAATCGTACCTACTAACACCGGCTGTCCCTTGGCGTGCGCTTCCTGCACCGCCTCTAAGATTGCCTTCAATTTTTCCTTCTTCGTTTTATAGACGGCATCCTGATGATCAATACGGGCGATCGGTTTATTCGTAGGGATTGACACCACATCCATGCCGTAGATCTCCCGAAACTCCTTCTCCTCGGTGAGGGCCGTACCCGTCATTCCCGCCTTCTTTTCAAATTTATTGAAAAAGTTCTGGAAAGTGATGGTCGCAAGGGTCTTACTCTCCCGCTTCACCTTCACATGCTCCTTTGCCTCGATCGCCTGATGCAGACCGTCGGAATAACGGCGTCCCGGCATGATTCGACCGGTAAACTCGTCTACGATCAACACCTGATCGTCCTTCACTACATAGTCCTGATCGCGGAACATCAGATTATGCGCCCGCAGAGCAAGGATAATATTGTGCTGAATCTCCAGATTCTCCGGATCCGCCAGATTCTCGATCTGGAAGAAGCGCTCCACCTTGGAGACGCCCTGCGCAGTCAGGTTCACCACTTTATCCTTCTCGTTGACAATGAAGTCCCCGGTCTCCTCCTGCTCGATGCCCATGATGGCGTCCATCTTGGACAGTTCCACCATATCTTCGCCTCTGGTGAGCTGTTTCGCCAGAATATCGCAGGCCTCGTAAAGCTTCGTAGACTTACCGCTCTGTCCCGAAATGATCAGGGGCGTCCGTGCCTCGTCGATCAGCACCGAGTCCACCTCGTCGATGATCGCATAATGAAGGTTCCTTAAAACAAGCTGTTCCTTATAGATGACCATATTATCGCGCAGATAGTCAAACCCAAGCTCATTGTTAGTCACATAGGTGATATCACAGTTATAAGCCTCCCTGCGCTCCTCGGGCTTCATATCGTTTAGAACACAGCCGACCTTGAGGCCCAGAAACTCATGCACCTGCCCCATCCACTCAGCGTCACGCTTCGCCAGATAGTCGTTGACCGTAACCACGTGTACGCCCTTGCCTTCCAGCGCATTCAGATAAGCGGGTAAAAGACAGGTCTGGGTCTTACCTTCACCGGTACGCATCTCCGCGATACGCCCCTGATGCAGGACAATGCCGCCGATGAGCTGCACCCTGTAATGTTCCGTATGCAGCACCCTTCTGGCCGCCTCCCTGACAAGGGCATAAGCCTCCGGCAAAATGTCGTCCAAAGTCTCCCCCTCGGAGAGTCTTTTCTTAAACTCCTTCGTCTTATCCCGCATCTGCTCATCTGAAAATTCCATCATCTCAGGACTCAGGGCCTCGATCCGGTTCACCAGACCGTCAATGCGTTTGATCTCCCGCTCACTGTGGGTTCCAAATATTTTCTGTACTACACTCATAATCGTCTCGTTCCTATTTTTAGTATACTTGCAGTTCTTCCTCGCCGTTTAAAATGCGCAGGCCGCCCTTTACCAGAGCCGTCAGCTCATCCTCGCCGGGATAGATCGTCATCGGCGCGATCCACTCCGCCTTCTCTTTCAAGCCCGCAACTACCACCTTATCATAAGCAATGCCGCCGGTCACAAGGATCTGATCCACCTTGCCCTGTAAGACACAGGCCATAGAGCCGATATCCTTTGCAATCTGGGTGATAAATGCTTCTCTGACCTCCGCAGCCTTCTTATCGCCGCCCTGTACCATCTTTTCTACATCCCGCATATCGTTGGTGCCGCAGTAAGCGTTAAAGCCGCCCTTACCAATGAGTTTTGAATAAATTTCTTTTTCCGTGTATTTCCCAGAGAAACAGAGTTTCACGAGCGCACCGCAGGGAACGCCGCCCGCGCGCTCCGGTGAAAAAGCGCCGTCGCCGTCAAAAGCGCTGAAAACATCGACGACTTTGCCGCCTTCATGCGCGCCTACGGATACGCCGCCGCCCATATGGACGACGATCAGCCGCAATGACTCATAAGCTTTGCCGGTTTCCGCCGCATATCTTTTCGCCACCGCCTTCTGGTTCAGCGCATGGAAGATACTGCCGCGGGGAATCTCCGGCATGCCGGAATATCTTGCGGCAGGGGTAAGCTCATCTACCACCACCGGGTCTACGATGTAGGAAGGAACACCAATCGAATCGCCGATCTCTCTGGCAAGGATGCCGCCCAGATTCGAAGCATGCTGCCCCTGTACGCCGACCTTTAAGTCCTCTAACAGATCGTCCGTCACAGCGTAAGTGCCGCCCTGAATCGGCTTTAACATACCGCCCCTGCCCACGACCATATTCAGAGTATTGACATCAAAATTCTTCTCTTTCAATAAATCGGTAATAATCTTCTTTCGAAAATCCTTCTGGTCAAAGATTGTCGCATACTGCGATATCTCTTCCGTAGAATGTCTCAAAGTCTCCTCAAACAGGAGAGTTTCATCTTCAAATACACCAATCTTCGTAGAAGTAGAACCCGGATTGATAATCAAACTTTTTACTGCCATAATTATTTCACCTCCATAAATTATTCAAAACCCACGGAGAATGCCTGCTTCTGGCATTCTCCCACACGAGGTTTAGAATTTCTTGGCGTCCCGTCCAATGGCGGGACGTCTTTAGAAATTCTTCTCGTGTTGTCAATTCATTTTAGCCATCGCGCCCGCCATGACTGCGCCGAGCGCAAGCGAATTTACCTTCGTCTCAAAATCATCAGAACGGGAAGTGAGGATCACCGGCGCCTTCGTACCTGTCAGGATGTTGCCGTTTTTCACCTTCGCCGTATGTACCAGACACTTGTAAACCAGATTACCTGCATGGATATCGGGGAAGAGCAGCACATCCGCATCACCCACGATCTTTCTGCCTTCCGCGCCCTTATGTTTCGCCGCCTCGGGGTCGATCGCCAGATCCAGAGAAAGAGGACCGTCCACCACGCAGCCGGTGATCTTTCCTTCCTCACACATCTTGGTCAGCTCATCGGCCTCCACCGTGACGGGCATCTTGGGATTCACTACCTCGACTGCCGCAAGAGGCGCCACCTTCGGGTTCGGAATGCCGCAGGCATGGCAGACATCTACCGTATTCTCGATGATATGCACCTTATCTTCCAGTGTGGGATAAGTCATGAAGGCAACATCCGTCAGGAACAAAAGATGGTCGATTCCCTCCACCTCAAATACGCACACATGAGAGAGCGCTTTTCCGGTCCTGAGGCCGACTTCCTTGTCCAGCACGCTCTTTAAGAAAGACTTTGTGTCGATCAGACCCTTCATATACATGTCGGCTCTGCCCTCATGTACCAGATTAACTGCCTTCAAGGCCGCTTCGTAGTCATCCTTTTCGTCGATGATCTCAAAACCGCTGATGTCCACCTTGTCAGCCTCCGCCACAGCCTTGATTTTGTCCGCGTCGCCCACAAGGATCGCCTCCGCGATACCCCGCTCCTTCGCTGCCGCCACAGCCTCCAAAACCGCACTGTCCTGCGCCACAGCCACAGCAACCGTCTTCATCTCACACTCGGATACCTTAGATACCAGATCCCCAAAACTCTTACTCATTGTTCCCTCTCACTCCTTCTCTTGTTATAAATTATGTAAACCTAATATTGCGTTTTACGCCTTTTAAATCATACCACTACTGCACAAAAATTGCAATTTATTCCAGCTTTTATTTCCCATCCACGCCGCTGTCATCATACCTTCATATGCACAATACCCAGCGAGGCCGGAATATGATTTTACAAGGAGCCCCTAAAGTAACGCCAGCGCTTAGCGAGGTAAAGAGTTGCTTTGCAACTCTCGAGCTTAGCGTCTGCTGCGTTACGACCGGAGCGCAAGCGCGGCGACGGTGAAATCATATTCCGGCCTCGCGTCCGCTTATCAATGATGGAACAGCCGTATCCCCGTGAAGCACATCGTCATCCCATACTTATCGCAGACTTCGATCACATTGTCGTCCCGCACGGAACCGCCCGGCTGCGCCACATACTGCACGCCGCTCCTATGCGCCCGCTCGATATTGTCCCCAAACGGAAAGAATGCGTCAGATCCCAGCGCCACGCCGCTCATCCGGTCCAGCCAGGCGCGTTTTTTCTCCGCCGTAAACACCTCCGGCTTCACTTTAAAGATCTTCTGCCAAGCGCCGTCCGCCAGCACATCCATATAATCCTCGCCGATATAGAGATCAATGGAATTATCCCGATCCGCCCTGCCTATGCCGTCAACAAACTGTAAGTCTAACACAGTGGGAGACTGTCTGAGAAACCAGTTGTCAGCCTTAGACCCTGCCAATCTGGTGCAGTGAATGCGGGACTGCTGCCCAGCGCCGATGCCGATAGCCTGCCCGTCCTTCACAAAGCACACGGAATTGGACTGCGTATATTTCAGCGTGATCATGGCAATCGCCAGATCGATCTTTGCCTGCTTGGGCAGCTCTTTTTCTTTCGTTACGATATTGTCAAAAAACGCGTCGTCAATCTTTAACTCGTTCCGGCCCTGCTCAAAGCTGATGCCATAGACCTGTTTCACCTCAATAGGCGCAGGTACGTAAGAAGCATCGATCTGGATCACATTGTAAGCGCCTTTTTTCTTCGCTTTGAGAATCTCCAGCGCCTCCGGCTCGTAACCAGGCGCAATCACGCCGTCAGAGACTTCCCTTTTGATCAGCCTCGCCGTGTCCACGTCGCACACATCGGAGAGGGCAATAAAATCGCCGAAAGAACTCATTCTGTCCGCGCCTCTCGCTCTGGCGTAAGCGCAGGCCAAAGGAGACAGTTCTCCCAGATCGTCTACCCAATAAATCTTTGCCAAAGTCTCCTCTAAGGGCAGACCTACGGCCGCCCCTGCCGGAGATACATGCTTGAAAGAAGTCGCCGCCGGCAGTCCGGTGGCCTTCTTTAATTCGCTGACCAACTGCCAGCCGTTGAAAGCATCCAAAAAGTTAATATAACCCGGTCTGCCGTTTAAAACCTGAATCGGCAGGTCGCTCCCGTCCGCCATAAAAATGCGGGACGGTTTCTGGTTCGGGTTACAGCCATATTTTAATTCCAATTCGTTCATTGTCGCTCTGCTCTCCTATCGTCTCTGTTTTCTGTCATTCCATCCTCGTGTTTTCACGTCCTGTCTATTGGTTTTTATTCACGATCCTTGTCTCGTATTTCCCCGTAGCGATCTCAATATACCGCACGAACAACGACACCTTATTCTCCTCGTTCAGGTTCTCCCAGACCACCTTCGTGAACTCGTCGATGCCTCCCTCGATCCCTACCAGTGTGGGCTCGCCCTCAAAGCTGGGAAGCGGATTGCCGTCCCCCATATACGTGTGAATAAACCGCCCTTCACCCGCCTTGGGATTCTCGTAGGCAAAGGTGAAACGATTACAGGAAGAAGGATCGCCGTTATTGCTTTTCAAAATGGACATAGCATAATTAAATGCGCCGCCTTCCAAGTGCATAATCCCCGAAATGCGGGGCGTATAGTTCGGCGCATCCGGCTCAAACTCTCTGGTGCGAAGCGCCTGTTCAAAAGTCTGCTGTTTATCCATCAGTTCGTATATGGTGTCCGTCTGGTCGCCGTTCGTGACAATGGTTTTATTGCCAAGCACGCGCACCGGCGCATAAATGATCAGACTGGGGTCCTCCAGCTTGGAAGGATCAAAGGCCTGCGTACGGATACCCTCGCCGTCCTCCACAAACACCCTGTTTCTGCTGTTGCTGCTGCGCCCCATAATAAAGTACGCCGTCACCGCATAAGCGCCATCCGCCGACTTTCCGATCACAATGCCGCGCCCCGGATACGCGTTCCCCGCGAGTTCCTGCGCTAAATTTTTCTTTTCCATCGTTATCTCCTATCATTCATCAACACTATAGTTCGGCGCTTCCTTCGTGATATGGATATCATGCGGGTGGCTCTCCTTCAGGGACGCCGCCGATATCTTCACAAACCTGCCGTTCTGTTTCAGTTCCTCGATCGTAGGCGTGCCGCAGTATCCCATGCCGGAACGCAGGCCGCCCATGAGCTGAAACACCGTGTCCTCCACACTGCCTTTGTAGGCCACACGGCCCTCCACGCCCTCCGGCACCAGCTTTTTCGCGTCGGTCTGGAAGTAACGATCCTTACTGCCATTCTCCATCGCCGCGATCGAACCCATGCCGCGGTACACCTTATATTTTCTGCCCTGATAAAGTTCATAAGTGCCGGGGCTCTCCTCACAGCCCGCGAACATACTGCCCATCATACAGACGTCGCCGCCTGCCGCGATCGCCTTTGTCATATCGCCCGAATACTTGATACCGCCGTCCGCAATAATCGGTACGCCGTACTCCTTCGCCACCGCATACGCATCCATGATCGCCGAAATCTGCGGCACACCGATGCCCGCCACCACACGGGTGGTACAGATGGAACCGGGGCCGATACCTACCTTGACCGCATCCGCGCCGGCCTCGATCAGCGCCCTCGTCGCATCGCCCGTGGCTACATTGCCGGCAATCACCTGCAGATCGGGATAAGTTTCTTTGATCATCCGCAGACACCGAAGCACGTTCTCAGAATGCCCGTGCGCAGAGTCAAGCACCACCACATCCACCTTCGCAGCGATCAACGCCTTCACCCTGTCAAGCACATTTGCCGTAATGCCCACGCCCGCGCCGCATAAAAGCCTGCCCTGACTGTCTTTTGCCGCCAACGGATACTTGATGGTCTTTTCAATGTCTTTGATCGTGATGAGTCCCACCAGATTATAATCGTCATCCACGATCGGAAGCTTTTCTTTTCTGGCCTTTGCAAGAATCTCCTTGGCCTGATCCAGCGTAATGCCTGCTTTAGCGGTAATCAGGTTTTCGGAAGTCATGGATTCCTTGATTTTTTTCTTGAAATCTGTCTCGAATTTTAAGTCACGATTCGTGATGATACCGACAAGCTTTCTGCCCTCGGTAACAGGAACACCGGAAATGCGGAATTTCGCCATCAAAGCGTCGGCGTCAGCCAGCGTATGCTCCGGCGTCAGGGAGAAGGGATCCGTAATGACGCCATTCTCGGAGCGCTTCACCTTATCAACTTCCTCGGCCTGCGCCTCTATGGACATATTTTTGTGAATGATGCCGATGCCTCCCTGTCTGGCCATCGCAATCGCCATCCTATGCTCGGTCACCGTATCCATGCCCGCACTCATCATGGGAATGTTCAGTCTGATCTTTTTCGTAAGATTCGTTGTCAAGTCCACCTGATTCGGAATCACCTGCGAGTAGCTCGGTACCAAGAGTACATCGTCAAACGTAATTCCTTCGCCAATAATCTGACCCATCTTCTCTCCTCCTGTGTTGTGTGAAAGACTCCTGTTTCAACTGTCTAGACTCGCAAACTCGCGCTTACGCGCTTTCTGTCCGATTGCATCGGACGTTTGCTCGTTATCGCCGCCGAGAAACAAATATCGCTTCGCGATGCTTGTTTCTCTTTCGCGGCTGATATGAAGAAAACTGCCAGCCCTTCAACTGACAGTATTTCATCAACCACTTTATTATGCTAATCCGTAAAAACCTTACGGGGCGCAACGTTCTGGACCGCCTTGATCATCTCCGCATTCGGCTCCAGAATGATCTTCGTATCACCATTCCAAATCATCATATAGCGCTTCTCCGGCTGCGCAGCAATACCGGAGCTGTAGTCAAGCGTCTTTAACTGGCGGTTCCTGTAGGAATCCAGCCGGTGTGAGTTCAGAGGCGCAAAAATCTCCATTTTATCAAGACTGTAGCTGCCCACCTTCTTTCTGCGGCTCTTCGCCATCACCTTATCCACGCTGATCTCTTTGTCCAGATAGAGGTACTCGTATTCGATATCCGCATTCAGATAGGAAAAATACGCGGCTACGCCCGTCCCGATCGCCACCAGAAGCCCCGGTATAAAAACGATGCCAATTACCACGAATACCACGGTCAGCATCATAAACAGCATTTTGCAAAAACGGATCAGCAGGGAACCATTCCTCGCCACCAGACATTCCACATATGTTTCGCTCATACGATGACCCTCCATGAAAATATAGGTCTATCATATAACATATTTGAGAAAGTTGCAAGCTCAAACGTACCATATGGGAATCTACACATGTATAAAATTTGAAAAGGCTGGGAACGTATTCCCAGCCTTTTATATCTTTGGCACTATGACAGAAGCTGCAGCGCCAGATTAGAATTTTGCATGATCTGTGTCATCACAGACACGCCCGCCTGCTCCAGAATATTGTGGAGAGAATTTTCCATCGCTTCCTTTGAAAAATCGGCATCCCTGATGCGGGACTCCGCCGCCGTAGTGTTCTCCGCCTTATTCATGTTATTGCGCACGGTGCTTTCCAGACGGTTCTGCAGCGCACCAAAGTAGGAGCGCACATTGGACACCTTGGTCACCGCCGACTTCAGACGGGTGATTGCCTTCTGGGCGTTCTCATACTTCTCAATGGTCAGCGTGTTGATCCCCAGAGAACTCGTATCCATCCACGGCTTATCCACCTCGATCCAGTCGCCAGAAACGCCGCTCACACGAAGGCGCATCGGCTGGTTGCCGGACCACTCGCCCGATTCCCTGTAAAACAGATCATTCTTAATGCCGCCGCCCAGATGCTTGATGGAATGCTTTCCGTATTTTGAATGCATCAGTTTCAGCCGTCCACCATCCTCATAAGCCCTGAGTGGCACTTCCCCATCCTCAAACTTCTCGTTCATGTGTTCCAGTAATTTCTGTGTAGTATATTTGCCCGGCTCCAGCGTAATCTCATAGGGTTTCCCATCCACCTCCACGGATAAGGTATTGCTCTCCGACCTAATCACCGCACCGTTTGTAATGTCCTTACCTCCCTTGACGTAAGCTCTGGCGATATCGCCGTCGGTTGCATAAAACACACTGAATGCCGCCGTTCCGCCGATCGCCTCGATCGCATATTTTCCATCCTTAGGAACCGCCACCGTATCAGAAAGCTTAAATGCCAAAGCCCTGTCATCAATCGCGCCATAGATTGGTTTCGAATCCGGGTCCTTATACCCGACCACCGCCTCGATCAGCCCTTTTTTCAAGCCCGCCTTCTCCAAAGCCTGATCCAGCTTCCCCTGAATCTGTTTTACCAACTGGTCTGAATTATAGTAACCGGCATCAAGCGTCATCTCCAGCGCTATCCCATCCGGCTTGTCAGGTGTTTTAAACTTCAGGCTCAGCGTATCGTTACCATCCTTCTGAATCTTGGTAATCTGATTCTTTACGTCCTGCCTGCCCATTGCATAGACCCTGCCTCCCGACTGTTTCCCTTCCTCATCTTTCAACGGCTTTGTATAGGTCTTGCTCAACCCGCTGCCGCAGAGAATCTTTTCGTAAAAAGAGCCGGTGGGCGCATAAGTACCTTCGGAATTCGTGTGGATCCGGTATTTACTGCCAGCGTTATCTTCCACTGTCTCAATCCGTATCCCGCCTTTTTCAATCAATACCTTCAGCTTATCCGGCCCGATCCCGCCAGCAGCCGGCTCCTGATCGATCTTCTCCTGCAGCGCCTTCACCAAATCCGCCGGCTTATACTTATCCTCCGCCAGATCGAACTCAATATGCTTCGGAACATTGCCTGCACTGCCATAATTATCCGAATAGTAAAATGAGAGATGTTTATTATATTCATCAATCTCCACCACGCCGTTTGTCGTCTTAAGCGCAACCCCCTGCATATAGGAATTCTGCTGCGAGTGGTATCCCGCCGCCGGCGTCGGATCCTTGTAAGTCGTCTTCGGATAAATAAAGGAGCCGCCCTTATAGGTACTGTTCCCATATTTATCCACATAATTCGATGTAACAGAGATTGCTCCCTTATCATTCGGGTTTGCAGCATCGTACGGGATTCTCGTCAGCCTCAGCTGCACCTTATTCGGATCCCCGCCAACCTCATCAAAGGAAGCTTCCACACCCCCGATTTCTCTGGCTCCGAACATGGTTCGCAGCGCAGATTGCTTACTGTTGTATTTTTCCTGATAATTCAACTTAATGTTAGAGTTTGCTCCATTCGTCGATTTCGTTGTAAACGTAAGGTAGCCGCTGCTGCTTACATTTACCGTTACTTTCTCTGTACCAAACGCCGCATCGAGTCCATCCTGTATCGCCTTTTTTAACAACGGTTGGGAATTGATATTATAGGTTCCCTTCTTGATGGTAACATCTTTCGTAACGTTATCCACCGTCATTGAAAAACTCTGATCCTCAGAAAAGACAATCGGTCCCGCTTTCACCGCCAGACTCGTAGTGGCGGAAGCTCCGGTTTTGTGTTCCATCGTGCCGTTACTAAACGCGAAAAGCTTTTCCTGCAGGGTAGTCTTACCTGCCCCGGTGTCGATTTCCAGTTTATAGCCATCGGCCTTCCATTCGCCGGTGGTACTGAACGTTACACCTGTACTGCTCACGCTTGCCCTGATATTCTTGCCCTCTAACTTCTTATTTAAGTTGGTTTCCAAATTACCGCCATCTACGGAAAAATCAATATTCGTTTTCGTCCCATCCGGATTTGTCAGGATGAGATTCACCGTAGCAGATCCCGTAAAGTTCTGATTGACAGATACCGTCGAAGAACCGCTCGAAGGCGTCTGTTTTGCCGTAAGCGCCGCAGTGGCAGATGTACTGGTATCATGCAGATTATAGACAAAACCGCCCTTATCATTGACCATCATCTGTAAAGTGGTCTGTTGCCCTACATACTGCGCGCCGCCCCCAAGATCCAGACCTGCCGTCAGCTGTAAATACCCTTTGCTGTCAAACCCTACTTTCACGCCGCCATACTGATCCGGCTCCTTCTTTAACTCGTCCTTAATGACACTCTGCAGCGCACTCGCGAAATCAGCCGGAGAATTAAAGGTTTTACCCTCTCCCCACGCCTTCACTAAGTCTATCTTTACTTCATCTCCATTTAATTTGAAGTTAAAATCTTTATTCGCCTTCGTAATCTTAATTTGGGACGGAAGCTTTCCCGCAAAGGTAAGCGCGGCGCCCCTGTTTTGGATCGGCCTTGCCGGATCTCCTTCATTGGGTTCCGTAAATCCCGTCTGCAGGCCGTATGCGGAATACGTTGCGGCATTCGAAGAAGTATGCCCCCCTGTATTTGAAGACGCAGTAACTGTTCTGGTATAAGTTGACCCGGAGGCATTGATCGCATCAAACTGATACGGTTCATCCATCGTGGGAAACGCAGCTTTTATTTTCTGTTTGATCTCGTCTAACGTCCATGTCCCCGCCAGATTGACCGCGCGTTCCTTGCCGTTTACCGTAATTGCCAGATTTCCCTCCGCTGCGCTGATGGTAATCTTACCGTTGGCATCCAGCGTCTTTATCTCAGGAAGCAGCGTGGTAGCCTGATGCGCTGACGGCGCGTCCGCATACTCGGGCGTGTCGATCCGTCCCTGAAAAATATCCCGATACCCCGTGTTTTTCGTTCCGTCCGCCTCTTCATGCGTTTTGACTGCGATTCCCTTGACATCCGAAGAGCCCGCCTCGATCCTGATGCGGTTGGCAGTCGTCGTGGTCGTGGCCGTCACCTTGACTTTATCCTTGCCTAATACGGTATCCATCTGTTCCTGAATCTGTTCCGCCAAAAGCGCCGCGCTTCCATACGTGCCCGCTTTCAGCTTGATCGTCTCCCAATTTCCCGTACCGAGCCGAATCTCAAACGAATCGTTTTTGCCGTCCTCGATCGTCATACTCCCCAGCGTACGCAGCCCTATCAAATAGTCGTTGGTATTAACCGTTCCGTCGTTCTCGCCAAATTCCGCATTCCTACGATATGCCGTTACTCTCTGGGATGTGAAAAGCGGCGCGTAAGCAGTACTTTTTTTCTTATCGATGCCTAATGTACTCCCCGGCCCTTCTACCGTGGAGGTAATCTTAAGTCCTGTCAATCTAGTACTCGTCTGATAAGAATAGTCGTTCGGATTGTTATGTATCCACGACGTTACGCCCGGAAGTTTTGAGACAACAAGCCCCGCTCCCTTCTGCTTAGTCCCGTCCTCATCCGTATACTCGAACTCATCAAACTGCTTCTGTAAATAATCTATCACATCATCGATCGTCTTATGGTTCATTGGCTCCATATCGATGACCAGCTGTCCCCGGCCATTGGGATTCATGACCAAACGGTCACCGGCTGAAAAGTGAAATACGGAACCCTCCGGATCCGCCTTATTATAGGCAGCGTCCCGCACGACATAGCCGCCCTGCAGCTCTGCCGGAAAGCGCAGAACATTATCTGAATACTTGATATTATCATAGAAAACCGAGCTATAGATACCACCGTCGATTTTAAACATATTGCCCTCAAATTCGGACACGATGTAATCAAGGCTGGAAATTTTAATAATCTCCCCCTCCGACGTGGCTTCCGCCTTGCCTCCGGGCTTACCCGTCAGCTTCTCATGATCATCGATTGCTGCTTGTATCTGCCGATTAATAATGTCTATCAGCGTCTTTTTCGAGTACATACTGCCCGGCTGCGGATCCTCGAGCAAATTAATTTCAACATTTATCTTATCAGTGAGATCCTCCGGGTTGAGCAATTGGAACGTCATTTGACTGTTCTCTTTGTCTTTAACCAGAAGTATCGGTGACGTGTCATCCGGAAACGCTGTCGTCCCAATCAGCGCTCCCAACGTGCCGCCGGCAAAATTATCGTATAAAAGGTAGGATAAACCGCCGGAAACTTCGTCAATGATTCTGCCGCCCTCCAGACTCAGGTCGCAGAAGCCCCTGTCATTGTAATTGAAATGGATGCCTTTCTCCAAAAGCCCCGCTTTCTCCAACTGCGTATCAATCTCGTCTACTAATTCCTTCGTCGTATAGGTTCCGGCCGCCACCTTGATAGAGACTGTTTCCAGTGGATCCTTTTCGCTCTTGGCATAGGTCACCACCAGATCGTTATCCCCCTCCCGCACGGTATGATACTCGATTGGCGACCAGTAGGTAGAGCCCTCGATCTGATGATAAGGCCATTCATGCTCCTGAAAATATGCTGCTCATTAAATGTCGTATTATCGGTGAGCCGGTCGATCTCCTTTTGCAGATGCGCAAACTCCGCCTGCATCATCGCGCGGTCGTCGTCCGTATTCGTTCCGTTGGAAGACTTGATCGCAAGCTCCGTCATCCGGTGGAGCATGGAATGTGCTTCCTCCAGCGAACCGTCGCCGATCTGCACCCAGGAGATGCCGTCCATAGCATTTTCCGTACCCTGATTCAAACCACGAATCATAAAGCGCATCTTCTCAGACATGGACAGACCCGCCGCATCGTCCGCCGCCCGGTTGATCCTGTAGCCCGACGCGAGCTTCTCCGCCGTTTTCGTCTTCACCTTTGCATTCTCACGCATACGCCGGTCGGCGTTCACCATGAGCATATTATGCTGAATGGATGAAATTCCCATCAATCAATACCCCGTATCTTTCCACAACATCCTTGTTACCGGAAACAAAAAATACTTTAAAATATATATCGGCAAATTACCAGCCTTTTCCAACCCCCCCCCCTCTCAAAAAAATTTATAAAAATTTCACAAACTTTATTCTGCCTTCCTTGACATCCTTTTTCCTACTCTCTATTATTATGAAATGAGGGTAAGCGGTCTTCTATCGCAATCTTACAAACTATAGAATCAAAAGCAACCGGAGAATTACTATGGCAGCAGGAAATTCAGTCCACGACGAAATCAGGGAACAGCAAAAGAAAGCCTTTGCGACCATGAGCCGCAAAGAAAAACTCACCTACTTCTGGGATTACTACAAAATTCACACCATTGTCGTAATCTGCGCCATTGTGGCTGTGGTCACCTTTGTCCGCCAGATACAGGCAAACAAGCCCTACGCCTTCTATGCCGCGTTTATCAATTCCGTCTTCGGTTTGGAAGATGAGACTTCTGCCATATTAGAAAATGAATTTCAGGAGTACGCCGGTATCGATCCTGAGGCTTATCAGGTCTGTATCGACACTTCCCTCTCCTTTTCCGCAAGCGACTTCTCGCAGTACGAAATGGCAAACCGTCAGAAGCTGGTGGCGATGATGAACGCCGGCGACATCCATGTCATCGTCGCCGACACGGAAGCCTTTGACGGCTATGCCCGTGCGGAAACTTTTTACGATCTTTCCACGCTCCTTACCGAAAAAGAACTTGCCGCCTACGCAGATCTTTTCTATTACACGGATGCCGCCGCCTTCGACGCGGATACCCCCTCCACGCTGACGGAAATGGAAGCTGCCGATAGAGCTTACTACGCAAAGGTCGTAGACCACGGCGACCCTTCCTCGATGGAAAAGCCGATTCCCGTTGGCATCCGCATCCCCGCATCCGCAAATAAATTGGCGGATGCAGGTTATTACGACTATCTGCGGGACGGCAGCCAAAAGTTTCAGGGTTATCCATCGGAGCCGGTATTTGGCATCCCGCTTTCGGTAAAAGACCCCCGGCTTGCGCTGCAGTTCCTTGCGTATCTTAAGATACGTTAATCTATGCGGGCCAGCCCCTCATAGCTTGAAGATTACAGCAATTCCCGCAGCATCTGATTGACCGCGGCCGGATCGGCCTTGCCCTTCATGGCCTTCATGGTCTGCCCCACCAGAAAACCAATGGCCTTTTCTTTGCCGTTTCGATAATCTTCCACGGACTGCGGATTCGCTGCGATTACTTCTTCCAGCACTTTTTTTAGCGCTCCTTCGTCATTTTCGGTCTTTAAGCCCTTCTCCTCCACATACTGTTCGGGATCCACATTCTCTGCAAACATCACTTCAAAGACTTCTTTTGCCACAGAGCTGTTGATCACCTTCTTCTCAGTCAGGACAATCAGCTTCGCCAGATTTTCCGGAGAAAAGCGCAGGTCCCCGGCATCCACTTCCTGCTCCTTCATCAGCCGCAGGGTCTCTCCCATCAACCAGTTTGACGCCTTTTTCGGCGAAGCGCCAAGCGCCACCGCCGCCTCAAAGAGATCTGCCAGCGGCTTCTCGCCCGTAATGATCTCGATATCGTAGTCGGGAATGTCAAATTCCGCCTTGTAGCGGGCCATCTTTTCCGTGCGGAACTCCGGCTGTTTCTCCTTGATCTTTGCAAGCATCTCATCGCTCACCGTGATGGGCACAAGGTCGGGATCCGGAAAATAGCGGTAATCCTGCGCATCTTCCTTGCTGCGCATAGCGTAGGACTCGCCCTTGGCATCGTCCCACCTCCTCGTCTCCTGCACCACACTCTCTCCGGCTTCCAGCAGGTCGATCTGCCGCTCCCGCTCGCCCTCGATGGCGCGGGTGATGGCACGGAAACTGTTTAAGTTCTTCATCTCCGTTCGGGTGCCGAACGCTTCCGCCCCCGCTTCCCTGACGGAGAGGTTGACGTCCGCGCGCATGGATCCTTCCTGAAGCTTGCAGTCGGAAGCGCCCAGATATTGAATGACCTGCCGCAGCTTCTCCAGATAGGCGATGACCTCCCCGGCATTTCGCATATCCGGCTCCGACACGATCTCGATCAACGGTACGCCTGAGCGGTTATAATCCACCAGCGAACAGTCCTCCCACTCGTCGTGGATGAGCTTGCCCGCGTCCTCTTCCATGTGGATCTCATGGATCCCCACGGTCTTTTTGCCGCCCGCTTCCGTCTCGATCTCCACGCCGCCGTTACGGCAGATGGGCAGATAGAGCTGCGAGATCTGGTAATTTTGAGGGTTATCGGGATAAAAATAATTTTTCCTGTCAAATTTCGCATATCTGGTAATGTCGCAGTTCGTAGCTAATCCCACTGCGATGGCATACTCCAGCACCTGCTTATTCAGAACCGGCAGAGAGCCCGGCATCCCCGTGCAAACCGGACAGGTCTGGGTGTTGGGCGCCGCCCCGAAAGCGGTGGAACAGCCGCAGAATATCTTTGTTTTCGTCGCCAGTTCGACGTGAACTTCCAAGCCGATGACGGTTTCGTATTGTTTGCTCATGCCGGTTCCCCTCCCTGTTCGTATGAATACGCCGCGCGGATCAGTTTCTTCTCCTGAAAGCAATCCCCGATCAGCTGCAGACCGATGGGCAGCCCCTTGCTGTCTGTGCCGCAAGGCAGGCAGATGCCGGGAAGGCCCGCCAGATTGACGGCGATCGTGTAGATATCGCCCAGATACATCTGAATCGGGTCCGCAAGGCTCTCCCCCAGCTTCGGCGCGGTCGTGGGCGCGGCCGGCCCAAGGATCACGTCATACTTGGAGAAAGCGTCATCGAAAGCCTTCTTGATCAATGCCTTTACTTTCAAGGCTTTCAGATAATAAGCGTCGTAATAACCGGAACTTAACACGAAGGAACCCAGCATGATGCGGCGTTTCACTTCCTCGCCAAAGCCCTCGGAGCGGGATTTTTTATACATATTATGAAGGCCCGCATATTCTTCGGTGCGGTAGCCGTATTTGACGCCGTCGAAACGCTCCAGATTGGAGCTGGCCTCCGCCGCCGCGATGGTATAGTAGGCAGGAATGGCATACTCCACCAGACTTAAGTCAAAATGCTCCACCACCGCGCCTTTTTCTTTTAATACATCAGCCGCCCGCAGGATCGCTCCCCGCACTTCGTCGTCAAGGCCCTCGCCCAGATAGTCGTTCGGGATGCCGATGCGCAGTCCTTTCACGTCGTCCGTAAGCGCTGCCGTAAAGTCCGTATCCTCCCGCGCGATGGAAGTGGAATCCTTCTCGTCATGGGAAGCCAGCGCGGTAAGCACCGCTGCGCAGTCCGCCACATCCTTCGTCAGAGGGCCGATCTGATCCAATGAGGAACCGTAGGCGATCAGGCCGTAGCGGGACACCGTGCCGTAGGTCGGCTTCATCCCCACCACGCCGCAGTAAGAAGCAGGCTGTCTGATCGAGCCGCCCGTATCGGAGCCGATGGCATAAAAGCATTCCCTTGCCGCGACAGCCGCCGCGGAGCCGCCGGAAGAACCGCCCGGCACATGTTCCGTATTATGGGGGTTTCTCGTCACCCCGTAAGCCGAAGTCTCCGTGGTAGAGCCCATGGCAAACTCGTCCATATTGGTCTTGCCAAGGATCACCGCCCCGGCCTTCTGCAGATTTTTCACCGCCTCCGCCGTGTAGGTAGGCACGAAATTATGCAGTATCTTAGAAGAACAGGTGGTTCGCAGCCCTTCCGTGCAGAGATTGTCTTTGATCGCCACAGGAACCCCCGCCAGCGGTCCTGTAAGCCCGCCTTTCCCGATCCGCTCCTGCACCGCTTTCGCCTGCGCCAGCGCGCCTTCCGCATCCACCGTGACATAGCAGTTGTAGATCTTGTCCTGCGCGTCAATTTGCGCCAGCACCGCCTCCGTGGCTTCTATTGCGGTGGTCTCACCTTTCTTAATTGCCGTGGACAACTGTAATGCGGTCATATCCATGATATCCATCTTATGCTTTCCTTTCTTTAAAACGTCGGCGGCACCACAAACATCCCGTCTTTCTCCTGCGGCGCGTTTGATAAAAGCCTCTCTCTGTCATCCCCGTTCGTCACCACATCCTCCCGAAACACATTCTCGGCAGAAAACACATGGGACATCGGCTCCACCCCGTCCGTATCAAGCTCTCCCAGCTTGTCGATGTAGTCGAGCATCCTGCCCATATCCGCCTTGGCCTGTTCCTTCTCCGCGTCGGAAAGTTCGAGTTTCGCAAGGATGCCTACATATTCTATTGTCTCGTCATTTATAATGTTAGCCATTGTCTTTCCTTTCTTATTTACGCCCTCACCTTAATATGCACTTCCCTCAGCTGCTGCTCGGTCACATCCCCCGGCGCGCCGCACATCAGATCCTGCCCTGAGCCACTCATGGGGAAGGCAATGACCTCCCTGATATTCTCCTCGCCCTTAAGCAGCATGATCATGCGGTCAACGCCCGGCGCCATGCCTGCGTGCGGCGGCGCGCCAAACTGGAACGCGTTGTACAATGCGCCGAATTTCGTTTTTAAAGTCTCTGCATCGTATCCCGCAATAGCAAAGGCCTTTTCCATGATCTCCATGTCATGATTCCGCACCGCGCCGGAAGAAAGCTCCACGCCGTTGCAGACGATATCGTACTGATAAGCCAGCACCTCCAGCGGATCCTTAGTGTTTAACGCTTCCAGACCGCCCTGCGGCATAGAGAAAGGATTGTGCGTAAAACCGACCTGCTTGGTGTCCGGATCGAGCTCAAACATCGGAAAATCATTAATGTAACAGAAACGGTAAGCGTTCTTCTCTAACAGTTCCAGTTTCTCCCCCAGCTCGGTGCGAAGCTGCCCCGCATAGTAGGCCGCTCTCTCCTCCTTATCCGCGATGAAAAAGATCGTGTCCCCCACCGAAAGCGATGCCAGCGTAAGGAGTTCTTTCTTTTTCTCATCGGGAATGAACTTATCGATCGGACCCTTGTAGCTTAAGTCCTCCGCCACTTCCAGATAGCCGAGGCCGCCCATGCCCATGTCCGTCGCAAATTTTAACAGCTTTTCGTGGAAGCCCTTGGACATATCCGCATGCACCTTGATGGCGCGTACCGTCCTGCCCACAAAAGGCTTAAAGGTACATTCCTGAAAAAAGTCCGTGAGGTCGATGATGCGCAGGGGATTGCGCAGATCGGGCTTGTCGGTTCCGAACTCTAACATTGCCTGCTTGTAACTGATGACCGGATAAGGCGCCTTGGTCACCGCATAGCCCTCCGGCGCAAATTTCTCAAAGGTGGCGGAAAGCACTTCCTCGCCCACGCGGAACACGTCCTCCTGCGTAGCGAAACTCATCTCAAAGTCAAGCTGGTAAAACTCGCCGGGAGAGCGGTCCGCTCTGGCGTCCTCGTCCCGGAAGCAGGGCGCGATCTGGAAGTACTTATCAAAACCCGCTACCATCAAAAGCTGTTTAAACTGCTGAGGCGCCTGCGGCAGCGCATAAAATTTCCCCTTATATCTTCTCGACGGCACGATATAGTCTCTTGCGCCTTCCGGAGAAGATGCCGTCAAAATCGGGGTCTGAATCTCCAAAAAGCCCATCTCCGTCATCTTCTCCCGCAGATAAGCGATCACCTGCGAGCGGAAAATGATATTGTCCTTCACCTTCTGGTTTCGCAGATCGAGGTAGCGGTATTTGAGACGTACCTCCTCCCGCGTTTCTTTGGAAGTCATCACCTCGAAGGGAAGCTGCTTATAGACCTTGCCCAGCACTTCCACCTGATGCGCTTCCAATTCAATCGTACCCGTGGGAATCCTTGGATTGTAAGTGTCCTCATCCCGTTTCTCGATCAGCCCCTCAATGGAGACGTTCATCTCTCTGGAAAGGCCGTCAAGCAGGGAAGTGTCCCGCATCACGACCTGCAGCACACCGTACATATCCCGCAGATCCACGAAGGAGACGCCGCCGTGGTCCCTGATGTTTTCGATCCAGCCTGCCACGCGCAGTTCTTTGCCAATGTCATTTTCACTGATTTCCTGTAAGGTTACATCTCTGTAAATGTTTTTAACTGTCATATGACTCGCTCTCCTTTTCCTGGTTGATGTCTTGCGCCTCGTCATAAGTCTTCCGACTCTGCTTATACGCGCAAAACGTCCCGGAACACATTTCTGTATTCCGGGACGGATAATCCTGATATCCGCGGTACCACCCGCATTGACAAGTCGAAAGCCCGCATGATCCGCTTTCGTCTCATCCTCTCAAAACACTTAACGCGTGTAAACGTATCGCCCTACTCTGTTCAAACGATCTGCTCCGGAGTGTTCCCATCCCTGCCTTTCACAAACAGCGCTCTCAGTCGGTGACGCCGTATTCCTGTCGCTTCCCTCAGGGCGAGTCTCCTTCATTGCATTTTTGTATACAAATATACTTTGTATATATCATAAATCTATGCAGTGCGCAAGTATTGTACGAAAAAAAATACAAATACTATCTCTGCGCCGCCCCGCAAACGGAGCAAAACTTAGCATCCGGAGCAATTTCCGCCCCACAGGCCGAGCAATAAGCCACCGCTTTCTGCTCGTTCGAAAGCATTGCTTCCGCCTCGTTCATATTCATTCCGCACATCGTACAGCAAAGGGCTTCCGGCTGCTGCTCCGCACCGCAGTTCGGGCAGATACGCAGTCCTTTACAGATAGCCAGTTCCTTCTTATCCGCATCGATCTGCTTCATCAGGCCCTGTATTTTAGCATACTGCTCCGGAAAAAGCCTTCTGGCTTCTTCGGACTGCTGTTCGAGAAACATCTTTCCCAGTTCTGCTATGCTCTCATTCAGCGCTTTTTCTCCCTCCCGGATCCGCATACCGGCTGCGACCGCTCCTGACGCTCCGCTCGCCTTCTGTGAAAAATTCTTCCCTGCATTTAACAAGGTTCCTTTTGTCTTATTTAAGAAATCCATAGCTTTCCTCCATTAATTTGCCACAATCGGGGAATCACAATAATCGCACACCTGCGTAGTACCTTTTCTGATCGCCACCTTCGCTCCGCAGCCGGGACAGGTACATGCCACCATCTGTGCCGATTCCGATGCCTGCGTTCCGACCACACCGTCCACCAGACCTGATAAAGTCTGCTGTAAATTCTGCTGCGGAATCTGCGGCGCCACTCTCTGTATCGTGATCGTGCGCGTCATTTCATCTAATACGGCATTTTTTAACACACCCAGCGTAATAAGCGTTCGCAGTTCCTTCACAACCAGATCATAATTTATATTGCACATATTGGCTATGTTATCCAGACTTGTCTGTCCCTGATTAACGATGATATCTATGTACTGTCGATTCCTGATCGCCCTCCGCTTCGATTTATCCGCATAGGCAATAACCACAATACCGCCCACAATCATAAACAGGCCCATTCCGGTCGATCCTGACGATATCCACATCATTCCTAATAGAATCAAACATGCGCCGCCGATAATATACTTCTTCTTATCCGTACTGCCCAGAAACACAGACTGCTTGCTCCCTGCGCTCCTCAAAATCAACAGGACAACTCCTAACGGCCAGAAAAAAAGGAAGGCCAAAACAATGATCCATGTAGAATAATACCAAGGTCTGCTGTTTGTTTCCATACTTATCTCTCCTCCTTAAAACTTTGCGCGCTGACTGAGAATCCGCTTACGCTCTTCCGCCGAAGATTCGATACTGCTGCAGGCAGCAAGTACCTTCTCCCGATTCTTTTCCGACACCGCCGCCTTAAGTTCCTCAATCTGCGAAATCATCTTCTGTTCCAGATCGTATACCGCTTCACCGCTCCTTACCTGTCCGCTTGCAACGCAATCAGCCGCATGCTGTATTGTCTTTCTGTCCGGATTGGCATAAGGCACCTTCGACACCACCTCTTTCATCAGATTTACAATGTACTCGAAATTCGCGATATCGGTACCCCTGATCTGCTGCTGTTCCTGAATAAAGGAATTATTGACCATAACCGAGAGCAGACCGACGATATACAGGGACAGAATAACAAGCTGAACCAAAAACGCAAACAGCGGTTTGAAGGAAAGTAACTGCGTGACAAAAAAAGCCGCCACCAGTTCAATCCCGAGGTAGACACAGGTAACTGCCTGAATCGGATAGCGGAATAACAGCTTCTCCTTCACCGAAGAGAAAATCAATACATAGATACTGATGATAGCCGCTATCATCGCATAGACATAGCTGATCCAGAATGTCGTTGCAAAATCGCTGCCCAGTGTAAAAATTCCGATATTTGCCGTTAAAAGCAACACAAAAGCAATCAATAATTTCAGTATTCTTCTATCCATTTTCTCTTTCTACCCCTCCATTTTTGCTCCGCAGCTTCCGCAGAATTTCATGCCTTCCGGCACTTCCACGCCGCAAGTCGGGCAGACCCGCTTTTGCGGCTGCAGCGCTTTCCCGCAATTCCCGCAAAACTTCATGCCCTTCATAATCTCCGCGCCGCATTCCGGACATTTCGGCTTCTCTTCCTGTACGGGAGTCCCACAGTTGCCGCAGAACTTCATACCCTTCATCACTACCGCATTGCACTTAGGGCATATCACTCTGGGTTCCGTACCGCTTTCCACGTTCTGCTCAAACATCTGGCCCATCATGCCGCCCATTTGCGCTCCCATACTGATGCCCATAGCCGCGTTCGCCAAAGCGCCTCCCATACCGGGATTGCCCGCCGTCTCCTTCATGATCTCCGCCGCTTCCTGTCTGGCCCAACCGTTATTGCCATCCTGATCGCGGATCGCCATTCTCTCATAATCCGCTGACGCCCATTGTCCCGATTCATAACGGTCTGTCTCTGCAGATTCCCTGCGCATACTGAACTTAACCCGCTCATCAGCCATAGCCTGTTCCCGATTGAACATCTTCTCCTGACGCTGAATGCGCATCTCCCGGATCCGCTGCATACATTCATCGTCTTCCGGAATTTCTATGCTCTCAATATAGAAATTGATCAGTTCCATTCCATACTCGTCGAGTATGTCGTTCAGTATCGTCAGCATATCGTCCGCAAGCGCCTTTTTCTTATTGCAGACCATAAGCACTTCTTTATCCTGAGAAGTCAGATAATCGGCGAGCTGATCGGTGATATGCTGAATAAAAGCCGTACGGAAATTCTTTACGATATCATTCTCATTGGCAGCTACATTGGCGCCAACCATCTTAAGGAAGAATTTCTTCCCGTCTTTTACCGCCGCCGTATAGGCTCCTCTCGCCTGAACAGATACCTCAATCGACCAGACGGGATCAATGATCCTGATCGGCTTGCCGGTTCCCCATTTTAATTCCAGATGATGGGATTTATTGATGTAATATACCTTACAACTGTATGCGCTGATTCCGCCCGTCAACAGATTTGACGTCAGTCTCGTAAGAAAAGGATAATTCTCTGTGGTAAGCGTGTATTTACCCGGACCGAATACTTCCTCTATGATCCCGTCCTTCATAAACAACGCTTCTTCATACTCCGCAACAATAAGCTGCGAGCCTATATTAAAGTCTTCCGCCGGCACCTTCGAACAAAGCATGTTTCCCATGGTATTGTTCTTAATAACACTCATAATAGGCATGTCAGTTTCCCCCCATATCGCATTTTCCTAATTAAATAAACAGGCTGCGCTTTTTTACCACTTCTCCGAAGCGAGTACACTAAACCATTTCAGGAGAATTGCACAGCAATTCTCTTAGCGCAGAGTGCTGACTCTGCGCTTATTATACCATACATACCGACACGATTCTACCCATTTCTACTTTTCTTACAGATATATCCTCGCCATTCTGCCAAGGCCGGCCGCATCCAGCTCTGTAAATGCCCCCGCCTCATCATCATACGCCGCAAACGTATTATCTCCGTCCTCGTGCCTGATCCGATAAATACAGCCCTGTTTCAGACAGGCCGCCCGCCCCTGATAAGGGATCTTCTCTCTGGACGCCGCCTCCAGCAGCGCAAAGAGAAACGCCCCGTGCGATACCAGCAGGATCCGCTGCGCATCCCCGTATGTTTCCGTTATCTTTTGCAGCGCAAGCCCCGCGCGCCGGATCAGTTCCTCCTTCGATTCCATACCCGGGTAGTCACAGTCGGGATATTTCGCCTTCATCACCTCAGTGGCCATGCCCTCCCCTTCTCCGAAATAGCGTTCGATCAGAAGCTCTTCTACCGCGACCTTTTCCTGCGGATAATCCAGCACACGGGCCGCGATCGCCGCGCTCTCCTTCGCACGCTTTAAGGGACTTGTCACAATCGCGTCCATACGGATGCCAATATCTGCCATCTTACGGGCAGTCTCCTCCACCTGAATCCTTCCTTTTTCGTTTAAGAGGGTATCCGTATGCCCTTGAAAGCGCTGCATTTTATTCCAGTCTGTCTCTCCATGCCGGAGCAGATAAATATCCATATCTGATGCCTTTCTTCTATGTCAACCGCAGCACCTCATCAGTGAAGCACCGGCAGTCACACAGCATTTTCTAAAACCTACAGTTTCTTGATGCGATCCACCGCTTCCACGGTACTCTCATAACTGCCAAAGGCCGTCAGCCTGAAATAGGTCTCGCCGTTTGGACCAAAGCCCGATCCCGGCGTGCCGACAACGTTTGCCGTTTCTAAAAGATAATCAAAAAACTCCCAGCTCGTCATGCCGTTTGGCGCTTTCAGCCAGATATAAGGGGCGTTCACGCCGCCGGAAACCGAGTAGCCCGCACTCTTTAACCCGTCTAAAATATAAGCGGCATTCTTCATATAATAAGCCACCAATTCCTTCGTCTCCCGCTTTCCGGCCTCGCTGTAGACCGCCTCGCCTGCTCTCTGGATGATGTAGGGCGCGCCGTTGTACTTTGTGCCGTGGCGTCTTGCCCAAAGGCCGTGAAGCGCTGTGCCGCCCACCTTCAGCTCTTTCGGCACCACCGTATAACCAAGGCGTACGCCGGTAAAGCCCGCATTCTTGGAGAAGGAATGCAGTTCGATCGCGCAGGTTCTTGCCCCCTCACACTCATAAATGCTGTGCGGCACATCCGCCTCGGAAATATAAGCCTCATAGGCAGCATCGTAGATGATAACGGCGCCGTTTTTATTGGCGTAATCCACCCACTCCTGAAGTTTAGCCTTTGTGATCGTAGAACCCGTAGGGTTGTTGGGGAAGCATAGGTAGATCAGATCGGGCGTCTGCTTTGGCAGTTCCGGCGCAAAGCCGTTTTCCTGCGTGCAGGGCATGTAGATGACGTCGCTCCAATTTCCTGTCTTCTCATCGTAAACGCCCGTCCTGCCCGCCATCACGTTGGTATCCACATACACCGGATACACGGGATCGCAGACCGCGATCTTATTGTCCAGCGCAAAAATCTCCTGAATATTGCCGGAATCGCACTTCGCTCCATCGGAGACAAAGATCTCGTCCGCCTCGATCTGGCAGCCCCTTGCCTTGTAATCATTCTCCGCAATGGCAGTACGCAAAAACTCATAGCCAAGGTCCGGCGCATAACCCCGGAACGTCTTTTCATCCGCCATCTCGTCCACCGCGGAGTGCAGCGCACCGATAATGGCCGGGGTAAGGGGCCTCGTCACATCGCCGATCCCCAGCCGGATGATCTTCTTGTCCGGATTTGCCGCCGCGTAGGCGTTCACCTTTTTGCTGATGGTGGAAAAGAGATAGCTGCCGGGTAATTTTAGATAATTGTCGTTGATTTTTACCATAATATTGATTTATTCCTTTCTGCTTTGCATTATGTAAACTATTTGGGATTCTCTGCCTTATTTTCCATTGCCTGTTTCTTGTCGTATCTCTATATCTCGCCTTCAAAGACAGTCTTCGCCGGCCCCGTCATATAGACCAGATCGGCTTCCCTGTCCCAGAAGATCTCAAGCGTCCCGCCAAGGAGCTTCACCGTGACGCGCTCCTTCGTCAGACCGTTTAAAATGCAGGCCACCGCCGTGGCGCAGGCGCCCGTGCCGCAGGCCAGCGTCTCTCCCGTACCGCGCTCCCAGACCCGCATCAGCACCGTGTTTTCATCAAGCACTTCCACAAACTCCGTATTCGTCCGCTTGGGGAAACGCTCATGCCGCTCAAAGTAAGGTCCGATCTTTTCAATGTCCAGCGCCTCCACTCCGTCCATAAATACCACCGCGTGCGGGTTGCCCATGGATACGCAGGTCATTCGGTAATCCTTTCCCGCCACGCGGATCGGCTCGTCCACCGCCTGTTCGCCGTCGCAGACCACCGGCACCTGTTTGGCCGTAAGAATCGGCGCGCCCATGTTGACCTTTACGCTGTCCACCTTGCCTTCCTTAAGGAAAAGAGTCAGATATTTGACCTTGCCCGCGCTTATGACAGTAATGTCAGTTTTTCTTGTCAATCCCTTATCATAGACAAATTTCCCCACACAGCGGATACCGTTGCCGCACATCTCCGCGCGGGTGCCGTCCGCGTTGTACATCTCCATTTCGAAATCCGCCTCGTCGGAAGGATTGATGAAGATCACGCCGTCCCCGCCAATCCCAAAATGCCTGTCACTCAGCCGGCGGACCAGTTCCGGCTTTTTCTCCTGAAAAATCCGCTCGCGGCTTCCGTCAACATAGACATAATCGTTGCCGCAACCCTGCATTTTTGTAAATCTCATACGCACCCTCTCCCAAAACTTCTGTCCTATCATACCTGCCATGGCAGTTTCCCGCAATCTTTTCGACAGGAAACAACAATCTTCTTTCCAGTATACATCCATTCCACGAAAAAAGCTACCCGCCGCACAGAACCATTAAAACAAGGGCGCCCAATGCGCATCACGTCCGCATCATGGCAAGAACCATCTGCGCCGTTTCCACCAGATTCGTGCCGCTGTCCATGCTGCATTTTTGCAGATAACGATGAGCCTCCTCCTCCGACATATGGTTTCGATTCATCAAGAGCGCCTTCGCCTCCGCGATCAGCGCCTCTTCTTCGCTGTTTCGCTCCTTTGGCTTTTGTCTGTCTTTTCTCCTGCGCCGCTCGATGGCCTGACACATCATATCCACCGTGTTGATGAAATCAAAGACCTTGAACGGCATGGCAAGACACATGATATCGTTTCCCCCGCATTCACGCAGCACATCGCGCGAAGCCAGAAGCAGCATCTCGAAACCTTTGGGAAGGCAGGCGTGCAATTCACTGTACATCATATCGGACAGCCGATAACTGCAGATCACAAGGCCGGCATTCAGCTCGTCCAGCTTGCTGAGGGCCTGAGAACCCGTGGTGCAGATCCCGTTGACCTGAAAACCGTTTTTCATCAGCAGATTGCGGATGCTTTTTCCATCCTCCTGCTTCGGCAGGGCCACTATGATATTGATCACACGCTCACCTCCCTTCTTTCGTACTTCTTATCTATATTATGCAACGCATGTTATTTAATACTGATTCAAATACTCATTGATCTCCCAATCCGTTACCTGACGGCGGTAACGATCCCACTCCTCCTTCTTCAGGGCAATATACCGCTCAAACACATGATCCCCAAGTGTCTGCCTCATAAAATCGTCCTGCTCCATACAAAGAATGGCCTCCATCAGCGTACCGGGAAGCGCTTCAATCCCCCTCTGCTGCCGTTCCTGCGCGCTCATGCCAAAAAGATTCCCCGTCACACTCTCCGGCGGCTCGATCTGTTTTTTGATGCCGTCAAGTCCCGCCTGCAGGACCGCCGCCAGCACCAGATAAGGATTCGCCGAAGGATCGGGACTGCGAAGTTCCATCCGCGCACTGTCTCCCCCGCAGGCCGGGATCCGGATCAGCGTGCTTCTGTTGTTTGCGCTCCAAGAGAGATATACCGGCGCCTCATACCCCGGAACAAGCCGTTTGTAGGAATTGACAATGGGGTTGGTGACAGCCGTCATCCCCCGCATATGCCGCAGAATACCGCCCAAAAACCATTTCGCTTCTTTGCCAAGCCCCGTATCGCCGTCCTTTTTCGCAAAGAGGTTTTTCCCGTCTTTGAAAAGAGACATGTTGATGTGCATTCCGGAGCCGTTCACCCCGCTCTTGGGCTTGGGCATGAAGGTCGCATGCAGGCCGTGTCTGCGCGCTATGGTCTTGACCGCCAGCTTAAAGGTCATGATATTATCGGCCGTGGCCAACGCCTCGTCATATTGAAAACTGATCTCATGCTGGGCCGGCGACACGTCATGATGCGACGCCTCTACCACAAAGCCCATATCTTCCAGCGTAAGCACCATGTCTCTTCTCGCGTTCTCCCCGAAATCCACCGGTCCTACGTCAAAGTAGCCGGCATTCTCATGGCTCAGAGTGGTCGGCATGCCGTTTTCGTCTAAATGGAATAAAAAGAACTCGCACTCCGCTCCCGCCCGGAAAGACAGTCCCATTTCCTCCGCCTGCGCAAGCGCCCGTTTCAGGACATAACGGGGATCCCCCGCAAAAGGCTTCCCGTCGGGACGATATACGTCGCAGATGAGCCGCGCCACCTTCCCCTGCTGGGGCCGCCACGGGAAAATCTCCAACGTGCTGTAATCCGGATACAGATACATATCCGATTCCTCAACGCTTGCAAACCCTTCAATCGAGGATGCGTCAAAAGTGCATTCGTTGTTCAACGCCTTTATAAGCTGCCCCGCCGTGACCGCCACGTTTTTCAGACTGCCGAAGATATCCGTAAACTGCAGTCTGATAAACTCAACGTCCTCCTCCTCGACCAGTTTTATGATATCCTCTCTGCTATAGTTTTTTCTCATAGTATACCTGCCTTTCCATAATATCTGCCGACTCGCTTATATACAAAAATGCGTAAAGGGCGTTCTGCACCTGTGAGAACGCCCTTGTTCGGGTATCATCATATCAGTTTTGCGGTTCTTTTGTCAAGGCTGAAAATGGCTTTCAATGCCGCCACCACATCGTCCTTTCGCTTTTTGGATTTCTTAAAATATTCCACGGTACGGAAACAAACTAAAAGAGCCGTGTAATCGATCCTGTTAAGAATTGATCAATTCGGCTCTAAGCTCTATGGTTATCAATATTTCATTTTATTATTTTACCATTTGTGTTAAACCGAACAATTAACCGGCAGGCGTAGCATTCTCCTACATCTCTCGGGTTTCCCCTGTCATACCAGCGACGTGTGGTCGCTACGAAATTTACCACCTCAGTTAATCATTCGGGTAAAGCCATGTTAATATATGCAATTATAAGTCTCTTATACCCTTTTCTTCTTTTACTGTACTTAGCGTATCATCTTCCCTTGTTTTTGCAAGCCCATTCTGCTCTTTTTCCATCTCCTACCACGCTTTGGACCGCCGCAAATTCTCCTTCCTGCCCTCATACCGCAGACACTCCGTATTCATCTTCATTTTTGCGGTCTCAATTTAACTCTGTTTCTATTTCAACTTGTAAAGACGGATGCGGAGAACCACTATGTTACCTCTAAATTCCACTCTGTTTCTATTTCAACCAGCCCAAGCGCGCGGTAAGACTCGGCTGGCTGCAGGCTCTAAATTCCACTCTGTTTCTATTTCAACCCTCCACGCGCTCTTTTATGGGGTACCAGCGTTTCACTCTAAATTCCACTCTGTTTCTATTTCAACACATAGGGGGGAATGTGTCGAGTGAAGATAAATTATACTCTAAATTCCACTCTGTTTCTATTTCAACGAGAACAGGGCAAACCTGCTGATTTTCATAGAAGCACCTCTAAATTCCACTCTGTTTCTATTTCAACGTTATTGATTCCTGTTTTGCGAACAAGTGGCTTGTGCTCTAAATTCCACTCTGTTTCTATTTCAACTCTGTTTCAGAATTTCCACGATGAGATCGTGGCACCTCTAAATTCCACTCTGTTTCTATTTCAACCAGTACACGTCATCGGGAAGGGTTAATGGAATTACCTCTAAATTCCACTCTGTTTCTATTTCAACCCGATCGGCACGAACCAGTTGATATAGCCCAGATACTCTAAATTCCACTCTGTTTCTATTTCAACGACTGCCGTCTCTTCTTTCTTTTCCTCTGTCTTTGCCTCTAAATTCCACTCTGTTTCTATTTCAACTGTTAAGTCCCACAGATCACGAGTGGGCCATTGAACTCTAAATTCCACTCTGTTTCTATTTCAACCTATTTCCTTATATCTCAATATATACCACATTTACCTCTAAATTCCACTCTGTTTCTATCTCAACTGGCATGCAGTATATGTAATGCGGTTGACCACAGAACTCTAAATTCCACTCTGTTTCTATCTCAACACTGTGCTTGACGACGTTTACATCAACGCTTTCGTACTCTAAATTCCACTCTGTTTCTATCTCAACCGGTGTCATTGCAGTGGCGTATGACTGGCAGGCGTCTCTAAATTCCACTCTGTTTCTATCTCAACTATCGAGCAAAGACGCTTATACGTGCCGTATGGAAACTCTAAATTCCACTCTGTTTCTATCTCAACCCTCAAAGTACCTGACGGCAAGCATCTGTTCCTCAACTCTAAATTCCACTCTGTTTCTATCTCAACACTAACTCGTATATTTTTCCAGTACCTATGTTTGTTCTCTAAATTCCACTCTGTTTCTATCTCAACTTTCGGCACGTTCACGAGTTCCCACTCTCTGAAATACTCTAAATTCCACTCTGTTTCTATCTCAACCATGTCTACACTGTTTAACGACGAGGAGATAAGCACCTCTAAATTCCACTCTGTTTCTATCTCAACAAGGCCGACCTTTTTTATATCTTCTGATTTCTTTTCCTCTAAATTCCACTCTGTTTCTATCTCAACTGATCGCAGTATATTAAAGCTGTCCAAGCGACTTGACTCTAAATTCCACTCTGTTTCTATCTCAACGATTACGAGGCAGGCAAATATCCAAAAGATGATGAACTCTAAATTCCACTCTGTTTCTATCTCAACCATTATAGTTTTCATCTAACGCCCATGTCCTTAATCTCTAAATTCCACTCTGTTTCTATCTCAACCATAAATTCCAACCTTCATTTCTCTCAGATGATATACTCTAAATTCCACTCTGTTTCTATCTCAACCCCGCATGTCCTCTATGCCTTGTTCCTCGCAGAACACTCTAAATTCCACTCTGTTTCTATCTCAACTCTTTGTGCGTGTGTTCTTCTGCAATTTTACGAACCTCTCTAAATTCCACTCTGTTTCTATCTCAACTGATTCTTCAAACAAATGTCCGCACGATTTTACGTTCTCTAAATTCCACTCTGTTTCTATCTCAACGAGCCAGTGAGATTTTTATGTCTTGACTGGTTTTGCCTCTAAATTCCACTCTGTTTCTATCTCAACGGACTGTAATTTTTGCAGAATATCAGCGGTATGTAGCTCTAAATTCCACTCTGTTTCTATCTCAACTCCGATGCTTGGAAAAGAAATCGAGCCACTCCAAACTCTAAATTCCACTCTGTTTCTATCTCAACTATTTCTGCCTTTCTTACCTATGTAATCATTCAATCTCTAAATTCCACTCTGTTTCTATCTCAACGAATATCCTCCCTCAAAGCCTTCATGTCCTCATTTACTCTAAATTCCACTCTGTTTCT
>DKUU01000026.1:97814-102274 GCA_002490835.1 Lachnospiraceae bacterium UBA7196 | reverse complement strand
ACTGTTTATTTGTCAAGGTTCAATGTGTTGCCGTGTGAAGCAGTTTTACTACACGCCACACGCGACTTTTCATATAATAGCAGAAGATTCCCCGCCTGTCAACGGGTTTATGGGAAATTTTTTGAAATTTTTGAAAGATAAACTCAGAATACAAAAATCCCGAAATATTCGAGCGTTTTTATAAGAAGAAAAGCAAGCAGCAATGCCTCCACCGCACCAAGAACCGCGCCCAGAAATTTATTGATGCCGCCAACGATACATATCTTATCGACCGCCAAAAGCGGCCTGAAAATAAGACTGCATATCTTAAAGCATATCCCCAGCAGAATCAGCGCCACAATGCAGGCCGCTAATACGTGCATCGACTTTCCCCTCGCGCTGCTGATTGCAAAAAAGATCAAAACCACGCAAACAAGTGCGACCACACCTGATAAAATATTTGCAATTTCCTGCATCATACCACAGGCGTAGCCGCGGCGCACTCTCCATAGAAAAAATAGCAATATGACCGCCGCGCTGGCGAAGCTTATCATCTCGTGTCTCATATTTACCTCTATGCCGAAGTTTTTGAGAGGGCATTATCCTTATTTGAGTTCTATCGTGTCAATAGAATCCGGCGTCACTACCATATAAGTGAAAGACGCCTTCTGCGGGATCAGCATCAGCGCTGTCTTATTAAATGCTCCGGCATATTTTTCCATGCCGCCGCTGTTATAGATACGGCATTCGGCTTCATTGTATATAATGATCTGGTCGTTATAGAATAAAATATCTCTGCAGTCAATATCATATTCAATGGACTGTCGAAAGGTTCCCGATTTGTGATACACATCCAGACGATATCTGCCGCCGCTCTCCTTGCTGTTAAAGACAAGTCCTACATATTCGCTTCCATAATAAATACCGCGCACTTCATCACTCAAGAGATTTTCCGCTGCGGTAACGGGCTTTTGGGCGCCGCCAAAAAACATGATCCTGTCATCGGATACCGCAAAGAGGGATTTATTGTCCAAAAATCTCGCGAAAGGCACCACAGAGTCAAGATAATCATAACCGCTCACATAATTATCCGTACTGTTCTGTCCCACCGCGCCAAAATTGTAAAAAGCAACGCTGGTCTTCATATGCCCGCCGTCTATGTAAAGGTAGGACACACACAAAAGCTCCCCGCTGGGCGAAATGGAAATATGGGCCGGATAGCCGCTCTCCTTCATGGTTGTCCTGAAATACACCAGCTCATTTCCTTTTGCATCATACAGATAGATCCATGTGACATTTGTATCATCTAATACGGCCGCCACGACACCCGAAGCAGAAACGCAAAAATTTCGCACCGGACGGTTGGTAGTGATCCTGCCAAGCAGGTTTGTCGTATCCATCACATAAATTTCCCGCCCGTTGTAATCTCCGATCGCCACCACATCCTGATTGATATCTACCATAGGATTCTGCATCCCAAACGTCTGATTCCATACCGCATTACCCTTGGTATCCATACAGCTTGCGCCGTCCTTGCTGTATGTGAGAAGATAGGAGCCAAAGGGCATGAGAGAAGCATCCAAGGGGATCTTGATCTCCACGCTGGACAGTTCCACGCTCTCCGTGTAAACCTTATTCTTCCACTGCAAAAAAAGCGCCGCCGCAACCGCCGCCAAAAGTATCAGTACCAAAATAACACGATAAAAAACCGTAAACTTATGGCTCTTTATCTTTTCCCTGTAGCTGATCCTTGGCAGCCTGTCGCCGCTTCGCTGTTCTTTTCTCTTAAAGTAATCCCTGACGCTCACCATTTATATTCCTCAGTTTTTTCTATCATAAAGAGAGTATACCATATTTTCTCAGGGAAGTATAATTTTTTGTCCTTCGCTTATTTTATCCGGATTTGATATGTCATTGATCTCGCAGATCTTATCTACGCGCGACGCGTCGCCATAAATTTTCTGACTGATGGTGTAGAGGGTGTCCCCCCGCTCCACCTCGTAGTATCTGGTGATATTTCTGGACAAGGCCTCCTCGGAGGTATCCTCCTTTTTCGAAACCGCGTCATTTCCGGCCTGTTTACCGTCCGCCGGCTTTGCCTGACTATCTGCTTCCGTCCTCTCAGACGCTTCCTCCTGTCCCTCGGTTCCGTTCGATCCGCCTTTCTCCTCGCTTTCTCCTGCCTGCCTGTTGGTTCCATTCGATCCGCCTTCTTCCGTGCTTCCTCCTGCCTGCCCGTTAGTTCCGTGCGATCCGCCTTCCGCCGCGTTTCCTCCTGCCTGCCCGTTAGTTCCGTGCGATCCGCCTTCCGCCGCCTGTCTGGCATTTTCCGCACGAACGGCATCTTCTACCGAAAGATCGTCCGCCGAAGTATCCCGTTCCACCAAAATTTCCGTCCCTTTCTCCTGCTCCTCTTCATCACTGGCAAGGCCGATCTTTTGCGTGTCATTTTGTCTGCCTTCCTGCCCTGCCTCCTGATTTTCGATAGCAAAGAACACCTCTCTGGCCGATTGGTTCAGACGTTCCATTTTATGATAGCTGTTGGCGGAAGAAATGACAATAGCCACCAACACCACAAGAATGAGACCAAGCTGCACGGTCATCGCACTTCCCGTCCGCTTGTTCCCCGCCGTTTTCAAGGCTGCCTGCATCCCGTCTTTTTCCTTCGCTGTCTGCTCCGTACAGATTACATGCAGCTCACTCCCTGCCTTTTTCCCGACCTCACCGCTTGTCCACGCGATCAGGTAATTCTGCATCGCCTCATTATTTTCATAAAAAGTCTGAAAGCCGGTAACTTTATATTCCCCGTCTTTCTGCCGCACCATAAATACCGGTCCCGCCTGTGTAAGCCTGCATACAAGCTCGGTCAGCAACTCATATTTTGCAAAATAAGAGATTTCCTTTTCGCGGCCCGCCCCGTATACCAGCAGTTTTCTGCCGCCGTTCTGCCTTTTCCCGTAAAAAAATATCTCGGAAAGTTCCAGAGAATCCACTTCCCGCTTTAAATATGACAATACGTAGTCTTCGATGTAGATACTATATTCTGCGCCCATATCCGCCCTCATAATAATTTGCAGCAATCGGTTCTGAAACCCTTTCCTACCGCTGCATCAGCAACATACCTGCATATACAAACCGGCATAAAAAATACGAAGCTTTTATAAAAAGAGGAAATCTGCTTTTCTGATCAACTCTTTTCACCAAAGCTTCGTACAGTATAGCATATAGTCTATGCAGAATCTGGCGAAAGGCGCGGTGCCTTTATGCCTTTATACGAATTGGTAGATCGTTTCCGCGTCGTAGTCCTTTCCCGGTCCGAAGACTGCCTGCGGGAAATTCGGATGGTGGATATTGTCGGGATAGTAATGCGTCTCCAGACAGAAGCCGTTGCGGAAGCCGTAGTGCGCGCCGTCTTTTCCATCCTGCGGCGCAATACAGTTGCCCGCATAAAACTGCACGCCGGGCAGATTCGAGAAAACCTTCATTCTGCGGCCGCTTCCTTCATCCGCCGCTTCCGCGATCAGGCGCATCGTGCCGTCATAACCGTCTACCACAAAATTATGATCGTAGCCCTGCACAAGCTTTAACTGCTCGCAGTCGGCGCCGATGTCCTTACCGATCATCTTCATCTGCGTGAAATCTAACGGTGTTCCCGCCACGGACTTGATCTCTCCCGTAGGGATCGCGCCCGGAAGCACATGCGTATAATTGCCCGCATACAGGCGCAGAAGCTGTCCCTCGATACTGCCGCTCTTATGACCCGCCAAATTGAAATAGGTATGATTTGTCAGGTTAATGATCGTGTCCGCGTCCGCAGTCGCATGATATTTTAATTTCAGACCGTTATCATCCGAAAGGCTGTAGATCATGGTAATCTTTTTATTGCCGGGAAAGCCCAGTTCCCCATCCTTCCCCTCAAGGGTGAGGGTCAGCTCATTTTCCCCTGCTTCCGCCTTCCAAGCGCGCTTATGATAACCGTTATCCATATCGCTGTGCAGATTGTTTTCCCCATCGTTGACTGGGAGCTGATAGGTCTTTCCGTTCAGTTCAAAAGCCGCTCCCGCGATCCTGTTTGCGGACGGACCGATAGTCACACCGAAAAAGCTGGGATTGTCAAAATACGCCTCCGCCGTGTCAAAGCCAAGGACCACATCCTCAAGCTTGCCCTCCTTGTCCGGCACATACAGCCTCACTAACGCCGCGCCGTAGTTCGTGATCTGCGCCTTCACGCCGTTCTTATTTTCCAAAGTAAAGAGGAATATCTCCTCGCCTGTCTTCGATACCCCAAATTTTTCTGTTATGATACTCATGTTCTGTAACCTCCTTTTTTCTATACATTTATTTGCGAAACTCATCAAAATACTGCAAGAATTGTGCAAATAATAATCATAAGCAGACCCTAGCGAACCGTCGGTACTTAGATGCCGTACTTTGGCATCTTATGTACCGCTACGGTTCGGTTGGAGCGAAAGCGCGTCTGC
>DKUU01000026.1:5346-97641 GCA_002490835.1 Lachnospiraceae bacterium UBA7196 | reverse complement strand
CATAAGCAGACCCTAGCGAACCGTCGGTACTTAGATGCCGTACTTTGGCATCTTATGTACCGCTACGGGTCGGTTGGAGCGAAAGCGCGTCTGCATTGATTATTATTTGTACAATTCAACAATCCCGAAGGAGTTTCGCAATCATAATTCCACTCTTCCCTCCAGCGCCCGCAGCAGCGTCACCTCATCGATGTACTCAAGGTCTCCCCCCACCGGCACGCCGCTGGCGATTCTTGTCACCCTGATCCCCGTAGGCTTGATGAGCTTGCTGATATACATAGCCGTCGTTTCGCCTTCCAGACTGGAATTTGTAGCGATGATGACCTCCCTGACGTCGCCTTCCAGCCGCTGCATCAGCTCCTTTAAGCGGATATCTCCCGGCCCGATCCCCAGCATGGGAGATATCGCGCCGTGCAGCACATGATAGACGCCCGTATACTTGCCCGTCTTTTCATAAGCCGCCAAATCCCGCGCATTTTCTACCACCATAATCAGGCCGTGATCCCTGTTCGCATTCGCACAGATCGGACAGATTTCCTTGTCTGTGAGGGTAAAACACTCGCTGCAATAGCGCACGTTTTCCTTGGCGTCAAGAATGGTTTTTGCCAGCCGCTCCACCTTTGCCTTCGGCATACTGATCAGATGAAAAGCCAGTCTTCCCGCCGATTTGTGGCCGATGCCGGGCAGACCTGCAAGCTCTTCTATTAATTTATTGATATGTCCGCTGTAAAGCTCCATCAGAACGGCAGACCTCCGCCCAGACCAAGGCCGCCCGTCATCTTATTCATCGCCTCGGCATTCGCTTCTTCCGCCATTCGCAGCGCCTCGTTCGCCGCTGCCATCACCAGATCCTCAAGCATCTCAATATCATCGGGATCCACGACTTCCTCGGACAGTTTCACCTTCGTCAGCTCTCGCTTGCCCGTCACGGTCACTTCCACCGCGCCGCCGCCGGCCTTAGCCGTAAACTCCTTTGTTTCCAGCTCTTTCTGACTCTCCTCCATCTGCCGCTGCATCCGCTGTGCCTGCTTCATCAGATTGTTCATGTTGCCGGGCATCCCGCCGCCCGGAAATCCGCCTCTTTTTGCCATGGTTCATTGTTCCTTTCTTTCGCCTGATATCCTAGACTTTATTTTCTGTATTTTATTCTTTTATTCTTCTTCTATTTCCATATGAATGAGCTGTGACAAGTCCACGTAATTCTGCTCAAAGGTTTCCCTGCTCTTTACAGCCTGAACCGTCACGTCAATCTCCTTGCCCACAGCGTCGGAGAGCATCTGCTCCAAAAGTTCCCTGTGGCCTTCCTGCTTTAAAAAATAATCGGAAGCAAGACCGTCCTCCACCATCACCAACAGTCTGCTGTCTCCACCCAGGGTCAGGTGCGCACTCCGCAAATACTGCCGCATGGGCATATCCGTATTTGCCACGATATCAGGCCAACGCTCCACTGCGGCCTGTACGTCTTCCGGAATCGCCTTCGGCAAAGGGGGCCTCTCCTTTTTTGCCTGCCCTGACGCCTGTACGCTCTCTCCACTGCCGCTCAAAGTGTCGGAAACAGCAACCGCGACACCGTTTTCCAACTGCTCCTCTATCACCCTGACCCGCTCCACCACGGAACCAAGATCCTTCTCCATATCGGGCCTGCATAATTTTATTAACGCAATTTCAATTGTAATTCTTTTCTGGGACGCGTATCTGATCTGGCCGGACAATTCCGAAAAAATACGGATATAGCGCATCAGCGTTTCCGTCTCCACCATTCCCGCCTGCTCTTTGAGAACGACCAGATTATCCGAAGACACATCTATGATATCCTCGATATCGTCCGCGGACTGCAGCAGCATGAGATTGCGCAGATACCATGTAAAATCCGCGACAAACTGCACAAGCTCCCGCCCTTGCATAACGATCTCCTGCAATAGTTCGATGCAGCCAGTCACCTCGCGTCTCAGGATGTGACCGAAAAGCCTGCCAAAAACTTCCGTATCTACCGCGCCAAGCACGTCAAGCGCCTTATCGTAGGTCAGCTCCTGCCCGAAATGAAAGGCGATACACTGATCGAGCAGACTCAAAGCGTCGCGCATAGAGCCGTCCGCAGTCTTCGCCACATAGCGGAGCGCTTTTTCCTCCACCTGCACACCCTCTTGATCCATCAGTTCCCGCAGTCTCTCCGTGATGGTATCAATCGTGATCCTGCGAAAATCATAACGCTGACAGCGCGATAAAATGGTAATCGGTATCTTATGCACTTCCGTAGTCGCCAGAATAAAGATCACATAGGACGGCGGTTCTTCCAGCGTCTTTAAGAGCGCGTTAAAAGCCCCGATAGAGAGCATGTGTACCTCGTCGATGATGTAGACCTTAAAGCGGCCTTCCGCAGGGGAATAGGATACCTCATCCACGATCTCACGAATATTATCCACGCCGTTGTTCGAAGCGGCATCGATCTCGATCACATTCATGCTCGTGCCGGCAGCGATCGCCTTGCAGCTTGCGCACTCTCCGCAGGGGCTTCCTTCCACGGGATGCTCGCAATTCACCGCCCGCGCCAGTATCTTGGCAATCGTAGTCTTGCCCGTACCTCTGGTGCCGCAGAACAGATAAGCATGACCGATGCGGTCCGCCTTGATCTGATTTTGTAATGTTGTCACGATATGTTCCTGCCCCTTTACTTCCTCAAAACGGCTGGGGCGGAACTTCCGGTATAACGCGGTATATGACATGACGCCTCCATGTCAGCGCAGTGTTATCTGCGATTTTAGTCTCCAAAGCTGATACCCACCATCTTCGCCTCCTGCACGATGGTGGCGTCGGGTGATACCATTTTCAGCTTGCCGGCCACTTCCTCAAGCGGCACTCTCACGATCTCTCTATTCTTATAGCCCACCATAAAGCCGTACTCGCCCTGTAAGATCAGCTTGCCGGCCTCCGCGCCGAGTCTGGTCGCAAACACTCTGTCGTAAGGGCAGGGGCTTCCGCCGCGCTGGGTGTGGCCCGGCACCGTAACGCGCACGTCCATGCCGGTCTTTTTAATGATCTGATCTGCGATCTCATAGGAAACGGAAGGGTAAGGATAATTCTTCATCTTTTCCTTATATTCTTTTTTCGAAAGCTTCGCATCATCCTTCGAGATCGCGCCCTCAGCTACCGCCATGATGGTAAAGCGGGAACCTCTGGCCGCACGGCCATTGATCGCTTTGATCACGCTGTCGATGTCGTAAGGAATCTCCGGGATGAGGATGATGTCCGCGCCGCCCGCGATACCCGCGTTCAGGGTAAGCCAGCCAACCTTATGTCCCATGACTTCCACAATGAAGATACGTCCGTGGGAAGATGCCGTAGTATGGATGCAGTCGATACAATCCGTAGCAATGTTGACCGCACTCTGGAAACCGAAGGTCATATCCGTACCCCAGAGGTCGTTGTCAATCGTCTTCGGAAGGGTGATCACGTTAAGGCCTTCCTCGCGCAGCATATTGGCTGTCTTATGGGTGCCGTTGCCGCCCAGAATCACCATACAGTCAAGCTTTAACTTAAAGTAATTCTGTTTCATCGCCTCCACCTTATCGAGGCCGTTCTCATCCGGCTCGCGCATCAACTTAAAGGGCGTTCTGGAACTGCCCAGAATAGTGCCGCCCTTTGTGAGGATGCCAGCGAAATCATTTCCGGTCAAAATACGAAAATCTCCGTAGATCATACCCTTGTAGCCATCCAAAAAACCGTAGATCTCCACGTCCTCGCCGCTGCAGGAAAGGCATTTCACTACGCCTCTCATCGCCGCGTTCAAAGCCTGACAATCGCCGCCGCTGGTCAACATTCCGATTCTCTTCATACCCGTAACCCTCCATTTCTTAATTCTGTAAACGTAGTTTAAGTATACCTCATTTTGCGTTTCGCCTCAACTGCTTTTCGACCTTATTCCTTTCACGAAGCTCTTTAAAAAAAGAGTTGAGCAGATTGGTACAGTCCTCCTGCAGAACGCCCCGCCGCACGACTACCTGATGGTTAAATTCCGGCATTTCCAAGATATTTAAGATAGAGCCGCCGCAGCCGGCCTTGGGATTCATAGCGCCGATCACGGTCTCCGTGACTCTCGCCTGTACGATAGCCCCGGCGCACATCTGACAGGGTTCCAGCGTCACATAAAGCGTACACTCTTCAAGCCGCCAGTCTTTTAATGCCTTGCTGGCTTTGTTGATCGCAGTGATCTCCGCGTGGGCAAGGGTATTGCGGTCGGTATTTCGCCTGTTGTAGCCCCTGCCGATGATCCTGTCCTGATAAACGATCACGCAGCCGATCGGCACTTCGCCCAGATCGTAGGCCTTCTTCGCCTGTTTTAAGGCTTCTCTCATATATTTTTCGTCCTGCGTCATGTGCGCCTCCGTTTTTTGTGTATATTATAACACTTATACCGCAAAAATCCAACGCGGGAAGGAAATCTGCATCTCCTTTCCAGAAAACACTTGCTTCCGGGCCGTTTCTGCCGTATACTAGAAATGCTCGGACAGCATTTACAGGACTTTTTCTGCCGCGAGCAAATGGAGACGTATCGAAGTGGTCATAACGGGGCGCACTCGAAATGCGTTAGCCCTCCGGGGCACGAGGGTTCGAATCCCTCCGTCTCCGCTTCCGTGCAGCCGGGGCGTTAGCGGTGCCTTGTACCCACAATCCGCTCTAGTGGGGGTGATGCTTTATCGAGGGCCTTCGCTTGTGTAGCTGCCCTTTATAAGTGGCGTTGAAGTTTGGGTCTTACGCAATGAGAATCCATGAACCGTGTCAGGGTGGGAACACAGCAGCACTAAGTGGAACCTTTCATGTGCCGTAAGGGTGCCTGGCGGAGTTAACTGTAAAGGTAACGTATATGGGCTCCGGCTCGACATAAGGCGCACGGATTTAGAATACGCGCAGAAAAACGGGGAGCTCGTCCCCGTTTTATATTTTCGTATATCATATCAAAAAAACTATCCTTACAGTTCCACCCTGCGCAGATAATAACCGAAGTCACCGGGCTTCGGATTGCCGCCTTCGCATTCAAAAGCCTCGAAGCCAAACATCAGCGCCACCATCTTTTCCCTTTCATAAAAGACGCCCGGCACTCCCAGAAAATATGTCTCTTTCTCTGGAGTGGATACGGAATAGCCTCCCGCAGATGATTCACGCAGTGAATTTTCTCCCCTCCCAAGGATCACATAGCGGTAATTATAAAAACCGTGCAGAAGGAAACTGTTGTTCACCAGATGCTGACAATTGCCCGACAGAATGATAAAATCCTTAGGCGCGATCTTGACATAGACCCTGTCGTCGCCATAAGGGTGAATCTGATCGTAGGTATCAAGAATCTGCTCCCACTTATCTTCCTTTAACCCTTCTATCGCAAGGGCATCCGCCATCAGGGGCGGGCGCTCCGGCATGACTGTCTGCGACGAGGCGCTGACGACGGGCGCAGATTCGCGCGGGGTGGCGGCAGGCTCTACGGCGGGAACACCCCACTCGACAGGCGCAGATTCGCGCATTACGACGGCAGACTCTACGGCGGGAACATCCCACTTGACAGGCGCAGACTCGCGCATTGCGGCGACAGGCTCTACAGCAGGAACGGGCTGTTTCACTGGCACAGGCCCGCCCGCTTGGGCCGCTGCAGATTCGCTCATCGGGACCGCCGCAGATTCTACAGGCAGCATTTCCGCTTTTGGGGGCGTCTGTTTCAGCGCGGCCTTACTTTTTCCCTCCACCAGATAACCGTTCGGCAATAGGATCTGCACATAAATGCGCTCCGAAGCTTCCGCTTCCTCCTTTTCCCAAAAGCCGCCGCCATCCCGCAGCGTGATCCCGTCTTCTTCTTTCCACGCCATCCGATCTATGTACTCAGAATGCTCCGCTGCGTCAACAGCTTCCTGCCCGCCGCTTGCCCCGCCGAGGCAGTAGCGCACGGGAAATCTGCCTTCTATCGAAAGGGGAAGGTTCTTGACCATCATGGTCAATTTGCTGGTCTTGTCCCGTTTTTCCGCTTTCAGAAATCCCGCGCTCCCCACGCGGCTGCCATCCTTATGCAGGCCCATATATATAATCTCTTTTTGAAACATAGTCTCCCCTCCCCATTTGCTTGAGCATTCTCACACCATATCACAATATATGCAGAGGGGAAACCATTTATGTCTATATTCTAACGAAAAACGAGCCTGCTCACCGGCAGGCCCGCTCACCTTAGTAATTCAGCGAATCCAGATAGCGCATATAATTGACCACCATCAGGGCGATCTTGAAGGTCAGCGCATCGTCAAAAACGCGGATGTCAAGACCCGTACTCTTCTGCAGCTTTTCAATGCGGTACACCAACGTATTTCGATGCACAAAAAGCTGTCTGGATGTCTCGGATACATTAAGGTTATTTTCAAAAAATTTATTGATCGTGATCAGCGTCTCGTCATCCAGTTCCGACGGTACATTGGAGCCAAAAATCTCCTCAATAAAGATCTTGCAGAGATTGACCGGGAGCTGATAGATCAATCTGCCGATTCCCAGCGTACTGTAAGCCGATACTTTTTTCTCCGCGTAAAAAATTTTACCCACGTCAAGGGCCATCTTAGCCTCTTTATAGGATTTCGAAACCTCTTTCAGCTCTCCCACAATAGTGCCGTAAGCCACGCGCACGTTGAGCATCGCTTCCATATTCATCATATCGGCAATGGTCTGCGCAATCTGCTCCAGCCTGTCGTAACCGTCCTCCGGCGCGAGCGCCTTGATCAGGATCACATTGCTCTCGTCCACCGCCGTGATATAGTCTCCCGTCTGTGCGCTGAACATGCCGTTTAACAGCTCCATCGCCGTGGTGTCCTTGTCCTTATCCGTCTCGACAAGGAAGACCGCACGAGGCAGGGCCGCTTCGATATGCAGTTTTTTGGCACGGTTATAAATATCCACCAGCAGCATATTGTCGAGGAGAAGATTCTGGAAAAAATTATTGCGGTCATACCGCTCCTTATAGGCCGTGATCAAATGCTGAAGCTGGCTGACCGCGATCCTGCCGATCATATAAGAATCCTCGCCCCCGCCCTTCGCATCCAGCACAAAAAGCGGAGCCTCCTCATCCAACACTTTCAGAAGATGGTGCATGCCGATGACCTGACTGTCCGCGGGCGAATTGACAAAGCCCGTCACTAATGTCGGCGCCATCTCCTTCGTCTCAAAAGTGGCCGCCACTTCCTTGCCTTCCAGATCCCATACGGCAAGGTCGATCTTAGAGATCGCGGCTAGTTCTTCTATACTGGCTTTGATTATCTGACTTGAGATCATATATGATATACTCCTTTGCGTCGGAGCAATTTGAATGGATTGCTACCGTGAAAAAGGGAGGGGTGCTTGCGCATCCCTCCCCTGAAATCATTTCTGTTAGTTGGTGATGGTCTGCTCTGTCTCTTTGTCGAAGACGTGGATCTTCTCAACGTCGAAAGCAAACTTAACGGTGTCGCCGGGTCTCGCCGTAGTACGGGAGTCAACCCTTGCGGTGATCGGGAACTCAGCCAGATCGAAGTATAAGTAAACCTCTGCACCGAGCAGCTCGTAAACCTTGATGGTGGACTCGAACACGCACTTCGCGGTCTCGATGAACATCTCGGAATCATATACGTCTTCAGGACGGATACCGAAGGTCACGGTCTTGCCAACATAGCCGCCGTCGATCAGCTTCTTGGACTTAGCGGGAGGCAACGGAATGGTCTGGCCTGCTACCTTCAGGTTAGCGATCTCACCGGCCTGCTCAACAACCGCATCTAAGAAGTTCATCTGCGGGGATCCCATGAAGCCTGCTACGAACAGGTTCTGAGGTTTCTGATACAGATTCTGAGGGGTATCAACCTGCTGGATCACGCCGTCCTTCATAACGACGATTCTGGTACCCAGCGTCATAGCCTCTGTCTGGTCATGTGTTACGTAGATGATGGTGGTGCCCAGTCTCTGATGCAGCTTGGAGATCTCCACACGCATCTGCACACGCAGCTTTGCATCCAAGTTGGAAAGAGGCTCATCCATCAGGAACACCTTAGGGTTACGAACGATTGCACGACCCATAGCCACACGCTGTCTCTGACCACCGGAAAGAGCCTTCGGCTTACGGTCAAGGAGAGCTGTCAAGTCGAGGATCTTAGCCGCCTCTTTTACCATCTTATCGATCTCGTCCTTCGGCACCTTTCTCAGCTTCAGGCCGAAAGCCATGTTATCGTATACGGACATATGCGGATACAGAGCGTAGTTCTGGAATACCATCGCGATATCTCTGTCCTTGGGCTCCACATCGTTTACAACTCTGTCGCCGATCTTCAGCTCGCCGGAAGAGATATCTTCCAAACCTGCGATCATACGAAGGGTGGTGGACTTACCGCAGCCCGAAGGGCCTACGAAGATGATGAACTCCTGATCCGCGATCTCAAGATTGAAATCTTTTACTGCCTCAAAGCCGTTAGGATAAACCTTGCAGACATTCTTTAAAGATAAACTTGCCATGATTGCCTCCTATTATGATTTATTTTTTATTTCATCCGAAAAAGACGGATGATTCAATCTGTACATTAGTATAGCGGAGATTTTACGCCTTTTCCATACCACTATTCCACAAAGATTTCTTTGTTGATTGTAAAAATTGCTTACTTTGTACTATTTTTTTATAAGCGTCTGACAAATTGACCAATAACGCAGGCATTTCCTATGCACAATACACAAAATAAGGTCCTTACGCCATCGTCGCCTCATAGCCCGCTTCAACGACAGCAGCGCAGAGCGTCTCGTCCGAAACACTGCTCTCACAGGTCACTTTAGCCAGCTTTGCCTCCAGATCCACCGTCACGGCCGTCACGCCCGCCACGCCCGCAAGCGCTTTCTCCACGTGCGCCTGACACTTACCGCACATCATTCCTTCTACCTGTAATGTTTTCTCCATCTTGTTTTCCTCTCCTTCTTTATTGTTATAGTCTTGCAATTGCGCTTTCTGCCCAATCTGCACACCCGGCTCTGTCTGCTCTGCCCGCAATGTCCCGCCGTCGGCCGCAAAGTCCGGCAGCGGCACCGCTTTGCGCCGCCTGTCCTTCGCCGCAGAACGCACAGAAAACAGGTTCAGCCGCAGGGCGTTTATGACCACACAGAAGCTCGACAGGCTCATAGCCGCCGCTGCAAACATGGGATTCAAAGATATCCCGGCAATGGGAACCAATACGCCCGCCGCGATCGGAATGCCGATACTATTATAGAAAAAGGCCCAGAACAGATCCTCATGAATATTCTTAAGCACCTGTCTGGAAAGGCGCACCGCAGCCGACACATCTGTCAGTTTTGATTTTACCAGCACCACATCCGCCGCGTCAAGCGCTACGTCCGCTCCCGCGCCAATTGCGATCCCCACGTCCGCTCTGGTGAGCGCCGGCGCATCGTTGATGCCGTCCCCTACCATAGCGACCCTGCCGCTCTCCAAAAGCCGCCTGACCACCGCTTCTTTATCATTCGGCAAAACATCCGCCAGTACGGCGTCCACTTCCACCTGCGCGCCAATTGCTGCCGCCGTGCGCTTGTTATCTCCCGTTAGCATGACCACCTGAATCCCCATGGCCTTTAATTCCGCAATCGCCTGCGCGCTGTCAGGCTTCACCACATCCGCAACGGCGATCACGCCCAGAAGTTTTCCCCCTGCCGCAAAATAGAGAGGCGTCTTTCCTTCCGCCGACAGTCTCTCCCCTTCTTTTGACAACTCATCTGTCATCAGGCTGCGCTCCGCAAGCAGCGCCGCCTTGCCGCCAACGGCAGAAAGCCTCTCCTGTATATTACCGCCCTCACAGGCAAGACCCCCGGCTGCCGAAGCTCCTGCGCCGGGAATCCGCCTCAATTTTCCCTCGACGCCCCATCCGGGAAGCGCGCGAAATTCTGATACGTCCCCTGCGTCGATTCCTTCCGCCGCTGCCCGCTCACAGACCGCGCGGGCAAGGGGATGCTCGCTTTTTTGCTCCAAAGAGACTGCCACGCGCAAAAGTTCCTCCACGGGAACTCCCGCCGCCGGGCAGATATCCGTCACCTGCGGCCTTCCCTCCGTCACTGTCCCCGTCTTGTCCAAAACAACAAAATCCGTGCGTCCCGTCTGCTCCAGCGCTGCGGCATTCTTAAAGAGGATCCCCTGCCCGGCGCCGACGCCGTTTCCTACCATGATCGCCACCGGCGTAGCCAGCCCCAGCGAGCAGGGACAACTGATCACCAACACGCTGATCGCGTAAGATAAGGCCTTTCCGATCCCCGCGCCCGCAAGCAGCCAGACTGCGCCCGTAAGCAGCGCTAAGCCAATTACCACAGGAACAAAAACGCCGGACACCCGGTCCGCGATCTGGGCAATGGGCGCTTTGGTGGCGACCGCATCCTCCACCATCGCAATGATCTGCTGCAGGGTGGTATCGCCGCCCACACGGGTGGCCCTGCAGGTCAGGGCGCCGTTTTGATTCAGGGTAGCCGCGCTGACCCTGTCGCCTGCGCTCTTGTCAACGGGAAGACTCTCGCCCGTAAGCGCCGCCTCGTTCACCGCGCTCTCGCCCTCTAATACTTCGCCGTCCACAGGAATACTCTCGCCGGGCTTCACCAAAAAGATATCGCCGACCGCGACCTCGTCCGCAGCGACCGTAGTCTCCGCCCCGTCCCGTATCACATGAGCCGTCTTCGGCGCAAGCGCCATCAGGCTGCGCACGGCGTTCGTGGTCTTGCCTTTGCTGTAGGCTTCCAACATCTTACCCACCGTGATCAGCGTCAAAATCGTCGCCGCGGACTCGAAATACATATCGTGCAGACAGTGAAACGCCGCTGTCCTGCCTTCCGCTCCGTAGGCATTTCCCATGCGAAGCATCACCGCCGTACTGTAGACAAAGGCCGCACCGCTACCGAGGGCCACCAGCGCATCCATGTTGGGCGCGCGGTGCCAAAGGCTCGTACAGCCGTTTATGAAAAACCTCTGGTTAATGATCATGATCAGCCCTGTCAGCAAAAGCTGATAGAGTGCGATCGCCCAGGGATTCTCCGCAAAAGCCGCAGGTACCGGCCAGCCCCACATCAGATGCCCCATGGAAACATACATCAGGGGAATGAGCAGGCACAGGGACGCGATCAGACGTTTCCGCAATTTAGGCGTTTCGCGGTCTGTGAACACATCCTGCATGCCGTTTCCGTCCACTGTTCTGCTGCCGCCTGCCATATCGCTCTTACTTGCGCCGCTGCCCGCTATGCTGTCATTTGCCCGCTTACCCGTCGCCGCGCCAACAGGAATCGCGCCGTACCCAGCCTTCTCCACTGCCTGACAGATCAGTGCTTCCGTAGCGGGCGCTTCGTACCCGACCAGCATCGTATTCATGAGTAAGTTTACACTAACCGATGTGACGCCCGAAACGCCACGCACCGCCTTTTCCACATGCGCGGAACATGCCGCGCATGTCATACCCGTTACGTTATATTTCTCAGATTCCATGATTATCTCCATGTCTGCGCTGCTTTTTGCGCAGATGCAAATTCGCCTCAGCTATTTTGCGTTTATGTCAGTTTCTTCATTAACTCCACCGCTTCTGCAAGCATCTGCGTATCGCCCTGCTGTACTCCCTCAGCCACACAGGTCATCATATGCTCTTCAAGAACAACATACCCAAGGCTGCGGAGCGCATTCTCCACCGCACCGATCTGGATCAGGATATCTCCGCAGTAACGGTCATCATCAATCATTCTCTGAATTCCTTTAAGCTGTCCGATAATGCGGTTAATACGACTATGAAGTTTTTTCTGTTCTCCCTCTTCGCGGGGTATTTTTTTAAGCTGACTGTGCACGCATACATCCTCTGTAGTATCTGTATTTTTGTCCATTGTACTCTTCATAATTTATATTTCTCCTTTTTCTACTCCTATATTACATACCCCACAGGGTATATGTCAATACCATTTTAAAAAAAATAAGCAAACGACACAAAAAGGCCGGGAACGATTTCTCGCCTCCGGCTCTTCTGTCTAAATATTCTCGCTTTATACTCCCTATTAAATTATCCGCTGACAGAAGCCTCTCTTACCCTACCTGTCATCCGCGTTTTCAGCCGCTTCCACCGGCTTTACATCGGCGTCGGCTGCTGCTTCGTCCTGCGTCCGTTCACGGTAGAATGCAAGCTGGTTCTTGCCCCGCTTCTTCGCCTTGTAAAGGCCCTGATCGGCCGCTTTGTAAAGCGTTTCAAAATCGGCGCCCTCCTGTGGATAGATCGCCACACCGATGCTGGCTGTCGCTTTATACTTCACGTACTCGCCGGCTTGGAAATTCTTGAAGAAAGTCTCCACTTTAGCAGCTTCTTTCAGGATCGTTTCCTCTGTGGCAATGCCTTTTAAAAATACCATGAACTCATCGCCGCCCACACGGCCCACGATATCACTGGCACGGAAAATCCCACCAATCTGCTTGCCGAGGGAACGCAGCACCTCGTCCCCGAACGCATGCCCCATGGTGTCGTTTACCTTCTTAAAATTATCCACATCAAGAATGAAGAGCATAGACTGTGTGTCCGGATGATGCGCCATATAGTCTTTAATCTTGCGCTCGGTCGCCAGTTTATTATTAAGGCCGGTCAAAAGATCCGTGTCCGCCTTATCCTCCAGTTCCTTCTTCTTCGCATTGTTGCGGAACTTACCCACCACATTGACCACCACGACCGTACAGAAGAAGATTGCGATCACCACCACCAGAGAAAGTACCATATTGCTGGTATTTCTGCGCAGGAAATGCATCTGCCTTTCCATAAATTCCTCGCTGACCGAGAGGACCAGATCCCAGCGGTTCGTTCCCAGCGGTACAAAGATCAGGACTTCTTTTTCTTTTCCGTTCGTGACATTGATGGGGCCGCGAGAGCCGTTATTCATACGGCTGCGCAGAGCCTTTACCGCCGTCTTATCCACCTGATCGATCGCCGTTAAAAGATTGCCGTCTTTCACATAGGGATCATTTGTAACGCCGCTTAGGCCCATGATCGTTCCTTCCGAATCCACAAGGACCAAAAAGCTGTCGGAATCATAGCCCGATTTATACAACATATTGGAAAAGCGATTCATGGGATAAAACAAGAGAAGATAGCCCTGAGCCACATCGGAACTGACACGTTCCATCACGATGACCGAGTCACCGTCTTCCGCGAAAATATAAGGGGATTCCGCTCCGGAAAACGCTTCATAATAAGACATTCCCGACAAATCGACCGTCTGACCCGACAGATCGGTTGCCTGACCGTTCAGGTCACAATAAAGCGCTTCATCTACTTCTGCACTTTCCGCGGCAATCTCAAGTAAACGTACTACGCGTGAAGTGTCTTTTGCGCCTTCATCCGCGAGTATTGCAGCGACAGCCGTGGCGACCCTGTCAACTTTTTCAATCTCATTTCGAAAACGATTCCCATAAGATTCCACTTCTGCAATCAGCGTTTTGGATACCGTGTCCTCCGCCTCTTTATCAGCCTTGCGCGAAAAGCTGACGAGCATGATAATAACGACCACCATCATGACGGTCGTCGGCATCAGCCACTGTAATACGCTTGATTTGTTCTGATTATCCATCCGCTTCCCCGTTCTCCTCATCCATCTGTATGGAAAAACTCATATCATCCGCCGGTTCCTCTAATTCAGGCTCCAGTTTCTTAAAAATTTCGCTGTATATGCAAGCCGCACCATAGGCCGGTCCCGAAAAACCAAACAAAATAATAAAGAGGAGCGCATAGCTGAAATAATAGCAGATAACCAGCGGCAGTATATAGCACGCCAGCATCAGTATCGTTTTCGGCAGATTAATCAGAGCCAGCATCATCGCATTCTTAAGGGTATTAATAATCTTATTCTCAAAACGGGCCTGCAGAGGGAAGACATAAACAGCCATCATCAACAGCAGAATCGCAATCGCCAGCACCGCGATTACGACCGCCTTCGGAAACACGATCCCCGAATAGTTGAAAATCATGACATCTCCTACATAAACCGCTATTACCAAAAGCATCAAAAGCCAGATCAGAGTGGCCTGCCTAAAATTCAATACAAAGGACTTAAAGAAACCGCGGATCAAATAACCTTCTTTGTCACGAACCATCTTTAGAATAACATAGTGCATAGCCGTGTTCGCGGCACCCACAGTGACCACGGGGATACAGCAGATAAACACTAAAAAATTTAAAATCAACAAATCCCCCACACGACTCAGCGCGCGCATTATGGGGCTGTCTATATCCAACCATCTGCCCAAGAAAAGTCCCTCCCGATACTCCAAATTTTAGTATATCACAATAAAGCGTCAAAGTCTATATTTTATATTTTGCCACAACCTGCTTGTACTGTGCATTCAAAGTCTGATACATTTTCAGGATGTTTGCCGTCTCAGTCTTCACATGCGCCATGACCTCGTCGTAAGACTCCGAAAGGATATTCGCGGGCTGGCGTTTCAGACGCTTTTTGGCAACCTCGTCATTCAAAAACCGCAGCACCTGCGCCTTAGGATAAGCCTCGCGGTAGCTTCTCTTGCTCACGAGCGCGCTAACCACATCCGCCACCTGCAAAACACCCTGCTGCAGACTGATCTGCTGATCCGTCAGGCGCTTGGGATAGCCGCTGCCGTCCCCTCTCTCGTGGTGCGCAAGCGCGATACTCACGATCTCCGCATCCATCTTCTTGCTGATCTTCTCCTCGGTGACCGCTACGTGGGTACGAACATGCTTAATCTCCTCAGGCCTTAACTTTCTGGGCGCCATTAGCACATCTTTGGAAATCGCAATCATCCCCAGATCGTGCAGCAGGGCCGCATAATAAATCATCTCCCGCTCATGATCCGGCAGGAAAAGCCTTGACGAGATTTCCTCACAGATACAGATGGTAGTCACAGTGTCAAGCACGGTGCTTTCCCTGACAAAACCCAGACAATAGATCAGCATATCTAAAAACTGCTTTTTCTCTTCATTATTAAATATCATGTACTCCGCGATCTCATCAAGCTCCTGCTTGTACTCACCGGACTTTACTTTTTCGATCAGATCATACTTGGCGTCACACTGATAAAAGCGCTCCAGACCCGCGGCGGAAAGTTTCGTATCCGCCTGTTTCTGAAACATGCGGGTATCGAACTGCGCCCCCATGGTATTCGAGTAGATGTCCATCTTTTCGGCTATGTTCACATAGGCCGCCACTTCCTTATATTCATAATCGACGGTCTTTAACTTCTCATAATCTCTGCAGTGGTACATGATAATCTTCGCAAGATCCGGCACCGGGGAAAGATACTTGAAGAAAAGATAACCGTAGATGGAATGCGCCATGCTGTCTCTGGTCTCGTACTGCAGCATATCGTTGATACGCTCTTTTTCCGTCTTATAGGCGCCGATATCGTGCATGGTGGCCACCATGACAATGTCCGCCAGCTCAAATTCCTCGTATTTATTTTCTTCCTTCAGCATCTTATATACTATGTAAGCCACCCGCGAGCCATGCTCCATCAGGGTGGGATTAATCAGCTTCAGAACATCCCGCATCAGTAAATAGATATCTTTGCTCCTAATATACTCCATATTCCTCTCCCACTTGACATCCCGTCACAACACAAACTCCATTGGCGTATAAATGATCCCGTCTTTTTGTTCCTGCGGACGTACGTCCCGAAACCCCAGCTTATGATAAAACTCCACGCCATAAGGAGAAGCGTTCACCGTCAAATGCGTAGCCCGCGACCCGGATGCCAAAAAACTCCTGACATACTGCACAAGCGCGCGTCCGATTCCCTGTCTGTGGTATTTTGCGTCCACAAACAACAAAGAGATGTGTGAGGTCTCCCGCAGGGTGATCATTCCTACGAGCGTCGTACCCGCATACGCTACGAACAGATGATAAGAACCGATAATAAACATTCGGTGAATCGTCGAATCTGTGACAAACCGCTCGAAATTTTCTACGCCTTCCTGCGGGTAATCTTCCGCCTCAAACTGCAAAAAAGTGCGCCACGCAAGCGCCATAGCATCCTCCCACTCGTCCCTATGTGCAGTTCTGATCTGAAACGGTGTCTCCAAAACAGCATGCAGCTCCTTTGTTACTTTCTTATCATTTTAGCTTACTTTTAGTGAAATTGCAACCTGTTAAGACAGATACTCCATAACGAAAAACAACCCCTGCCGGGCCGACATGTGCCGACCCATGCAGGGGCTGTTCGTTTACAAAAATCAACTTGCGGAAATTCTCTTCTTTCTCACGGACATCACCACGCTCTGAACCAACAGGAACAGGCAGAGCATAGCCGCCTTGGTGATACCGGTCCACCATGCTTCGTCAAATCCGATGGAAGATACGATATTCTGAATCGTACTCAACGAGAGTACGCCAAAGAAAGTTCCGACCACGTTACCGACACCGCCGGTCAGCATCGTGCCGCCGATGATGGAGGATGCGATCGCATCCATTTCCGCTCCCGCCGCATTGGAAGGAGAACCGGAACCCACATGCAGGAAGTAGACGAAGCCGCCGATTCCTGCCAGAAGGCCGCAGATCAAATGTGAGAGGAATTTCGTCCGTTTTACATTGATACCGAGCATCAATGCGCTCTGCTTATTGCCGCCCACCGCGTAGAAGTTACGGCCCATCTTGGTCCAGCGCAGCAGCACAAACATCACGATCACGATCACGATCGCCACCAGCACGCCGATCTCCACATACGCGGGCACATAGATTCCCTTTTTATTGACAGAACCAAGTCCCGGCACGTTGATACGCGTCGTCTTGAGTGCGACAAACGCCTCGTTCGCCACATTAAAGGGCGAGGAATTGACCACTGTCGTCATACCCTTTGCAAAGAACATACCCGCCAGTGTGACGATAAAGGGCTGGATATCCAGATATGCCACCATTAAGCCCTGAATAACGCCGAATGCCAAACCGATCGCCAGCGCGATCATGATCGCCCCAAAAACATTTCCGTCCTTATAATCCAGATAGACCGCACAGCACATACTCACCAGAGCGGTCACGCCACCCACGGAGATATCGATCCCGCCGGTGATCATCACAAGGCTCATGCCGCAGGCAAGGATAATGAGCGCCGCGTTACTGTTTAAGATCAGGAAAAAGGTCTGCGGCTTTAAGAAACCGCCGCGCAGAAATACTACTGCGCCTATGTACATCAGGAAAAATACAATGACCGTAATCGTAAGAAGCAGATTGGTATCGGTCATACCCATCAATTTTGCTCCAAGGCTATTTCCCGCAGGCGTCGTATTCTTATCTGTCTTTGCCATCTTACGCCACCTCCCCTTTCAGTTTCATCTTTTTCACAAGTGTGGAAAAATACTCCCTCACGGTAGGCGCGCTGACGATGACCAGCAGGATGACAACGACTGCCTTATAAGCGGGCAGCGCCGTTGCCGGAACGCCATACTTATAGAGAGTGGTCGTCAGACACTGGATCACAAAAGCGCCAATGATAGAAGCCGCCATGCTGAACTTACCGCCGGAAAGCGCGTTACCGCCCAGAGCCACCGCAAGGATAGCGTCCATCTCAATATCCTTCGCGATAACGGAGTAGTTGATGGAGGATACACGGCTTACCTTGATCAGTCCCGCAACCGCCACGCACAGACCCAGAATCACGAAAGTCATCACCTTGATCAGCTCCGGATTGAGACCGTTAAGTCTGGCGGAACTCTGATTGATACCAACCGACTGTGTATATAATCTTAAATTCGTAAATTTCAGTGCTAATCCAACCACGATCATACATGCTACCGCAATAAAGAACGGCGTCGGAATCGGTATCCCCGGAATAAACCCGCCAAAATAAGCAAACTTCGGATCGCTGATAACAGGAAGCTCATTGTTATTGATCCACGCCGCGATGGAACGCCCCGCCGTATACAGGATCAATGTCGCGATCATGGGCTGAATCTTAAAGTAAGCAACCAGCACGCCGTTGAACGCGCCAAAGAGCATTGCCACCACGCAAGCCACCAAAAACGCCACAATGATAGGCGCCTCCAGCGTCTCAGGACGCGCATTCCCGCCGCAGAGTACCCGCAGGATCACGCTGCCCGCGATAGCGATCGCCGCGCCCACACTGATATCCTGACCGCCGGAAGCTGCCGTCACGAGCGTCATACCAATCGCCAAAATCGCCAGCTCGGAACCGTTATTGATGATATCAATAATAGCACCGGACAGCACCGGATTCCCGGCACTGTTATAGCCGAACGTAATCCTAAAGAAAGTGGGATCAACGATCAGATTAAATACCGCCAGCAAAAGCAGCGCCGCGATCGGAATAAAACACTGATTTCTAAGCAGATTCTTCCAGGAACCCGCGCTCGATGTTTTTACATTTTCACTGTTTGCCATTTATTTGTCACCTCCCGCGATCGTATTCATAATCGTACTCTGGTTCAGCTCATCGCCCGTGAGTTCGCCGACCGCCTTACGGTCTCTCATGACGATCAGACGGGAACAGGTCCTGATCATCTCGTCAAGCTCCGAGGAGATAAAGGTCACGCTCATACCCTCGGACGCCAGCTTTAAGACAAGCTTCTGGATATCGACCTTAGTACCCACGTCGATACCTCTGGTCGGCTCATCAAGGATCAGATATTCGGGATGCGTAAACAGCCATCTCGCAACAATTACCTTCTGCTGGTTACCGCCGGAAAGAGACTTGATCGGCGTATCCTTTGATGCCGTTTTAATGTTCAAAAGTTTTATGTACTCGTCAGCGACCTTATTGGCTTCCGCCTTGGAGAAAGGCTTGAAGAAGCCTTTCAGTACCTGCTGCGCAAGGATGATATTGTCGCGCACGGAAAGGTCGCCCACGATGCCGTCCACCTTACGGTCTTCGGGCAGATACGCGATACCGTTCTTCATCGCGTCAAGCGGCTTTGCGATCTTTACGTCTTTGCCTTTCATCTTTACCTTGCCGCCGGTCACCCTGTCCGCACCGAAGATCGCGCGTACACACTCGCTTCGGCCGGAACCGAGAAGGCCGGTAAAGCCGTTCACTTCGCCCTTATTGATATGGAAATCAAATGGCTTGATACCCGCATTGCTGACAAGGCCTTCCGCCTCCAGCACGGGAACCGCATCCTTCCCTGCGTCAAATGTCTTAACTTCGCCTTTGATATCGGAAAGATCGTCCACCTCTTTACCCAGCATCTTGGACACGAGCTGTACGCGGGGCAGATTCTCGATCTCATATTCACCTACCAGTTTACCGTCTCTCATGACGGTGATCCTGTCGCAGACTTCATACACCTGCTCCAGAAAGTGTGTTACAAAGATGATGCCTACGCCTTTGGCGCGCAGATCCCGCATCAGCTTAAAGAGCTTCTCAACTTCCTGCTCATCCAGCGAGGAAGTGGGCTCATCGAGGATCAGGACCTTACATTCCATATCCACCGCACGGGCAATAGCGATCATCTGCTGCACCGCCAGAGAACAGGTCCCCAACTGCTGCGCTGCTCTCGCCGGCACTTCCAGAGACTGTAATATCCTGTCCGTATCGGCGTTCATTTTCTTCCAATTCTGCACCGTACCCTTGGTACGACCGATAAACATGTTCTCAGCCACCGTCAGGTTCGGGCAGAGCGTGATCTCCTGATACACGGTACTGATGCCCATGTTCTGCGCATCCTGCGGCGAATGGATCGCCACCGGACCCTCTGTGCCGTCAAGGAAGATATCCCCCTCCTCCTTGCCGTACACGCCGGTAAGAACCTTGATCAACGTTGATTTTCCGGCGCCGTTTTCCCCCATCAGCGCGTGGATCTCGCCCTTGCGCAGAGTGAAGTCCACACCCTGCAGGGCGCGTACTCCGGGGAAGATCTTGTGGATGTTTCTCATTTTTAATACGATGTTGTCTTCCACTACCAGTCCACCTCCCAAAATTTTTTACCTTCTCTGAACACCCTCTAACCCCCTATAGATGTTTAGAAAAAGAGCGCGGGCAGGCTTTACGCTGCGCCGCGCTCGTTAGAAACATTATAGCATATTTCTATTAATTTTTCAATCGTTCCGATTTAGATGCCGTACTTCTCAACATCCTCAGCCGTGATGGTGCTTGCATCGAAGCCCTTCTCCTCCATGATGATCACCTTCTCAGCAGGCGTGCCGCCGCTCTCAAGGGTCTTGATTACATCGCTAATGTAAGAAGACTGGAAAGGATTACACTGGCCATCGTAGTTCCAGTTGCCTGCAAGCAGCTCTTCCAGAGCCCACTTGTTGCAGTCAAAGCCCATTACGATAACGTCCTTGCCTACGCCGTGGGAGATGTTTGCTGCATCCAGAGCTGCAACTGCGCCCTTAGCCATATCATCGTTCTCAGCGTAGATTACGTTGAACTCTTTACCGGAGCTGATCACAGACTGAACGATCTGCTGTGCGTTCTCAGCGTTCCAGGAAGCGGTCTGCTGCTCAACCATGTTCCAGTTAGCCTCAGCAGCTACCTTCTCATCCAGAGCCTTGGTACGACCCTGCTGTGCTGCGGAACCCATCTGACCCTGCAGGTGGATGATGTTGTAGGTCTCAAGACCCTGCGTTGCAAGCCAGTCTACTGCGGTCTGACCTTCTTTGTCCATGTCGGACACGATAGATGCTGCGTAAAGACCTTCGTCAGCGTCGATGGTACGGTCAAACAGGATAACCTGAACGCCTGCGTCCTGTGCATCCTGTAAAACGGTATCCCAACCAGCGGTATCAGCTGCGGAGAGAAGCAGATAGTCAACTTCGTCCTGAATGAACTGCTGTGCTGCCTTTACCTGATCTTCGTTTGCATTACCTACCGCAGGATTGCCGTATGCAAACTGTGCAGAGTAGCCATTCGCCTCAGTGAAGGTAGCCTTCAGATCTGCGTCGTTCGCGGTACGATAACCGGACTCACTGGGATCGTTGTTGATGATACCAACCTTGATCAGGTCGCCGCCTGCTGCGGGCGCCTCTGCCTCTGCCTCGGGTTCTGCGGGTGCCTCTGCCTCTGCCTCGGGCTCCGCTGCGGGTGCCTCAGGCTCTGCTGCAGGCGCATCCGTTGTTGCCGGTGCCGATGTCTCTGCCGTACCACCATTGCCACAGCCTGCCAGAGTTGCCATAACCATAGCGCCGGCCAGTAACACTGCCAATCTTTTCTTCATTGTTAATTTCCTCCCTTTCTGAATTGAGACTTTCCATCTGCGCATCTGCGGCGGAAAGTCTGAATTGAAATAAGTTTTCGGGATATGGAGATACTTCTCGCTGTCCCTGAGAACACTTTAGCAAAATAACCATATGACTGCAACTCCCAAAATATGTATTTTGTGCATTTTGTATGGGTTCAACAATACAAATTTATGATATAATGATTTTTATCAATACAAATTTTTATTTTGAGGGTAAAATTTTATGATTTTGTATTTCATTTATTGTTTTTCACGGAAAAATTTACCATGTGGCAGCAGATTAGTTTACAGTAATTATTGCCAATAAGTCGCCGTGAATGGTATTTTTTCCTTCAAGTGGGGTTTTTTATGAACAAACATAGCGTAATTTGTAAACAAACCATGAACAAAAAAGGGGTTTTTTTCAGATGAACAAGTACGAAACACTTTCGAAACAGCTTACGGAACAGATTGCCCGTAATCTGGAGCAGGGGATCACGGCGCTGCCCACCGAAGCGGAACTGTGTGCCAGATACGATGTCAGCCGCCAGACCGTGCGGGCCGCCCTCGCTGTGCTGAAAAAAAAGGGGCTGATTGAAAGCCGGCAGGGAAGCGGCTCTTTTGCAACAGGGCTGTCCCCGACGTTTTCCGAAAACCGCATCCCCATCCTGATCTCCAACAGTCAGGAATACATCTACCCCAGACTGCTTGCGGACATCCGCCAGACTTTGAATGAAAAAGGCTATCAGCTCGATGTCCTTTCCACGGACAACCATTTTAATATAGAAAGAACGCATTTACTAACGCTGTTAGAAAACCCGCCGCGTGGGCTGATCGCGGAAGGCACAAAGAGCGCCCTGCCCTCCCCGAACCTCGATCTTTATAAACGGCTGAAGGCCGCCGGCACGCGGCTGCTCTTCCTCCACGGCTGCTGCCCTGCCCTTGAAAATGAAATCTGCATCAAGGACGATAACTACTACGGCGGCTATCTTTTAGCCGGCCATCTGGCCGGTCTGGGGCATACCCGCATCGCCGGACTCTTTAAATCGGACGACGCACAGGGGCCTGAACGCTTTCTGGGAGCAGCCTGCGGCCTGCGGGATCTTAGCCTGACTTTTGCGGACGAAAACGTGGGCTGGTTCTTATCCGCCGATCTGGAGGCGTTGGAAAAAAAGCAGGACACCCGCTTCCTTGCCTCCTTTTGCAAAGAACGGCTGTCCGACTGCACCGCCGTCATCTGCTATAACGACGAGATCGCCTACTGGCTGATCAAAGAACTCTCCTACGCAGGGATACGGGTACCGCAGGATCTCTCCGTCGTCTGCTTCGACAACAGCTACTTGAGCGACTTAAGCAAAGTGCGCATCACCTCGCTTGCCCACCGCCCGCACGAGCTGGGACGCTGCGTGGCCGAGGCGATGACGCTGCTCTTAAAGGGACACCCCGCCGCATCACAGGAGATCCCTTGGGAGCTGGTGCGAAAAGAAAGCGACGCTGCGCCGACCGCATCCGCGTAACAGATTCCGGTCTCCGCTCAGGCCTTCGCTCCCGCGCGGTACTCTCTGGGCGTACAGCCCTGCGTCTTCTTGAATACAAAGCTGAAATAGTGGGGATCCTTGTATCCGACTTCCTGCGCGATCTCCCCGGTGTGCATCTGCGTCTGCCGAAGGAGTTTTTTCGCCTTGTCCATACGCTTGCCTGTCACATACTCCACGAAAGTCACCTGCATCTCCCGTGAAAAAATCGCGCTGAAATAGCTGGGGCTGACGTTCACCTCACCGGCTACGGAATTTAAGGACAGCGACTCCTGTGAAAAGTTTTCTTCTATATAAGAGAGGGCCTTTTTCAAAACGCGTCTGCTCTGGTCATCGGATTCCCTGTCGCGCAGTGTCATCGCCTTTTCCAAAAGGCTGCAAAAATAGGGGGGAAGCTTTTCCGCACCGTTTACGCTCTCCGGCGTCGTCTCTCCAAGCAGCCGCAGAAATTCCTCCCGTCCGCAGCCGAGTACTTCCGCATAGGAGAGGGTCACAAAATAGATGTGCAGCGTCAGGTAATTCTGAAACATCACGGACTGCATCGCTTCCTGCATCTGGGACAGATAATTTTCCACAAAATCCGCAATCTCGTCTTTCGCACCCCGCAGCAAAAAATCCCGGATCAGCTCCGGATCCAGCCGGTCCGCTCCGATGCCGTCTATCCTGCCGCCCGCCTCCTGCGGCACGTTACGCCCGATGAGCTCCGCGGTAAAGATATGGGTCTGCGGCATCAGGAATCGATAGGCGAAGAGATGGTTTACTTTGCTGTAGCACTCCGCAAGGAGGCTTAAGCGCTCCACCGGCTCCCCCACAGCCACATACCATTGCAGACTCTCCTGCGCCGGTTTACAGATCCGCTCCACGTTTTCAATGCTCCTATCGCAAAGCGCCGGCATCTGTTCTATGCTGCCCTGTATCAGCACGCCGTAGGTGTTCACATTCCAGCGAAAGACCAGATTTTCCGGATAGCGGATGAAATAGTGCAGAAGCTCTTCCCGCTTTCTGGCAAAGAGTTCGGACTCCACGCCCGCGTTCTCCCCGCTGCGCTTCTCCTGCAGATTAAACATCAAAAGATTATAGCAGGGCGCATTGATTCGCAGGGAGAGCTTTGCCGCCTCCTCGTAGATATCCTGCACCGGCATCCTGCCCTCAAAGATGCGCACAAAAAAATCCGTGCGCGAAAACTGTTCGTACTCTCTGGCCTCGTTCTGGAATTTCTCCTGATAGCTTTTCTGCTCCCGTTCCGTCTCGATCTTTGTTTTCAGCTCGGCGAGCGTTTTCTGCAATACCGCTCTGGTGATGGGCTTTAACAGATACTGCTCCGCCCCCACCTGAATCGCCCCTCTGGCGTACTCGAAATCATCATAGCCGCTGATGATGATGATCTTCATATCAGGGAACTCCTGATGCACCAGGCGGCTTAAAGAAAGGCCGTCCATAAAGGGCATCTTGATATCCGTAAGCAGCACGTCCGGCTTTGTCTTCTGAATCAGCGGCAGCGCCATTTCCCCGTCGCCGGCCTCGCCCACGAACTGATAGCCCCACTGCTCCCACGGGATATTGTCCCTGAGTCCCTCTCTGACAACGCTCTCATCTTCGACCAGAAATACTTTTAACATTGCGCTCTCCTCTAAATTAATAACAGATGATATTTAATAAGTCCTGCTCCGCAGCAGCTCTTCCGTGACATTCTGCTTTTTAAAAACATTTTCCTCCACATAGTACTGCTTTTCCACCGGCAGACCGGCCTCCAGATCGTCGATGACCCGCAGAAGGTACTCGCCCTGATTGGGATTACACTCGATATCCACGTTGATGATGCCCTCGCTCACCATTTCGAGCGCGCTTTTCACCGCGTCAAAGGAAACGATGATAATGTCGCCGTTTACGCCCACACTCCTGCCCGACTCCTGAATCGCCTCGATCGCGCCAAAGGTCATATCGTCGTTCTGGGAGATCACCACGTCGATATCGTCATACTTGCGCAGGAAATTCCGCATGACCTCCTTGCCCTTGGTAGAGGTAAATTCCGCATCCTCCTGCTCCAAAATGTTCCAATTCTTATGTCTGGCAGCCACAGAAGCAAATCCGGCCGTCCTACCGATGCGGGCGGAAGACCCTTCCGTTCCCAGCAGCACCACGATATTGACAGGCTCTCCCCCATCGCCTCGTCTGATCAGTTCCGACTCCAGCCAGCGGCCCGCCTTCTCCCCCTCTTCCACAAAATCGCTGCCCACGCAGGTCACATAGAGACTTTCATCCTCCACATCCACCTGCCTGTCCATCAGGATCACGGGAATGCCGGCCTTTCTGGCCTCCTGCAATACGGTATCCCAGCCCGTCTCCACCACCGGGGAAAAGACGATATAATCGACCCGCTGGGAAATGAAGCTGCGAATCGCCTTAAGCTGGTTTTCCTGTTTCTGTCTGGCGTTATGATAGATCAAAAAGCAGCCGTTTTTCTGGGTGAAGGCATTTTGTACGGACTCCGTGTTTGCGGTCCTCCACCCCGACTCGCTGCCAAGCTGGGACACGCCTACCACGATCTGATCCGCCTTCTCCTGCACCGTCGGCTCCTCCGTGATATCTCCGAATATCTTAAATCTGCCGCCCACCGTCACCGCCAAAAGCAAAAGCAGCGGCAGAAAAAGCAGCACTATGCTGTTGATGATGCGGTTTTGATATTTCCTGATCTTCTCTCTCATACGACCGCCTCCTCCGTCCGGGAAGTCTCCTGCTCATAAGGCTCCGCGGGAATCGTCACCGTGACCGTCGTGCCCTCGCCGGGCGCGGAGCTGATGTACATCCCATACTCCGGGCCGAAATTCATGCGAATACGCTCGTTGACATTGGCAAGGCCGAAGCCCTTCCCCGTATCCTTGCAGGGTTTCTCGATCTCGCTTTGCAGGTTTTTAAGCTCCTCCGCTTCCATCCCTACGCCGTCGTCCGTGACTGTGAGCGTGATATGCCCTTCGGTCAGCCTTCCCGTCACGAGGATGCTTCCTTTGGCCCGCTTATACTTGATGCCGTGGTAGAGAGAATTTTCCACTAACGGCTGTAATGTCAGCTTCAAGATCTTATATTGATAGAGCGCGGGATCGATATTGATCTCATACTCCAGAATGTCGCGGTAGCGCACCTGCTGGATCTCCAGATAACTGCGGATGTGCATTTCCTCCTCGCGGATGGTGATGTACTCCCGGCCCTTGCTTAAGACCAGCCTGAAAAAGTCCGACAAAGACATGACCATGTTCACCGCCTTGTCCGGATCACCGCCCTCGATCAGCCACACGATCGTGTCCAGCGTATTGTAGAGAAAGTGGGGATTGATCTGCTCCTGCAAAAGCCGCAGGTCGGCATGGCGCATCTTGCGTTCATCTTCTTTTATCTTTTGTACAAACCGTTCAATACTTTCCGTCATGCCGTTTACACTATCCGCCAGAACCTCCACTTCATCGTCGGTATAAACCTTCGCGCGCACGGAAAAATCTCCCTGCGACACGCTTTCCGTCACCCGCGACAGCTCCCCGATCGGCTTGATGATACCCGACACGATGAGCACCGTCAGCGCCATTACCAAAAGCAGGACCAGCGCAAGCATGGCGGCGCAGAAGATCGTAAAGGCATGCACCCGGTCGTTCAGCCGCTCCGTCAGATGCTCCATGCTCTGTGTCTGGTAATAAATGTAGGATTGAATATTGTCCTGAATCAGCTCCGTCAGGATATAGATGTTATTATCCAGCATCTCGATGTTGACATCATAGCTCTCCTCCGTCTCCAGATTCGTGCGGATGTCGTCCACCCGATCCTCCAAGGTGTCGATATTGCGCATCAAAATCTGCAGCCACGTGCTGCTCTCCTCATCCGTCGTGATGCGCGCAAGCTTCTCAAACTCGCCCCTCAGCTCCCCGATCAAAACGTAGGGATCGCGCAGGCTCTTATCTTCCGCGATCGTTTCAAAACTGGCGGAACCTACCACCAGCTTATAGAGACTCTCGTCCATCTCTTCTTTAAAATTACGGTTATAAGTATTCGCTACCGTCAGATTACTCACGATCGCGTCATAGGCGCCGCTATAACTGTGAAGCGCGTAGATCAGATAGATGACCATAGTCAGAAAGGGGACCGCTACGACCACCGAGAGCAGGATCAGCTTATATTTTATGGAATACTTTGGCTTAGTCTGCATCCGCTTATCTCCTCCGCCTTTTATTCTACCATCTTCCCTGCCGTCAATCTACCAGAATTTCCACAAAAATGAAACAAAAGGAAAACTAGTACTTTATTATGTTTGCAATAATTTTCGCGAAGGTGTAATATAAATATGTATATACTCTTTTACAAGTTCCCAAAAGAAAAAACACTGACAGGAGCCGTAAGGAAAGAACCATTGATGAAACAAAAAAGCATCACCTCAACCATCTATGAGCATATCTGCCGGGACACCGGAAAGCAGAATGAATCCGCTAAGCTGATCGCTGTCGTGAGGCTTCTCACGCTCATCCTCCTGGTGCATTCGCTTGTTTTTTGTATTCTGGTTTCCTTTACCGGGCATATACCCAGTCTGGTACTGTCCGCGCTGTCGCTGGTCCTGTTTTTGACGATCTTTATATTATCTTACCAGTACAGCACGTTTACATCTTACTGTATCCTGAACGCATGCACCCTTATTTTTTCGGTCTTAAATGTCTATTATCTGGGATGGCGGCTCGGCGTACAGCATTATCTGGCAGTACTGCTGGTATTTGTCTTTTTCTCAAAGTATAAGCATGAGACAGCCAAACTGCTCTACTCGCTGTTCCTGTTTATTTTGCGATTGATCCTATACTTTTACTGCCAGTATAACGACCCCGTCGTCACTTTGGATGTGGAACTGAGCGGCGTAATGCAGGTCACCAATTCCTTTTTCATCTTCCTCGCCTTCGGAGTGATCGCCTATCTGTTCAGCACCACCACGCAGGAGATGGAAGGCAAACTGATCGAATATAACAGAAAACTGATGAAGCAGGCTAACACCGACACGCTGACGGGGCTTTACAACCGCCGCCGCACTATGGAGTATCTGGAAAAGCTTCTCGAAACGCCGGATACCCAGATCAGTATCTGCCTGTGTGATATCGACTTTTTCAAACGGGTCAACGACACCTACGGCCATGATATCGGCGACGAGGTATTAAAAAAGATTTCGGAGACTTTCCAGAAAAGACTGCCGCCCGACACCTTTATTTCCCGCTGGGGCGGCGAGGAGTTTCTGCTTATCTTCCCGCGTTTAAACGGCGACGAAACGATCATTGCACTGGAAACGCTCAGACAAAAGATCAAAGAAATCGTCTTTGACGGCGGCTCGGAGACCTTTTCCGTCACTCTTACTTACGGACTGGTGGAATACGACTATCGCAGCGACATTACGACGCTTTTAAAGGAAGCCGACGAAAAACTTTACCTCGGCAAAGAAAGCGGACGCGACCGGATCATTTTCTGACAAGAGCTCTGACAGGATCAGGGCTCCTGTCATTCTTTTCTGTTTTCCTGCATATAGTGAAACAAAATAAATCTTGCAGGTGTTCTCTTTGAAACGTTCCCTTTCCTTTCGGCAGTGGAGCATTTTTTTGACTCTCTTTGCCCTGATCAGTGTCTTCACTCTGCATCTGTATGGCAAAACCCATCAGGACGCACGATTTCGCGCCTTTGCGCAAAGTTTCTTTCTGGAAGAGGTGCAGGCGAATCCCATTCATCTCCACTATACGATAGACGACCCTGCCGCTTACGGCATCGACGAATCTTCCCTTACGCTTCCCATTTATCAGGCCGGCAGCGCCGCGGAGGAGATCTATGCCCTCTCCCGGACAAGGGAGGCGCTTAAAGGTATCAATCCTAACGCTTTGCAGGAAAAAAACCGCCGTCTCTACGAGCTTCTCGACAGTTATCTGGCGGCTGCGTCGGATGTCGCCGCCTACCCCTATTTTTCGGAGCCTTTGTCCCCGTCTTCGGGCGTGCCATCCGAGCTTCCCATTTTGTTTGCGGAATATCGGCTGGACGACATCCCAGACGTAGAAAACTACCTCGGCATTCTGGAACAGATTCCCGCCTATTTCGACGGGCTCATTCTCTACGAACAGGAAAAAGCCGCCGCCGGCCTTTTTATGTCGGATACGACCGCCGACCGTATGATCGCCCAGTGCGGCGCGCTTCTTGACGCAGACACGCTGGCGGAAGGCTCGCATTTTCTGGAAACTACTTTTTCAGACCGCCTGCAGCGGCTGGTCGATCAGGGCATCCTCACATCCGACAAAGCTTCCGCCTATATCGCACAGCACCAGAGGTTATTGACTACTCTGGTCGTTCCTGCTTACGATCGCCTAGCGGACGCGCTCACCCTTCTAAAAGGGGAAGGCGGCGAGCTCTGCGGTCTGGCGGACCAGGAAAACGGCCGCGACTATTATCTGGCCCTGCTGCGTCTGCGCACCGGCTCCTACCGCAATATTTCGGATATCAAACGGCTGCTGGCGGAAGACCTGAAACTCAATTATGAATCTCTGGTGGCGCTCCTTAGGCAGAACCCCGCCCTGCAGTCGATGATCATGCAAACCCCAGCCCTTCTTCCGGAAATGTCGCCGGAAGAAGTCCTAAACGACCTGCGGGAAGAGATCGGCACGAGCTATCCGGCCATTCCCAAAGGCCGGGACAACACACCCATCCACTCCACGATCAAGTATGTGGATGAGAGCCTCGCGGCCTACAGCGCGCCTGCTTTCTATATGACGCCGCCCATCGACAATATCTGCGAAAACCTGATTTGTCTCAATCCGAAAGATACCGGAGACGACCTCTCTCTCTATACCACGCTGGCGCACGAGGGCTATCCCGGCCATCTCTATCAGACCGTCTACAGTAAGCGCTATCAGGAACAGGAAGGCAGTCTGCCTTTAGGCAGCGTCCTCTACTACGGCGGCTACGTGGAAGGGTGGGCAATGTATGTGGAACTTGCTTCCTACGACAGGGCGACAGCCCTTGCCGTGCGCGAACATCCGGAAGCCGCCCTCTACTATCAGGTCTGCCGCTTAGACAGACAATTTCGGCTGGGCCTTTACTCCCTGCTGGATGTGGCGATCCACTACGACGGCCTTTCCCTTGAGGAAGTAGCACTGCTTTGCCGGGGACTGGGCATAACCGACAGCGAAGCGCTTTCTTCCCTCTACACCTATATCGCGGAAGAGCCTTGTAATTACCTCAAATATTATCTGGGATATCTGGAAATCATGGAATTAAAAAAGCAGGCGGCCGTCCTCTGGTCCGATACCGGCCGGATGAGCGCCACCTACGACAATACAGATTTTTTATACCGTTTTCATTCCTTCCTGCTGCAAAACGGTCCCGCCGACTACCGCACGCTGGCAAGGCGGTTGGCGATAAATTAACCTATGATTTTTGGCGAAAAAAGCGGGTGAGCTTCACAAGCGCCTGCTCCAGCACCCGCTGTTCTTCTCCGGAAAGCTCTTTTAAGACTGCCTCTATCATTTCCTGATGAAATTTCTGGTGATGGAGATATGCCTTTTGCCCTTTTCCGGAGAGGGACACCAGCACCACGCGCCTGTCCTCCTCGCTGCGGCTCCTGTCCACATACCCTTTCTTTACCAGACTATTGACCGATATGGTCAGCGTTCCCGTGGTGACTTCCAATTCCCGCGCAACGCTGGTCATATTTTTGGCACCCTCCGGCCCGATCGCCTCCATCACGTGCATATCGTTGGCTGTCACGTCCTGATACTCTTCCGTACGGATCGCCCGCTCCTCCAAGGTATTGATATCCCGGAATAACTTGACCAGCACTTCATTCAATGTCGTATTGATATCCATGATTTCTTCCATTCCCGGCATACTTTTCGGAGAATATGCTTTTGCATTCTCTTATGCGGGACTCCTCATATAGCCACAGTTTAGCAGAAAATACTTTGAAAGTCAAACTTTTCGCCCGCCCGAAAGTACTAATTATAAAATTTAGTTTATAATTTCTTTCGTTTTTCTTTCTAATTTTGTCACATCCCATTCACAAATTGCCTGTATGATGTAATTGTAGTTAACAATGTGAGAAGAACTTCTAAATCACTCGCAGCAAAGGCTGCATTCGTGAAGAAGTTCTATGTCTCACATGGGAGAATGCTTGAAATGCAGCATTCTCCGTCCGGATGTAATGTCCGGTCCGCAGAATACTCATACATAGTTTATTGCGGCAAGACTACAATGCTGGCATTATTTCAATGGAGCCGCCGGTGCTGGCAGGCATCGACCGGCTTCGACTAAACATAACAGTCTGCAATACGCAGCTGTTGACATACATTCGTCCCAACATTTCTATCCTTCTCACATAAGAGAAGACGGAGCCGAAAGGTTCCGTCTTCTTTTTGGCCGGAAATGAATAACCGTCAATCCGCCCTACAGCATCCGCCCCGCTAACACGATACTGGCCACGATCCCCGCTAAGGTAGCAAGCAGCGCGCCCTTTAAGGTATAGCGCGTCTTTGTGACCTTTGCTGCCAAAAAATAGACACTCATCGTATAAAAAATCGTCTCCGTGCAGCTCATCATGATGGAAGTGGTCAGTCCGATCAGCGAATCCGGTCCATGGTTTTTGAAGATATCAAGCACCAGTCCCGTAGCCGCCGAGGAGGAAAACATCTTTACCAGCATGAGCGGCACCAGTTCCGCGGAAAATCCCAGTCTTTGCGCTATGCCGGAAAACAGGCCGCCAAAAAATTCCAGAAATCCAGACGCGCGCAAAACGCCCACCGCTACCATCAGACCGATCAGCGTGGGCATGATCTGGATCACCGTATGAAAGCCATCCTTCGCGCCCTTGATAAAATCCTCGTACACATTGCAGCGGTTCGAGAGGCCGTAAGCCACGATATAGAAAATAATGACCGGAATAATGATGTTGGAAATATTCGATAAGACTGATGCCATAGTGCGCCCGCAGACTTGTTTTATACCAATTTATGCGGGAAAATAATAAATATGTATTTTATAGGATTATAGTAATAATAAATGTGGTTTTTTGTTTATCGTACAGCACGAAGAAAGACCGGAAATATTTGCCGGAAAGAAGCGGGGAACAGGTGGAAGAGCTGCGGACGCGGCAATAATAACTATTTGACAAAAAGTTATATAAAGTTATATAATAAATCAAAAGTTATATAAACTTATATAAAGTTATATAATAAATCAAAAGTTATATAGACTTATATAAGAGCATAAAAGTTATATAAGGTGAGGATTCTAACATGAACAACCCCTTTACTCTTTCTTTTGGCAAAAAACCACTGCAATATGTTTCACGAATTTCACAAACGCAGAAAATCATTGAGGAATTTAATACTTCGAAACCATCTAACCAAATTTACATGATCACGGGCGTCAGAGGCGCCGGAAAAACAGTAATGATGACGGGAATTGCCAATGAACTTCGCGCGCAGGATACTTGGGTCGTCGTGGAATTAAACCCGACAAGAGACCTGCTCCAAAGTCTGGCTGCAAAATTATACAGCCTGCCGGAAATGCACGCCCATTTTTTGCAGAAAAAAATTGATTTTTCAGTCTTGGGAATCGGCGTATCCATTGAGAATGCAACACCAGTCACAGATATTGAAAACGCAATCGAATTGATGCTGGGCGAACTTCAAAAAAGAGAAAAAAGACTGCTGATTTCCATCGATGAAGTGACAAACAATGAATCTATGAAAATATTTGTCAGCGCCTTTCAGATCTTTATCAGACAGGAGTACCCGCTTTTTTTATTGATGACAGGATTATATGATAATATTAATAATCTTCAAAACAATCAGTCACTTACTTTTTTATATAGGGCGCCTAAAATGATACTGGAACCGCTAAACTATACCGCTGTCAGAACGCAGTATAGGGATATCTTTCAATTAGATGTGGAAGCGGCGGGAGAGATGGCCAACCTGACAAAGGGCTATCCCTTTGCCTTTCAGGTATTAGGCTATCTTAGCTGGGAATATAGAGAAAAAAGAAAAACAAAAACTATTATACTGAAAGATATTATGCCAGAATATGACCAATATCTTGAGGAATATGTCTATAGCAAAATATGGGCGGAAGCCTCGCCAAAAGATCAGGAAATACTGGGTGAAATGGCCCTGAGCGGAGAAACCAGAGTGAAAAATATCCGCGACCGCGTCGGTATGAATTCCAGTCAGTTTTCCATCTACAGGGACCGTCTGAAAAACAAGGGCATTCTGGATACCAGAACCTATGGGCAAGTCTCTTTTGCGTTGCCGCGGTTTGCTGAGTTTATTCAGGAAAGAATAAGATAAATTAATCGCATGCTATTGACTTATCTAAAAAAGTGTGTTAACCTGTGTTTCAGATGGGAGGCATGAACTTGAGCGAACACAATACCTGTGGGCTTTTAGTGCGCCAGATACATAATGCGCTGGAAAAGAGGGTAAACAACCAGATGAAGGCAAAGGGCCTAACCCTTTCCCAAATGACAGCCTTAATTGAATTACAGCATGCGCCCGCAAAAAAACTGACCTTTAAAGAACTGGAAAAATGCCTGTCGCTCGCCCAGTCTACGACCGCCGGCCTGATCTCCCGTCTGGAACTCAAAAAACTGGTGGCCGTTTCCGGAGACAGAGACGATAAGCGGATCAAATATGTAGAGATCACAGCGCTCGGCGAGCAGTTCTGCGACTTGGCAAAACAGGAGATGGAACAGACCGAAAAACTGCTTGTGGAAAATCTTTCCGCCGCGGAGCAGGAATGTCTGTTATCCCTGTTAAAAGAAGTGAACCGCAGCGCCGCTAAGCTATGACGGCCGCCTTGTCCGCGTAAAGCCGTTCCGGCTGAATGTACAGCGCAATATAAAACAAAATGATCGTCTGCCGATAATGACAGTCAATTGTTTACTATCATCAATCGCATGCTTTTAATCGCATGCAATCGTTCTAAAAGGGAACAAGGCTTACAGATTCAAAATTCTGCCCTTGTTCTTCAACATAAAATACTAAGATATGGAGGAATTATCATGAACGATCAAAAAGCAATGGAAATCTTTCACAAAGCCCCGGTCTCACAGGCCGTATTAAAAAACGCCCTCCCCGCTATGGCGGCAATGCTCATGGTGCTGGTCTACAATCTGGCCGACACCTTCTTTATCGGACAGACGCACGACGCCTTACAGGTCGCGGCTGTCTCACTCGCAACCCCTGTATTTTTGATCTTTATGGCGATAGGAACCGTCTTTGGCGTCGGCGGCACTTCTGTCATTTCCCGCGCGCTGGGCGAAGGAAACACGGACTACGCCAAAAAAGTCTGCGCTTTCTGTATGTGGAGCTGCGTCATTATCGGCATAATCATAACGGCCCTTTTTTTACTCTTTATGGAGCCAATCCTGACACTGATCGGCGCAAGTTCTGACACGTTGGAACCGACAAAAACCTATCTAACCATCGTTTCTTGCAGCGGTCCTTTTGTCCTGATTTCAAACTGCTATACCAATGTGATCCGCGCGGAGGGAAAATCCGGAATTGCCTGCATGGGACAACTTTTAGGAAATCTGTTGAATGTGATCCTCGATCCCATTATGATTCTGGGCTTTCATTGGAATATCGCGGGTGCGGCTATTGCCACTGTGATCGGAAACGCAGCGGGCGCCGTATTTTATATCTGTTACTTTCTTCTGGGGAGATCAAGCCTCAGCATCCACGTAAAGGATTTTACCCTGAAAGATAAAGTCTGCAGCAGCGTCCTTGCCATCGGCATTCCCGCCGCACTGGGGTCTCTTTTGATGAGCGTTTCCCAGATTATCATTAACAGTCAGATCGCTGACTACGGAGATATGGCGGTGGCCGGAATCGGCGTCGCCATGAAAGTGACTGTTATCACAGGAATGATCTGCATGGGGCTGGGACAGGGCATACAGCCGTTACTCGGTTACTGCGTAGGGGCAAAATTATGGAAAAGGTTCAAGGATGTATTTCGGTTCTCCGCTATCTCTGCTTTGGCTCTGGGCACTTTTCTGACCATTCTCTGTTTCGTTACCACAGGACAGATCGTCAGCGCCTTTTTGACGGATCCGACAGCCACAGATTACGCGATTCAATTTGCCCATATTTTATTGTCTACAAGTTTTCTGTTCGGCCTGTTTTACGTCCTTGTCAACAGCATACAGGCTATGGGCGCAGCCACCGCTTCCCTCATCATCAGCTTAAGCAGACAGGGCATCATCTATATTCCCGCTCTCTTTGTCTTAAAGGCGGCGTTCGGCCTGACAGGACTTGTGTGGGCGCAGCCGGTGGCTGATATCTTATCTACCGCCCTCGCCATTGTACTGTATGTCAGGACTTACCGCGGGTTGTCTGCCGCGTCTCCTTCCATGAATTATCCCAGCGCCACATCCAGCGCCATCATGACCGTAAATCCTGCCGCAAACAAAAGCGTTCCCACGTCGGCATATTCCCCGTCCGACATTTCCGGGACCAGTTCTTCCACCACCACATAGATCATCGCGCCGGCCGCAAAGCTTAACATATAAGGCAGGAGCGGGACCACAAAGTGTGCCGCCAGTATCGTCATAACCGCGCCAAGCGGCTCCACCGCGCCGGAAAGCGCACCATAAAGGAAGGCCTTTCCCTTGCTCACGCCCTCTGTCCGCAAGGGCATGGAGATGATCGCCCCTTCGGGAAAATTCTGAATCGCGATCCCAAGGGAAAGCGCAAACGCTCCCATAGCCGTGATCCCGGCATCTCCGGAAAGCCATCCGGCATAGACCACACCCACGGCCATGCCCTCCGGCAGATTGTGAAGCGTCACCGCCAGCACCAGCATCGTCGTCTTTTGCAGACTGCTTTTCGGCCCCTCCGCTTTTTTACTGTTTGCGTGAAGATGCGGAACCAGACGGTCCAAAAACAGCAAAAACAGGATACCGAACCAAAAACCGGCCGCCGCCGGCATAAACGCCCACTTTCCCATGGGCTGCGCCTGCTCCATTGCGGGGATGAGCAGGCTCCAGATGGAAGCCGCGACCATGACACCCGCCGCAAACCCTGTCAATGCGCTCTGCAGCCGTTGATCCAGTTTATTTTTCATAAACAAAACACAGGCGGAACCCAGCGTTGTCCCGACAAGCGGTATCATGATCCCTTGAAAAATCCATAGATTCATAGCAGCGCCTTTCTATCGTTTCTATTTCTACTTTTAGACTCTTATGGTTAGTATATGCAGCCGCCATTCAGTTAGTAATAACTAACTCCAAAATACTATACAACTTTATTTCATTTCCTGTCAACCCCTTCTTCTATATTAGACGGAAACCGGCGAAAACTTTGCAAACAATATCAATCGAAACCGATTCTTTTCACAATAACATTCAATATTTCCGCCCAATTTATCGCAAAAAGCCTGTACGCTCTGCATCCCCAGCCCATGTCCTGCTCCTTTTTGGCTTTTTGGCAATCCTGTGAGAGAATCAAAGTCGATCCTTCCCCCGTATTCATTTTCCAGATCGATCAGCAGATATCCGTCCGTACAGTGGATCTTGGCATGGATCTTTCTTTTCTCCTGCTCTAAATCCTTTACCGCAAACACGGCATTTTCCAGTAAATTAGCGAGCACCATCGCAAACTCATACGCATTAACCGGAATATCCCCCGGTATCAGTACATCCGCACGGATATCGATCTGAAAAGGTTTCGCCTGTTCCGACACTTTGAGAAGAATGGTATTGACGATCAGGTTTTCACAATACCTCTCAACCTTGTTTTCATCCACCACATCACTGATATGTCCCGCGATCTTACCGATTTCCTCATAATTGCCCTGCCTTAACAAAGCGTCTATCGTCGTGGAATAATGCCTGATATCATGCCGCAGTATCCTCAGGTTCCGCTCTGCGCGCTCCACCAGATAATTCTGGCTCTCCAAACCTTTGATATAAGATTCGAACATCACATTCTTCCAATATGCTTCCACCTGCTTCGTCTCACTGTGCAGATAGCGCAACACCACGACATAGGAAACAAGCATCGTGATCATCAAAAAAATGCTGACTAAGATATTATGGGGATATTCATACAGCGTATAGGGAAAAAAAGCCACACAGGAAAAACAACAATAAAAAAACACTGGGATCAAACACAGCTCCCACCAGCTTTTTCCCAGATCGCGTTCGCAGAACATATGAAAGATATCTGCGATCTTTACATATAACACCCATAAAATGACAAGGTGCATCACGATATTTCCAATCAGCGCCACCCACATATTTTCCGTATAGATGTAAAGGATCGACGCCGTTATACTGCCCACAATAACATAATTAGACGCGCTCAAGCCGATGAAAAGCACTCTGCTGTCCCTTTTTCTGGCAATAAAAAGTCCCGTAAACTGGGCTATCGCAATCTGCACGAGCGTAGTAAAAAAGTAAACCACACTGTCGCCTGAAAATAGATGCAGCTTAAGCAGATCCAGCAGATTCATTACAAAACACGCCACCAGACAGATCGCCAACGTCGCTTTTTTTGTAAAACGCGGCGTCAGGAACAAATAGATGAATCCCATAAAAAAGATATGACTCAGCGTATAGGATATGTCCTTTAAATAAACCATTTCCATATTCTTACCTTTCCCGCCGCTTATCTGTATTTCCCGGAAACAAATAGCAGATATTCCCGTTTGACCATTGCCGCCTTCGCCTTGCTGACCGGAAGCTGCCTGCCCGATTCCATGATCATAACGCCCATTCCCAACTGCTTTACATGATCGAGATTGACCAAGAACGATTTATGGATCTGCAGAAAATTTCTTTCCGCCGCCAGTCCTTCGGTCTCCTTTTCAAAAGATCTGCGGATAAAGATACTTTTCAATGTGCTTCCCCCGACCAGATGTACTTCCAGTCTTCTGTTCACGTTTTCAATGTATTCTATCTTAGAATAAGGCGTTCTGGCCAATCCTTCCTTCGTTTTCACCAAATAGACGGCACCTGCATCGTCCTTTTTCCCGAATAGGGATAATCCATAGTCCAAGGCCTCAAAAAGCTTTTCCTCCCTGATCGGTTTCAAGAGATACCTGATCGCGTGTACCCCATAAGCGTCCAGCGCATAATCGTCAGAAGAAGTGAGATAAATAATGATACTTTTATGCCCGCAATTTCGAATCTTTTTTCCAAGGTCGATGCCCGTCCGTTTCGGCATCAGCATATCCAAAATATACAGATCAGCCGCTCTTCCTTCTGTAATCTCCTGATACAGTCTGGACGGATCGGAAAATTTTTCCAGTTCAAACGCCCTGTCCGAATGCTGCAATTTATATTGTATCAACAATCCTTCTATTGTCTGCAGATCCCTGACATTATCATCACAGATGATCACCTTCATACCCAAACTCCCTGCTGATTTCTATAAGCTGCCGGCCAATATGCGCAGATAATCGAAATACTATCGCAAATTATACCGAAATTACTATCATTAATCAACCGGATTCGGCGGATCAGATTACCGTTTGCGAAAAACAGGGAGAGATATGCGAAGAAAGTGAGATTGCTGTCAAACGCTTAGAGGCGCTATACTAAAATAGCAAAATAAATAGAAAATGACTTGTGAGGAAGATTTTGGAGGAAGAAATTATGAAAAAATGGAAAGCTATCGCAATCACCGCAATCATGCTTCTTACCTGCGTCGGCTGCGGCGCGCAAGAGACAGCCGCACCCGCACCCACAGATAACACATCCTTTGCCGAAAATATCCAGAGCGCTATGGCCGACAAAGATCTCGCAGCGCTGGCGGATCTGTGCAGCTATCCCCTTGCGGTAAACGGTGAAGTCGTTGAAGATAAGGAATCTTTTCTGGCATTAGGCGAAGATACCATTTTTACGGAAGAAAGATGTGCCGTGATCGCCGCCGTAGATGTCTCCGCTCTGGAAGAAACCAAAGCAGGCGTTATCATGGGCGATGCCACACCGAATATCATTTTTAAGTCGGTGGACGGAAATTTCGGTATTACGGGAATCAACTAAACCAATTTTTCCTATCCTAAAAAGAAGGATGCCTGCTATTGGCATTCTTCTTTTTTTATGCGCTGACCCGCAAAGGGTAATTCGCGTAATGCCTGCATTTGTGGTAAGATAAACATAGCAGACACCCTTTGTCCGGTCAAAAACAGGGCATTTCCCGCTTTATGTCGTGTTCTCAAGTCAGGTATTTGGGGTAAGCTTCTCTTCGAAAGGAGAAACCAAATGAATCAGGAAAAAATTGGAAGTTTTCTAAAAGAACTCCGCAAGCAAAAGGGATTGACTCAGGAACAGCTTGCGGAAAAATGCAACGTATCAAATAGAACCGTATCCCGCTGGGAAAACGGCAACAATATGCCGGATCTGGATCTCTTGATCGAGCTGTCCGACTATTATGAGGTCGATCTGCGGGAAATCCTAAATGGAGAAAGGAAAAGCGAGAATATGGATAATGAAATGAAAGAAACCGTGTTACAGGCAGTCGATTATACCAATACGGAGGCGGAACGCTATCAAAAGCGCGTCCGTATCTGCAACGCGATTGCCATGCTTTTGATCGCAGCTTATACCATCGTAAAAGATACCAACTTATATCATTATCCCGCTGTAGTCAATGCGGCGGAATTTGCACAGGGAGCGGCAATTGGTATGCTCTTGGTAGGCATTATCTTTTCCAGCCGCTACGGCGCAAGGGTCAGGGCATTCAAGCAGCGGCTTTTAAAAAAACAACTTTAAAAAAGCAGGCGGCGGAGCTCATATCCGACAGTCCGACAAAACAGTCCGCCGCCGGCTTTCCTTGACATATGGGCGGTGGAGCTGTAGGCTTGATTCCATCAAAATTCATATGTCTTCGGCTCCGGAAATAGTAAATCTAAATCTTTCGGAAATATCTTAAACGGAAAACCATGGTCTCTTACCGTACCGTTCTCTTCTCTATGCATAATATAATCCACTGTAATGACGCCTTCTTCAATCAATTGTGGAAATAAACTTGCATTTGGATTCTTTGTATGAACCACTTTATCATACCGGAAATATTCCTGCCCATTTTCCATTTTACTTGTAGCCTTTACCCAGAATGTTTCCTTATGTTTTTCCAGTAATCTCTGTCTCAGCAATAAAAAATTCCATTGCGCCACATACCGCTTTATCGCATCATCTTTTGTACAATAACTTACCAGCAAATCATTCTCTATATCGACTTCTAAAAATAAGCCTTGTGGATTAGGCACGTTTGCACGTAATGTACAATTTAAATCAAACCTTTGGGACCCATCCTCTTGCGTTTTCCAATAACCATACGTATCAAGCAGCTTTACCCGATTCATTCCTCGACTATTTTTCCAATCCGGCACCTGCGTGAATAAATTCACCCTGTTACTTGTCTTTGGCTTATTATAGGTCGATGTTCTGCTTGCCTTTAACTCGATACCCTTGTAATCCGGTAATTTTGACGGATTCCTCGCAATACCAAGCGCATATTCAAGCGTATCCCCTACCCCCGGATCTCCCGCTGTAATACTTTCTAAAAATCCGCTATTATGAAGATCCTGAATCTTCTTTAATAACTCGTTCGCAACGGCATTACCGTCATCAATAAACTGCTGAATAACCTCACTGATAAAGCCAAAATTCATTGATTTTACAATTTTCTTATCAGATAGATTCAGCACATATAGATTACCCTTATTAGCTAAGATAGCCAGCAAGTTACACGGCACACAATATCGTTTCAGATCGTAAAACCATATTCTGGGATCCCCTTGCTTTGTTATCGGTCTATATAAAGAGGCTGCCGTTTCGATCATGCCGTCTGCTGTTAAGAAATATGTTTTTACCAACTCTTTATATTCCGGTCCCTGCCTTTGCTCTGCAAAATTATGGATGTTCGCTTCTCTTAACAGTTCTCTTAATGGCATCGTTGCATCCATAATCGATTTTTGATACCCGTTCGGTGTCGGCACCAAAAAAGCAACCTCTAATCCCGCGTTCGCAAAAAACGGTAAAAAATCCTTAATTGCTGCATCTGACATTTTTAACATAATTACCTCATCATAACACTCTCATGATTTCAGCCGCAACCGCTTTGGCTAACAGCGGCGGCACCGCATTGCCGACTTGTGAATATTGAGGCACTTCTACGCGCCTTCTCAGGCCACCGGTCGTCCTCTTCCCTAAAAACTCAAAACTGTCGTCAAACGACTGTATTCGCGCCAACTCCCTAACCGTAAAAGTTCTCGGCTCGAACGGAGAGATATAATCGTCCGCAATCGTCATGACAGTCGCTGATGGTCTGTTTCTATCTAATCTTGTTCTAATATTTTTCTTTGTTAGTAAAATATCGGCATTTTCTTCACTTACATTTCCAGCTCCGAATAACGCAACCACCTCTTCTTCCCCAATTCCCATTTGCTCTACGCAGTGAGCAATGAGCGCCGGAGCATCGGCAATGTCAATTCCCTCTGACATCACGCGATTCCTTAATCCTGCGCCATCTTCCCCTTCTCTGAACAATGAAAATCTTTCGGAAATAATCTGCTGATGTGTCGATATCTCATTATTATGTATCATGCCGCCACTATGAATGGGATTACCATGAATATCTGGAGTGCGCCCTTCCCTTGAAATCTCTTGATAATCCGTATGATTCGCATGAACCTGATTACGTTCATTTTCATCGCGAATCAAATCACTGATCGCGTCCGTGATCGTCAAAGCTGTCTCATCATTATGTGTTGCTTTGGGATAAGCTGGTGCTGGCACATCGTTTCTATAAGCCATAAATATGATTCTATTTCTTCGCTGCGGCACACCATAATGAGCCGCATTTAAAATTTTAGGTTCCAGCGTTTGATATCCGATCAAACGAAACTCGTTACACAAGATATCAGGTGCCGACTCACCGTCTTCATATAGATGCTCAGTCACACCGACAAATCCGTAAAATTTAGTATCGATAAAACCTGTTACATTCTCTAATACCACATATTTGGGGCGAACTTCACTGATCACTCTCAAATATTCGCGAAACAACATATTTCTGGGATCATTTGGATTTCTTCTTCCCGCTCTGCTGAATCCTTGACAAGGCGGTCCGCCAAAAATTGCATCAATCTCAGGATTGTCCTGATCTCTGAACATTTCTAAATTGCGAATTGACTCTCTAATGATATCGCCATTTAAATCCCGGATATCTCCTCTATGAAAATGCGTATTTACGCCCTGACGCAATCCTAACTGTTCATGCCTGTTCATATATGTTCTCTGCACATCAGAATTAATATCACTAGAGAAAAGAATATGAAATCCTGCTTGAATAATGCCTTCGCTCATACCGCCGGCACCACAAAATAAATCTATTGCATATGCCATTGTCTTTTCCTCCCTAGTTTATTTTATCATTTGTTTCCATAATTGTCCAGGTCTTTATGCTCTTTTATTTTAGAACATATGTTCTTGTTTGTCAAACAAATTTAATATTACGTCATATTTTTTTAACTACGTACATTTGGTTTGCATATCCGCATCCGACAGTCCGACAAAACAGTTTGCCGCCGGACTGCCGGCAATTCGCCGCAGGCTTTCCTTGACATATGGGCGGCTGTTCTGTAGAATAGGTATCAGCATAAAAATTTGACCCAAGGCAGAAGATTGAAAATAAGTCTGATGACCTTATATTGGTAATTATGATCTGGAAAAACATTAATCTGCAACTGCAAAAAGGAAGCATCTCATCCCCCTTACGGGGATAGTGCGCCCTTTTTTCGGGACATTATCTCCTTAACTTTTGACTGTCAAAAAGCTAAGGAGGTTTTTTTATGCAAAAAATTAAAAATCAGATAAGAAAGTTATACCTGTCTTCCGTGACGGGAAATTTGTCACTGACCGGAGCGTGGGTCGCGATCCTTGCGGCCAGAGGCTACAGCCTTGCCGAGATCGGTCTTGCGGAAACCGTCTTTCATATCACAAGCATTTTGCTTGAAATTCCGTCCGGCGTTTTCGCCGATCAGTTCGGCCGGAAGAAAATGCTGCTTGTAAGCAGTATCATGCGCACCGTGGGAAATATCGTGATGATCCTTTCCTGCAATCTTGCCATGGTCTGCATTTCCATAGCCTTCCACGCCGCAAGCTACAATTTCGCTTCCGGCTCAGGGGATGCGCTTGCCTATGATTCCCTAAAGCTGGCGAAAGAAGAAAGCTATTTTGAGAAGTATGCTTCCAATCAATTGATCCTGTATCGCCTGTGCAGCGGCTTTTCGACCCTGTGCGCGGGCTTTGCGCTTTTCATTGGACACAGGGCGGCCTACAGCACGGATGTTGTGATGTGCATCCTGCAGATCATGATCGTCCTCTCCCTATATGAGGCGCGGGTGTACGATGGGGAAGGCAGTGATACGGCCCAATTGACTGAATCGGTCAAATCAGAATTAGTACAGTGCTTTCTGTCAAGCCTGTCCTTCCTGAAAAAGGAGAAAAGAGCGACCGCCCTAATGTTTTGCAATTCTTTTGTCGGAGCGTTAGACATCCTGCTGTTGTTTTTCCTACAGGCCAAACTGCCCGCGGCAGGAATGCCGAACTGGGCGCTGGGCGCCGCCCTGTTTTTCATGGAAATGGGAGGCATCCTCGGCGCGAAGGTCGTGCTGAAATGGAAAACAAGGTACAGAACTATCTTTGCCATGACGGCGGCGCTGGTGTGTCTGGGCGTGTTTTTCGAACATTCGGGCATCTGTCTGCTGATGACGCTCGGCGGTTTTATTGCAGCCTTTGCTGACGACACCCTGCAAGTCAGGACGAACACGATCTTGCAGGATATGTTTCCGTCCGAGCAAAGGGCGACGCTCATTTCGATCGAATCCTTTACCTTTTCGATTATTATGGTGGCGCTGTCGCCGCTGGCGGGGGTTTTCTTTTCACGATGGTAACATGAAAAGTGCTTCTAAAAGACGTCCCGCCATTGGACGGGACGCCAAGAAGCACTAAGTTTCATGCAAGAGAATGCCTGAAATACGGCATTCTCCTTACTTCCTTACTCCGTTTTTCCGTAAAAGGTCTCTATTGCGGCGGCAAAAAACACTGCGCTTCCCGTGCCGTACTTTTTGTCCAGCTCGGACCGCATGGGATCCTTACGGAAATACTCCGCATAAACCAGCATAAATTCTTTCTCATCCTTCATGCCGGAAGCCTGTTTGGTAACGAAACCGTATTCACCCACAATCTCCTTCACCTCGAAAGAATCCACAGGGCATCCCTTTTTTGCCGCCAGTTTTTGCAGAATGGCATCCAGTCTCTTGTTGTAGCTTTCAACGACCTGCTTACTCACAGGACGCTTTGCCGCATCCTGATACGCTTCCTTTCCGCCATACCACTCGACGACTTTTGCAAATGACTTCTGCATCTGCTCTGACGACAATGCCTCAATATAATGCGCCCGCCACGCATCGGCACCACCAAATTCATCGATGGCAATCTGCCTGATCTGTTCGGGCATCTGTGTAAACATTGCGTCAAACATTTCTTCTACTTCCGTTCTGTTAAAAATTGCAAAATCCATTGTATCTTCTCCTTTCAGAATCTTGTCGATGCCGGCAATCAGCCGCTCTGTTCTGGCCTTCTGCGCCACCAGCATCTCTCTTTGCATCTGTAAAATCTGTTTCTGGTCAAGAGCAGGATTCTCCAAAATAGACTTGATCTTTCCCAAAGGAATATCAAACTCACGGAAGAATAAAATCTGCCGCAATATCTCCAAAGCCTTATCGTCATAAAGCCGGTATCCCGCTTCACTTTTCGCCGTCGGTGTAAGCAGCCCAATCTCGTCGTAGTAATGAAGCGCGCGCACGCTGATACCTGTGATGGTTGATAATTCCTTTACCGTTCTCATGTTTTCCTCGATTCCTTTTTGGTTTTCCTGTCCCTGATAAAACCACTGTATACTATGACGTTCCGTCAAGGTCAAGAGATTTTTCTATTTTCTATTAATAAAATTCAAATTGCCAAAAACATTGAATAAAGTTTGCTTTCTGCCCAAATTCCTGCTACGATAAAAAGGACGAATCGCTTGAACATCAAAATTTTACAACACGGAAAATATATGAATCAACCTAATTAAATACAGAAAGGCAGGTACCACCATGAATCCCAGTCTAAAGAAATACCCCATCGCAGAACTCCCCCACTACAAAGTACACGGGCGCACGATCCCGAAAGCTTCTCCGCTGCCCCTCTTTTTCAACGGCAGCGGCGTGGAAGTAAATGTATCCGGCTCGGAACTTTGGGTGGATCTGGAAGTCAACTACACTGTCCATGAGATGTGGATCGCTTGTGAAATCAACGGCGAACTGATGAGCCGCCAGATGCTCATGCCCGGTGCATATCCTGTTTGTCTCTTTCGCGGAATGAGCGTGGAACCGGTCAAAAATGTGCGTATCTACAGAGAGCTTCAGGCCATGTCGGATGACGAAAACTGTTGCCTCATCGTCCACGGCTTTCAGGCGGACGGCAGCTTTTCTCCCGTCCCCGAAAAGAAGCTTACACTGGAATTTGTCGGCGACAGCATCACTTCCGGAGAAGGTACTTACGGCGCAAAAGAGGACTGGGACTGGATCCCTATGTACATGAGCTACAGCCGCAACTACGCGAAGATGACGGCCGAAGCGCTCGACGCGGATACCTTTATGATCTCGCAGGGCGGATGGGGCGTGCTTTCGGCATGGGACAACAATCCCGATTCCAACATTCCTTCCCGCTACGAAAAGCTCTGCGGCCTCTGTCATGGCGAAAAAAATAAGGCTCTGGGCGCCTTTGAACCCTATGACTTTTCTTTAAGAAAGGTGGACGCCGTGATCGTCAATCTCGGCACCAACGACGCCTCCGCCTTCGAGCAGCCGCCCTTCGTTAATCCTGCTACCGGCGAGAGTTTTAAGCAGCGCAAGAATGCGGACGGCACCTACCATGAGGACGACTTAAACCGCTTCAAGGACGCCGTCGTAAACTTCTTAAAAATGCTGAGAAAACACAACCCGCAGGCGCATATCGTCTGGTGCTACGGCATGCTCGGCTACAACCTGACCCCTGCCATCACGGACGCCATGAACCGCTACACAAAGGAAACGGGCGACCGCAATCTCCTTTTCCTGCAGCTTCCAAACACCACGAGGGAGACAGTTGGCTCGCACGAACATCCGGGAGCGCTTTCCCACCGCAGGGCCGCGGATGTGCTGATCGAATATCTGCGGAGTTATTTTTCCGTTTAAACTATCAGGAAATTGTGAAACCTCACAACCTTGCAATCGTTGTGAGGTTTTCCTATTTAATATGCCCACTCATAACTGTCTCTGTTTAAGGTCGAGATATACCTGCTGTTAAGCCCAAGGTTTTAACCTATCTATAGTATACTCAAATATCTTCCAAATAACAACCATCTTTCGTTTTTATTTCTCCAATTCCATCAGCCCCAGCTTCAGCGCCCCCATAATCCCCTGCTTGTCATCAAGGCTCTGCACCACGATATAACTCTCAAGATCCTCTAATTCCTTCGTTTTAATATAGCCGTTTAATTGCTCTTTAAACTTCGTGCGGATCAGGGGAAGAAGCTGCGTCTGGTGCATGACACCGCCGCCTAAAATAATACGCTGGGGCGATAGGAGCATCACATAATCAACCAAAGCCTGCGCAATATACTCTGCTTCCATCTCCCAGACTTCCTTTCTGTCAGCGAGTTCAATTGCTTTCTGTCCCCATCTGCCCTCGATCGCGGGGCCTGCCGTCAATCCTTCCATGCAGTTTTTATGGAAAGGGCAAAAACCCTCATAGGCATCGTGCGGAAGTTTCTGCAGCAGAATGTGTCCGCCCTCCGGGTGCATCATGCCGTGCAGCAGCCTGCCGTCCACGATCGCGCCGACGCCCACGCCCGTCCCGATGGTAATATAAATACAGCTATGCAGCCCCTTGGCAATCCCCCATGTATACTCTCCGAGTGCGGAACCGTTCACGTCGGTATCAAAGCCCACCGGCACACCCAGCCTCTCGCGAAACGCACCCGCAATATTATAATTTTGCCATGCAAGTTTTGGCGTGGTGGTAATATAGCCATAAGTCGCGGAATTTCTGTCCACGTCAATCGGCCCGAAACACGCGATGCCAAGCGCCTTGATATTTTTCCCTGCAAAAAAATCCAAAAGCTTGGGGATCGTGATCTCCGGCGTTTCCGTAGGAATCGAAATCTGCTCCGTAATCTCTCCGTTCTCATTGCCAATGGCGCACACCATCTTTGTGCCGCCCGCTTCTAAAGCGCCTAAAATCATAATTGTACCTCCTTATCTATGACGTTCAGCCGGAGCAAGCATTGCTCGCTCATGCCATATCGCAAAACGCGCTTCTCCACTGTTAATCCATTATTTTTCTTGCCACATACACCCCGCTTGCGGAAGCATGCGACAGGGAATGCGTCACCCCGCTGCCGTCCCCGATGATGTAAAGTCCTTTGTGCTTCGTTTCCAGATTCTCATCGATCTCCACTTCCATATTGTAGAATTTCACTTCCACACCGTAAAGCAGCGTATCGTCATTTGCCGTACCGGGCGCGATCTTATCAAGCGCGTAAATCATTTCGATAATGCCGTCCAAAATACGCTTGGGCAGCACAAGGCTTAAATCACCCGGCGTAGCGGAAAGCGTAGGCTCGATCAAACCCTCTGAAATCCGCTTCTGGTTGCTGCGTCTGCCGCGCACCAGATCGCCGAAACGCTGCACGATCACGCCGCCGCCCAGCATATTGGAAAGTCTGGCAATGCTCTCGCCGTAGCCGTTGCTGTCCTTAAAAGGCTCTGAAAAGTGCTTCGCCACAAGCAGCGCAAAGTTCGTATTCGCTGTCTGCTTCTCCGCCCCTTCATAACTGTGTCCGTTCACAGTCACGATGCCGTTGGTATTCTCCGTAACTACAATGCCGTGCGGATTCATGCAGAACGTCCGCACATTGTCCTCGAATTTTTCCGTGCGGTATACGATCTTGCTCTCGTAAAGTTCATCCGTCAGATGCGAGAAAATGACTGCCGGGATCTCCACCCGCACACCGATATCCACGCGGTTCGATTTCGTCTTGATATCCAGCTCGCCGCACACCTTCTCCATCCATTTGCTGCCGCTGCGCCCCACGGATATGACACACTTGTCACATTCATAAGCTTCCTTTTCCGTGAGCACCCGAAAACCGTCCGCCGTTTTCTCCACCGTCCGCACCGGCGTATCAAAGAAAAAGTCAACCTTATCCTTCAATTCCGCATAAAGATTTTCCAACACAACATAATTGATATCAGTCCCCAGATGACGCACCGACGCATCCAGCAGATTTAACTTATTCTGCAGACACAGCTTTTTAAAATGCGTCCCCGCCGTAGAATAAAGTTTCGTCCCTTCACCGCCGTAGCGCATATTGATCTCATCCACATAGCGCATCAGCTCCAGCGCCTGTTTCTTCCCCACATACTCGTAGAGCGTGCCGCCAAAGTCGTTGGTGATATTATATTTCCCGTCGGAAAAGGCGCCCGCGCCGCCGAAGCCGCTCATAATGGAGCAGCTCGGACAGCCCACGCAGGATTTCACCTTGTCGCCGTCAATCGGACAGTGCCGCTTCTCCAAGGCATGACCCGCCTCAAATACCGCTATTTTCAGATCTGTTTTATTCTTTGTCAGCTCGTATGCCGAGTAGATGCCGCCCGGTCCCGCGCCGACAATGATCACGTCGTATCTCATACTTTTAATCCCCCAATCTCCTATCAGTATGCCATCCGCTTCTGCTTTATCGTAGCATAAACAACAGGCGGCGGCAATAAAAATTGTTTGCTCAGTCAAGCTGTCACTTACATTGGGAATCTATTCTAAAACACGGTTTTTCCCTTATTTGATGAAATATGAGCTGAACGGGGACCAATCCATGTTGCTTTTGCGCAGTCTCTAAAACGAAGAAGGGATTCCGGCAGCATTCAACAAGCCGGAATCCCTTCTTTTACACATGATAATCTGCCTTTTACCTGTAAAACCAACGGAATCCTTTCGTTCCGATTTTAAACTTAACCGTCGCAGTCCCGCCGTAATCGCCCAATCCTTTGATCTGTACGCTGGCAGTCCCTTTGTTTCGGTTATTCTGATAAGTGTTTCCAAGAATCTCATACTGATTTTGAGACAATTCCACACCGCCTACAGTCACCGTCAGATTCTCCTTTTTGATCGTAATTTCTTTGCTGGTGTATGCAAATAGATTTTTGTTTCCTGTTTCCGGATTCCTTACGATGATTCTGGCCTTATTGATGGGTGTCCGAACAATTCGGTACGCCGCCGTAACCGTTCCCGTATAATTACCACCCGCCGCAGCATCCACACTGACACACAAAACGGTATTGACCGGAACAATATCCGCTTCCCCGACTGCCTCCCCAGCCTTTCTCAACACCTGACTGTTTAGGTGCGTATCTGTTACCCGTGTATCGTCTTGATATGTGTAGCGATAATTTTTACTGTAATCTTTTCCAGCGTTTAGTTTTTTACCATCCGTATCCGTCAGCACCGGCGTGGATTTCCATTTACCGGGCTTGGAATTCAACGCTATATCGGGCGGCGCAGCCGTTACTTTTGCAATATTTTTGGCAGCAATCGTGAACGGTATTATCCGCGTCCATACACCGCTGTAATTCCCTTTTCCTTTCACGATAATTTCCGGTCGCTTTTCCGCAGACGCAGTCGCAACGGCTTTGTTGTTTTTGTAAGACAGAGTATAATCCGTTCCCTCCACAAGCAGCTTTTTGCCGTCATAAAGCTTGATGTGCGGCAATGCGCCTCCCTTACAGTATGCTATATTGATATCCTCCTGCCACTTAATTCTGTTTTCCGCATCAAGGTCAAAACGGTAAGCTGTAATTTTATATGTTTTTTTCAGCACACCGGTATATTTTCCCATACCGGTAAATGTTACCGCAGCCGTTCCGGTATTGACATTGCTGCTGTACTCCATCCAGTAATCTACCCCTTCTGTCAGCCGCTCTTCATTCTCCCCGTAGGTCAGTGTCATAGATTGGCTCTGGCGGACAGCCTCCCCCGTATAGGCATATGCTTTGGTAAAAGAATTGACTTTTACCTTTTTCATAGGCCTTCCCACAATCGTAAAGGGAACCGCAAGCGTTCCAAGATAATTTCCTTTCCCCGTAATCAGCACGCTGGCGCTGCCGGCTTCCACATTGTTCCTGTATGCTAAAGAATAATCTGTTCCCTCGGTTAAGACCGCGCCTTTGTCCTTTACAACCGGCTTCGGCATCAAAGCCTTTCCCGTATATTCCAAGGGCGTTATCTTAGCTGCCTTTAAGTTGCTGACCGGAATCTTATCCGACACCTCAAAAGTCAGTTCTTCGGAACCCGTAAAATTACCTTTTCCATCCACGACCAGTTTATAGGTTCCCTTCGCACTGTATGAATACACCGGCATCCCGCTGCTATTTTTGACCGTCAGCGTATAATCTTTATCTTTTTTTAAAGTCTTATTATAATACTTCGCGCTGAAAACTAACTTTGGATCGCTTTGATTGGTCGGCAGCGCATATGCGTCTGCAAAGGTTTTTGTGACATCTGTGTCAGAAATATTTTTATTTTTAATTACGAATTCCACCGTCTCTGTCCCGCTGTAATTTCCCTTTCCTTTTACGGTAACTGCCGGCGCTTTGACCCCAAAAGCCTGTGCAGCCTGCACATTATTTTTATAACCGAGCGTATAATCCTTTCCTGCCTTCAGCCGCTTATTCCCATGATAAACCCGTACTTCCGGTTTGATTGCCTTACCCGTATACTCCTGCTCCCCTATGGCGGAAATCCAAAGTCCCTGCGGGATGCCACCCGCCGGAATATCCTCTGGGAGAACCTCCTCCTGTCCATCCGGATCAGGCATATCCGGGTCATCCGGATCGTCGGGATCAGGCTCCCCTTTCTCCGTCCGTACATCTGTGACTTTAAATCCCCATTTCACACCGGCTTTGTCCGATACCAGCTTAATCTTTACGGTATCGCCACCTATCTCAACCGTTTTTCCGGCAAGATCCGTGCCTGTATATTTCCCGATTTGTGTCCCTTTTTCGTCATAGATATAAAGATAATCAAACCCACTTTCTACTTCCGTCCGCTCATCGAAGACCACAAAGAGCTTCTCCGCCCCTTCCTTCGTGTAGAGCCAGACGTCATTGCAATTCACCGGATAATTATGCGGGCTTTCCAGTTCCGAAACAGCGCTGCACCGGTATCCGTTGCCTGTCACCGTCACCTTACAGGTTCTGCTCACACCGCTGCCATCCTGCGCCGTCACGGTGATTACAGCCTCCCCCTTTGCAAGCGCCGTCACCAAACCGTTCTGATCCACAACAGCAATCGTCTCATCAGAACTGCCCCACACAACAGCTTTGTTATATGCAGTCGACGGATTGACCGTCGCTGTCAGCGTCTCCGATCCAAACGCATCCAAGGAAAGTGTCGCCTTATTCAAAGAGATGCCCGTAACTGGCTGCACCACTGTCACTTTACAGGAAGCTCCAACATCACCGACCAGCACACTAATCGTTGCTTCTCCCATTGCCTTTCCCGCAACGACGCCCTTGTCATCGACAGTCGCAATCTTCTCGTCAGTGCTGCGCCACACCACTTCATCGGTAAAATCCTGCGGCGTCACTGTCATGACCAGAGTCACTTTCTGTCCCCTGTTAACTGTCACTGCTTCCTGTCCGAGCGTGACTTTTTCCGCCTTTACTTCCTTTGCTACAAAAGCCGCGCCCACGGACTTGGCCCATGTCTCCGCATAGGTACCGGAGATTCCGTACACCGTCATCCTCGTCGGATAGCTGACCGCATTAGTTCCAATACTGGTGACCGCACGCGGTATCGTAATCTCCGTAAGCTTGGTACAATTGCTGAAAGCATTGTTTCCTACCGTCGTGATACGGTAAGGCAAAATTATTTTTGCCAGCGACGGGCAGAGGTCAAAGGCATACTTTGGAATTTCCGTCAGGCCCGTGCCAAGCTGTACGTTACTCAGCTTCTCGCAATTTGAAAGCACATAGGTTCCAAGGCTAATGACACTGTCGGGAAACGTGATGCTCACGAGAAGGTCGCTGTTATAAAAAGCATAATTGCCGACCGTGGTCAGCTTATCCGGCAGTTCCACTGTCTCCAATGCCGTATTCTCAAAAGCACGCGTTTCAATCGTTAGAAGCTCTTTCGGCCATGTAATCGAACTGAGGGCTTTGCAGTTCTGGAATGCATTATACTCAATTGTGGTATAACTGTCAGGCAGTTCCACAGACTGTAGTTTGAAACAATCCTTAAAACAGTTTGATGGGACTACTGTAAACTCATTCTGTAGTATTGCCTTTTCCAGATTGCTACAGCCATCAAACAGGGAAGTACCCATATCATTAACGCCTGTTGGTATCGTAATCTCTATCAGTGAAGAGCATCCCTGAAAGGCATAATTTCCTATTTTTGCCGTACTTTGTGGGATAATCATTTGGGTAAGACTTGTACAGTTTTTAAATGCCTTGTATTCTATTTGGATTATATTGGCTGACATTTTTATTTCTTTTAAATTCTTGCACTCACTAAATGCCTCTGCCTCTATCATTGTTACCGTATCCGGTAATGTTATTGTTTTTAATCCTATACAATATGCAAAAAGATTTTCTGCTATTTCTGTCGTTCCCTCCTCAAATGTCACTTCCTTTAAATTATCACAATTATTAAACGCTCCATTACGTGTAGGATAGTTGGGATTATCATCTGACCTTTCAAGGCTTTTGGGTATTTCCACCGATCTAAGCGAATCGCAATCCCTGAATGCACTAAATCGTAAATTAATTAAATTCTTTGATAGTTTCACACTGCTTAATTGTGTACAGCCGTCAAATGCATAACATCCTATCTCTATCACACTGTCCGGTATCACTACCGCCCTGAGCTGTGTATTATCCTTAAATACCGAATTGTCTATCCCAACAACCGTATATCCGTCTATCGTAGAGGGAATCTCCAATGACGCTGCGCTCCCGTTATATTTTGTAATGGTCGCCTCATGCTTATCTTCGTCCGCCTTATATTCATAAACCGCATTTGACTGATCGCCGTTTACACTTTGTACTTCCTCCAACGCATTAACAGAAATAATCCCCTGATTCACATCATTTTCGGAGACAGTCCCTTTATCTACATCATTTTCGGAAGCGCTCTCTTTATCCTCGGGCGGTTCGGCCGCTTCCTTGTCCTGCTTTTCCTCCGCAGGATTAGGTGTCTCTTTGCCATTCTGGCCATCGTTCGCAGAAACGCTCCCCTCTTCCTGCTCCTGAGCCGCCTCGATAATTCCTGCAGCTTCCAATCCGGTTTCCGCTGCCAGAACGGTGAAATCCGCCACCGTAAACAGCATGGCCGCTGAAAGCATTACGCACAGTAATCTTGTGCTGTGTTGTGTTGTCTTATGTTGTCTCATATTCCTACTCCCTCATATAAAAATTTACTACTTTTGCAATTTAATCATACCCCCCCCCCGAATGATTTTGTCAACTACAACTGTTCAGCCGTTAGTTTCACTATAACACAACTATTACTTTAAACCTTATAGGACTTGAAAAACGCAGCAGATGATACTATGATAGAAGCGTCGGCGTGTCCCGACATGTACAGACAAGAAACAAGATTAACAATAGAACAATTATATATAATCACAATTTCTAATGGTATAAACATGTAAAAGGTACAAAAAGAAAAATGAAAAGAATCAGGAGTTGATTTACTATGGAAAAGATAAAGCCGAAATTGTTTTCCGTTATGAAGACTTACACCAAAGAACAGTTCATCAAGGACGTGATCGCTGGCATCATCGTCGCCATCATTGCCCTTCCCTTATCTATCGCCCTTGCTCTGGCGTCGGGCGTCGGTCCGGAAGAGGGTATCTACACCGCCATCGTCGCAGGCTTTCTGATCTCCTTTTTAGGCGGAAGCCGCGTACAGATCGCAGGCCCCACGGCCGCCTTTGCCACCATCGTCGCGGGCATTGTCGCCACCAAAGGCATGAGCGGCCTGATGCTGGCTACCATCCTTGCCGGCGTCATTCTGATCGCCATGGGCTTTCTGCGCCTCGGCAATCTGATCAAATACATACCGTACACTATTACAACAGGCTTTACGGCCGGCATCGCCGTCACCATCGCCATCGGGCAGATCAAGGACTTTTTAGGCCTGACCTATCCCGCGGGAACCGTGACGATCGAGACCATGGAAAAAACGGAAGCCGTTATCAAAAATATCTCGACCATCAACGTGCAGGCCCTCATCGTCGGACTGGTCTGCCTTGCTATCCTGATTGTGTGGCCTTATATCAATAAGACCATTCCCGGCTCCCTGATCGCGGTGATCGTCGGCATCCTGATCGTAAAATTCCTCAACATGAATGTAAATACCATCGGCGACCTTTACGAAATCAGCAATAAACTGCCGAGCTTTCATCTGCCTTCCTTCACCTTAAAGGACGTGGGCGATATCCTGCCGGACGCTTTTACCATTGCGATTCTGGCAGCCATCGAATCCCTGCTCTCCTGTGTGGTGTCTGACAGCATGATCAATTCCAAACACCGCTCCAACATGGAACTGATCGCGCAGGGTGTCGGCAACATCGGCTCCGCTCTCTTTGGCGGTATCCCTGCCACGGGCGCGATCGCAAGGACGGCTGCCAACATCAAAAACGGCGGGCGCACTCCCATTGCCGGCATGGTGCATTCCATCACACTGGTATTGATTTTAGTGATTTTAATGCCCTACGCGGCCCTGATTCCCATGCCCTGTATCGCTGCCATCCTCTTTATGGTGGCCTACAATATGAGCGGCTGGCGCACCTTTGTCAATCTCATCAAATCCTCTCCCAAGAGCGACATTATCGTATTAGTATTAAGTTTTGTACTCACTGTCGTCTTTGATCTGGTGCTTGCGATCGAGGTCGGTATCCTTCTGGCCGCGATTTTATTTATGAAGCGCATGAGCGAAGTGACGGAAGTGGAAGGTTGGAAATATGTGGATGAGGAAGACGATCCCGACGCGCTTTCCCTTCGCGTAGTACCGGGCCACACCCTTGTTTATGAGATTTCCGGACCGATGTTTTTTGCAGCGGCCGATAAGATCCTGCGTATCTCTTTAAAGGAGGACACCACCTGCCTGATCCTGCGCATGCGCAGCGTGAACGCCATCGACGCGACCGCCATGCACTCTCTGACGGAACTTTTGGAAAAATGCGAAAAGAGAGGCATCCGCATCATCCTTTCCCATGTCAATGAACAGCCGAAAAAAGTAATGGATAAAGCAGGATTCACCGAGCGGGTCGGCATAGAGAATTTCTGCGCGCATATTGATGAAGCGCTGGAAGCGGCAGCTAAGCACGTTTAAGGTGCAAGTGATTTCAATAAGGCGTACATCTTCATGTCGATCACTTTTTCATTTTTGACGGCATTGCTTCGCAAAGTGCCTTCATATTGAAAGCCCGCTTTTTCCAGCACCCGGCAGGAAGCGGCATTGTAGACAAATGGCTCGGCATATATGCGAATGATATCGCTGTTGTCAAACACATACGCACAAATTTGCTTTACCGCATCGGTCATAATACCTCTGCCCCAGTATTCTTCCGCCACGTAATATCCCAGCTCCGCAGTCTGTCTGTGGATATTGCCCTGCCGAAACACACCGATGCTGCCTATCGCCTTGTCGTCTACCGTAATTGCAAAAGCAAAGGTTTCATTTTCATCCGCGGCAAGCATCGCGGAAATAAAGTCTATCCCATCCTGCTCCGTATAAGGATAGGGCAAGCCGTCCCGCAGATTATTCTGCACTTTTTTATTGGAGAGGGCTGCCGCCAAATCCTTTGCATCCGATAAGTTCCATTTTCTGATCTTACAGGTCATTTTCTATCTCAGCCTTTCAAAAATAGATTTTTCTTTTGTATATACGCTATTGCAAGGTTTATGTTTTCGTCAACAGACTTTGTTCCATCAAGGCGCAGCACCGGACATTGCAAAGTCTTTACCCATTCTTCCGCCTCGTCCTCGGCTCTGGATGCCGCCATGCGGAAAAATTTTTCTTCCCGCTCATATAAGTCTCCGCCGGATAACATTCTTTCACCGAACTTCTGAAAGGACCTCTCTTTCACCCGCTGCAGCCTGATCTCCCTTGGCACGTCAAGCAATACAGCGCACTGAAACAGCGAAGAAATTTCTTCTCCATAATCGCCCTTCCCGGAAGCAAGGATAACGTTTTCATTTGTTTCCATCTCATAGCGCAAAAGCTCCGCTACCTCTTTTCGGGAACGGGGAGAAGCGTATAAATAGTTGGGATCTGTTTTCGGAAAATACAGATCTTCGATATCAATAAAATGAAACTGTAGTTTTTCTGCAAGCGCTTTTCCAAGGGTACTTTTTCCAGCGCCATTTAAGCCGCATATTATCATTCTACACATTCCGGATCCCCTATCTCCTCAATATAAAATATTTTTGTGGCAAAGCAAATCCTTCCAATTTTCAGGGAACCCCATTGTACTAATCTGAACACACTCATATTTGTCGAAAAGCAACTCTATATTGTCTATAAACAGATACCAATGATCATCATTTATTAGAAGATGTCTCAAACATAAGAGTACCCCAAAAATTCTGTTATTTCCTATTCCTGCCTGTGTATATTCTTTGTATAATATTGGTGTCTTGGATAATTTGGCATTATATAATCTTCCGTAATGCGCGCAAATATTTCTCAAATAAGATATACTTTCTAACCAGCTTTCAAAATATGTATAGCCCACACCAAAGGTCTTTGCAATAGCCTTTTTATCTTGATTATGCATATTCTTGTAAAACTTGGACAATGTACCAAAACTAAATACTTCTACCAAAGCATAAATCGGCAGATTTCCACCTGAATAATTTTCTCTGAAATTGCGTACAAATGGAGCCTTTGCATTCCGCTTAATCTCTTCTTTGATATCATCCAAAAACGCAGCATGATAATTTTCATTGGCAAAATTGTCTACCTGTAAGTATCCCAACACTCCATATTTTTCTGCAAAGAAATTGGCTAATCTACAGCGTATATTAATCTCAACTTTTTCTATTTCAGGAAAAATAATCTGTCTAAAATTTGCATTAAATCGATATAAACCAACAATTTCCTCAAAGGTTGTATTCTTTTTATAATATCCATTATTCAATTTTAAATTTAGGCTATATGCCTTTATCAGCCTAAAATATGATATGTCATTCAGTATCTTCTTAGCAAATTCTTCATCATCGACGATCAACCCAAGACTTTTCAAGTTTTCGATCTGTTCGTCAATTGTCATAGAAGGCTGATGCTCTTTTAATTCCACCATACAATATTCTCCCTAAAATTAGAAGACCCAACGTGGTCCGCATCGTTGAGAGGCGTGTTGGGTTCTGTTAGTTTGTATTATATGCAAATTCTATATAAAAATCAATATAAAATTGATATTTTACAATGTTTTTTCAAAGACAGACTATTTAGTTTCCTGCTCGATACCATATGGAAAACAGGGCAATCCATATCACCATCACACACATTCCGGATCACCGATCTCCTCATTTCCCAGATATTTTTTGTATTCTTTCCCCTCATAGAAATTCATGATCGGACGGCGGAGTTTTGACGGATACAAGGGCAACCGATTCAATACAGACAAATCCAGCCATTCAAAACCAATTTGATTCGTATCCCTATGAAGTTCTGCATTGGAAGCTTCTCCCAGATAATCACATAAAAATACCAGATCCACTCTGTGAAAATCTTCCCCATGAACCCCCTCTATCACAAAAAGCAAATCCTTACATTTGACCTCTATTCCCGCTTCTTCTCTCACTTCCCGTTCCACAGTCTGCGGAAGCATCTCTTCACAGTCCTGTCCGCCGCCGGGCAAGATGTACCATTCCTCTTTGCCGTCACTTATCTTTATTGTAAGTAATCTGCCGTTTTGAATAATAACTGCTTTTGCTGAAGTTCGTATTTGTCTTGGCATATTGATAATCCTTTCAAAATCCTAAAAATTCCCTTTAAAGGAATTACAAAAGGTATTGATATGCTTGATAATATCTGCCAATCTGCTCTGCAGAGCAGGCAAGCTTATGCTCTCCGAAATAATCCTCCAGCACTTCTTTACTAATCAATAATTCCGGTAAAACGTGAGCATTTTTAACATCCTCCATTGTAAGTTGGGTATATTGTATCGCCTTTTGGAAAAACATAGTTTTCTTATCCGGATCCGAATCAAATTTCAGACCTCGTTTTACTTCATTTCCAATATTTATCATTTGCTGCACAAGTGATAAATCAAACCACTTTTCCCTCAAAACTGAATCCATTTACAAATTACCTCCGTTGCTTTTTCCATGATATTCAAATCTAATATCCCCATTCCACCACGCGGGAAACCATGAAGTTGATTGTTATGAATATTGATAAAGGAATCATATTCTAGAATTTCATTAATGGACTGATTTTCCAGCCATAAATTGAAACCCCACAAATCAATTTCCTTTGATCCCCGCTGTTCTTTTAGATAATCAGCCAGTTCATAGTGCATATCTGCATCCAGCGCAATTAATTCTAAATTCAAATCCACGACTCCTTTCACAAATCCGTTTGCAAAAGAGTTTATTTCATTCAATTCCTTAATGGTATACTTTTTATCTAAAATGATCATTTTTCTAGTCCTTTCGACGCAAATTAGTCTAATTCATCCCCCTCTGCCTCGTAACCTCATACATCAGGATCGAAGCGGCGCAGCTCACATTAAATGAGGTGGCATAAGAATTTTCGGCCATCGGAATCGTGCAGAGCCGATCGCAGCATTCCTTTAAGGTCCTGTTTAACCCCGTGGTCTCATTGCCCATCATCAACAGCAGCGGAGCCGTCAGGTCAAGTTCGTAAACAGCCTTTTCGTGATGCGCCGTTGTCCCTATCGTAGTAAAATCGGGATAAGTCTTCTTCATTTTATCGATAAAGTCAAACAACGCCTTATTATCGGAAATCCTGATCACGGGCAGCTTAAAAAAAGACCCCATCGCCGAGACCACCACATCCGTATCATACAAGTCCACCGCATGCCCCGTAATGATCAATAGATCGGCGCCAAGCGCGTCACAGGACCGTATCATTGTTCCCAGATTTCCTTTATTCGAGGGACGGTCAAACAAAACAATAAAAGGATTCTCGGAAAGCGTGACCTGATCCAGTGCATCCTCCCGCATTTCAATGACCGCCATCAATTCAGAAGTGTCTTCTTTGCCGCTCAATTCTTTCATAAGCTCCGGCGTCAGGCAGTAATTATTGTCCGTCTGTACGTTATGTATCATATCTTTTGCCCAGTCGGAAAGATTGTTTTTATCATACAAAAAAGACTTGATCTGCCAATGATTCCTCACCGCTTCATTCAGACTGCGGACGCCTTCCACCAAAAACTCATGGTATCTGTAGCGCTTATTGCGGTTTGTTTTCAATACTTCAAATTTCTGGAATATGTTATTTTTCGTGGATATTTTTGTTTCCTTCATCTTTTGCTTCCCTACATTTTCTCAAAGGCCACAGTCTGCTCTTTCATGGAAATTTTCCCGACTTTATAACCGTATTCAGACAATTCTTTTTTACATGTCAGAAAAGAATGGTCTATCGGCAAACCTGCAATTTTCTCAATCTCAGCATAGGTCAGCTTGAAGCTTTCCGCTCCATTTTCTTTGATCCAATTCCATAACGGGTCATATTTACTCATAAATAAAGTCTTCTCCTACTAAAATAAATTCATTTACCTTACCTACCCGACACAATATGAAAAACAGGACAATCTATCTCACTGTTCTTCCTATGTTGATATACAAGCGAATACCCTCTTTGCACAATATCGCACTCATCATTTAATCTATCTATACTACGTAAAACTTTTCATTTTGAATAAACAGCATCATTACGAGAAAGAAGATACACACAATACTGATTCATGCTAATACCTTCCCTTTTGGAATGCTCTGCTAATAAACGATGTAAACTGCGAGGTATCCTCAGTTTGAATTGACCAGAATAGTCATCCAAATTGTCGGGTTCATTAATTTTAATTCCATCTTCAAGCGCCGCTTCAAGCCATGCCCTCTTGGCATCCACTGCATTTGCCACTGCATCTTCTACTGTTTCACCGCAAGTAATACATCCCGGAAGATCAGGATAGGAAACCACAAACCCTCCCTCATCTTTATCTTCCACAATCTCCATTCGATAAGACATTTTCATATAATCATTCAGTGTTTTCATCGTTTCCCGCCTCACTTTCTACAATCTCTCTCACCATCTCAACATAAGCTTTCTTAATTGGCTCATGTTTTGGTATTGTAATTGGTTTACATCCCTTTTTCCTAAACGTGTAATGACTACTTCCGCTTTTTGGGTGATTCATCTCATATCCGCAACTGACTAACACCTTACACAATTCATCAAATCGGAGATCTTTCGACAAAGAACAAATTCGTGCTAGTAGTTTCTCCCACTTTGATATTCTGAATACCTCCTGTTTATATTATATGTGGTGTCGTATTTGGTGTCAATCGTTCGATGTATTTATAATCACTTAAATATGCTTTAAGCTGCTTCATCTTACACACGCGGATAGCGGTTTCCAAATTATAAACCCTCAGCCATTTCTAATCAGCCCCCGCACCGCTTCCACCGCCACGCGGACTGCCATATCCGTATCATGCACCACCGGGTTTTCCAGCCCCAGCTTTTCGCGCTCCTGATTAGCCACCACTAAAAAGCAGGAACCCGCCCGCACATGCAGATAACTGGCCACTGTGAAAAGCGCCGCCGACTCCATCTCGGAAGCCAGACATCCCAACCGCTTCCACGCCTCCCATTTATTCACCAGCTCATAGCTGACGGGCTTCGTCTCCGGTTCATGCTGCCCGTAAAAGGAATCCTTACACTGCACCACGCCCACATGATGAGGGCAGTCCAGTTTCTTTGCCGCCTCCACAAGGGCATTTGTCACAGTAAGGTCCGGCACCGCGGGAAATTCGATGGGCGCATACTCCCTGCTCGTCCCCTCCATGCGGATCGCTCCCGTCGCGATTACGATATCTCCGCTCTTTACCTCCGTCTGCATTCCGCCGCAGGTGCCAATGCGCAGAAAAGTATCAGCGCCGCAGCGCACCAGTTCCTCCATCGCAATCGCCGCGGAAGGTCCGCCGATGCCTGTGGAAGTCACGCTCACCTTCACGCCGTCGAGCGTGCCCGTATAGGTGATGTATTCTCTGTTGTCCGCAATCAAGACAGGATCGTCAAAATACTGTGCGATCTTGACACAGCGCTTCGGATCGCCGGGCATGATCACATAGCGCCCCACCTCGCCCTGCGCCACCTGGATGTGGTACTGTCTGCTCGCATCTTCCGAATAATTTTTCATTATCATTGACCCCCTTCTCTGGCAAATATCTTCCCAACTTCTTTCATTCTCTATTATATCAGCTTATAATCTATAAACCAAATTTCGCAGGCATTTTATCTCCAAATACTATATGTTATAGTTTTTTTGTAAAACAGATGATCCGATTCGCCTCCGCAAAACCCACCGCCATATGAAAGCCCAAACTATCGATATTCTCTAGTTCGCAGTCGCTGGCAAATTCCTCACAGCCCATTTCTTTCGCCCATGCCTCGCAGGCATGCAGCAGTTCTTTGGCATATCCTTTTTTACGGTAATTCTCCAAAACGAAAATGCCTTCTAAGTAGCCGACCGGCGATGTTTCCGTGCCTTCCACATAATCGCTTCGCAATTGGCACTGGGCAAAACCGACAGGTGTGTCACCTTCATATTTCAAAAAGATGCAGGCGGTATCTTTTTGCATAAGCGCCGCAAATTCTTCCGCAAGTTCCTCTGCCAAATTATCCTCCCACAGTTTGACCGCAAGTCCGGCTATGATTTCGCTATCGTTTTCTGAGGCCTTTCTAATCATTTTTCCTTCTTTCCAAAATGCCACAAATTCCCGGCTGCATAAATCACTCTTTTAGAGAATTGATACAGCCTCCTCCCTACAGATTAAAATTATCGCACGGCGGAATATTTGTCAATGCCTGTCAATGCGCTTTCATACAGTATGATCCGGTATCTTCTTTTATCCGGTATGGCAGACAATAAACCGGAAACGGACGTCCGCGCAGCGCACATAGAAACAGGACTGCGGAAAATCTTCCACAGTCCTGCTTCTGTTGTGTTATCTAATGACACCTGTCAGCGCTCCGGCACCCGTCTGCTTTAGCTCTAAGGTGTGTCATTTTTCTTGACAGTAAATTTGATTTCCGACCACGTTACAGGATAATTATCTGCCGATATTTTTAAATAAACTTCGTCGTCCTTTGAGAGGGTTTGGGCACTCATCTGACCACTGCTGCTGGAAATACTCATATAATCTAAGCTTGAATCGCTATTTCCCTTAAACAAACTCGCATTTCCGAAAATATTACTGTCCGTCGTCTCATAGGAGAACGTATAGCTGCCGTCAGCCGGTACCTTATAGGTCAGATATAAATAATCCTCATAACTTTCGAACTTCCGGTTCGTGACCGTATAGGTTCCGTCCTCGCCGAACTTCTGGTAAGCATTCTTCTTAATGAATTGCACGGTTTTGTTCACGCCGCTGTAATTCTTCATATAGATGATACATTTTTTGTCCAGTGCATATCCACAAGTGTAGATATACTCACCTGACTCATCATACTGTCCATGATAATATTCATGATCCATCCCGCGTAATGTTTCATCATAGACCAAGTAGACCGAGCATCCGAAGGAACTCGAACTCGGATATTTCAGTTCATACATATCCTTCTCCGCGGGCGTAAATGCAAACCACTTTTCCGATCTGGCGGACACCGTCACGCTGCTGTCGGCTGTGATCGTCTCAAACGGATCTTTTACAAGCCGCAATGAATCACTGCTGCTTGACTGCAGATACACCAGATCATCCTTCTTCAACTCGAAGAGATAGTGGTATGATATCTCATCGGTGGTATTGGCTTCCCCGTCCGCACTCTGTTTATACACCCTAACAGCACTCGCCACTGTGTACGATCCGCTCTTAAAGCCGTACAGCCCGTCTTCCGGCGCCGTAAATACATACCACGCGCCATATTGACTCGTAAACTCCTCATTCAGGCTGATCTGCTTCCTGTTCTTAAATGCGTCCGCACTACTAGAACTCTCGCCGGTCTTCTTTACGATCACGCTGCCTGTGAAAGGTCCGCTTACAGTATACGTTATTGTTACCTCGCCGGCATTGTATTTATCATATTCGGCCCCAATCAGGCTTCCGTTGCCGCCGGTCTGCGGAATCTTATATGCGCTGTATTTACCAGTCTCCGTCAATGTAATCCGGAACTTCTTACTCTGTCCGCCGCTCAGTTCCACAGGCTCGGCAACGCCGACCTTGAGCTCTGTCACGACGCCCGGCTTCCAAGTACTTTCGCCTCGCAGATTCTCATTATCGCCATAGTAATCCCTGTTATTGTAGGCGTCGCCCACCGCGTATACGGTAACCGTTCTTCTCGCAACAACGCCTTTAAGGACTTTCGACTTTAATTCGATCACAGCCGTACCGGGCTTTAACGCTTTCAGGGATGCGCTGAATCCGCCGGGTATCGCCTTTACTGACACCACCTTCTTATCCGAAACAGTCCACGTGAGCGTATCCGTGCCGGCAATCCGCGCCTTATCATGATATACGTAGCCGCTGTAATCGCCACTCGCTACATTAATACTGTACGTATTCCCTGACACGAAAGTAGTTCCGGTGAGACTTAATCCGCCATCATACTTTTTATTGGTATACAGGTTATCGCATACCGGCAGTTTCGTCGTGCTCACCGCCTTCTTGGCCGTCTTGGGAGAGAATGCCTCTCCGTATAAGGTCGTTACCTCAATCTCATACTTCGACGCCTGCGTCAGTCTGTTGACCCGATAGGTCAGTATCCACTTGCCCTTTTCCTTATCGGCGCGGCATAAGTTATTATTTCTCGAAACATAATGCTCAGACTGATGATACGGATCTGAGAAGCTCTGCCAGCTATTGCTTCCCCAGTCGTCATCGTTCCAAGGCACTCTCACCCAATCGTAGTTATCGTCATACCCCCATTCATCCCATTCGCCGCCGGCGTGCGGAATGTTCTCCACATAGATACTGCGGATCGTCTTCTTGGCCGCATCACGGACCTCGATCCGGTACGCCTCCGCGTACGGGTTCATCTCAAACTGCACATCGAAACGGTTATCGATCACGTTCGCCGTTTTCAGGCCCTTAACCGCTTCCAGATCCTTGGCCGATATCTTGACCGTCACCTCGGCATTCAGCTTCTTATCCTTCAGCTTGATCTCCAGAGGTTTTGTCGTCTTACCGAAAGCTGTCAGATAACCGTCGTCCGAAATCCCAAAGCATTCATTGGTATCCACCTGCTTCAGGGACTCCTGCGCGGCCTTAACATCGATCCTGCCGTAGGTACTGTAATTATTCTGGTTCAGAACCACATTCCCCTGCTTATACTCTACCAGCTTCTCCAGACGAAGCGTCTGTCCGACCTGCATGGAAGCACCCTTGCCTCTCATGCTGTCGGCCTCCGCCGTTACATGAACGGTAAGCTGATTACTTTCCGTACCGGATACCGTATCGATCGCAACGATCGTCACCCAGCCGGGCTGCTTCAGCGTTACCTTGCCGTTATTGGCAATCGTCGCGATATTGCTGGTCTTGGTATATCCATTCTCTTCAAACCTAGGGGTTCCATAGTACGCGTCATTCCCCTCATAGATATAACTGTAGAAATAGTACGCCATCTTCGGCGCCGCAAAAGTGCTCTTTAATGCCTGCAGATTCGCCTTGGCAAGTGGAAGCGGCACATAGTCGCGCTCCGGTGCTGCCTTGTCGCCCGCCGCATCCATAAACAGGCCTTCCAGACTGATCTGCGCATTCTTCGCCGTCAGCGGCACCTTATAAGTTACCACTCCGGCATCGCGGATAGCCTCCTGAATCTCTTCCGGCGTATCCAATCCCAGATCTTCCGGTGTTTCACTGTCAATATACGCCAGCTTAACGTTCTCATTCTCCGTCAACTGCGCAGTGATCTCATCCACCGACTTCAAAGCAGTCTTTCCGCCCTTCGCCGTTCCCGCCGCGCTTAAGGTAACCTTACAGTCGTCCGCGAAACTGCGCATTGCGCTGACATTGCGCACATAGACCGTATACTCGGTATTCGGCTGCAGATCATCGATCCACACGCTCACCGTAGTGGTATAAGCTGCTTTCTTATAATCATAGATTCTGTAATTTAATTCGTCACTGCGATCAAGAAATTCCGGAGCGACAGCGAAGGTACCCTGCCACTGCTCGTTCTTCATGCCTTCGACCATACCCTTGATCGCATTCGCGTTGACATTCTTACCTTCTACCACATAAATCTCTCTGCGGTAACCGTCGCCCTCATTCGGCAGTGTATACTGCACGTTCAGGCTGCTGTTTTTCGCGACCACCTTTGTCACCTTAGGCGCGCTGACTTCTTTCACGGTAATCGTCGCCTTAGCGAATTTCGTGCCCAGACGCTCTTTCTTTCCGTTCACCAAATGCATCGGGAAGACCTCTACCGTCGCCTTGCCCGCTTTTAAAGCCGTCACTCTGCCGAACTCATCGACATGCATGGTTTCCGCCTTACCATCCGTCACTTCATAACCCAGACAGATGATATCCGCGTTCTGCACCTTCGTGATCTTAACATCTAACTGCTGTTCCTGTCCTACCACCATGGTGGTCTGCGGCGCATTGAACGCCAGAGACTTCGGCTCCGCAGCTTCCATCAGATTACCCAGCAGGACAGCCGTGCTGAATTGAAATACAAAATGCTCGCTGTATCCTTCCTCCCAGCTGATGCTGAAATCCAGATCCTTCTGCTCCTCTCCGTCGCGCTTCGTCGCGTCGTATGTGAAGCTGAGTTTACTCTCATAACAACTGTCGTTGTCGTTATACACTGTTTCTGCCGTGATAGTTCCGATCAGCCTGTCTTTTGCCGCATTCTTGATCGCCTGCTCATAATATACTTTACTCCAGTTGATGCTATCATACTCAGCAGGCGCCGTGATCTCCACCTTGACAAAGTTTCCTTCCTGATTGGAACTGGAAGAATTATAATAGGAAATACCATCCAAAATCCTTACGGTATGTTCCTTGACAATGCTGCCGGTCACCTTCTCAGGGACAGTGACCTCATCGCTGATGTCGACTTTTTTGCCGCCGTACTCATTCATCGCTACAGCGGAGGCCCCTCTTACGACCTTAATCGGCGTATCCTGTGCGGGATTGATTTCCGTAACTGTATAATTATTCGAGCATTCCGCATTCAAAAAGCCTACGTACCCGACTTCAACCCGCAGGCGATACCTCTGATCCCCCGCTCCCTGTAGCATTTCATTATAGTCAAGTTCCCACTCGTTGACGGTATCATAAACTGACATAGACGGTGCTGAAAAATAGCTTTCGTCGTCGTACCATGCCAAAAAGCCTGATCTTCCGCCCTTCTCGGTGATGGTAAAGTACTTCTCCATATCCGCTTTCAAGCTGTCGCCCGCTACGCCGTCAGCCGGTTTTACTACCTCAGGCAGTTCCAGAAAAGCAGTATGCGCTGCAGAAAGAACGTCACTTACTGTCTGCCCTGCCTCAAACTCCTTCTCTAACGTAGGTACGGTGAGGATTAGTTCTTTCTGCTTTACGGTAATTTCCGCCAGCTTTGTATAAGGCAGAGGCGCATAGTTCTCATTGCCGCTAAATGATACCCCGATTGTATAGGTACCGGCTTGCGTCGCCCATGCCCAGTCGGCTTCCTCCATCGGCAGGCCGCCCTCATATGTCCGATTATCGCCCTCAATGTACCAAAGTTCAGGATCCCACTCGACCTTATAGACAATGCCGTACGGCACTCCCGCAAGGTTTACCGCTTCCTTGGTTTCTTTCCCATCCGCCCCACTCTTCACGATGACCGGCGCATTGCACTTCGCCAACTCATCCTTGATCAGCGTATAGACGGACTCCGCGTCGTAGGTCTTTTCCTTTTCGATTTTTTTGCCGTCCGTCGTCGTGATGCCGTCGAACTTAATGTCATTTGTACCCATCGCCTTTACAGTGATCGGGATGCGGACATCCGGCTTATCGACGTCAAAATTTCCCTTTCCATAATAACGACAACCTATCTCAATATCGTTAATAGCTAAGACATATTTATCCTCAGAACCCAACACACCAGTATATGGATCCCACGTTGTAGTCCCGTCCTCTTTTGCCACTTCCCGCTTGAATATCCAGTTAATCTCATAGGTATAAAGCGCATTCGCCTCTGCAAGATATTCGTTTTTCCAGTCCGCCGCTGTCGTCGGCTGCTCCAGCTCTGGTGTGAGCGTAGTTCCCTCTGCAAGTTTCTGCCCGTAATTCTCAAGGAAAGTGTTAATATCATTGCCGACATTGCCGACCAGAGCTTCCGTTGAAGCATATTTCAGAACAGCCTTCTGCTTCTTAATCACGAAGTAGAGATCGACCGGATCGGCATAGCCCTGCGTGCGGGAATTCTTATACGCAACGCGCAGGCGATATACGCCGGCATTAGAAGGGGGCCACGCATAAAATTCCCATTCTCCATTCTCCAAATCCTCTTCGCTGACTGCCGGTACCTTCGCACCGTCCGGCTCGGCCGGATTTACCGGCTCTTCCGCCAGCAGCTCTTCCACCGAGTACCCCGATTTACTCCATGTATAGGTGAAATTCTTAACCGGGTCGCTTTCCCCGCTCGTCAGTTTTGCCTGCTTATAATCCGCATGAAGGCCAAAAACCGCCGCCCCGTTATAAGTCTTGGTAAACGCACCGTCCAGCGCGCCGACCTTCTCCTGCGTCATCTTTCCCTTATCCTTAGCCGCAGCTTCGATCGCCGACACATCGACAGCCTTATTCTTTTCATCCACGGTAAGCGTGCAGAAATAAGTCTCCAGTGTCTCCGGATCGTCCTTGACCTTGAAGCCGCAGGTATCGGGATTCATGGAATCCACACGCGCATTGATACCTTTCCTGTCGCTGATATTACCGCTTGCCGTATACACGTTCTTATAGCCACTGAAGTATACTAGATACTCATTCTCTTTACCCAGCACTGCACTGCCGCAGTTTAAAGTCGTGTATTCCTGACGTCCCGTCTCTTTGCCGTCCTTGTCTTTCGTGATCTCAACCAGCTTGAAATCCGGCTTATACGGCTGGGTCTTACCGCTCGGCACATAGGAAGTGCCCCACATATTATCCTTTTTCTCGTAAGCGGTCGTGCCATCCTTCGCTTCGAACAGATTATAATCGATCTGGGATAATACGTCATACACCGACTGCCCGTCATAGAACTTCGTCCCGTCAGGCACTACGGGTTTTACAACGATCTCCTTCACATCGACGACCACTACGATATCCGCGTAAGAAGCCGCATATACCTTCTGATCGCCCGCATAGCTGACGCGGTACACATATACGCCCGCATTGACAGGCGCCGCGTCCATCTTGCTGCCCAACGTCAGATTACAGTATGTTTTATCTTTTTCCGTCCATGTCCCGCCATAGGAAGCCGTGGTATACCACGCGCCGGTAAGCTCTTCTTCCTTCACGGTAACAGCCTTCCACTTATCCTTGCCTTCTGCGTCCTGACCGTCCTTTTCCTCCACTGCGGAAGTGTATTTCAGATTCTGCAGGCTCTCCGTGAAAGCCGCCGCCTCAATGATATGCAGCGCACGGTCATCCGCGGTCGCTGCTGCCTGCTTCGCGTTATAGGACGCGTCAGGCGTCAGCGTCAGTCTGGTTTCCTTTAATTCGCCGATCGTAAGCTTTACGTCATCGCAATGCGTAAAGCTGTAGTTTTTATCATATTCCGCTTTCTTGGCCCCGATAAATTCAGGCGTGATGCTGATCACATACTCGCCATCCTTTACCAGCGCATCCTCGGCTTCCAGCGATACGCCCGTCGCCGCGTCCTTGATCGTGACCGTAAACGCCACTTCATTATTGGCCGCCTCATTGTCCGGCGTCGCCGGATCGTCCTTCACATAGGTGAAACTCTTTCCGTTGCCTGCGGACACACTGTAAATCTCCGGCACCGGCACATCCTTCGCCTTCGTGCCGACCGAAACCGCTTCCGGATTGCCAGCCGATACGGTTACGGAAGATTTTGTGATCTCATATGTATAATCGGCTGTCGCACCCTTGTATGTATCCGCCTTCTCAGGCAGTACAAGACGCAGCTTATAGGTCCCGGCATCGACCGGAAGGGCCCCTTCCTCTGTCAGCTTTTTCGCCTCGCCCAGAGCCGTGTCACCCGCAAACCACTGATAAGTGACGGTTGCCACGATCTCATTCGCCGTATTGTCTAAACCTACGGATGTTTCCTCATTATTAACAGTAATGTAAAAATTACCTAAGAAGCCAGCGGATAATTTCTTTCCGCTTTCGTCTGCCACAGGCGATACGGGAGTTCCGTCTCCGCTCAACTTATACTCTGCTTCAAACTCGTCTACAAACGACTCAAAGACGGATTCACCAAGCTCCGCCTGTGCTGTGGGCTGCTGTGTATCGCCCGTCTGCTGTGCGTCGCCCGTCTCCAAAGTCTGCGCGCCGTCCGCTTCCGTCTGCTGCGCATCGCCTGTCTCCGAAGCCTGCGCGCCGTCCGCTTCCGTCTGCTGCGCATCGCCCGTCTCCGAAATCTGCGCGGCATCCGCCTCCGTCTGTTGTGCATCGCCCGCTTCCGGATCTTGCGTCTCGTCCTGTGCGGAAACATCTTCCGCAGGCGTCTCTACCGCTGTCTGCGGATCGCCCGGTTCCGCCGCGTGCGCCGTTGCCGGCAGCGAAGTAACCGTCATGACAGCCGCAAGCGCCATGGCAAGAATCCGCTTTACCTGAAACAGCTTCTTTAATTCGCTCATTCTTTTCTCCTCCTTCTGGTCTTCTGAACCGGGCCAAAGATTCTACAAACTTTTCGACAAAATACTATCCCAGCCACAATCCAAATGTAAAATCATTTTACCCCCCCCCCCTATATTTTAGTCAAGTCCTTTCACGCAATTTTAGCAATCATTTAACCACAAAAAAACAGGAACCTCCGCCAAAAGGTTCCTGCTGTCATCCTCCGGTCCGCTTTACTGCAGTCCGGCGCTCTCGACCACGGATTCGCTGCTGTAGCAGTAAACGATCTCTTCGTCGCTCACAAGACTGTATTTCCGGTAGCTGTCCTCGCTTGTATAATAATCGACGATCTTATCCCGATCGTCCTCCGAAGCGATATCATAGCAGACATCCAGATACTCTTCCCCGTTTACCGCGGTGATTCTGGTCACAGAAATACCAAGTTCTGTAAAGTCGTCGGACTGCTCCACCTGAAAGCCCGCCTCCTCCAAAGCGCTCACGACCTCGGCTGCCTGCGGATATGGTTCCTCTTCCCGCTTCGCCTGCTCATTAGCCGCAGCGTCAGCCCCGCAGCCGGACAATATAAGCAGCGCCGCTAACGTCAATGCCGTACAAATTCTTCTCTTTTTCATGCTGTCCTCCGTTCTGAAATTTTCCCGATCCTGCTTTGCCATTTTTGAAAACAGCATTTATTTTACTATCTTCATACGCATTTGACAAGTATCATCTTTCATCCGTCATTCCCTTAAAAGCGAATATGCGGTAATCTTTTTAATCGGCGCTGAAAGCAGTACGCTGATCGCAAATGCCGCTGCAATAAACATTATCGCAAATACAATCAAGATCAAAACCGACACCTGAAAATGATTTTTTACAGCCCCGATCATGGAAAAGGTGATATTGTTGATCGCGGGAAGATACCATAATCCGGCTATCGCCGAAATGACTGATGCCGCGGCCACAGCAGGCAAAAAGCCAAGCGCCGTCTTCACCGTAAGCTGTCTGTTTGTATAACCGATCGCTTTATAGATACCAAACTCCTGTCTGCGTCTGCTGATCATGGAATGGATAATTACATACATCACCAGCAGCACCATCAATACGGAAATCACAAACAAGATCACCACGATCGCAGAAACGATGCCCGCATACAACTTTTGGCCGTTTTCACTCAACTGTTCAAAATTTACGGACGACTTAATAACCGCGCCGCAGGTTTCTTCATACTCTTTGATAAACGCGGCGGCATTTTTTTGGTATAAATAAACATTGACAGAATTGGCTTTTTCACCGATTTTTTCATAGCCTTTACTTGTCAGTTGACACACCATTCCTGCGTTATTCACACTTTGAATATAGCCTGTTACCGTATAATCCGCAGACCGACCGCCAACTGTCAGCTCTATTTTTTCACCGATAGGAAATCCGTCCGCAATTGCATTTCCGACTGCAATTTCATTCTCTTTCACGGGACTGCGGCCTTCATAACAGATATCATTAGTCGCCTTGGAAAAATCTTCACACACAAAGGCAGTCAGATTGCCATCTTCATAACTCACGGGTACGGACGCATATTCCATAACGAGCATTACGCGGCTGTCGTTTTCCAGAATTTCCTTAAGTTCCGACATTTTCTCATCCTCCGCGGTAAAAATAACGGACGGTAATTCTTCCGAAAGCGTATTCATAAAATGATCCGGTTTAATGCTGACATTATAGAGGAGTGTTCCCGCGAAGGACAATAACACCATAATGCCAAATGAGACAATAAATAATAAGATATTTTGTCCCGCCGCTTCCTCTCCGGTGATACCTCTTATGGCATTGATCGGTTCTAACCGGTGGATTTTCCCTGCAGAAAGATAGGAAAAAAGCAATATCGCCAAGGTTAATACCAGTATCACAATCAAAAAAGCCGTACTGTCAAAAACAGGCGTATAGGAGAATCCTGACTGGATCGCTAAAATGCCCGCCACAAAAGGAAGTACCGCATAAGACAGGGCGATTCCGGACACCGTCGCCATAACGCCTGTCAATACATAAGGCATAACCGTTGCCGCAATGATCATATTGCCCGTATAACCGATCGCTTTCAATACTCCCATCTGTGCCAGTTCGCCTTCAATCGCGCTTCGTATCCGAAAGTTGCTTAAGAAAATGCTCACTACCAGAATAATGGCGGCAAGGGCCAGAAAGATTACGATCAGCAGGGTGCAGACCATGGTTCTGGTCTGTTTTACGGTATCCCTGTCATTGCTTTTCAATATTGTAATTCCCTTTTCTTTAAACATGTCAGAAATCGCATTTTTGATAGCATGTAAATCGGCGCCCTCTGTTGTTTTTAAAGAGTATTCCGCAATAACCTGCTCTTCATATTCACGCGCAAATTCCTCATAGACGGCCTTCGGAAAATAGCCGCCGATCATCCCTGTACCGTAATTTCCATACTGCATTTCCAAAACGGTCCCGCTGATCAGATAAGTATGATCCTTGCCGTCTATGGAATAAGTAATGCTGCCGCCTTCCGCAAAGCCGCCTAATTCTTTCATAAAAACAGGAATATAAACAGAAGCGTCCCCCTTTGTGGAAGATTCCGTAACTTTTAGACGGTTCAGCGTTCTTTTCTCATCAAGATCATAAAAAACAGTATTCATGTCAAAATCAGAGTCTGCAAATTCACGGACTGTCACCGGCTTAAAAACCCCCTCATGTTTTTCCGCAAAAGATACGCCGTCAATACCTTCCACTTCCGTAAGCAGCGCATCATCATCCTGCATCTGCGGAATGATAACGTTGATATCCGCCGTGTCAAGCTCCTCAAACAGGCTGCCGTAAGCGTGAAATGTCTGAAACGCTAGCATAAGCGCAATGTTGATGATAAATGCGGTCAGACAGATAAATACCCCAAAGGATACATATTGTCCCTTTGCTTTCTTCAAATTATGTATGATCAAAGTGGATAGTTTTTTCAATCTTACCACCCCATTTCCTTAATGAATCGATCCAGTTTTTCGGTCCTTTCGCTATGATCCGGCTCATATTTCCCCAGATCGCACTCGCCGTAAATTTTTCCGTCCTTAATATAAAGAATGCGATTTCCCCGCAGAGCGGATTTTTTGTCGTGCGTCACCATAACGATGCTCTGGCCATTTTCGTAAAGCGAGCTAAACACATCGAGGACCGCCCCGGAATTTGCAGAATTTAGGGCGCCTGTCGGCTCATCCGCAAAAAGTACGTTGGGACTGTTGATCACCGCCCTGACAATGCCTGCCCGCTGCGCTTCTCCTCCTGAAATCTGCGAAGATGTTTTTCTCCACGTATTTTCCGGAATATTGACCAGAGAAAACAACTCTTTTGCCCGGTTTTTGATCCCTTCCCTATCTTTGCTCGTCAGCACTCCCGCGGCAATGACATTATCCATAAGGTTCATCTTCTCGATCAGATAAATCTGCTGGAATACAAACCCACACTGCCTGCGCCGAAACACAGCCAGCTTATCGTTATTTAACTTCGTAATGTCCGTTCCGTCAAAGTCGATCTCCCCGCCGTCCGGCTTATCCATCCCCGAAAGAGAATACATCAGGGTAGATTTCCCGGCTCCTGAGGAACCCATGATAACGGTGAAATCCCCTTTGTAAATGTCGATGTTTAAGTCTGAATAAATCACCTGCATACTTTCGCCTTTACCAAAGGCCTTTTTCAAATGTTTTGCCGATATGACTGCCTGTTTTTCCATGATACCCGCCTTTCTTTTTTGCTGCATTTGTTGGCATATACTATCGTGATAACCATATCGAAAAAGTTTTTGCCGCACCACCTACAGTTGTATTCATTTGCGTTTTTTATGCTACTTTCCGTTGCATATGCGGAAAAACGGCTTATTTTTATGATTTTTATTGTAATTAAAATATATTTGGAATATAATTTCATCAGTATTGCGATTTCGAGCGTAAATCTTAAACCAAAGCAGGAGATTAAATACTATGCCAAAAACCAAAAATCTTGTTATATTTTTAGCATTATTGGCCGTACTGTTTTCCTTATATGCCTGCGGAAAAGAAAGTAATAATGCTGATATTTATGGAGAAACCGTCAGCAAATTAGCAGACGATGAACGGTTTGCGATCATTGATACAAACGCCCCCTTACCGGTTTTACTTGTCACCGCGCATGCGTATGATGACGGCAACGGTAATCAGGTGGCAATCGAGTGTGACGTATACTATTTAGTCGGCAAAGAAGTAAAAAAGATAGGAACATTAGAAAGTATGGGCACGGCATATCCCATCTCCTATGATGAAAAAGGAATTTACACAGCTTCCGGCCACACCATGCATCGGTTTGCGATCGATACCTCCGGCACAATGATACCCGCAGAAGGCATTTATGTGCAGTATGACGAAAACGGGACCCCCACTTATACGATGGAAAAAGGAAATGAAATAACAGTAATTACCGAGGAAGATTTCAATACAGCTTTTGAAAACTACAGTAATGCTGCAGTCGTCAACTTTGCTGACGGCGCTTCAAACGCAGCAAGATGAAACTATCTTTTCCCTGTTCTCCAACGAATTATCCACTTGAAGGATCTCCGCAAACCGCGCAATTTCCTGCTCAATCGTTTCCAGCATGTTGTGATCCGGTTCTGCATCCGGCTCCCACCACCAGTTTTTAATGATGAATTTTTCCGCCTGACGAACCGGTTCCGCCTCGAACCTTGCTACAAATCTTCCGTTATAAAGAACAGGCAGTACATAATAGCCATATTTTCTTTTGACAACAGGCGTATACACTTCCCAACGGTAGGCAAACCCGAACAGCGCCTCCAACATCTCCCTGTCCCACATCATATTATCCAACGGGCCGAGAAATCTTGCATAATCACCTTTCGGTTTCTTTTTCAAACAATCCCAAAAGCTCCCCGAAACAAAAAAGTTTTCTTTGATCCCCTCGATCTGTATCTTTTCAATTCGCTCTTTTTCAACAAGTGTCTTCAGTACCGAACTGCGCAGGTCATTATCGCTCACAAAACGTCCCTGCCATGCGCCGCCATTCTTATTCCACAAAAAACCGACGCACTGCAGTCTCCTCTCAACATACCACTCCACAAAATCCTCTACAGCCATATTCGGATCACAGAAAAGATATTTATTGTCAATGATACGTTCCGTTAAATCAAAATATTTCTGTGTCCCCCGTTTATCCGCCACCGTGAGCGTGCCGTTATTAAAAAGATAATCCAGTGCCGCACTCGACAGCTTTTTGGGTCCCCAACGGCTTTCCCTCACTTCTCCAAGCGTAAGATCCTTTGTGCCTGTTTTTCCATGCTGTTCCACAAAATCTCTGACATCATCCAGAATATCCAATACGCCCATCTGGTTGCGGTACTGCAAAGTAAGCACAGCATGTTCATGATAAGTATTGCGCACAAATTGAAAGCGGGCAAAATCTTCAACATGATAAATACACATTTCTTTATCAAAACCATCGACCAGCCTATGATCCTCGTATAACAAACTGTAAAGGAAAGATTCCCTGTAATCCCGCACTCTGGCCTGCAATACCAGATCGGCATTTCTCATCACAACACACAGCGGATCATATTGAATGCTGTGGATACGCTGCATGATCTTTTCAACACCCTTTTTTCCGCAAAATGTTTCCGCACCGTCCAAATTATGATACCGGCACAGCATATGCCTCGCTTCTTCTTTGGAATACAATTTCATCTACATCCCCCATACCGCATTTATTTTTTGAATTGATTTTTAACGATTCCACCACTGCGATCGCATTTCATAGCGCAGACAGGATATGCCATCATTATGACATAGTTTATGATCGCGGGCAACTTGATATATTGACCCACTCATATTCGGGGAACGGTTTGCCAAATGAAAAACCGTTGTGCTATAATTCCCATAGAAACGAGGGCCTGATTTTTATCATTTATGGACAGCGCACGGGGCGCAAAAAGCTGCACAGAAATGGAGTAACTCATGAAAAATAATGACAAAACAAATGTCATGCGTGTCTTAGACGGCAAAAAAATTCCTTATGAAAGCCACACATACGAACCTGACCCGACCATGAGCGGGGAACAGATCGCGGGAATCCTCGGCGAAAATCCAGACCATGTTTTTAAGACGCTGGTCACGCAGGGAAAATCCGGCGGCTACTATGTTTTCGTGGTTCCCGTACAGTCAGAACTAGACCTGAAAAAAGCCGCAAAAGCGGCAGGCGAAAAAGCCGTCAATATGATAAAGCAAAAGGAGCTGCTGCCGCTGACAGGCTACGTTCACGGCGGCTGCTCGCCGATCGGCATGAAAAAGCAGTTTCCGACTTTCATCCACGAGACGGCGAAACAATACGATAAAATATTTGTGAGCGCCGGGAAGGTCGGCTTTCAGATTGAATTGTCGCCGCAGGATTTACTATCTGTAATCCGCTGTGAATTTGCGGATATTGCGGAGGGCAAAGAATGAAAATAACCATAGCAATGGATTCTTTCAAGGGAAGCCTGTCTTCCATAGAAGCCGGAAAAGCCGTAGAAGCAGGCATCCACCGCGTCTATCCTCAAGCTGAAATCAATGTCCGTCCGCTCGCCGACGGCGGCGAAGGCACCGCCTACGCATTAACGACAGGCATGGGCGGGGAATGGATCACCATGGAAGCGACCGGCCCTTTGGGGAAACCTGTCTCCTGCAGCTACGGAATCATCCGCGACAGTCAGACAGCAATTATTGAAATGTCCGCAGCAGCCGGCATCACCCTTGTGCCGGAAGCGGAACGCAATCCCCTGCACACCACCACCTACGGCGTGGGGGAAATGATAGCGGATGCCATCGAACGCGGCTGCAGAAAATTTCTTGTCGGCATTGGCGGCAGTGCGACCAACGACGGCGGTATCGGTATGCTGCAGGCGCTTGGGTTTTGCTTCCTCACCAAGGAAGGAAAGCAGGTGCCTTACGGGGCAAGGGGGCTGTCCGAACTGGCCCGGATCACGGATGATAATGTCATTCCCCAATTGGCGGAATGCTCTTTTAGGATTGCCTGCGACGTAACAAATCCCCTCTGCGGAGAGCAGGGATGCAGCGCCGTGTACGGCCCGCAAAAAGGCGCCGATCCGGCCATGATAAAGCAGATGGATCAGTGGCTGGCTGACTATGCGGCGCTTGCCAAAGAAACCTATCCAAACGCTGACAGCAGACAGTCCGGCACAGGAGCCGCCGGCGGCTTAGGCTTTGCCTTTCTCACCTTTACCAATGCGGTCCTTGCATCGGGCATTACGATCGTCCTCGATGAAACGCATTTATCAAACGATATTATGGATTCCGATATGGTGATCACCGGCGAAGGACGGCTTGACGGACAGACCGTCATGGGCAAAGCGCCGATTGGCGTTGCTAAGCTCGCCAAAGAATACGAGAAACCTGTCATCGCCTTTTGCGGCTGCGCGACTAAGGATGCCGTCATGTGCAATGAGGCAGGGATCGACGCCTTTTTCCCAATCCTGCGCGAAGTGGTGCCATCGGAAGAGGCAATGAAAACCGAAAATGCTGCCGCCAATATGAGCGATGCCGTGGAACAAGCATTTCGCCTACTCCACACATTTAAGCGGTAAATGTTTTTAAATAGAATCCGACTCGCAGCAGATTCCCTTCGCGTATAGCAAACACTTCTCCCTGCATTTTTTCCACAAGGAGTTTGACGATGGACAGGCCCAGCCCGGTAGAATGATTGCGCTCTTCCCTTTCCACATAAAAACGCTGAAATATTTTGTCGGGATCAAGTTTGGAATCTTCAGCGATGGGATTCTGCACGCAGATACAAATGCCGCCCGCATCCTGCGTAATGGAAGCTGCCTCGTTCTGCGTGATGGAAACCGTCTCATCCCGCATAATGGAAACCGCCTCGTCCTTCGTGATGGAGACCGCCACCTCGCCCACGGAATATTGCAGGCAGTTTTTCAAAAGATTCTGCATCACCCTCCGAAGCAATTCTTCCTCCGCAAGCGCCCTAAAAATCCCGTCCTGCTCCAAGCGCATCGTGAGTCTTTTTTCCTCAAACATCGGCACAAAATCGGTCATGCAATCCGTAATCAGATTGGTTATATTAACGACTGTCAACTGCGGCGCCTGCTCCTGATTCCTCCAATAGGAGTATTCAAAAAACTGACTGACACGCCGCTCCAGTTCTTCGGAATGTCGAAAACAGACGGACAGATACTCTTTGCCCGCATCATCCATCTCACATCGCTCCATTAGCTGCAGATAGCCTTTCAGGACGGTCAGAGGCGTCCGCAGGTCGTGAGAAATATTAGTGATCATTTCCCGATATTCATTCTCATTCCTGTTCTGCATATTTCGAAATGCCTCATCCTCGCTGAAAATCTGATTTAAAGCCACAGTGATTGCCATCAGGTCATTATCCTGCACTTCCAGTGCCAGTGGTTTTTTGATGGGAACACCGACCCGATATTCCAGTTGCCGCCTTACACTACGCAGCTGCCGTTTCAATCCTACAAGGCAGATGAGCAAAATAACACATAATACACTGATGACAAGAACTGCAAACATCATCGTTACCCCCATGTCTGAGCTTTTTTTGCGAAGACACGCTCCGAGAATTTCAGATTCTCGGATGCGATTCCGAGTTTGTGGCTCTGACACGAACTCGCGATTGAAAAATCAGCACATCAGTGTGATTTTTCAATCTGCTCTCCCCTACTTTAGTTCCGTCTTTCGAAACTTAAGGTATCCAACCGTCCCAAAAAACAAAATCCAAATCAGGCTGATGCCCGCAGTCTGCCCGATATCAAACCATGTCACATCCGTTTTCGTGACATGAGTATACAGCGCAAGCGGTGTGTAACGGATGATTTCTGCAATATTTTCAGGAACCATCGATGCCAGAAAATTCCCTCCGACTAAGATACAGACAAAGCAGATGCCCATCGTGGTTCCCGTCTTCCGCACGCAGAATGCAATCACGCCGCAGACCATAAATAAACTGATATACGCCAGACTGCCGGCGGCAACCATACCGACAATGTAAGAAATCTGGCATAAGTTCCCACAGATATCCTCGCTGCCCAGTCCGTTTTTGATTCCTATCGGAGCCGCCGCCGCGCACCAGTAGAGCAGGCACAGCACTGTCACCACAAGGGAATACATGATCATCTTAGCAAGATAAACGGCGCTCCTCTTTTTCCCATAGGAAATGGATTCCTGAATCATCCGATTTTCAAAGCTCCCGCCAATCATCCAACCCGCAAATAAGCTGGCGAGCAGCAGTCCCATTGCGCTGTCACGCATCCACTCACAGATAGAACCTCCCCAATACCGGGTATACAAATTTGATATAGCAACAGACTCCGTATCGGTAAATTCACTGCCAAACCAAAAACACAAAACCAATATCAATCCAATTGCTATTTTCAAATACAATGATTTCCGTACCTGATACCATTCACTACGTAATAAACTAAGCATCCTGACTTCCTCCTATCACCGACATAAAGTATTCTTCCAGACTCGTCCCGCACACTGCCATTTTTGTGACGATTACGCCATTTTCATACAGGATACGCCCCACCCGCTCTCTCTCGTCCAAACAATCAAACAATTTCACACTCTTATCCGGCATCACCTGAAAATTTTGCGTGTGCAGTTTTTCTTCTAATACCGCTGCCAGTTGATTGCCATCGACCGCTTCCAGCGCGATATAACTTTTGCAGCGTTCGTCCAGTTCTTCGTGGGAAAGAATTTCGCGAATCTCCCCTTCATGGATGATGATGAAATCTGTGGCCACCTGATAAAGTTCCGGCAGATTATGACTGGAAATCAGAATGGTTTTATTTTCATAAGTACTTAATTTTTTAATCAAATCCCTGATCTCGATAACACCGACGGGATCCAGCCCGTTAATAGGCTCGTCCAGCATGAGCAGTTCGGGATTGCCAATCAGCGCCGAGGCAATCCCCAACCGCTGCCGCATACCGAGCGAAAAGTTTTTCACTTTCTTTTTCCCCGTATCCTGCAAACCGACCAGTTCCAGCAGTTCGTTCTCCACTTCATAACTTGGGATACCTTTCATCAGACATTGCAGGTGCAGGTTTTCTTTGGCAGACATACCCGCCACCAGCGCCGGTTCCTCGATCAGGGAACCGATCCGTTTTCCCTCTTCCTCCAAGCCGCCGCGGTTTTCCTTCCCAAACAGCAAAATGCTGCCCCCTGTCGGGAAACCCAGACCCGCGATCATACGCATCAGCGTCGTTTTTCCGGCGCCGTTTTTCCCGATCAGACCGTAAATCTTTCCCTGCTGCAGGCGCAGATCCACATACTTTAACGCCCACTGGGATTTATACTGTTTCGATAAATCCCTCGTTTCCAAAATGATGCTCATACTGTTACATTCCTTTCCGCTATGTAAATTTAGAAGGCGTTTGCGAAACTCTTCTCAATGTACAATTTCAATACCTAAATTGACTTTCGCAATGACCTACGGAAAGTATAGCGCGCATTGGTTTGATAAGTGTTAAGAAAATCCCGCTAATTTATAAAAAGTGTAAAGAAAAGGTCAAGTTTTATTTTGCAAGCCGATATCCAAGTCCCCACACGGTTTCAATATACTCTGCCTCGCTGTGATTTTTTAACTTATTTCTGAGATTGCTGATGTGCGTTTTAATGACGTTCTCATCCCCCAGATATTCATCTCCCCAGACGCTTTCATAGAGACAGGCCTTGGAAAAGACTTTGTTTGGCGATTGCAGGAATAATTCCATAATGCCGTATTCTTTTGCCGTCAGCTCCAGCACAGCGCCATTCACTAAGAGCGTTTTGCTCTCGGTATCTAATATCAATTCCTGATAGGAAAGCTGCTTTTTCTGCTCTTTCCTATGATAACGCCGCAGATTGGAAACCACCCTCGCCGTCACTTCTCCTAAATCAAACGGCTTGGTGATATAATCATCCGCTCCCAGCGTCAGCAGATCGATCTTCGTTCCCACCAGATCCTTCGCAGAGATCACAATCACGGGAATATCGCTGTCCTTCCTGATCTCTTTTAACACTTCATCACCGCTCTTAAAGGGAAGCATCAGATCAAGCAGCACCATATCGAATCGCTGGTTTCTTAACCGGCTGATCCCGTCAAGCCCGTTGTGAACGGACACGGTTTCATAGCCGCTGTTTTGTAAAGTCTGCGCCAAAAGCTGATTGACGTCTTTTTCATCCTCGATGATGAGAATGCGCTCCATTTTTTATGTCTCCCTTTCTCTTATATCACCCAAAACATGCCCCAACTAATACCTTTAATAGAATACCACAATCATGTGAAACATGGTAGAATTATATCTGTAATTATGATATCCTATTGTTAATAATACAAATTTTTTACTGACTGTGATTCAAATCAACGCGAAAAATAGAGGAAACTTACCTTGAAGATAAAGACCGCAAAGATGACCTACGAAGAAGCCCTGACGCTTCCACAGACCGCGCACCAAAAACCCCTCAGACAATTCTTCCTGCTCCGCTTCCTTCTTTTACTTGTATCCCTCTGGGACCTTTGGCGGACGCACTTTACCTACCGTCTCATCGGCATCGAGAAGCTGGGCAAAAACGAGCCCTGCCTGATCTTGATGAACCATTCCAGTTTTATTGACCTAAAGGTAGCAGCAAGACTTTTATGCACCCGCCCCTTCCACATTATCTGCACGCTGGACGGCTTTGTGGGCAAGTCCCGCCTGATGCGCATGATCGGCTGCATCCCCACCCGCAAATTCATGACGGACGTGACCCTCGTGCGCGATATGGTCTACGCCACAAAGACATTGAAAAGCTCTATTCTGATGTTTCCCGAAGCCAGCTACAGCTTTGACGGCACGCAGACACCCCTGCCTGACAGCCTTGGAAAATGTCTGAAGATTTTAAAAGTTCCCGTGGTCATGATCCGCACCGAGGGCGCTTTTGCCAGAGACCCATTATACAATAATCTCCAGCTTCGCAAGGTGCGGGTGTCCGCTGAGGTAGAGTATCTTCTTTCTCCCGAAGAAATCGAAGAAAAATCTCCACAGGAATTAAATGATATCCTGAAAGAAAAATTCACCTTCGATTATTTCCGCTGGCAACAGGAAAATAAAGTGCGCATCAAAGAGCCTTTCCGCGCGGACGGCTTAAACCGCATGCTCTATAAATGCCCCCATTGCCAGACAGAAGGAAAGATGCTCGGGCAGGGCACGACGCTTCAATGTAGTCGTTGTGGGATAACATATGAGCTGACAGAGTACGGATATTTGCAGTTGATAAGCGGAAATGACAATGATTTGACGAATCGTTTACAACGCAAGTCTGAGGCATCGGAAACATACATGACTGCGGAGCATACATTCACGCATATCCCCGACTGGTACAAATGGGAGCGGGAATGTGTCAAAGAGGAAATCCTGTCAGGCACCTACCGCATGGAAATTCCCGTCGCAATCTATATGCTTGTCAACACGGATCAGATTTGTCAGGTGGGCGAAGGGACCCTCACGCATTCCAGAGACGGTTTTCATCTGACGGGCTGCGAGGGAAAACTGGATTATCATCAGGAACCGCTTGCCTCCTACAGCCTCTACTCCGATTTTTTCTGGTACGAGATCGGCGATATGATCTGCATCGGCAACGAACAGGCGCAGTATTACTGCTTCCCGCAGGACTGCGGAGATATTGTGGCGAAGGCGAGACTGGCAACGGAAGAACTCTATAAGATTGTTAAAAATTGATTTGCTCTCTTATAATCATAGATTCCTGAAAACAACGCTTATACCGAAAATCTAAAACGCAATCATGGTTTCCTTTGATCGGGTTCTTCTATCCTCACAGCCCATCCACATAAATAACTTCCTCCGTCTCTACGCAGAACGCCGCCAGTTTCCCTCCCGACGAGCAGGCACAGTCCAGAGCGATATGCCCGTTTCCCATATATACCTCCGTTTCCCCCCAGCCTTCTATAAGGACAGTCGGCGTATGTCCCGTCACCAAAAAGATATTTTCATCCGGATAATATCTTTTTGTATAATCCGCCCTCTCCTCCAGAAAATCATATAAATCATATTCCTCCATTGCCTTATCCGGCATAAAATTGGCAAGCCCGGCATGGACCAGTCTGTATTCCTTTCCATTATGTACTATCACTTCATACAAAGACGCTCCAGCTATGTAATCGAGCATATCCATTTTTTCAACATAACTCAGCTTCCTAAACTGCTCTGCCGTAACCTGTCCGCCGTCCTGCATCCACAAATTATAATTCAGCAAAGTCTCTTTGGTCAAATGCGTATCATAATTTTCCTCCGTGATCTCCACAGACAGCTTTTTCATGAGCGCGTACATGATAAAATCATGATTGCCCAGAATAAAAATGACATTGGACCGCTTCATCATATCCTGCAGCAACCTGATCGGCTCCGGTCCTCTGTCTACAACGTCACCGAGAACATACAATTCGTCCTTTTCGGAAAAGTGAATTTTCTCAAGCAGCATCCGGTACTGTTGGTAACATCCGTGTATATCGGAAACTATGTATCGCATACAGAAACCTCCCCCCTATTTTCCAACTGATTTCAGCCTTTTACCAAAAATCCCCCTTGGATCTCTTCCAAAAAACTTTCCCTCAAAATAATCTTCGGATTCATGATCAAAATGGAATCGCAGTCCCATCCCCACATATTGCGCTCCATTTCTTCTTTTATGTTTTCGTCCTTCAAAACAGCGCTGTAGGCGTATTCAATCGCGTCAATTCCCTGACGGACGCACTCTTCAAAATCTATGAGCTCCTCTTTCCGCCCGGTGGCGCAGTCTTCATAGACGATCTTGGGAAGCGCCCGATACGTATCCATGCTTTCAATCCTGACCACATGGGCGTTTATATCCAGGCAAAAATAAAACTTGTTATGCAAAGATTTCTCTTGGGGATCATATTCCTCTCTTTCACAAAAAGCCTTCCAATAAAAGCTCCTACCTATTTTACCACAACTTGTCGGGCTTGCCCAAAATCCCCCTGTCGGCTTCGCCCAAAAAGAACGATTTCTTACCGTTTCAAATTTACTGATATCAAAATCTTCCGCACTGCATCCATAATGCACATATTCGCCAGCTGCTTTCCATATTTCCATGGCGGAAATAAAGTCCTTGGTCCGGATTCCTCTCGGATTCGTCTCTGCCAATGCAAACTCCTCCTCATCCACAGGCACCCCAAATTCCTCCTTATCATAAGGCAGGTCTTTTCTCAGTTCTTCCAGTTGGCGTACTCTCTGCAAAAAACTTCCCGTTCGGATAACATGATTATTAAATTCCGCCTCAAAACAGTACTTGGAATATTTTTTTACAGATAATAATCTCAGCGGTTCCTTGAACGCCTTCTCTTCCTCCGTCCGAATATGGATACTAAACTCCGGGTTCAGTCCTCTCCCAAACGGACCTTTACAGATAATTGCCCAGTTAACATTTCGCGGTTTATTCAGATAAATGCCTGTATCAAGAAACACCGTCTCATCGTCCCAGCCATAGAGATCGCCCATTGTAAAAGTCAGCCGTTCCTCAGTCTCTTGACATTCTGCAACAAACTCCAAGTCCTCAGCGTTTATAAATTCTTTCATTGATATCCTCTCCCCGCTGTTATCCATTGATCAAGATAATATCCTTCTAAAGACATCATAATTTTCGGTATCTTGCGGCGGACAGTACACAGCAAACTCGATGGTTCGAAAACTGTACAAATAGTTTTTCACCGTTTCCTTCATAGCTCTCGCCACGATATCCGGCGGATTTTGAAAGGCCCCGCAGCCAAAGGCTCCTAAAATCACAACTTCCGTGCCATGCCGTTTTACAATGTCAAGGACCCTGCTCATTCTCTTCTTATGCAGCTCTATCAAGTCGTCTCGCTTTATACTGACCGCTTTGCTGCCGGAATGCGGATTCATGGCATTGCCCGGCTTGCTGCGCAGGTTCGGCGCCGCGCAGGATATTACGTCCACTTCATACCAACTCTTCTCCGGCAATATCGCCGGTATGTCGGTATCGGTCCTGAATACGGTAACTCTCGGTGTATAAATGCAGTCGCCATTATATAAAGCATTCATCTGACCGGACTTTAAATTTTGGCGATGCTTATTGTGAAATTGACTTACTACACTGCTGTCAGAAATACACGGATATAACGTACTGCATCGGCAAATTGCTTCTTCCTGCGCATTCGATTCTTTTGTGACGCCGCCCCCGGCATTCGTCGCAGACGCAAAGTTAAGTACGCAGACGCTCTGATCCAGATACTGCTTTGCTGCCGCAAGGCTTCTTTTTTGTGATACCACAATATTGGCAGGCACCTGATACCTGTCAGCAGGGACGGAAATTTGCACATCCTCCCCGATAACCTTTTGCTCTTTTCTGGAAAGCTCTATCGAATCAATCAATCTCTTATTTGTACAATATAAGCGTTTCGTTTCCTCAAAAATCTCCACCCGTTTCTCACGCATATCTATTTACCTCTCGATTTCACAAATCTTCTTTTACGCTCTGCGCCTTTTTGCCACGATTTATAAATATTCACGAAATACATCCTCAAACAATAACGTCAGTGTATGAAGTATCTCATCCTGAAAAACCTGATCTTCCGAATACGCTGTCGCATCGCGCTCACACTTCGCTTTTGCATTGGCAAAATACGCATTCCTCTTTTCAACAAGCTCCGCGTCAGGATAACATGACAGACGAGTATCCGTTAAGCCCCCGCGCATTTCCAAATAGGCTTCCGGACATGTTTCCATCACTTCAAACGCACAGTCGAAATAAACCAGTCTGGGATTCAGGCGTTTCCATCGGGTCACCACCCCCGGCACTTCACAGCTTTTGATAAAGTCTTTTACCTCATCCACAATCTGATTCATACTTGTTTGGATTTTCTCTTCTCCTAAAAACCATTTTCTTACATGACCTTTTATTTCACTGATCTTCTTATACGCAAATTTCCAGCCCTCATCCTCTTCAGAATTTTCTACAGGCTCCTCTCCTTTCGGAAGTTTATAAAAATGCTCAGTTTCCACCTCTAGGGATAATAAATCCCACAATTCCTGATATATGGCTTTGATTGCGGTTCTGACTTCTTTCTTTTTCATAACTGTACCTCCGTTCATGTTGTGATTTTAATCTTAACAAGTTTCTTCTTTGCCTATTATAAAAAGCAAGAGGGCGGTTTTTTCCACCCTCTCGTTTTTATCCCTCTTCTTGCACAAATACCTTCATTTGACTTCTCTTTGTAAACTCATTTAAGCATCTTCAGCAATTTTTCTCTAAGCCTCTTTGTTCTTTCCAAAATTCTTCTATGACACTCTTGGAAAAAACCTCCCCAGTTATTTGGCAGCAATGCATGATCCCGTTCATGCCCTTCCCAAAGCGGAATCACTTCATAATCTTGATTTACCCAATCTTCAAAGCATAACGTTTGAACAAATTTTTTCCATCTAACTTCTCCAGAACCTTGCGTACCACCACATTTATTAAGCCAGTCAGCACATGCCCTGACATCCCCTTGGGCATGAAGCAAATCCTTAAGTATAGATTCCTTTAATATCTTATCCTCTGCAAAATACCATTTACGAATCATCATCAGTGTTAAATCCCAAAAATCATGTTTACCAAAATTGCTTCTTGGTCCATTAAATCCATTCGGAACCGGACAATAATTGCCTAACATATGCCACGCAGACAAAAACTCTTCCAAATGTTCCTTTTTCTCATCCAGCCGTGCCGCTGACATTTCAATCTTCTCTTTTAATCCTTTTCCTCCAGGTTCTGCCACTAATGCAGTTATCATATATCTCGCGGAACACCTCTGCCGCCTTCTGCTTTTTTCTTGTCCGGTCTCTATTTCCTTTTCAAAATATCCGGACATGATATACTGAGCCGAAGTCATAGTATCCGAATATGTACATATGCTCCCCAGTTCCGGCCAAATTCCATTATATATTTCTTTTAATAAGCTTTGACGATTATTCCTAAAATCACTGTCCGGATCTTGAATCCATTTTATTATTTTTCTTCCATGCCTTCTTGAATATTGTTTCCTTACTTCTTCTCTAAAACTTTTGCCATGGAAAATTATATTACTCCAGTCATTCTTTGAAGTATAAGTCTTATAAATGATATACTTTTCTATACTTGAGGCATTGCAATATTCTTCTGTTGCATTTTCCGCCGAAAAATCATAGGCTAAAGATGACTCATACGGTAAAGATAAATATCCTTCTAAATCCATTTTTATCATATCTCCTTTATTACTTTTCTACCGTAATTTGCAGTCTTCACACGCTTTCTTCGTCTCCCACCCTATACTTTACGTTAAGATTCCGTATTTTTGTTATCACATCATTTCTTACGCTTTCCGGTTCCATCACCTCTACCCTGTCGCAGTACTGAAGCGCCCAATGCGTCATTGCAAACGGAGAGCACTCCACTTTTACAATGTCATCATAGGGGGGACGTCTTCTCGGTTTGCACATACCTGAACTGATCCCCGAACCAATCATGCAGGAAAGTATAATCCACTTTCACTCGTCTGGAAGGATCGTCTTCCTGCTTAGGGCTTTTTATTTTCAATGTGATCCAAATCGGCTTATCATACGCCATATTCAAATGTTTCAGTTGAAAATCGTCTGACCATTCCAGCGGCAGATTCTCGACATCCTTCTTTGCTATTCGCGGTTTTCCCTTGATCCCCGACGCCTCGTCCTCTCCCGGAATTTCAATCTCCGTCATCAAGTCGATTCGCCAAATAGACATATTTTTTACCGTTTTGCCTTTTATCATAATTTCTTTACAGGCCAATAAATAATACCGTCCTCCGCTCGCCACAATATAATATGGGCTTACCGTATCTTTTCTGTCCCTGATCGGCTCCAATTTTTTCTGATAGGTATATCCGTTAAATCTGAAAGAAATCTGTACATTATAATCTATCGCTTTCTGAATCATCAATAAATTAGCACTCAACTGCTCCCTGTCGGCAAGCTCCGGCTCCATGACTTTACAAATCTGCCTAGCACCCTTTTTATAAAATTTTGTCGTCAGGTTTTCTTCTACTTTTTTGATAAGACCAGCGGCTGCTTTCGTATGCAATGTCTTCGTAGACAGAATCCCTTCTATTATGCTGTTGATTTCATGATAGGAAAACGTTCTGTTGTAATATAAGCCGTCAATATGCATTGTCTGATCGGCATAATCTTCGTATTCCTGATCGCTGCCGAAATCTGCTTCCTCATCCTGATCCTCCGCATCATTTCCATAATACTTTTTAAAATGATGGAAATAGATTTTCCAATCTTTTTCCTGTTTGTACCCAAATTCATCACTGTTCATCGTGCGGGCCATATCTTTGATCAGCCTGTTAAACGTTTCCTTGTCGCCTATGAACTCTGCCACTTCGGGCGATTTTCTCATTTCTGCCTGGGTTGTGGGATGCTCCCTGTCCGTATTGCGTTTCAGATAATCCAATACCCTAAACATTCTTTCAAATCTTACCGCCTTACTTAATATTCTTTTTCCCATATCCTTATCCTTCTTCACTCATTTCGTGCTGTTCTCTGCAATGCAGTTCTTTCGGATTGACCTTCCGAATCTTTTGCCTCTTTCTGACAGTAGTATAGCAGATTTCTTTCTTCTCTGTATACGCTTCGATAGCACAGTCTGCAAATTTCGTTACACGTATATTTCTTCTCTCGTTTCCAGACACAGACAGCCCAGTCTGCCATCCTGAAAACCGCATCCGCAGTCACACATGTAGACATTCCTTAACTTGTTTTTCCAGATTCTTCCATCCCCCATAATATTAGTATGTCCGCAGACGGAAATATACCCTTCTCTGCCATGGCACAAAAACGTTTCGTAAGACTCATTCCCCATGAAAAAGCTGCCCATCAGATAATAATCGTCCTGCATTTTTCTGTCCGGCATGGCGGTACATGCATGTGCCAGCAAATATTTTACACCGTTTATTTCGATGCACACCTGTAAAGACCACTCCATAATCTTCTTTGCCAGAGCAAGCATATCAACCTCTGTAAAACGTTCTGAAAGAATAGCGAATGAATTATAAGGATACGGTGCCAATCGGTTTCGTTTCTTTTCCGGCGTATTAAAATAACGGGTTATGTATTCCGCCAGCCACGTGTCATGATTCCCTCTCACTACCGTGCATCTGTTTCCCAGTTTTAGCACACGAAAGTAAATACCGGCAGGATCCGGCTCATATGAGGTCCTGTCAAACAGGTCTCCCAGAAGAAACAAATGATCCTCTCCTGAAAAACCTATCTTTTCAAGCATTCGGGAAAGTCTTCTATCATCATTGTGGATATCTCCGATCGCATAATGCATTATCAATCATTCTCCCCGTCCTCTTCCATGCAAAGAAGGCTTTGCGGCTCACCCTTGATGCGTCTCCATATCACAAGTTCCTGCGGCGTCAGCATATCTTCCACAACGATGGGAAGCGGTACTTTTTCACAAGTGGTCACTCTCCAATACAACGTATCTTTTAACAGACAGTTCCCACAAGTCCTCGGACTAAGCAGTCCGAAATCCCCCATCTGCGGTGGATAATCCCATCCACTGTCGAAAGCTTGCTGCGCCGTGATATATTCCTTCTTGCCGCACACTTCGCAATAATGCCAGAACGGCCTCGTCTTCATGCTTTCTAACAGTTCTTTTCTTTCGCGTACTTTCTCGTCCTCGCGGCGTATGCGTTCTGCTTCTTCGGCCAGCTCCAGTCTCGCTTTGTCGAGTATTTCCGGCCGCGGAGAATCCATCTGCAGCCGAATTTCACCGTCCGTCACTTTATAGATCCTGTCCATTCCTTCGGCGGGATTCGGAAATTCTATTTCCTGTTTGGCTTGCTCCTTATATCTTTGCAGGGGACGGTCAATTCCTCTCTTTTTAAGATTTTCTTTCCACAGCTCATCGCCCGGACATATTACATATACTTCTATCATAACATCTGCCGCCTTTCTAATCTCATCAATAAATGCGATGCGCCTCTTTGCTTTGTAAAAAGTCTGTTCTACCACTACATCTTCCCCCTGCCGCACCTTTTCTATGATATCTGCCAAAAGCATATTGTTTGCTTTCATCAGGCACCCGAATTGGGCATGAAAAGAAATGGTAGCACCAAACCCCGCCTTCCTTTTTCATTTCTTTTTGATTCCCTTTCAAAACATATTCCTTAACACCATTCGCAGATGTAATATCATCAGCATCCAAATAAACCTCAACGGCCAATATTACCACAGGATTTCTAATAAATCCGCACTTTTCCAACACGCTTCCCGCCAAATCATTTTCAACGAGAACGGTGGCATAAATCTCATCCACAATTAATTTTGACTTTTCCCCGTCTCTGCCTATCCATTCCAAGTTCTCCGAAAACGCCTCCCCGCAAAGTCTCTTTAAAGCCTCTGAGCAATATCCCTTGTTCCTGTACTGTTTAGAGATATAAAACTCCGCCTCAAACCTTTGCTTCTGATAGCCGATGCCGACATATCCAAGCAGTTTTTGCGGATTTTCCTTCTCAAATACCGTATAAAAACAGCTTCCCTTACATTCCAAATAATTATGAAACATTCGGATATTTTTTTCCGTCGGCTCAGCGCCGGTAAAAATTTCGAAATCTCCGTCCTGCCGCAGCATTTCAATAAAGGAGTCATTATCTCTTTCATTATTACCGGGAAGCAGCAATAAGCGTTCTGTTGTAAACTGTCTATCCATATCCTCTCCTCCTGCATATCAGACATCCATCAAATCTTTTACCTGCATAATGGCATCCGGCTCCCTGTTCGCAATGCGATCCCCGAATGTGCGTATCCTGCTGTCCTCACGCATCATTTCATCCGCTTTCGCCGCGTCTTCCAGTTCCTCATCGGAAAAACATTTCCTGCGTTCCTTCAAAATTTCAATATAATTGTCAATCATATGTTCCATGCCTTCAATGCCGTTCGGCGCAAGTGATTTTCGAAGATCTCCGGCACCGCTCAAATCCCTGATATTCTTCGGCGCTATATCCCCGTCAAAAAACACTTCCATATGTTCCCTCATAATCCATTGTATATAATCTTCTTCACTCTGCCAATATTGCGCAAATGCTCCGTCTTTGAAGGATTCTAATAAAAATACCGGCATATAATCCTCATAAGGCCATCTTCCCCTGATTAAATTCAATTTTTTCGCGGGAAGTAAAAACACATTTTCCCTTCCCATCCCCAGTTCAAACAATATGCTCAGTTTTTGAACAATCGGCTGTTCGGCCGGCAGAAGTCTCTCCATCGTATCATGCTTTATCAGTTCCCGTATAAACTTATACTTTCCGTCTTGAATCACATCTTTGTCGTTCAGCCTGATAATTGTATTTGCAAGAGGCCTCCAAAGGCTAAACATCGTATCCGCATTTAAATTTCCGCCCGTCAAAACACAGTCCCTGTCATGCCATCTGCGGTATTCATTATGCAGTGTTTCATTTCCACGATATGGGAGATCAGGCTTATGGACATCATAATCAATCCACTCCTCTATTTTCTTTCTGATTGGTTCATACATTCTGTTTGACATGTTCTCACCCTTTCTTTCATGTTTCGAGTTTCCTTTTTGTAATCCCAATTATAAAAAGCGAGAGGGCGGTTTTTTCCACCCCCTCGCTTTTATGTTCGGTAGACTCATAATATCCGGGCATCTATGGTCCGTGCCGCCAATTTGATGTGCGGCTTGCTGTAACAAAAGTAATCCTGCTCTTTCGTCCGTTCGAACCGTTCATCGAATGTGTCAGCCTTTTTCCCGTAAAAGCAGTCCTCATACCATGTTTTAAATAGATTGTTTGGCGCACCTTCCCACTTACTCGCAGGTTCTACAACGTTCTTGAAGACACCGTCCTCTACTCTGGCAATCTCTTCATCGCCTAACAGCATACTTATAATCTTCATCTTTTGCCTTCCTCCCGTTCTTAACAACTACCATATTGACAATGCAGATTGAACCTTTTCAGTTCCTATTGTACAAACTATTTGTTATCGCAATTTTCAATTTTCTCTATAATGTATTCTTTTACCTTATCATAAAAATACTGCGCATTTGCTGTTTCCAAACGATATACCGCTAAATCAGCCCTTGCTTTATCCATAGATTTTCATACCATCCTTCTCAATGCTTTGATAAAATGGCTGATACTTCATTTCATTTTCATAATCAACACAATTACGCGCAAGAAGTGAAACCATAATATTATTATTTCATGTATTCTCTATTCCCTATTTTTCAGAAAATTTTCTCGCATATATCCAATAAAAAATTATATTAAAGCAAATAAATGTGACAGAGAGTCATCATGCTCTCCGCCTCCTATCTCTCACCTTACAATACACCACCGCCGTCAGCGTGCTGATAAATGTCGCCACAATTGCTGGCGCAATGATCCCCGCCGGATTC
>DKUU01000026.1:0-5042 GCA_002490835.1 Lachnospiraceae bacterium UBA7196 | reverse complement strand
CTCCGCCTCCAGCTTCGCAAGCTCCTCCATCGCCTTAAGCCCTCCTTGTGTCAAGTTAGTGACACGAACTTTGCGAAAAATATCTTATAATAATGGTTTTTCCTTTTCTTTTATTTTTAAATAATACCAAAACAAGAAAATCAATATAATAAAAGCAGAATTTCTCCGTTTCATGAGTTCCTGATTTCACAATCCGCCGCAAAATTCATTATGCCAGTTGTAAATCATTCTCAAATCTTTCCACTGCACTCAATGACAAATCTAAATCTTCCGCAATTTCTTCTTTTGTCATTTTTCCTCTCTCCAACACACGCTTTGCTGCTTCAATTTTTTCTTCATTTAAAAACTGTTCCATGATTTTACTCATAATTTTTCGTCCTTCTGCTCATTTGTCATATCCTGTTCTCCTGTCCTTATAATATCATAAAAACCTCAATTTTTCAACGTTTCCGAGCCTTTGCCCTGAAACTTAAAAACACCCTCAACCCGGTTGCCGCTATATACATAAACCGCATCTACAAGCTATCTGACAACCTCTTTTATAAGGTCTGTAAGATTTTCTTTTCCTTCCAGCAGGTTTAACAGATCAGGCTTTTTATCCGGTACTGCTGTTTCCTTTAAATGGCAAGCCTTAAGTTCTGCTTTATATATTTCTATCTGCTTATTATTATTTTCTCTGTAAAAAACAGTCAGCGTCAATCTCACCTTTTGCATAGCTTTCATACAGTGAAATTTGCTATCTGTAAGTTTTTGAATCTGCTCCTAAAGCTAATCCTTTTGCTCCTGATCCGCCTTGATACGCTCCCAAAATTGATTATTATATAAATCCTGTAACCTTCCCTTTTCCCCTGCCAGCACTATCCGAAAAAGAATTATGCTCATCATCATGTATTTTCAATCTTCCCTTAGAAACTATTATTTCCCAAATTTATATGCCCTAGAAAACGTATTATGTCCAGTGTATAACAGCAGCCTCGAACTGGAACAAAGCACCTGCTATGATAAAAACAATTCCTGCAATGTATAGCGACATGTGTGACTATATTATATCAAATGCAATTTTCTTTAGCAATTTTATTGCGAGGCTCCTGCGTCTAAACAGTAGCCCCGCAAACTATATCTATTATTTTTATACCTAAAAAGCTCTCAATACTTTTACAGTATTCTCTCCCAGCCATTTTATCACTATGCTACGAATTCATTAGTGCAGAAATATTTTTCTCCCATGTTTCTGTGTGTATCAGCCTTTTGTAGCACAAAGCTCCGGACAGAATCTCTCTTTTTGTTAGTTTTGACGCTTCTTCCCATTTTCCCTTAAATATATATGTCGCATTATTGGGTTCGTTAGACTCAAAACAGTATAGGTCCCTGCATGTATATCCATACACAACATAACCTTTAAAACTTTCTTTGCCAATAGCCACAAAATCAGGAGTGTAATCCGCTAACACCTGATGTCTTCGCTGGATAGTGTATTTTTTGCCATCTGGCACATCGTTAAAGTATTCTGCAAGATGCTGCTTGGCAACCTCCCACGGATATTTTCCAGGCGGCAATATTGTCCATTCAACAGTTCGTACATTTCCCGCACTGATTGGAACATGACCTGTATCGACAATCTCACACATTCCAAATATCTCTAAAAACATATTGATGACATGCCTAATTCGGTCTTTTTCATCCTTATGCAATTCATCTGACCTTATTACATCCTCGTCGAAAACCATATACTCACATGGCGGCAATAAGACCTCAAATGGATAACATTTTCTTGTTTGAAAGCATGTACCATAATGATCCTGCCCATGCCAGTCAACAATGTGGTAGTCATGTTCAAAAGTTCTTGCTTCTTTGGGACAATTCTTTTTGATAATTTTTTTGCCATGCAGATTATAAAATGTACTTGCTCCTACCACATTTGGTATGAATCTCTTGCCTGTCTCTAATACGGAACAGATATTTTTACTCTTTAGTAGCTTTACAAAATCATCACATTTTTTTACACATACATAAAAACTATTTGTTTCGTTCAAGAAACGCAGGTACCTGTCAATGGAAATAATCCTTTCTTTCTGTATTATCATGTCTCCTCCTACTCAATATTATTTTTTGTGCTGTTGTCCGGCTTAGAACGAATATATGTAGTCCCATTCGATCTGTTAACCGCTTCATAGTTCCCATAATTTGGATTGCCATTTCTGATTTGCTGAATTGCATGATCCAAAGATACTCTTCTTCCGGAATCAATATTCACAAATTCGGTATTCAATCCTGTTTCTGTTTGCTTTACAACTTTCAAATTCATCATTTTCTCTCTCCTTTTATTAGGGCGACTTTAACAATGGGGGGTATACAACCTCCTGCAACTATAAAAACAAAGAATGACCTGCTTTGGAATATTTAAGACAAAACATAGGTTTGGGGATTGCATTGTTGAATGATAGATGATAAACTGAATCTATTCAAAATAATTCGCTAATAATCATCTATGGTCATTAGCAGCGGGCTGAAGTTGGCGCTTCAGCCTTTTTGCTGCCACATTCGCCATGAATCACCAAAATAAACCTTTCCATCACCTCCTCACCTTAATCAGACCCTTTTTATTCCTGAAATTATCTGCGCAATATTAGAAGTAAGTTTCCCTTTACAATCAGAAATATCCTGATTAATCTTCTTCTCCTGTTCTATTGCTACATCTATTTTTAATGCTAAATCGCCAATATCTGGATTATGTTTTGCATTCATCCCTGTCTTTTCCAAGAGCATATTATAGACAGGGGTTTTCCCTTGCACCTTCCGATTCTCCAAAATAAGAGAATAATTGGGATCGATTATTTCCTCAAATGAATTCTTTATGTGTAGCAGTAAAAACAGTTCAAATGCTGGATTGGTTATGGCATATATGCTACTTTTGCTTTTATCCCGCAGAAGTTCCTGATAATTGCAGACTTTCTTCTCAAAAATATCAGCATCAAAAACCACCACCATTTTATCCTGTTTATCATCAAATTCAATTTCACCGGTCTTCTTAAGTCTCTCGGCAAATTTTATCAAATGTGCAGGATAAGATATGTTTTGATCCTCTTCTGTCTTTTCCAAAAACCGTATATCAATCGTATCTTTGAACCCAAGGCTTTTCCTCTCGTCAATAAGTTTCTCAAAATAAAATTTTTCGGTATTGGCACCTTCCGCTATAAAATAGTATTTGCAATAAGGATCAACTGCGGGTTCCTGATCTGATTTCCTTATATGCCAGTTTCCATATGAACGCACAGGAGCCATTATTCTTCCCCCTTTGCAAACGAAAAAGACTTGAATACGGGAATTGCGCCATATCTCCCCTCCAAATATGCTTTGCTTAACTTTTTATCATATCTTTCCTTATATTGATCCAACGAATATAAGTGTGAGCAATTATCAGCATTCCTTTCCACAAACCATATCTCGTCACGCCGAAACAATTCCTGATCCATGATAGTGGGCTCATGGGTTGTAAATATCAGCTGGACATTTTTCTTTTCATGGAGCTTCTTAAACAACTCAATAAAGTGATATGTCAACTTGGGATGCAGACTTCTCTCTAATTCGTCAATAACATACACCGTTTCATCATCATCCGTCTTCAGCAGCATATCCATCAAATCAAACAATCTTCTCGTCCCATCCGACTCCTCGCTAAACCCAAAATCCGCAACAGAATTTCCATGTTTCAGGAAAATGGTTGTAATTTCCAAATCCTGTTGATCATCCATGGAAAAATTGTAGAAATCCTTGTTGTACTTCAATGAAATCTTCACACCCTTGTGCTTTCCGGTAGCCATCTTCTCCTTTATCTCTTCCACTATGTCCATAAATATTTCCTTGGGCAATTTGGAACTGATATCTTCCATGGAAAGTTTATCGATCCTCACCTCGCTGATTCCTGTATCAAACGATTCAACCAGCCTGTTTACTATCTCTAACGAATCTGCATCGTAATAGTACTCAAAATTAGTGATGGGGGTATTCGGACTATAAATCACCAGATCGTTTGAGAACCATTCGAATATCCTCCTAAAAACGGCTAACTTTGAATGCTCTGAAATATTCTTATTTCTATTCATTTCCGACAAGAATAACGAATTTCTGTTATCTGTCATGTCATCAGCATAAATCTGGAACTTCGTCCTGTCTGCCGCAGAAATATTTATCTTATCACCTAACTGCGGCGGCTGTCCCGCTTCTCTTTCAAAAATCATCTGTGCGTCCCCGCCAGGCAGCAACTCGTATGCCCATTCACCGGTAATTGTCCGCTGGCTTAAAATCATTGAAAAGCCGTATGCGTAAAATTTATTATGCTTGACAATCTGGACTTCAAACACGGATTCTTTGCCTGCATTTTCCTCTTTATTTCTGCAATACATTTGCTTTGCTTCTAAAGGAATACCTTTTAAAACGCAGTATTTCATAAAGCGCAATATTTCCACCAAATTTGACTTACCTGAAGCATTGGCGCCATACACTACTGCAGATTTTAAAAGGTTGACTCTCTTTATCGTAACTTTATGCTCATTATTTTTTCTAATTTTAGCCGACGAAACCATTGTCAACTCAGCCGTTTCCTCAAATGACTTGAAATTCTCTGCTGTTACTTTTACTAACATGTTGCTCTCCTCCACCATGTATTTTTATCTATAATAATACATATCCCCGCGTTAATTGTCAATACCTATTTGGAGATTTTTTCTCTTTATATACGTCATATTTCCTTTTCTTGCTGTATTTTCGCTATTATTATGAGATTTTATCCTTTTATCTTTGTTTGTATCCACTTATATTCACATATTCGTCATATAAACAATCCATCACACAATCATTGGTATTCCTTCATACTTTATTTGGCCATTTTTATATAAAATCCCATAATGTTTTCGCATTTCCACACTGTCTTGTTACTCTGCGATATTCTTGCAATGCATTAATCAAAACAGTAATTTTAGAAAAATAGCCATAAACAAAATCATATTTCTTTACATCCGTATAATCATAACCACCGGCTTAGC
>DKUU01000041.1:48887-117389 GCA_002490835.1 Lachnospiraceae bacterium UBA7196 | reverse complement strand
CCTACAATAAACTTACGCTATCACGGAAAGGAAAACCATTGAAAAGGCGGGCAGTTGAGTGTTATACTGGAAACACTGGAGGTAAGGCGGGGTAACTTATGAAAACAAGAGAGGAAGCTTTGCAATACGGGCTGTCCTTCCCAAATGTCTATCGGGACACGCCTTTTCATGATGATAACTGGGTGTTGGTAAGATGCCGCAGTAACAGAAAGGCATTTTTGTGGACCTATGAATATGAAGGAACGATGCGCATCAACATCAAGGTGGACCCCGCATGGCGGGATTTTTGGCGGCAGACTTACGAAGCGGTGCTGCCGGGTTACCATCAGAACAAAGAACACTGGAACACGGTGATTTTGGACGACACCGTTCCCGATGAGGATGTAAAGCGCATGATCGCGGAGAGCTACGATCTGGTGGCGGGGAGAAAAAAGGAAGAGGGACGAAAGCTCCATGGGGAGAAGAAAAGCTGAGAGAAACTTAAGAAGGGCGGTTGCATTTCTGCTGGCGGCCCTGTTGTCAGCGGAGGGTACGCTGGGCAGTGTGTACGCCGCACCGGAGACTCTGTCGGAAAATACCGTGATTTCCACACCTGCGGAAGACGGACAGCCGCCTGTAGAAGAGGAGGAGCCTGTATCCGGCGAGACAGAGAAGCCGGCAGCGGGAGAGGAAGAATCTGTCTCGGAAAATACGCCGGAGGAAGAGGAAGAGTCTGTCTCGGAAAATGCGCCGGGCGCAGAGGAAGAACTCTTGCCGGAACAGATTCCCGGAGCAGGACAGATGCTGGGAGAACCGCCTTTGCTGACGGAAAGCGGGAGCGGGAACGGTGTCTTTTCTTATAATGCAGATGTTATGTCAACTAGTCAGGACAGCACGGTCTTACAGACGCCAAGCACGGCAGATATCATCAGGCGGTATCAGGAGTATCCGTGGAATTTGAGTGCAGCAAACAGTTACAGCGAAAGACCTTCCACAAAAAGTCCTTACAAGGCAGGGCATTTGTCGGGCGACAGTCTGGAGAACGCGCTGAATCTGCTGAATTTTATCCGTTATGTGGCGGGAGTTCCCGCCAATGTGACGCTGAGCGGGGATTACATAGAATTGACGCAGGCGGGGGCGCTGGTCAATGCTGTCAACAATGAACTGTCGCATACGCCGGCGCAGCCGGGCGGATTTCCGGACGATCTTTATCAAAAGGGATACAAGGGGTGTTCCAGCAGTAATATCGCGTGGAATTACGGCAATATGGCGCAGTCATTGTTAAACGGCTGGATGTATGACGGCGATGCTTCTAATATTGCCAGAATGGGCCATCGCAGATGGGTGCTTAATCCGGCTATGTCGCAGACCGGTTTCGGCGCGGTGGGGGCCTATTCCGCGATGTATGCTTTTGACAGGAAGGGCAGCAGTATCACGGATTATGTGGCATGGCCCGCAAAAAACATGCCGATCGAGCTGATGAACGGCTCCGGAACGCCTTGGACGCTGAGTCTTGGGAACGATTATAAAACGGCGGAACAGGGACAGGTCGTTGTGACTTTGAAAAATGTTTCTTCCGGAAAAACATGGACTTTTTCGCAGAGTAAGCAGGACGGCTATTTTGCGGTGAATACAGGCGGGTATGGCATGCCAAACTGTATCATTTTCCGCCCGAACGACGTAAGTTACGGCAAAACTTCCCAGTTTCATGTGACCGTCGCGGGACTTAAGGATAAGGACGGCAAGGCGGCGACGATCAGCTACAACGTGGATTTCTTTTCCCTGACCGATGCGCCGAAGGAAGTGGAGAAAGTGACTCTGGACAGCGAAAATCTTCATCTTTTGCTGGGCGATACGGACGGAAAGGAGCAGGGAGCGCTCCATGCGGCTCTGCAGCCGTCCAATGCGGCGGATAAAACCCTGACATGGAATAGTACGAAAGAAACGGTAGCGACGGTGGATGAAAACGGCGTGGTGACGGCAAAGGGTGTGGGAGAGGCCACGGTCACGGTCACTGCCGCAAACGGAATACAGGCCGCCTGCTCGGTCAAGGTTTCCAGATATACACTGGCGGCGGAGGGGATCGTATCCGATGAACAGACGGATTCTTACAGCATGTCGTTTGAGCTGCAGGGAGGAGATTCTCAGGGGATGGCGAAGAAACTGACGGTCATGGACGGGAATGCGCCAGCCACGGACGTCATTTGCTGGACCAGTGAGAACGGGAATGTGGCGGCGGTGGATGCGGACGGCGTCGTCACGCCTGTGGGCGTGGGTGAGGCCAAAATCTGGGCCAACGTGGATAACGGTCTGAAAGTTCTCTCCTGCGAAGTGAAGGTGACAAATGCCGAACTGCCGGTGATGCAGATGCGGGAGAGCAGCGTCACGATGAGACGGCAGGAGGAAAGGCAGCTGAGGGTCTATCTGAGCCCGGCGGGCACAAAGTGGGAAAACAGCGGAAAGTATATCAAATGGAAGTCTGATGATCCGAATAAGGCCGTCTTTTGGTATCGGCAGGAAAACGGAGGAATGGCGTCAGCAGCGGAGTTGATTGGCGGGAACACGGTTACGATGCTTGCGCTTGCTGCGGGTACCACAACGATCACGGCCGAGATCGTTGACGAAGCAGGAAATCCGGCCGCAGGAATAGCGGAAGCGCAGGGCAGAGGGAAGGCGTCCTGTGAGGTGACGGTACAGCAGACCGCTGTGCTGCCTGCAGAAGCCGATTGCCCCTGTCTGATTGCCCTGACGAATACCCAGAGTACCTTACGGGATGTGGAACTGCCGGAGGGGTGGAGCTGGAAATATCCGGACACATCTTTAGTGCAGTTTGCCGGTCAGCGGTCAAAGACGTTTCCGGCGGCGTATCGGCTCGCGGAGGATGAGCAGCCTGCGGAGACGCTTCTGCCCGTGTATTTCCTCACGGTGGAGAAGATTTCGATGTGCGTGAAGCATAGTGATAATGACAACGTACTGCAGGAGGTTTCTGTCCTGAAAAGCGGCTGGGTGTCACATTGTTATGTAAACTATTTTGTTGAGGAAACGCTGGTACAGTTCGAAGAAAAGAACGAGGCATTAAAAAATAACACGTGGTATCAAAAAAAGAAAACAGAACTGCTGAAACAGTTGGACAAAAGCCTTACGCTGACCAGCAGTAAGCCGGAGGTCATTCGGGTGGAAACGGTGACCAATGCGGAGGGAAAGACGAGATTGACTGCGCTTGAATCCGGAAACGCGGTGCTGAACGCGGCGTTGAAGCTGGGTTCCAAAACCTTCAGAGCCAGTCAGAAGCTCACTGTGGCGGAATCGGTGGGAACAGCTTTTCAAGTTACAGGGCTGGAGCATTTTGGAAAGATCGGAGAGGAGGATTCCTATCAGTACGCGGCCGAACTCAGTGATTTTCCGACAGGGGCTGCGCAAGGGATCAACAGTAGGATACGGTTGGAGATGACAGGCGTGACTAAGCTTACTGTCAAAAGCAGCAACAGTAAGGTTGTGGCTTTGAAGGCATCTACAGTTAAGCCGGCGGATACGGTGCAGTTTGAGATTCCGCTTATGGTCAGGGCGGCCGGAACTGCGCAGATTACGGTGACGGGCAACGATACGGCGAAGACTTCTCACACGCTGACGCTTGTGGTGGCGGATGCTTGTCCGGGACTTAGCGAGGAGACGGTTACGGTCAATATCTGGCGCGAGGAGACGGCGTTTTGCCTGTATGCCGCAAAGGACAGGACGGGAGCTTTTTATCCGGTCACATCCGTTTCTCTCGAGGATGCAGGGCAAAACGGAAAAAACAGTCAAAAATTTACGCTGACGGGCGAATGTGCACCGGATAACAGCCGCTGGAACTGCCGCATCACGGCGAAAGCGGACACGAAGACGGGCGTTTACAAGATGCGGCTCTATGTCCGGGTGGGAGAGAACAAAGTTTATTATCTGCCTGTTACCGTGAAGGTGGTTTCTGTAAAGCCCCAATGCAGTGTGAAGCAGAAAAACAAACTGAACCTTTTCAATAAGGATACAGAGAGCCCGGTGAGCATCGATACAGAGGAAAAAATCGAGTATGCGTATCTTACAGGCTGTCCTTATCTGGTGGAGTCGTACGATTCGGGGTATTATGTGAAGCCGGCTGTGGGAGCGACCATAAACGGCATTAAAAAGGGAACGTTAAAGATCAAGTTTGCCGGTTGGAAGCTTTTGGATCTGCCTTTCACAGTAGGAGTGGAGAAACAGGCGCTTAAGATATCGCCTGTTATCGAAACGGCGACGCTGTATCCAAAGAGCGGCTTTACTACAGCGCGGATCGACATTAAAAATGCGGAAACGCTTCCTTGGGAAGATTTGGCGATAGATGAATACGCAACTGCAGGAGCCAAAGGAAATTATGAACCGAAGCTGCTGCAGGCGGAGCAGGCAATACTGTTACAGGGCAGTAACCTGAATCAGGCGGATAGCTTTCGCATGACGATCCGGCTGCGCAGCGGCGAATGGACGGAAGCCGCAAATTTAGTCTGCACTGTGAAGGTGAATATGGGGGAGCCTGCTATTGGCTTGGAGAAGAAAACTTTGCAGCTCAATGCGAACGAAGTCTACAGAGGATATGAGGCGGCTTCCACTGCCGTCAGATGGAAGAATGGCGGAGACATCCTTGCGGCACAGAATGTGCGGATAAGCGTTTACTGCGATCCGAAAGATACAAAGAAAAAGGCGCTGGCGCTGGTGCAGAACAGTCAGGTGATCTTTTCCGTCGTAAAAGAAAACGGGTGTTATAAAGTGGCGGCGCGGCTGAACAATAAGGCGGTGGAAGCCGGTTCTTACAAATTTGTAGTGCAGGCGGCGAAAGACGGACAGATTTGGAAAACGCCCCTGACCTTGAAGGTGGTGAATACTGCGCCCGATAAAGCGGTAAAGATTGCAGCCAAGGGCAGTATCGACGTCCTCAACAGGGAAGGGAGCTATATGACATTGACGCCTTCCTTAAAGGCGGTGAACGGTACGTTTTCGATCCCGGCGGACAGAGAAGTGAAGCTGACAGGGCGGGACGCGCATCTGTTCCGCGCAAGATGGAGTGAGGACGGGAAGACCGTAGAGCTGCGGGCGAAAAATAACGAAACACTCGTTATTAAATATCAGTACACGGTGACGCCCATACTTACCGTGCGGAATGTGAACGGGGATACGGAAGAAATTCGGACGTCTCCCGTGAAATTTAAGGTAAAGCAGGGCAGCGCGAAGGTGAGCGCTTCGCCAAAGACCGCCCTGATGTACAGCGGTTCCTATAATTCTGTGGACTTAGACATGAAAGCGGTCTTAAAAGGGGCGGATGCGCCTGAGATCGAAAATGTGGCGCTTGTGGGAAACACGGATGCCTTTGCTTATTCCTATCATGGAGAGGGGAAGGGGACGCTTACCATGACGCGCGGGGGACGTGCGGTCAAAGGGAAGAGCTATTCCCTGCAATTTAAGGTAACTTTTGCGGAACAGGCGGATAATGTAAAGCCTGTTACCGTAAGATATATAGTAAAGGTTAAGTGAGAATAAGGATTGCGTTTGTAGATTGAAAGAAAGGAAAGCGTGTATGGAAGCAAAAAAACTGGGATTCGGCCTGATGCGGCTGCCGTTACATAACCCAAACGACGCGGCGAGCATCGATTTGGAAACGACAAATAAAATGGTGGATACGTTTATCGAGAGGGGCTTCACCTATTTTGATACCGCCTGGATGTACTGCGGTTTTCAGAGTGAGAATGCGGCAAAGGCCTGTCTGGTAGACAGACATCCGCGGGATAGCTTTACGCTTGCAACCAAGCTGCACGCGAGTTTTATTCAAAATCAGGAGGACAGGGACAAAATCTTTGCGCAGCAGCTTAAAAAAACAGGTGTTACTTATTTTGACTATTATCTGCTGCACGATATCGGCTTCGGCCATTACAAGATCTATACGGATTTGGACTGCTTCAACTGGTTGGCGGAGAAGAAAAAACAGGGACTTGTCAGGCATATCGGCTTTTCCTACCATGACAATGCGGAGTTTCTGGATCAGGTGCTGACGGAGCATCCGGAGATGGAGTTTGTGCAGCTCCAGCTCAATTATCTGGATTGGGAGAGCAGCGCCATCCAGTCAAAGCTCTGCTATGAGACGGCGACAAGACACGGGGTGCCGGTGTGGGTGATGGAGCCTGTCAAGGGCGGGACGCTGGCGCAGGTGCCGCAGGCAGTAGAGGAGATGTTTCGGGGTTATGACCCGCAGATGTCGATTCCCTCTTGGGCCATCCGCTTTGCGGCCAGCCTTGACAATGTAAAGATGGTACTAAGCGGCATGAGTACGATGGAACAGGTATTAGATAACACTAGTTATATGTCGGATTTTAAGCCGCTTACGGAGGAGGAGCGGCATATGGTGTACCGGGCGGCGGCCATGATCAACGGCAATATCGCCATTCCTTGCACCGGCTGTTCTTACTGTACGGAGGGCTGTCCGAAAAACATTGCCATCCCCAAATATTTTTCGCTCTACAATGCCGAGATGCAGGAGGTGGAGGGAAAAGGCTGGACGCCGCAGGGCGAGTACTACGAACGGCTGACGGGGACCTTTGGCAAGGCGGGAGACTGTATCGCCTGCGGACAGTGCGAGAACGCCTGTCCACAGCATCTGCCGGTGATCGAACACTTAAAGACTGTGGCGGGATATTTTGAAGCCTAAGGCTCAAAAAGTCACGAGTACCATGCTTGCATGAGTACTTGTGACTTTGGGAGCCGCCAAACATGAGGAAGGAGCGATTTACGCAGTAAATCAGCGGATTCCGAATGGTTGCAGGATTGCGGGAGGCGCTATGGCGCCGGAGCAATCCGTAGGCTTCAAATATACTAAGACCGAATCTCCCGCCGCAGCACCCAAAGCGCTAATAGATTCGGCAGTGCCATGAGGGCGTTGATAAGATCAGTGCATTCCCAGACGAGACGCATGGGAATGATGGCGCCCAGATAGATCATCAGGACGTAGAAGAGCTTGTAAACGGGAATCCCTTTTGGGCCGGCCAGATATTCCGTGGCCTTCTCCCCAAAGTAAGACCAGCCGATGAGGGTGGTCACCGCAAAGGCGCAGAGCGAGATGGTCAAAAAGGCGTCTCCCACATAGGGCAGGTGGGAGAAGGCGGCCGCGGTCAGATCGGTTTCGGCCGCGCCTGCGGCGGATGCCGGATCGCAGAGCATATTGCAGACGATGACTAAGCCTGTCATCAGGCACATCACTACCGTGTCCCAGAAAACGGCTGTCATGGACACATAGGCCTGAACGCGGGGGTCTTTGGTGCGGGAGGCGGCTGCGGCGATGGCAGAGGTGCCGATGCCCGCCTCGTTGGTAAAGAGGCCTCTGGCAATGCCGTAGCGGAGAGCCTGTGTAAGGCCTGCGCCCGCCACGCCGCCGCTTATACTGGAAAAGGAGAAGGCGTCTTTTATGATCCAGATCACGGCAGTCAAAAGCTGGTGCCTGTAAAGGATGAGTAAGAGCAGGCAGCCGAGGAGATAGAGGAAACTGATGGCAGGGACCGTGCGCTCGCAGAGGGCGCCGATGCTTTTTACACCGCCGATGATCACAGCGGCGGTTACCAGAGCGAGGAGGATCCCCACCGGATGCGGGGAGAAGCCGAAGCTTAAAGAGGCAGCTCTGGTCACGGAGTTTGCCTGCGTGGTACAGCCTACGCCGAAGGCGGCGGCCAGCGCGCAGAGGGCGTAGAGAAAACCAAGTTTACTATTATGTAAACCATTTTTCAATACATACATCGGACCGCCCACATAGGCGCCGTCCGCCGTTTTTTCCCGGTAGAGGAGGCTTAGATAGCATTCGCCGTAGGCGGTGGACATGCCGAGGATGCCGGTGAGCCAGCACCAGAGGATAGCGCCCGGTCCGCCGAGCGCGACGGCGGTGGAGACGCCGATGATATTTCCGGTGCCGAGGGTGGCGGCCAGCGTGGTGGAAAGCGCGGCAAAAGGAGAGAGGTTTCGTTCTTTCGCGTCGTCTCCCACAAGGGAGAGGCGGATGGCGTAAAACAGGTTTCTTTGCGGAAAATGCAGCCGCAGCGTAAAATAAATATGGGTACCAAGCAGTAAAACAAGCAGGGGGAAACCCCACAGAATATCGTTTATATGTTGAAGAAGCGTCATGGAGATCACATCCTTGGGTTGTTACTAATCTTATGAGGACGGGCGGGAAAAAAGAACTGGAAGGAAGGACCAAAAAAGATGAGCGAGGGGGAAAAGCGCCGGGCATACGAATGGGCGAAAGCGCTCTGCTTCCATGCGGGGGAGGACGAGGCCTTTTTGGAAAAATTTTTTGCGATGCTGACGGCTTCAGAGGGGGTTTTTGAGGAGTTTGTATTTTATCTGGACCACCGCAATTTTCTAAGCGCCTATAAGGTGGCGGGCTATGGCCTGATCGACATTATGGTCTGGCAGATGGATCACTTCAAGGCGCAGCTTGACAGGGACAGGGATGAGATGCGGGAGAACGGGGACAGGATGCTGCTGATGGCTTTTCACACCATGCTGTTGATGGAACGGAATCCGGAACATTATGTAAATCTAATGCAGACCGAGACAGGGACAGACTACGTTGATAAGTATTAAAGAGGATTACAAATGAATAAAGAAGATATTAGGATCAAACACGTTATTGTACATATTTTGGACGCCACCATCGGGATGCCGGTCCTTTCAGACACGGAGCTTACGTTTGGCTCGGAGGTGGCGGAGTTTGTGCGGGAACACATCGGGAGGATCTGTGCGGGGGACGACGCGAAGGAATGCCGTTTCTACGAGCGGGAATCAGAAGTTTACAAGCTGCTGACCGGCTACGACGACGAGGATTTTGTGGCGGTCAGTCAGGAGATCGCGGGCCTTTTGTATGAAATCATGGCGGCAAATATCGATATCCCTTCGGCGGACCTAATGGCGGTGCGCTTCAGGGAGGGGGAGGAGGAGTATCTGGCCCTTCTTAAGCTGAACTTTAAGGCCCTTTACACGCACAGGACCATGCCGCTTGCCGAGGGAGAGGGCAACAGCAATGAGCTGATCCGTCACAACTCCATCCTGCCTTCGCAGACGCAGCGTCTTACTGAGGCGGCGGTGATCAGGCTCTCCGATCTGGCGCTGTGGGTGGTGGAGAAGAGGTACGAAGTAAACGGGGAGAAGACGGACTACTTTTCCTTCCTGTTCCTAAAATGCAGCGCCCATCTTTCCCACAAGGCAAAGCTTTCCATCGTGGGACGGGCCGTTGAGAGCGTGCAGAAGGAAGGTTTCGACGAATCGGAGCGGTTTGAGAGGCAGATGTATGCCAAGAGCATAATTCAGGAGGAGATCGAGGAGAAAGGCGGCTTTACGGTGGAGGAGATCGGCGAGCGTATCTTTGAGGATGAGCCGGAGCTTAGGACCGCCTTTCAGGACAAGATGGAGAAGTATGATCTGGTCAAAGAGCGGATCGAGCCGCAGAGCGAAACTACGGTGCGCAGGTATCAGAGCCAGCATCTGTTCACGGATACGGGCATTGAGATCAAGATCCCCATGGAACAGTACAAGAATCCCCGTTTTGTGGAGTTTATCACGAATCCGGACGGGACCGTCAGCGTACTGATCAAAAACATTGAGCATTTGGAAGCGAAACTATAGCATTGGCGGGGACGATGCGTCAGGAGAGGGCGAGGAAATGGCGGAACAGGGATTCGCCGTCTCCGCCGGGCAGCCTTTCGGGATGCCACTGGACGGCAATGATGGGCAGAGACTGATGGATGAGCCCTTCGACGATACTGTCACCGGCGCGGCAGACCGCAAGCAGGCCGTTTCCCAGATGATCGACAGCCTGATGATGGGCTGAATTGACCAGAGCGCTCTTGCCGTAGAGCTGGTAAAAGAAATCCTGCCGGCCCAGACTGCAGTGATAAACGTGGTGGAACTGGTCGCGGCCGATCCATTTGTGGCTGTCCGCGGAGACGATATCCTGAAACAGATCGCCGCCGAAATGGACATTGATGAGCTGCAGCCCCTTGCAGATACCAAGCACCGGTTTACTGCTTTCGACAAAGCGGGCGAGCGCTTTTAACTGTAAAATATCAAGAACGGTGTCCACATGGAGGGAACCGTGGTCTGTCTGGCCGAAAAAGGCGGGCGTGATATCGCCGCCGCCGGGAAGGAGCAGGTGGGTCGCGCGCATGGCATTGTCGGGGTCTGTTGTCGTAAAGTGAGGGATATTCATGCGCTCTAAGGCGGTTTCATAGTTTCCGGTATCTTGTTTGTGGCCAAAGATGGCAACGGATGTACTTTCGTGCATAATGGTTTCCTGCGAAATCTTAGTGTTACTTTATCGTATGCAAAAGCAGTCGTTTGGTGGAGGATATACGGCCGCATTTTAGAAGAAATTAGAAGAAATTGGAAGAAATGGAAATACGGCTTGCGTTTAGTTGTTTCATCCGCTATACTTTTAGAAGCACTTAAATTATTTTATTTGTGTTAACGTGTTGAATGAAAAGCAAGGGAAATAAGAATGAGCGGTTTACATAATATGTTGCTATAAGGCAAAATAAAGGAGGAACAGAGAGAAGGTATGGCAAAATTACTGATCAATGAGAAACACAGGAAGGGACACATCAACCCCGAAATCTACGGACATTTCTCGGAGCATCTGGGCAGGTGCATTTACGAGGGGCTTTACGTAGGGGAAAATTCCGACATTCCTAATGTGAACGGGATGCGAAAGGATGTGGTGGACGCCTTGAAAGAAATGCAGATTCCTGTGCTGCGCTGGCCGGGGGGCTGTTTTGCGGACGAGTACCACTGGAAGGACGGCATTGGCCCGAAAGAGAGTCGTAAAAAGATGATCAACACCCACTGGGGCGGCGTTGTGGAGGACAATAGCTTCGGCACGCACGAGTTTTTTGAACTCTGTGAGCAGCTCGGCTGTAAGACTTACGTGAACGGGAATGTGGGCAGCGGCACCGTGCAGGAGATGAGCGAGTGGGTGGAGTACATCACCTTTGAGGGCGTATCTCCCATGGCTGATCTGCGCAAGAAAAACGGTCACGAAAAGCCTTGGAAGATCGACTATTTTGGCGTAGGCAATGAGAACTGGGGCTGCGGCGGCAATATGACGCCGGATTATTATGCGAATCTCTACAGGAGATATCAGACCTATGTGCGTCATTACGATCATACGGCGCCGATCCAGAAAATCTGCTGCGGTGCCAATGCGGGCGATTATTATTGGACGGAGGGCGTGCTGAAGACCTGTTTTGCACCGCCCCAGCCCGGCGGACAGGCGACCGGTCATATGAATGGATTGTCCCTGCATTACTATACAGTGCCGGGTCCGGATTGGGATCATAAGGGCAGCGCGACGGACTTTGACGAGACAAGATGGTATGATACGCTGGCGAAAGCATATTTCATGAAGGAGCTGGTGGAGCGCCACGGCGCGATCATGGATCAGTACGATCCGGAGAAAAAGATCGGCATGATGGTGGACGAGTGGGGGACTTGGTTTGATGTGGAGCCGGGCACGAATCCGGGCTTCCTCTATCAGCAGAATACCATGCGCGACGCGCTGGTGGCGGGTATTACCCTCAATATCTTCAACAAACACTGCGACCGCGTGAAGATGGCCTGCATTGCGCAGCTGGTAAATGTATTGCAGTCCGTAATACTGACGGAAGGCCCGAAGATGATCCTCACGCCTACCTACCATATCTTCCATATGTATAAGCATCATCAGGATGCGGAGCTTTTAGAGAGCTATATCGAGGGCAATAAGGCCATAGGCACGGGCAAGGATAATCAGGTGCCCTTCTTAAGCGAGTCCGTTTCCGTGGATAAGGACGGTTATGTGAATGTGACGCTGGCAAATCTTTCCGCCAGCGAGGATGCGCCTGTGGAGATGTCCTTTGTCGAGCTTGCGCCGAAGGAGATCACGGCGACTGTCTTAAAGGGTGAGATGCATGCGCATAACACCTTCGACGAGCCGGAGAATGTGAAGGAGGAAAGCTTTACCGCTTATGAGGCAAAGGACGGCGGGATCAGCTTTACCGCGCCGGCGGGCAGCGTGATCAGCTTCCGCGTGAAATAGCCAGCAGGGTGATACGGACTGTAGACGCCGGACAAAGGCGGATGCGGAAAGTTCGCAAGAAAGAGGATGAACGTAAGATGGAGCAGAAACGTGTGTGCCGCAGGTGCCTCACCAGAGATATGGATCAGGCGGCTTACTTTCAAAATCTGCACGACTACATAGCTGATCTGGATGAAGAATTAAAGGTCGGGGAGCCGCTTTACGAGAAGCGGCTCTCTCTTTGTAAAGAATGCGACCTGCTTCTGGACGGTATGTGCAGGGCCTGCGGGTGTTTTGTAGAGCTGCGGGCGGCGCTTAAAAAAAATGCCTGCCCCTATGAAAAGTGGGGCAGGGTGACAGATGGATAGGGTATGTGCTATACTTTAGAAACAGCAGCAAGAGTGCTGAAATGCAGGAAGGCAAGAAAATCGGAAGAGATAGAATGAAGTAAATAAAATAAGGATACAGGGAGGAACGGTATGAGAAGAAAGGGATGGAAACGTCTGGCAGCAGTTGGCCTCAGTGCAAGTCTCTGCTTTGGTGCGATGTGTGGCTGTGGGACGAAGGATGCTGGGCCAGATACAGATAATGCGGGCCAGACCGCACAGGAGGATGCGGCTCGGGATGAGACTGCGGGAGACGCGGCGCAGGCGGAGAATGCTGCCGAGGCCGTACAGGTGGAGCCAATCGGGGAGATCACGACCTTTCCGCTTCCGACGGCCTCTGAGGAATCGGAGATCTTTCTTGCGCCCATTCCGGATATTGCGGACGGATTTATCCGGGGGATGGACGCGTCTTCCGTGCTGGCGGAGGAGAAGAGCGGGGTGAAATATTATAATTACGAGGGGCAGGAGCAGGACGTCTTTATGACGCTTGCGCAGTCCGGCGTCAATTACATTCGCCTGCGGGTGTGGAACGATCCCTATGACGAGAACGGGAACGGCTACGGCGGCGGCAACAACGATGTGCCCACGGCGATCGAGCTGGGGCGGCGTGCCACCAAATACGGGATGAAGGTGTGTATCGACTTCCATTACTCCGATTTCTGGGCGGACCCCAAGAAGCAGTTTGCGCCTAAGGCGTGGGAGGGCATGAGCGTGGAGGAGAAGGGCAGCGCGCTCTACGACTTTACGAAGGAAAGCCTGAAAAAGATTCTGGATGCCGGCGTGGACGTGGGCATGGTGCAGATCGGCAATGAGATCAATACCGGCATGGCGGGTGAAAAGAATGCGGCCGACGTGGCGAAACTGCTGGGCGAAGGAAGCCGTGCAGTTCGCGAGACGGCGGCAGCATACGGTAAGGAGATACAGGTCGCCGTACATTACACGGATATCCATCACGAGGGGAGCATTGAGGGCATTGCGGCGGATCTCGAGAAGGCGGCTGTGGATTACGATGTGTTTGCGTTCTCCTACTACCCGTTCTGGCACGGTGATTTGGAGAACATGCAGGCGGTGGCGAAAATGCTGCAGGAGAAGTACGGCAAGCAGGTGGTGATTGCCGAGACTTCTTACTGCTACACTTCTGAGGATGGCGACGACAGCGGCAACAGCATAAACGGCGTGGACGATCTGGTGCCCGGCTATGGGGCTACGGTGCAGAGTCAGGCGACCATGATCCGCGACATCTGTGAAGCGGCGAACGAGGCAGGCGTGCTGGGCGTCTTTTATTGGGAAGGCGTGTGGATCCCTGTTGGCAAGACAAAGGCAGAAAACTCTCCTATATGGGAAGAGTTTGGAAGCGGATGGGCCAGCAGTTACGCAAAAGATTATGATCCGAATGATGCCGGTAAGTATTACGGCGGCTGCTCGTGGGACAATCAGGCGATGTTTGATTTCGAGGGGCATCCGCTGGCGTCCCTGAATGTGTTCAAGTACCTGAAATACGGGGCGACCGCGCCTTTGGCGGTGGAGCAGGTGCCTGATGTGGAACTTCTTTTGGAAACCGGCAGTGCGCTTGCGATGCCGGAGGCTGTGGATGTGATCTATAATGACCCTTCCGTCAAGGAGCAGGCGGCCGTCACTTGGGATGAGACAGCGCTTGCGGCTGTCGATATGGCTATGCCTGATACCTATGAGGTGACGGGGACATTGGAGGACGGTTCTTTTGTGACCGCGCATGTCAAGGTGGAGAGCCTTAATTATGTGATAAATCCGGGCTTTGAGGAGGCGGATACTTCCATGTGGAAGGTGGCTTATGAGGGAAGTAATCCCACCGATTTTCAGAAAAAGGCGGACGATGCGCATGAGGGCGAGATTGCTTTCCACTTCTGGTCGGGCGATTCCGACATGGAATTTTCCATTGAGCAGGAGATCACGGGGCTTCCTGTCGGTACTTATAAGTTAAGCGCCTTTGCACAGGGCGGCGACGTGAAGGATGATTGTGAGATGGAACTTTACGCAGTCACGGCGGACGGGGAACTGACGGATCCGTTTGCATTAAACGGCTGGGTGAATTGGCAGAATCCGACGATCTCTGAAATCAAGGTGACCGACAGCCTCACCGTGGGCGTGCGTATCAAGAGCAATAAGGGAAGCTGGGGAACGGTGGACGACTTTGTCTTGAACCGTATCTCCGACTGAGGCGGAGCGAAAGATGGAAAAGAATCTGACGACGGGAAGCGTTTTTAAAACGCTTCTCGGATTTTCCTTACCTTTTTTATTATCGTATTTTTTACAGACCCTCTACGGCATGGCGGATCTGTTCATCATCGGTCAGTTTAACGGAGTGGAGAGTACCACTGCGGTGTCCATCGGCAGTCAGGTCATGCACATGCTGACTGTGATGATCGTGGGGCTGGCCATGGGGGCCACGGTGATGATCGGACAGGCTGTGGGCGCGGGAGAAAAGGAGAAGGCTTCTCTGGCAGTGGGCAATACGGCTACCTTGTTTTTTCTCTTGTCTCTGGCGGCGACAGCTATCCTGCTGATCATGGTACGACCGATTGTAAATGTTATGTCAACCCCAGAAGAAGCGGCAGCGGGGACAGCAGCCTATCTGACCATCTGTTTTTTGGGGATACCGTTCATCACGGCTTACAATATCATCAGCTCGATCTTTCGGGGCATGGGGGACTCGAAGAGTCCCATGTACTTTATCGCCGTTGCCTGTGCGGCCAATATCGGACTGGATTACCTTTTTATCGGCGGCCTTGGGCTGGGTGCGGCGGGTGCGGCTCTGGGGACTACGATTGCCCAGACCGTGAGCGTGATCATCGCCTTTTTAGTGATCAGAAAAAGGCGTACGGGCCTGCTCCTTACGAAAAAGGTCTTTAAGCCTCATCGCGCGACGATGGGACGGATTCTGCGGATTGGGATTCCCATCGCTATGCAGGACGGTTTTATCCAGATCTCCTTCATCGTCATCACCATCATTGCCAACAAGCGGGGGCTAAACGACGCGGCGGCGGTAGGGATCGTGGAGAAGATCATCGGCATCCTCTTTCTGGTGCCGTCTTCCATGCTGCAGTCGGTATCCGCCCTTGCCGCCCAGAATGTGGGCGCGGGCAAGCACGACAGGGCCAGACATACGCTTTTTTATGCTTCGCTGCTTTCGCTTATATGGGGGCTTCTCGCGGTAGCCCTGATGCAGTGGGACGCGGAGACATTCGTTGGTCTTTTTGCGAAGGATGCGGCAGTGCTGCGGCTTGGCGGTCAGTACATGCGGGGTTATGTGTGGGATGCGGCGCTGGCGGGAATCCATTTTTGCTTCAGCGGATACTTCTGCGCTTACGGATTGTCGGGCATCTCCTTTATCCATAATTCCATCTCGATCGTGTGTGTGAGGATCCCCTGTGCCTATCTGGCTTCAAAGTATTTTGCGGACACCTTGTTTCCGATGGGGCTGGCTTCTACGGCGGGGTCGGGAATCTCGGTGCTGATCTGCATCGGTGTGTTCATTTGGCTGGAAAGAAAGTGGAGAAAACAATATGGGTTATCGGGATGAGTGGCTTCTTTGGGAAGCGGAGGATGAGATCGATCAGGTAGAACACAGACAGCCAACGGAGGAGTTTTTGTTCTATCAGGCGGTGACGGAGGGCGACATGGAGTCGGTGCGGAAGAACTGCGAGCAGGAGCGGTTTTTGGAGACTGACGGTGTGGGCGTCTTATCGCGCAATGAACTGACGAATTTAAAATACCATTTTGTGATCACCACCGCGATGGTCACCAGACTCTGCGCCCAGAAGGGGATGCAGGTCGAACAGGCTTTTCGGATGAGTGATTTCTATATTCAGCGGCTGGACGATGTACATACCGTGCAGGGCGTCAGGAATCTGCACGATGAGATGGCGCTTGATTTCGCAGAAAAAATGCAGCGGATCCGCCAGAGCGACGCAGGCTCAAGACAGATCCGCCAGTGTAAAGAATATATCTACGCCCATATCAAGGAGCGTATCACCATCGAGGAACTGGCTGACGGGTTAGGGGTGTCCGCCGGTTATCTCTCCCGGATGTTCAAGAAGGAGACAGGGGATTCCGTCAGCGGCTATATTCGCAGGCAGAAGATCGAAATGGCCGAAAATATGCTGCGATACAGCGATTATTCCCTGATTGAGATCGCCAACCGGCTGTCCTTTTCCTCCCAGAGTCATTTCATCCAGCAGTTTCGGGAACAGACCGGTATGACGCCCAAAAAGTACCGTGATAAGAACCACGCGATCGAGTGGGGGATCGACCGGTCTACGAAAGGATCAGAGTGATCTCGTTTTCCGCCTGCAGACGGGCCGCCGGAATGTAGGCATCGGCGTAGTCTTCCCCGTTTACCGTCATCTTTTCAAAGCCGGATTCCCGGCCGTTCGGATTTTCTACGATAATGTGCAGGTGCTTTCCGCGGAAGTCTTTATCCATCTCAAAATGTTTCCAGTCTTTCGGAATGGCAGGACTTAAGCGGATGCCGTCCAGATCAGGGCGCAGTCCCAGAATACCTTCCACGCAGCCGACCATAACAGTGGAAGCGGTGCCTGTCAGCCAGTGCACGTGGGAGCGCCCAAGGTGAGGACTGGCCTTCCCTTCCGTAAACTGCCCGTAGCAGTAGGGCTCGATCTTTCTGATCTCCGCGCGGTCGTTCTGGGCCGCGGGTGCATTCTCCATAAAGTAAGTAAAGGCACGGTCTCCTGCGCCGCGCAGGGCTTCCGCCAGAATCAGCCAGCCCTGAGACTGAGAGAAGATGCCGGAGTTTTCCTTGGTGCCCTGATTGAAGATGGACGCCAGAGCGCCTTCAAAAATGTGCTCGTGGAAGGGCGGGTCCATGAGGATGGCGCCGTAAGGGGTGTTCAGTCTCTCATACACATTGTCCATGGCAGCCTTTGCCTGCTCTTTGCTGGCAAGGCCGCTGATCACGGACCAGCTCTGGGGGTTCAGCCAGAGATTGGTCTCCGGATCGGCAGCCTGACCGATCTTTTCACCCGTCTCGCGGAAGCCGCGGATAAAGCGGTCGTTGTCCCAGTAAAGGCGCTGGAGCTTCTCTTCGGTCTCAGACAGCATGTTGTCCAGATATTTTTCATAGTCGGTATCCTGTTTGCGCACGGCGAACAGCTTTAAGATTCGCAGCGCATAGTAGAACTGCATCGCCACAAAGGAGGATTCTCCGTTTTTGCCCAGACGCAGGCAGTCGTTCCAGTCGGCATGCAGGCCTGCGGGCGTACCGTGGGGGCCAAGTCTCTCTAAGGAGAAGTTGATGGCGCGCTTTAAGTGCTCGTAAACGCTGCCTTCGTCCTTGTTGGCGAAGGGAATGACTTCGTCGAGAAAGGCCACATCGCCTGTCTCGGCAACGTACTTAAAGACCGTGGGGAACAGCCAGAGGGCGTCGTCCGCGCGGTAGGCGGGATGGCCCGTGGACTCCCGGTAGGAAGCATCCTCGGGGGTGTCCTCATGGCCTGCATTATGGGTGAATTTAACAAGAGGCAGGCCGCCGCCGTGATGTACCTGAGCGGAGAGCATGAAGCGGATCTTTTCTTTCGCCATCTCCGGCGCCAGATGGATGATGCCCTGAATGTCCTGTACGGTGTCGCGGTAACCGTAGCCGTTTCTAAGGCCGCAGTAGATGAAGGAAGCCGCCCGTGACCAGATAAAGGTCATAAAGCAGTTGTAGGCGTTCCAAGTGTTGATCATGGTGTCAAAGATGGGGCTTGGCGTCTTTACTTTCAGATGGTCAAATTTCTCGTACCAGTCATTTTTCAGAGCCTGAATCTCCTCCGCCGCCCGTCCTGCAGGGTCTGCATAGGAAGCGATGATGGCATCCGCCTGAGCTGCATACTTAGCGCCCAAAAGATAAGCGACAGTCTTTTTCTCACCGGGCGCAAGCGTGAGCACGCAGGAGAGTGCGCCGCAGGCATTTTCGTTGTAATTGGTGGTATTTCCCAAATCGCCGGACACAACGCCCTGTGGATCGCCATAGCCGTGATAGCTGCCTAAGAATGCGCTCTTGTCCCCACAGTAGGAGGAGACGGGCGCTCCCGCAAGGCCCAAAAAGCGCTCCACGGGATTTTTTTCATCCACAGGCTCGCCGAGCGGGTTGGCGTCCAGATTGCCGTGGATTTGCTGTGTCACTCTGCCTTCGGCATAGAGGGTGCGGGAGATGAACAGGGAGTACTGGAGATTGATCTGATCCTGCTCATAGTTGCTGTGGTTGGTAAACTCGGCATAGCCTGTCAGCGTGAGGCTGCGCGGACGGTCCGAGCGGTTCTCAACGGTCAGGTTCCAGACCTCGTAGGTGTTGTTTAAGGGTACATAGTAGAGGGCCTCTGAGTGAATACCGTCGTAGTCGGCGCTCATTTTCGTGTAACCCATGCCATGCCTGCATTCACTTTTATAAGTAGAAAGATCTTTGCCCACGGGCTGCCATGAGGCGGACCAGTAATCCTTGGAGTCATTGTCCCGCAGATAGAGATAGCGGCCGGGCTGGTCAAAGTTATTGAACACATAGCGCAGGATACGGCCGTTTGCCCCCGATTTTTCAAAGCTGTAGCCGCCCGCGTTGTTGGAGATGATCGCGCCGTAGGCCGGGGAGCCTAAGTAGTTGACCCAGGGAGCCGGCGTGTCCGGACGGTCGATCACATATTCTCTGTTCGCGTCGTCAAAATATCCGTATTTCATTGTTTAAGTCCTTTCCGGGCGCATCCGCCCAAGTTTTACCAAGCAGTTAATTCTTATTATAACAAGAAAATGACAACAGTGTAAACTGTTTCAGGAGTATCCTATACCAGTTCGACAATGATCTCGTGCGAGCCGCCGGACAAGCCTTCAAGGCTTTCGCGGGGCAGGATGAGAAAGGCGTCGTCGTTTACGGCAAGCTTTTCTTTGCCGCAGACTGCCGAACCGATGCGGTAGGAGCCGAAATCCTTTTTCTCCCGGTTGCGGTAGATGACGGTGAAATTCTTGCCCGCAAAGGGAATAGAGACGGAAGCGCAGCCAGCCTCGTCGAACTGTTCTCCCAAAAGCTTCGGGGCAAGGAGCAGGTCGCCCGCCTCGCCGCGCACGCCGAAGACTTCCGTGATCAGGGTCAGCATATACCAGCTCGCCGCGCCGGTCAGATAGTGGTACATGCCCCTGCCGTCAGCCCGGAAATACTCAGGGATTCCCGGATAGATGCGGCTGGTGTCAAAGTTAAGGGCGGTGTCAGCAAGCGTCTTTAAGGCCTTCCAACCTTCCTTGACGAAACCTCTGCGGTAGAGGGCGTTGGCATACATGACCGTCATGTGTGAGAAGACGGCGCCGTTTTCCTTTTCGCCGTAGGCAAAGCCGAACATCCGTCCCATGTCGAATTTCAGTTCTTCAAAGTCAGTGTTTAGGCGGTAGCCGCCGGTTTCCTTTTGGTAGAGATAATGGTCGGCGCTCTTTGTGATCTTGCGGATTTGTTCTACGTCCGCCACACCGCTCATGATGGAGAAGACCTGACCCGTGAGCATCATGCGCACCCTGCCGTCAAAGATGCCGTCCACGGCCCTTCCGTGATCGTCATAGTAGCTGTTGTACCAGCCTTCGTCGGCGGATACATCCACCCACTCCTGAGAGCGGAGGTGATTCATCAGCCAGTTTGCCTTCTCGGTCAGATCGACGGCGAGGGCAGCGAGAGAAAATTCACTGCGGGTTCCAAGCACCGCGTGACGGCATTGGTTTACATAATTCGAAAGAATTTCCCGCTTTTTATCCGCGTTGTCATAAACCGCAGGATTGTTTACGAGCAGGATGGAGATCTCCGTAAGGAGCGATACGGTGTGGCTTTCGCCCTGTTCGTCAAGGAGCCGTAAAAGAGCCGCAAGTTCCAGCAGATTGCCCGCATAGGCGCAGGTGAAGGCTACGCTCTCCCCGTGTTCGGAGGCCATATCCAGCGCGTCGTTCCAGTCCGCGCCGCGCAGGCGGTAGACGTTGTGATCGCCCACCTCGTAAAAGGCAGTAAGCTGCTGAATCAAAAGGTGCTCTAAAATAGTGCCCGTGTAGATCTCGCCGGCCAGTGTCCGTTGGCTGCTGCCCAGTTTGGGGTTCCATTTTGTGTCCGTGCCGGTTCCTCTCAGGATCTGCGCATCCTTGAAATAAGGCGCTTCCCGATTGAGGATGTCGATATCTCCGGTCTGGTCGATGTAGAGCTTGGTGGTCATCTGCGGCCAAAGCGCGTGATCCATCCAAACTCTGGCGATCCCGTTTCTGTCAGCGATGAAGTTGCCGTCGCCTGCGCCGATGATGGTGGCGTTAGTGCCGTCAATGCGGACGCCACCGTAGTTTAAGGCGATCATGCGGCCCACATCACCCGGCTCTAACAAAAGCAGGGAAAGGCAGTCCTGCCAGAGATCGCGCCAGCCTCTGCCGCCTCTGCCGTAGTCGTGGTGGGGCAGGAAGGAGCAGCCGAAAAGTCTTCGCAGGAAAGGCTGGAAGCAGACCCATTTCATCAGCTTGTCAAAGTCGCCGTCGCCGGTGTGGAAGGCGGCGTTCACGCTTTTTTGCCAGTAGGTTTTCGTGCGGTCGAGCGCTTCTTTTACTTTGGCGGAAGAATTGTATTTTTGCAGGATATCACCGATGCCCTCACGCTTATCTTCCACGCCGGCAAGCAGGATGTAGTCTGCACACTCGTCGGGCGCTAAGCTGATTTCAGGAAAGCGAAAAGCGCCCATTGCTTCCCGTCCGGCAGCCGTAGTGCCCGCGGGTACGCCGGACAGCCTGTCGTGAACGGCCTGCGGATGCGTATAGAAGCCGCCCTCGCCGATGAAGCTTTCTACCGTGGGGAAGAAGCCTGTGGGTTTTGTGCCGTCTCCCTTACAGCCGAGGACGTAGTAGACTTTGTGGTTGGGGCGGTGCCCCTTTTCGTCAAAGGACATGGTGGGACAGACCAGCACGCCGTCCGCTGTGGTCTCGATGCGGTGGAGCATCGATGTCACATTGCGGTGGTCCCTGATATTATCCGCGCTCCGCCCGTAGATAGGGATCGCACCGTAGGGGGTGAGCTTTTTGGGCTGGTTTGACGTGTTCTTTATGGTGACATGCAAGATCTCCACATTGCAGTCCACCGGAACAAAAGCGGTGACGACGGCTTCCAATTGAAACGCCTTAGAAAAACGCTTTACCGTCTGCCACTGAAAACCGGCCGTCAGTTCGGTCTCGTCCTGATCGTCAGTAAATCTCGCGGCTTCCTGCCCGGCCGATGCGCCCGTGGCGGAAAAAATGCCTTCTCCGTCCACATGACACCAGAAATTGCGGACGGCCCTGTTATTATGTAAGTTTTCCGAGCTGACCGGCTCTAAGAGGAAAGTTTCCTGATCCAGCTTCGCGTCGCCGCCAAACAGCGGGGTGACGCTGCTTTTTAAGCCCGTCACCGAGGCCAGCGGAAAATATAAGTAATTCGTATTTTCAGGTTGTTTTAAGCGAAAGCTTCCGTGTTCGTCAGTAAAAGTGATCTGTTTCAAGATTAGGCCCTCCTTGTTCCCGTTTCGTGGTCGATAGGTGTCTTTATGCTCTCATTATAGCAGGAGGATTGGCTTTCAGAAAATCAAAAAGAAGTAAAAAATATCAGAATGATGATTTAATTTAAATATAGAGATAGGAAACGGCGGTCACGATTTTAGACCGATCGCCTTATTTTCGTAACGCCATTGTCTGGGGGAAATGCCATATACGTTTTTGAACGCTCTCGAAAAATGGAGCTGGTTCGGGTAACCCACAGCGTTTCCGATGTCAGCAACTGACAATTCTGTCAGTTTTAACAGCTCCGCCGCCTTGGTCATGCGGTAGGAGATCAGGAATGCCTGAGGTGATTTGCCTGTGTTTTCATGAAAAATCTTCCCGAAATAACTGCGGTTTAGGCCGCAGGAGGCAGCGATATCCTCCACTGATATATCGTTTTGGAAGTTCTGTTCGATAAAGGAGAACGCCTCTTTGATATAAAAATCGCGCAGGCTGTTGCCCTTGCCGATTGGCGTGGAGGTGGAAGCGCGGACAAAGCTGTCAATAAACAGATAGAGGTGTCCGATCAGATGAAAGGGAGATTCCTCCTTATGATTTACGATGTAGAGCATCTCATCTTTCATGGTCTTAGCAATGTCTTTATAGCGTGCCTTGTAGACAGGCTGATCAGGGGTCAGTCCGGCAAGCTGCACCGTCTCTCTGGCGCGCAGCCCGTCAAATTCGATCCACACATATTCCCATGGGATATCGTGATCCGCTATGTAGGTACAGATCTGGTTCGGGAAGATCATAAAGCCCTGACCGCTCTTTACCTGATGGGTGATCGTTTCGCCCCGGGTGTCATCGGCGTGCAGGATGCCTGTACCCGAGAGACAGTAGTGAAACAGATAGTGGTTTCTGGCGGCCGGTCCGAACGAATGCGAAGGGGCGCACTGCTCCCAGCCAAACTGATACAGCCCCAGATCTACAAAATTTTCACTTGGAAATACCGAAAAAATGACTTCGCTCATAAAATACCTCACTGATTACTATATTGTAGTATATACCAAAATGCGTCATCATTTCAACATAGGGACGAAAAAGCCGCATAAAGGCATAAAATAAGCAAAATACTGCCATTTTTGATAGCATTATGGTATGTTACAATGGCTAAAAGGAAGCGAAACAGTTCTGCTTTTACCACGTAATATTCCAAAAAGGGAAGGAGAATGATAATGAAAAGAAAGGAAGTAAGGAGTCTGGCGTTTGCAGCTTGTCTGACCGCGACAGTGCCATTCGTTTGGGGCTGCGGCGATGCCTCGGACGGAAAGATCGAAGTTGAGATCGTGCAGTATAAGCCGGAGGCGGCAAACTATTTCAAGACGGTGGAGGAGGCGTTCAACGCTTCCCATGATGATATCCACCTGACCATCAGCTCGCCTAATGACGCGATGGCGATCTTAAAGACCAGATTTATCAGAGAGGATTATCCGGATATCATAGGGATCGGCGGGGATATCAATTATTCCTATTTTGTGGATGCCGATATTCTGGCGGATATCTCGGGCTATGCGGGGATGCAGGATGTCAACGAAGGGTATCTGGATATCGCGGAGGCGCTGGAGCTGGTTCCCGTGGACGGCACCTACATCTTGCCTTATGCGGCAAACGCGGCGGGCATTCTCTACAACAGGGAAATGTTTGAGCAGCACGGCTGGCAGATTCCCGAGACATGGGAGGAGATGCTTGCGCTCTGCGACCAGATTTCAGCGGAGGGAATTTTGCCATTCTACTTTGGATTCAAGGATACCTGGACCTGTCTGGCTCCATGGAACGCCATGGCGGTGGAACTGGCACCGGCGGATGCGACCAAGCAGGTAAACAAGGGGCTTACGTCCTTTACCGATGAGTATGGCGAGTTGGCGGGTAAATATCTGGCACTTTTGCCTTACGGGCCGGATGATCCTTTCGCCTACAGCTATAACGATGCCTGTACCGCCTTCGCGAGAGGGGAATCCGCTATGTATCCGATCGGCAGTTACGCAGCGCCGCAGATCCTTTCGGTGAATCCGGATTTAAAGATTGATTCTTTTGTTATGCCGGCGAGCGATGCGAAGGAGGGCAGGACGCTGAACTCCGGTATCGATCTGGGTTTCTGTGTGACAAAGGACTGCAAAAATAAGGAGGCCGCCTACGAGGTGTTAGACTTTTTGTATGCGGATGATACACTGCAAAAATACATTGACGCGCAGACCTCTGTTCCGTGTAAAAAGGGAAGCTTTACCTTACCAGTCATACTGGACGGGATGTCAGAGTTTATCGCAAGCGGCAATATGACGGACTATCAGGACCACTATTATCCGTCGGAGATGTCGGTGGATGCGCTGCTGCAGACCTTCCTCATCGAGAAGGATAAAGACGCGTTTTTGAAAAATTTCGATACGAGCTGGCAGAGATACAACAGAGACATTATCCGCATGGTGCAGGAGTATGAAGCTGCCCATGGAAGTGCACAGTAGGAAGGGGGTAAATGTGATGTCAAAACATGAAAATGAGAGAAAAAGAACGTTTTTACTGATTACGATACCGATTTTGGCGCTGTTTGTCTGCTTTAACACGATCCCGCTGATCCGCGGTGCCCTCTACAGCTTTACCAATTCCCGGGGCTTTGGCAGTCATGACTGGGTGGGGCTTCGCAATTACATCGATCTGTTTTCGGATGCGCGCGTAGGGAAATCCTACCTGTTTACCATCAAGCTTGCGCTGGTGACCACCATTGTGGTAAATGTGCTCAGTCTGATCATGGCGCTTTTACTAAACAGCAAGATCCGGGCGAAAGGCTTTTTCCGCGGGGCTTACTTTTTGCCGAACATACTCGGCTCTTTGGTAGTGGGTTATATTTTTAACTACTTCTTTACGTACATCGTGCCTGCGCTGGCGGATATGACGGGGATCACGTCGCTTAGTTCCAGTATTTTGTCAAGTCCGGGCAAGGCATGGATCGGCGTGATGATCGTTTGCGCGTGGCAGGCCATTGCCATGAATACGATCATCTACATCTCGGGATTACAGACTGTGCCCGAGGATGTTTACGAGGCGGGCGGTCTGGACGGCGCTACCGGCTGGAAGCAGTTCAAGCATCTGACGTTCCCGCTGATCATTCCGTTTTTCTCCATCAACATGGTGCTGTGCGTGAAAAACTTCCTGATGGTGTTTGACCAGATCATCGCCCTGACCAAGGGCGGCCCTGCGCAGAGCACGGAGTCCATCTCCTACCTGATCTACAACAACGGTATGTCGGGCGGACAGTTTGGCTTCCAGAGTGCAAACGCGGTGGTATTCTTTATCGTGATCGTAGTGATCTCTGTGGCGCAGATGAAATTTTCCAGTTCAAAGGAGGAGCAGTTATGAAGAAAACATCGACAGTCGGAAAATCGAACAGAACTGCTATGGTGCTTTTGATTCTCGGTCTTTCCACGATCATCTTTCCGCTTTACATGACTGTTGTGATCGCATTCAAACAGCCTTCGGAGATGACCAACAGCATCAGCGGTATTTTGTCGCTGCCCAAGGTGTGGAGCCTTGACAATTTCAGGGAGGCCATGCGGGTGACGGATTTCTGGAATTCCCTAAAGAACAGCCTGCTGATCTCCGTGTTGACGGTGGGACTTTCCATTCTGATCCATTCGCTGATGGGCTATACGCTGGGGCGGAATAAGAAAAGTAAGTTTTATAACTTTGTATATCTGTTTATCGTCAGCGGTATGTTCGTGCCGTTTGCGATCCTGATGATGCCGCTTGCTAAGCAGACGGCGGAGATGGGCCTTGCGAACTGGTTCGGCGTGATCCTTTTGTATGTGGTATTTTATATGCCGATGAATGTCATGCTGTATTCAGGTTATCTTACTAACATTCCACTGGCGCTTGAGGAGGCGGCGAGAGTGGACGGCGCTTCCACGTGGCGCACTTATTGGGCCATCATTTTCCCGATCATGAGGCCGATGCACGCGACGGTGGCGGTTATCACGGCACTGGCAGTCTGGAATGATGTGATGACGCCGCTCATCATTATGGCGGGGTCTTCCGAGAATACGCTGCCGCTTGCGCAGCTCAATTTCCAGTCGCAGTTTGGAACCAACTATAATCTGGCGTTTGCATCCTATCTGCTGTCGCTGATCCCGATTCTGGTATTTTATGTGATCTGCCAGAAACAGATTTTGAACGGGGTGGTAAACGGAGCAGTTAAGTAACAGAAAGGGATAGAGTATGGCGGTAAAATTTCAGCAGGAAAATCGGATTTTTACACTGGATACAAAACATACGTCCTACCGGATGAAGGTTGATGCGTACGGATTTTTGCTGCATCTGTATTATGGCGGGCGTGTTTATGGAAATATGGATTATCTGCTCACCTGTTATGACAGAGGGTTTTCCGGGAATCCGTGGGATGTGGGAAACGACAGGACGTACTCTCTGGATGCGCTGCCGCAGGAATATCCGGTTATGGGCGTCGGGGACTTCAGGAACAGCGCCCTGATCGTTCGAAATGAGGATGGCTCTGAGTGCTGTGATTTACGCTATGTCGGTCATGAGATTAAGGAAGGAAAGTATGGACTGCCGGGACTTCCGGCAGTCTATGATGACGCAGGAGAGGCACAGACACTGGAGATCACTTTGGAGGATAGGGTGAGCGGCCTGCGGGTGACGCTTCTCTACGGCGTGCTGGAAGAAGCGGATATCATCACCAGAAGCGTTATTCTGGAAAATCGGGGAAGCAAACATGTGACGGTCGGGAAGGCGGCGTCCGCCTGTCTGGATTTTGTCACGGGCGATTTTGATCTGCTCAGCTTTTACGGCAGACATACTATGGAGAGAAATTTGCAGCGGGAGACGCTTGGGCACGGCACCTACGCCATCGGCAGCCGCAGGGGCACTTCCAGCCACCAGTATAATCCGGCGGTGATCTTAGCGGACAAAAATGCCACGGAGGATGCGGGAAGCTGTTATGGCATGGTCTTTGTCTACAGCGGTAATTTCCTCTGCGAGGCGGAGCGGGATCAGTACGACCAGACAAGACTTTTGATGGGATTGCAGAGCGATTTATTCCACTATACATTAGTGCAGGGAGAGAAGCTGACGATTCCCGAGACGATCTTGTGTTACTCCGATCAGGGATTTGGTTTGCTCTCCAACCGTTTTCACAATTGTATCAGAGAGCATCTGTGCCGGGGAAAGTTTCAGGACGCGCCCCGTCCCGTACTGCTCAATAGCTGGGAGGCGGCATATTTTGCGTTCGACGGTCAGAAGATATTAAAACTGGCCAGAAGTACGGCGGCGCTCGGCATTGATATGATTGTGATGGACGACGGCTGGTTTGGTAAGAGAGAGGACGATAACAGCGGTCTTGGAGACTGGCAGGTCAATGAGAAAAAGCTGGGCTGCACCCTGCGGGAGCTGATAGAAAAAGTCAATGCGGAAGGCGTGAAATTCGGTATCTGGATTGAGCCGGAGATGGTGTCGGAGGACAGCGGGCTGTATAGGAAGCATCCCGACTGGGCGCTGCGGATACCGGGCAGGGAGCCTGTCAGAGGGCGGAACCAGCTCGTGCTTGACTTTTCCAGAAAAGACGTCAGGGACTCTATTTTTGAGCAGATCTGTAAGATCCTCGATCAGGGAAACATTGAATATGTGAAATGGGATATGAACCGTAGCATTGTGGATGTGTTTTCGGGGAAAACGATGCAGGGCAAAGTGACTTACGATTATGTGCTCGGGGTATATGATTTTCTGGAAAGGCTGCTGCAAAAGTATCCTGATCTTCTGATTGAGGGCTGCAGCGGCGGCGGCGGCAGATTTGACGCGGGTATGCTCTACTACACGCCCCAGATCTGGTGCAGCGACAACACGGACGCGCTGGACAGGCTGCGAATCCAGTATGGCACTTCCTTCTTTTATCCGGCGTCCGCCGTCTGCTCCCATGTGTCGGCGGTACCGAATCACCAGACCGGCAGGAGCGTGGGTCTGCACACGAGAGGCGTGGTGGCGATGGCGGGTGCGTTCGGCTATGAGCTGGACCCTGAAAAGCTGACGGAGGAGGAGAAGGCGGCTGTCGGGGAACAGATCAAACAGTACCGAAAATGGGAAGAACTGATAAGGCGGGGCAGATACCATCGGCTGTCCGATCCGTTTACGGCGGTGTATACGGCTTGGATGTTTGTTTCCGAGGAGAAAGACCGTGCGCTGCTCAGTGTGGTGATGCTGGAGATACACGGCAATATGTCGGTGAGCTATGTGAAATTAAAAGGGCTTGACGATACCGCAGTGTATCGGGATACGGAGAGCGGTAAGCGCTATTACGGAGCGGATCTGATGGCGGCAGGGCTTCCGATGCCGGTGGAGCAGAAGGAGTATCCGGCGTATCAGATTGAGTTGATTAAAGAATAATTGGCGTGTCAGATTCAGATGGAGCAGAGAGAATTGAGAGTTCTCAGGAGGCTGATATGAGAGGCAGACAGGCAGAGACAACACAGACAAAAGCTGCAAAGACGACACAGATGCAGGAGAAGGTGTCGCGAACGGAGGCGGTTTACCGCAAACGCTTAGAAAGACATCTGGATGAACTGAAATGGTTGTACATGGAACTTTACGACAACGGCTCCATGTTTGCGGAACTGTGCGATTCCCTGCACCGGTTTTATGAGGAGCGGGGAAAAGATTTAAAAAAGAAGGACGTCGAGCGGGAAAAGTGCCCTGATTGGTACAAGGGCAACGATATGCTCGGCATGATGCTCTATATTGATAATTTTGCGGGGAATCTTCAGGGCGTGCAGGAGAAACTTGCCTATCTCAAAAGCTGCAATGTCAACTACATTCACCTGATGCCCTTTCTGGATACGGTGAAGGGACGCTCGGACGGCGGCTACGCGGTGGCGGACTTTCGTAAGGTCCAGCCGGCGCTGGGGACGATGGAGGATCTGGAGAGCCTGACGGCGGCCTGCCGCAAGGAAGGCATCAGCGTCTGTATGGATTTCGTGATGAACCACACTTCCGGGGACCACGAGTGGGCGAAGCGGGCGTTAGCGGGCGAGGGCGAGTACATGAGCCGCTATTTTTTCTTCGACAACGACGCCATTCCCGCCGAATATGAAAAGACGGTGCCGCAGGTGTTCCCGACTACCGCGCCGGGCAATTTCACATGGCTGCCGGATGTAGCGCACTATGTCATGACTTCGTTTTATCCGTATCAGTGGGATCTGAACTATCAGAACCCGCGGGTATTTAACGAGATGATGTACAACTTCCTGTTCCTTGCCAATAAAGGCATCGACATTATGCGGATCGATGCCGTGCCCTATATCTGGAAGGAACTGCATACCCAGTGCCGTAACTTGAAGCAGGTGCACACGATCGTGCGCATGATGCGTATGATCGGGGAGATCGTATGTCCGGGCGTGCTGCTGCTCGGCGAGGTGGTGATGGAGCCTGAGAAGGTGGTTCCCTATTTCGGGACGCTGGAAAAGCCGGAGTGCCATATGCTCTACAATGTGACCACCATGGCGACCACATGGCACACGGTGGCGACGCGGGACGTGCGGCTTTTGAAACAGCAGCTTGATATTGTGAACAGCCTGCCGAAAGAGTATGTCTTCCTAAACTATCTGCGCTGTCATGATGATATCGGCTGGGGGCTGGACTACGATACCCTGCACCGGTGGGGCTTTGAGGAACGTTCCCACAAGCAGTATCTGAATGATTATTTCCAAGGGCTTGCGGGAGAAAGCGTCAGCCGCGGCGAACTTTACAACGCAGACCCCGTTTCCGGGGACGCCAGATTCTGCGGCACCACGGCGTCCATGTGCGGCGTCGAGAAGGCGGGCGCAGAACAGGATGCCGAGGCCATGGAGCGGGCTGTCAGGCGGGATGTGACCCTTCACGCCTACATGTTCATGCAGTCCGGGATCCCCGTGCTCTACAGCGGAGACGAGGTCGGACAGGTGAACGATTACAGCTACAAGGACGACCCCGACAAGGCGGCGGATTCCCGTTATCTGCACCGGGGAAAGATGGACTGGAAGCTGGCGGAGCAGGTTTCCAATCAAAAGAGCGTGGCGGGACAGATTTTTTCACAGCTCGACCGTCTGGAAAAGATCAGGAGAGCCAGTCGGGCGTTTATGGCGGAGGCGGACGCGAGGACGCTTGCAACCGGAGATGACAATGTGCTTGGAATCGGCAGGGTTTATGAAGATGAAGAAATCCTTGGCGTTTTCAATTTCAGTGAGTATGAGAAGGAAGTGTCTCTGGACGGCGTGGAAGGCGCCTATCAGGATATGATCACGGGGGAGAAGGTATCTCTGGATATGATACCGCTTCCGGAGTACGGGTTCCGTTATCTTGCCAGAAAATAGAAAAACTATACTATTGGGGTAGAGTTTTGACACATTTTGTAGAAAACAATAGGGAGAAAATCAGGCGTTTGCCAGTGTGTTTTTGGGAACGCCTGATTTTTTGTGGAATCATGGAAATGAAATCGGTTTGAGAAAGGGGAACCTGATTCGTTCAAAAAAGCATCTTGCATATACGGAGAACTTGTTTTATAATAATCCATACATTGACAGAGTTCTGTTCTGTCAACGGAGAAATCGTTTCATGAATGTATTTCTCCATCTGAGAGATTCTTTCCGATTGTCGGAAATGATTCCTTACTATATTAATATGTGAAAAGGATCACAAGAACGATTGCCAAATACAGATATCTTATATGGTCTTATACGTTTTGCCACAGGTGTCAGAAATCCTCTTGTATTCAATTCACAAAAACAGTATAAATCTACATATTTTACTGTAATGGCATCAGAAAATGTGATATAATGGAGGAAAATCTATGGTAAAACGAAGTAAAAAGAACTGGTTCAGACACGGCAGCTGGTGGAGGAGACTAAGAAATAACCGCAAGTACAGGGATGTGCTTTTCCGGCATCTCTTTCGGGATAAAAAGGATCTGCTGGAGCTTTACAATGCCTTAAACGGCAGTACATACCAAGACCCCGAGGAGCTTGAGGTAGTCACTATGGAGGATGTGATCTTCATGAAGATGAAGAATGATCTGTCCTTTATGATTGGCAATTCCCTGAATCTTTACGAGCACCAGAGCACATGGAACCCGAATATGCCCTTGCGGGGAATGTTATACTTTGCCCAGCAGTTTGAAGGGCTTCTCGCCTCACAGGGAGATGATATTTACGGTACGAATCGTGTCGAGCTGCCAACGCCCATATACATTGTCTTTTATAATGGCGGCAAGATGCAGACTGACAATTTGTTGCTCTATCTGTCGGATTCGTTTCCCACAGGGCGGGGGAGCGGCTGTCTGGAATGTACCTGTGAAGTACTGAACATCAACCGTGGCTACAACCGGGCACTTATGGAGAAGTGCCACAGGCTGTGGGAGTACTCGGAATTTTCCTCGGAGATAGAGGAGAACATAAAGCAGGGAATGCGCAGGGATGAAGCCGTCCACACGGCGATAGATACCTGTGTTGAGAAGGGGATACTTAGAGATATCCTGATCAAACAGAAAGCGGAGGTGCTGCATATGATTTTGACAGAATATGATGAGAAGAAACATTTCAGAACGCTTTTCCGTGAGGGGAAAGAAGAAGGCATAAAAGAGGGCATAAAAGAGGGCATGGAGAGAGGAATTGAGATTGGACTGAGCAAGGGCCGTGACGCTTTGCTGCGGGAAAAAGTAAAGAAGAAACTGTCCAGAGGCAAAACACTTTCGGAAATCGCGGAGGAACTGGAGGAAGATATTGCGGTCATAGAGCAGATTGCTGCTCAGAGTCATTTTAAATAGGACGGGTATGTGAACTTTTCGTTCTGCACGTCAGACATACCGCTCCCGTCGGACACACGTCCACACAGGCGCCGCAGCGGATACACTCTGCCGCGTTCGGCGTCTGCACGGGATCGACTTCCATGCCGCATACAGCTTTGCATTTCCCGCAGCCGACGCATTTATGGCTGTCCACTTCCAGATGAATGAAGCTGATTTTATTGAACAGCCCGTAAATCGCCCCCAGAGGGCAGAGCGTGCGACAGAAAAAGCGGTAGAAGAACACGCAGCCGCACAGTGTCAAAACCAGAATCGCCATTTTCAGAGAGAATAAGGTGCCGACTGCCTTTCTGAGACTTTCGTGGGCCAAAAGGAGAGAGAGACCGCCCTCCAAGGTGCCTGCCGGGCAGATGTACTGGCAGAAAGCAGGCTTGCCCATACCCATGTAGTCGGTGACGGCGACGGGCAGGATCAGGACAAAGACCACTAGCACGACATATTTGACATAGAGAAATCCTTTTTTGAGTTTCCGTTTCGGCGAGGGGATTTTGTGAATCAGTTCCTGTATCAGGCCGAAAGGGCATAGCCAGCCGCAGACCGCTCGGCCAAGCAGCACGCCGAAGGCAAGGAGCAGCCCCGTCACATAGAAGCTGAAAGAAAACTGTCTGGAGCCGTTCACGGCCTGCAAAGCGCCGATGGGACAGGCAAAACCAGCCGCCGGGCAGGAGTAGCAGTTTAAGCCCGGATTGCAGAATTGTTTCCACTTTCCCGTGTAGAGCCTGCCGCCCTTGAAATTCAGAAGGTGCGCGTTGGAGCAGCCGAAGGCAATCATTTGGAGAAGCTTTCGTTTGATTTGGAAATTCATTTTCATATTATCCTAACCCGATACATTCCAGACAGATATTGACAGCCTTATTTAAAACCACGAGCGCCTCGCCCCGCGAAATGCCGTGGACGATAAAGGCGCAGGCGGTGAAAAGGCACACGATTCTGAGCGGTGTTTTTATATTATTGCCCATTCAGGTAATCCTCCACAAAGGTTTTATAGCCATCCACGTTCGCGCCGATGATTGGATCGCCCACGAGATTGCCTTCCCCGTCGATAAACAGGGTGGTGGGGACGCCGATCACGTCCTTTAAGATGGGGGCAAAGTTCTCGTTGGCGATCAGGTTGGGGAAGTCCACACCGGCTTGCTGAGTTATGTCAACCGCAAGACTGAGGGGTTCGGTATCTTCCTCGCCGTTGATATCAATGATCAGGCCGAGTATGTGCACATTTTCCGGCATTTCCTTTGCCCATTCCCCAAGCTCCGGCATTTCCCTGATGCAGGGGCCGCAGAAGGTTCCCCAGATGTTGAGTACGGTCAGGTCCTTTTCACTGAAAATGCTTTCCGTGACGGTGTTGCCGTCTAAATCCGTTGTTGTGAATGCGGGAAATGCGGCATTTGCAGTATCTTCCTGTTCTGCCTGTATGTTTTCTGCCTGCGTGCTGTCAGCGGCAGGAGAGGAGACAGCGTTTTTCGATCCTTTGCTGCCGGCAGATGTGTCCGCGCAGCCTGTCGCAGCGCTTATGAGCAGCAGGGCAGCGCACAGGGCGGTATATTTTTTCTTGCGATTCTTTTTGTTATTCATCATTACCTCCATTTCTGCGCTGCTTTTTGCAGTATTCTTATCATAGCATACCCGAAAACGCAGTTCAAATGGAATCTGGGACTGTCAATTTTTTGTAACCTTTTTGCAGCTTTTATGATATGATTAGAAAGGCAGCTGCAAGAGACGGTATCAGGGGCGGCGATTCTGAGGAATCTGTCAGATAAACAATGATGAAACTATTCCATAATGGGAGAGTTTTGTCGCGATTTGTAGAAAAAACGAAATGGATAACTATCTGCGTAGGTGCTATTACGAAAAAGGAATAAAAGAGAAACGCGCGAAGAATAAAGTAATATGTTGCAAAAGGAAAGGAAATCACTATGAGTTTGCAGTATACGGATGAGATGACGGGAGAGGAATACAATGAACTTCGCCTGAGCGTCGAATGGCGCCCGATCACGGAGGGACAGGCCGAAAGAGGACTTGCGCACACGACGTTTCTGGTGGCGGCAAGAGACGGTGAGCGGATCGTCGGCATGGGCAGGATGCTGTTTGATTTCGGTTATACCGCTTATCTGGGCGATGTCATCGTCCGTCCGGAGTATCAGGGGCAGGGGATCGGCAGACAGATCGTGCAGAGGCTGATCGACCGGACCATGGATGCGGCGTTTGCGGGGGAAAGGATCATGTTCATTCTGGGAGCGGCGCAGGGGAAAGAGCCTTTTTACGAAAAGTTTGGTTTTCATAGGAGGCCTAACGATTTTGCCGGAGATGGGATGTCGATGTGGCGGAAGAAGTATGATTCGGTTGAGGAGGTACACAATGAACAAAGCGGCAGATAGATCGACCTATTCCGTTCCTTGTATTTACGATTCTATACAGACAAAGGATGTTTCTTCGGCTCCCATAGAGGTAAGTGTCCCCGGTTCCAAGAGCATCACCAACCGGGCGCTTCTTTTGGCCACTTTGGCGAAGGGGGTCTCCACCTTACAGGGCGTATTGTTTTCCGATGATTCCAGACACTTTCTCAAATGCGTGCAGGACTTAGGCTTTGAGACAAAGGTGGATGAAGCGGCGCGCGTGGTGCGCGTACGGGGGCTTGGCGGTGCGGTTCCCAGAAACAATGCGGATATCTATGTGGGCAGCGCCGGGACGGCGGCGCGCTTTCTGACGGCGTATCTTGGGCTTTCCGCGGGAGAATACCATATGGACGCTTCCGAACAGATGCGCAGACGTCCCATGGCGCCGCTTTTGCATTCTCTTAAGGAGCTGGGGTGTGAGATTCGTTACGACGCGGAAGCGAAAGAGGGGCATTTCCCCTTTACCCTGCAAGGGCATGGCTTCGGCAAAGAAGAGATTGCCGTCAATATTGACCATAGCAGTCAGTTTTTGAGCGCCCTGCTCATTGTCTCCTGCCTGTGTGAAAAGGACTTTACGACCCATATCGAAGGAACGCACGGTATGGCCTATATCGAAATTACTTTAAAAATGATGGAGCAGTTCGGCGTGTGCGTGGAGAAACTTTCGGACAGCGCTTTTTTGACCAGAGCGGGACAGCGCTATCAGGCGCTTATTTATCAGATCGAGCCGGATGTGTCGGCGGCCTGCTATTTCTATGCCATGAGTCCCCTGTTACATCGTTCGGTGCGGGTCAGCCATGTGCATTTTGATTCCCTGCAGGGGGATGTGGCGTTTCTCAGACTTTTGGAGGAAATGGGCTGTAAGGCGACAGACACCGACAAGGGCATCCTCTTGGAGCCGCCGGCGGACGGCGTATTCCATGGTATCACGGCTGATATGTCTGCCTGTTCCGATCAGGCCATCACGCTGGCGGCCATCGCGCCTTTTGCGGAGGGGCCGACCACCATTACCGGCATTGGCCATATCCGCTTTCAGGAGAGCGACCGCATCGCCGCTATTGCCGCGGAGCTTAAGAAGATGGGTATCAGGTGCGAGGAACGGGAGGACAGCATTACCATCTGGCCGGGAAAACCTGCGCCGGCCACGGTTGAGACCTACGACGATCACCGCATGGCGATGGGCTTTTCACTGACAGGTCTGCGCAGTCCGGGTATTGTCATTGCGGATCCCGACTGCTGCCGCAAGACCTTTGAGGATTACTTTGCGGTGCTGGAAGATGTGGTAAAGCGCATGAAGGCGATAAGTTGAAAAAAGTCTGATGACTTTATGTTTCAATCGCGGGTTTGTGGCTCCGGCATGAAGGTATAGCTGCTTGAAAACAGATCACTACCCTTGCGCCTCCGGTTTTTTCCGAATTGGTGAGAACGATCCTGCCGCCATGCTGTTCGGCTATAGTTTTGGCAAAATATAAGCCGATTCCATAATGCGCCGCGCCGGTTCTGCCCGCATCATCCATAAAAAACGGTTCGGTTCCGTGCATCAGGGCTTCCTTTGTAAATCCGCTGCCGTCATCCTCCACGGTAAAGGATAACGTTTTGTTTGTTTCTTCCATACGGACGGTTATGGTGCCGCCATCTTTCGTATGCTCTGCGGCGTTTTGTATGATATTGATAACGGCCCTGATCACCTGATCGTACATCACAGTTACCGTTTGGCTGTGCCACTGTTCGTTCCAGTCGATTTTGAGGCGGTAAACTTCCGCTAATTCTGACGCCTGTTTCCGGATTTCTAAAAGAAGGTCTTTTGTATTCACTTCTTCGGGTGCGCCCCAGTCGCCATCCGCTGATTTCGTGATATCTATCAGTTTTTGCACATAATTTTGGATGCGGGCGGTGCTGCTTACGATAGAATCGATCATGTTTTTCTGTTCTTCCGTCAGCTTTGTTTCAGACAGCAGCTCGGCATTTCCTCTCACGACGGTGAGAGGTGTTTTGATGTCGTGCGATAAGGCTGACATTTGTCTGTTTTTCTCCTGTTCGGTCTTCCATTGCTGCTCAAGAGAAGCTTTCAAGGCAGTTCTCATATCATCTATGGAGGACAGGCAATCGTCAAATTCCCTGATTCCGGAATAAGACGTACGGTATTCAAGGTCCTGTTCTTTGATTTTCTCGATGGCCTCCATGACCGGCTGCATTTTCCTCTTGATTTTTTTCCCGAAACGAACGGAGGAGAGGATGATGATTGCCATGCCGCCAAGGAGGGCTATGATTGTCAGCAGATCTTGTGGGTTTATGAAGTGTTCTCTTAAAAATGCGGAACGAAATTGAGGCGTCAGGCTATACTGCAGGACAAGATACTCGTCTGCCCGGGGGATGATCTTATAGAAATAGTTACCAGATGCGGTCCCATGATTCAGGACTTGACGGGCGATTTCAAGGGACTGTTTTGACATATCTGTGCCGCGGTTTTGACCGTCTGAAGAAAAAATGACGTAATGACAAAGCGGGGAGATCATATCCTTTGTCACGCGATCCGCAGTTTGCAACAGATCATAGGCCTCGTCTATCCTGCGCTCGGCGTAATTTGCCGGATATACCAGCCCTGTGTTTAGCAGGAGATTGAATAGAACAACAATACATCCGCCGAAAGCGCATAATGCGCAAAGGAGGACCAGCACATAGCGGATGAAGACCCCGCGCAGGGTATCGCGTTTTCTTACTTTTCCCATTTATATCCAATCCCCCAAACAGTTTTGATCGGCATACACTCATAAGCGGCAAGTTTCGTTCTGATATTTTTGATATGTGTGATGATCGTATTGTCGCTGCTTTCACTGTCAAAGCCAAATACCTGTTCCAAAATCTGCTCTTTGGAAAAAACCTGTCCCCGATTTTGCGCAAGATACGCACAGATTTCATACTCCGATTTCGTGAGCGGGATTTCCTGATCGTCGATGCGCATTTGCCGGAGAGACAGGTTGAAGCAAATGCGCCCAAGAACCATTTTTACGGAATGCTCCCGATGTTCCCGCCTCAGGTGCGCCGCAATCCTCGCACGAAGCTCTTTGACCCCGAAGGGTTTTAAGAGATAATCATCTGCTCCCAATGCCAGTCCGTTGACCAGACTGTTTTCTTCGGTCTTTGCCGTGAGAAATAAAATGGGGCAGTCAACAAGCTTCCTGATTTTTGCACATAAGGAAAAACCGTTCGTTCCGGACATCATAATGTCTAAGAGGATTAAATCAAAAAGCTGTAGTTTTTCCAAATCAAGAGCAAGCGGATCGCTTACTTTCGTGACGATGTGCCCGTCCTTTGCCAAAATGGTTTCTATCATGTCAAGAATGGCCGTATCATCATCGACCGCTAAGATGTTTGCCATTGTAATCTCCATTTCTGTAATCTATTCCTTTATTCTGACAGTTTGCAGCCTTCAAAGCAAAATGCCCACAGAAAATAATATAGCATACTGATCACGGTAAAGACAGCATAGAGTGGGAACACGGCTTGTAATTCATTATACGCGCCGGCTTCTCCAAACGCCAGCTTTAAGCAGGTGTAGGGGATTCTGGCGGTCCATGAGACCACGGTAAATTTCCAGATAAATTTTCCAAGTCCCGTGAGCATCAAGGCGCTGACGAGGCTTGACACAATTCCCGCGCAGACGGACACGCCTTCTCCAAACTGAAACGTCAGGATCATCTGCCAAAGATAGAGCGGGATGCTGCTGCACCACATGATCAGTGCCGCCGTGATACACAGGCCAATGCTTATATTGCTGAGTCCGGGAGCCCTGCAAAAACCGTAACCGAACAGGCCTGCGGTGAACAGGACAGAGAACATACCCAAAAGGAGGAGAAGGAGTACCTTTGACCAAAATGCAGTTACCTTGTGCGGTGAGGCGAGCAGATTCTGAAAGCCTCCGGCATTTTTCTCCTGCGCTGCCGCATTTGCGCAAAATATCCCGATCAGTACAGGAAATCCGACGCCGACGGCCTGATAAAAGGCGATAATTTTTGTCGTATCACTCCAGACAGAAAAGGAATAATAGAGCAAAAACAGCCCGCTTGTGATGATGGGAATCAGGATATGCGCAAGGATCACAGGCGTGCCCTTCATTTTCAAAATGTCTGCATGAAGATGTCTCCTAAGCATTTCTAATTTACCTCCCTTTTTTCAAACCGGTTCAGGACTAGAACGGATGCCAAAATGAACCATAAAACGGATAAGCAGATCCCCGGAATAACGACGCCCCGATCAAGCAGCGGATTACCGACCTCGGCCGGAAGACCGTTTGGCAATATGCGCAGATAGGGACACAGGATCCGCATAGGGATTGCGGAAACAACGAAATACCATTTTTCGGTTGGAGCGATGATGATGCCGCCGACCGTAACAAACAGGCTAAGCAGTAATTCCGCAATCATCCCGAAGCGTTCACTGAAAAACAAAAATACAGGGATCTCCCATAACTGCGTGACGGTAAGAAGCAATACGCCGATTGCCGCGCCGCCTATGGGCACACGGGTCGTCAGGAGAAGACCACCTAAGGAAGCGCCGACAAATACGATACTATTTGCAAGCAGGATCGCACAGCCCAGCCAGATAATCTTGCCCGTCATCAATTTCCTTTTGCTGACAGGGAGTGTCGTCAGGTGATAATAGTTTGTCTTTTTCTCCTGCGCCATCGTCAGGTGGCAGATGATCGCGAGCATACCGGGGAGCAGCAGCGTGTACCACCAGTTCCAGACGCTTTCGGCATAGGCGTCTGTCATTCCGAGAGTGAGGATAAAGGCCAAAGCCAGCGTGATTACCGGAAATGCCCAAATCAAATTTCGCCGCATCGACCGTTTGGTTTTTTGATATTCAGCCTTTACAATGTCAATCACAGCAATCACCAGCCTTTCCGTTTCCCCTGACAACATCCATAAAAAGGGTTTCCAGATCCTGTCCCTGCGCCAGCGGACCTTCGTATCCTAAGATACCGTTGGAAATGATCCCGACATGATCCGCGATCAACTGTACTTCTGAGAGAATGTGACTGGAAAGAATGACCGTGATCCCACTGGCGGGGAAGGAGCGGATCAGTTCGCGCAGCTGTTCGATTCCGATCGGGTCTAATCCGTTTGTCGGTTCATCCAGAATCAGGAGCTTTGGCTCTCCCAATAATGCCATGGCAATGCCAAGCCGCTGCTTCATCCCCAAAGAAAACTGGCCAGCCTTCTTTTTCCCTGTATTTGTAAGGGAGACAACTTGTAATACCTTGTCGATTCTTTTCTCATCCACCCCAAGAAGTAATGATCTGATCTTCAGGTTTTCGCTTGCTGTCAAATTTTCATAAAGGGGCGGCGTTTCAATCAGCGCGCCGATCTCAGACAGACTTTCTCTACTCCACGGCTTTCCATGAAAACAGATATTACCCGCAGTCGGTTTTAAAACGCCGGCAAGCATTTTCAAAGTAGTGGATTTCCCTGCGCCGTTCGGTCCCAATAGTCCGTAAACGGTTCCTTTTTCAATATGGAGGGAAACGTGATCTACCGCCTTTTGGTTGTGAAACGACTTGCTAAGATCCGTGGTTTGCAGTATCATTTCCATAGGGATTCCTTCTTTCTTTTTTCTTGTTTATAGAAAGCGTAGCAGGAAAAAATAAAGATTTGATGAAGATATGAATTTGAGGGAAAATTTTTTGAGGATGCTCCTGCAAATCAGACCTGTTGGAGGATGAGGGCGATGAAATATTTGATTCGATTGACCGATTTAGGGCCGGATGATATTTACGAGATATTTCAAATTGCCGACGAAATCAGTGCAGGGAAATACAATGGGTTTCTAAATGGAAAAAGTGTAGTCCTGTTTTTCCCCACATCCAGCGTGAGGACGCGGGTCACCTTTGAAAAAGGGATTTATCTGCTGGGCGGCCAGCCGATCCTGTTTCCAAGCGATACGCTGGACAAGAGGGAAGAGCTGCAGGATGTTTTCGGCTATTTAGATAATTGGGCGGAGCTGGTCGTTATCCGGCATAAGGACATCAAGCTGCTGGAAGCGGCGGCCGGGTACGCGAAGGCGCCGGTGATCAATGCCATGACGGATCAAAATCATCCCTGCGAGATTTTGGCCGACCTGTATGCACTTTCCAAGATCAGAGACGATTTTCTGGCAGATCACTATTTGTTTGTGGGGAAGAAGGGCAATATCGGTCTGGCTTGGAAGGAGGCTTCCAAGGTGCTGGGATTTACGCTGTCACAGTGCTGCGGCGCAGGCTATGAGATGGACGGTGTGGAAGTATATCATGAGATAGAAATGGCGGTCGAAGGAAAAGACATCATCTGCACGGATTCCCTGTCGGCAAAAGAATTAGAAGATTTCAGAGGCTGTCAGGTGACGAAGGCGGTGATGGACAAGGCCAACAAAAATGCCGTTCTCAATCCCTGCCCGCCGTTTTACCGCGGGGAAGAAGTTTCCGCAGACGCGATTGCATCAGACTATTTTGTGGGGTATGGATTTAAGAAAAGCCTGCTGGCGGTCCAGCAGGCAGTGATGGTTTGGTGTATGCAGACGATTCACTGAGCGCGCGCTTTTTTGGCGGCTTTTATGCGGTACATTTCATCATCGGCTAATTTCATGTAATCATCAAAAGTCTTGTCTGACAGAGGGTCGGTTGTTGTAAGTCCAATGCTGACACTGATGTCGTCTTTTTCCAGCGCCAGCATGACTTCGGCGCGGAACTTTTCGATATCGGCGTCATCATCAACAGGGAAAAAGGCAATAAATTCATCGCCGCCATAGCGGTAGACATAGCCTTCGTCCGGACATTTGTCCCGCAGTACACTCGCGATCTGTTTTAAGATAAGGTCGCCTTTTTCATGGCCGTAGGTATCATTGATCTGCTTGAAATTATCCGCATCAATAAAATTCAGCACACATTTTCTGCCGTGATCGCAGTGTTTACGGTATTCCGGCTCAATCATTTCCGTATAAGCAATGCGGTTGTACAGACCGGTCAACTGGTCGCGGTTGTAGATATCCATGAGTTTTTTGTTCGCGACTTCAAGCAGCAGTTTTTTATACAGATTTTCAAGCGTCTTGGTGATGGTGCTGTGCAGGTCATATAAATACGGATTATCGTATAAAAATCTGGTATTGACCAGCACACTAAAACCAACGGCGTGTTCTCTGAAATGGATCGGCGTAAAGATATAGGCCGTTTTTGCGCCTCTCTCTTCACAATATTTGAAAAATTCCGATATGTCACTGATAGGGATGCGCTTTTTTCCTTCCGCCATATACGCGACGATCAGATTGTCGAAATCATAGCCGTCTTTCACAAAGCAGCTCTCGTCCGCACCTTCATACATCCGCTTATCAACGACAAAGGCAAAACCGTCGCAGTCCAGCGTGGCAAAATATCCCCCGATTTGTTCGAAAACCTCGTCATAATTGGCACACTTAACGATGTCGCTTTCCAGTTTGATCAGCATCTCTTCCCGGTTTAGCTTATCGACACCGGCAATCACCTGATCTTTCGCGTATTGCCTATAATCAAGCAGACCGCTGTTCGGACAGCCGCAGCTTTCGGAAAAGTAGCAGACGGAGGGCATGAAATGTGTTTGCGCGACATCCTTGCCGGCCCATACATCCGCTAAAATTTCCATGGTTTTATTTCCGATATTTTCGCGCATATGCGCAACCGTTGTGATCTGGGGGTAAAAATAGGCCGCCTTATCCAGATTGTCAAAACCGGTTACTTTGAAATCCCGTGGTATTTCATAGCCGTACTGCTGCGCCTGATGACAGATCCCTGCCGCAATATTGTCATTTACACAGACGAATACGTCAGGGAATACGATATCCTGACCGTGAAAACTCTTGATAAATTCTTCGAAATAGCGAAGACCGGTGGAAAAATCGTAGTCGCCGTACCAGACAGGATTGTCTTCTCTGGAGAGCCCGAGCTTTTCAATGTTTTCCAGATAAGAAGCCGTTCTGAGCGCATTTTCATAATTATCTTTCGGGCCGCCGGCAAATATGAACCGTCTGCAGTTATGCACATGATACAGGTGATCGATCATATCAGCAATGGGTTTCTTATTGTCGATTCCGGTATAATAAAACCCCTCAATATACTGGCTGATGCTTACCGTCGGTTTGTCCGCCCTGCGTATCATGGCAATGAGCTTATCCATGTGGCTGCGGTCAATGATATTGGTACAGTCCAAAATAATGCCGTCAAACTCGGATAAGTCCGGCAGAGTGTAAATGTTGTATTCGCCATGATTATGCTTTTCGTCAAGGCTCCAGTTTCCATGACAATTATACTGATACAGCGCGATTTCTTCCTCGCTGTTTGTTATGTACTGCATCATGCCGTCCACCCACGCATAGGTGATCATTCTTTTCCATCCATCTGAAAATAGCACTACTTTCTTCATGCCCGTTCTCCTTGAATAGAATTACTTACGAAATAAGATAGATACTTATAGTATAATCGATGAAAACGATGGAAACAACTGATATTTCTAATCATTTATGGAAATTTTTAACTTTTTTATCTGTCTTGTAGGAGAAGAAGTCTATGCTTGCGATTGCCCCGTTTTCGGTAAAGTGGTATGATAAGCATATGGAAATCGGGTTGCCAAAGACTGCTTTACCGCCGTTGCCGGATACATGAAAGAGAAAATATGATAGAAATGCCGCATTGTTCTTATGCTGTCTTTGTCAAAGAAAAATTACCGAAAGCGTGGGAGAAGTTGTATGAATATTGATCATTATAGGGCATATATTTCAGCGGAAACGATGATGGGACCAAACAGCGTCCGAATTTTGGCGGAGTTGTTTGAGAAGTATCCCCTGCGGCTTGCGCCCGACGATGCGATCCTCGATCTGGGTTGCGGGACAGGGCTGACAAGTCTTGTCATTGCCAAAGAAACGGGAGCACGCGTATTTGCAAACGATCTTTGGGTGAGTGCGGAAGAGAATGAAAAACGATTTGCAGAATGGGGCGTTGACGGACAGATAACGCCTGTCTGCGAAGATGCGAACAATCTTACTTTTACGAAGAAGCAGTTTCGCGCGCTGGTGAGTATCGATTCCTATCACTATTTTGCGGGAAGAGGGGGCTTTTTTCAGGAAAAGATTCTGCCGTTTATGACAGATGGCGGAGAGGTGTTGATCGGAATCCCTGGATTGAAAGATGCCTATGCGGGACGCGCCGAAGAACTCCTTTGTGCTTGGTTGGGTGAAGATGCCCATCTGTTCAAAACTCCGAAATGCTGGGAGGAAATCATCGGTGACGACAGTAGAATCGAGTCGGTGAAAACATGGGAAATGGAGTGTTTCGGTGAGGCATGGGACGATTGGCTTGCGACGGATCATGAATTTGCACTCGGGGACAGGAAGTATTATGAGACGATCATCAAACCATATACTTGTTTTGTCGGCATTTATATCAGAATAAGAAATAATTGAAAATCCAATTTCACGGTGACGATGAAGAATTTTCGAAAGCAGATATTCTTTTTGGAGGGCGTTATGGTACTGTATCATGGAAGTAATACTGAAAATATTAAAGTGCTAAGGCCAAATCAGGCGGACCATGACCGACCTTATGTATATATGACTACAATCGATGTGGTGGCCGCATTTTATTTATGCAATGCGGTCAGGGCGACTGTATGAATAAAAGGAAAAGGAAACCTCATTTCCAAGGCTTGAATAAAAAACTGTTTTAGGTTTTGGATTGTGTGATTGTTCTGAGTATAATAAAGCAGGATAAATAGGAAGGGAGAAAAGAGTTTATGAAAAAATGGTATGATGAAGAATATGAATGGGAAATCGAGGTAATAGGATTCAATAAGGATAATGAGGAAACGGAAAGATTTTGCCGAAACGGAGAGGAAATAGGAGATAAATATATATGTACATATGGATGTCCTGTAAACTCACAAGGACAGGGAATTTGTTCTAAAGTATGATGATGATGTATCCGATTATGGAAGCTGTCAGAAGCGGCGGAGATTTATTAAATGTAGGCGGGGATAGTAAAAATAGTAAGGTGGTCATGTGTCCCGATGGATGTGTTCTATTTAGGATTACAGCGCGACCTTTAGGAAATGAAAATTTTTTTAAAGGAAAATTTTTTGATTAAGTTCCGGTTCTTGATGTGGATAAGCAATTTTATATATTATCAAAAATAATTATGATCGAAAAACAGGGAAAGTTTTCTGTTAGATATTGATTCAACAAAGTTAAGAGATGATGTGATATACGGAAATTAAAAGTACTTAGATACATCGGTTATATTTTTTGAGGTACATATTGTTGCATTTATCGAAGGTGCCGATGGTGATCGTTTCACCAACAGGCTTCCCGATGAAGAAGAATTCTGCGGCTGTCATATTGAAAAGAGAATAGTAGTTCCGTTTGTATTCTTTGGGGGAGGAGATTAGATTCCTTTCTCGTTCCAATCGCTCCTTTATGTCCAGATAACCAGAATAATCATCGTCAATCTGATATCCAAGGAAATTTCGCTGGTGGTGGTACAGGTCTGCGGTAATCTTATAGTAATCATCCATAAAATCAGAGACACGGGGGAAACCAGAGGCAAGAAGTTCTTTGTCTTTAATGGGAAACTTTTCGTAAAGGTTTCCGTATAGCTGATAGACTGACATCTGGTTTTCTGTTGTAAAGACGCAGATACAGTGATCTGTCAGGAAATTCAGCAGATTCTGTAAGGTCAGTTCCATAGAAAGTTGCTCCATCATCGGAACAGCCTTTCTTGTGATGAATTCTGTCCTGTAAATATTATGCCAGATCTTTCTGTTATTCAGTTTGACAGAGCAGGAATCCCTTGTGCTGCAATCGTGGTACATGGCAAGGGGAAACTTTGTCATGATATAAAGGCAGATTTTTGTGTCGGTAGCCTGTTTTTTGACTAACAGGCCATAGGAGAGCAGGTCAGCGATCATATCATTTGCCTTATGCTCACCTATCTGGTAGAAGATTCTGACCAGTGTGATCGCCTGCTTTCTCAGCATAAATCCGCCGCCGATGTAGAAAAGTATATTCAATATGGGTATATTCCTGTTAAAACATTCTTCCTTTGCCAGTCTGCTTTTCGTTCTGGCAGAGATATTTTCGTTCCTGTACATATGTGATTTCACACTCCTTTTTATCTGTCGGTAAGCACTTAAAGGCTTACCTTACATCATAGATAAAAAGAGTGGATTGATAATCTTGCGGACAGATAGAGGATTGTGGTGGAAAATACTATTAGGGAAAATAGAGACAGGGAGAATAAAAGCCCCTCGAAAGAGAGGCGGTGAAGCAAGAGAGGCAATTATTTTATAGCCAGCTTATCTACTATTATAGTAATTTAAATTTCCCGATTGTAGAAATTGCTTTATTTAAATGATTATGTCATATTCTAAGTAAAGACTGGCGGTTGATTCGATGTCATGTGTAATTACATTAAACAATTTCTGCCATTCCTAACTGCAGGCTGTTGTCAGTCGTGTACCAGCCAATTATTCCGTCTCTGCCATCAATTTGCATTTCAAGCAGTTCGTCACAGCTTTTATCAGTGTATATAATTTCTGCGGACAACAATGTGACTCCATCGTTATCCAGATAAATTGGATTTTTTAGCCCAAGCCATTGATCGGGATATTTTAAAGCCATTTCTTCACAAGTTAATCTCATAAAATCTCCTTTGATGGATAAAACTGCCCCTCGGAGGAGGGGCAGTGGGATAGGAATTACTATTAAACTGTCTGCTTACCAAACATTTCAAAGTATTCCTGTGCTTTTTGAAGTGATACGTCGAGTTTGTTTTGGAGTCTTTGCAGAATATCATCTTTGGCAAGGCCAAGATCAATTCCTGTTTCAATGATACCTTCCGCTTTACCTTTAATCATTCCTTCTTTCTCAATTTCATCAAATAAAGTACACATGGTAACATCTCCCTTCTTGGATAATGCAATGTAATCAATCTTACGGTTTGTGGCTCCAGCAACGGTCATAACTACTGTTTTGTCTACGTTATGTTCTAATGCATATTTTATGACTTTTTCCTTTGCTTCATTCTTTGTGATGCTTTTGTCTAAAACTACTTTTAGCATATCAAAAAATGCGATATTTGTTATGTTGTGGAATATCAGGTCATTCTGCCTTGCTTCCACGAGAAGCATTTTGTAATCGTTGACAAAGGGCTTCATCTTATCAGGAATATCCAGCATCCCGTGAAGGGTAGTAGCCCCGTCCCAAGGATGATCGCCGTAGTAGACAACCACCGTGATGACAGGGGTAAACCTGTCGGTCTGTTTCATTCTGGAAAGATATTCATCATCTGTCATTCCATCTTTCGTATGATATTTCTTAGCATTGCGGTCATACTGCTTTTTGTATGTGCCATAATCATAGCCCATGACCCGCATCGGCATAGCATAGTGTATATGCTCCTGTGATTCTATGCCGAGCATGACTAATTCAACCCCGTAAGTGGTAGATCTTTTGTGGATCTTTATGTTGTCTCTGGATGCCCTGATGCTCTCGGCATATTCCCTGTGTTCAAGGACGGAAGATTCCTCAGTGTCGGCATCTTCCAGTTCGTCAGGAGAGATCACCTGTTCACCGTCAAACAGGACGGCGTTAAAGAAATCGGCAAACTGCCCGTTGTCATTCCAGTAATTCTTTAGTACTGTATCAGGCTTTAAGTCCTGTGTTTTCTTTGTCATCACGAAAGTCCCTTTCTTCTGTATAGTTGTAGTATACTATCAAATCATCATGGTTTCAAGCATATCTGTGGGAATACAGGGGGATTCCATCATATAGATCAATCCCCCTGTGTCATTACACTTTATAAAAAAATTCCTCAAAGAGCTTTTCGCATTCCTCAGCAGATTTCAGATCGTAGTGACCATGGTTGAGGCTCTGGTTGAGTTCATTCCAGCCAGTCCAAACGGCATAAGTGCTGTCATCTTTTTTGGCGGATACCATAAAGAGATGGCTGTCATCGGGGTGGCTGGATTTTCTCCTGATCTCTAATACAGTGTATTTGGGAAGGTTCTCTTTAAAGTAGAACTCTATATGTTCCCTTACTTCGTCTAAATTTATGCTCATAAAATTTTGCCCTCCTGTTTTTCCTTAAACTTGATCTCTATGGAGCCGTATTTTGCCCATATATAGGACATGGAGGCAGGCTTGGAGCTGAATTTGTGGAAGTCATCGAAATGCTTATACCACATGTGAAAGGTACAACACTGATGTTCAGTGGTTGTGGCACATCATCCGTAACATATAAATAAATATAACAATTCCAAAAAGAACTTAGAACTTTCATTCTAGGTTCTTTTTCTATGCAGTATACTCGGAAATGAAATCGTGCCCTGAAAGCACGAAAGCAAAATGCAAAATATTGAAACCAAATTTTTACCATGTAAAATGGAAAGTGTAGGCAGAAATATTTCATTTCAACATTGCCATTGATACAGAAACGGCAATGTGCAGCCTTAGAAATATATTACGCAGGAGGAAGTCTCTATTTTCTGTATTAGAGCTTATTTCTAAGAAAGGAGCTTCCAATGAATAGTGAATACACAAGACTTACAGGCCTTGTCAGAGGCTATAGACAGCGGTATAATTAATATGACTGATGTGTTGGATAAAGTCGAAGTCAGGAAGTTTGCAGGACATGAGGATTTTGCGACAACCGAGCGTTATTATGAGTTTGCGACAAAATCCGTGGGAGAGCGGACGGATGCATTTGAGGCGGCATTGGGCTAAAAAAGTGTAACCAAGTGTAACCGAACAAACGTACGGCACAAAAACAGGAACCCCGATAAAATCAGGGTTCCTAAGACTTAGAAACTGCGGAAGATGGGACTTGAACCCACACGTCTGCTGACACATGATCCTTAGTCATGCCTGTCTGCCAATTCCAGCACTTCCGCATACGTTTACAACGCAAGTAATATCTTACTATCTGCCCTCCCAAAAGTCAAGAGATTTCGTGCCGTTTTTTACAAAGTTTTTCTAAAAGATAAAAATTGCTTAAGAAAGATTGTGAAATGGACTTGACAGCGCGGGAAAAAGACGATAGAATAACATTTGTTCGCAGGAATGGCGGAATTGGCAGACGCGCACGGTTCAGGTCCGTGTGGTAGCAATACCATGAGAGTTCAAGTCTCTTTTCCTGCACGCATGAAAGACATCGCTTCGGCGGTGTCTTTTTCGCGCATAAGTCTTTTGGCGAAGCATCTCGAATCTGCTTATGCGTATAAGCAAAGAAGGCAACAAGAAAAGGCAAATTATCACATCTTGGTCTATTTTCAGACAAAGGCCCCCTCTCTATAATGAAAGTTAAGAAAGTGAAAAGACGGATACAGGCGTCTCAAACGGGGAGAGCGTGTGAAAAATCACGCGCCGGAATGGAGGGTACATGAAATACGGGCATTTTGACGATGAAAACAGGGAGTATGTGATCGACAGGGTGGATCTGCCCTGTTCGTGGACGAATTATCTCGGAGTGGAGGATATGGCGGCGGTGGTCAATCACACGGCGGGCGGTTATCTTTTCTACAAAACGCCGGAGTACCACAGGATTAGCCGTTTCCGGGGCAACGCGGTGCCCATGGACAGGCCGGGCTTCTACGTCTATCTGCGGGACAATGACAGTGCGGACTACTGGTCGATATCATGGCAGCCGGTGGGCAAGCCTTTGGACAAGGCAAAGTATAGCTGCCGTCACGGACTGTCCTACACGGTCTACGAGTGTGAGTATGCGGGAATACAGGCGTCTCAGACCATGTTTATTCCCAGAGGCGAGGCGGTACAGCTCTGGGATGTGAAAGTGAAAAATACGGGGGACAAGGCGAGAAACTTAAGCTTGTTCTCCTATCTGGAATTTTCGTTCCACCATATTATGATAGACAATCAAAATTACCAGATGAGCCTGTATTGTGCGGGCGCGTCTTATGAGGACGGGATCATCGAGGAAGACTTATTCTATGAGGAAGAAGGCTATCAGTACTTCACGGCGGACTTTACGCCGGACGGTTTCGACTGTATGCGGGACAAATTCCTCGGCACCTACAATACAGAGACCAATCCGGCGGCGGTAATCGCGGGAAAATGCTTTTCTTCGTATGAAAAGGGCGGGAATCACTGCGGCAGTCTGCAAAAGAACGTGACCCTGCAGCCGGATGAGAAAGTGCGCTTCGTCTTCATGCTGGGGGAGGGCAGAAGGGACGAGGGCAGACGCATCCGCGCAAAGTACGCCGACCACGCGACGGTGGATGCGGCACGCGGGGATCTTAAGAACTTCTGGGAAGAAAAGTGTTCTAAATTACAGGTGCAGACGCCAAATGCAGGGATGGATACCCTGCTCAACACATGGACGCTGTACCAGTCGGAAATCAATGTGATGTTTTCGCGGTTCGCCTCCTTTATTGAGGTGGGCGGCAGAGTGGGGCTGGGCTATCGCGACACGGCGCAGGATGCCATGACGATTCCGCACTCAAATCCGGACAAGTGCAGGGAGCGGATCGAACAACTTTTGCGCGGGCTGACCAGCGCGGGCTACGGGCTGCACCTGTTCCAGCCGGAATGGTTTCTGGAAGATACGGGCGCAAAGCCTTTTAAGTCTCCGACGGTGATTCCGGAGCCTGATAAAAACAGTATCATACACGGACTGAAGGACGCATGCTCAGACGATGCCCTTTGGCTTGTGGCTGCAGTGACGGAATACATCAAGGAGACGGGTGAACTGGAATTTGCTTCTTTGCAGCTGCCTTATGCGGACACGTTTCTGGAAGGGAAGAAGGAGACGGAGTCAGTCTATGAGCATCTGAGACGGATTTTGGATTTCTCTACGAAGCAGGTGGGGCAGACGGGCATCTGCAAGGGGCTGCGCGCCGATTGGAACGACTGCCTGAATCTGGGCGGCGGTGAGAGCGCCATGGTCAGCTTTCTGCACTATTGGGCGCTGACACAGTTTATCGGGTTGGCGAAGCAGCTTGGCAGGACGGAGGATGCGGAAAAGTATGCGCAGACCGCGGCGCGTGTGAAGGAAGTGTGTAATACACAGCTTTGGGATGGCGGGTGGTTTATCAGAGGCATTACGGCAAACGGCAAAAAGATCGGCACACAGGCGGATGCGGAAGGCAGGGTGCATTTGGAATCCAACGCCTGGGCGGTGCTGTCGGGGGCGGCGGACGAGGAGAAGGCGGATCAGGCGCTGGCAGCCATCGACGAGTATCTCTACACGCCTTACGGACTTTTGTTAAACACTCCCTCCTACACGGTGCCGGACGACGATATCGGCTTTGTGACGAGAGTGTATCCGGGCGTGAAGGAGAACGGGGCGATCTTTTCCCATCCGAACCCGTGGGCATGGGCGGCCGCCTGCATGAGAGGCAGGGGCGATCTGGCAATGAAATTTTACGACGCACTTTGTCCTTATCACCAGAATGACCGGATTGAGATGAGGGAGTCGGAACCGTATTCCTACTGTCAGTTTATTATGGGAAAGGATCACAGCGCATACGGGAGAGCGAGGCATCCCTTTATGACAGGCTCCGGCGGCTGGTCATACTTTTCGGCAACGCGATACATTCTGGGGATGCGGCCGGACTATGACAGTCTGACCATCGACCCCTGTATTCCGGCGGACTGGAAGGAATTTGAGGCGGTCCGTGCATGGCGTGGCGCGGTGTACGAAATCAAAGTGAGCAATCCGGACGGCGTGATGAAGGGTGTGAAGGAGATCAAGGTGGACGGCGTGGCGACAGACAAGATTCTGCCTATGGAGGCTGGCAGCAGACATATTGTGGAAGTGATTATGGGAGTGTAACAGAACACTGCAAAGACTCTATGCGATACAGCAGGAAAGATTACAGCGAATACGATAACCGGTATTGCAGGAAAGAGCAGACGGGAAACGTGGAAAGATAAAAAGGAGGGCATACTATGATCAAGTTTGGAACGGGCGGCTGGAGAGCCGTAATCGGAGACGAATTTACAAAAGAGAACATCCAGATTTTATCGAGGGCGATCTGCGATAAGATGCGGGAAGAAAAGGTGGAAAAGGAAGGCATTGTGCTTGGGTACGACAGGCGTTTCCTTTCCAAGGAGGCAATGCAGTGGGCGGCGCAGGTCTTTGCGGCGGAAGGGATCAAGGCCAGCCTCATCAACAAATCGGCGCCTACGCCGTTGGTGATGTTTTACGTGATGAAGCATGAATACCACTACGGAATGATGATCACCGCAAGCCACAACCCGGCGATCTACAACGGCATCAAGGTATTCACCTTCGGCGGGCGCGACGCGGACGAGGTGCAGACGGCGGATATCGAGCGCTACATCAACGAGGTGACGGACATTCCCGTGGACGAGATGAACTACGCGGAAGGCATAGAGAAGGGGCTGATCGAGGAAATCTATCCCCTCAATGAATATCTGGACAGCATCATTGACACGGTGGATATGAATCAGATCAAAAAGCGGGGGCTGCGCATTGCGCTCGATCCCATGTACGGGGTGAGCGAGACTTCCTTAAAAACAATCCTGATGACGGCGAGATGTGAGGTGGAGACCATTCACGAGCGGCACGACACGCTGTTTGGGGGAAAACTGCCTGCGCCCACGGCACAGACGCTGCGCGCCCTGCAAAATTACGTGATCGACAGACGCTGTAATCTGGGGCTTGCCACCGACGGCGACGCGGACCGCATCGGCGTGATCGACGACAAGGGCAATTTCCTGCATCCCAACGACATTCTGGTGCTGCTTTACTATTATCTGGTGAAATATAAAGGCTGGCGCGGCCCGGCAGTGAGAAATATCTGTACGACTCATCTGCTCGACCGGGTTGCGGAGAGTTTCGGGGAACAGTGCTACGAAGTTCCCGTGGGCTTCAAACATATCTCAGCCAAGATGTTTGAGGCGGACGCCATCATCGGCGGCGAGTCCTCGGGCGGCATGGCGGTGAGAGGGCACATCAAGGGCAAGGACGGCATTTACGCCTCCGCGCTTTTAGTGGAGATGATCGCGGTGACGGGCATGAAGCTGTCGGAGATCATGGAGACGATCCGCAGGGAGTTCGGCGGCATGGCGTTAGAGGAGCGGGATTACCGTTTCAGTCCCCGGAAGAAAGAGGCAATCCAAAAGCAGCTGCTGGTGGACAAGGAGCTGCCGCAGATTCCCTACGAGGTGGAGAAGGTTTCTTATCTGGACGGCTTAAAGATCTACTTAACAGACGGCGGCTGGATCTCCGTCAGGTTCTCCGGCACGGAACCGCTTCTGCGGATCTTTTGCGAGATGAAGGAGAAAGAGGATGCGGCGGCGTTTAGCAAGGTGTTTGAGGAGTATCTGGGTTTATGATAAGATAAAAAAAAACGGAGGATATCATAAACAGTATGACAAATAAGGCTGTGGAAAAACGCAGACGGAAAAAATCACTCAGATGGAGCATGGTAAGACGGCTCATATTTGGGTGGTTTTTGCCGTTGTTTCTAATGATTTTAGTCGTCATCCTGTTGATGACGAAGAATATGCTCAGTCAGGTAGAGCACACGATCTTAGCGTCTGTGGAAAAGACAGTGGATATTATGGAATATCAGCTTAAAGACTGTGAGACGGCCTCCAAGGACGCGTCTTATAAAGCAGTCATTATACAACATTATAAGAAATATCTGGAGAATAAGAATGGAACCGGATTTGAAAAAGATTTGAAAAAATATCTGACGGAGCAGTACGGCTATGACGATAACTGTAAGGCGGCGCTTCTCGTGGTTCTGGATCATCCTGACATTTCCGCATATGCTCTGAATTACAGTAATTCAGGGACTTATCAGGACATTCAGTTTTTCAACACGAAGGCCAGAGAGAAAGTATTGGAAGTAGCGCGAACGCTTGATACCGGAACGACTTTAGTCGGCGTTGAGGGGCGGGTCTATATGGTAAGGAATCTGGTGACCTCTAAATTTGTGCCATACGCAGTGCTGGCGCTGGAGCTTGACAGGGAGTCGCTGATGAAAAGCTATGCCGGTATCTGGGGTTATGCGGATGCCTCACTGTATTGGGAGGGAGAGGTACTCCTGCCAGGAAGGACAACACATGAAGGCCAAAAGGAGTACGAGTATGCCTATATCGCCGAGGCTTTGAAAAACGGTCAGGCGGTGTATCAGTTCAAACGCGGCGGGTACTCTTATGCGTATCGAAAGATCAATATGTATGGCGGAACGATGGTTCTTCTGGTATCTCTGGACAATCATGTGACGTATGCAGAGATGGAGGCCATGCAGTATTTCTTTGTGATCCTGCTGATTTTTATGGTACCGCTGATTATCCAGATGATGCGTTTCTTCCATAACAAGGTGACGGTTCCGCTGCGCGAGCTGATAGCGGCTGCCAATGCGGTCAGGGAGGGAAACCTTGGCATACAGATCGTGAACGAGGAGGATAATGAGGAATTTTATCATGTAAAGGACTCTTTCAACCATATGTCCCGGCAGCTCAAGAGCCAGTTTGACAGAATCTATCTGGAGGAGATCGCTCTGCGGGATGCGAAGATCATGGCGCTGCAGTCCCAGATCAACCCGCATTTTTTAAATAATACGCTGGAGGCTATCAACTGGGAGGCGCGGCTGAACGGCAACCAAAAGGTGAGCGGGATGATCGAGGCGCTCTCCACGATGCTGGAGGCGACTATGAATCGGAAAGAGGCGCAGTTTCATACTGTGGAAGAAGAAATGGTCTATGCGGACGCCTATCTATATATTATCTCACAGCGGTTTGGTTCCAAATTCAGTTGTACGAAGAAAATCGACGAACGGCTGCTCAAGGTGCAGGTGCCGCGGCTGATCATCCAGCCTATCGTGGAGAATGCGGTGGAGCATGGCATGGATATCACCGAACAGGGCAGATTGGAACTCAGGCTGTTCAGGCGGGAGGATGGGTATCTGTGTATCGAAGTGGAGGACAACGGGCATCTGACAAAGGAGGACCGGGAGCGGATCGACAGAATCCTGTTAGAGGACGTCGAGTTGTCAAAAGAGACACGGGTCAGTCTGGGAATCCGTAATGTTGACCGCAGATTGAAGATGTTATACGGGCCGGATTGCGGATTATATATAAGGGGAAATGAGACGGAATATACGGTCAGCACAATTTTGCTCAAAATGGCTGTGCCAAACGAACAATAAAAGGCAAAAAAGGCCAATCCCAACAATTTAATGACCTTCCTTTATAGAGTAAGATGAATACATAAACAGAAACAACAGAGAAAACAATCTGTTAACGAAGGGAGGATAAGGGTATGATGAAAAAAAGAATGATGGCAGCAATGCTGACAGGGGCTATGGTGTTATCCATGACAGCATGCGGTAACAGCGGTAATACGGCAAGAACAACCGGCGCAGATAACGGGGGACTGACGCCGGCGGCATCCACAGGCTCCGTAGAGTTGGTGGTGACAACAACATTTGCAGGAGAGGACACTAACGCGCAGAACTACAAAGACGCGGTCAGGGAGTGGGAGTCCAAGACGGGCAATTCCATCGTGGATACCTCCGCGAATGCGGACGAGACATTTAAGGCGAGGGTGACAACGGACTTTGAAACCGGTTCCGAGCCGGATGTGCTGTTTTTCTTCAACGGAGCGGACTCCAACAGCTTCATCGAGGCGGGAAAGGTGGTTCCCATTGACGAGATCAGAGCAGAGTATCCGGACTACGCAGCAAACATGAACGACGATCTGATCCCTGCATCTTTGGTAGATGGCAAGAGATACGCGGTACCCGCAAACGGAATCTGGGAAGCGATGTTTGTAAACATGGAAGTCCTTGAAGCAGCAGGCGTGGCAAAGCCCGGTGCAGACTATACCATGGATCAGTTCAAGGCGGACTGTGAAAAGATTAAGGAGGCCGGCTACGCGCCCATTGTGGCAGCGCTTGGCAATATCCCGCATTACTGGTGGGAGTTTGCAATCTTCAACAACCAGTCCCCGGAAACCCATCTGGAAATCCCGGAGAACGCGGGTGACGAGATAGGTCAGACGTGGGTAGCGGGTATGAATGACATCAAGGAGCTGTATGAGCTGGGATACTTCCCGGAGAACACGCTCTCCGCGACGGACGACGAGACCTTCGCGATGTTTACGGAAGGCAAGGCAGCATTCCTGCTGGACGGCTCTTGGAAAGTGGGCGGTATCGTGGGCGCGTGCCAGTCCGACCCGAACGATCCGGCAACGTTGGATCTGGAGAAATTGGATAAGTTTGACGTGACCTATGTACCCGGACAGGGTGACAGAAAGGCGACCGATCTGATCGGCGGTCTTACCTCCGGCTACTTTATCACAAGAAAAGCATGGGACGACCCGGCAAAGAAAGCGGCAGCAGTGGACTTTGTAATGTACATGACTTCCGATGAGCTGGTTCCCAAGTTTGCACAGCACGGTGCGTCGGCGCTCAAGAATGCGCCGGAAGTCGATCCTGCACAGTTCAATATCCTGCAGGTCAAGGCTATGGACATGATGGCGGGCGCTACGTCTCTGACGGGCGTCGTGCAGGATATCTTCTCAGGGGACTGCCGTGTTTCCACTTTCGACGGTATGCCTGAAATCGTGACCGGCAGAGTGGCAGCTGAGGATGCGGTAGCAGAAGGACTTGAGCTTTATCACAATCAGTAAATGACACTGGGGAGTATTTACAGGGGCAGGGGATCACCCTGCCCCTTTTGAAAACAAGACTGGGGAATAGGAGGAGGCTTATGGGAGCTAATATTTATCGCAATAAAAAGCCGGCATTGGTGTTTCTGTTTCCGGCATTTCTGTTTATGGCAGTGCTGCTCTACTATCCGTTTTTTAAGAATATCTTAAACAGCTTTATGCACCTGAAGCAGCTGGGGGCGGCGGCAACGAAATTTAACACGCCCTGGTATGCGAATTACGAGGAGATGCTGCATGATCCGCATGTGTGGACCTCCGTGAAAAATACGATTCTTATGATGCTTGTGACATTGGTAGGACAAGTGGGAATCGCCATCGTGCTGGCGCTGATGGTGGACAATATCAGCAGGGGAAAGCAGTTTTTCAGGACCGTGTTTTTCTTTCCTATTGTGATTTCTGCAACAGCTTTGGGTTTAATGTTTAACTTGATTTTTCTCTATGATAAGGGGATGGTCAACCAGCTTTTGCAGGCCCTTGGGAAACAAAAACTGACGGACTGGAAGGCGGAGGGGATCGCCCTTGTTACCATGATGGCCCCTGTTATGTGGCAGTATGTGGGATTCTATTTTGTGATTCTGGTCACGGGGCTTAACAATATTTCGGATGAACTCTATGAGGCGGCAAGGATAGACGGCGCGACGACCTTACAGCGGGTGCGCTACCTGTCGATTCCCCTGCTCCACAATGTGATCTGTACCTGTAGTATTCTGGCAGTCACGGGAGCGCTCAAGGTGTTCGACCTGCCCTGGGTGATGTTCCCCAAAGGGATGCCGTTAAAAACGACTTTCTTGACCGGCACGTACATGTATTATCAGACAATGGAGACCAAGAACGTGGATTACGGCGCGGCGCTGGCAGTGCTGATCGTAGTGCTGGGCGTGGTGCTCGCCAAGGTTGTCAATGCAGTTTTCAAAGAGAAAGACTATTAGAAGGAGGGATGTGCTATGACGAAAAAGAAAAAGAGCCCGCTTGGATTGATCGCAGTGTACGCGATCCTGACCTTCTGGGCGCTGACTACGATTTACCCGATCATCTGGGTGCTGCAAAACTCCTTCAAGGCCAAGGATAAGATCCTTTCAAACTCTTTCGCACTTCCTGTCGGCGATCTGTTTACGACGGCGAACTTTCGAAAAGCGTTTGAGACGACGGATATTTTGGGAGCATATAAGAACAGCCTGTTTATTTCCTTCATGGTGGCGGTGCTGGTGGTACTGCTTGCGGGAATGGGCGCTTACGCTCTGGCCAGATATAAATTTCCCGGCTCCAACCTGCTTAATTCTCTGGTAGTCGGCGCCATGATGTTCCCGGCCTTTGCCACAGTCATTTCGGTATACCAGCTGGAATTTCGATGGGGCATTGCCAGTACGGGAAGCTGGTTTTTCAATATGCTGTCAGTCATTTTACCGCAGGTGGCAGGCAATATGGCCTTTGCTATGGTGGTTCTGACAGGTTATATCAAGGGATTGCCGATTGAGTTAGAGGAAGCGGCTTATATGGAAGGCTGTAATGCGTTTCAGATTTACTTTAAGGTGGTCATGCCGCTGACGAAACCTTCCTTTGCGACGGTGGCGATCTTCTCCTTCCTGTGGAGCTACAACGACCTTTTCACCCAGTCTTTCTTTTTAAGAAGACCGGATATGTACAGCATTACCATGATGCTAAACAACATCAGTGCCAAGGAGGGAACCGACTACGGCATGATGGCGGCGGTGGTGGCGCTGATCATCGTTCCCGTTATCGTTGTGTACTGCTGCCTGCAGAAGCAGATCATCAAGGGTATGATCGCGGGGGCGGTCAAAGGCTGAGTGAAAAGAACTTCTAAAACTCAGCAGCATAGGCTGCTTCGTTAAGAAGTTCTATGTTTCACTCAAGAGAATGCCCAAAAACGGCATTCTCTGCATGGAATAAAGCTGAAATTTGTGTGAAAGAAACGGATAGACATTTAGAGGGGATTTCGGTATCATACAGACAGGAATACCATGTGGGGGATGGAAATGTACAAAGTGGCGATAATCGACGATGAGCCGTTGATCGTGGAGGGATTGTCCAAGACAATGGCGTGGGAAAAATGGAACTGTCAGGTGGCGGGGACTGCCGGAGACGGGAAAGCGGGGATGAACCTGATCCGTGAAATCAGGCCGGATATTGTGATCACGGATATCTGTATGCCGAAGATGGACGGACTGAAAATGATCGCGGGCTTAAAATCCGAGTTTCCAGACATTCAGCTCATCATTTTGACGGGGTATCGTGAGTTTGAGTACGCAAGACAGGCGATCGCGCTTGGGGTGTCCAGATTCCTGCTAAAGCCTTCTAAAATGAATGAGCTGGAGGAAGCGGTCGATACCGTGACAAAGAAGCTGGATCAGATGCGGACACCGGTTTTTCACACGCTGCCTGAGGAGACGGAAGACGGGGAAGAAGCCGCCAGACAGGAGGAAACCGAGGAAAACAGCGAGGCTAACAGCTTTATCGTCAATCAGGCGCTGGATTATATCCGCAGTAATTCCGGTGAAAAGCTGCGGCTCACTGATGTAGCGGATCAGGTGTATGTCAGTCAGTGGCATCTGTCAAAATTATTGAATAAGCATACCGGAAAGACATTTTCCGATCTTTTGAACGGCGCCCGCATGGATCGTTCGAAAGAACTTTTGAAAGATCCTTCCCTGCGGATCTGCGATGTGGCGGAGATGGTGGGTTTTCAGGATTTGGCGCATTTTTCGCGTGTCTTCAAAAAGATGGAGGGTATGTCTGCCGGAGAGTATCGGAATACACATTGAGCGTAGGAGTGGGAAGAAGATCGAAAACAGAGGGAGGGAAAAGCATGAGAGTTTATTGTGCGGCAGATTATTATCATGCGAGCCGCGTGGCGGCAAATATCATATCGGCGCAGGTGATCATGAAGCCTGACTGTGTGCTGGGACTGGCGACGGGTTCCACGCCGATTGGCACTTATGAGCAGCTCATACGCTGGTATGAGAAGGGGGATCTGGATTTTTCACAGGTGCACAGCATCAATCTGGATGAGTACCGGGGCCTTTCGCCGGAAAACGGGCAAAGCTACCGTTATTTTATGAATACGCATCTGTTTGACAAGATCAATATCGATAAGAAAAACACCTTTGTCCCGAACGGACTGGAGCCGGATCCGGAAAAGGCGTGCCGGGATTATGAGGAGGTCATACACGCGCACGGCGGTGTGGATCTGCAGATTCTGGGGCTTGGACACAACGGGCACATCGGATTTAACGAGCCGGGCAGCGCTTTTGAGAAGGAGACGCACTGCGTGAAGCTCTCGGAAACGACCAGACAGGCCAATGCCCGTTTTTTTGCCTCCATGGAGGAAGTGCCGACAGAGGCGTATACCATGGGCATCAAATCCATCATGCAGGCAAAGAAGATCGTGGTGATCGTCAGCGGGGAGAGTAAAAATGAGATTGTCAAGAAAGCCTTCCACGGACCGATCACCCCGGAGGTGCCGGCGTCCGTATTGCAGCTCCACAACGATGTGATCCTGGTGGGGGATGAGGCGGCTCTGGCAGGTTTTGTGCAATAAGTATTTCGAATCGGCTTATGCCGAGACGGGAAAGGAGACAGTGAGATGCGTATCATCAGAGGGATGGTCTACACAGACGAGATGTGTTTTGTGCCGGGTGAGGTCGTGATAGACGGCGAACGGATCGAGAATGTGGCGCGCTGCGAGGCAGGGGCATTTACGGAGAAAGAAGCGCAGACATATATCCTGCCGGGACTGGTCGATATCCATTTTCATGGCTGCGCCGGCTATGATTTCTGCGACGGTACGGCGGAGGCGGTGCGTGCCATCGCTTCCTATGAGATGACCCATGGGATCACAACGATATGTCCGGCTACCATGACGCTTCCGGAGGAGCAGCTTCTGGAGATCTGCAGGATCGGCGCGTCGGCAGCGGAAACCGAAGTGCTGGCGGAGGGGATTTTCTTAAAGGAAGTTTTGCGGGGGATTTATCTGGAAGGGCCCTTTATTTCCGAGAAGAAAAAGGGCGCACAGAATCCGGCTTATATACGCAAACCGGATAAAGAGATGCTTGAGAAGCTGCAGCAGGCGGCAAAAGGGATGATCCGTATGGTGGCGGTCGCGCCGGAGACGGAGGGCGCCATGGACTGTATCCGTGACTGCGGGGATGCCTTTCGGTTTTCCATTGCCCATACCTGCGCGGACTATGACACCGCAAAGGCAGCTATCGAGGCAGGCGCGCATCATGTGACGCATTTATACAATGGGATGCTGCCCTTTACCCATAGGAAACCGGGGGTGATCGGCGCGGCGGCGGAGAATGAAAAGACGAGGGCGGAACTGATCTGCGACGGCATTCATATTCATCCCTGCGCTGTGAAAGCTACCTTTAAGATGTTTGGCGCTAAGCGGATGGTTTTGATCAGCGACAGCATGATGGCCACAGGCATGGAGGACGGGGAGTACGCGCTGGGCGGTCAGCCTGTGACTGTCAAAGGAAACCGGGCGTTATTAAAAGACGGCACCATTGCGGGCAGCGCCACCAATCTCTATGACTGCATGAGAATGGCGATACGGATGGGCGTTCCCAAAGAGGAGGCGGTCCGCGCGGCTGCGGTCAATCCGGCGCAGGCTGTCGGGCTTAAGAATGAATGCGGCATGCTGCTGGCGGGAAGGCGGGCGGATATCCTGCTGGCGGATCAGGACCTTACCCTGCTTGAGGTGATCAAATCGGGACGCGTGGTCAGGAGTATATCGTGACAGATGCGTAGTGAAGGGCAGGAAAGAGCGGTAAATGTCAATTTACTTTTCCGGTGCAGTATGATAGACTGAAAAATAAGTCAAAGCCTCAAAATAGGTTCAGAGAAGCAGAAAGATTGGGAATGGATAGCGAAAGGGGCGGTATATCATGGCACAGGTCAGCGAACGGGAACAGTTGATTTTTGATATTGCGCAGACAGAGTGGGAGCTTTTTCAGCTGGTTTACAATACCGGCGGCAGGGCTTCCTGTCAGGACGATCCCGATACTTTTTTTAAGATGCGCATGAGTCAGTGGATGGTCTACTCCGACGAGGTGCTTGAAAGCTATCGGGAAGATTTAAAACAGGATGTTTCGGAAGGGAGAAACCCCATCTTTGAAAAGTACGGCTTTATGATGGAGAGTACTTATCCGGAAGAGTACGAGGAAATCAAGGGACATCTGCCCGACGTTTCCGAAAAGAAGGAGATTGTTGAGAAGATCATTGCGGTCAATCTGGAGTGGGATGCAAAGATGGCCGAAGAATATCCGAATCTAAGGAAGCGGGGCCGGGTGGCCACCACCGCGGAGGACGGCGTCATGGCAGGCTCTTCCATGGAGAGCTATCTGCGCGGCGAGCTTTATACCTATTCCATGAAAACGTTGGAACTGATTTGGCAGGAGACGAAAGGCGCAAAAGAAAAGGGCGAGAGCCTGTTACAGCAGACCATCGCCAACGAGACCGCGTTTTACGGGTATCGGTCTTTGGAGGATGCGGAGGAGAGGTACAGCTGAGTAAGACTCGCAAAGCCGCGCTGTCGCGCTCCTTGTCCGATTGCATCGGACCTTTGCTCGTACGACGACGCAAGGGAAACAAATGTCTGCTTCGCAGTCGCTTGTTTCCCTTCTGCTTACGTCAGAAATGTAAGCGTCTGCGCACTTCGTTGCGTAGGCGTTTTTTTACGAGGATCGTAACGAGTGCCACATCGATGATTGCGCAGACGGTCAGCACCACGGCGGACCATGAGAGCCGCATCGTGTAATCTGCGAGCATGTTGCGGATCAAAAGCTCTAAAGAGACGCAGAAGAGCGGGATCTCTACAAACAGGCACAGCGCACCGGAAAGCATGGTGAGCGGAATCTTGCGCAGCAGAAAAACAAAGATTTCCAGACAGAGGAAGAAAAGCGCCACGATGGGAAGCCCAAGCTGCCAGAACCAGACGGTGGAAGGCGTCAGGTAGGCGATCATATACAGGTAGACGGCCACCGCCGCGCCGTCCGCGAGCAGGGAAAGGGAAGGCGGCATCTTGCGGTAATAGACAAGAGGAAAGGTAAAGACAAACAGGCAGATACAGATGCCGATCACCTGAAGCGACCAGAGGGAACGGTCGAACACCAGCAGATTTAAAAGCAGGCAGGTGCCGCCGGTGGCGATCAGTACCACCGAGAGCAGGATGCCCAGATCCTTGCGTTTCACTTCTTCCACCTGCCCCTTGTTTTCGGGGTAAGGGGAGGGCGGAAATTCTTTACCCACTTCTTTTAAGTTGATGACGGGGGTGTGGCACAGCGGGCATTCCTTTAGGGAAGCTTCCAGTTCCACGCCGCAGTTTACACAGTATGACATAGATTTTCCTTTCTTAAATCCAGATTTAATTCAAAATTAAAATCGTTAAAATTTACTTTCACACATTCTATAACAGTAGTTATTGTATTTCGGACGAACGGTTGCTCTCGATTTTTACATGGATGCCATCTTGCACCAGCTTGCGAAAGAAATAGCGCTCCACGTCAGCTTCCACGATGCTGCTGGCAAAATTTATGGTCAGGATATCTTCGAAACTGATGATGGCGCAGTTGGTACGGGAAGAGAAAGGCTGTCCCATGTAGATATCAAAGCGTTCGATGAAGGGCTTCATATCCTGCGGCACCGGCAGCGCGCCCATGTTGGTAAGGCCGGCGGAGGAGTTTTTATCCTGCACTCTGGTGTAGAAGGTGCGCACCACGAGATCCTTTAGAAAAAGCGGCACGATGCGGATCAGGAAATTATGCTTCGTGGCGGCGTTGGTGGTGATATCGCCGCGAAGAAATTTTTCGTTGATATAATAACGCATGTAATTATGAACTTCCGTCACAATCTCTTCAAAGCTGTAATCTCCGAGCCTTGGGTCGATGGAAGGATACACCATAGTAATGAAGTTGCGCAGCGTATTTGAAGGGAAGAAGCGGCGCAGGTTGACGGGCATGGCGATCCGTACGGGCTTATACTTTAGGTGAAACCCGGCGCTTTGTTTTTGCAGGAGGGCGTAGAGCAGCACTGCGTTCAAATATTCCGTGATGGTGGCGCCATACTTTTTCGCGACAGCCATCACTTCCTGAACGGATAGCACGCCGTCCACGATGTTCAAAGTATAGAAAGGCTCCTTGGTGCCGCGGATACGGTAGGTTTTTTCCGCGGGTCTGGGCGGCTTTACCTTCGCCGTGGCATAGCGCATATAGGCGTCTTCCAGTTCTCCGGGATCGGGCGTTTCGTCGATCTTTAATACAAACCCGGAGGGGATGATCTCGTGTCCTAAAAGGCCGAGATAAACAGCGGTCAGAGTCTGCAGCAGGCACATGCCGCCGGTGCCGTCTCCCAGACAGTGGTGGGCTTCCAGTGAAATACGCCGTCCGTAGTAATAGATTCTAATTAAATAACGGTTGTTTGCTTTAAAGCGCATGGGCATACAGGGATTTATGATGTCCTTTTGCACGAACGGTCCCGGCCGGTTGTTGGGTTCCAGATACCGCCAGAACAACCCTTTGCGGATCGCCACCTTGTAGGTGGGAAAGCGGGGGAGAGTAAGGTCCAGCGCCTGCTGTAACAGGGCGGGATCGATCTCTTCTTTCAGGGTGACGCTCAGGCGGTAGACGGAGGAAAAATCCCGTCTCTGCAGAGTGGGATAGACCGTGGCGGATAAATCGAGCTTGTACCAGATGTCCTTTTTATTCCGTCCGGCGGCCGGATTCAGTTGTCTGTCGAAAGATTTCCTTGGCATAGGGAAAAGTAAGTCCTTTTTGACAAACTGTTTATGGTGTCTTTCAATAGTATAACACAGAATGGCACAGATATGGTAAAATATGAAAAAAGATAAAAAGGAGAGAGGGTATGGAGAGGACGAACAAGAAAAACGCCAATTTGATGAATCTGATTAAGCGGGTGCATGGCGTGGTGGAGAACGTGGATATAGAGAAACACCGCCAGTCTCAGGATCATTTCGGTGCGCTTTTAGGGAACAGCAGGGATGTGATCACCGGGGATGTGGAGATTCCGGTGGGATATGAAGACGGGTATCTTCATGGGGAATGGTGTTATGTAAACCGGACGCATATGAAAAAATATATCATTCTCTACTGTCACGGCGGCGGTTACTCCACGGGCAGCAGTCTTTATGCAAGAACGCTGACGACGAAGCTGGCAGCGTCCACTTCCATGGATGTACTCTCCTTTGATTACAGACTGGCTCCGGAACATCCTTATCCGGCGGCCACACAGGATGCGATGGCGGTATGGAATTATCTGATGCTTTTAGGGTACGGCGCGCGGGACGTGATGATAGCAGGGGATTCCGCGGGCGGGAATCTGGCACTTTCTTTAGTGCTTCGCTTAAAGAGCGAGGGGAGGCTTTTGCCCAGAGGGCTGGTGCTGATGTCGCCGTGGACGGATCTGACTTCGTCCGGGAAATCCCATGTGACGAAGGCAGAAATCGATCCGGTGCTGAATGCGGCCTATCTGGAGCAGATGATTCAAAATTATGCCGGGGGACGTGATCTTAAGGATCCTTATATTTCTCCGCTGTTTGGGGATTACGAAGGCTTTCCGCCCACCTACATTCAGGTGGGGAGCAACGAGATCTTACAGGACGACGCGGTGATGCTCTACAAAAAGCTTTTAAAAGCCAATGTGAGCGTGAAGATGGATGTTTTCAAAGGAATGTGGCATGTGTTCCAGATGTCGCCTTTTAAGACCGCGTATGAAGCGATGGATCAGAATGCGGAATTTATTTACGATATCTGTAGATAAAAAGAAGGATTTCAGAAATTTAGGGCGAATAATAGTAGTAAAGAGGGTTATTGCCATGAATATAAGAGAAAGTTTGGAACAGTGGGAGAAGGAGTATTTAAGCCCCTACGCCATGCTCAGTATGGATTCGAAGGGGCGGCTTAAGGACGAAGAGCAGTGCGATATCCGTCCGGTGTTCCAAAGAGACAGGGATCGGATCATACATAGTAAGTCCTTCCGCCGTCTAAAGGATAAGACGCAGGTGTTTTTAACGCCGGAGGGGGATCACTACCGGACCAGACTCACGCATACGCTGGAGGTCAGCCAGACCGCGAGGACGATCGCCAAGGCCTTAAAGCTCAACGAGGACTTGGTAGAGGCCATCGCGTTGGGGCACGATCTGGGGCATACGCCTTTCGGACATGCCGGCGAGAGGGCGCTTGACAGGGTGTGTCCTTACGGTTTTAAGCACAATGAACAGAGCGTACGCACGGTGGATCTTCTGGAAAAGGACGGGCAGGGCATTAATCTGACGATGGAAGTGCGGGACGGCATCTTAAATCACCAGACTTCCGGAATGCCGGCGACGCTGGAAGGCAGGATCGTGCGCCTTGCGGACAAGATCGCCTATATTCATCACGATATGGACGACGCGGTGCGGGCGGGTATCCTGAAGGAGGCGGATGTGCCCAGAGAGATTGGGAGCGTGATCGGCTATAGCTGCGGCCAGCGCCTTGACTGCTTCATCCACAATATCGTGACAAACAGCCGCGGCCGCGAAGATGTTACGATGTCCGCGGAGGTGGAGGAAGCCATGCAGAAGATGCGGGAGTTCATGTTCAAAAATGTGTACCGCAACCCCATTGCCAAGAGCGAAGAGGGGAAGGCTGAAAATCTCATTATCACCCTCTATGAGCATTATCTGGTACACACCGAGCAGCTTCCCAACTTCTTATTTAAGCTGTTGGATGCGGGGGAGCCGCTTGAGAAGATCGTATGCGACTATATCAGTTCCATGACGGACCGTTTTGCCATCGCCCAGTATGAGAGGATCTTTATTCCGAAAACGTGGCATAGATGAAAAGAGGAATAACATGCGTTATCCTGAGGAAGTGATCGAGGAGATCAGGACAAAAAATGATATCGTGGGCGTGATCTCCGGCAGCGTACGGCTGCAGAGGAAGGGGAGCAGCTATTTCGGGCTCTGTCCGTTTCACAACGAGAAATCCCCTTCTTTTTCCGTCTCTCCGGCCAAGCAGATGTATTACTGTTTCGGCTGCGGCGCGGGCGGCAATGTGATCACCTTTGTGATGGAATATGAGAACGCCACCTTTCAGGAGGCGGTGAAGATCTTGGCGGACCGGGCGGGCGTTTCCCTGCCGGAGGTAGAGTATTCCGAGGAAATGCGGAAAAAGGAGAGCAGGCGGGCGAAGCTTTTGGAGGTCAATAAAGAGGCGGCTAAGTACTATTATTATCTGCTGCGCTCCCCCAAAGGACAGGTCGGTCATCGGTATCTGGCAGGACGGGAACTTTCCGGGGAGACGATGAAGAAGTTCGGCTTAGGCTACGCGGACGGGGCGGCTTCCGATCTGTCATCCTACCTGCATTCCAAGGGCTACGCGGACGATCTGATCACGGAGGCGGGACTGGCGGCCTTCGACGAGAAGCGGGGTCTTCACGATAAATTCTGGAACCGGGTCATGTTCCCAATCCAAGACGCCAACCACCGGGTGATTGGGTTCGGCGGCCGGGTCATGGGGGACGCAAAGCCCAAATATCTAAATTCGCCGGAGACGGCAATCTTTGATAAAAGCCGCAATCTCTACGGCCTGAATTTTGCCAGAACGGCGCGCACGGGAAACATCATCCTCTGCGAGGGCTATATGGATGTGATCGCCATGCATCAGGCGGGATTCGGACAGGCTGTTGCCTCGCTGGGGACAGCTTTTACGGCCGGACAGGCAGGGCTTTTGAAGCGCTATGCGGAGGAAGTGCTGTTAGCTTACGACAGCGACGGCGCCGGTGAGGGTGCGGCCTTGCGCGCGATCGGCATTTTGAAGGAGGCGGGGCTGCGGGCCAGAGTGATCGATATGAAGCCCTATAAAGACCCCGACGAATTTGTAAAGAATCTGGGAGCGGAGGCCTTTCAGGAGCGGATCGACAAGGCGGAGAACAGCTTTTTCTTCGAACTAAAGATATTGGAGAAGAACTACCATCTGGAAGATCCGGAATCTAAGACCGCCTTTCACCGGGAGATCGCCAGGAAACTATGCGGTTTTGAGGAAGAGGTCGAGCGGGAAAACTACATTGCGTCTGTGGCCGAACGGTATCACATCGGTTTTGAAAATCTGCGTAAGCTGGTGAGCGGTTACGCCGCCCGTACGGGTCTGGTCAAGCCGGTGGAGAGGCCGAAACAGGCGGCGGGAGAGCGGCCTTCCCCGGAGGAGCAGAGCAGAAAGTCCCAACGCATCCTGCTCACATGGCTGGTGGAAGAGCCGGAGGTCTATCCAAAGATAAAGGCATATATTTCGACGGCGGACTTTACGGACGAACTGATCTCTCAGGTGGCGGACAAGCTGTTTGCGGGACTTGCCGGAGACGGGTTTCAGGCCGCGTCCATCATCAGCGCCTTTGAGGATGAGGAAGAGCAGCGGGAGGTGGCAAAGATCTTCAACACGAAGCTGCCGCGGCTTGACACGATTCAAGAGAAGGAAAAGGCTCTTAGGGACGTATTGCTTGCGGTCAAACAAAACAGCTTCGATCATTATTCGGCGCTGATGGGATCGGATGTGGAGGCGCTTAGCCGCGTCATTTCGGGGAAAAAGGAGCTGGAAGCGTTGAAAAAGACGCATATTTCCCTCGGATCAGGGTAAGCTAATCGAAAAAAGATTTTTTATCTTATGCACATAGCGTTTACAGCGGATTAACAAAAGGGGTTTCAACATAGGAAGGATGGAGCAATTCATGGAAGAAAATGTACAGGCAAAGTTTGAGGAGCGTTTGAAGGAGCTTCTGGCTATTGCGAAGAAGAAAAAAAACGTGCTGGAATATCAGGAGATTAACGATTTCTTCGCCGATCTTTCGCCGGAGGAGGATCAGTTTGACAAAATTCTGGAGACGCTTGAACAGAATAATGTAGATGTGCTGCGCATCACAGAAGAGGACGATGTGGATGATGAGGAGATCATCCTCACAGAGGAGGACGAAGTGGATGTGGAGGACATCGATCTCTCCGTGCCGGACGGCATCAGCATTGAAGATCCCGTCAGGATGTATCTGAAAGAGATCGGCAAGGTGCCTCTGCTTTCGGCGGAGGAGGAGATCGAGCTGGCACAGAAGATGGAGACGGGCGATCTGGAGGCGAAGCAGCGTCTTGCGGAGGCCAATCTCAGGCTGGTGGTCAGCATTGCCAAGCGTTACGTGGGGAGAGGTATGCTCTTTCTTGATTTGATCCAAGAGGGTAATCTGGGACTGATCAAGGCGGTGGAGAAGTTTGATTACCGCAAAGGTTATAAGTTTTCCACCTACGCGACATGGTGGATCCGTCAGGCCATCACCAGAGCCATTGCGGATCAGGCCAGAACCATCCGCATCCCGGTGCATATGGTGGAGACCATCAACAAGCTGATCCGTGTGAGCCGCCAGCTTTTGCAGGAATTGGGAAGGGAACCTACCCCGGAGGAGATCGCGGAGCAGATGAATATGCCTGTAGAGCGGGTTCGTGAAATCTTAAAGATATCGCAGGAACCGGTGTCTTTGGAGACGCCCATCGGCGAGGAGGAGGACAG
>DKUU01000041.1:466-48587 GCA_002490835.1 Lachnospiraceae bacterium UBA7196 | reverse complement strand
ATCGGCGAGGAGGAGGACAGCCACTTAGGAGATTTTATTCAAGACGATAATGTGCCTGTACCTGCGGATGCAGCGGCTTTCACCCTATTAAAAGAGCAGCTTGTGGAAGTGCTTGGCACTTTGACGGAGCGGGAACAGAAGGTGCTGCGTCTGCGCTTCGGACTGGACGACGGGCGCGCGAGGACCCTTGAGGAAGTGGGTAAGGAGTTCAACGTGACCCGTGAGCGGATCAGGCAGATCGAGGCCAAGGCGCTTAGAAAGCTCCGCCATCCCAGCAGAAGCCGTAAGCTGAAGGATTATCTGGACTGATGCGGCCCGTTTCGCTTTCAAAGAGACTGCAGGCGGTCGCCGACATGGTGACTGGGGGAAACCGGGTCTGCGATGTGGGCTGCGATCATGGCTTTCTGCCGATCTGGCTGGTGCAGCAGGAAAAAAGTCCGCGGGCGCTTGCCATGGATCTGCGAGAGGGGCCTTTGCGGGCAGCGGCAGAGCACGTGGTTGCGTACGGCCTTGCCGCACAGATCGAGACAAGGTTGTCGGATGGTTTACATAACTATAATATTGGAGAGGCGGACACTCTGATCTGCGCCGGTATGGGCGGCGGCCTGATGCGGCGGATCATGGAGGCGGAGCATAAGAAGACGGCTTCTTTTCGGGAGCTGGTCTTACAGCCCCAGTCCGAGATCGAGCAGTTCAGACGGTTTCTGCGCGAATGCGGTTACCTTGTCTGCGACGAGGCCATTTTGCTTGATGAGGGCAAGTATTATCAGGTGATACGCGCCGTGCCGCGAAGCAGGGCAGAAGGAGCAGGTGGCGGGAGAGACGATGCCGATTCTAAGTGCGCATTAACGGAGTCGGAATTGCGGGAGAGCATGCCAGAGGATGAATTATGTAAACTAAAGGACCGCTACGGCCCCGTTCTCTTAAGAAAGAAAACACCTGTTTTTTTATCCTTTCTCGATAAGGAGGCCGCACAGTATCAGGAGATACTGGAGAATCTGCGCACGCAGGGACTTTCCGGAGAAAAGAGAAGGGCGCGCTATGAGCAGGTGGAGGCGCTTTTAGAGGAGAACAGGCAGGCACGGCGGCTATAGGACTTTTTAAAAAATCTACCGTAATACGGATCAAAAGTACAGCATAAGAACGTAAGGAGAAGGAGGGGATTGCCCATGGTTACGCTCAGAATCGACGGGAAGGATTATTACTATGAGGACGGCATCAAGTACGAGGTCGTTGCGGAGGCGCATCAGAACGACTATCTGAACCGGATCGCGCTGGTGACGGTGGACGGAAAGATCCGCGAGCTGATGAAACGGGTGGACAGAGACTGTGAGCTGACCTTTATCACCTGCGGGGATGCTATCGGCCACAAAACTTATGTGCGCACGGCCATCATGTTGATGATGAAGGCTGTCAAGGACGTGGCGGGCATGGAAGCGGCGGCCAACGTCAAGGTGGAATTTGCCATCGGCGCGGGTTATTACTGTGCCTTTCGTAACGGCTTAAAGCTGGATGCGGCCATGATCGAGAAGGTGAAAGACCGCATGGGAGAGCTGGTGGATATGGACCTTATGGTGACGAAGAAGGCATATCCGGCGGCTGAGGCCGTGGCGCTGTTTGCGGAGAGCGGCATGAAAGATAAGGTATCCCTGTTCCGTTACCGCAGAAGCTCCAATATCAATGTCTACTGTATGGGCGATTATTATGATTACTATTACGGATACATGATGCCCAGCACGGGTTATATCCGGCATTTTGACCTCTTTGCCTATGAGGACGGGATGATCTTGCTGCTCCCGGAGCCGGAAGAGCCGGAGGTCCTGCCGGAATTTAAGCCCCGCAAAAAACTGTTCCAGACCCTGATGGCCACCGGCGCGTGGGGAGAGGAACTGGGCATAGACACGGTGGGAGACTTAAACGATCAGATCTGCAGCGGCAGCATCTCCGATATGATACTGGTGCAGGAAGCCCTGCAGGAGCGGCGCATCGGTGAGATCGCCAGAGATATCGCCAGACGCGAGGGTGTGAAATTCGTCATGATCGCGGGCCCTTCTTCCTCAGGAAAGACGACCTTTTCCCACCGGCTTTCGATTCAGCTTAGGACTTACGGGTTAAAGCCGCATCCCATTGGCTTGGATAATTATTATGTAAACCACGAAAATACCCCCAGAGACGCGGATGGCAAGCCGGATTTCGAGTGTTTGGAAGCTTTGGATGTGGAGCAGTTCAACAAGGATATGACGGCGCTTCTCGCGGGGGAAGAGGTGCAGCTGCCGACCTTTAATTTCAAGACGGGGAAGCGGGAGTACAGCGGAAAGAAGACCAGACTCGGCGAAGATGATATTCTGGTGATCGAAGGCATCCACGGACTCAATGAAAAGATGTCCTACAGCCTGCCCGCCGAGAGTAAATTTAAGATCTATATCAGTGCGCTGACGACCCTGAATGTGGATGAACACAACCGGATCCCCACTACGGATAACCGCCTGCTGCGCCGTATCGTGCGCGACGCAAGGACCAGAGGCGCATCCGCGGCGAGGACGATCTCCATGTGGTCGTCCGTCAGGCGGGGGGAGGAAAAGTACATATTCCCCTATCAGGAGGAGGCCGACGCGATGTTTAATTCGGCAATGCTCTATGAATTGTCCGTAATCAAGCAGTATGCGGAGCCGCTTCTGTTCGGGATCAGGCAGGGCGAGCCGGAATATCATGAGGCTAAGCGGCTTTTGAAGTTTTTGGAATACTTTTTGGGGGTCAGCAGCGAGGAACTGCCGAAAAATTCCCTGTGCAGGGAGTTTGTGGGGGGAAGCTGTTTTGAGGTATAAATTTTCATTATGTAAGTGGGACAAATGATCGCGGCTGTACTTCGTACGGCTGAGGAAAGTCCGGGCTCCATAGGGCAGGATGCCGGATAACGTCCGGTGGAGGCGACTCCAAGGCTAGTGCAACAGAAAATAGACCGCTCAGTTCGACTGAGTGAGGGTGGAATGGCAGTGTAAGAGACTACCGCCGTCCCGGTAACGGGACGGGCTGTGTAAACCCCATCCGGAGCAAGACCAAACAGAGAGCGACAGATCGGCCCGATCTGCTTTCAGGTAGGTTGCTGGAGCGTCCCGGCGACGGGACGTCGAGATAGATGATCATTCACGACATAACCCGGCTTATCGTCCCGCTTACTTTTGAAATTTCATAAATTACCGAAAAAGGGGTACAGGGGACGGCGTTCGACCGACTCTTGTACCCTAAAAAAAATGCGGCGATAAGGAGAGATCAGTGAAGGCGAGCGGGAAAAGATTAATAATATCTACCGTTATTTTATTTTGCGGCGCCGCGCTGGTTTCGACAGTGCAGACACAGGCGAAGGAACTGTCCATGCCGCCCCATCTAATCCAGACGGTGAGCGGGCAGGATATTTATGAGGGGATGCTTGCGCTTGATCTGTTCACCTGTCCGGTCTTGGAGGAGGCCGATCCGGAGGCGGCTTACGAGAATGTGAAAAACTGCGTGGTGCGTCTCGATATGGGAACGGCCTATGGCAGCGGCGTTATTTTTCGTATGACGGAGGATGCGGTGATCATAGCCACCAACAGGCATGTGCTGGAATACTGGGACGAGTCTTCGGGGGTGGTGTGGTTCCCGCAGGGATATTTTGTGGACGCTGTGGCGCTTGGCTGTGCATCTGAGAGCGATGTGGGATTTCTGCGGGTGGATAACGGCGAGTTGGGATACGATGTGCTGACGACGCTTCGAAGTGTATCGGCAGACGAGGATTTAGCGGGAGGGCAGGAGCAGATCGACGGCTTTTGTGTCGGTGCGGACCGCAGGGAAGAGGAGCCTGTCTTCTATGAGGCGCTGCTGGAGCGGGAGGAGCGTTATATCGAACTCTTTCAGACAAATATGCTCTACGGGCATGGCTTTGCCAGAGAGGGAATGAGCGGCGGCGGTATTTTTGACGGCTGCGGACGGCTGCTGGGACTTTTGGCGGGCGGGACCTATCAAAACGAGATCGCGGGCGTTCCGGCGGACAGGGTGGCGGAGGCCTACCTTGAGATCGTGGGGGAATAAAGATACCATTTTGGGAATTTATATGATATACTTGATAAGATGGAGGTTTGTAGCGATGGCTTACTTTCAGATCAGCAATGACAAGGTCACGATACAGGTGGACAGTATGGGAGCGGAACTAAAATCCCTCAAGCGTGTGGCGGACGCAAAAGAGTATCTCTGGCAGGGCGATCCGGCTTACTGGGGACGGACGTCGCCCGTACTTTTTCCCATTGTCGGCGCATTAAAGAACGGATGTTATAGAATTAAAGGCAAAGAATATCCCATGAGCCAGCACGGCTTTGCACGGGATATGGAGTTTCAGTTAAAGAGTCAGGTAGCGTCTGAAATATGGTTTTCCCTGCGCTCTGACGAGAAGACGCTCGCCGTCTATCCCTACCCCTTTCTTTTGGAGATCGGTTATGAACTGGCGGGAAGCACGGTGATCGTCAAGTGGCGGGTGAGCAATCCGCAAGGGGAGCCCATTTGCTTCTCGATCGGCGGTCATCCGGGCTTTTTATGCCCGATCGATCCGGGAACGGATCAGACGCAGTACCGGCTTAGATTTGACACGAAGGCGCAAATCGTTTCTTCCTGCATTGAAGGAGGGCTTTTGGGGAAGGCGAAAAAGACTTACCGCCTGCGGGACGGCGTGCTGCCTGTTACGGCGGATCTCTTTGACGGCGACGCCTTGGTCGTCGAGAACGATCAGGCGCACAGCGTGGCGCTTGCAAGGCCGGACGGTACGCCTTACCTGACAGTAGATTTTGACGCGCCGCTTTTCGGCATCTGGTCGCCGCCGAAGAAGAAAGCGCCCTTTATCTGTATCGAACCGTGGTATGGACGCTGTGACAGCGTAGATTTTACGGGGGAATTTAAAGACAGGGAGTGGGGACAGACCCTTTCCGGAGGGAATTTTGAAGCGCAGTATAAGATCACGATCGCCTAGTGCGGCAGCGGTCTGATGTGACGAAAGAGAGGAAAATTATGGCGCCTGTGGTACAGTGTATGGGTCTGACGAAGACCTACGGAAGAAAGATAGCGTTGAACCAGATCTGCCTGAATCTGGAGCGGGGCAGGATCATCGGGCTTTTAGGGCCAAACGGCAGCGGGAAGACCACGCTGATCAAGATCATCAACGGACTGCTGCGTCCGACGGCGGGGGAGGTTTTGATTAATGGACAGCGCCCGGGCATGGAGTCAAAGCTTAGGATATCTTATCTGCCGGAACGCACCTATTTTCAACCGGCTATGAAAGTGATAGAGCTGCTGGCCTATTTTCAGGACTTTTATCCCGATTTCCGGATGGACAGGGCTTACGATATGCTGGCGAGGCTGCAGATTCCGCCGCAGGAGAGAATGAAAAACCTTTCCAAGGGTACGAAAGAGAAGGTGCAGCTCATCATGGTGATGAGCCGGGATGCGGACCTCTATATCTTGGATGAGCCCATCGCGGGCGTGGATCCCGCAGCTAGAGATTATATCCTGCACACGATCGTGAGCAATTATAACCGCAGCGGGTCTATTTTGCTTTCCACCCATCTGATCTCGGATGTGGAAAATATTTTGGACGAGGTGGTGTTCATCAAGTACGGCAGTATCGTTTTACAGGCCGGCGCGGAGCAGATCAGGCAAAACGAGCATAAGTCCGTGGATCAGTTCTTCAGGGAGGTGTTCGCATGTTAGGAAAATTGATGAAATATGAGTGGAAAGCCACTTGGAAACTGCTTGTGTCCGCGAACACGTTCATGTTGGTGATGACGATGCTCGCATGGTGTATGATCAAGATGCTGGAGCATTCGCAAAACTTAGAGATGCTAGGTTTTATGGTGGTGTTGCTGGTGGCCACCTATGTTGGGAGTATCTTTGCAGTGTGCGTGGGCACGACGATTTATCTGATCCACCGCTTCTATACTTCCACATATGGGGATCAGGGCTATCTCTTACACACCCTGCCGGTGGATACGCACCATATCATTGTTGCCAAGGGATTGGTAAGCGCCGCATGGGAATTGATCAATATCGTGGTCGTTTACGTTTCCGTCCTTGTCTTATTTATGGCGGTGAGTGATTTTGATTTGTTTTATGATAATGCGGCGGAGATCATGCGGGATACGATAAGGATGCTGGGAGCGGATAAGATTACGGCCTTTACGGTGATTATGGCCCTGATTGCGTATGTTTTTTCCCTGTTTTCGGAAATATTAAAGGTGGGGGCCTGTATCTCGCTGGGGCAGCTTTCCGCGAACCACAAGCTGATGCTTTCCTTTGCATGGTATATTGGGATCTATGTGGTGGAGCAGATCATTCAGACGGTGTATTTTGCAATTGTGCTCGCATTCCAAAAACGGATTCCCGACGCAACCCGGTTTTACTATTTAGACAGCCAGTGGGAGACGACGCTGATCGCCGGGATCATCAGCTGCGTGATCTTTTATCTGCTGACATGGTATGTGATGAGCAGGAAACTTAATTTAGAATAAATAACGCATGATATTATATGGAGGGAAAGATGACTAAGATTGATATTGTCTCGGGTTTTCTGGGAGCAGGGAAAACGACTTTGATCAAAAAGCTGTTAAATGAGGCGCTGGTGGGCGAGAAGGTGGTGCTGATCGAGAATGAATTCGGGGAGATTGGCATCGACGGCGGCTTTTTACAGGAGGCGGGCATCGAGATCAAGGAGATGAACTCCGGCTGTATCTGCTGCTCTCTGGTGGGAGACTTCGGGACCTCCTTAAAGGAGGTACTTACCACGTATGCGCCGCAGAGGATTCTGATCGAGCCGTCGGGCGTGGGAAAACTTTCCGACGTGATGAAGGCAGTGCAGGACGCTATGGCGGACAGGGACGTGCAGTTAAACAGCGCGGTGGCAGTGGTGGATGCCTGCAAATGTAAGATGTATCTCAAAAACTTCGGGGAATTTTTTATCAACCAGATCGAACATGCGGGGACGATCGTCCTTAGCCGCACGGATAAACTTAGTGAGGAGAAGCTCACTGCTGTTGCGGCAATGGTCAGGGAGCATAATGCGAAGGCGACGATCATCACGACGCCGTGGGATGCGCTTGAAGGCAAAGAGATTCTGGAGACCATCGAGGGCGCAAAGGATCTGGAGGCGGAACTGATGCGGGAAGTGATGGAGAAGCATGAACATCATCATGACCATGGGCCGGACTGCACCTGCGGCTGTCATGACCATGAGCATCACCACCATGATCATGAGGGACATGAGCACCACCACGATCACGAAGAGCATGCGCATCATGACCACGACCACGAAGGGCATGAGCACCACCACGACCACGAGGGACATGACCATCACCACGATCACGAGGAGCATGAGCATCACCATCACGATCACGAGGGACATGACCATCACCACCATCATGCGGATGAGGTCTTTACAAGCTGGGGGCTGGAGACGCCTGCGGTTTACACGAAAGAGGAGATTGCGCAGATTTTGGCGGCGCTTGATAAGGAAGAGGAGTATGGTCTGGTGCTGCGCGCGAAGGGCATGGTGGCCGGCGCGGAGGGCGGCTGGATCTATTTCGATTATGTGCCGGAAGAGAGCAATGTCAGGGATGGTAAGCCCGGCGTGACGGGGAAATTCTGCGTGATCGGCTCTAAATTGAAAGAGGAGAAGCTGGCGGAACTCTTTGGGAAAGGAAGGACGGAAGCGTGAAACCGGTCTATATGATCAACGGCTTTCTGGAGAGCGGAAAGACGGAGTTTATCACCTATACATTGGCGCAGCCTTATTTTCAGGTGCGGGGCAAGACTCTGCTCATCCTTTGCGAGGAGGGGGAGAACGGGTATGATCCGGCTCTCTTAAAGCAGAGCCGTACGGTGCTTGAGCTGATTGACGAGGAAGAGGACTTTACGCCAAATAAACTGATCGAGTTGGAAAAAAAGCACAAGCCGGAGCGTATTGTCATTGAATATAACGGCATGTGGAATTATAAGGAAATGAAGCTTCCCTGGCACTGGAAGATAGAGCAGCAGATCACGACCATAAACGCGGCTACCTTTCCCGTTTATTTTACCAACATGAAATCATTGCTGGCGGAGCAGCTTAGGAAGTCGGAGCTCATCATCTTTAACCGCTGTGACGGGGTGAAGGATTTAAGCAGTTACAAGCGGAATGTGAAGGCGATCAATCCCGGCGCGGAGATTGTTTTCGAAGATTCGAACGGCGAGGTCAACGAGATCATGGAGGAGGAACTCCCCTATGATCTGAAGGCGGATGTCATCAAATTAGATAACACGGGTTATGGAATGTGGTATCTGGATGTTATGGATCATATCGAACGCTATCAGGGTAAGACGCTTTCGTTTGTGGCGATGGTGTTAAAACCCAAGCAGTTTCCCAAAGGGTATTTTGTGCCCGGCCGTATGGCGATGACCTGCTGCGCGGAGGATATGGCCTTTTTAGGCTATGCCTGCGCTTATGAGGGGACGGACGCGCTGGAGGAGCAGCAGTGGGTGAAGGTGACGGCCACAGTGGAAAAATGTTATTTTGAGGGCTATCAGGGGGAAGGCCCGGTACTGCGCGCGCTTCAGGTAGAACCGACGAAGGCGCCGAAAGAGGAAGTGATCAGCTTTATATAAAGCGGTCGGAAGTTGCTTGAGAGGTTTGGCTGAATGTTTGATTATAACGGGTTTCAGTGGTTATTCTTTTTCTATTTTTACTGCTTCGGCGGCTGGTGTTTTGAATCTGCCGTCGTCTCTTTGAAGTCCCGCAAATGGGTGAACAGAGGGTTTATGCGGGGACCGTTTCTCCCGCTTTACGGCAGCGGCGCGACCATGATGCTGGTGGTTTCGATGCCGTTTCAGGATAATGTGCTGCTTACTTATATCGCAGGGGTCATCGGCGCTACGGCTTTAGAGTACGTAACGGGTGTCGTCATGGAAGCGCTCTTTCAGGTCAGATACTGGGATTATACGGGAAAATTCATGAATTTTCAAGGACGCATCTGTCTGCGGTCCTCTCTCGCATGGGGATTCCTTACCATTCTGATGACCAGAGTGATACACCGCCCCATCGAGCAGTTCGTCTTTTCCATGCCGCACCGGTTGTTAAATTATATAACAGTGATGCTCACGATTTATATTGTGGCTGATTTTACGCTCTCTTTTAAGGCGGCGCTCGATCTGCGCGATATCATGATCCGTATCATGCGGCTTAGGGAGGAATTGGAGCGCATGCAGAAGCGTTTGGATGTGCTCATTGCCTTCAACAATGATGAGAAGGAGCAGAGGCGTCTGGACCGCGGCGAGCGCAGGGAAATGTGGCTGAACGATCTGACATCCAGTCTGGAGCAGGGCTTTTCCACGATTAAGGAGCTGCTGCTTAGGAAACCTTCCGCTTACGGGGAAAGCATCAGGGAGGAGATCGCCGAACTGCGGGGGAGATTCAGTCTATACAGGGAACGCGCGCGCGGGGAGAAGAAGCTTTTGGATTTCTATAAGCGCGATATGATCCGCAACAATCCGTCTATGCGTTCTGAAACGTATGAGAGCGCCTTTGAAGAACTGAAAAAGCTTGCAAACGGTGAGGAAGAATAATGGAGGAACAGGGAGCGGGACGCTTTTAGGAAGGAAGCGTCCCGTTTTAGTCGTCTTTCAGAGAGATATAGCCGGAAGGATGTTTCCGTCTGCCGCCCCGCAGGGATTCAAGGAGCTGGTCTTCCATCAGTTCAAAATTTCTGGCTTTTCTGCGCAGCAGCGCCAAAAATTTGTTGTAGATCCAGAAGGAGTATACCAGTACATTATTTGCCTTACCAAGTTTTGCCTTGGTGGTATGGCAATAATGTCTGCCGCCGATCATGGTACGCTTGCCGGCGCGGATATAGTTGATCAGATCCGTCTCGTTGGCGATATCTTCCTGTAAAATGGTGTAGCCGAGGCCGGCGCAGTCCTCCTTGTGGGAATCACTGCCGCCGAAGCAGGGAAGATCGTACTTTTTTGCCAGCGTCATAGCGCGCATGTTGGAATCCGCATCCTCGCAGGCATTGTATCCTTCCACAAAGTCAAAGCGGCGGTAAACATGCTCGGACAGTTTTCCGCGCAGGGTGTTGCAGATACTTAAAAAGCGCTCGCCGCAGGGGTGGGCGGGACCGAGAATGCCGCCGTAAAAATGTACGATTTCGATAAGTAAGAGCAGCGGCAGACCGCGGAGCTCCAAAATCGGAAGGTGTACTCCGGTGGGCATGATGACGAGGATATGGCCGGCGTTTAAGGTATCGTACTCGATGCCCTTTAGAACGACGAAATCTTCCGGTATTTTATTTAGTTTCTTATAGTAGCGGTAGGCCTTGTAGGAATTATGATCAGAGATCAGCATTCCCTGATAGCCTTTTTGCTTTAATATCTCAATATTTTCCAAGAGGGAAAGCTTTCCGTCGGGAGAGCCTTCCTTTGTATGGCAGTGCATGTCCAACTTCATATATTTTCCTCATTCCTTGTTTTCCTTATCTATTCTACCCCTTTTTGCACGGAAATTCCACTGGTTTTTTCAGGATATGAAAGCGGTGCATAGCGACTCTGATTTTTGGAAGCATAACCGGAGCGCTTCATCATATATTGTAATGAGACAAGGGGTGATGCAGATGTGCGAAGAGGAGATTTTACGCCTTTTTCCTGAAAGGATCAGGGGAAGATGGCAGGATGTGGCCAGACAGGCGGAAAAATTACAGGAGATCAGGCTGCGGGCGGGGAGCCCATTGACTATATTAGTCGATGGGAGAGAGAGGTTTGTGGATGCACAGGGAAAAATCGTGGACAGGCAGGAGGCGGCCGCCAGACAGGAGGGCGCGGAACTGGAAGAGATCTTAAAGCATCTGTGCCAGTATTCCATATATGCTTTTGCGGATGAAATCAGACAGGGGTTTTTGACTGTGCAGGGCGGTCACAGGGTAGGGCTGGCCGGACAGGTGCTCTTAAACGGGGAGGACCGCATCGTCAATATGAAGTACATACGGTATCTCAATATCCGCATCGCGCATCAGGTAAAGGGTGCGGCCGATCCTCTGATCCCGCTGCTCTATGAGAGGGGCAGGGTGATGAGTACCCTGTTGATCTCTCCGCCGGGGGGCGGCAAGACGACGATGCTGCGGGATCTGATCCGTCAGATTTCAAACGGGACAGCCTATGGAAGAGGAATCAATGTGAGCGTGGTGGACGAGCGCTCGGAGATCGCGGGCAGTTTTCTGGGGGTCGCGCAGAACGATGTGGGCATCCGCACGGATGTGCTGGACGGCTGTCCCAAGGTGGAGGGGATGATGCGTCTGATCCGCACGATGTCGCCGCAGGCGCTGGCGGTGGATGAGCTGGGTGGAATCGAGGATCTGCGGGCGCTGCGTATGGCAAACGGCTGCGGCTGTAAGCTGCTGGCCACGATCCATGGCGGTTCTCTGGAGGAAGTGTTATACAAAAATTACATGCGTTACGCAATGGAAGAGAGGCTGTTTGAACGATATGTGGTGTTAGACAGGGGAGCGGGCGCATGGGGGATTGCAGGCGTTTTTGACAGGGAAGGAAAACCATGTATAAGGCGATAGGCATCATTTGTATTCTGGCCGGCTGCTTCGGCTGGGGAAATGGAAAAATCAAGCAGGAGCGGGACAGGATTAGGCATCTGCGGACCATGTGCCGTATTTTAGAACGGATACGGGCGGAAATCGGCTATGGAAAACACACGTTTCCGGAAATATGTCTGATGCTAACAGAAATAAATAGTGAGTGTTATCAAAAATGTTTCCGCCGTATCTGTGAGGAGTCAGCAAAGAGCGGCAGCGCGTTGCCCCTGCTGTGGAAGGCGGAATTTGAAGCGTTTCTAAAGAAGCAGCCGATACAGGCGGATGAGAGGGAAGTCTTTGCGGGACTGCCGGACAGGCTGGGGTTTCAGGAGGAGACAGGGCAGGCCGGGAGCATTGGGCAGGCGGAGGCCTTTCTTTCCCAGAGAACAAGACAGGCGGAAGAAAACTGTGAAAACAGAACAAAAATGATACGCAGCGTCAGCATTTTAGCAGGACTTCTTTTGACGATCTGGCTGCTGTGACAAAAAAGACCGGGGAGGACAGATGAGCGTAAGTCTGATTTTTAAAATAGCGGCGGTCGGTATCTTGGTCGCAATATTAAATCAAGTTTTAAAACATAGCGGAAGAGAGGAACAGGCCTTTCTAGTCAGCCTTGCAGGATTAATTCTTGTTTTAACCTGGGTGGTTCCCTATATTTATGATCTGTTTGTAATGATGCAGGAATTGTTCGCGCTGTAAGGAGAAAAGACCCTATGGATATGATAAAAATCGCAACGATCGGTGTGGTGAGCATTCTGATCGCGGTATCTTTGAAGTCTTACAAGGCGGAGTACGGAATCTATGTGGCGGTGGCTGTTTGTCTGGTAATATTGGAATATACCACACGTTATTTTATGCAGATATTATCCGGTATGGAGGCCCTTCAGGGTTATCTGCGGGATCATTACAGCTATCTGTCGCTGCTGCTCAAGGCGGTGGGAGCGACCTACGCCTGCGAGTTCTGCGCGGGAATCTGCCGGGATGCCGGATACGGCGGTGTCGCCGGACAGATGGAGATGCTGGGTAAGGTCTATATCCTGTCTATGGGAATGCCCGTCCTGCTCTCTTTGATGGAGAGCATACAGAATATTGCCGGATAAGGACGGCTTGGGAACAGAGAGGAGGGTGACATATGGGAGCGGAGGAGAGCGCGCTTTTGTGGGAGCAGATGGATATGGACGCGATCACAAAGGATTTTGAAAGTCTGTTCCCTTCCTTTTCCTTTGACGGGCAGGCGGTACTTGGGGATATCTTACAAGGGCGCCTCTGGGATGCTTTTCAAAAACTTGGAAGAGGAATAGCGGATGCTATTTTATTTCAGAAAGGGGAATACAGGACGTTATTTTTGACAATTCTGGTGCTGGGTGTGGCGGCGGCGCTATTTACCGGCTTTGCAGATTTGTTTCAGGATCATCAGGTGTCGGATCTGGCTTTTTATTTTATCTATCTTCTGTTGATTGCGGTGCTGCTGAAGTTTTTCGCGGATACCGCGGGAACGGTGCGGGAGATTCTTAACAGTGTGACGACTTTTATTAAGATCTACCTTCCTACTTATATTCTGGCGGTGGGGAGCGCTTCGGGGGCCGCCTCGGCTTCTGTGTATTATCAACTCCTGCTGTTTGCAGTCTATCTGATCGAGTGGGGATTTCTTGAGATCCTTTTGCCCGTCGTTCAGGCTTACGTTCTGCTGACGGTGATCAACGGCGTGTGGATGGGAGAAAAACTGGCACTGCTTCTGGAACTGATGGAAAAGGCGATCGGCGGCAGCGTGAAGGCGTCGCTTTGGCTGGTCACGGGCTTCAGCCTTCTGCAATCAATGATATCGCCCGTTATTGATTCTTTACAGTCCAGTGCGCTCAAAAAGGCGCTCTCTTCCCTGCCCGGCGTGGGCGGACTGACGGAGGGGATGTTCGAGATGGTACTTGGAAGCGCGGTACTTGTGCGAAACAGTCTGGGGCTGTATCTGACCCTGCTGCTCATTATGCTCTGCGCCGTACCGGTCCTAAAGATCGCCCTCACGGCCTGCCTGATCAAGCTGAGCGCGGCGCTCATCGGCATCATAAGCGATAAGCGCCTGACAAACTGTGTGAACCGGGTGGGAGAGGGGAATCTGATGCTTTTAAAGCTGACCCTTACCTGTGTCGGCATGTTTTTGATTCAGGTCGCCATCATCAGTTATTCCGCAGGACAGTTTTTACGGTGAATGAAAGCGGAACCGCAATAAATCGTTCCGTCATGAAGGAGGATTTATGCTCCAAAATATTAAAGATATCGGCATTTTTATGATCTTGGCGCAGGCGGTGGTACATTTTGCGCCGGGAAGGCAGTATGAAAAGTATATCAAATCAATATCTGGCGTTATTATATTATTGCTTTTTCTTAGACCCTTTGTACAGGCAGCAGGAGGACAGTGGCAGGAGCCGGCGGCTGTACTTGACGGGATACGGGAGACGGCCAAGCTGCCGGAGCTATCCGCCGATTTGGCGAAAATATCGGGAGCCGGCGTGGAGGAAGCGGTGACGGAACGCATGGAGGAGGAACTGGCGGCCCGTTTAAACCGGGAACTGGCGGGGGAGGACTGCTTTGTAAAACAAGTCCGTCTCATTTTAGCGGAGAGGATGGAGCCGTCCGAAGAAGAAGTGACCTTTTCGGTAGAGGTCGTGGTCGGAGAGAGGGGAACGGACGATAGCGGGATCGCCGTGGAGAAGATTACGATCGGCACAGGAAAGGAGGGGGAGAATGGAGCGCTGGAAGCAGTCCGTCTGCGGATCGCCGATTTTCTGGGACTGGAGGAGAATTGCGTGGAGGTGAAGTGGGATGGGTGAATGGAAAACGAGGCTGCAAAAGTTCACGGAGGGGAAAAAACTCAGGAAGGATCAGTGCCTGATTCTTGTATTGGTCGGGATGCTTTTGTGCGTGATTTCACTTCCGACGGATAGAGAAAAGTCAAAGTCCCATGTATTGGACGCAACAAGTGATAGTATGAACACAGAACAAATGTTCGATTCCGCAAAAAGGGACAGCGATGGATATGCGGACTACTGGGAGAAAAAGCTGGAGGAGAGTCTGCGCTTTGTGGAGGGAGCAGGTCAGGTGCAGGTATTGATCACGCTGGCGGGATCGGAGGAACAGGTCCTGACCAGAGACGGCAGGGAAGAGAGCTCGGATACGGTGGAGACGGATGCGGCGGGAGGAAGCCGGCATGTCTCGGAATCAAAATTTGATAAGAGCGTGGTCAGGACTGTGGATGAGAGGGGAAAGGAGGTGCCCCTTGTGGTCAGAACGATCGCCCCCAGAGTAGAAGGCGTAGTGGTGATCGCGCAGGGGGCTGGCAGCGAACGGGTACGGAGGGATATAATTGAAGCGATTCAGGTATTATTTGAAGTAGACATGAATAGAATAGCAATAATTAAAATGAAAACAAATAATCAGTGAAGGGGAGAAGACATTGAAGAATATGATCAAAAAGAACCAGATGATGATCACGGCGTTAGCGATTATGATCGCGGTGGCAGGCTACCTGAATTTTGCGGGGACAAAGGTGACGGACGAGAAGCTTATGAGCGTGAGCGGTACAGCGGAGTCGACGCCGCTTAGTACGGACGGGGAGGCTGATTATGCGGCGCTGCTTGATCTTTCCGACGAGGATATCGAAAAGGCGACCGGCGATATTCAGAGTCTGGACAGCGATGTGACGCTTTCGGGGGATGGCAGTGTGGACGAGGAGCTGGCGAAGGCGCTGGCTGAAGAACAGATGGATGAGGTGCCGGGGGAGGCGGTGTTTACTTCCGCGCAGACGACTTCCGCGCTTTCCGGTGCGAAGCTGGAAAAGGAGCAGACCCGGATGCAGAATAAGGAGACGCTCTTAGAGATCATAAACAATGCCAATATCAGCGAAACGCAGAAGCAGGACGCTGTGAACAGCATGATCTCCATGACGGATATCGCGGAGAAGGAGACGGCGGCGGAGATCCTTCTGGAAGCGAAGGGCTTTGACGATGCCATTGTCAGCATCGACGGGGAGAGCGTGGACGTGGTGGTAAATACCACGGAGCTGTCGGAGGCGCAGCGCGCCCAGATCGAGGATATCGTGATCCGCAAGACCGGCGTGAGCGCGGACGCCATCGTGATCAGTACCGTGAGCGGCGACTTGAAATAGGGGCGGAAAATAAACTGCCGGAAGTGAGTGCATTGCCAAAGGTTTTATGATACTATAGTAAAGTATGAGTTTTTTAGTACAGGAGGCAAAAGATGAAGAGAGTATTTCTGATCGTTTTAGACAGTTTTGGAATCGGGGAGATGGAGGATGCGGAAGCGTACGGGGATAAGGGTACGAATACCCTGCGCTCCGTCTCCCAAAGCCCCGCATTTGCGATGCCGAATATGCGCAGGCTTGGCCTGTTCAATCTGGACGGTGTGACCTGCGGGGAAAAGGTGGATGCGCCTACGGCGCGGATCGCTCGTATGAAGGAGGCCTCGAAAGGCAAGGATACCACCATAGGACACTGGGAGATCGCGGGCATTTTGTCTAAAAAGCCGCTGCCCACCTATCCGGATGGTTTTCCGGACGAAGTGCTTAAAGCGTTTTCTGAACGTACCGGGCGCGGCGTGCTGTGCAACAAACCTTATTCCGGTACGGCCGTGATTCAGGAGTACGGGGATGCCCATAGGAATACCGGCGATCTGATCGTATACACCTCGGCGGACAGTGTGTTTCAGATTGCGGCCCATGAAGATATCGTTCCGGTGGAACAGCTCTATGAATACTGCCGGATCGCACGGGAAATCTTACAGGGGGAGCACGGCGTGGGACGCGTGATTGCAAGACCCTTTATTGGCCCCTGCGGAGGGCATTATACCAGAACGCCCCGCAGGCATGATTTTTCCCTGCTTCCGCCGGGAACGACTATGCTGGACCAGATGAAAGATGCCGGGAAATCGGTGATCTCCGTAGGAAAGATCAAGGATATCTTTGCAGGGAAGGGCATCACGGAAGCGGTTTACACGAAGGGAAACGAAGAGGGGATCGAGCGGACGCTATCATATCTGGATCAGGATTTCGAGGGCCTGTGTTTTGTGAATCTGGTGGATTACGATATGCTCTACGGGCACCGCAACGATGTGGACGGCTATGCCAGAGCGCTTTCCTACTTCGATGAAAGACTTCCGAAGATCATGGACAAGCTGAGGGATGAGGATATCCTGATGCTCACGGCGGATCACGGCTGCGATCCGGGCTATACGGTCTCTACGGACCATTCCAGAGAATACACGCCCTTTCTAATGTACGGAAAGTCCGTCATTCCCGAAAATCTTGGGACCAGAGAGACATTTGCCGATATCGGCGCCACAGTTCTTGCTTATTTTGGGATCAAGCCGGCGTTTTCCGGCACATCCATGCTGTGAAGAACGATTCGGAACGCGAAAAAGAGCTGGGAAGCTCTGATTTTGGAGGATAAAAACGTGGGAAACTATGCGGAAGAGATAAACAAGAGAAGAACCTTTGCCATCATTTCACATCCGGATGCGGGAAAGACTACCCTCACGGAAAAATTCCTGCTCTACGGGGGCGCCATCAATCTGGCGGGCAGCGTCAAGGGAAAGGCCACGGCCAGACATGCAGTCTCGGACTGGATGGAGATCGAGAAAGAGAGGGGTATTTCGGTCACTTCCTCTGTGCTGCAGTTTAGTTACGACGGCTTTTGCGTTAATATTTTGGACACGCCGGGGCATCAGGATTTTTCGGAGGACACATACAGGACGCTGATGGCGGCGGATTCCGCAGTGATGGTCATAGACGCTTCAAAGGGAGTGGAGGCGCAGACCAGAAAGCTGTTTAAGGTCTGCGTGATGCGTCATATCCCGATCTTTACCTTTATCAATAAGCTGGACCGGGATGCAAACGATACGTTCGAGCTTTTGGACGAGATCGAAAAGGAACTGGGCATTGCCACCTGTCCGATCAACTGGCCCATAGGCTCCGGCAAAAATTTTAAAGGCGTTTACGAGCGGGAGAGCCAGTGTGTGATCACGTATTCGGATACGGAGAAGGGAACGAAGGAGGGACAAGCCACGAGGATTCCCATGACCGACAAAGCGGCGTTGCAGGCGCAGATCGGGGAAGACGCGCTCTCCTTGTTGAATGATGAGATCGAGCTGTTAGACGGCGCGAGCGCGGCTTTTTCCTTAGAACAGGTGCAGGCGGGAGACCTGACGCCGGTGTTTTTCGGTTCGGCGCTCACAAATTTTGGTGTGGAGATTTTTTTACAGCATTTTTTAAAGATGACAACGACCCCGCTGCCCCGCAAGGCGGATATCGGCCTGATCGATCCGGTGGAGCATGAATTTTCGGCCTTTGTCTTTAAGATTCAGGCGAACATGAACAAGGCGCACCGGGACCGTATCGCTTTCATGCGTATCTGCTCGGGACGGTTTGACGTGAATGCCGAGGTGAAGCATGTGCAGGGGGGAAAAGTGATGCGCCTTTCCCAGCCCCAGCAGATACAGGCATCCGAGAGAAAGATATTGAGCGAGGCCTATGCGGGGGATATCATCGGCGTCTTCGACCCCGGTATCTTTTCCATCGGCGATACCATCTGTATGCCGGGAGAACAGTTTGCCTACGAGGGCATTCCGACTTTTGCGCCAGAACACTTTGCCAGAGTCAGACAGATGGACACCATGAAGCGCAAACAGTTCGTTAAGGGTATCATGCAGATCGCGCAGGAGGGTGCGATCCAGATCTTTCAGGAATTTAATACGGGTATGGAAGAGATTATCGTCGGGGTGGTGGGCGTACTGCAGTTTGATGTGCTCAAGTACCGTCTGGAAAACGAATATAATGTGGAGATCAAGCTGGAGAATCTTCCTTATGAACATATTCGCTGGATTGAAAATAAGGATATCGATCTGGACAAGCTCACAGGTACTTCGGATATGAAAAAGATCAAAGATTTGAAAGATAATCCGCTGCTTCTCTTTGTCAATCAGTGGAGCATCGGGATGACGGTGGAGCGCAACGAGGGATTGATCTTGTCGGAGTTTGGAAAAAATTAAGGCAAAAACAGGTTTAAACGGGCTATGAGAAAGCGTTAGACGTTAGGCGAAAGGAGGGTTTTTATGAAAAAAACAGGTGTTTTGTTATTTTGTATGCTGCTTTCGGGAACCCTTCTTTATTTTTCATGGAGGCTGCCGGAGCGGGAGAGCAGCCTGTATGTGCAGGAGGAGATAGGCGCGGGGCAGACGGTAGAGCAGCAGCCGGAGCAGGTGACAGCCGACAAAGACGACGCGCTGCGAAGGGCGCAGGAGAACTGCTATGCCTTCGCGCAACTTTCCGGAGAAGAACAGGATCTCTATCTGGAGATTTTGGACGCTCTGCTTTATTTTCGGGAGAATGTAAAGCTTTCAAGTTGTGACAAAGAACTGATTTCCCGGATATTTCAATGTGTATTGAACGATCATCCCGAGATTTTTTATGTGGAGGGATATACTTACACGGAGTATACGCTGGGCAGTCTTTTGAAAAAGATCACTTTTACCGGCAGTTACAGCATCAGCCGTGAGGAGGCGGAAAAAAAACAAAGACAGATTGATAGTTATGTAAACCAATGCCTTGCGGGTATTCCGGAGGGAGCGGACGAGTACGGTAAGGTGAAATATATTTACGAATATCTGATCCATCATACGGACTATGATGTTGCCGCGAAGGACAGCCAAAATATCTGCTCCGTTTTTCTGGAGAGGAAATCGGTTTGTCAGGGATATGCGAAGGCGACGCAGTATCTGTTGAACCGGGCAGGCATTTATTCGACGCTGGTGCTGGGAAGTGTCGTGGGCGGCGAGGGGCACGCATGGAATCTGGTGCGGATCGACGGGGCATACTATTATGTGGATACGACTTGGGGAGACGCTTCCTATCAGGCGGTGGGCAGCGATTATCCGGAAGGGGAAATCCCCACGATCAATTACGATTATCTCTGTGTGACGAGCGGGCAGATGGAACAGACACACACTTTCGATAATGTGGTGGAACTGCCTCTCTGCACGGCAATGGAGGCGAACTACTATGTGCGGGAGGGCCTTTATTTTGAAACATGGGATGAGGAGAAGATTGAGAAAATCTTTGAGGACAGCTATCGGAAAGGAGATTCCTATGTAACCCTAAAGTGCGCGGGAGAGGATGTTTATCAGAGGATGTGGGAAGCTTTGATCGGGGAGCAGGGGATATTCCGTTATTTGGATTGTCAGGGCGGCTCCGTGTCCTATGTGGATAATGAAAAGCAGTACAGTTTGAGCTTTTGGCTCTGAGATTGCACGGAGGAGCGCAGGGAGAATGAGACGGAATGGGACTAGGCAAAAAATAGAAATTTTGATATACTGAAACCATTAAGCCAAACTGGGAGGAGGACGTGGGATGAGCATGGAACAGGAAGCGGAGAAGAACGGATATGAAACGCAGACAGAAGGGGCCGGCACTGTCAGGATCGCTGATGATGTAGTGGCGATGATTGCAGCGCTCGCGGCCACGGAAGTAGAAGGTATCACGGCCATGGCGGGAAATCTCACCAATGAGCTTTTAAGCCGGGTGGGCGTCAGGGGTCTTTCCAGAGGAGCCAGAGTGGAGGTTTCAGGAGGAAAGGTAAAGGCGGAACTTGCCGTTGTAATGGAGTATGGCTACAATATACCGACTACTTGCCAAAAAGTACAGACTAAGGTGAAAAATGCGATCGAGAATATGACGGGGCTGGAGGTTATGGACGTAAATATCCGCATCGCAGGGATCAATGTGACGAGAGAAAAATAGGACGAGTGACTGGTTATGAGCAGAAGAGAGTTGCGGGAACAGATTTTTAAACTGTTATTTCGTGTGGAATTTAACAAGGTGGAGGACATGAAGGAACAGGAGGAACTGTTCTTTGAGGAGGAAGGCGCCGCAAAGGGCGAAGATGCAGCCTATGTTTCGGAGAAATATCACAAGATTTCTGAGAAGTTGTCTGAAATTGATTCCCAGCTAAACGAGAAGGCACAGGGGTGGGACACCGGCAGGATGAGCAAGGTGGATCTGACGATTTTGAGGTTGGCGGTCTATGAGATCTGCTACGATGAGGAGGTCCCTACCGGCGTCGCAATCAACGAAGCGGTTGAGCTGGCCAAAAAGTTTGGGCAGGATGCTTCTTTCGGGTTTGTAAACGGCGTTTTGGCAAAATTCGCATAAGGAGCGTCATGCAGAATATCTATACGGTTGCACAGGTCAATTCCTATATCAAAAATATGTTCACGCAGGACTTTATGCTGCAAAAGGTTCGCATCCGGGGCGAGGTCAGCAATTGCAAATATCACACTTCCGGACATATTTATTTTACGCTCAAGGATGCGAAAAGTACAATATCATGCGTTATGTTTTCCTCGGACAGAAGAGGGCTGCCTTTTCGGATGGAGGAAGGGCAGCAGGTCGTTGCAAGCGGCACGATAGACGTCTATGAACGGGATGGAAAATACCAGCTCTATGCCAGACAGATCGAATTGGACGGCATTGGCGCGCTGTATGAGAGATACGAGCGGCTGAAGACAGAACTGGCGGAGCGGGGGATGTTTGCCGAACAGTATAAGCAGCCGATTCCCCGCTATGTGAGGACGCTTGGCGTGGTGACAGCGCAGACAGGGGCGGCGGTGCGGGATATCATAAATATCGCATCCCGCAGGAATCCTTACGTGCAGATCATCCTTTATCCGGCGATCGTGCAGGGCGAGGCGGCGGCTCCCAGCATCATAAACGGGATTCGTGCTTTGGAAGCAAAAAAGGTGGACGTGATGATCGTTGGAAGGGGCGGCGGTTCTATCGAGGATCTTTGGGCTTTTAATGAAGAGGCGGTGGCGCAGGCTATCTTTGACTGCCGGATACCGATCATCTCGGCAGTCGGACATGAGACAGATGTGACGATAGCGGACTTTGTGGCTGACCTGCGGGCGCCGACGCCCTCTGCGGCCGCGGAATTGGCGGTCTGCGATTTTAGTCAGCTTATGGATCAGATGTCGGAATACGCCTATACAATGCGCCATCTGTGCGAGAGGACGATCCGGAACTGCAGGGGAAGGACACAACAGTACAGTGTGCGCTTGAAATATTTGAGCCCGCTGGCGGTGCTGCGCACCAAAAAGACGCAGACATTATCGCTTGAGGAGCGGCTGCAGGCGGCTATGACGGGGCGGCTGCAGGGGACGAGACACAGGCTGGCGCTCTATGCGGAGCAGATGAAGGGACTTTCGCCGCTTGATAAGCTGAGTCAGGGGTATGCCTATGCGTCGGACGCCCGCGGGAAAACGCTCTCTTCCGTGGCGCAGGTGGCTGTGGGAGAACAGATTGACGTTTATGTGAAAGACGGAAGGCTTACGGCAATGGTGACTGAGACGGAAAGCAGATCATGGGAGGCCGGACAGACGGATACAGGAACGGACAAAAAACAGAGAGAGGCAGCGGATGGCTAAGAAAAAAGAGGAGACCACAGAAAAAGAACAGCCGTTATCTTTAGAAGAAACCTTTGCGCAGATTGAAGAGGTGATCAGCCGTCTGGAGGCGGAGGAGATCACGCTGGAAGAATCTTTTGCGCAGTACCACAAAGGGATAGAACTCCTTGCACACTGCAATGAGACCATCGATCAGGTGGAGAAAAAGGTCTTAAAGATCAACGAGGATGGTGGACTGGATGAATTTTGACGAGGAACTGGAGAAAAGAAGGAGACAGACAGAACAGATTTTGGATGCGCATCTTCCGAAACCCGTCGGAGAACAGCGTAAGGTGCTGGAAGCGATGCACTATGCCGTGTCGGCGGGCGGAAAGAGGCTTAGGCCCATTTTGATGGCGGAGAGCGCCGCGCTGTTTGCGGAAGAAACGCAAGTGTGGCGGCTGGACGGGACTGTAGTGCCAAAGCCCCCCACGGTAAGGGCGCTGCCGGCATTTATGGCGGCAATCGAGTTCATCCATACCTATTCCCTGATCCACGACGATCTGCCGGCTCTTGATAACGACGATTACCGCAGGGGCAGGAAGACGACCCACGTGGTCTATGGGGAAGACATTGCCGTGATCGCGGGGGACGGGCTGTTGAATTATGCTTATGAGACAGCGATGCGCGCTTTCGCGAAGGCAGTGACGATAGAAGATTATCAGCGGATTGAGTGCGCCGTGAATCTTTTGGGACGAAAGGCAGGCGTTTATGGCATGGTCGGCGGCCAGTGTGCCGATCTTCTGGCGGAGAAGCCGGAGAATACGCCGACGGAGGAAACGCTTCTCTACATTCATAAAAATAAGACCGCAGCGTTGATTCAGGCGGCGATGACCATAGGAGCAGTGCTTGCGGGAGCCGATGAAAAAGCGGTGGCGCAGCTTGAAAAATGTGCGGAAAATATCGGCGTTGCTTTCCAGATACAGGATGATGTTCTGGATATTACGAGCAGTCTGGAAGTGCTTGGCAAGCCCACGGGGAGCGACGAAAAGAATCATAAGCTCACTTATGTGGCGATGCACGGTCTGGAAGCGTCCAAAAGACAGGTGCGGGAGCTTTCGGAGGAAGCGGTTGGCATTCTGCAGACCTTTCCCAGAAAAAACGAGTTTTTGGTGACCTTGGTGGAACAGTTGATTTACAGAGAAAAGTAAGGGGCATACGCTATGTTACTGGAACAGATAACGCAGACGAACGATATCAAGCAGATCGCGCCGGAGGATTACGGGGTGCTGGCCGAGGAGATCAGGCAGTTTTTAATTGAGTCCATCAGTGTGACGGGCGGCCATCTGGGGTCAAATCTGGGAGCGGTGGAGCTGACGATGGCGCTTCATCTCTTTTTGGACCTGCCGGAGGATAAACTCATCTGGGACGTGGGGCATCAGTCCTACACCCACAAGATCCTCACGGGCCGCAGGGACGGTTTTGTAAATTTGCGCAAATTTGGCGGGATCAGCGGCTTTCCCAAACGGAAGGAGAGCGACTGCGACTGCTTTGATACAGGCCACAGCTCTACGTCCATCTCCGCGGGACTGGGGATGGTTAAGGCCAGAGATCTCCAAGGGGGTAAAAACACTATCGTCTCCGTGATCGGGGACGGGTCTCTCACCGGCGGCATGGCTTACGAGGCGTTAAATAATGCTTCCCGGCTGGAGACGAACTTCATCATCGTCTTAAACGACAATAACATGTCCATTTCCGAGAATGTGGGCGGCGTATCCAAATATCTGAACAACATCAGGACAGCCAATATGTATCTGGATCTGAAGGCGGAGATCTATAAATCCCTGCGCGGCAAACCGGGATACGGGGATAAGGTCGTGAGTCAGATCAGGCGGGCCAAGAGCAGTTTTAAGCAGCTTGTGGTACCGGGGATGTTCTTTGAGGATATGGGAATCACTTATCTCGGCCCCGTGGACGGTCACAATATTCAGCAGATGGTACATATCTTTAGGGAAGCAAAAAAGGTCAAGAAGGCTGTGCTTGTCCATGTTATTACGAAAAAGGGCAAGGGCTATCTGCCGGCGGAGCGTCATCCGGCCAGATTTCACGGTGCGGAACCTTTTGATATCGAGACGGGGATTCCCAGCATGCCAAGGACCAAGGCGAACTACACGGATATTTTTTCCACGGTCATGTGCAAGCTGGGACAGCGTGACGAAAAGGTGGTGGCGATCACGGCAGCCATGCCGGACGGCACGGGCTTAAAACGTTTCCGCAACATGTATCCGGAACGCTTCTTTGACGTGGGGATCGCGGAGGAGCATGCGGTGACCTTTGCGGCGGGACTTGCGGCGGGGGGACTAAAGCCCATTGTGGCCATCTATTCTTCCTTTTTGCAGCGGGCTTACGACCAGATCCTGCACGATGTCTGCATCCAGAACCTGCCGGTGGTCTTCTGCATCGACAGGGCTGGCTTAGTAGGAAGCGACGGGGAGACGCATCAGGGACTGTTCGATCTCTCCTTCCTGTCTTCCATACCGAATATGCACATTCTGGCCCCCAAAAACAAATGGGAGCTTTCCGATATGATCAAATATGCTGTAGAGTTTGGCGGCCCGGTAGCGATCCGTTATCCCAGAGGGGAGGCTTTCGACGGTCTGCGGGAGTATCGGGAACCTATCGTTTACGGTAAAAGCGAAGTGATCTACGAAGAGGGAGAGGTCGCCCTGATCGCGGTGGGCAGCATGGTGAAGGTAGCCCTTACGGTGCGGGAGAGGCTGGAAGAGAAGGGAATTGCCTGTTCTTTGATCAATGCCCGCTGCGTGAAGCCCATCGACGAAAAAATGATCGCAAGATTGTGCAAAAAAGATCGATTGATCGTTACGATGGAAGAGAATGTAGAAAGCGGCGGTTTTGGAGAAAGAGTCAGGGCTTATGCGGATTCTCTCGGGGAGGGGACGACTATCCTGACAGTGGCGATTCCGGACGAATATGTGGAACACGGTAATGTGGAACTTTTGAAGCAGGAAGTCGGCATCGATGCGGCGACAGTGGAGGAGAGGATCGTCCGGGCTTACCGTGCGATCGCAGACAGAGAAAAATAGTGCCAAAGGATGCGGCGATTATGAAGGAAAGATTGGATGTGATCTTGGTCAGACAGGGCTATGCGCCTTCCAGAGAGAAAGCGAAAGCGCTCCTTATGGCCGGCAGCGTCTTTGTGGACAACCAGAGGGAGGACAAGGCTGGCGCGCAGTTTGACGAGGATAAGATAAAGATTGAGGTAAAGGGAAGGCCGATTCCCTATGTGAGCAGAGGCGGATTGAAGTTGGAACGCGCCCTGAAGCAGTTTCCCATTACCCTGACAGGCAGCGTGTGTATGGACATCGGCGCTTCTACGGGGGGATTTACGGACTGCATGCTGCAAAACGGTGCAAAAAAGGTATATGCCATCGATGTGGGGCACGGGCAGCTTGACTGGAAGCTCAGGTGTGACGAGCGGGTGGTCTGTATGGAGAAGACGAATTTCCGCTATGTGACGAAAGAGCAGATTCCGGAACCCATTGATTTTGCTTCGGTAGATGTCTCTTTTATCTCCCTTACCAAGATTCTGCCGCCTGCGAGAGAGCTTTTGCGAGCACAGGGGGAGATGGTGTGTCTGATCAAGCCTCAGTTTGAGGCGGGGCGGGAGAAGGTCGGCAAGAAGGGCGTTGTGAGGGATAAGAAGGTACACGCCGAAGTGGTGCGCGCTGTGACGGATTACGCGCAGGAGACCGGCTTTGCAGTAAAGGGTCTGACTTACTCGCCGATCAAGGGACCGGAAGGAAATATTGAATATTTGATGTGGATAGAAAAAAGTGGGGAAGCCGTTATCCGGAAAGAAGGGCAGTCCATGATCGAGGCTGTCATAGAGGAAGCGCACGGAGCGCTTGACGAGGCATAAAGCGGATGAAGAACTTTATCGTAATAACAAATGAGGTGAAGGATCCACAGGGCGTCTTTACGGCCCGGATCGTCTCCTATATCGAAACGCATGGCGGGAAAGCAGTTTGTTTGAAAAACGAGAGACAGGCTTTTCTTGCATGCAGAGAAAGTAAGGCGGACTGTGTGTTGGTACTGGGCGGAGACGGCACGCTGCTGCGGGCGGCGGGAAATATGATGGATGGAGAACTGCCGCTTCTGGGGATCAATCTGGGTACTCTGGGATATTTGGCGGAGGTGGAGAGCGCGGCGATGGAGGAAGCGCTTGACAGACTGCTTGCGGACGAGTTTGTGCGGGAGGAGCGGATGATGCTTTCCGGCAGAGTCTTTGCGTCGGGCAGGGAGGAAGAGCAGTATGCCTTAAATGATGTCGTGATTTCGCGCTGCGGATCACTGCAGATCGTAAACGTACGTATTTATGTGAATGGACGTTTTCTGAATGATTACTATGCGGACGGTGTGATCGTGGCGACACCAACAGGTTCTACCGGCTACAATCTTTCGGCGGGCGGACCAATCGTGGAGCCGTCGGCGAACCTTTTGCTGCTGACACCGATCTGTCCGCATACACTGAACACGCGCAGCATTGTGTTTTCTCCGGAGGACGAGATCAGCGTGGAGATTCCGCTGGGAAAGGACGGGGGCGAGCAGGTCGTGGAAGCGAACTTTGACGGCAGTCATAAGGTCTCGATGTGTACAGGGGATCGTCTGGTGATCCGACGGGCAAAGAAGACTACCGGGATCCTGCGGTTAAATACGGAGAGTTTTTTGACGGTGCTGCACAAGAAGATGAGCGACGTCTGAGCGGCGGATGGGAATAGAGCAAGGCAATTGGCGCGAAACAGAGCAAAGGGTCAGGACAGGGAATGAAGAAAAAGAGACAGGAAAAGATTATAGAGCTGATCACCCGGCACGAGGTGGAGACACAGGAGGAACTGGTAGACCGTCTGCAGGAGGAAGGCTATCAGGTCACGCAGGCCACGGTATCCAGAGATATCAGGGAATTAAAGCTATCCAAAATCCCGGATGGCAGGGGACGGCAGAAATATGTGACCTTCGACAGGGAGGAGGCCCATCTGGAGGATAAGTACGGCAGAGTATTAAAGGAGGGCTATGTCTCCATGGCGCCGGCGCAAAATTTTGTGGTTTTAAAGACGGTATCAGGAATGGCTATGGCGGTGGCAGCAGCTATTGACGCTATGAAGATCGAGGAGATCGTGGGCAGCATTGCCGGCGATAATACGGTGATGATCGCGATGGGAAGCGTGGAGGATGCGCAGATCGTGATGGAAAAGATTGGCAGGTTAGTGAGATAATATGCTTGAGAGTTTACATGTGAAAAATTTAGCCCTGATCGACGAGGCGGAAGTGCTGTTTGGAGAGGGCCTGAATATTCTGACCGGGGAGACGGGCGCGGGGAAATCCATTATCATCGGTTCCATCAATCTGGCGCTGGGCGCTAAGGCGGATCGGGAACTGATCCGTACGGGAGCGGAGTACGCGCTGGTGGAACTGGTCTTTTTGGTGGAGGAAGCCGCACAGAAGAAGGCGATAGAGGCGTTGGAACTGCCGCTTGAGGATGACAGGGTCATCTTACAGCGAAAGATTATGGAAAATCGCAGTGTCTGTAAGGTATGCGGGGAGACGGTGACGGCCAGACAGCTCAAACAGCTGGCGGAGATCCTGATCGATATCCACGGGCAGCACGAACACCAGTCTCTTTTAAAAAACGCCAGACAGATGGAAATTCTGGATGCTTATGCGGGCGGCGGTCTGGCGGAAAAGAAGGCGGCGCTGCGGGATATCTACAGGCAGTATCGCGAGGCAGGGCGAGAGCTTTCAGAGAACGAGACGGACGAGGAGACGAGAAAGAAGGAATGTGCGCTGGCAGAGTTTGAATGCGCCGAGATTGAAGAAGCGTCCCTGACGGTCGGAGAGGACGATGAGTTAGAGAAGACTTACCAAAAGATGAACAATGCCAGAAAGATCGAGGAGGCGGCGGCGGGCGCGCATGCGCTATGCGGTTATGAGAATGACGGGGCCGGCAGCGCGATCGGCAGGGCGCTGCGGGAGATCAGGAGCGTTTCCGCCTATGATGAAACCTTACAGGAATATGAAAAACAGCTGTTAGACATCGACAGTCTCTTAAACGATTATAACAGGGGGATGGCGGCTTATCTCGCGGGCCTTGCCTTTGACGGGGCAGCCTATGAGCAGACGGAAGCGAGGCTGAATCTCATTAACCGCTTAAAGGCAAAATATGGCAGTTCCGTAGAAGAAATATTGGCATATCAGACGAAGGCGCGGGAAACCATAGAGAAGTATAGGGATTATGACGCTTATCGGGAAAATCTTTCGGCGCAGGTAGAAAAACTGCGAAAAAAGGCGCTTCTTCTATGTAAGGACATATCTCAGATACGTGAGGAGAGTGCCCGCACACTATCCGGACAGATGCGTCAGGCGCTGCTCGATCTGAATTTTGAGCAGGCAGCCTTCGAGATCCGTGTGGAGGGCGACGAGGAAACGATGGGTGAAAACGGCTGCGATCAGGTCTGCTTCCTGCTTTCCACAAACCCCGGAGAACCCCTGCGGGAGCTTTCCCAGACCGCCAGCGGCGGTGAACTTTCGCGGATCATGCTGGCCTTAAAAACGGTGCTGGCAGACAAGGATGATATTGAAACGCTGATCTTTGACGAGATCGATACGGGAATCAGCGGCAGGACGGCGTGGAAGGTTTCGGAAAAGATGGGAATTTTAGGAAAGAACCATCAGTTGATCTGTATCACCCATCTGCCGCAGATCGCCGCAATGGCGGATACGCATTTCGTGATTGAAAAGCAGGTGGCGGAGGGAAGGTCGCTTACGGGAATCAGGGAGCTTTCACAGGAAGAAAGCGTGAAGGAACTGGCCAGAATGCTGGGTGGAGACAGTGTCACGGAGGCCGCATTGCAAAATGCGCAGGAGATGAAAGTGCTGGCAGGAAAAACCAAACAATATTAGAAAAAATTGCAATGAAAATTCAGATTCTTTACGTACGAAAAGGGACATACTGTAATGTATGTCCCTTCTATGTTTATGGACAGGTTTATTTTAAATAGAGAGGAATGTGAAACGTGAGTAATTCTATCATAATGACCAGACAACAAGAAAAAAAATACAGATTATTTTTGTGGATGCTGCTTTTTACGGGCTTGGCGGCGCTCCTTCTTGCTGCCTATGTTTCCTATCTGGATAAGATTCCGTCCAAGATTAAGATACGTGCCGGCGTTGAGCAGGAATTTGATTTCCGGGTCCCTGTGTCCGGAGAGATCTATAGGACGGGGGAGGAGGCGGCTCCGGTATCCGCGGTGACGGATTTAAGTGAGGCGGACGAAAAGGCGCTTGGAAACAGCAAAACGACGGGCAGTCCGGAAAGTCTACATGTGGATTTTACACGTACCGTTAAATTAAAGGCCAATCAGATCGATACGTATCAGATGAATCTGAAGCTTTTTGGTCTCCTTCCTTATAAAAATGTGGACATTGAGGTAATTCAGGATAAAATGCTGATCCCGTCAGGCATTCCTATCGGTATCTATGTCAAGACGGAGGGCGTTTTGGTAGTGGGGATAGGAGAATTTGAAAACAGTGGCGGGGAGACGGTATCACCGGCCAAGTATGTGCTGCAAAAAGGAGATTATATTTTAAAGAGCAACGGGGAGCCGGTGGAGAATAAAAAACAGTTTATCAGCATGGTGGAGGCTTCCGGTGGAGAAGATATGGTGCTGACAATAAGACGAGGCGGAGAAATAACGGATGTTATGTTAAGCGCCGCGGAGAATCAGATGCAGGAGTGGAAGCTGGGAATCTGGATCCGGGATAATGCGCAGGGGATCGGGACCATGACCTACGAAGATACGGACGATACGTTTGGAGCGCTGGGGCACGGTATCAACGATGTGGATACTTCCATTCTGATGAATCTGGAGGAGGGCGTGCTTTACCGGACGGAGATCGTGGGCATCACCAGAGGGGCGGGGGGAGCGCCCGGTGAGCTGACGGGGTACATCGAGTACGACAGCGACAATGTGATCGGCGAGATCACGGAGAATACAGTAGCGGGAATCTTTGGCGTCTGCGATCATAGCCTTTTGGAGAGTACGGTTTTCGAGCCGGTACCTATCGCATTAAAGCAGGAGATCGAGCTGGGGCCGGCAAAGATCATCTGCTCCGTCTCCGGCGAGCCGGAATTTTATGATGTGGAGATCGTGGAGATCAATCAGGAGCATGAGAATGTGAATCGGGGCATTGTGATCCGCGTGGTGGACGAGAAGCTGCTGATGCTGACAGGCGGTATCATTCAGGGCATGAGCGGCAGCCCCATTATCCAGAACGGTAAACTGGTGGGCGCGGTGACACATGTGCTGGTCAACGATTCCACAAAAGGATATGGCATTTTTATTGAGGAGATGCTGACGCATTAAAATGATGATTTATCAAAAAAAGGGACTAGGATTTTTACTGCCTGTAATGTATACTGTTAGAAATGACTGAGGGAGTGTCGGAGCGTTCGCTTGCTGCATTTCCGAAGGAGAAAGGCACAGGTGGCGGGATGGAACCGACAAACAGACAGGCGACGTCTGGCGCGCGCAAATTATTTCGCGATCTGGATTCTCTGAAAGGTAAGGGGATCCTGACAGGGCAGCACACGCAGACTTTGAAAATGGAAGAGATCGAAGAAATCAGAAAGGTCACGGGAAAGGAGCCGGCGCTGCGGGGTTTCGAGTTATTGGCCTACTCCCCGAACATTCGCTATGAGACAGGGGACGAGGCCTGCCGGACGGAGATCGACGAGAATAAGGATACGATCGAGCAGGCGCTGGCATTTGGAAGAGACGGCGGTATCGTCACTTTCACATGGCATTGGTTTTCCCCGATCGGCGGACAGGATAAGAGTTTCTACAGCCGTAATACGGACTTTGATCCGGAGAAGGTTCTGGAGGAGGGTACGCCCGAACGGGAGGCTTTTTACCGGGATATGGATGTGATCGCCGGTCTTTTGAAGCCCTTTTTGGAGGAGGATATCCCGATCCTGTGGCGTCCTTTCCATGAGTCCGAAGGCACCTGGTTCTGGTGGGGAAGAAAGGGACCGGCGGTGGCGGCCAAGCTCTTCCGGCTGCAGTATGAATATTATGTAAACCAGCATCATTTGAACAATCTGCTGTGGGTCTGGAGCTGTCCGGCGAAGGAAGGTTATCCCGGCGATGATGTGGTGGATATCCTCTCCTGTGATCTCTATTTAGAAAAGGGGACAAAGACGGACTACGCGGAAGCGTACGAAACGCTTCGAGCCATCATGGGGGAGGAGAAACCGGTGGCGCTGGCGGAGGTTGGAATTATTCCGGATATGGAAATGTTAGAAAAGAGCCGTGTGCCGTGGCGCTACTACATGACATGGAGCAAGGAATTCGTCCTCACGGAAGAATATAACAGCCATGAGGCTCTGCGGAAAGTTTACGGGAGTGCGTATACCGTAAAAGAACCGTGGAATAGATAAAAAAGTCCTGAATAAGTAAGAAATCAAAATAAAAAATTTATATCAAGGAGAGAAGCATATGAAAAAGCAAGCCTTTAACCCCTATCTGCCCTCATGGGAGTACATACCGGACGGGGAACCTTATGTTTTTGACGGCAGAGTCTATGTCTACGGTTCCCACGATTTCTTCAATGGCTATGTATTCTGCATGGGTGATTATGTTTGCTGGTCGGCACCGGTTACGGATCTTGGTGACTGGCGCTATGAGGGCGTGATCTATCCCAGAAACAAAGATCCTATGAACAAGGAAGGAAAGATGTGCCTGTACGCGCCGGATGTCACGGTCGGGCCGGACGGCAGATACTATCTTTATTATGTGCTTGATAAGGGGTGCGTGGTGTCCGTGGCGGTCAGCGACACGCCTGCCGGACGTTATGAATTTTACGGGTACGTACATTATGCGGACGGCACAAGGCTTGGAGAGCGGGCAGGGGACGAACCGCAGTTTGATCCCGGCGTGCTGACGGAGGGGGACCGCACCTATCTCTACACCGGCTTCTGCGGCAGGGGTGACAAGTCCAGAAGCGGCGCGCAGGCTACGGTGCTGGGCCCCGATATGCTGACGATCGTGGAGGAGCCGAAGATCGTGGTTCCCGGCTGCGAGTACAGTGCGGGAACGGGATTTGAGGGGCATGAGTATTTTGAGGCCGCTTCCATCCGCAAGGTCGGCGATACCTACTATATGATCTATTCCTCCATCGTGATGCACGAACTGTGTTATGCCACCAGCAAAGACCCTACGGACGGCTTTGTTTACGGCGGCGTTTTGGTGAGCAACTGCGATCTTCACATCGATACCTATAAGCCGGCCGATATGCCTGTGGCTTACGGGGCTAACAACCACGGCAGCATGGTGGAGATAAACGGTGAATGGTACATATTTTATCACAGGCACACCAACGGCACATGGTACAGCAGACAGGGCTGCGCGGAGAAGCTGGAGATTTTGCCGGACGGGCGGATTCCTCAGGTGGAGATCACGTCCTGCGGCTTGAATGGCGGTCCGCTGGTTGGGAAGGGAGAGTACCCTGCCTATCTGGCCTGCCATCTCTTTACGGACAAACCTTCCATTTATGTGGGCGGGGATGAATTTCCCAAGATCATGCAGGATGGCAGGGACGGCGACGAAGAGACGGGCTATATCGCCAATATGAAAAACGGAGCCACAGCCGGATTCAAGTATTTTACCTGCGAAGGGATCTCAGAGATCTGCATTTGGACAAGGGCTTACGGGGACGGCGTGTTTGAGGTGCGCACGGCGTGGGACGGAGAGGTCCTTGCAAAGATTCCGGTGACGTCTTCTAATGTTTGGGAAAAATCCTGCGCTCCTGTGCAGATTCCAGACGGAAAGCAGGCCATCTATCTGACTTACCGCGGGGGAGGCTGCCTGAGTCTTCGTTCCTTCTCTTTGCACTAAAGAAGGTACTATTTTCCTGTTTGGCCGCATTGACAAATAGGGAAGATTTTCGATATAATTAAGGGCATGATAAGAAACAATCGACATCATAATAAGTTAAAGTTCCCCGCTGTGGGACAGCAATGATAAGACAAAGGAAAAGGATGCACGGGGGACGCATCAGAACAGGAGGCATAAGATGAACCGAGGAAAGCTGGGCTTGGGGACAAAGATAACAATCTGCGTTCTGGTCATGCAGACGGTTGTTATGGGGGCGATGGTACTGTTCGTGGGAAATGCCATTACGAACAATACCAGAAAGAGTACTACGAACAATATGGAGACGGTGGTGGAAGAACGCAGCCGGATCATTGAGAACTATGTGCAGGAGATGGAAGATATCCTCACTGCGTACAGCCGCGCCGGGGAGATTCAGGCTGTTCTGAAAAATCCGACGGATGAAGCGGCGACTGCCGCGGCGCAGGCCTACACAGAAAAATTTTCGGCGGATGTACATAATCTGGAAGGTATCTATGTGAGTGAGTGGAACACCCACGTATTGGCGCATACAAATGCCGGCGTCGTGGGTATCACGACCAGAGAGGGAGATCCGTTAAAGGCTTTGCAGGATGCTATGCTTGCTGCGGACGGCGTATACAATACGGGTATCATCATATCTCCGGCCAGCGGACAGCAGATCGTATCGATGTACCGTGCGGTTTTTGACGAGGACGGAAATCCCATCGGTCTGGTGGGCGGCGGCGTTTTCACCACGGGACTGGTACAGCTTCTGGATTCCCTGACCATGCAGGGTATGGAGAACGCTGAGTACCGCATGGTGAATGCTGTGAGCGGACAGTATATCTTCTGTGATGATGATGAGTTGGTCGGCACGGATGTACAGGAGGAGTATCTCCAGATTCTTTGCAGCAGTTATGCAGGAAAAGCGGAGAATGCCATGGGCTTTACGGAATATCAGGAAGACGGGCAGAATAACATCGCTACTTATTATTATATGGCAAACAGAGGCTGGCTTTTCATTGTGTCTGACGACGCTGCGGAGATTTTTGCCGGTACGACGAGCCTGAAACGGATCATGATGATCTTTTCGATCAGCGCGCTTGTCGTGATGCTGATCATATCCGTTGTGATTATCAAGGGCTTCCTAAGCCCTATGGGTGCCATCGAGGAGAGTATCGTGGCGCTGCAGAACTTCAATGTGGCGGACAATCCGAAAATCAGGAAGCATACCGGGCGCGGGGACGAGCTGGGCAGCATTGCGACGGCTACAGACGGGCTGATCGGATCGCTGCAGTCTATTTCGGATACGTTGAACGACTGCTCCAGATCCTTGAACGAAAAGGCGGAGAGCATGCACATTTCCTCCCTGTCTCTGGCGGACGGTACTTCGGATAATATTGCGGTCACGGAAGAGCTTTCGGCTTCCATGGAAAATACCAATACGCTGATCAAAAATGTTAATGCGGAGATCGAGAGCATTAATCAGCTTATGATGACCATCATGAAGGGCATTGAAGCTTCGGTCGGCACCAGCAGCGAGGTGATCGGCAGCGCGAGCGAGATGAAGCATCAGGCTGATTATGCTTACCAGAACGGCGAGGCAAAGCTGGAAGAGACGAAGGAAGCGATCGGGGAAGCAATCGAAAAACTGAAAAATCTTACAAAGATCAACGAGCTGGCGGCGGAGATTTTGAGCATTGCGGGCAAGACGAACCTCCTTTCCCTGAACGCCTCCATCGAGGCAGCCAGAGCGGGTGAAGCCGGTAAAGGCTTTGCCGTGGTGGCAGGCTCTATTGCGGAACTGGCGGAGACTTCGAAGAATACGGCTTCTTCCATTCAGGATATCTGCGGCGAGGCCAATAACAGCATTGCTACCGTAAACGGCTGCTTTGACTCCATCATCTCCTTTATCGAGCAGGATGTGGTGGTGCAGTTTAAAGGGTTTGCGGAAAAATCCACCAATTACAGCATGGCGGTCGGCGAGATTAAAGACAAGCTGGATGAGATGCTGGATGCGGTGCGCAGTTTACAGATGTCTGTGGCGCAGATTTCCGACAACGCCGCTGACGTGAGCGTGATCATGGGAGAAAACCAGACCGCTATCGGCACTATTATCGAGAAGAACGAAACAACCGCCGAGATTGCGGGTAAAACGCAGGAGCAGTCGGTGGAGAATAAGAATATGGCGGATCACCTAGAAGAAATCGTGGGGAAATTCCGCAGATAACGGTAATAGTCAGAGGAATCAAAATGATGAGATACAGAGTGGAAAAATGTCCGGCACGGGCATTTTTTCACTTTGCTTAGCTTACGATAGAAAGAGGAGGAGAAGAAAAATGAGAGGACCGACAGCCCCAAAGGACCCTGAAAGCAGGAGACCTTTCTTTTATATTATGCGCGAAAAGGAGATATTTGGCGCGCCGCAGCCGGACGGACGGGGAATCCAATTTATCTACGAGGATATGGGAAGAATGATAAACAGCGCGCGGATCGCCGGAAACGTCACGGATGAAGAGGAACTTGAGCTGATGAAGAGTACGGAGGGCTTTCGCAGGCTGGTGCACAGCATCGGCGTGAGCGTGGAGGCGGACGATCCCGCAAAGGAGGTGGCCTTTGCCTTCCAGATGTATGGAAAGAAAGATCCGTTGGGCGGCGGTTCCACGATAAAGAAATCGCTGCGTACGGACGGTGCGGAGGTGCGGATCGTACTCTCTGAGCAGGAGTGGAGCAGCGACGATAAGGAGCCGGGACAGATCCGCTTTGAGTTTGCGGAGCCTGAGATCGTGGCTTCGGCAAGCGTACGTTTTTTCCTAAACGACGGATTTGATGCGCCGGAGGCGGCACAGGAGGAGAAGATTGACTACGCATCCGCTGCCTATCGGGAGATGATTGCCCGCTCACTCATGCAGACAGGAGACACTGCGCGGCTCTTAAAAGCAATTGAAAAGGCTGAGCGTGGCGAGGATGTGACTCTGGCTTACATTGGCGGCTCTATCACGCAGGGAGCCGGAGCGATACCGATCAATAGCGAGTGTTATGTTTATAAGTCCTGTCGGAAATTTGCTAAGATGTTTGGCAAAGGGGACAACGTTCATTTTGTCAAGGCCGGTGTGGGCGGTACGCCTTCGGAACTCGGCATGCTCCGCTTTGAACGGGATATTTTGCGGGATGGTGAAATAACACCTGATATTGTAGTGGTGGAATTTGCGGTGAACGACGAGGGCGACGAGACAAAAGGAAACTGCTATGAGAGTCTGGTGCGCAAGATATTGAAACTGCCGAATGCCCCTGCGGTCGTGCTGCTTTTTGCTGTCTTTGCGGACGACTGGAACCTGCAGGAGCGGCTGGGTGTGGTGGGAGAGCGTTACCGGCTGCCTATGGTCAGCGTCCTCGATGCCGTATCACCGCAGTTTCGCTTAAAAGCCGGGGAGGGCAGGGTGCTGTCCAAAAACCAGTTTTTCTACGATATGTTCCATCCGACCAACGCGGGACACACGATCATGGCGGACTGCCTTGCGCATTGTTTTGAGATGGTGAAGGAGCAGGGCGGCAGCGCAGAACCGTCAAGGGAGCCGTTTCCCGCTCCGGTGATCGGCGCGGATTTTGAGGATGTGCGTCTGCTTGATAAAAAGGATGGGCCGGCGGGCGCGGTGGTGAGGCCGGGAAGCTTTCTCTTTGTGGACGATAAGTTACAGTGCGTGGAGATGAACGAGGATCTGACGGGGACGCCGGAATTTCCGCATAACTGGATGTATGACGGAAGGCAGGTGAAACAGGGCGGAGACTTTACGCTGGAGATCACCTGTAAGGCCCTGCTGCTGATCTTTAAGGATTCCGGCGAACTGGACGCCGGCCGGGCTGAGGTTTTTGTGGACGGGGCGAAAAAGCTTACGGCAGACCCCCATGTCAATGGCTGGATCCACTGTAATCCCGTGATCCTGATTCAGGAGAAGGAGGCAGGGTGGCACAGAGTCAGCATTCGGATGGCGGCTGGCGAGGAGGAAAAAACATTTACGATCCTCGGTTTTGGCTATGTATCCTGAATAGTGTCCGGTTTGCGGCCCGTCATGCGATGCCTTACAGTTCCTTTGCCCTCTTCCTTGTTTTATAATTGTAAAAAAAGGGAAACAGGAGGAGAAAGATGGAGACTTTACACGTGACGTCCAGACGGGACAAAGAGCAGTTTAATCAAATTCTGGACGATCTGATCAACGCGAACAGGGAATTTCGGATCCTGATCACCGTCCCTTCAGGGGAGATGTCGCAGGAGCCGCCTGAAAATAAGACCGACATGTCAGAGATACCGATCTTGGAAGAAAAGAGGGAGAAGCGCGATCTGGAGAAAGATGTGACGGATATGATCCACGAGATCGGCGTGCCCGCGCACATCAAGGGTTACCAGTATCTGCGGGAAGCCATCATGATGTCAGTGGAGGATGTGGAGATGCTTGGCTCGATCACAAAGATCCTTTATCCCACCATCGCCAAGAAGTATCAGACCACGCCGAGCCGCGTGGAGCGGGCGATCCGTCACGCCATCGAGGTGGCATGGTCCAGAGGCAGGATGGAGACGCTCGACGCCCTTTTCGGCTATACCATTAATACGGGCAAGGGGAAACCGACCAACTCAGAGTTCATTGCTCTGATTGCAGATAAAATTCGTCTGCAGTACCGGCGTTAATTTTCAAAATAATCCTTTTATTGCCACCCGAAATATTGTATACTGTTGTTTAAGGAGTTCATAGGGACTGCCTGTATTCAGAATAGCAAGCTACAGTTGGAGGGTTGTCATGAAAAAAATTTTATTTGTCGCGTCGGAGGGCGTACCTTTTATCAAGACGGGCGGGTTAGCGGACGTGGTCGGCTCCCTGCCAAAGTGTATTGACAGGAGATACTTTGATGTGCGGGTCATCCTGCCCAAGTATACCTGCATGAAGCAGGAGCTTAAGGATAAGCTTACTTACAAGACACACTTCTACATGGATTTTCACTGGAAAGAGGAATATGTGGGCATCCTTGAGGCGGAAGTGGATGGCGTGAAGTATTATTTTATAGATAACGAGAGTTATTTTAACGGCTTTCAGCCTTACAGCGATAACGCGCTGTTTGAGATTGAGAAGTATGCTTTTTTCTGTAAAGCGGCGCTTTGTATCCTGCCGGTGATTGATTTCAGACCGGATCTGATTCACTGCCACGACTGGCAGACGGGACTGATCCCCGTCTATTTAAAGGAGCGCTTTCAGGGCGGGGAGTTCTATCGCGGCATCAAGACCGTGATGACCATCCATAACCTGAAATTTCAGGGTAAGTGGAGCGTGAAGGAAGTCAAGGAGATCACGGGCCTGCCGGGGTACTTCTTTACGGCGGATAAGCTGGAGGCCTACAAGGACGCGAACCTCTTAAAGGGCGGTCTGGTCTATGCGGATGCCATTACTACGGTCAGCGATACCTATGCGGAGGAAATCAAGACGGCCTTCTACGGCGAGGGCCTAAACGGCTTGCTGTGCGCGAGAGCCGGCGATCTGCGCGGTATCGTGAACGGTATTGATTACGATGAATTTAATCCGGAGACGGATAAGCACATAGATTTCCGGTACAATGCGGCGAATTTCCGCAAGGAAAAAGTGAAGAACAAGCGGGCCCTGCAGGAGGAACTGGGTCTGCAGCAGGACGACAAGACCATGATGATCGGCGTGGTTTCCAGATTGACCGGGCAGAAGGGCTTTGATCTGATCGCTTATATCATGGATGAGCTGTGTCAGGACAATGTGCAGATCGTGGTGCTGGGTACGGGCGAGGAGCAGTACGAGAATATGTTCCGCCACTTTGACTGGAAGTATCACGGCAAGGTATCGGCGAATATCTACTATTCGGATGCGCTTTCCCACAAGATCTACGCGGCCAGCGACGCTTTCCTGATGCCGTCGCTTTTTGAGCCCTGCGGCTTGAGCCAGCTGATGTCCCTGCGCTACGGCACGGTGCCGATCGTGCGTGAGACGGGCGGACTGAAAGATACGGTTGCTCCTTACAATGAGTATGAAGGTACGGGTACCGGCTTTAGCTTTACGAATTATAATGCCCATGAGATGCTGGGAACCATCCGCTACGCAGAGCATATCTTCTACGATAAGAAGCGGGAGTGGAACAAGATCGTTGACAGGGGCATGGCTGCGGACTTCTCGTGGCATGTCTCCGCACAGAAATATCAGGAAATGTATGACTGGCTGATTGGATAGGAAAGATGGAACGTCCGAATAAGAAAAGCACGTTTGTGTTTCAGGCGGGCATCCTGGCAGCTGCCGGGATGCTCGTCAGAGTGATCGGCCTGATATACAAAAGCCCGCTCCTTTCCATTATCGGAATCGAGGGCAACGGATATTACAATGCGGCGATCACTCTCTATACCATTATATTATTGATTTCTTCCTACAGCATCCCCTCGGCGATCTCCAAGGTGATTGCCCAGCGGCTTGCGTTTAAGGAATATCGGAATGCACAGAGGGTTTTTGTCTGTGCGCTTCTTTATGTCCTGATTGTGGGCGGTATTGCTTCGATCCTGACCTTTGTGGGAGCGCCTTATTTAGTATGGAAGAATCCCAATGCGGTGACGGCGCTTCGCGTGCTGTCACCGACCATCTTTTTTTCCGGGTTTCTGGGCGTTTTCCGCGGCTTTTTTCAGGCGCACGGTTCCATGGTGCATACCTCCATCTCCCAGATTTTAGAGCAGATCTTTAATGCGGTGGTCAGCATTTTGGCAGCGAAGCTTTTGATCGGGTTGGTGGCGGACGCTGACGATACCACGCGCGCCATCTACGGCTCGGCGGGTTCGGCGCTCGGCACCGGGGCAGGCGTGCTGATCGGCCTCCTTTTCATGTTTGGCATGTACCGCCTAAATGGCGGCATCATCAGAAGAAGGGTGGCGCGGGATAAGACCTGGCATGAGGAGAGTTACGGGGAGATTTTCAAGGTCATCTTTACCATTGTCACGCCCTTTATTCTCAGTACTTTCATCTATAACTGTACGACGACTGTCAACATGTACATCTATCTTTATCTCATGGACTATAAAAAGATGGATGCGATTTTGGCGAGCAATCACTACGGTATTTTTTCGGGACTTGCCGTGGCGGTAGTCAATATCCCTATTGCCATCGCTTCCGCCATGTCCTCGGCGATTATTCCGGGGGTGGCGTCATCTTATGTGAAAGGAACGGTAGGGCAGACCAGGAGACAGGTCACAAGGGCGATTCAGATGACGATGCTGATCGCAATCCCGGCGGCGGTGGGGATCGCCGTGCTGCCAAGACCCATCATGCACTTTATCTTTCCGCAGAAGGAGTCGCTTGATATGGCATCCGGTCTTTTGGCGGCGCTTTCCGTGACGATTGTGTTCTACAGCCTTTCCACCCTGACAAACGCAATCCTGCAGGGAATCGGCAAGGTCAATACGCCGGTCATTCATGCGGTGATCGCGCTGGTGATCCAGGTGGGGGGACTGTTTGCACTTCTGTTTTATACGGATCTGGAGCTGTATGCGCTGGCGGCGGCAAATGGCATCTATTCGCTGGTGATGTGTATTTTAAATCAGCTATCCGTGAGAAAACATCTGGAATACCGTCTGGATGTGATAAAAGTCTTCTTAAAACCCGCATTTTCCGCTCTGGTGATGGGGGCGGTGGTCTATGGCGTATATTATGGACTGATGTTCATTCTGCCCGTGAGCAGATTGGTACTGCTTATAGCCATTGCACTGGGCGTCTGCGTCTATGGGGCAATCCTGCTTTTAATCGGCGGTGTGACGGAAGATGAACTCTGGGAATTTCCCAAAGGAGCAGTGTTGGTGCAGATTGCAAAAAAATTACACTTGTTATCCGATTGGGAAGCACCTCTGAAAGATAAGAGAAAGAAGCGAAGGAAGAAGGCCGTGAAAAAGAAAAAAGGGTACAAAAAGGATACACTGGACGATCTGGATCTATGACAGTTCTGTGAGTCCTGAGATATCCGTGTCGATCGCCATGGAGTAATTTGTATAGTACACCACGAAGCCGGGCTTTGCTCCGGCTGGTTTTTTGACATGCTTTTTCTGGATGTAGTCGATTTCCACCTTATCCTGATCACGCCCCTTGGAGTAGTAGGCGGCAAGGCGGGCCGCTTCCTCGAAAGCGCGGTCGGGTACTTCGACGCCCTCAGTCTTTAAGATTACATGGGAGCCGGGCATCTGCTTGGCGTGAAACCACCAGTCGCCGCCGGTGGCAAATTTGAAGGTGAGTTCGTCGTTTTGCAGGTTGTTCTTACCCACATAGATATGGAAGCCGTCGCTGCTCAGATAGTGGAAGGGACGGCTTGTGATCTTCGCCTTTTTGGATGTGCCTTTTCTGCGGATATAGCCGCTTTCTACAAGTTCTTCTTTGATCTGCGTCAGATCTTCCTCCTGCATGGCGATATCGAGGGCGGTGAGGATGGATTCCAGATGTTCGATCTCTTCTTTGACTTGAATGGTCAATTCAGACAGCGCCTCGTAGGTCCTTTTCAGTTTTCCGTACTTCTCAAAATATTTCTGTGCGTTTTCCTGCGGGGTGAGCGTGTCGTCTAAAGGGATCGTGACGGTCTCGTTTGTATAATAATTCAGCGCTTCCATGGATTTTGCGCCCGGCTCCACGTTGTAGCCGTAGGTGTTGATCAGCTCGCCGTACACTTTGTATTTGTCACGCTTTTCGGTGTCCTTCATCTGTCGAAGCTGCAAGTCGTATTTTTTGACATTGCGCTCCAGCGCGGTCTGCACGATCTTTCGCAGATCTACGGATTTCTGGCGGATGCGGGTCACAGTGCTTTTCTCCGCATAGTAGCGCTCCAGCACCTCGCTGATGCTGGAAAACATCCGGCTTTCCTTGTCTGCATAAAGGGTCAGGGGAAGGGCCGCAAATTCCACGGGGATGGGCGCGTGTTTTCCTTTGTCGTAGATGATGACGGGAGAAAAACGGCCCTCTGCGATCTGCTCCATCATGGCCGTCAACGTTTCGTATACGGACGAAAGGGCTGCTTCGTCCAGCACATTGGCAGGCATATCCGCATCGATCCCCGCGCGGTGGCAGATTTCCTGAGCAATGATGGGAGATAAGCCCGTGTAGGTGGTGTAGAGCGCTTTGTAGAGAGGCATGGGCTTTTCCCGCAGGTGGGCACAAAGGTTTACATAACTAAATATTTCGCCGTCTTCAGAAGACCTGAGAAAGAGGGGGGCTTCTCCCTGTGTATACCGCGCGGAAAAGCGCAGGGGATTATATTTATCCTGCGTCTTAGGGATGAAGTAGGGGCGGCCCGGAAGCACTTCCCGCACGGAACTGACCATACCGGAGATATGTTTGATACTGTCGATGATCTGCTCCTTCCCGTCACAGAAGATGATGTTGCTGTGCTTGCCCATGATCTCCACAATCAACTTTTTTTCACACAGGTCGCCCAGTTCGTCCAGATGCTCCAAATGCAGATGGATGATGCGCTCTAAGCCCGGCTGGGTGATGGCTGTGATGCGGGCGTTTTGTAAGTGCTTTCTGAGCAGCATGCAAAAACCCGGTGCGGTCAGCGGGCTTTGCTTGTTAGTTTCCGTCAGATAAACCAGTGGGAGAGAAGCGTCCGCAGACAATAACAGGCGATATTGATTTCCGTTGTTCTTGATGGTCAAGAGCAGCTCGTCGCTTTCCGGCTGGGCGATCTTATAGATGCGCCCGCCAAGCAGCGTATCGTGCAGCTGTTTTGTGATATTTGCAATGGTGATGCCGTCGAATGCCATTTTGCGTCCCGTCCTTCTACCGTTCTATACTAAGTTGAAAAATACTCTTTCCGAACATTGTACAATAGGCGGACACTTTTTTCAATGTCGGCGAGTTTCTTATTTCTTGACGAATCCATCCCATTACTCTATAATATAACCTGTATGCGTAGGTTCATTTTTGAAGTTGCGGCAGTATGAACCATTCAGGGAAAATGTGCAGCATTCTCTGAATCATTGCTGTCAGGGACGATCTACAGTTAGGAGAAAATCATGGCTAAGATCAGGAGCATGACCGGTTTCGGAAGATGTGAAGTGACGGAAGGCGCGCGGAAGATCAGCGTGGAAATGAAGTCCGTAAACCACAGATATCTGGATATCAGTATCAAGATTCCGAAGAAATTGAGTTTTTTTGAAACGGCGATCCGCAGTGAACTGAAAAACTATATTGAGCGCGGGAAGGTGGACATTTTTGTCACTTACGAGGATATGACGGAGTCAAACCTCTGCGTGAAGTACAACAGAGAACTGGCGGCGGAGTACATGAAGTATCTCTGGCAGATGTCGGAAGATTTCTCACTGGACAATGATGTACGGGTCTCCACCCTGTCCCGCTATCCGGAGGTGTTTACGATGGAGGAACAGACGGTGGACGAGGAGGCGCTCTGGCAGTTCCTTGAAAAGGCTGTTCACGGCGCGGCGGAATCTTTCGTGGAGACGAGGGTCAGAGAAGGAGATAACATCAGGGACGATCTGCTGGCAAAGCTGAACGGGATGCTTGCCGCGGTGGCGTTTATCGAGCATCGCTCGCCCCAGATCATTCAGGAATATAAGCAGAAGCTCCGGGAAAAGGTGCAGGAACTTTTGGAGGATACTAAGATCGATGAGGCAAGACTTCTGACCGAGGTGACGATCTTTGCGGATAAGGTCTGCGTGGACGAGGAACTGGTGCGGCTAAGGAGCCATATCACAGCCACAAAGGATTGCCTTACGGAGGGCGGCAGCATCGGGAGAAAGCTTGATTTTCTGGCGCAGGAGATGAACCGCGAGGCAAACACCATCCTCTCGAAGACCACGGATCTGGAGATCTCCAACCGTGCCATCGAGTTAAAGACAGAGATCGAGAAGATCAGGGAACAGATACAGAATATTGAATAACAGTTCAGCCAGACCGAAGGTGCGTTTTGCGATATGGCATGATCGAGCGAGCTCGATCTGGCTGAACGATTATATGGAGACAGGAGATTTCATGGGCAGACTGATACACATCGGTTTCGGCAATGTCGTCAATACGGGAAAGATTATTGCTATTGTCAGCCCTGATTCCGCGCCGGTCAAGCGCATGGTACAGAAGGCAAAGGAACAGGGGACGGCCATTGACGCCACGCAAGGGCGCAAGACCAAAGCCGTGCTGGTAATGGAAAACAGCCAGCTCGTACTGTCGGCACTTCTGCCGGAAACGATATCGGGCAGGGCGCAGACGGACGACGGACAGACGGAAGAATAATAAATAATAAAACAGCGTTGGTAAAGGATGAAAAAGGAGGAGATCGATCATGTTGCATCCATCTTATGCAGATTTGATTCAGGTAGTAAACAGTGAGGTCGAGGAGGGAGAAGATCCCGTTGTAAGCAGCCGTTATTCTATCGTGATGGCCACCGCTAAGCGGGCCAGACAGATCATTGCCGGAGACGACGAACTGGTGGACGGCAAAGGGAAAAAGCCGTTGTCCGTAGCTGTGGAAGAACTGAATCAGGGCATGATAAAGATATTATACGACGAAAATGAGGAAGCCGTGTCGGCGGAGGATTCCGAGATGGAGACGATGCCGGAGTCCGAAGATGCCGAGTAGGGCAGGCGGTCAGCCATGAAGAAAAAGGTACTCTTCGTATCCTTAGGATGCGATAAGAATCTGGTGGATTCCGAGATGATGCTCGGTATGCTGGAAGAGAGAGGCTACGCGTTTACGGACGACGAGGCGGAGGCGGAAGCGGCGGTGGTCAACACCTGCTGTTTCATCGGCGACGCTAAGGAAGAGAGCGTAAACACGATTCTGGATCTGGCCAGACAGAAAACGGACGGTTCCCTGAAAGCGCTCATTGTGACGGGATGTCTCGCCGAGCGCTACAGAGAGGAGATTCGGAAGGAGATTGGCGAGGTGGACGCTGTCCTTGGCACCACAGCCATCGACTGTATTGCGGATACGCTGGATCAGGTCTTTGCAGGCGGCGCGCAGGATCGATATGACGACCCGGCAAGGAAACCGCTGACGGATCGAAAACGGATTCTGACCACGGGCGGGCATTTCGCCTACCTGAAAATAGCGGAAGGCTGCGATAAGCACTGCACCTATTGTATTATCCCCAAAGTGCGTGGTCCGTATCGGAGCGTTCCCATGGAGAGCCTGCTGCGGGAGGCGGAAGCGCTGGCGGGGCAGGGGGTAAAGGAGTTGATCCTCGTGGCGCAGGAGACGACGGTGTACGGAATCGACCTTTACGGTAAAAAGGCGCTGCCGGAACTTTTAAGGAAACTCTGCGGGATCGGCGGCCTTGTCTGGATCAGGCTTTTGTACTGTTACCCGGAAGAAATCGACGAGGAACTGATCCGTGTGATCAAAGAGGAAGAGAAGATATGTCATTATCTGGACCTTCCCATCCAGCACGCTTCCGATCCCGTGTTACAGCGTATGGGCAGAAGGACGGACCGGAAAGAATTGACTAAAATAGTCGATCACCTGCGGGAAGAGATTCCCGATATCTGTCTACGGACCACGCTGATTTCCGGGTTTCCGGGAGAGACGAAGAAAGACCATGAAGAGCTGCTCTCCTTTGTGGAAAAGATGCGGTTTGACAGGTTGGGAGTGTTCCCTTATTCCAGAGAGGAAGACACTGCGGCGGCAAAACTGCCCGGACAGATTCCGGCAAAGACGAAGCGCGCCCGTCGTGACGAGCTGATGGCGCTGCAGCAAAAGATCGCTTTTGACAGGGCTGCCGAACTGGAAGGAAGGACGCTCCTTGTCATGATCGAGGGAAAGGTTGCGGATGAGGACTGCTATGTGGCCCGCACTTACAGGGATGCGCCGGATGTGGACGGACTTTTGTTTTGCCATACGGAAAGAGAGCTGATGACCGGAGATTTTGTGTTAGTCAGGGTCACGGGCTCATACGAATATGATCTGATGGGAGAGCTTATCGATGAATCTGCCGAATAAACTGACAATGTTCCGCGTACTGCTGATACCGTTCTTTGTGGTATTGCTTTTGGTTGACATAACACCATATGACAATTGGATAGCACTTGTTATTTTTATAGTGGCAAGTCTGACGGATCTGCTGGACGGAAAGATTGCCAGAAAGTATAATCTGGTGACAAACTTTGGAAAATTTATGGATCCGCTAGCGGATAAGCTGCTTGTCTGCTCGGCGCTCATCTGTCTGGTGGAAATGGAGCGGATCGCGGCGTGGATGGTCATCGTCATCATCGCCAGAGAGTTTATCATCAGCGGTTTCCGGCTGGTGGCCTCGGATAACGGCGTGGTGATCGCGGCCAGTTACTGGGGCAAGTTTAAGACGACATTCCAGATGGTCATGATCTGCCTGATGATCGCCGATCTGGAAGCGCTGTCGCTTGTCACCACGATCGTGACATGGGCGGCGGTGATCCTGACGGTGGTCTCGCTGGCGGACTATCTGATCAAAAACAGGGGTGTTATGCAGGAAAACAAATAAAAAACGGTAAAATAGATTAATAACGGGTGTTCTTATAAGCTTTATACGCTGCCTCAACATAATTGGGACAAATGCAGCGCAGAAATGGAGTAAACTATGACAGTTGAGATCATTGCGGTCGGCACAGAGATACTCTTAGGTAACATCGTCAATACGAACGCCGCCTATCTGGCGGAGAAATGCGCGGGACTCGGACTTTCCTGCTATCATCAGGATGTGGTCGGAGATAATGAAGAGAGACTCTGCGAGACCATAAAAACGGCGCTTGGGCGCGCAGATATCCTGCTGCTTTCCGGCGGCCTCGGCCCCACGCAGGATGACCTGACCAAGGAGGCTGCGGCGAAGGTATTGGGCAAGCCCCTGTATCTGCACGAGGAGAGCAGGGAAGTGATCCGGCAGTTTTTTGAGAAGCGGGGTCTGGAGATCACGGACAATAACTGGAAGCAGGCTATGGTGCCGGAGGGCTGTATCGTAGTGGAGAATCCAAACGGCACGGCACCGGGCATCATCATGGCGGAAAACGGAAAGCATGTGATCCTGATGCCGGGGCCGCCGAATGAGCTGGTGCCGATGTTTGAGACGTCGATCATACCATATTTGAGCAAATTACAATCCTGCGTCATCTTTTCCCAGACCGTGAAGATCTGCGGCGTGGGCGAGAGTAAGTTGGAAACGATGGTGAAGGATCTGATTGAGAACCAGACGAATCCCACGATTGCCACCTACGCAAAGACCGGGGAAGTGCATCTGCGCGTGACGGCCAGAGCGGAGGACGAAAAGGGAGCAAGGAAGCTTGTAAAACCGGTGGTAAAGGAATTAAAAGGCCGGTTTGGCAGCAATATCTATACGACGGACGACGAGGTGACATTGGAGAAGGCGGTGGTCGATCTGCTGCTGGCAAACCATCTTACGATCTGCACGGTGGAATCCTGTACTGGCGGTCTTCTGGCGGCAAGGATTATCAATGTGCCGGGGGTATCGGAGGTCTATAAGGCCGGCTATATCACCTATTCTAACAAGGCAAAGCGCAGACTGCTTGGCGTAAAAAAGAATCTGCTCCTAAAGCACGGGGCGGTCAGCGAGCAGGTGGCAAAGGAGATGGCCAGAGGAGCGGCCCTTGCGTCCAAGGCGGATGTGACTGTCAGCGTGACGGGGATCGCGGGACCGGGCGGCGGCACGGAGGAGAAACCGGTGGGACTGGTGTATATGGGCTGCAGCGTCTGCGGGCGTATTACGGTGAAGAAATGTCAGTTCAGCGGCAGCCGCGCCAAGATCAGGGAGAATACGGTTTCGGCGGCGCTGTCCCTGATGCGGGAGTGCATTTTGCAGTATTACAGTGAGGTAACTTTCGGCGGCAAGGAGAAGTAAAAGAAAGGTAAAAAGATGAACGAATCGGATAACTTTAACGGCTATACGGAACCGGATGTGGTGGAGAAAGTGCCGGCAGAGGAGACGGTGGTGGAGACACACGGCCTTTTTTCGGGCAGTCAGCCGCAGGACCCTTATGAGCAGGTTCCTTATGGAAATCAGACAGGCGGCTATGGCGGTCAGAATCCCTACGGGAGTCAGGCAGGAGCATACAGCGGTCA
>DKUU01000041.1:0-166 GCA_002490835.1 Lachnospiraceae bacterium UBA7196 | reverse complement strand
CATACAGCGGTCAGAATCCCTACGAGAGTCAGCCGGGCAGTTATAATTTGCAGAATCCCTACGGGAATCAGTCAGTCAGCTATAACGGCCAGAATCCCTACGAGAATCAGTCGGTCAGCTATAGCGGCCAGAATCCCTATGGGAATCAGGCAGGAGCATACAGCGG
>DKUU01000024.1 GCA_002490835.1 Lachnospiraceae bacterium UBA7196 | reverse complement strand
GTTGAACCGCCGTATGCCGAACGGCATGTACGGTGGTGTGAGAGGGGAGACTTAATCTCCCCTACTCGATTCATTTTGGGCAAAATTCGGGGCAGATTTTGGGCAGGACTTTATGAACTGAAAAACAAATAAAACTTCCGTGTGTTTTTGCAGAAATTACCATTAAAACTCGTATGTAATAATAATTGCAGAAACATGTTGCAAAAGGGAGGATGATATTTTATGAAGCCGAAAGGATACAAAAGAACCAGATGTGAAAAGCGGAGCATGAGCAAATGTGCAGATGGTGTAGCCCGTACTTATAATGCCATTGAATCCAAGTATGCAGAGAAGCTGGAAGCTGATTCCGATGTGAAGGAGTTCCGATGTCAGGTGCTTCTCGATGGACTGGAGCTTGGGGAATACTGTTCTGATTTTGTGGCTGTAAAGACAGATGGCGACCTGATGGTAAGGGAATGTGTATTCAGGAAACACCTGACAAAGCCCATGACAGCGAAGATGCTGGATGCCTCAAGGAATTACTGGAGGAGGAGAGGGGTGGCAGACTGGGGGATTGTCGTAGAGAAGAAGGAGGCTTCGGATGGAGAAGAACCAACTGATTAAGGTTTATGGGACGATATACAGGGTGCTGGCTGTAGATGGGGAAGATATCCTCCTGATCGACTGCATGAAAAGGACAATGCCGAAGTGGCATGAAGCCGGATGGGCTGATGGGTATGAGGGATGCAGTGAAGAGGAGCTGTCAGAGGCTACAGGCATAGTCGTTTTGGACTAACAGGATATGGAGCCCAAAGCCAGATGTACTGCCCATGAAAGGTTTACAGTGGTTGCAGGCATCCTTCCCTTCGTTGATGATGACAGGATCAGGACAGAAGCTGTCAAGAGGGCATCAAAAGAAAAGGGGATATGCGGACAGACAGTCAGGAATTATCTATGCCGGTATCTTGTATACCAGTCCATATCTGCCCTTATCCCAAAAGAAAGGGTTATTTCAGACAGAGGTTTGACAGAGGACGAAAAAAATATCAGATGGGCTTTAAATAAGTTCTATTTTACAAGACACAAGAACAGTTTAAAGACTGCCTATACTTACATGCTCAAAGAAAGATACTGTGATGGTGAAGGGAATCTGCTTGAGGAATACCCATCGTTTAACCAGTTCAGGTATTTCCACAGCAAATACAGGACACAGCAGAATACGATCATATCGAGGCATGGCATCAAGGAGTACCAGAGAACTTACCGGCCTCTTCTGGGGGATGGGGTGCAGGAGTTCGCACCAAATGTCGGGACAGGCATGATCGATGCGACTGTATGCGACATTTATCTGGTGGATGGCGGCGGAAACATTATCGGAAGGCCCGTGCTCACGATCGTCACCGATTCCTTCAGCAGTGGTTTTGTGATGGGCTACTCCCTCACATGGGAAGGCGGGACTTATTCATTAAGGGAGCTGATGCTCAATGTGATTGCTGACAAGGTGGAATGGTGCAGAAAATTCGGCATACTGATAGACAGGAAGCAGTGGGATTCCGATAAGCTGCCGGGAGTCATCGTGTCTGATATGGGGAGTGAATACCAGTCAGCTACATTTGCCCAGATCACAGAATTAGGTGTCACTTTAGTAAATCTTCCGCCACTGCGGCCAGAATTGAAATCTATTGTTGAAAAGAGCTTCCATCTTTTGCAGGAGTCAACAAAGCCATATCTGATGGATCATGGATATGTGGATAAGGATAGAAAATTCCGTCTTTTATAAGGTGGGATTTTCTGATATACTTACAATGTGTGCAATAATTAATTAGCTTTGTTAGAAAGTAGTTTTAGAAAGGGTAGAAATGAAGATATATTATGCGGAAAGAAATGGACTAATAAAAGAAAATTTACAAATGAATTTAAAAGAGTTGTTGTCATTTTTTTACCAAACATATTTTTATTTTTCAAATAAAGGATATTTTCAAAGTGCAATAAGAGGTGTGTATATAGGATGTTATGACGATGAAAAGCAACTTTTTGCACCCTCGTTAGCACCATCAGCAGAGGTCTTTTTTGCGACAAAACTGCAAAGTAAAAAGGTATATCCTATTTATGAGTATTATGAATATTATAATGAGGAAACCTTATTTACGGTAATTGAGATTTTATATGACCATATTGCTTATTATGATTATGAAATACAGGAACTAATTACGGAAGCACCTAGAAAAGAATTCTGCGAGCAAATAAATAATATTTTAAGATTATATAAAGATGGATTTTATTTGGAACCGCACAATGGTTTTATCATGGAATTACCAAATGTGGCTTTGAAAGAACAATTAGCTTATGATGGAAAAGATATGGGAGATGATGTATATAAGAAATTATGTACAGCATCAGAACTTTATTACCGTTTTGATTCAAATGAAGAAATAAAGAAAAAAGCAATAAATATATTAGCGGATATTTTGGAAAATGTAAGAGAAGATGTTAAAACAATATTAAATTCGGAATATCAAATAAATAAGAATGAGCATGATAGCTTGATTTTTAATATTGTAAACGGATATAATATCCGTCATAATAATGGAACACAGAAAACAGATTATAGCAAGGAAATTTGGTATGATTGGATGATGCAGTATTATACGAGTACAATCATAACTTATTATAGACTAAAAAAGAAACATGAATTTTTATTTTAATTATGAAAAAGGTGGTGATAGTGTGGATGTGGTTTTAAATCAACAGCACCTAGCGGTTCTTTATGACGTTCTTGGGCATACAAATAATGGATCTACTAAAAAAGAATTAATACGATTGTTGCCCCAAAGTGGCATTGAACTAGTGGATGATGATAGTCTTAATAATGGATTGATATACAAAATAGAATTGAATATGTGATAAATGGTGAGACGCTGAGAATGGGGGAAATACATTTTTATAGAGAATATGTAGACTTAGCAGTAAAGTTAATGGATGTTAAAAGTAAAATTGATGATGTAAAAGCTTTAAAGGATGTGAATGAAATTAATTTTATGATTAATACTGCAAAACCGACTGTGTAGTAAATTGAAGAAGTGAGATATAAAGTAAAGCTTGAAGAAAATATTGTTACTTTTTAAGCAGAGTATGATGGGTTAAATGGATATAGAGCGGAGGTAAAAATTGAATAAAGAACAGAGGATTAAAAAAAGCAGGCTATGTAAAATAGTGTATTTTGATGAAGAATCGGTGACGGATTATATTCAGATTGTTGAAGGTGGTAAGTTAGAAAAGACAACAGAATTATTGAATGAAACTACTGATAAAGGAAGTGCAGACGTTGAGGCAAAGGCAGGTGTAGGTATAGGAGGAGTATTAAAGGCTTTGGTTGGATTTGAAGTGAAAACATCTGTTGAGGCTGAATTGGAGACATCATTTAACACAAATCAAATGGTTAAAAATATTGTAAAAAATACGATACTTACAGATTTTATTGATTTGATAGATGGAATGTCTTTAGGAGAAAGAGAGAGAGAACAAAGTAGTGCAATACATAAATTTACGGGATATAAAGTCTATGCACCTAAAGATTCAATGTCTTATGTTGCGTTAATTTCACCATATTTATCAATGTTAAAAGGCGGTACTGATATACCGGCGGGAGATTTCAATATAGCGATTGATAAATTGGATAACACAATTAAAAATGCAAAAGGATATTATGAATTTGTTGGAATATGCAATGAAAAGAATGTGATTTTTAGATTTAATATAAAGTCTTTTAAAAATAATTACAAAGCTACTGATTTGCAGAAAATGGATATAAGTATTTATGCAATTAAAGTTGGCAAGAGTAGTGTTGAAAAATTGAATTTTAATAATGAATTTGAAATAGAAGAAAACTTTTTGAGAAAGGATAATCCTGAGTATCAAAGGAAGGAAAAAGAACCGGAGGATAAATCAAATACGGAAGAACTGGATGTTTTTGATGTTTTGTTAGCGGGAGTTGAAGTGGATGATTGATAATATTGTTGTTTTTTGTGGTTCAAAAAAAGATTTTGAAAATCTTATTAAAGAAAGAATAGATGAATATGAGAATACAATTCCATTTATGGATTTAATACAGCATTATAATGCAAGATTGCGCCCAAATGAATCTGGGGTGCGAGAAAATGCGTTGTCAAAAAGAATTGATGTTGATAATTGTATTGTAAGAGCAGAAGATTTTGGTTCTGTATTAGAACATGTTTTATCAAATTTTGTTGGGATAATTACATTAAATCATAATGTTGGTACATTATATGTTCAAAACCCGCCCAAAAGAGTCAGAAAATCATTAGAATCATATGCGGATGATATAGAATATCTTTCATCAGAGTATATGAAAGTGCAAAGAGAGGATTTGAAAAAAATATATTTTAATTTGCAGAATGATATATTAGGACAGGAAAAATGTAAAAAGCAGATAATGAGCGGTTTATATAGAATGGTTGCGGGAGAGAATGACAAACCAGTTGTATTAATGTTATACGGACCATCTGGAGTTGGAAAGACAGAAACTGCTAAGAGTATAAGCAAATCTCTTGGAGGAGAATTATTAAGAATACAATTTTCCATGATGCAGTCAAACGAAGCATATAATTACATTTTTGGCGCAGAACATTCTAAAGAAAGTTTTGCAAGAGATATGATGAAGAGAGAGTCCAATGTTATTTTAATTGATGAATTTGATAAGGTTAACCCGATTTTCTATAATGCATTTTATGAATTGTTTGATGAAGGTAGGTATGTAGATTCCAATTATGATGTTGATTTAAAAAATACAATTTTTATGTGTACTTGTAATTTTATGAGTGAAAACGAGATAAGGAAAAAGTTAGGTCCAGCGATGTATTCGAGAATTGGATGCTGTATAGAATATGGAGATCTGACTAAAGAGCAAAAAAGTATTATAATAGACAAATGGTATGAGGAAACAATAAATTGCTTGAATGATGAAGAAAAACACTTTATTAATGAAACTGATATTTTAGAATGGTTTAAGAGTAATGCAAATCGGTATAATAACATTCGGTTGCTTAAAACAAGACTTGAAAACGCAGTATATGATGAACTTACAGAAAAATTTGTATTTGAAAACATGGATAAGATGTTGCAATAAAAGATAGAAACTGGAATTTGTTATATATTTAACTGGAAGTAGAATATATTGGTTTTATTAAAAGTTGCGACATGTCGCAACTTTTTGGAGGGGTATTGATGAAGAAAGAAATAACGTTGTCAGATTCTTTTAATGATGTTTATAACGATATAAATGATTTGATAAGGCAGAAAAAATACAATGTTAAAAATGCTGTTAATAATGCAATGATTTCTTTGTATTGGGGGATTGGTAAGAAACTTACAGAGGAGATAACGGGCGTTAATAAGCCGGAATATGGGAAAAAGGTAGTCCTTGAAATCAGCAATAGATTATCTGTAGATTATGGAGAAGGATTTAATAGGTCTGCTATTTCTCGTATGATAAATTTTTACCAAGAGTTTCCAGATTATGAAAAAGTTGCGACACTGTCGCAACAATTGACATGGTCGCATTTTATTGAGATATTGCCGATTAAGGATGAACTGAAAAGAGAATTTTATGCAGCAATGTGCAAAAATGAAAATTGGTCTGTTCGTACATTGCGTGAACGTAAAAAGTCAATGCTTTATGAGCGCACAGCAATTTCAAAAAAGCCTGATGAAACGATAAGAAATGGGATTGCGGAATTGAACGAAGAAAAGAAAATGTCGGTGGATATGTTTTATCGTGATCCGTATATGCTAGACTTTCTTGGATTGAAAGATACTTATAGTGAAAAAGATTTGGAAAATGCAATTCTTGCCCAATTGGAAAAATTTATATTAGAAATGGGTTCGGACTTTGCATTTTTAGCTCGTCAAAAGCATTTTGTTCTTGATGGTAAAGACTATTTTATGGATTTGCTTTTCTTTCATCGGACGTTACGACGTTTGGTGCTGATAGAATTAAAATTGGGAGAATTTGAGCCGCAGGATAAAGGACAGGTTGAATTGTACCTTCGCTGGCTTGAAAAATATGAAAGAGCAGAGGGCGAGGAGAAGCCAATAGCCTTAATACTGTGTGCAGAAAAGTCACAAGAAATGATAGAACTTATGGAACTTGATAACGGTAGCATACATGTAGCTCAGTATTTGACGAAGATGCCGCCCAAAGAAGTATTGGAGAAAAAGTTGTTGCAGGCGATAGCAAATGCAAAAGAGCAGTTAGAACAAAGGGAAGAATAGTAAGTCATAGTTAAAAAGTAATATATGGTGAAAGGGGATATTATGGGAACGGCTATTAAAATTAAAAATTGTAATTGCATATCAGATGCAGACATATATCTTGAGGAAAATGCCTTAAATATAAAATATGGTTCTAATGGGACAGGTAAGTCAACAGTATGTAAGGCTATATTTGCGAAAGCAAATGGAAGCGTAGAAAAAATGGAGGAGTTACGCCCATACGGAATTGAGGAAAATGATGAAGAGCATCAACCTGATGTTTCCAATATACCATATTCAAATGTAAGGGTGTTTGACGAAACATATGTTAATTCGTATCTATTTCAAGATACCAGTTTTTTGGAAAATTCATATAAAGTATTCTTAAGATCAGATAAATGTGAGCAGTTAAAAGAAGAGATTAATGTATTGCTTGCAAGTTTGCAAGATGTGTTTGAAAAAAATGAGGAAATAAGAAAATTACGAGAATTTCTTCCTAAATATTTTGATGCGATAAAGTTTTCAGATGGACAAATTCAAAAGAAAGGCGGGGTAGGGGAATTTTTAAAGGGGAATGGTAGCGGATTTGAGAATTATGATGAGATAAAATCATATAGTCCGTTTTATGAAAATAGAGATATGGGCGCAGTATCAAAGTGGGCAAAATGGAGAAATGATGGTATAAAACAAATGAATGGAGAATCATGTCCGTTTTGTACTTATCATATGGAACCGGAAAAAATTAAGAAAGAAAATGCGATTATTTCTAAAGTTTTTAAAAATTCTGCATTAGCAACAGCAAATGCTGTTTTGGAATATTTGCAAGAGGCAGTCGAAGCAGGATATATTGATAATAGCGCAGTGGAAGCGATGAAGGGATATATAGGAAATCAGAGTAAGGAAGATGCACTTTCTTCAGAACTGCAACAGTTGGCTATAGAAACAAATTATTTATTGGTAAAAATCAATAAGATAGTTTCATTCCGTCCAATGAATGTAACACATGACCAGTTACAGAGTATAGAAAATAGTTTGGATGAAATGGTTATAGAAAAAAGGCAGTTAATGAAGTTCTATAATACAGAATTGATTAAAACTTTGATAGAAACGATATCCAGCAATATAGAAGAATTAAAGAAAAATACTGGAAAATTAAAAGGCTTATTCGCCCAACACGAAAAGAAGTTAGAAGAATTAATTGCAAATAGAAAAGAGGATATTAATCAATTTTTCACATTAGCAGGGTTTCCATATAATTTTGTAATAAAGGGAAATGGGGAAAATAAAGCGGTGTCTTACTTGATACCAACGGATATGACAGAGCAGGATAGGGTTATGCAACCGGAGAAACATTTGAGCTGGGGAGAGCGAAATGCTTTTTCATTGGTTATGTTTATGTTTCAGGCGATAAGCGAGAATGCGGATTTGATAGTATTGGATGATCCTATTACCGCATTTGACAAAGATAAGAAGTTTGCAATTATAAGGAGACTATTTGATAATAAAAAAGATAGTTTTAAAGGGAAAACAGTATTGATGCTGACGCATGAAATACAGCCTGTGATTGATTATATTTACGGTGATTTCTTTAAAAAATATGGTTTGGAAACACCTGTGTCAGCACGATTAATTCAAAAAGAAGGCGGGAGTATTAAGGAATACGAAATTGAAAAGGAAGATTTGTTAAATTCTGTAGAGTTGGCAAAGAAAATTGCAAAAGATGCTATATACAATATGGCTGTGAGAGTAGTTAATTTGAGAAAGTATATTGAAATGACGGATTCAAATTTTGCTGCAAGTCCAATTTATGAAGTATTATCCAATGTTATACATGGAAGGACAGAACCAACGGACAAGGAAGGGGTAGCTTTGGGGTTAACAGTCCTTTCGGAAGGACAAGCCGCTTTATTAGAGTTTTTGGGAGAAATTACATATGAAGATATAATCAGTGAATTATCCAAGGAAAAGTTAATGCAATTGATTAATGGTAATGATGTTTACAGTAAAATAATTGCGATTAGATTATTATTTGAAAGATATAATGGGTTATTGAGCGGATTACGAAAAAAATATCCTGCCGCTTGTAAGTTTGTAAATGAAACGAATCATATAGAAAATGATTATATTTTTCAGCTTAATCCATTCAAATTTTATGAAATACCAGAGATTTATTTAGCTGAGCTAAAAGAATTTATTTCTTCACGGCAGGAGTTGCAATGACGACAATTTAGAAAATTTTAATTCGCTACACGTGTGTAGCGAATTGGAAAGAATGAGGGAAATCAGTATGACAGAACACCAATGGAAAGAACTATCAAAATATTTTTTGGATAATGGCAATCGAAAGTTATCTACAGAAGAAAAAGAGAGAATAAAATTGCCAATAGATTAAGCCAATAATTTAGGCGAATTGTTGCAAGTTTGACAATTGATACTCAAATTTTGCAAAAGTATAGAATGTAGTCCAACATAGAAGAATTACTACTATGTTCTTGCAGACAAACTTTTTGCTCTATGCAGATTATAATTTTTGCTGAGAGAATCGAAAGCAACAGAATAAAAACAGGCTTTTCAGGACCTTGTGGGCTTCGCTTCCACAAGGTCCTCTTCTTTCCCTCATCCATCCCTTATATTTCCCTTATTAAAAATAGTTCTATATCTAACAGAAAATCGTACCATAACAACAACTTGTCTCAGCAACCTCCTCTTTCCATTTTCTTTTCCAAACCCCTCCCAATGCTTGAAAACAGGGCATTTAGGTGTTGGAGAGGGGCAGGAAGGAAGAGGGAAGGGAAGAGGATTTTCCAAAAGTGTTGCGATGTCGCAACAGTGGAATGTAGTCCTCCTCCTTTCCTTTTACCTTTCTGATTTTTTCCTTTTTCTTATAAGATATATCTTCTTATGGAATGATTTTGGGTGCTGGAAGCTGATGCTTTTCCATTTCTTTTCCTTTTCTTTTTGGGAAAGGTGGGGGAAGGGAGGAGGATAATTTATAATCTGCCATCGGAAAAAACTTCTTTTGCATGGACATAAAAAAAGTAAAACGCAGGACCTTGCAGGATTCGTTCCTGCAAGGTCCTCTTCTTTTCCTCTTGTCTTGGCTGAATGTATCGCTTCTTTTTATGATAGATGTTCAATGTCCGGTTTTATCATGCACAAAGGCTTCTCTTCCATAACATGAATTTTGAAAAGAGCAATTACGCTTCTGAAATTATATATAATGCAATGCCTGTTAAAGCGACAAAACACTCAGTAACTGGAAAAGAAAGCCATACGCCTGTCATTTTTAATAGAAAAGACAGGAAAAATGCCATAGGGATTATTATTAAAAATCCTCTTGACAATGAAATGATTTGGGCAGGCAGGGCTTTTTCTGTTGACGTAAAATATGCAGATAGAATGATATTAAACCCAACAAATGGAATCGCAATGAAATATAATTTTAACCCGGCGGCTGCGATTTCCTGTAACTGTATATTTTGCTCACTGTTAAATATGCTTACGATTGGATTAACTGCAAGGAAAAAAATCAGGTAAATACCAAAAGATATAACTAACATGGTTTTTAAGGCATATTTTAAAATCTGTTTTTGGCTTTCATGCTCTCCATATCCGTATACCCGGCTTAATATTGGTTGCATTCCCTGTGCTATCCCAGTATAAATGGAAATAACCACATATGATAAATTTGCAATGACACCATAAGCCGCCACGCCGATATTTCCCTGTATGTGCAGGATAATCGTATTAAAAACGATCATTACAATTCCCGAAGCCATCTCGCTGATAAGGGACGGAATACCTAATGAAATGATATTTCCTGTCAATCGAAAGGAAGGCTTTATCCACACAAAATGAAAATGGTTTTGCTTTGTAAGCCAATGCTTAGATAAAACAATCAGGCTGATAACGGGTGCGAGTCCCGTTGCAAATACTGCACCGAATATCCCCATATTAAGAGGAAAAATAAATATATAATCTAAAATAATGTTTGAGAAACTTCCTGTCAACATACCAATCATAGATAATTTAGGATTTCCGTCATTTCTTACGAAGCAGAGCAGAGTATCATTTGCCATAAATGCCGGAGCAAAAAGTAAAATAACCTGTAAATATGTTTTTGTCGTATGATAGACATTTTTATCAGCACCTAATAATTTTGTCAGTTGTCCGGAAAAGGGAATACCTGTCAGTATAAAAATGACAGCCACTGCGAACATAATGTAAATTGTGTTTGAAAAAGTTTTGTCTGCATTTTTGTATTCCTTTTGTCCTCTGTAAATGGAATACTTTGTTGCACCTCCCATTCCAAGCATCAGACCGCTTCCATGAACAAAGCTATAGATTGGAAGAGCTAAATTAAGCGCGGTCAGACCATTTGCGCCTAAGCCGTTTGAAACGAAAAAAGTATCAGCGAGTATGTAGCATGATAAACCGATCATGCCACATATGTTTAATATGACATATTGAGAAAATTCTTTCAGCAGCGTTTTGGTTTCCATAGACATCTCCTTAAAATACAAAAACGCCAGCACTTTCTATCTTCTACGACCTAACGATAGAAAGTCTGACGTATAATCTCTTTACCCGGTGGCAAAAAGCAACGTTGTTTCTAAAATGGTATTATATATCGAAACAGCTTGAAAAGCAATCCCAATGTGTAAATAATAATTAGGAAAAACTGCGTTATTATAATACGCTGCGGACAGATGCGGAGGAAAAGATAGAGCGGCTTAGGGCGAAAAGAAATGCAAGAAAATGCTAAACTTTTCAAGAATTTAAAAACTTTTTCCGGCGTCATGACAATATATACATGCAAGGGCAAATCTTTGTATGTCGACATGCTGATCAATCAACTTGAAAGATGAAGGAGGATGGCTGCTATGAATCAAGATGAATTCGAGCGGTTTGTCCTGAGGTTTGGAAAAGATATTCTGCGGTTTTGCCGGATGACAGCCGGAGACGCGGAGAATGGGGACGAACTGTATCAGGACACGATGCTCAAGCTGCTGGAGAAAAGGAAAAGACTGGACTCCATGCAGAATACAAAGAGTTATGCTTTATCCACTTCCATTTATCTTTGGAAAAATAAGAAGAAAAAATATGCAAACAGGATGAGGCTGGTTCCGATCGAGAGTATGGACGAAATGTCTGATGAGGGATATGGGTTTGTTGATCAAGATAACGAAGTATCCCCGGAACATATTGTATTAAAGCAAAATGAGGCAGATATGATTCAGGGATTCGTTAAAACTCTGCCGGAGAAGTTCAGGCTGCCGATCTATCTGTATTATTCGGCGGATATGCAGATCCATGAGATATCTGAGATCCTGGGACTTCCGGAAGGAACCGTCAAAAGCCGGATGCGGAAAGCAAAGAAACAGTTAAAGGAAAAATTGGAGGCGATCGGATATGACAGATGAAAAATTGGATCAAATCTTAAAGCAGGCCCTTGCTCCTGAAATAAGTGACAGAGAAATTCGGATACGTAGAAGGAGGAAGGAAAAAATGAAAAAATTTGGTAAAATAAGAACAAGTGTTGCGGCGGCAGTGGCCGCTGCGGTTATTGGAATCTGCGGACTGGGATATTTTAATCCGGTGCTTGCGGCAAAGATTCCGTTGATTGGAATGATTTTTGAGAAGGTTGAGGAGGATGCCACCTATTCCGGAGACTATACGGATCAGAAAACTGTCCTGACAAATGAGGATCCTGCGGGGAATCAGGATACATCAGACTATACCGCGTCTGATAAAGGAATCACGCTGACTGCATCAGAAGTTTACTGCGATGGATATTCCATATTCCTTACGGTAAATATCGAATCGGAAGACGCGGATTTCAATCATATTCCAGAACATTATACAGGCATGAACGCCGCGGATAACCAGACAGCCGCAGGATTTTATATCAGCGGGACATGGAATGTGGATGGCAGCGCAGATGAATGGCTCGAAAATACATTTGACGGAGAGGTAATCGACAGCCATACATTCGCAGGCATGCTGAAGATAGATCTTGCGGAGAAGTATACAGGCAGCGGCGAACTGAACTTAAATGTAAACGGTCTTGGTTATGATGATGACAGGATGCTTGACGGCGAGGAGATATCGGCATCTCACTGGACGGATGGCAGCTGGAATATTTCCATTCCGTTTGCGGTAAATGCGAAAGATGTAAAAACAATTGAAGTGGGCGAGAAAAAGGGGGATATTACGCTTGAAGACGTAGTGGTATCTCCGTATCAGGTCATTGTCCATGCGACAACACCGGGAAAGCAGAGAGAATTGACAGACGACAGAAGGGAAAAGCTGCTTTCAAAAGATCCCGATATGACGGATGCAGAGATGTTCGAAATTTTTGGATGGTCTTATGCCCCCTGCTATACACTATGCTTTAATCAGGATGGGGAAATGCTTTACGCAGATATGGAAATGGCAGGCAGAGCCGGATTTGCCGTTCAGGAAAAAGAGATAAAAACCTTGTATGTCTACATTTTTGACAATCTTGACGACTGGTCTCTGATGGAGCAGGAAGGAAGGAACAGCAGCGTTGCGGACAGGGCTGTTATTGCAAAGGAAATCCATGTAGAGTAAGTGGGCATAATTTTTTAATCAATTCGAGTTTTGATCAACGCAGAGCCGATGAACAATCACAGTTTATCGGCTCTTTTTCGTAACAGTATTCCTTTTTTGTTGTTGAAATTAAGTGACAGTATGCTAAAATTTATTTCAAGGGATATTTTGTCCGGTTCGGAGGAAGGAGAGACAGCATGACTGAATTTCATTTTGATGATGTACCCGTATTGGAAACGACAAGCGGTAAACTGAAAGGATATTTTTATGATGGAGAATATATTTTCAAGGGCGTTCCCTATGCTTATGCGGACAGGTTTCAGATGCCGCAAGAAAGTAAGTGGGAAGGTGTGAAAGACGCGACCTCATATGGGTTTGTGTGTCCGCTTATGATGAAAGATACGCCCAGTGCCGAACTCATGGTGCCGCATCGTTACTGGCCGCAGGATGAACATTGCCAGAATCTGAATATTTGGACCAAAACGCTGGATGGTGAGAAGAAACTTCCGGTGGTGGTATGGCTTCACGGCGGCGGTTATTTTGCGGGCTCTTCCATCGAACAGATTGCTTATGACGGCTTTAATATGTGCATGCAGGGGGATGTGGTGGTCGTATCCATTAATCACAGACTGAATATTCTTGGGTATCTGGACCTTTCTCCGTTTGGCGAAAAATATGAAAACTCCGGAAATGCGGGTCATGCGGATATGGTAGCCGCGCTTAAGTGGGTGCATAACAATATTTCTTTATTTGGTGGTGATCCGGAGAATGTAACGATCTTCGGACAGTCAGGCGGCGGGATGAAAGTTGCCGACCTGATGCAGATGGCTGATGCGGACGGCCTGTTTCACCGCGGCCTGATTATGAGCGGTGTGGGAAATGCCGCTTTTATGCCGTCCTGCACGGGAGACGGGCGCATGATCGTTAGGGCGATCTTAAAAGAGCTTGGTCTTTCTGAGGACGAAGTGGAGAAGCTTGAGACGATTCCTTACTATGAGCTTGCCAATGCTTATAATAAGGTGAGTCCGGCAATCGCTAAACGGGGCGGATATGTAGGAAACGGTCCTCTCGTAAACGATTACTATAAAGGGAACCCGCTGGAGTACGGATTCCGAGAACAGGCCTTTGAGATTCCGCTTATGGTGGGCAGTGTGTTTGGCGAATTTGCATTCATGCCGGCAGAATATGATAAAAACCAATTGACCAAGGAGCAGGTGAAGGAAATCGTAAGCGCCGTTTATGGAGAACATACGGATGAAATGATCGAGTTGTTTCAAAAGACTTATCCGGGCAAGAATGCGACAGACTTACTTTTGGTGGACCGCGTTATGAGACAGCCGTCAAAACAGCTTGCCAAACTTCATGCACAGGGAGAAAAATCGGGTACATACCTGTATGATTTTACGCTTGAATTTCCGATTTATCACAATAAAATTGCATGGCATTGTTCGGACATCCCTTTCTTCTTCCATAATATAGATCTGGTAGAGGTATGTCAGATCCCGGAGGTCACAGAGCGGTTGCAAAGTCAAATATTCGAAGCATTCATGGCGTTTGTAAAGACCGGAGAACCCCAAAGTGACAAGCTGCCTGTGTGGGAGGCTGTAACGCCGGAAAAAGAGCCAACCATGATCTTCGACAGGGAATGCGAGCTTCGCTACAACTTTGACGATACATTATATGATAAGATAGACAGCATCCTTCCGCCGTTTGATTTCATGAAAATGACTGGCGACGAGAACAAGGTGCAGCATTAGAGTTTGGGATGGGGAGAAAAATCGTAAGCGAGAAAAGGGAATCGGCAACCAAGGCCGGTTCCCTTGTTTCATATTATGTCGTTAGAAAGTTTGGGAGTGAATTGAAGATATTTTACAAGACGCAGGAAAGAATAAGCGGTAAAATAGCTTTTGACAGATTTTATTTCACATCTGCAATCGGAGATAATACGAGTGAAGAAAGAGACGAAAACCGTAGTATACGATGAAGAATTAAGGATTGAAGCCTACCGTTTCGAGGGGATCGTGCAGCCGTTTCCCAGTCATTTCCATGAGCATTATGTGATCGGGTTTGTGGAGAAAGGGGAGCGCGTCCTTTCCTGCAGGGACAGGCAATATGCCGTAGAGGAAGGCTGTATCGTGCTTTTCAATCCGGGGGACAGTCATGCCTGCGTGCAGAGCGACGGCGGAACGTTTGATTACCGGGGTATCAACATTTCAAAGGAAATCATGCTTGATTTGGCGGAGGAAGTCTCAGGGAAACGGGAGCTGCCGGGGTTTTCAAAAAATGTCATTTCGGATGAGAAAGCAGCCTGTCACTTGCGCGCACTGCATGAAATGGTCATGCAGGGGACAGGTGGGTTTGGAAAAGAGGAAGCCCTGTTGTTTTTGCTTTCGCATCTGATTCAGAGTTATGGCAAGCCTTTTGATAACGGTATTTCGGAGTGCAGGCAGGAGCTTGAAAAGGCCTGCGAATACATGGCTGCGCATTTTGCGGAGCGCGTTTATCTGGATCAAATCTGCCGTCATGCGGGTCTTAGCAAGTCAACGCTGCTGCGCGCCTTTACCAAAGAAAAGGGTGTCACGCCGTACCGCTACTTGGAGACGATCCGTATCAATGCGGCCCAAAAGCTGTTGTCGGAAGGGATGCCGCCCGCGGAAGCGGCTGTAAGGACAGGGTTTTCAGACCAGAGTCATTTTACAAATTATTTCAACCGGTTTATCGGGCTGGCACCGGGGACTTACCGCGAGATCTTTGCGGAGAAAACTGAGAATGGCAGAAAAACTTAAGCGCATGGGAACAAATTGTGAAGGACGGATTACGGAAAGGAGACAGGCGGCGTATGGGAAACAAGAGGGCAGCCGGACATTTGGCGGCATTGTTTACGATCATCATCTGGGGGACGACATTTATCTCTACCAAAGTCCTGCTTGTAGATTTCAAGCCCGTGGAAATCCTGTTTTTCCGCTTCGTAATAGGGTTTGCGGCGCTGCTTATCGTTTGTCCGCGCCGCATGAAAGGGGCGGAACACAGGCAGGAAATGACGTTTGCTTTGGCGGGCTTAAGCGGGATATGCCTGTACTATCTGCTGGAAAATATTGCGCTTACATATACGATGGCATCCAATGTGGGAGTCATCATTTCGGTCGCGCCTTTTTTCACGGCAATCCTGTCGCGCTTTTTCCTAAAATCGGAGGGAAAGCTGCGGGTACACTTTTTCATTGGCTTTGCGGTGGCGATGGCGGCTGCTGCGGGAGTACACGATTTTACTGCTTTTGGGGGAGAAATGTATCGTGAAATGGGACTGGGGCGGTTCGCAGACATGACGAACCTGCTCAATATCCTCTATCTCGGACTGGGGGCCTCTGCGCTCTGCTTTGTCACATGGAATCTGGCGGTAAAGGCGCTTGGCGCGGTCAAGACCAGCGTTTATATTTACATGGTTCCCGTTATAACGGTGGTGACTTCCGCGCTGGTTTTGCAAGAGCCGGTGACGTGGACTTCCGCTGTAGGGACGGTGTTGGCGGTCACGGGGCTGTTTCTTTCGGAATATGGCAGGAAAGGAAACGAAAAGATTTTCGGCAAAATAACAGAAAAAAATAAATTGTGGAGGATTAAAAAATGGACTTGCAGAATGAAAAATGTGTCATGGTGATTGACGAGAGCCTGCCGCTGGGTATCATAGCGAACACGGCGGCGATCATGGGCATTACGCTGGGAAAGCAGATGCCGGAAGTCGTTAAGGCAATACGTGAAAGGCTGTATGAACCTGAATTTTCGGACCTGACGGTGGTGGATTTTTCAGACCTTGCGCAGGGATGTAAGACCTATGACGAGTTTATGGAAAAGATGAAGGATGTTTCCGAAACGGAACTGAACTATTTTGGAATTGCTATCTGTGGCGCGAAGAAAAAGGTCAATAAACTGACGGGGAGTATGGCGCTGCTGCGGTAGTGCGATCAAGTGCAGCAGTGAACGCGAAGAAATTCCATTGTAAGGATTTCTGTTTTGTGCTACCATAAACATATTAGCGGTGGGTTTACGAGCAAAGAAAGGGAGACTGAGACATGACATTGATGAAAGAAAAGGCAGTTGAAATGATAAAGCGCATACCGGAAGACAATATGACGTATGTAATCAATATTTTGCACAATCTGGAAGCAATGTCTGTAAACAGGGATACAGATAGGAAAAGGGCCCAAAATGCGCTTGCAGAAATCCTGAGCATGGAGAAACGGCTGCCAGATGATTTCGATTTTGATCTAGAGCTTGGGGAAGTGAGGAGAGAAAAGTGTGAAAATATTGATTGATACCAATATCATTCTGGATATCAGATTTGAATGCAGAAAAGATTATTTCAGCTATTGATAATGGACAGTTTTTAGATTTTGAGGATTGTTTGCAGGAAGAATGTGCGGTGGCGGAAACGGTGGATTACATTGTCACGAGGAATATAGAGGATTATAAACAGTCGAGAGTTAAAGTAATTGAGCCGGAAAAATTTGTGAAATTAGTATGAGGCTTTAAGGAGTATTACGATACCTGCATGTATAGAGGGAAGGCAAGCGATGAACAGTAAAATGCTTTCACAAAGTATCGCGGAAACGATACTTTCCATGATCACCATCGAAAAACGCTTCGCGGTGGGGGACAGGCTGCCAAGTGAAAATGAGTTGTCGGCGGAATTGCATGTCAGCAGGACGACCCTGCGGGAAGCGATACGGATTTTAACAGCCTATCACGTTCTTGAAATTCAGCGCGGCAAAGGAACCTTTGTCACGGAGGCGGCTTTTGCGCAGGAGCCGGACTTGGGCAGGCTGGCGGACAGCAAGGCAACCGTCAAAGATTTATATGAAATGCGGCTGATTTTTGAGCCGGAGGCGGCTTATCTGGCGGCTGTCAGGGGAACAGACGCGGAGATTAAAAGAATTTTGGAGCTTGGGGAGAAGATTGAACAGGGAATTAAAGCAGGACAGGACCGCACGGACAACGAGCAGGCATTTCACAAGGCGATCGCGCAGGCAACGCACAATGCGTTTATGAATCAACTCATGCCCATTCTTTATCAGGCGATCGCAAAGGGCGTTACCCTGACGGGCGAAAGCCGGAAAGTGGTTTCCGATACGGTGGGCGACCATCGGATGATTATGGATTTTCTGGAGCAGAGAAACGCGGAGGGCGCGAAAAATGCCATGCGGATCCACATCATGCACGCCATGCGGGAACTTGAAAATGAATAGCAGTGAATGCAGGGGCTTACGGAATGGTAAGTCCTTTTTTACTCACAGGGAGCACAGATGAAAGGGTTGCTTATGCAACGTGCTCCCCGCGCGGCGAGCAGAGTGAAAATCTTCCCTAATCGATTGCGCAGAGGAAAATGAATCGCGCGGCGGTCAGGGTAAAGAAAATGCACTACTCGATCGCCTATAGACATCATACAACATATTGACATCATACAATGTACGTGGTATAATGGCGACTGAAACAGGAGAGAACGATAGGATTCATAACGAAAAGGAGGAGCGTATGACGAGGGAAATTGATATGGCAACATGGGACAGGGCGATGCACTGTCAGATTTTCAGAAACAGCGTGCAGCCGCAGTACTGCGTAACTTTTGAGCTGGATATTACGAATTTCTTAGAGAAAATCAAAGAGCGGGGATATTCCTTTACCTTCTCCTTTGTATTTGCCGTCACGAAATGCGCGAATGAGATCGAGGCATTCCGCTGCCGCTTTCTGGATGGAAAGCCGGTTGTTTACGACAAGATCAATACATCTTTTACTTATCTGGATGCGGGCAGCGAACTTTTTAAAGTAGTCAACGTGGAGATGAAAGATAGCATGGAGGAATATGTCGCGCTTGCCGCCGATACGGTAATGAAGCAGAGGGAGTATTTCACCGGCCCGATGGCAAACGATATCTACCAGTTTTCTTCCTTCCCATGGGTGTCGTTCACGCACATTTCCCATACGGAATCAGGAAGGAAGGATAACGCGACGCCGATGATTGACTGGGGAAAATATGTGATGCGGGATGGTAGGGTGATGCTGCCGTTTTCCGTGCAGGTACACCACTCCTTTGTGGACGGCGTGCATATTGGAAAACTGGCGGATGCGCTGCAGCGGTATCTTGATGGGTTTGCGTAAACGGCGTTTATCCCGGCGTGGATGGAACTGGTCCGTCTGGTTGGTCTTTTTCCGGAAAGGGGACGACGGTTTATGCGATGGCAAGGAACGGATTTTTGATTTTTTCTTTTGTTTTTTGTCAGGAATAAGGAAAGATATCATTATGCGTGAGCGGGGCTTTTAAAATTGATCCTAAGAAAGTTTACTTGACAAAGAAGACGATTCACATTATAATTTGCATTATATAACGTGAATTATGAAACAAGAAGAAAACAAGATTGATAAATGAGTCTGATGACCTTATTATTCAATCGGGAGTTTATGACACTTAGGAATTGATGAATCATGAAAGTAATCATACACGATCTGGACATGCAATATCATGAAATGCTTCGCGCAAAATGCGACGCGCTCATTCATGCGGACGGGAAATATGCTCCCTGTCAGGGCTGCTTTGGCTGCTGGACGAAGCACCCGGCGGAATGTTATATGAAAGACAGCCTGCAGCAGGCGGCCCGCGTGATCGGACAGGCGGACGAGCTGATCATAATTACGGAGAATCTATATGGGACTTACAGCCCAGCGGTGAAAAATGTGCTTGACAGAAGTATAGGCACTTCCACACCGTTAAGTACTTATCGGGGAAAGCAGATGCACCATACGCTGCGCTATGGAAAACATGATTTATTCAAGGTGATCGTGTATGGCGATACTTCGGCACAGAAAAAGGAGACATTTTGTTACACGGCACAAAGAAATGCGATCAACGACGGATTTGAAAAATCAGGAGCAATTTTCCTGAATGATTTTACCGGGTTGGAAGATTAGGTATAATGCCCGTTCCTGTTTCGCGAAATGACTTGTCTAAAAAAGGAACAGATCAGTACGCCGGTGTGATGCTGAATGTCACCCGTATTTTGATTCCTTCTTTTGCGTTGATTATTTTTGCCAATATCTTTTTCATCATTATTTCTGTATTTCAAGGCGGATTATTCAGAGGGTGGCTGGCGAAAAAACAGCCGGAATGAGATACTGACCATGGCGATGAGCAGTATCACCGCGGATAATCTTTCTTCGAGCAGTTCTACGGCTTCTTCTTTTTCCAAATATCCATCAGAAAAGCGGCTTATGGTCAAAACGATCCATGCGTATTGAATTCGTGGCGGCTTAGCCTTATAATGAGGGATATAAATTGTGTTTATCCCGAAAACGGAACGATGTCCAATCAAGGAGGCAGTTTATGAAAGTAAAACGAAATACGCTGCTGCTTCTTGCCTGTCTGGTATGGAGTGCGGCGGGAGTTAACATTCTTCGCATAGGATTGATTGCGTACCCGTCATATCGGTCCGCTTTGAATTTCTTGTTGTCTGCGCTGGTTTTTGTTGTGTTCCAGAAATTTATCTTTGGGAAGCTGGTGAAGAAGCATACGGCCAGAATCTGTTCTTATGAGGAGGAACGGCAATTTTTCCTCAAATTCTTTGATGGAAAAGCTTTTGCAGTTATGGCGGTGATGATGACAGGCGGGATTGGTCTGCGGGTGAGCGGATTGGCGCCGGAGCGGTTTATTGCCGTCTTTTACACAGGTCTGGGTGCTTCGCTCTTGCTGGCCGGCGTATTGTTTGGCCGTAACTTCGGCAGGGCGGTATCTACCGCCGCAGATTAGGAAGAGTGTATTGTCAGAGAAAGCCTGATTTGGGGCGTAAAACGAATAAAGGGAGTATCATATGGCAAAGATAGCTGTTTATTTTCCGGGCATAGGTTACCACTGCGACAAACCCTTGTTATATTATGGCAGAGATATTGCTTATGAACAGGGATATCAAGAGTACAGAAATATTAACTACACCTACCATGCCGGTAATATCCGCGGCAATGCTAAAAAAATGCAGGAAGCGTACGAGGTGCTGTTTTCTCAGGCGCAGGCGCAATTGGCGGATATGGTTTGGGATGATTATGAAGAAGTGCTTTTTGTATCCAAAAGCGTGGGGACGATTATTGCGGCGTCCTATGCAAAGAAATATGGACTAGACAGGGCAAGGCACATTTTGTATACGCCGCTGACGCAGACGTTTCAGTTTGCGCCCAAGCAGGCGGTCGCCTTTATCGGCACGGCGGACCCGTGGAGCGATCCGGAGGAGATCGTCCATCTGGCAGGAGAGAATCATATCCCGATCGCGGTATATGAGGGATGCAATCATTCGCTTGAATGTGAAGATACCATGAAAAATATTGAGAACTTGAGGGATGTGATGGAAAAGACGAGGGAGTTTTGCCGGAGAGCCCAATGAATGTGTGAAATTAGAAAGATGATTGAAAAATGAAGGGGAGGGAATCATCATGCCGCAGGCAATCGCAGAAACCGTATTTGACGTATGTTATCTCACATTTGCACTGGTCGCAGGACTTACGATGTTTTTAAAGGGAAAGGACCCGCTGGTAAAGAAGGCCGGCCTGATGGCGGCGCTGCTCGGTGCGGGCGACTCCTTCCACCTTGTTCCGCGTGCCTATGCGCTTTGGACGATTGGTCTGGAGGCAAATGCGGCGGCGCTTGGCGTTGGGAAACTCATCACTTCTATTACGATGACGATTTTCTATCTGCTTTTATATTATATCTGGCGCGACCGCTATCAGATAGAAGGAAGAAAGAAACTTACGACGGCGATGTGGGCGCTTTCCGCCTTGCGGATCGCCCTTTGCCTGCTTCCCCAGAATCAGTGGCTTACGTATCGCCAGCCGCTTTTATATGGCGTGCTTCGCAACATCCCGTTCGCCGTCATGGGCCTTATTATCATCATCATTTTCGCACAGGAGGCAAAAAGGGCGGGCGATGCTGTCTTTCGTTTCATGCCTCTGGCAGTTGCCTTATCGTTTGGCTTTTATCTGCCTGTCGTCCTGTTCAGCGGAACGTTCCCGATCATCGGTATGCTGATGATTCCGAAAACATTGGCCTATGTGTGGATCGTGCTGATGGGGTGGCGGCTGTACAGGGAATCATAGGAGGATCATTATGGGAATTTCAGCAGGCTTCATGGTGCCGCACCCGCCCCTCATCATACCCGATGTGGGCGGCGGCGAGGAAAAGAAAATCCAAAATACGATCGACGCCTACCAAAGCGCGGCGGCGGAGATCGGCCGCATACGGCCGGAGACGATCGTGCTTTTGTCTCCGCACCAGACCATGTATGCGGACTATTTTCACATCTCTCCCGGAGAGGGCGCAAGGGGTGACTTCGGGCAGTTCCGCGCCAGACACACATCCATGGAAGTTTCCTATGATACGGAATTTGTCCGTGTGCTCTGCAATGTGGCGGAGGAGATCGGCTTAGACGCGGGGACGATGGGGGAACGGGAGCGGAAGCTCGATCATGGTACGATGGTGCCGCTTTATTTTATCAATCAATATTGGACGGGATACCGTCTGGTAAGAATCGGTCTGTCGGGCATGTCCCTGACGGCGCATTATCGGCTGGGAAAGTGCATTCAGGCGGCGGCGGAAGCCCTTGAACGAAATACGGTGGTGATCGCCAGCGGCGACTTATCCCATAAGCTGAAAGAGGACGGGCCATACGGCTATCAGGCGGAGGGGCCGGCCTACGACGCGCGGATCATGGATGTGATGGGCAGGGGCGCTTTTGGGGAATTGTTGGAGTTCTCGGAAGACTTCTGCGAGAAGGCGGCGGAGTGCGGGCATCGCTCCTTTACCATCATGGCGGGCGCGTTTGACCGGACGGGTGTGGAGGCCAAGCGGCTTTCCTACGAGGGGCCTTTCGGGGTGGGATACGGCATCTGTGCCTACTGGCCCTGCGGGGAAGATGAGACGCGGAATTTTTTGGAGCAGTATGAGGAGAAGGAGCGGCGGGCGCTTCTTGCCAGACGGGAACAGGAAGATGCGTATGTCAGGCTGGCGAGATATACGATTGAGTCATTTGTAGAGACGGGGAAGTTACCGCAGATGCCGCAGGGACTGCCGGCGGAATTATATCAAAACAGGGCGGGCGCCTTTGTCTCCCTGAAGGAGGACGGAAGGCTCAGAGGATGTATCGGCACCATTCAGGCAGTCAGAGATTCCCTTGCGGAAGAGATCATGCGCAATGCCGTCAGCGCCTGCTCGGAAGATCCCCGATTTTCTCCCGTGGAAGACTGGGAGGTGGAGCGCCTTTCGATCAGTGTCGATGTGCTGGGGGAGACGGAAAAGATTTCTTCACCGGAGGAGCTTGATGTGAAACGCTACGGCGTCATCGTGACAAAGGGCGCAAGACGCGGGCTGCTTTTGCCGAATCTGGAGGGGATAGACACGGTGGAGGAGCAGATCGCGATAGCGAAGCAGAAGGCGGGGATCAGGGATTATGAGAGCGTAGAGCTGGAACGGTTCGAGGTGATACGGCACTACTAAAAGTTAAGCGGCTGGCAGATTCCCTTGTTCGGCGGTTCAAATATGCGTCAGAATACGAAGAAACAGGAGCTGAGGTGTGATGAAAACAATTTGCGAGGTATGTATGCACCACTGCGCGCTGGAACCCGGTCAGACGGGGTTGTGCAGGGCCAGAAAAAATGAGGGCGGAAAGATCGTCTGCGCAAATTACGGCCAGATCACGTCTCTGGCGCTTGATCCCATTGAAAAGAAGCCTCTCTATGATTTTCATCCGGGAAGCACGATCCTGTCTGTGGGCAGCTTCGGCTGCAACCTGCGCTGTCCGTTCTGCCAGAATCACGAGATTTCCATGGCGGACGGCAGGGGGCTTGACGCAGAGCAGGTCACGCCAAGACAGCTTGCGGATCTGGCATTGACGTGGAAGGAACGGAAAGAGGCGGGGAACATCGGCATAGCTTTTACCTATAATGAACCGCTGGCGGGCTGGGAGTTTGTCCGCGATACGGCCAAGCTGGTGCGGGAATACGGGATGTGCAACGTCCTTGTGACGAACGGTACGGCATCCTTGGAAATCCTTGAAAAGCTGCTGCCTTTGACAGATGCGATGAATATTGACCTGAAAGGTTTTCAGGAGGCATACTACCGGAAGCTGGGCGGGGACCTTGAAACGGTCAAGGCTTTTATTGCCAGAGCGCAGGAAGCGTGTCATGTAGAACTGACGACGCTGATCGTGCCGGGTGAAAACGATTCTCCGGAAGATATGGAAGCGCAGGCGAAGTGGATAGCGGCTATGCGTCCGACGATCCCGCTTCATATCACCCGCTTTTTTCCCCGTTATCAAATGCGGGACAGGGAGGCGACGGATGTGGAGCAGCTTTACAGGCTTGCCGGGATAGCAGAGAAGTATCTGGAAAAGGTGTATGTGGGGAACGTGTGACCGACGGAAAGGATAGCAGATAGATGTATGACGTGATGGTGGTCGGCGCGGGGCCTGCGGGCTGCACGGCGGCCAAAACTTTAGCGGAAAAAGGGAAAAAGATTCTGTTACTGGAAAAGTTTAAAATGCCAAGGTACAAGTCCTGTTCGGGCGTGTTGATCCGTAAGTCGATGGATCTGGTGAAGACTTATTTCGGGGAGGCTGTGCCTGCGTCCGCCCTGTGTACGTCGACGCAGAACCGGGGCATGGTCTTTACGGATGACAAGGGAAAGGAATACCGTTTCGAGCAGGAGGGGCTTAACGTATGGCGCAGTCATTTTGACGGCTGGCTGGCGGGGAAGGCGAAGGAGAGCGGGGCCGAAGTTAAGGACGGCACGGCGGTCGTATCCTGCACGGAAAAGGACGGTTTTGTGGAAGCCAGTCTGGGCGGGGAAGGCACGGATACGGTGCGCGCAGGCTATGTGATCGACTGCGAGGGCGTTGTCGGCACGTTGAAACGGCGGATTTTTAGGCAGACCTCGTCGGCATCGGAACCCGGATACATAACCACTTATCAGACCTTCAACGAGGGCAGCATAGACTTGGATCCGCATTACTTCTATGCGTACTTGCAGCCGGCGCTTTCGCAGTACGACGCTTGGTTTAACGTCAAGGACGATCTGCTGGTGCTTGGCGTGTCCGTGAAAGACAGGGAGCAGATCGCACATTATTATAGAAGGTTTCTTGCTTATATGAAAGAAAACCATCGACTGCGCATCGACAGGCAGACAAAGGAAGATAAATGGCTGATGCCGCAGATCATTCCGGGATGCCTCGTGGATTACGGTGTGGGGCGTATCCTGTTTGCCGGAGAAGTGGCCGGATTCCTAAATCCGATGGGCGAGGGGATATCCGCGGGGATGGAGAGCGGATACCATGCGGCCTGTGCGGTCATGGAGAATTTCGGGCAGCCTGAATCAGTCAGGGAAACTTACAGAAAAAGGACGGAAGAACTGCAGGCTTATATGCAGCGGCAGTGGAGCCTTGTCGGGGGCATGGCGGCTACGTTTGCTAAGATGGCTTAGAAACTCAATCAGCGCTTGCGTGACAGGCGGCGCAGCTTCCCTTAGAATGAAATTACAGATGTTGATAGTAATACAGATTAAGGAGGCTGAACTGATGAAGACAGGGAATGTGATCAAGGAATACAGAAAGCTGCGGAATATGACGCAGGAGGAGCTGGCGACGGCGCTGTTGGTGACACCGCAGGCCGTATCGAGGTGGGAGACCGGAGTATCTTATCCGGATATTGCGATGATCCCGGAAATCGTAAAGGTTTTGGGGGTGTCTGCGGATAAGCTTCTGGGCTGTGACAACGCTGCGCAGGATGCGGGAAAAGAGCAGGAGGCTGCGCCGGAATATCAGGAGCTTTTGGCATCCGTACAGGGGATGGATGACAAAATGCTGAATCAGAGCCAGATCGACAGCATCTTCGATTATGTGCCGCAGCCGGATCAGACGCCGAAGATGGTGCTCGTCATTGACGATTCTGATTTTATGAGGATGATGGTGACAGATATGGTAAGCCACGAGCAGCACAGGGTCCTGCAGGCAGGCAGCGGGGAAGAAGGCCTGAAGATGTTAAAAGGCGAGACCTGCGGCGTCCCCGTCGATGTGTGTATTCTGGATATCAAGATGCCGGGGATGAACGGGCTGCAGGTCCTTGAAATCATCAAGAAAGAATATCCGAAGATCAAGGTGATCATGCTGTCGGCGGTATGCAGCGAGGCGGTCGTGAAAGAAGCGATGGCGCTTGGAGCGGACGGCTTTGTCGCCAAACCGTTTCAGGCGGGCAGCCTTTTGGAAAGAATCTGAGGCGGAGAGCTTTCGCGCGGCGAAGAGAAGAAATCGAACGGGAAAAGATAGCTTAAAGGGGAACGTATCCCTGAAAAAGGAAACCGGACAGGACGAAACACCTGTCTGGTTTCCTTTTATATTATAGTGAAAATTTATAATAAAAGTAAAAAATCAGTTGCGTTTTTGCAAAAAATCCCATATAATTTAGAAAAAAGTATAATATTTTAGGTAATTGGAAAAAGGAGGTGCGACAGCACGATGAGCAGAGAGGAAAAAAGTGTGTCTTATAACAAACCATGGATCTTGCAGAGAGCTGATCCTTACATTTACAGACACACGGACGGTACATACTATTTTACGGCTTCCGTGCCGGAGTACGACAGGATCGTACTGCGCAGGTCGGATACGCTGGCGGGACTTGCGGCGGCGCAGGAGACGGAAGTCTGGCATAAGCATGAGACGGGCATCATGAGTTATCACGTGTGGGCGCCGGAGCTTCACTATCTGGACGGGGCATGGTATCTCTACTTTGCGGCGGGAGAAAAAGAGAATATCTGGAACATCAGGCCGTATGTGCTGGAGTGTAAGGACGAAGATCCGATCACGGGCAAGTGGGTGGAAAAAGGGAAGATGGGCTGTCTGCCGGAGGACGAGTTCTCTTTCCGTGCTTTTTCTCTGGATGGAACGGTATTTGAGAGTCAGGGCAGGCGCTATTATGTGTGGGCGGAGAAGACGAGCGTGGGCAGGCAGATTTCCAATCTGTATATCGCGGAAATGGAGACGCCTTATCAGCTAAAGACCCAGCAGGTACTTTTGACGACGCCTGACTATGACTGGGAGCGCGTCGGTTTCTGGGTGAATGAAGGCCCGGCTGTGATCAAGCGCGGCGGCAGGATATTTATCACGTATTCCGCATCGGAAACAGGCATTGCCTATTGTATGGGGATGATGACGGCGGATGAAAACGCGGATCTACTGGACCCCTTATCATGGAAAAAGGAGCGCTATCCGGTGCTTCAGTCGGATGAGACGCTGGGCATCTACGGGCCGGGGCACAACAGCTTCACTGTGGACGAGGCGGGCAATGATATTATGGTCTTTCACGCAAGGACGGAAACAGAGATCGTCGGCGATCCGTTATATAACCCGAACCGCCACACGATGCTCATGAAGATCAGGTGGGACGAGGCGGGCAGGCCGGTATTTCGGTTTAACGATTGACATACTGATTTATGGGGAATACACAGGAACCTTGTGGGAAGCAGATGCAGCAAAGCATATGGCGGGGGAACATGGAAAACAGTATCTATGACTATTTAACGGGGTTATACAGCCGGAAAGGTCTCTATGAGAAATATGATGAACTGTCAGGGAAGGACAGCATCCATTTTATGTTTCTCGATCTGGATAATTTTAAGACCGTCAATGATGTGTACGGGCATAAGGCGGGCGACGAGCTTTTGATCGCGACGGGCAGACTGCTGGAAGAATGTGTGCCTGAGGCAGTGGCGGTACGCCTTGGCGGCGACGAATTTGTGCTGATGCTTTTTGGGGAAAAGTCGAGAGAGGAGTTAGCCGGCGCGGCAGGACAGATTTTGACGCAGATGCGCAAGCAGGGAACGGACAGAGACTTTTTTACGGTCGTTTCCATGAGTATCGGCGTGGTGTGGAATGCGCCGTATGACACGAAGCTGGAGCAGCTTTTAAACCAGAGCGACGCGGCGATGTACGAGGCCAAGCAAAACGGAAAGAGCTGCTATATGTTCTACAATGATCTGGAAGAAAAATTTCTTCTGGAAAAGGAGATGGAGGAACATGCGCAGCAGGCGCTCAGGGCGGGAGAGTTTGTGGTGCGCTATCAGCCTGTGTTCCATATGATCAGTTCCAAGATCGAACAGGCGCAGGCGCGTGTGTTCTGGTTAAGGGATGAAAAAACGGTCTGGGAGACAAAGGATTTCAGACCGCTGTTCGAGCGCAAGAATTTCTGCAAAGAGATCGATCTGTATGTGTTTGAAGTGGTGTGTCGGGATCTGCAGAAATTTCATCAGGAAGGCCGTTTGCATGATAAGGTCAGCGTGCAGTTGTCCAGACAACTGTTTCTGGATGAAGGTCTGGGACAGCGGCTCATGGAGACGATGGCGCGCTATGGCGTAGAACCGCAGGAAATCGAGCTGGCGTTGGAGGAAAAGGCAGTTTCTTCCCGCGGGATCGAAAAGCTGATCGATTCGATGACCAGATTAAAGAATCTGGGCTTTTCACTGGCGCTGATCCATTTCGGAGAGGATTTTTCCAGCTTCCGCTATCTGCGAAACCTTCCGGTGGACAGTCTTAATTTTGAAGAGACTTATCTCAAAGAAAACTTATTAAATCCCAAAGGCAGGCGGATCATTAAGACGGTCATCCGGCTGGGAAAGGACCTAAAGCTTTTGCTGGTGGCGCAGGGACTTGCAGATAAGGAGGAAGTTGTTTTCTTAAGCAGCTGCGGCTGCGATGCGGCGGCAGGGAGTTTTTATTCCAAAATGATGCCTTTGGAGGAATATCTGGATTACACGAAAACTCTGGCCTCACAGAAGGAACGCAGAATAGCGTTTCGCTTTTTGGACGGACTGTCAGCTGAGGATGGCAGTATGACAGGCGAGATCGAAGGGGAGGGCATAGAGCTTGTTCCCGGGATCAGCGATCTCTGGGGCGGGGTTCATTTTCCGGGCGGGGAGACCGGACAGAATCTCATCTGTCTGCCGGGCAGCCTGTTCTCCGAAAACAGCTATACACTGACGATGTGGATCAGGACGGAGGCCGGAAATGATTGGACGAGTGTGATCTATATGCGCTATCTGGACGGATTTGCGTCTCTGGTGCCTTACTTGAGCGATGGGCAGAGTGTCTACCGCATCTGTGAAGACACCGATATGAACAACGGCTGGCATGATACCTTCTGCCGCGCGGCGGCGTTTCATCAATGGTGTTTTATCGCGGTGACCTACGATGCCTTCAGCGAGTCGGTCTGTTATTATTTCAATGGCAGGAAGGCCAGATACCGGGTGGAGGTGCCGACGATGCTGGCCTGCCGTCAGGTGATGTTTGGTGGCGATCCCTTCCAGAAATCTTATCAGGGAACCGTTTCCGCGCTGGTCGTCTATGATAATGTCAAAACGAGCGAAGAGATTCAGGAGCTGTACGATTCTTATCTGGAGGAGCCGGGTTTTTGCGGTGACAGGGAAAGCTTTTGGATGGAAGTTGAATAAAAATACCAATAAAAATTTCAAAAGTATTTGCAAAAAATGGAGGAGAGTATGAATAGGAAAAATATGTTGCTGTGCGGGATCGTAGTCTCCGCTTTTTCGGTGGCGCTGACGGGCTGCGGAAAGCTTCAGGGGAAGGAAGCTTCACAGATAGAGCAGGGAAATGTGGCGCTTGGCGTATCGGTTCACGATCCTTCTATCGTGAAAGACGGCGGGAAGTATTATATCTTTGGCTCCCATATGGAGGCAGCAGAGAGCAGCGATCTGCAGTCATGGAAATCCTTTGCCAGCGGCGTGGACGCGAAGAATCCGCTGTTTGACAATCTTTTTGATGATGAGATGAAGGCCTTTGCCTATGTCGGCAACTATGTCGAGGGCGGCTATGCGGTGTGGGCGCCGGATGTGATCTACAATAAGGCGATGGGTAAATGGGTGATGTATTTTTCCACCAGTCATGACTGGTGTACTTCTAATATCTGTTTTGCGGTCGCGGACGATATCAAGGGCCCTTACAGCTATGTGGACACCCTTCTTTATTCCGGATTCACGTCCATGACGGCGGATCAGACGAACTTAAAGGAGATTCTGGGAGAAGATGTCAATGTGACTGATTATCTGCAGTCGGCGAAATATAACCACTTAAATTACCCGAACTGCATTGATCCCACGATCTTCTATGATAAGGACGGGACGATGTGGATGGTGTACGGTTCCTGGTCGGGCGGGATCTGGCTTCTGCAGATCGACGAACAGACAGGCTATCCGATTCATCCGCAAAGCAATGAGGATACGCATACGGACGCTTATTTCGGACAGTATCTGATCGGCGGTCTGCACAATTCCTGCGAGGGTCCCTACATAATTTATGATGAAGAGGCGGGTTATTACTATCTGTTGGTTTCTTACGGCGGCCTGACCAGAGAGGGCGGCTACCAGATCCGCTGCTTCCGTTCGGAGAAACTGGCCGGTCCTTATCTGGACGCTTCGGGCAGCACCTTCGACTATACGGCCGATCATTCGGGGCTGGGCGTGAAGATGATGGGCAATTACAGTCTGCCGAGCTTAAAGACGGCCTATATGGCGCCGGGGCACTGTTCGGCACTGATCGACGAGGACGGTAAGCGGTATCTGGTCCATCACCAGCGCTTTGACAACGGTTCGGAATACCATGAGCCGAGGGTACATCAGATGTTCCTGAATCGGGAAGGGTGGTATGTTGCCGCGCCTTTTGCGACGAATGGAGAGAGCTTGCGGCCGGAGGGCTACACGGCGAAAGAGATAGCGGGGAACTGGTATATCCTTAGTCACGGACTGGATATCGGCGCGGACATCCATGAAGGGGCGGCTGTGACCTTAAAGGGCGGTAAGGTTTCAGGAAATGAGCAATTTGCCGGCAGCTATACCTGCGAAGAAGGAAGCTGCTATATGAGCATGACGCTTGGCGATGTATCTTATGACGGCGTGCTTGTGGATATGACAGACGAAGCCGGAAATGTGGTCAGATGCTTTATGGCGGTAGGCGCGAACAATGAGACCGTCTGGGCAGTTATGTACCTGTAAGCTGCTTTTATTTTAGAAAGTTTAAAAATAATAAAAATATTTTGAAAAATATTAAAATATATATTGACAATGGGGGGGGGGTAATGTAAAATGTTGACAACAGGACAGATGAAAACAGAGGTATCTATACATAATGCACAAATGGGGAGTAAATAATTTGTATGGAAACTCTGAAAAAATCTGTAAGTCGACAAATTACTATAATATTTTTGAAGGAGGTTTACTATGAAAAAGAAATTGGTAAGTGTATTGCTGGCATCGGCACTGATCGCTTCCACGCTCGCAGGCTGCGGAAACAGCGGCGGGGATGCTTCGACCGGCGATTCGGCACCGGTAGCTGACAGCGGTACAGAGGCTGAGGCTGAAGATCCTAATGAAAAGGTTGGCGCGCAGATCACGGTTGACCAGTCCGCGACGGACAGTGTTACGGTAGAGGGCGAGTACAGTGACGCCGATATCACGGTCTTCATCTACGCGCAGGATCATGAGAAGGCGGTTTATCAGTCTCTGATCGATAAATTCATGGAGTCTACGGGCGCAAAGGTTACCTTCGAGGTTACCACGGCTGACGAGTACGGACAGAAGATCCTCGCTTACAAGGCGGCAGGCGACATGCCCGATATCTTCTATGTAGGTCCTGATACGGTGGCGGCGAATGTGGACGACGGCTATGTCCTTCCGTTAGATGATTATGTGCCGGAAGCGACCATCAACGATCTGTGGCCGGCGATCACGGACGCTTACAGATATGATGGAAAGCAGGCGGGCGCAGGTCCGATCTACTGCCTGCCGAAGGATCTTTCCACCTTTGCTTTTGCTTACAACAAGACCCTGTTTGACGAGGCGGGTTTAGAGTATCCCGATCCGGCAAATCCCTATACATGGGAAGAGTTCCTTGAGGTGTGCGGAAAGCTGACGATCGATAAGGACGGCGACGGCGAGATCGATCAGTGGGGCTGCGCGAACGCATTGCAGTGGGCGCTCGACGCATTCATCTACACCAACGGCGGTCACTTCTTAAACGAGGATTATACGCAGGTTGTGATTGACGGTCAGAAAGAGTTTATTGATGCGTTCCAGTATTTTGCAGACCTGACCTGTAAGTATGGTGTAACGCCTACCGTTGAGCAGGATACGGCTCTGGGCGGCTACCAGAGATGGCTGGATGGCCAGATCGGTTTCTACGCATGCGGTACTTGGGATGTGGGTGCATTCATGGATAAGAACACCTTCCCTTACGAGTGGGGTCTTTGCGGATGGCCGACAGGTTCTACCGGAGTATCCATGACACGTAACGGTTCCGTAGGTTTTGCAGTTTCCGCAGATACGAAGTATCCGGAAGCGGCAGCAGCGCTGATCACCCTGTTCTCCACCGACCTTGAGGGCCAGAGAGTGCTTTCCGGTGAGACGACGGGCGCATCCCTGCAGATCCCGAACATCATGAGCTATGCTAAGGGCGATTTCAAGGACAGGATCGCGGACGGCACCATCCCTTATGGTGATAATGTAGAAGTTATCTTCAACTATATCGAAGGCACCGACAAGTACGAAGGTCTTTTCGTTGAGCCGACCTACACCTACAACGGCGACTGGTGGCAGGAGTTCTTGAGCGGCGGTTACGAGTACGTATTGACCGGTGAGAAGACGGCTGCGGAGTACTGTGCGGAAGTACAGCCCGCAATGCAGGCGGCACTCGACAATGCAAATGAGTTAAAGGCAGCAGCCGGCCAGTAAAAGAAGAAATTAATAGGTGCGGAAACGGTTTGTTTTCCGCACCTATTTTATCAAATTGAGAAGGTAGAGAGGTGACGGTATGGATTCCGGTAAGGGTAAAAAACAAAAAATCAAATTGTCAGCTATGGCCAAACGGGAAGAAAAATGGGGGCTTCTGTTTGTTGCTGCGCCGGCGCTGGGATTTCTTATTTTTATGCTGTATCCCATTATTTTTGCTGTGCTGACCAGCCTGACGACGTGGAACGGCGCCAAGGGTTTTGCGGGGATGATGAGCCGATTCTGCGGGTTTAAAAATTACATAACGCTGTTTGCCGACAAAAAGTTTTGGCAGACGCTTGTAACAACGATCATTTATCTGCTCGGCATCCCGATCGGCATGATACTGGGACTGCTGTGCGCGATGGGCATGAACCGTAAGATTCCCGGCGTGAGGGTGCTGCGCACCATGTACTATGTGCCGGTTATTTCGTCGCTCGTGTCCGTGTCGATCCTGTGGGCATGGGTCTACAACTATGATTACGGTCTTTTGAATACGATCATCAAGACACTGACCGGCCTGCACGGGCCGAACTGGCTCGGCGATGAGACGCTTATTAAGGTGTCCATGATCATATTCATGGTGTGGAAGGGACTTGGTACTTCAATCATCCTCTATCTGGCCGGACTGCAGAATATCCCCCGCTCCTACTACGAGGCGGCGATGGTGGACGGCGCCAGCGGATGGCAGAAATTTAAGAGCATTACCGTGCCGCTGCTTTCACCGGTAACTTTCTACATATTGGTGACCACGCTCATCGGCGGTTTTCAGGTGTTCGTAGAGGTGCAGGTGATGACGCCTTCCGGAAATGGCGGTATCGGGTACAGCGCGGCGACGATCGTGTTCTATTTGTACCAGAAAGCATTCGAGAGTTATCAGCTCGGGTATGCAAGCGCCATAGCGGTCATTCTGGCGATCATTATCTTTATCATTACGGCGATCAACTTTATCGGCCAGAATAAATGGGTCAAGACCATGGATTAGGAGGGGTGTGAGATGAAAAGTAAAGATCTTGTGTCTTCCGGGATAACATCAAAAAAAGAGAAGACGATCAATATTGTAGTGTTTATTTTACTCGCACTCGGTGCGGTGGCCATGGTTTTCCCGTTCTTCTATATGGTGATGACTTCTTTCATGACCAAGAACCAGTATCTGTCCGGTCAGTTGAGAGTCATTCCCGATCCGTGGGTGTGGGGAAAATATTCGGAGGTCATGAAGAAGGGTAATTTCATTTCCGGTATCTTAAATACCGTGAAAGTGGAGATACCGGTCCTTTTGATCGGCGGCTTTACCTCTTCGCTGGCGGCGTTTGCGTTTGCCAAGATGAATTTCCGGGCGAAGGGCGCGATCTTCATGGGACTTTTGGCGACGATCATGATCCCGTTTGCGGTCATTATGATCCCGCAGTATGTGATGTTTACGAAATTTAAGTGGACGGATACGCTGCTGCCGCTTATTATACCGCCCTGCTTTGGCAATATCAGCATGGTGTTCTTCCTGCGGCAGAACCTGACCAGCATCCCCAATGACCTGATGGATGCGGCCAAGCTGGACGGCTGCGGCTATTTCAGGACCTTTGCGCAGATATTCTTCCCGCTGATGAAGGGTGCGGTGGGTACGCAGATCACGCTGTGGTTTATGGCGATCTGGAACGATTATCTGGCGCCCACGATCTTCCTTCGAAGCGAAGCGAACTGGACGCTGCAGGTCGTGATCCGTTCCTTCAATACTTACTACTCCATACAGAGCGACTATGCGCTGATCATGGCGGCTTCCGTGATCGCCATGCTGCCGACGATCATCCTGTTCTTCTGCTTCCAGAGAGTGATCATTGAATCGGTAGCGATCAGCGGTATCAAATAAATGGAGAGGATGAAATGTCAAATTCACCAGTGATCGCATTTTTAAATAAAATGACGGATCTGATTCTGTTAAATATTCTTTGGATCTTATGCTGCCTCCCCGTTGTTACGGCGGGGGCAGCTACTTGTGCGGCCTATTATGTCAGCATCACTTCCATCCGCTGCGGGGACGGCTATGTGATCAAGCGCTTTTTTAGCAGCTTTAAAAGTAGTTTCGCTGCGATCACACCGATCTGGCTGGGAATGATGGCGGCCTGCTTTGTGCTGGCGGTGGATCTCTTTTTCTGGAACCGGTTCGGGGGCTTTTTTGGGAAAATGATGCTGATGATAAGCATCGTGATCGCGATCTTTCTGTGGATATGGTCGTTGTGGATCTTTCCCGTCTTTGCCAAATTTGAAGGAAAGAGAAAAGAGCTTCTGCTGAATGCGGCCAGGTTTGCGGTCGGCTATCTTCCCTATACGGGGATCGTGCTGGTAATCACGGGAGTCGTCGTGTATGTGAATCTGGTTTCGCTGGTGGCAAACAGCATCATGATCTTTATCGGATTCGCACTTCTTATATATGTTAATTCGTTCTTTTTTTATCGTGTTTTTATGAATCATATAGATGAGCGCTATGATGATTTCGATACGCCGGAAGAAGGATAAGAACCGTCCGGCGGACGATTGGGATAATGGAGATAAACTATGAAAAAAGAAAAGGCTGGCAAACCAAAACGGGAAAAGAAGATCACAAATTCGCTGATGGTGGTTTTTGCCGGAGCGATCGTACTTATCATGCTGTTGGGAGGTCTGTCCTATCAAATGGCATCTGCGGCAGTCAGACATAAATATGAGGATGCGGTAGTCAGTGCAGCTTCCTCCATGAGTACGTCCGTACAACTGATCTGCGAGTCGGTTTCCAATAAAGCTGTGGAATTTTATCTTAGCGAAGATTTTAATACCTACTATAACGAGATGTCCCAGACGGGAGGTACGGAAGCCACCCGTTATGCCAACGGGCTAAACGATGATTTGATTGCGATCAGGAGCGCGGCTCCCTATATCGGGAATTATTATGTGTACGCGGAGAGCGGAAAAAGTCTTTTGGCGAATGTAAAAGGATTTCCGGAGAATGCGTATCAGGCATTTATGGAGACGACGCAGGGAAAGGCTATGAACAGTAAGAAAACCTCTAATGCCTGGGTGGGTAATCATGAATATATCGACGGCGTACTTGGAGCATCTAATGAATCCTATGTCTTTTCCTTTATGATGCACTTTGTTTTAAAAAATAACAAAGGATTTCTGGTGATCGATGTAGATAAGAATTACATGGAAAACCTGCTTAGCGTCATGGCGCTTGGAAGCGGGAGTGTTCGCGGCATCGTGACGGAGGATGGGCGGGAGTTCCTTTTGCGCGAATACATAGAAGGTGAAGAGACCAAAATGGAGCGTTATCAGGGCGACGCGGTTTTTTCGGCTGAAAGCATATTGCCGGAAGCATCCTCGAAGGAGGTCGTGTCGGAGTATGTGCAGGTAAACGGTATGAGCCAGCTGCTTGTCAGTGCGCCTGTCGGAAAGACCGGAATGAAAGTCTGCGTACTGGTTCCGAAAAGTACGATTCTGGCGGAGGTCAGCGGTATACGGAATATTACGATCCTGATCGTTATACTGGCCTCTTTGTTTGCTGTTCTGTGTGGTTTGTGGCTCTCAAAGGGCATCAGCAGCGCGTTAAAGTCCATGAACGGTTCCCTCTATCTGATTTCGCAGGGAAATCTGATGGAAACGGTGCAGGTGAAACGCGAGGATGAATTTGGTACACTTGCGGGCAGCATCAATAAAATGCTTGACGGAATCAAAAGTCTGGTGGGAAATAATCAGAAATTCGGCACACAGGTCAGAGAACTTTCGCAGCAGGCGTATTCATACGCTGCCGGAATCGAAGATTCCATGCGGCAGGTTTCTTCCTCGATGGAATCCGTGTCGGGCAGCGTGAAGGAGCAGTTCAGACAGACGGAGACGAGCGTAGGAGAAATGGCGGACTTTTCTGAAAAGATTAACGAAGTGTATCGTGCCTCGGAAGAGATGACGCAGAAAATAGAAGAGGCTCTGCGTTCGGTCGAACAGGGAAAAGACGGGATCGACGAACTGAGCATAAAGTCAAAAGAGACGGCGGAAATCGCGGAAAGCCTGTTGTCCAGTATAAATCAGGCCAATACGCAGTCCGGCAGGATTGTCGACATTATCACGACGATCGAAGACATTGCCTCCCAGACGAATCTGCTGTCGCTGAACGCCTCTATTGAAGCGGCCAGAGCGGGGGAGAGCGGCAAGGGATTTTCTGTCGTGGCCATGGAGATCCGTAACCTTGCCGACCAGTCCATGAAGGCGGGAACGGTTGTCAGGGAGATCGTAGGCGGCATTCAGGAGAGTAATCGGGTGGCGACGGATGCGGCTAAGACAACGGAAGAATTTCTGCGTGGACAGACGGAGATGTTACGGGATACGGTCTCTACGTTTAGTAACATCAATGCCAGTGTGACAATGCTGGTGGAAGCGCTGGGTTCGATTCGGCAGAAGATGAAGAATATGCAGGAAAATAAGGAAGCGGTAAACGATTCGATCGAAGAGATCTATCAGTTATCCAGCAGGATTGCGTCCTCTATAGAAGAGATATCCGGAGTCGTATGTGAGAAAATGGAAGAGATCAATACGCTCGCAGATACGGTTGGGACTTTGAACGCGGGAGCGGAAGAACTACAGGAATCCATGAGCCGGTTCATTTTAGAAGACTCATGATTCCTGCGCCGGGGTCGGGGTATCGGCGATGGGGCTGTAATTGATGCGCACGTCGATATCCTGATTGTAGTTGCCGAAGGTTTTACCGAAAATGGTGAGACCGCCGATATGTTCCGCGTCGTCTTCCACTTCCAGCCGCAGCTTGATGGTGCTGTGGTAGTCAAACTCAAAATCGTTGATGGACACGTCAGATACCTGCAGACCGTCAATAAACGTTCCGCGCTTGTTGATGACAAGTATTTTTAAAAGGCCGTACTGGTTCCAGTTTGGATACCACCAGTCGGGCGTGAAGATACCCCGGACACTGCCAAAGTCGCCGGGACTCGTCCAAGTGGCTACTTTTTTGCCGTTGATCTTAAAGGAGATGTCGGAGGGCCAGATGTCGTTGATGCCCGGCGCTTCCGAACTGATCTCCAGAGAGATGGTGATCTGGTCGATCTTTTGCCCGCAGGGGATGAAATTAGGAACGATATATTCCACATAGCCTTTGGTAAACCAGAGGATGTCCGCTTCGTATCTTTCGGGATGGGCAAAATATCTCGTGTCGTCCACTTCGCCGATCAAAGCGGTATTGGAGGCAATGCCGCAGGTCGGATATACATTATAGTCGGTAAAATGTCCCACTTTCAAACTGGTCTGATATACATTTTTAAAATCTTCCTGCGCATCGATATCGACCAAAATCTTGTCCAGATAGACCGAACACTTTTTTTGGTTGCCGTGTCCGGCTGATTCGTTGGATATGGAAACGATGCCGCAGTCTTCCAGCTTCTTGATATGATTTGTAAGCGCGCCGTTTGTGATATTCAACCTACCCGCCAGTTCATTCATACTCATTCCCGGATTTTCTAAAAGAATCTTCACAATCTCGATTCTGATCTCTGATCCCAGAGCCTTAAAGATTTCTAAACCGTCATCCAGCGTTTTGATATGAAGCATACGATTCACCGACCTTAAATTATTTTAGCATAAAATACGTTGATATAATATTTAAGATTCATTATATAGCAAATGGATCAATTAAGCAATCTTTTCATGCGGAATCGGGAATCGGAGTGCTGCCGAAAATATTGTTGCGGAAATAAATATATTTTCTTGTGATATCGTTACTGTTGTGATAAAATGAAACGGTAGTTGTAGCAAAGGTAAATCGATTTACCAAAGAGGGGAGCAGAAACGGCTGCTTCAGTCAGGAGGGAGTATGTTTAAGAATCTAAAAATGGGGGTCGCGATCGCGTCAATTGTGGCGATCGTATCCGCGTTGTCGATGGGAGTGGTATTTTATATCGCAAACAGTAATATCACTTCGATGCTCATCAACGACGTGGAAGACAATATGCAGACGTCTCTGGACGCCAAAACAAAGCTGATCGATGAGTACATATTAAATGCGGAGAGTCAGCTCATATCGTTTTCTAAGCAGCCGGCTATTTTAGAATTTTTACAAAACACGGGCGATCAGGCAAAGCAGGGAGCCCTGCAGGCTTATAATTCCGAATATTTTGCGGCGCTCAAAGGTTGGGAAGGCCTGTATGTGTGTACGTGGGGAACCGAGACGATGACGCATTCCAATCCGGATGCGGTCGGAATGGTCCTGCGCGAGGGCGATTCCCTCAAACAGCTTCAGAGCAATCTGACGGCGGCCAGAGGCGGTGTTTTTAATACGGGTATCTTAAAGTCGCCGGCATCGGGACAGCTCATCATATCCATGTATGTGCCGATCTATGACGGGGATACACCGCTCGGCTTCGTCGGCGGCGCGATCAAGACGGACGGGCTGGCGCAGCAGCTGGCTTCCGTTTCCACGCATGGCATTGAAAATACGACTTATTCGCTGATCAATGTGGCGACAAAGCAGTATATTTTCGACGATAACGCTGAATTGATCCTGACAGAGATTCAGGATCCGGCCCTGCTGGACGTCATGTCCAAGATCGAGGGCGGGCAGGAAACAGGAAAGCTTACCTATGACGAAGGCGGCGCAGAGTATTTTTCAGTCTTTAAGTCGATTCCGGAGAGGGCGTGGGCACTCGTAATCAGGAATGAGAAGGACGAGCTGTATCAGCCGGTATATAAGAGCCGCAGTGTTTTGGGCGTTGTCTGCGGTCTGGCGTTTCTTTTGATCACAAGCATGTCGTGGGTGATGATAACCCTGAACTTGCAACCGCTTAAAAAGGTGATCAAAAAGATTCAGAAGATCGAGACGCTTGACTTAAGCGAGGATGCGCTGATAGAGGGCTATATCGGGTGCGGGAGTGAAGTCGGCAAGCTGGCTACGGCGGTGGATACGCTGACGGTCACCTTCCGCAAGATGTTAAACACCCTGAATCAGTGTTCGGAGTCTCTGGTGGGAAGTGCCGAGACAATACGATCGGCTTCGAATGAGCTGATGGAGAGTGCGGAAGACAATCAGGCAACTACGGAGGAACTGTCCGCCAGCATAACGAATACGAACTCATCCATTGAAGTGGTTACGGAAGAGGTGGAGAAGATCAATCATATCGTGGGAGATATCACGATGAGCGCCAGAGATGGAAACGAAAAGAGCGAAGCGCTGATCCGCACGGCAAACGCTATGAGTAAAACGGTGGCGGATACGCTGTCGAATAATTCAAAAAAGGTTACGGAGACGAAGCGGGACATCGAGGGGGCGATGAAAAACCTGCAGTCCCTGATGAAGATCAACGAGATGGCCACGCAGATCCTTGATATTACGAGCCAGACGAATCTGCTTTCCTTGAACGCTTCCATAGAGGCGGCGAGAGCAGGCGAGGCAGGCAGGGGCTTTGCCGTCGTCGCCGGTGAAATCGGGAGTCTGGCGGAAAATTCCTCTGATACGGCCAATCAGATTCAGGCGATCTGTAAGGACGCAAACAAGAGCATCGAGAGCGTTCAGGCGTGCTTTGAAGATATCATCGCGTTTATGGAGACGGATGTATCCGGCAAATTTCAGGAATTTGCAACGATGGCAGATCAGTATGAAGCGGTGGTCAACGATATTCGGGCGGTCATTCAGAGCATTCACAGAGAGGCTTCCGTATTTACCGAGAGCGCCGCGAATATCCGGGATCAGATCAATAATGTTAAGATGGCGTCCGATGACAACGAACAGGGCGTAAACGAAATCGTTACGAAGAACGACATGACGACGCAGATCGCCGATTCCATTATTAAGATTGCTGATACGAACCAGTCGAATGTGGATGAGATCAAAGATATCGTGAGTATGTTTAAATAGGGGATAACGATATGTTTACAACGACCGATTCATTATCTGAAATTTTATCTGCGCCGGACATGAAAAAATGGCTGCCGTTTCTCTTTGCGGAAGAATTTTTCAATCTGTTTCCTAAGGAAGTGTGGGAGGAGCCGCTGCGGCTTTCCGCCTTTAGAGGGCAGACACCGTGGGGAAGTGATCTGCGGGGGATCGCGGAGCAGCTCGTTGATACGGCGAATCTGATAGTAGAGATACAGACGGGGAAAAGACAGTGCCTGCATCTGCATGATTGGAAGGCTTGGGAGCCGGACGAAGAAGGGGCGGAACAGACCTTTTTGATCACGCCGCCGGCAACTGCAAAAGAAACTGAAAAAGAAGAGGCGAAAAGACCGGCGCTTATCATCTGTCCGGGCGGCGCCTATGAATTTGTCAGTTTTCAGAACGAGGGTACGCCGATTCAGATGGTAGCCGAACAAAAGGGCTATGTGACCTTTATGATTCGTTACAGAGTGGCCCCGCGCCGCTATCCCGATCCACAGATGGACCTTTTAGACAGCATCCGCTATGTCAGGGAAAATGCCGCGAAATATCAGGTCGATCCGAATCGCATCGGTATTGTGGGCTTTTCGGCAGGCGGGCATTTATGCGCATCTTCAGCCGCGCTTGCGGATACGTTATTGCCGGAAGGGAAACCAAACGCGGTGGCCTTAGGCTATCCGGTGATCAGCTTTGAAAAAGGGGTCGCGCATGAAGGCAGTGTGTTGGCCCTGCTTGGGAAGGACGACGAGGCGATGCGCAGGGAGCTTTCCGTGGAGAATCTGATCACGGCCGATTATCCGCCGACCTTTGCGTGGACCTGCCTTGACGATGACTGTGTTCCGCCTGAAAATACCAAAAGGCTGGAAGCGAAGCTGAAAGAGACGGGCGTTATGCACGAGTGCTGTTACTATCCGACAGGAGGACACGGCTGCGGCCTTGCCTACGATCATTCGGCATGGAGATGGAGCCTTGAGATGTTTTCCTTTTTGGAAAAGTACTTATAACGTATGGGTTTAGAGGAAACCGCCGCTGTGGGAGAGACCATGGACGGCGGTTTTTTGATTTCCAGTCACTACCGCCAGATGTCCTCATACAACAATCCTTCTTCCTTTCCCGATATTTTAGCCGATAAATATAGAAGGACAGGAAATAATGATTTTAGCGGGGAGGATAACTTGAAGATAGCGATTTGCGACGATGAAGAAAACATGCGCTGCCTGATAAAAAAGCTGATCGGACGGCAGGACGGCAGCTTTTCTATTATGGAGTTTTCATCCGGCGGAGAATTTTTGCAGTTTTGGAAGCAGGAAGGGCGGGAGCGGATAGACATCCTATTTCTGGATATTTCTATGGATGGCGTCGACGGGATGGAAGTGGCAAAGCAGATCAGGGCGTGGAAGGAAGAGCGGGAGGAGCCCTTATGGGGGAGCCTTCCTTTGCTGATCTTTGTTTCCGGCTACTCGGAATATATGCCGAAGGCTTTTTCCGTCAATGCCTTTCAGTATCTGGTGAAACCGATCGGGGAAGAAGAGTTTGCGCAGGTGTTCTCACAGGCCCTGCGGGAGTGCCGTTATCTGGATGCCAAAAAGGAGGCGGAGCCAAGGCGCATACCGGTCAGGCGCGGGAAGATCACGAGGAATGTTTCTGTAGACGATATTTCGTATATTGAGAGCCGAAACAGAAAGATCATGATCGTGATGCGGGAAGAAGAAATAGAGTGTTACGGTAAGATCGGCGAGATGGAGGAGGAATTGCAAAAAAGCTTTTTCCGCATTCATAAGGGATATCTGATCAATATGCGCTTTGTGGAGCGCTACAGCCGCACGGAGGTACGGATGAAAGATGGCGCGAGACTTCCGATCTCAAAGTACAAATATCAGGATTTTGTCAAGGCTTATCTGGAATATATCGCGGAGGAGGGCGGATGAGTCAGGAAGGATTCGTGTTATTTAGCAGCATAGCCGGAGGGTTTCATAAATTCTTGCAGGTCGTTTTATTTCTGATCGTCTGGGATGTCTTTTTCCGATTTCAAAGAGAGAAAAAAACGCTGCTCTTTGCAGGGGGCTTTGCGGCTGTCAATGTGCTTCTGCATCTTTGTCCGGTCATTCCGGGATGGGTCAGGTATGTCGTGTGCGCGGCGCTGGTTCTTGGATACTGCCGCTTCAAATACAGAGGGTGCATGGAAAAAGCCGTGTTTACCCTGCTTCTATTTTATCATTTCCATGGGATGAGCTATCTGATCGCCAGCAGTATCTATCAGGTTTTGGAAGAGGATATGCTGGGCGGGCTGGATGTGATGGATACCGGATATCTGGAGCAAATGTATCGGATGCTGGTCATCGGGCAGAGCGGTATCCTGTTATTGTATACGCTTGCATTCAGCGTCATGATTTGGGTCTTGAAAAAGGTGGTAAAAAGACCGCCGGCTATGAATCTGCAGGAGGTGGTCTTTTTGTCCGCCCTCAATGTGGTCGGCAGTATGCTGACGTGGATCGTCATTGATATCTCTGCGGTTCCGGTCGAACAGGAGGTTTTTTTCCTCTTTACCCAGAGAAGGGAAATGGTGTGGAAGATCCCGCTGCTTGCAGTCCTGCTCTTTGCTGGAGAGATCTCGGCGATCATCATTTTTCAACGGTACAAGGAATTGCAGACAGAAAAGGAAAAGCATTTCGTGGAAGAACAGCAGATGAAGGCGATGAAGAGAAGGCTGGAAGAGGCGGAACATTTTTACGGGAACATACGCAGGGCAAGGCATGAGATGAGAGGCCATATGTCGAATATCAAGGGGCTTGTCGCCGGGGAAAAGTATGAGGAAGTGGAAACATATATTAGGAAGCTGGACGAGACGATACAGGAGTTTGACTATAAATTCAGTACGGGAAACGCCGTGACGGACGTGATCATTAATGACAAGTACCGGCGGGCGGCAAAGTCCGGGATCGTATTTCGGGTAATATTTGATTACCGCGAAACGGATACCATTTCCGCCTTTGACTTAGGGATCGTGCTGAATAACCTTTTGGATAACGCGATAGAAGCCTGTGAAAAAGTGGAACGGGAGAAACGCTATGTCAGCCTGAATCTGAAAAGGAAGGAACATTTTCTGCTGGTGGAGGTGGAAAACAGCTTTGACGGGAGGCTGGCGTGGAAGGACGGGGAGAGCCTTCCTGCGACCACGAAGCAGGGCAGTCTGCCGGAGATTTTAATGGAGCACGGCGTGGGGCTTAAAAATGTGCAGGATGTGGCGCAGCGGTATCTGGGCTATCTGGACATCAAGGCGGGGGCGGAGGTGTTTAAGGTGACGGTGATGCTGCAGCAGGAGGAAGAATCAACAAATTCAGAATAAGGAGCGGGACGGCTATTCGGAAGCTGCTGCATGACGCGGGGATTATTGATCGTACCCCGCGTCTTTTTTTGCGCCCAATAATTCATAAATATCGACTTTCAATACTTCGGAAAAGGCGAGCAATTCGTAGTCTGTGACAAATCGTTCCTGCTTTTCTATGCGGCTGATCACTTTTTGAGAAATCTCTATATTTTTGAGCTGCATTTTGGTGGCAAGGGTTTCCTGAGAGAGGTGGAGACTGATGCGGATTTTTTTGATATTTGGGCCGATGATATTTGCTTTGCCTTCATAATGATAAATTTTCATAAAAAGAATCCTCCGGTATACCTTAAAGATGGGTATTTTTTTCTTGACATTAACATAGAGGAAAATTATAATTACCCTAAAGATGACTAAAAATACATTGGATAAGTTTTTTTACAAGGGAGGAATGGAAATGGAGATTTTAAGAAGAAATCCGCAGAGTGCGGAAATGAAGCAGATTATTGAGAATATTGCCAGAGTGGAAGCGGATATTCAGGAGAAGATATTCCAGTTAGGGCAGATGTATTATGAGAAATACAAGGAGAATAGAGAGATAGAGCCGGATTTTTATGAGCAGATCGATCTGATCACGAAATTGGATGAAAATAGAAAGAGTTTCTATATGAATAAATTAAGACTGGAAGGAAAGATGATGTGTGCCAATTGCGGGACGGTAATACCGTATGGCAGCATTTTTTGTAATATTTGCGGACAAAGGGCTGATGAGAAAAAAGAAGGCGTAAGTGGGCCGGCAGAAGCCGGCGCGCGTATATGTTCCGCCTGCGGCGCCCAAATGGAAGCGGGAAGCCTGTTTTGCGAAAAGTGTGGAAGTAAAGTCGTAGATCAGGAGGGACTGTAAGATGTTTTGTAAAAAATGTGGTAAGAGCGTAAAGGATAGTGCGGCCTTTTGTCCATACTGCGGAGGACAGATACGGAAAAATGAGGCAAGCCCGGGATACGGCGGGGGGATAGGCGGATTGGCACCTTCTTTCCTTACGGAAAAAGAAAAGACGGGGCCGAAGATAAAATCTATGCTAAGCGGCTTGAAAGATGCGGATAAAAAGATACTACCGCTGGTAATCTGTGGGGTGTTCGTACTTATTTTGGCAGGCAGCCTTTTCCTGCTGCTTGGAAAAGACGGGGAGGAGAAGGCGGTAAAACGCGGCAAAGAGGAAAAAGAATATTCAGTTGTCGGGGAGTGGAGCAGCGAAGATCTGTCAGACCTTGGATATATTATGGGAGAAGCTGTGGGCGGCGGAATAAAAGGAGAAGCGGTTGAACTCCTGATTGGCAATTCTTTGGGAGCGTGTACCGTAACTTTTTCGGAAAGCGGACTGATTTATATTAGTTTTTATGATATGTCGGTAACAGTGGGAAAAATCTCTTACGAAGTCCTTAGCGAGGGCAGGATGCGGCTGGCGTATGAAATAGAAATTCCGATTATTGGTAATACAGTAACGGCTTCTTATAATGCGAATTATGACCTCGACAAAGACCTGATGTCGTTGGATTTCTTTGGAGTAAGCATTGTTTTGAATCGGGAGATAGAGTAGAAAGGATAAAAAATGAGCGATAAGTCAATGGGATATACAGAACTTGGAAGTATGAGATTTCATCAGGAACCGCAAAAAAGGCTGGGTGTGACTGGGGATGTGATCAAAAAATGGGTTGTCAGAGCGGGTATTGCCGCGGCAGTCGTGTTGGTTGTTTTTGGAATAGCGAAGTTGACGGGCAGTGGAAAATATGAAGCGGCAATCAAAGATTATGTAAAATTTGTGAATGACAGTGTTAATGGAAAGGGAAAAGGAAATAAGTTGATGAATAATTATCCTTCGTTTATGGCGGAGACGATAGAAGAACGGTGTGACGATTTTGAGCACCTGTTGGTAAGGGAAATGGGCGGTGGAGAAGATTATAACTTTACGTGTAAATATAAAGTTATTAGTAAAGAAAAATTGGACGGTGAGGAGCTGAAAGAATATCAGGATGATATCACTACATTTGCAGGGGAAGAAGAAAATGTCAAAGTAAAATCAGGCTATCTTTTTGAGGTTGAGCTAACACTCGAGGTAAGAGCTGAGGGAACAGGGGAAAAGGGAGAATATTCTCAGTCTCAGAATATTGAAATGGTAGTGCTTAAATGTAATGGAAAAATAGGTTTGTGGAAAATGGAAGAAAATTATATATGGAGAATGTGAAAGTATTATTTAGAGAGTTTTTATTGATATATAACGTTATGTGCCCTGCTTCGGCAGGGCATTCTATTGTTCCGATAAATGAAAATATTATTCCGATAACCTTGCTATTATTCCGATAATGAGGTATACTACTGCTTGAGGTGATACACTATGTATTTAACAACAAAGCAGGCGGCAGAAAAATGGGACATTTCTGATCGAAGGGTGCGCATCCTCTGTTCTGAGGGAAAAATTCCGGATGTTATCCGTAAGGGACGAAGCTGGATGATTCCGTCAGATGCGGGAAAGCCGGAAGACGGCAGATATAAATCGGCTGAAAATCTGCTTGAGAGCATTGACAGGAAGAAAGCGGAATTGGATTCCAGAAGACCTTTAACAGAGGGGGAACTGGAGAGGCTGACAGAGGAGTTTGTGGTGGAATACACCTATAATTCCAACGCCATTGAGGGAAATACGCTATCCCTGCAGGAGACAGATTTGGTGCTGCGCGGTCTGACGGTCGATAAAAAGCCGTTAAAAGACCATATGGAAGCGGTCGGACACAAGGAAGCCTTTGATTTTGTGCGGGAGCTGGTGAAAGAACAGGAACCGTTGTCAGAGCGTGTGATTCAGCAGATTCATTATCTGGTATTGGCGGATAAAAAGGACGACAGGGGCATTTACAGAAAGATTCCGGTAAGAATCATGGGGGCAAAGCATGAGCTGGTGCAGCCCTATTTAATCAAACCCAAGATGGAGCAGTTGTTGGAGGCTTATCGAAACAGCACGGAGCATATCATCCCCCGGCTGGCACGCTTTCATATTGAATTTGAAGGGATCCATCCTTTTATCGACGGGAATGGCCGTACGGGAAGGCTGCTTGTTAATCTGGAATTAATGAAGTTGGGCTATCCGCCAATCGATATCAAATTTACGGATCGGATCGCGTACTATGAGGCATTTGATGCCTATCATGCAAAGCATGATTTAGGAGCGATGGAGAAATTGTTTGCGGGATATGTGAAGACAAGGCTGGACCGGTATTTGGCCATCATAAAGGAATAAAGTTTACGGAGCAAACCCTTAACCCCCCATTTTGTTAGGGGGGGGGGTAAAATCTACAAGGGATTTTTTCAGATACTGCGTCCGATAGACGGAGGGCAGTACGCCCATGTATTTCTTGAATTTCTTTGTAAAGTAATCCGGATTGGTAAAGCCGGAATACTCGCTGGTCGAGATCACAGGAACCCCCTTTTTCAAATATTCCGCAGCCTTCTGAATCCGGACTTTGTCCAGATAGGTATGGAAGCTTTCGCCCATCTCGCGGGCAAACAGTTTACCCAGATAGGCGCTGTTATAGCCCAGAAGACCTGCGATGGCATTCAGTTTCAGCGGGGACGAATAATTTCGGTCGATATACTGGCAGATCCGCTGGCAGGGATTTTTGCGGGATTCGTTACGGATAAAAGTGATCGCCTTTTGAAACTGGTCATTCAGGTAGGAGATACTGTCGCATAAGTAGCGGTCATAGGACAAGTGGGTCATAAGCTCCTTGCTGCCGGACAGTTCAAATTCTAACGGCGGATAGTATTCCGTCAGTACGGAGACGATCTGTGCATAGCAGTTCATAAGGATGAACTGTGTGCTGTCACGGTGCGGCCTGCGCAGGCATAAAAAATCATGCAGCGACAATAGAGCTTCTTCCAGTTCGGAACCCTGAAGGAGCAGGATGTGTTGGATCATGGTCTCGGTAAAGCTGATCAGGTCAAGGTCAGTCTGCTGTATTTTGTCAAGCCGCTGCGAGAGGGCGTCCGCGTAGAGCAGATTGCTCTGTTTTTCTTTATAATAGTAGAGATTCTGGTCAATACGGCGCAGCTCCGAATAGAGGGCGCTCAGTTCGGTGTGGGAGCTGGCCTGCGGGCTGACGATGCCAAGCAGCACGTCGTAGGGGGGATAGTTCTCCTGACAGTTTTTGAGCTGCCTTAATATAAATTGTTCCTGATTCGGGCTTAAGGCGATCAGTACCAGCATGGATTCGGAAAAAGTGACGGACAGGCAGCTTTTGAGATGCAAAAGCGCCTCATCCCAAATATTGGCGGTCTCAGAGCTTGCGGGCAGGGTAAAGGCGATCAGACGGTAGTAGTCTGCGTCCAGCTCGATATGAAAGATGGACTCCATCTCCTTTACATAGGTCATGTTGCCGATCAGGATATTGGACAGCAGATTGTTTTTGGACAGCATGGCGGACTGCTCATAGTAAATGGATATGAGTTTTGCATTCTGAATCTCTTCGATGACCCGCATGACGGCCCATGACAGATCTTCCGGATCTGCGGGTTTGCCCAGATAAGCGGTTACGCCGGAGTTTAAGGCGAATTTAGCGTCTTCAAATTGGGAATCTTCGCTCAGGATGATGATTTTGGCGCCGTAATCGCTTTTTCGGAGCTCCCGTATGAGCGCAGTGCCGGACAGGTCCTTCAGGAAAAGATCCGTTACGATCAGATCGGGGTTTTCCGCGCGGATCAAGGCAAGGGCATCGGTGAGGCAGTCGGCTTCCAAATATTCGGTAAAGCCGTATTGTCCCCATGGGATTATTTTTTGTAATTCTTTCCGGACAAGAGGTTCCCTGTCAAGAAACAGTACCTTCATAGTTCGTTTTCCTTATTTTTATCTGTTTTCTGATTGATATTTCCGTGACATTCCATTTTTCCCTTATATGCCAAATATTATCAGATTCTATTTTGCTTGTCCAATCAAATTCGACTGATCAGGGATGTCATCCTTTCTACTACATTTTTTAAAAGTATAATTTTAACGGGTTTATGTACAATTTGAGAGGTATGATTATTACCTGTTATCTATTAAAATTTAGGTGTAGACTAATAGATTTATTAGTGTATTAATTTTATGGCTTTTTTTATGGAGGAAGGTATGGGAAGCTCTGTCAGGAACAAACGGATAGCAATCGCAGCAGTCGCAGTAGTGGTGGCAGCATTGGTCGTCGCTTTGATCATGATGCGCGGGGTGGAAGATTTCCATGATAAATATGCGGGCGCAGATCTTACTGCCGACGTGAAAGGAATGGAGAGAGAGGACACCTATACGGGGTACCTGAATGACCATGCGGGCGCGGCTCATCCCGCACAGAGCGCGGAAGTGAATCTGTACGACTATGAGGCCGAGGGCGGCGTGGAAGTGTACAGTGATTATGAAGGAGAAGAAAAGGCTCTGTTTACGGACACGGATTCCAAGGTCACTTGGAAAGTCAATGTGCCGGAGACTGGTTTTTACAATATCTGCATGGAGTATCTGATTCCCGAATCCAGAGGCGTGGCGGCGGAGCGTATCGTGTATGTGAACGGCGAGATTCCTTTTGGCGATGCGAGAAACATTTCCTTCAGCAGGATCTGGACAGATGCCGGTGAGCCCACGGTGGATAATCAGGGCAATGAGATCAGACCTAGTCAGGTCGAAGTCTACGACTGGCAGAAGTCATACTTTAAGGACGACATGGGATACATTACGGATCCCTATGTATTTTATCTGGAAGAAGGCGAAAATACCATCGGACTCGGAGCAGCGAACGAGCCTATGGTTCTTCGCAGCCTTAACATCGTTCCTGTTCAGGAGATTGCCACCTATGAGGAGTATTTGGCAGGGCAGCCGGCTGATGCGTCATCCGATGCGGCCAGAAATTATATGGCTCTTATTGAGGGCGAGGATTCCACTTATCGTTCCGAATCTTCCCTTTATGCAAAATATGACAGATCGTCCCCGACGACCCAGCCCAACAGCGTTACCAAGACCCTGTTAAACTACGTGGGCGGTGAGGCTTGGAGGAGTTCCGGCCAGTGGATCGAATGGGATTTTGAAGTGCCTGAGGACGGATATTACAATATCATGGTTAAGGGCCGTCAGAATTATTCCCGCGGCGCCGTGTCCAGCAGAAGCGTGTACATAGACGGCGAGATTCCTTTTGACGAGATGCAGGCGATTTCCTTTGAATACAGCAACGACTGGGATTATCTGGATTTGGCGGATGCTGAGGGCACGCCGTACAACTTCTATCTGACCAAGGGTGTTCATACGATCCGGCTGGAAGCTACGCTCGGCGGTGTGGGCAGCATCCTTGAGGAGCTGGAGGATTCTACCTTCAGGCTCAATCAGATTTATCGTAAGATCTTAGTGTACATAGGCGCTAATCCCGATAAGTACAGGGATTATTATATCGAGAGAAGCTATCCGGAGATCATGGAGGCAATGGATCTTGAGTCCAAGCGGCTTTATAAGCTGGTGGACGATATGGTGGCATACAGCGGGCAGAAGGCTGACGGTATCGCGTCGGCGCAGACGGTCGCGCAGCAGCTGGAGCGTTTCTGCAAGAAGCCGCAGAAGATCAGCTTGGAATTTGTAACGTTCAAGGATAACATCACCGCCCTTGGTACCTCGTCCTTAAATCTGAGCGAGACGAAGCTGGATGTGGATTATCTGGTGGTGAGCGGTGTGAATGTAACGCCGGAAAAGAAAAAAGCGAATGCGTTTGCGAAGCTGTGGCATGAGGCGAAATCGTTCGCAGCATCCTTTGTGGTGAATTATAACGCAGTGGGTGATGTCTATGAAGAGGGCAAAGAAGAAGATATCGTCAAGGTATGGGTCCTGACCGGACGCGATCAGGGTACGATCTTAAAGTCCATGATCGACGACAGCTTTACGCCCAACAGCGGCATCAAGGTAAATGTGGAGATCGTCGACCCCAGTGCGCTGATGAATGCGGTCATGGCGGGAAGGGGACCGAACGTGGTGCTTTCCGTGGGAGCCGATCAGCCCGTGAACTACGCGCTTCGAAATGCGGCGGAGGATCTGACGCAGTTTGACGGTTGGGAAGAAACTTTCTCACACTATACGAAGAGTTCTTATGAGCAGTACGCTCTTGACGGACATATTTATGCGATACCCGAAACACAGACCTTTAACGTCATGTTCTACAGGACGGACGTTATGGAGGAATTAGGGCTGGAGCCGCCCCAGACATGGCAGGAACTGATCGAAATGATGCCTACGATACAGGGTAACAATCTTTCCGTGGGTATCCCGACAGCGGCAGGTTCCAGTACCACCGCGACGGCGTCCACGGCAGTGGCCTCCAATGTGCCGGATCTTTCTTTGTACTTCACGCTTCTCTACCAATACGGCGGAGATATGTATAACAAAGAAGGCACAAAGACTGTGGTTGATGATGAGGCCGGCGTAAAGGCGTTCAAAGATTACATCAGATACTTTAACGATTATGGCTTACCTACTATATATGACTTTGTGAGCCGTTTCCGTTCCGGCGAGATGCCTATCGGCGTTGCGGCGTATTCGACCTACAATACCTTGATGGTATCTGCGCCTGAGATCAGGGGACTTTGGGATTTCACGCTCATCCCCGGTACGGAGTATACTGCGGCGGACGGCAGTACCTACATAGACCGTTCCGACTTTATCACCGGCAATGCGACGATGATGGTTGCTACCGAGGATGAGGACCTGCGGAATAAATCATGGGAGTTTATGAAGTGGTGGGCACAGCCCGATACGCAGGTGCGTTTCGGACGGGAGATCGAGGCGCTGCTCGGATCTTCTGCACGTTATGCTACGGCGAATAAGGACGCGTTTGTCCAGCTTTCGTGGAGCAATGACGACATTAAGGTGCTGGATGCCCAGTGGGAGGAGACGGTAGGCATCAGGGAGGTGCCCGGCGGTTACTTTACGGGACGCCACATCACCAATGCCATCAGAAAGGTCATCAACGAAAAGACCGACTCGCGAGAAACCATCATAGACTATGCCGTTACGATAAATGATGAGATCAAGAAGAAGCGGATTGAGTTCGGCTTGCCGATAGACGAGGAGCAGGGGGTGCAGTGATGGGAAAGTATATCAGACGGTATTTTGTTCTGCGCAGACACAATATGGAGGTCGCGTGGAAAAAGGCAAAGCGAAGTAAGATGTGTTATCTGTTTTTACTGCCCTATGCGCTGCTGTTTACACTGTTCTTTGTGGCGCCCGTGGTAATCTCCATCTTTTATGGGTTTACCTATTACAATATCTTGGAAAAACCGCGGTTTATCGGACTGCAGAATTATATCAGTCTGATTCTGGACGATGATATCTTCCTCATCGGTTTAAAGAATACCCTGATGATAGCCATCATCACAGGGCCTCTGGGGTATATCATGTCTTTCCTGTTTGCGTGGCTGATCAACGAGCTGCCCAGATGGGTGCGAAGCGTGGCGGTGGTCGTGTTCTATGCACCGTCGATCGCGGGTAACTGTTACGTAATCTTCTCCGTGTTCTTTAGAGGAGACGCTTACGGATATGTAAACGCTTTTTTGATGAATATCGGTATTATTGATACGCCGGTGCTGTGGTTTATTAATCCGGACTATATGCTGCCGATCTGTATGCTCGTTATTTTATGGATGAGTCTGGGCACGGGCTTCCTCTCCTTTGTGGCAGGCCTGCAGGGTGTGGACAGATCGCAGTTTGAGGCGGGATACATGGACGGTGTGAAGAACCGCTGGCAGGAGTTGTGGTACATAACCCTTCCCAATATGCGCCCCATGCTGATGTTCGGCGCGGTCATGTCGATCACGCAGGCATTCGGTGTCTGTGACGTTACCATGGCGCTGTGCGGATATCCCAGTACGGATTATGCGGCGCGTACGATAGTAACGCATCTGTTTGACTACGGCTTCACTAGGTTTGAGATGGGTTACGCATGTGCCATTGCGACCATCCTGTTCCTGATGATGATACTTTGCAACAAAGCAATTCAAAGTCTGTTGAGGAGGGTGGGAACCTGATATGAGCAAAAAGAGCAAGAAGAAGCAAGAGAATATGGAACCGGTTTACCGCAAAAAGCTGATCAAGAGAAGGAAACCCAACCGCTCTATCATAGGCGATCTTTTCCTGTATCTGTTTTTACTGCTGGTGGCGGTGGTCATGGCATTCCCGCTGATTTATGCGGTGAGCAGTGCATTAAAGCCTTTGGATGAATTGTTTAAGTTCCCGCCGAAGATTTTGGCGCAGAACCCGACGTTTGATAACTTCTCCGATTTATTTGTGACGATGGGAAAATCATGGGTCACCTTTTCGAGATATCTGTTCAACACGGTATTTATCACGTTTGTCGGTACCTTCGGACATCTGATCGTGGCATCCATGGGAGCCTTTGTGCTGGCGAAATATGATTTTCCGGGCAACCAGACGTTCTTTAAGCTGGTTACCGTGGCAATGATGTTTACCGGCTATGTGACGCAGATACCGAACTACCTGATTTTAAATAAGCTGGGCTGGATCGATACCTATTGGTCTATCATCATTCCGGCATTTGCATCGCCGATGGGCTTGTTCTTGATGAAGCAGTTTATGGAAGGCCTGCCGACGTCGCTGATTGAGGCTGCGAAGATTGACGGTGCCAGCGAGTGGCGTGTGTTTTCAGGCATCGTCATGCCGAATGTAAAGCCTGCATGGATGACGCTCATCATCTTCTCCGTGCAGGGGTTGTGGAACAATAAGGCCGCTACCTTTATCTATTCCGAGCAAAAGAAAACGCTCGTGTATGCTATGCAGCAGATTCAGAGCGGCGGTATCGCAAGAACGGGACAGGGCGCGGCGGTTCTGGTCGTGTTGATGATCGTTCCCATTGCAATCTTTATCTTCTCTGAGAGCCAGATCTTAGAGACAATGGCAAGCTCCGGCTTGAAAGATTAACAGTAAATGAGGTGGCGTATGAAGAAGATAATCAAATCAATCGGCGCTTTTGCGTTTGGGGCAGTGATATTTGCAACGTCCTCAATGGGTGTTATGGCGGCGGAGAGAAGTTATACCTATAATTACGATTATTGGGGCGATGTACAGGATTCGCCGGACGCTTATACGGTAACGAATGTCTATACGGCGTCATCTTTTGGTATGGACGTGAACTTTAAGAATCCGCAGGGCCTGTTCGTGAAGGGCAATATGCTCTACATATGCGATACCGGCAATAACCGCATCGTGCAGCTGGAGCGCACCGGTACGGAAACGTTTACGGTGGCGCGTATTTTTGACAGCATAAAGGGCGATACGGATGTCACGGCTTTAGCCGGACCCACCGACATTGCCGTATCGGAGGAAGGCGATATCTTCATCAGTGATAATGGCAACGCCAGAATCGTAAAGGTTGACAGCGATCTGAATTACCTTATGCAGTTTAATCTGCCGGTGGATTCCAATGTCAGCGCCGACAGTATTTTCCAGCCCTCCAAGATCGTCATTGATACGGCGGGGCGCGTGTACTGTATCGCGACGAGCATCAATCAGGGTCTTTGTAAATATGAAGCGGACGGGACGTTTTCGGGCTTCGTGGGCGCGACCCCGGTTACCTTTGACTTTATTGATTTTGTCTGGAAGAAATTAGCGACGCAGGAGCAGAGGCAGCGTATGACGTCCTTTGTCCCTACCGCGTATGACAATATTTATATCGATCATGAAGGCTTCATTTACGCCTGTGCCGGCGGTCAGGATGAAGATGCGCTGGATACCGGTGCAGCGGACGCCATCCGTAAGCTCAACCTCATGGGTAATGATATTCTGGTGGAAAACGGCGAGTATCCCGTTTACGGCGACCTGTATTGGGGCGAAGGCGGCGGTTACGAAGGCCCTTCCTATTTTACGGATGTAACTGTTTTTGAAAATGACATCTATGTATGTCTGGATAAAAACCGCGGTCGTCTCTTCGGCTATGACGATCAGGGTAAGACCGTGTTCTGTTTCGGCGGCAACGGCAATATGGACGGCTATTTCAGACAGCCGGCAGCCATTGAGCATATGGGTCACGATCTGTTTGTGCTGGATGCGCTGGATTGCAGCATCACGCTGTTTACCCCTACGGAGTTCGGCGAGCTGGTCTACAGCGCCATCGAGGAGTTTGACGAGGGAAATTATGTGGTTTCCGGCGAGAGTTGGAACAAGGTCATGGAGATGGACGGCAATTATGATCTGGCATATATTGGCATCGGACGTTCCCTGCTTCGCCAAAAGCAGTATAAGGATGCAATGGAGTATTTTGAATTAAAGTACGACAGAGAAAACTATTCCAAGGCGTATAAACAGTACCGAAAAGTGTGGGTGGAAGATCATATAGTCATACTTGTCATAGTGATTCTGGCGATATTTCTGATCCCAATGGGCATCGGCAAGATCAGGAGAGTCAAGTACGAAATCGATACTGCGGATATCTTTGAAAACCGGATGACGGGGAGGTCGTTATGATTGCTGCTTTAAAAAAGAAAGAAACCTATCAGGAATATATAAGGAGTCTGAAATTTGCGCTGTATTGCACGACGCATCCTTTGGATGGCTTCTGGGATCTGACCCATGAGAGAAGGGGAACTTATGCGGCGGCCAATACGATTCTGTTTTTGACGCTGCTCATCAGGGTCATGAAGCTGCGTTATACCAGTTTTATCTTCCTGACGGTTTATTGGGAGGGGATCAATATCTTCCTGTACGTCGCCAGCGTCGCGTTTCCGCTCGCAATGTTTGTGATCGGCAACTGGGGGCTTACGACTTTGTTTGACGGCAAAGGGCGGCTGGGGCAGGTATATATGGCAAGCTGTTACGCCTTGACGCCGTATCCGCTGGTGCAGTTCCCGCTTATGGTTTTCAGTAATTTTGTCACCGTGGATGAGCAGGAGTTTTATATGGTGATCAGCGCGCTTTCGCTGTTATGGGCGGCGCTTTTGATGATTGCGGCTATGGGACAGATTCACGAATTTGGCGCAGGTAAGAACATGCTGTTTATGGTGGCGAGTCTGTTTGCCATGATGGTGATCGTATTTATCCTGCTGTTATTCTTCGGTATGATCGCGCAGGGCGTGGCGTATTTTATCTCTCTGGCGAAAGAGGTCATGTTCCGATTATGACGGTGCAGCAAAATAAAAATAACTATTTGCCGGGACGAAAAGGATGGGAATGGTCATGAAGAAAGAAAAATCAGTGAGACAACGGGAATTTAAGGAGGCAGTGGTCAGACAGTTAAAAAGTTTGGCGGCGCCTGTTATCATAACGGCTGTTATTGCGGCGGCGATCGTGGTCATCTTTTATTTCCAGAGCGCCACGGAGCAGGAGCCTGTGGTGGAATTAAACAGCTACAGCGGGACGGAAGACCCGATCGTGGTAGAGAATGACAAGCTGAAGATGACCATGGATCCGCTTACCACACAGTTTACGCTGGAGGTGAAGGACACGGGCAAGATCTGGTATTCCAATCCGCCTGAGGCAGCCAATGATCCGCTGGCTGTCGCATCCTATAAGGGAAGGCTCCAGTCCACCCTGCTTTTGACATTCAGTCAGGCAACGGGATTGCAGACCACCTTTGATAATTTCAGCTACGGCATCGATAATAAGCTCTATGAAATCGAACAGGGCAGCGATTATATCAAGATTAATTATTCCATCGGTGAGGCGGAAAGGGAGTATACGATTCCGCCTGTCACTACCGAGGCAAAGATGAAGGAGTGGTTCGATATAGCCGGCAAGAAAGATGCCAGCTTCATTCGCCGCTATTACAAAAAGTACGATATCAATGATTTGGGCAAGGATGATAATAAAGAAGAACTGGTGGCAAATTATCCGATTCTGGAGACAGAGCCGATTTATGTGCTGAGAGAGACGACGGTTTCGGGTGCGTCGACCATTAAGCTGGAGCAGATTTTTGCAGACGCGGGATACACGGCGGAAGATCTGGAAGCGGATAAGGCGCTGAACAATAAATTAAAGACCAGTGACAAACTGGTGTTCAACGTAAGTATGACCTATCGTCTGGACGGCGGCGATCTGGTAGTGGAAATGCCCTTGGATGATATGGAATATAAAAAGAGCGCACCCATTTATACGATGGTGATGCTTCCTTATTTCGGAGCGGGCGGCCCTGAGGACGAAGGGTATATGCTGGTGCCTGAGGGCGGCGGCGCGTTGATCAATTTTAATAACAACAAACAGTCTCAGGCAGCTTATTATGCAAATATGTACGGCTGGGATATGGCATTATCGAGAGATGCCGTGGTACATGATACAAGGGCATACTTCAATGCGTTCGGTATTGCAAACGGCGACGATTCCTTTATCTGTATTCTGGAGGAGGGCGTGCCTTATGCTTCCGTACAGGCGGACATTGCCGGACACGACGGCAGCTATAACTATGTGAACGCGGTTTACAGCATCAGCCCCAGAGAACTCTTTGAGGTGGGTGACATTGGCAGCCAAAATACCTATAAGTTTCTGGAGACATTGCCCCATGAGACGCTGACCCAGCGTTATTGCTTCGTAAACAGCAACGATTACGTGGATATGGCAAAGACCTATCAGGGTTATTTACAGAATAAATACAATGGTTATTTTAAACAAAATGACGATACCACGACGCCGGTTGCGCTGGAGATCGTGGGTGCAGTGGATAAGGTAAGGCAGGTCTTGGGTGTGCCGGTTTCCCGTCCTTTGCGGCTGACCAAATACAGTGAGGCGGAAGATATGCTCAGGCAGCTTTCGGAAGAGGGAATGAGCAACATTTCCGCGAAGCTGACGGGATGGTGCAATGGCGGCGTGAACCAGAAGATATTAAGAAAGGCAAAGACCATAAGCACGCTCGGAAGCAAAAAGGATTTAGAATCCTTAGGCAGTACGGCAAAGGAATTGGGCGTGGATCTTTACCTTGAGGGTGTGACGCATTACGAATATGACAGCGATCTGCTTGACGGTTTCTTCTCCTTTACGGATGCTGCGCGCTTTATCTCCAAGGAGAGAGCGGAACTGTTCATTTACAATCCGGTGACCTATAACGCAAGAGAACACACGGACAGCTATTATCTGCTGCATCCGGATCTTATTCAAAAGAATACCGAGATATTGGCGGCGGCAGCGTCGAAGTACGGTGCAAATGTAGCTTTCCGGGATACGGGTAAGGATTTGTCCTCCGATTATTATATAAAGGATATGGTGAGCAGACAAAGCGCCATGGAATCTCAGGCGGAAAGCCTGAAGCGGATCGGAGAGGGCGGTCAGAAAAATTTGATTAATATGGGTAACGATTACGCCGTTCCCTATGCGGATATGGTGACCGAAATGGATCTGGCGGGCAGCGGATACACCATTTTGGATGCGGAGATTCCTTTTTATCAGCTGGCGGTTCATGGGTTTGTGAATTACACGGGTTCCCCCCTGAATGTATGCGGGAACGAACAGCAGCAGTTATTGGAATCTGCGGAGTACGGGGCGGGACTTTCCTTCTCCCTGATGCGCGAGACGGCCTTCGCCCTGCAAAAAACACTCTATACCGAGTATTACGCTTCTGATTTCGATGCGGTTCATGACAGAATGATGGAGACGTATAACAGATATAACAGTGAGCTGGGTCATGTGTTTAATCAGCAAATGACAGATCACGAAAAGCTTGCGGAGAACTTGTCCTGTACCGTTTATGAGGACGGCACAAAGGTCTATGTAAATTATAGCTATACCGATGCGGTGACTCCGGATGGCGTGGAGATTCCGGCAAGGGATTATAAGGTAGTCAGATAGTATCCTCTTGCGGGTGCGCGACGGCGCTTCCCGAAGGACTTTGTCAGAATAAATTATCAGAAAGGATAATGGTTATGAAAAGTCAGAAAAATAAGTTAGCAGGTCTTCAGAAACGGAAAGCCATCGCAGGGTATCTGTTTGTATCGCCGTTCATACTGGGTTTTCTGGTCTTCATGGTGAAACCGCTGGTGCAGTCTCTGTATATGAGTTTTTGCGATGTCCAGCTGGGAGCCGGCACCTTTAATCCCGTGTGGAGGGGGATATTTAATTACAATTATGCCTTCCGTGTGGATGCCGAATATGTGAGGCTTTTGACAGAAGAGCTTTCCAGAATGGCGGTTAATTCTCTGGCCATCATGGTATTCAGTTTCTTTGTGGCGCTGGTTCTCAATGGAAAATTCAAGGGCAGGGCGCTTGTGCGTTCCGTGTTCTTTCTGCCCGTGATCCTTGCTTCCGGCGTGATGCTGAAACTGGATTCGGAGAATGCCTTGATGGCGGCTGTAGCACAGACCGTGGAGGTAAATGCCGGGGGTACTACAGGTATCACCGATGCGATTCAGGAGATTCTGCGGACGGCGGGCGTCGGTGTGCGGGCATTCGAGAAGTTGTTTGAGGTCATGGATAACATCTACAATGTGGCAATTTCGTCGGGTATCCAGATTATCATTTTTCTCTCTGGTCTGCAGACGATTTCCACCAGTATGTATGAGGCGGCGGATATCGAGGGTTGTACCAAGTGGGAGAGTCTTTGGAAGATTACATTCCCGATGGTAAGTTCCCTGTTTTTGGTAAATTGGATCTATACGGTGGTGGATTTCTGTATGAGATCGGACAATAAGATCATTGAAAAGATCACTAATCTGATGAACGTAAACCTGAATTATGGGCTTGCGTCCGCTATGTCCTGGGCATATTTCGTGCTCGTCATGGCCATCGTAGGAGTCAGTTCGTTCATTATCTCGAAGGGAGTATACTACTATGACTAAGGCAAAGACGAAGAACAAGACGGGAAAATACGCAAATTTC
>DKUU01000017.1:64708-88165 GCA_002490835.1 Lachnospiraceae bacterium UBA7196 | reverse complement strand
GGTTTGACACGTCGCAGGTGAGATACATGGACAGTATGTTTTTTGGGTGCAGCGTCCTGACGAGTCTGGACCTGAGCGGGTTTGATACGTCGCAAGTGACAAATATGAGTAATATGTTTAAGAACTGCTCCGCCCTGACCACCATCTGCACTCCCTGCAATGTCAACGTAGACTGCGCCCTTCCGGACGGTACCTGGTACGCGGCGGACAACAGTACGCATACGGCGCTGCCAAAAGACCTTTCCTACAGCCTTTTCTTACAAAAGGGCAGCAAGCCTGAGGCGCGTCTGCAAGCTTCCAAGAGGAAGACCGCCTACGACTGCGGGGAGACGCTCTCACTGAACGACCTGACTGTGACTTATTACGGAACTGACGGAAGGGTCAGAAAACTGAAACCCGCTGCGGACGGCGGGGACGGTTACACCACCAACGCGGCGCAGATTGATATGACCACGCCCGGCGAAAAGACCCTCATCGTCAGCTACACCCCTGCGGGCGGGACTGAGGAGGATACACTCACGGCTGAGATCACCCTGACGGTGACGCTCGTGACGTTTCAGATGACGGAGGCAAACACCACCGTCACCCTGCCGGATGCAGAGGGCTTCTCCTATGTTTACACGGGCAGTCCCCTCACGCCGGAGCCTGTGGTGAAGGTCACGGTGAGCGGGGGAACGGAGACGGAAAAAACGCTGATAAAGGATACGGACTATACGGTGTCTTACACAAATAATGTCAACGCCTGCGTGTTTGCCGACGGCGCGCCCGTACCCGCGGATGCCCCGGCGGTCACCATCACCGGAAAAGGCGGTTACATCGGGACGGTTACGCAGACCTTTTCCATCGCAAAGGCGGCCGCGCCCGCAGAAAAGATGCTGGAAGTGTCCGTGACGGATATCAGAGCAGAAAAGACAGACAGGACCGTGGATCTTTCGCAGCCCTTTGCAGGCGGGGAAGAGCCGACGGGCTTTCGCGTCGTGGAAGGGAGCGTTGTGGAGGATGACACTGTTGCCGGGGCGGTCTTTAAAACGCCGCCGGTTACGGAGAATATCAATGAACACGGCGTTCTCACCTACGCCACCAACGCGGGCACGAGAGGGGATTTTGCGACCTTTCAGGTCATGGCCTCCTTTGCAAACTATGAGGATGCGCAGCTGACCGTAAAGATTATCCTCTTCGAGGAGACGGTCACGTACAGGGTGACCCTCGACTGGATGGGACACGGCGCGAGAACGCCTGCTTGGGTGGAGGTGGAGGCGGGGAGCCTTATCGAACTTGCGGAGGCGGTGCAGAATCCGCAGAGCGCTACCGAAGACGGGAAGACCTACCTCTTTATCGGGTGGTATCGGGATCAGGACTTTGTCAAAGGAAAGGAGTGGAACTTTGCCGCGGACACGGTGGACGGCGACATGACCCTCTATGCCTGCTGGCGGTACGATCCCCCGGAAGAGAAACCAAAGACGTACATAATACAGGACATCGAAGACCTTACTTTTACGGGCAGCGCACAGAAACCCGCGGTCGTCGTCTATGACAGCGACGGGGAGACCCTCTTAAAGCCAAATAAGGACTATACCGTAAAGTATTTTAATAACATGAACGCGGGCGGAAACGGCGCGTCCGGAGCGGTGGCGGAGGCCGTCAACCTCGGAAAGAAGGATCAGGAAACGTTCAAAGATCTCCTGCCGGGCAGGGGAGAAGCGGGAGCGGACGGCGCAAAGCCGGGCTTTGATAAGACCGCGCCCTATGTCGCCGTGATCGGGAAGGGCAACTACACGCAGACCGTCTGCAAGAACTTCTGCATCCGTCCGGCGGCGATCGGCGACGGCGCGCCTGCGGCGGGCGTGACCTTGAAGTACACGGATCAGCTTACAGTGAACAAAAATAAGGAGCAGAATGTTTTCGGTTCCCTGAAATATAAGAAGGCAATGAAGGCTGGGACGGATTTCACCGTGTCCCTCAGTGTAGAAAGCGCGCAGAGCGCATGGACGACAGGGACGGACGGGACGAAAACATACCTTTCCGCAGACTGGAAGAAGGAAGGGCAGCTGAATGGGAAGAAGTATGTCCTGCCCATGATCCCGAAAGGCGGCTGCGGCGCCTTCCTGCTGACCGTAAAGGGAGCGGGGAACTATGCGGGCGAGATCAGACGCACCATTCATGTGTCCGAAAAGCAGAACCTGATGAAGAACGCGTCCATCACCCTCGGCAGGAATCAGAAGACCTTTGCTTACACGGGGGAAGACGTGCTGCTGACGCCTGGATACTATGATGCTGCGACAAAGAAGTATCATAAAGTGACGGCTCCGGGCATATGGAGCAGTGAGACGGAAGCGAATGCAGACGATATCTTCCTTGTGAAAGCCGCCAAGAACGGAAAAGCCGGCGGGGAAAGTCTGGTCTGGGGGAAAGATTACACCGTCGATTACTCGGGCACGAACCGCGCCGTGGGCACGGCGACCATGACCATCACGGGCATGGGAGACTATGCCGGCACAAAGAGCGTGACCTTTAAGATCACGGGGGAGAAGTTTGCCGCGAATACGGTCGATGTGAAAGCCTATGATGCGGGTAAGCCGAACGATCCGCAGGCGGACGCCTTCCGGACTGTGATGTCATATACGGGAAAGGCCGTGACGCAGGATACGGTGTACCTGAGCACAAAACCGGTAAAGGCGACAGGGAAAACGCCCGCAAAGCCGGCCCAACCGCTTGTTTACGGGACGCACTATACCGTCAGCTATAAGAATAACGTGAAGAAGGGGACGGCGACGATGATCTTTACCGCGCGGCCGGAGTCCGGTTACAGCGGCAGCTTTCAAAAGACTTTTAAGATCGGGGAAGCGGATATCGCGAAGGAGCCGGTGGTGTTTGGGGCGGTTCCCGCGGCGGGCGGGGAGAACGCCGGTGCGGGTTACAGTCTGACGAAGCAGACGGATGCCCAAGGCAATCCCTTCTATCAGCTAAACGGCACGGTGGACTACAGCAGGGAGGGGGCGAAGCCCGCTGACCATATCGTCCTTACCCTGATAGGGGAAAATGAGGAAAAGACCGTGCTGAAGGAAGGGACGGACTATACTGTAAGCTATGCGGACAACACCGTCAGGCAGGCGGATGAGGCGGCGAAGAAAAAGCAGCCGGCGATGACCGTCAAAGGAAAAGGAAATTATAAGGGAAGTGTGAAGGTTTTCTTCCATATCAGCGATGTAGAGATGAAGGCGAACCCGAAACTGACCGTGACAGCGGCGGCCACAGCCTTTAACGCGAAGCAGCAGAGGGAAGACTATCTATACCAGCCGAAAATCACTGTGAAGGATGGCAAGAAGGCGCTCACGGCAAAAGATTATAAGGTGGCGTATCATAACAACACCCAGAAAGCGGTGAAAGAGTGGCTGGATGCTCTGGAGACCCTGAAAGCGGGAGACGGCGCGCAGGGAGCGGACGCGGCGGCATGGGCGGCGGTTTACGCAAAACGCCCTTATGCCGAAATCACGGCGCTTGCTGGGAGCGGCTATAAAACGGGAGAACCGGTCACGGTCGATCTTTCCGTCTATCGGACGAAGTTCACCGCGAATACCCTCTATATCCTTGTGGACGAAACGGGCGGACAGACCACCTACAACGGGACGCAGAGGACGCCTGCCGTCACGGTCTACTGCGGCGAGGCAAAGGCGGTCAGAAATGCAAAGAAGGATAAGGTGACGGATGAAGCGGCACTGACAAAGCCGACCGCGCAGGGCGGCGCTTACGGCCTGACGAAACTGACGAAGAAAGAAGGAACGGCGGCGGGTGACTACACCGTAAGTTACGGGGCAAATATCGCGGCCGGGAAAAATAAGGGCAGCGTCACCGTCACGGGAACGGACCTTTACGGCGCGGGCGTGACCGTGAAGTTTACCATTAAACAAAAGCCCGTCTTTATGAATCCGACGGCAGGTCAATAGATGAGGGATCCCCCGCTTGTACGGCGGGGGATTTTTCTGTTTGCGCGAATGTATTTTGCGATAGGATAAGTTATGGTATAATATACGCGATGGCAATGAGCAGTGCGGACAGGATTTTATATATGGCAAAAAAGAAATCACGAAAAAAGAAAAAAAGAATCAGGATGCGAAGCTTCTTCCTTCCTTTTATGATCACCTTGACCATGGTGGCGGCGATAGGTGTTTTTGCGCTCGCGGCGCACCACTGGATCACGGAGCCGGTCAGGGAACAATCGACTAATGTAGTCAACGGCGGACAGGAAGAGCCGGATACGACGCAGATGGCGCAGATGCCGCAGGAGCCTTCCGAAAGTGCGGAAACGGCACCTGTATCGGAACAGGAGGAGCCGCCTTCCAAGTACCAGAGCGAACTGGATGATCCGGCTTACCTTGCGGAAAATAATATCTATGTCAGGGAGCCGGCCGTGGCCGGACAGGCGACTCTTACTTTTGCGGGGGACGTTCTTTTTGATGACCATTATGCGATCACCGGTCTGGTGCGCGCGGACGGCGATATCTCCAAGGGGGTGTCTCCCGAAGTGATCGAGCGGATGCAGGCGGCGGATGTGATGATGTTAAACAATGAGTTTGCCTATTCTAACCGCGGGACCCCTCTTGAGGAGAAGCAGTTTACTTTCCGGGCGCGTCCGGAGACGGTGGCTTATTTAACTGACATGGGTGTCGATATTGTGTCCTTGGCCAATAACCACGCTTACGATTACGGGCCGGATGCTTTGACGGATACGCTGGATACCCTGCGGGAAGCGGAAATCCCCTATGTGGGCGCGGGCCGTAACATCGACGAGGCGAGAAAACCTGTCTATTATATTGTCGGTGATCTCAAGATCGCCTTTGTGTCGGCCACCCAGATCGAGCGGCTGGATACGCCCGACACCAAGGAGGCGACGGCGGATTCTCCCGGCGTTTTCCGCTGCTGGAACGGCGACAAGCTGATGGAGACGGTGCGGGAGGCGGACCGCAACAGTGACTTCGTGGTGGTCTACGTCCATTGGGGGACGGAGAACGTGGCGGAGCTTGACTGGGCGCAGTTAAAGCAGGCGCCGGAACTGGTCGGCGCGGGGGCGGATCTGATCATCGGCGATCATCCCCATTGTCTGCAGCCCCTCGGCGCGATCCGGGGCGTGCCCATAATTTACAGCATGGGCAATTTCTGGTTCAATTCAAAGACCTTGGACACCGGCATGGTGGAAGTGGTGATCGACGCGTCGGGGATCGTGAGTTATCAGTTTGTCCCCTGTCTCCAGAGCGGCTGCCGCACCACCCTTTTGGAAGGTGCGGAGAAGGAGCGGGTGCTTGCCTATCTGCGCAGCATTTCCGAGGGCGTGCAGATCGATGCGGAGGGGTTTGTGAGCTGGTAGAGAAAGCGGCTTGCGTTATCTTTTTATTTCATTTATAATAATCATTGTAGACAGACTTCTTTTCTGTCAAAGGAGAGATATCCTGCAAGATATCTCTCCACAGCCTGTAGACAAAGTCCCGCACTTTTGTGCGGGATTTTTCTATGATAAATGTCGAAGATCCATTATTATTGCGGCTTTTAAAGTGCTTTTCTGTTATAATAGAAGTATCAAATCAAGGCAGGTATTTCTACTTATGATGACACAGAATGCAGATAAAAAGAGAGAACAGATCCAGTTCCTTTGTATGGATGACATGGTTCCTCAGGATCATCTTCTGAGGATCATAGACAAGGCAATTGACTGGAACTTCATTTATGATCTTGTAATTGACAAATACTCGCACGACAACGGACGCCCAAGCATGGATCCTGTCATGCTGATCAAGATCCCTTTTATCCAGTATCTCTATGGAATCAAGAGCATGCGGCAGACCTGCAAAGAAATCGAGGTAAATGTTGCCTACCGATGGTTTCTCGGTCTGGATATGATGGATAAGGTGCCGCATTTTTCTACCTTCGGGAAAAACTACACCAGACGCTTTAAGGATACTGACCTTTTTGAACAGATATTTTCCCACATCCTGATGGAATGTTATAAGTTTAAACTTGTTGATCCTGCCGAGGTTTTTGTGGATGCCACTCATGTAAAAGCAAGAGCCAACAACAAAAAGATGCAGAAGCGTATTGCCCACGAAGAAGCTCTGTTTTATGAGGAACTGTTAAAAAAGGAGATCAACGAAGACAGGGAAGCCCATGGGAAGAAGCCTCTGAAAGAAAAGAATGATAAGGGCGATGATGATAACGACAGCACACCGTCGGCTGGAGGTGATCCCGGAGAATCCACGGATGACCTTCCCAAAGATACCAAAACAATAAACAGCAGTACTACGGATCCCGAAAGCGGATGGTTCCGCAAAGGGGAACACAGGAATGTATTTGCCTACGCAATAGAAACTGCCTGTGATAAGAACGGCTGGATCCTTGGTTATACGATCAACCCCGGGAATCTGCATGACAGCAGGACATTTAAGGGACTGTATGACAAGATAAAGGGCATCGGCATAGAAACACTGGTTGCAGATGCAGGCTATAAAACGCCGGCGATCGCAAAGCTTTTGATAGATGACGGGATCAAACCTCTCTTACCTTACAAAAGACCAATGACCAAGGAGGGATTTTTCAAGAAATATGAGTATGTATATGATGAGTATTATGACTGTTATATCTGTCCCAACAATAAAGTGCTGACATACCGCACAACAAACAGGGACGGATACAGGGAGTATAAAAGCTGCGGAGCATCCTGCTCAGAATGCCCGTATCTTTCACAGTGTACGGAAAGCAGGGATCAAATCAAGGTTGTGACACGTCATATCTGGGAACCATACATGGAGATATGTGAAGATATCCGCCACACACTTGGAATGAAGGATCTATATGCACTCAGAAAAGAGACCATAGAACGGATCTTTGGGACCGCAAAGGAGAATCATGGGTTCCGGTATACACAGATGTATGGCAAAGCCCGGATGGAAATGAAAGTCGGACTTACATATGCATGCATGAATCTGAAAAAACTGGCAAAGATCAAAGCGAAAAGGGGGCTTCTGGGGGAAAGAGGATTTTTCAGAATTTCTGTTTTAGATGCAATTTACTTCATAAAAGAAAAATGGCTCTGGTACACACGCACCAGAGCCGCTTTGTCTACAGTCTGAGGAGAGATATCCTGCAAGATATCTCTCCATCTAAAAGATTCTTTCCGGTTGTCGGAAATAATCCCGTATTTATTGTAAACGGACTGAGCAAAAGAGCCGTTACCTCTTGTATTCAGTCCAATAAAACTGTATATGGATCGCAGGATCAGCATCCTGCGACCAAAGAATTACTTCGTAATTCTTTCTTAAATATTATACTGTAACGGCATCTGAGAATGTGCTATAATGGAGGAAAATCTATGGTAAAACGAAATAAAAGAAATTGGTTCCGACACGGGAACTGGTGGAGAAGACTTCGAAATAATTATAAGTACAGGGATGTGCTTTTCCGACGTCTTTTTCAGGACAAACAGGATCTTCTGGATCTTTATAACGCCCTAAATGGCAGTACATATCAGGACCCGGAGGAACTTGAGGTGGTCACTATGGAGGACGTGATCTTTATGAAGATGAAGAATGATCTGTCCTTTATGATCGGAAATACCTTAAACCTTTATGAACACCAAAGTACCCGGAACCCCAATATGCCCCTGCGGGGTCTACTTTATTTTGCACAACAGTTTGAGGGGCTTCTTGCTTCACGAAATGATGACATTAACGGCACGAAACGGGTGGAACTGCCCACACCCGTATACATAGTCTTTTATAACGGCGGCGGGATGCAGACGGATAACCTGATACTCTACCTGTCAGACTCATTTTCTACGGGACGGGGGAGCGGCTGTCTCGAATGTACCTGCGAGGTACTGAACATTAACCGCGGCTACAATCAGGCGCTTCTTGAGAAGTGCCGCAGACTGTGGGAATATTCAGAGTTTTCTTCGGAGATCGAGGAGAACATAAGAAGCGGGATGCGCAGGGAAGAAGCTGTCCATACGGCTATCGACACCTGCATTGAAAGAGGGATTCTTAAGGATATCCTGATGAAGCAGAAAGCGGAGGTGTTGCATATGATCTTGACGGAATATGATGAGAAGAAGCATTTCAGGACGCTCTTTCGTGAAGGGAAGGAAGAAGGCAGAGAGGAGCTTCTGCGGGAACAGATTCAGAGGAAATTGTCCAAAGGGAAAAGCATTCCCAAGATTGCGGAGGAATTAGAGGTGGAAATTTCTGAGATTGAATCGATAGTGAATAAAAATATTTTGCATAAGTGAAACTTTCCGCGCGCCTGAATCGTATTCATTATAGAAGTGGAAATGAAAAGCCTGCGTCAAAGCAACAGATACAGAAAGGAAAGCGACTATGCAAGTAGGAAATTACGGATACGATTCGTGGATCCACAACAATAATACTCCCGAAACGGCAACCGCGCCGCACAGACGGACGAGGCTCAGGAAGAGAAAAAGCCGGAGGATATGACCTACCGCGAGCAGATCCTGGCGCACATGGAGGAGATGGCGAAAAAGGTCAAGGACGGCACCGTGGAGCCGACCTTTCAGACAGGAGCCCAGTCCTTTACCATGAGAGAGTGGGAAAAGCTTCTGGCGGATTTTGACGACGCCGAGGAAGCTTTGCAGGAGCAGATCAAAGAACTGATCGCCGAAGTGGAGCAGCAGGCGGCTAAAGAAGCGCTCAGACGCCAGATTGAGAGCGGTACGGCGGATCCCGGAGAAGTGACAAATGTGTCAGTTCCCGAAGCGGCCCTGCCGAATGTGGAAGCGGCAGGCAGCGTGGCGAATTCGAAACAGGCAGAGAGCGGCGCAGCGGCCCCGGCGGTTCCGACTGCGGCGTCGGCAGCCCCGGCGGGCAGTGCTGTGGATTCGGGAATCAGACCATGGGAGTTAGACGGCATGGACGATAATTGTACAGATGTGGAGGTGACGGACCCGGAGGAGCTTGTGGAGCTTCTTACGGGCGAGGTTACCAAGAGCACCTTCCCCACTGACGATCCCAAACACAAACATTGGTTTATTACTTGTTACGGGCAGGATGGGATTAGGTGCAAGGAGGCCTATTTTGACGGAACAAAATGGGTGAATAAGGACTGCTGGAGCCTTTCTTATACGGAGCCCGGGCAGTACGAGAAAGTGATGGTGCTTTTACAGCGTTTTCCGCAGGATGCGAATCTGCGTTTTGCATCCCACAAAGAATTTTGGGAGGATTTTCTGGCGGGAGAGATCGACGAGGACGATTTTGTCAATTTCTTTGAGACTTCCACCGACGAGAACGGTGTGCCGAACTATACCTATGAGAAGGACGGTTCCACTTACATAGACCGCGAGAAGGCGAAGTACGCAAAATATATGAATGATTTTGGCGCGCATTTTTACACGGCGGAGGAGATGGACCTGATCTGGCGGGCAGTGATCCATGAAAACCGCAAGGGATTGAAAAAGCTTTCCGATTACGATGGGCAGATGAAGATTCCCGAAGCGGATGAGACGGGAAAGAGCGGAAAAGGAAAGGATGCAGAGGATGAGGATGACGATCTTGAGACCCGGATCATCACCAAGCCTGACGGCTCCACGGTCTTACAGATTGAGACAAACTTTGGCGTGATGGAGATCGAGATCGCGGAGGCACAGAAGTTTGGCTTACAGTATGAGGTGCGTCCCGAAAACGGAGCCGGGAGAGTCATGTCTGAGAGCCCGTTCTCTCATATCCAAGCGGCGTATGAAGCCGGGGAGGTGTGACATGGGTGTCAGCGGCGTAGGAAGTCGGAATACTTACATTTATAATACAAAGACGGGAAAGCTTTCCGCAAAGGACGGGCAGCAGGACGCCTTTGTGGATTACTTTAACGGGGATATCAGGGGCGATGAGGATGATACCCTGAACGGATTTGACAGGGCCAGAAAAGCGCAAATTGAAAACTATCTGGAAATGATGCCGGATATCGACGGAAATCTTTTCAAAGACCCGGCAAAAGAGGAATATGAGATCACCACGGAAATCGTGGACGCGGTGACTTCCACTGTACAGGTGGACGGCAGCAAAATTTTTACGACCTACAGCGGCAGTTTTTTTGCCTATATTGATTCATCTGAGCTCTTTCAAAAGGCGGGGCCGTTCCAGACGCGAGAACATAAGGATTACGACCCTTCTGACAATAGTGTCAGTATTGCCGTGGGCGATGTGTTCAATCTTGGAAACGGTTACAGGCTGCGCGTAGGCGGGGATCGGGTCTACGGCGAAGGGTACGGCGGCAAAAACGGAGAGAATGATGAAAGACTGCAGGCCTTAGCGTCGGGCCTTGGCGCGCTCATCCATTTTGCGGAAGGACGGTGGTCTTCCGTTATGCTCGAGTTTGGCGACAGGGTGGCTGCCGCGTCCGATAGGAGCGACCTGATGGGTGGCACGACGCCCATGCTGATAGAACTGCTGCGGCAGCTTGGCGTGGATACCGACCGGGAATTTATCTTAAACGGAACAAAATGCGAGGTGAAAAACGACAGGATCCATGAGGTTGGCGACAAATGGGGCGTGGCGCGCAATGTGCGTGATGAGGCGCTCAGAAAGTACGAGGAGGAGATGTCGCGGCCGCTTTCCTATTACACAAAAAAATAGTTGACAGCTCCCCATCCGCTGTGCTATAGTAGCTAAGGTTGCAAAACCATGCCGAAGACAGCAGGTGCCGTATTGCCGGCGTAAGAGTCCGCCTGCCGAGGAGAGATGCGAGAACTGTTCTATCAGAATGATATTTTCGTCCTCCCTGTCTTCAGGGGGGACTTTTGTATACACTCCCCGCAAAATAAAAAAGGAGGTAATGTCATGGCAAAAGTGGAATTGAAGAAACCGATCGTAGACGAGATCGCCGCTGCCGTAAAAGACGCCCAGTCAGTCGTCCTGGTTGACTACCGCGGTCTTACGGTAGAGCAGGACACACAGCTTCGCAAAACGCTGCGTGAAGCCGGGATCACCTACAAGGTTTACAAGAACACGCTGATGAATTTTGCATTCAAGGGTACGGACTGCGAAGCGCTGCTTCCCTATCTGGAAGGCCCCAGTGCAGTTGCGATCTCTACAGAGGATGCGACGGCTCCTGCCAGAGTGTTATGCAAATTCGCAAAGACCGCAGATGCGCTTGAGGTCAAAGGCGGCATCGTGGAAGGCATCGCTTACGACGCAAAGGGAATCGAAAACATTTCGAAGATCCCGTCCAGAGAAGAGCTGCTGTCCAAGCTGCTTGGCAGCATCCAGTCTCCGATCACGAACTTCGCCCGCGTGATGAATCAGTTGGCGGAGAAAGGCGGCGCGTCCGGATGCGAAGCGCCCGCGAAGGAGGAAGCTCCCGCAGAAGCGCCTGTGGAGGAGGCAGCACCTGCAGAGGCACCCGCAGAAGCGCCTGCTGAGGAAGCAGCACCGGCGGAGGCACCCGCAGAAGCGCCCGCTGAAGAAGCGGCTCCCGCAGAGGAAGCACCCGCGGCAGAGTAAAAGTTTCGGGCTTCCCGATTATTAAAAGCAGTTGATAATCTGAAACGAATCATGAAGGAGGAAAATAATCATGGCAAAGTTATCTACCCAGGAATTGATCGATGCGATCAAAGAGTTGACAGTATTAGAGTTAAATGATCTCGTTAAGGCTTGCGAGGAGGAATTCGGCGTATCCGCAGCAGCGGGCGTAGTCGTTGCAGCGGCAGGCGGCGACGCGGGCGCAGCAGCAGCTGAGGAGAAGACCGAGTTTGACGTTGAGCTGACCGAGGTTGGTCCCAACAAGGTTAAGGTCATCAAGGTGGTTCGTGAGGCTACCGGCCTTGGTCTGAAGGAGGCGAAGGATCTGGTTGATTCCGCTCCGAAGATGGTGAAAGAGGGCGCTTCCAAGGAAGAGGCGGACGACATCAAGGCGAAGCTCGAAGCAGAGGGTGCAAAGGTTACCCTCAAGTAATAAGGCGAAAGATTGGGCCGTTCGTGCGCAAAAGCGTGCGGACGGTCTTGCTGTTTTCCATATATCTGTTTTTTTCTAATTTTTTGATTTTTTCTCATTGACTCCCACAAGGACTTGTAGTACAATGGATGATGCACTATTGTGGTGTGCTATGCTTTTTTATGGTCTCATTTTTGGCAAAAAGCATGGACCAATCATAAAGAACGGGGTGAAATGTCAATGGAAAAGAGCAGAATCCGTAAGACTGCGGCTGGCAGAAATACGCGAATGTCCTACGCACGACAGAAAGAGGTTCTGGAAATGCCGAACCTGATCGAGGTCCAGAAAAATTCTTACCAATGGTTTCTGGATGAAGGCCTGAAGGAAGTGTTTGATGATATTTCTCCGATCTCCGATTACAGCGGGCATCTGAGTCTGGAATTCGTGGACTTTGAGCTGTACGAGAAAGATGTCAAATATTCTATTGAAAAATGTAAGGAGAGAGACGCCACTTACGCAGCCCCTCTCAAGGTGAAGGTCCGTTTGAACAATAAGGAAAAAGAAGAGATCACGGTGCATGAGATCTTTATGGGCGACCTGCCGTTAATGACGGAGACGGGTACCTTTGTGATCAATGGTGCGGAGCGTGTCATCGTCAGCCAGCTTGTGCGTTCCCCCGGCATCTACTACGGGATCGGCCACGACAAGATCGGTAAAAGGCTGTTTTCCGCAACGGTGATCCCCAACCGCGGTGCATGGTTAGAGTACGAGACGGATTCTAACGATGTCTTTTACGTGCGCGTTGACAGGACCAGAAAAGTGCCGATCACGGTGCTGATCCGGGCGATGGGCGTGGGTTCCAACGACGAGATCAGGGAGCTTTTTGGCGACGAACCGAAGATTGAAGCCAGCTTTGCGAAAGACGCTTCCGAGAACTATCAGGAGGGTCTGTTAGAGCTGTATAAGAAGATCCGTCCCGGCGAGCCTTTGAGCGTTGAGAGCGCGGCGAGCCTTATCATGGCAATGTTTTTCGACCCCAGAAGATACGATCTGGCAAAGGTCGGCAGATATAAATTCAATAAAAAGCTGATGTTTAGAAATCGCATCAGGCATCATATCCTTGCGGAGGATGTGGTGGATACCCTGACGGGTGAGATTTTGGCGAAGGCCGGCGACAAGGTGACGGCTGAGATGGCGGATGCGATCCAGAATGCCGCGGTTCCTTCCGTGCTGATCCAGACGGAGGAAAAGAACGTCAAAGTGCTTTCCAATATGATGGTAGACATCACGAATTTTGTGGACTGCAAGCCCAAGGAGCTTGGCATTACGGAGCTTGTCTACTATCCGGTACTGCAGCAGCTTTTGGACGAGTACGGTAAGGATCCCGAAGAGCTTTACGAGGCGATCCGCAAGAACGTGCATAATCTGATTCCGAAGCACATTACCAAGGAAGACATTTTGGCTTCGATTAATTATAACATTCATTTAGAGTACGGCATCGGCAACGACGACGATATCGACCATCTGGGCAACCGTCGTATCCGCGCGGTGGGCGAACTTTTGCAGAACCAGTACCGCATCGGCCTTTCCCGTCTGGAGAGGGTGGTGCGTGAGAGGATGACCACCCATGACGCGGAGGAGATTTCGGCGCAGGCGCTGATCAACATCAAGCCCGTGCAGGCGGCGGTGAAGGAATTCTTCGGATCTTCCCAGCTTTCGCAGTTCATGGATCAGAACAATCCGCTCGGCGAGCTGACCCATAAGAGACGTCTTTCAGCCCTTGGCCCCGGCGGTCTTTCCAGAGACAGGGCCGGATTTGAGGTGCGAGACGTACATTATACGCACTACGGCAGAATGTGTCCTATTGAAACCCCTGAAGGCCCGAACATCGGTCTGATCAACTCCCTTGCATCTTACGCAAGGATCAATGAGTACGGTTTCGTGGAGGCGCCTTACAGAAAGATTGACAAGAGTGATCCGGAGAATCCGCGCGTCACGGACGAGACGGTCTACATGACGGCGGACGAGGAGGATAATTACCATGTGGCGCAGGCTTCCGCGCCCCTTGACAAGGACGGATACTTTACGAGAAACAGTGTGTCCGGCCGTTATAAGACCGAGACGCAGGAATACCCGAAGACCATGTTCGACTATATGGATGTGTCGCCGAAGATGGTATTTTCCGTGGCGACGGCGCTGATCCCGTTCTTACAGAATAATGACGCGAACCGTGCGCTGATGGGTTCCAACATGCAAAGACAGGCTGTGCCGCTGCTCTTTACCGAGGCTCCCGTGGTGGGGACCGGCATGGAGCCGAAGGCGGCCGTTGACTCCGGCGTCTGCGTGGTGGCGAGAAAATCCGGTACGGTTGACTTTGTGTCGGCTGATATCATTAAGATGAGCTGTGACGACGGAACGAAGGATGAGTATCATCTGATGAAGTTCTCCCGCAGCAACCAATCTAACTGCTACAACCAGAAACCCATTGTGCAGAAGGGCATGCACGTGGAGGAAGGCGAAGTGATCGCGGACGGCCCGTCCACTTCGGGCGGAGAACTGGCGCTGGGCAAGAATCCGCTGATCGGCTTCATGACATGGGAAGGCTACAACTACGAGGATGCGGTGCTTCTCAGCGAGAGACTGGTGCAGGAGGATGTCTATACTTCCGTACACATGGAAGAATACGAGGCTGAGGCGAGAGATACCAAGCTGGGTCCGGAAGAGATCACCAGAGACGTACCCGGTGTCGGTGACGACGCGCTGAAGGACTTGGATGACAGAGGTATCATCCGCATCGGCGCGGAGGTGCGTGCCGGCGATATTCTGGTAGGTAAGGTGACGCCCAAGGGCGAGACGGAGCTTACCGCAGAAGAGAGACTGCTGCGCGCGATTTTCGGTGAAAAGGCCAGAGAGGTGCGTGATACTTCCCTGAAAGTGCCTCACGGCGAATACGGTATCGTTGTAGATGCCAAAGTGTTTACCAGAGAGAACGGCGACGAGTTGTCTCCCGGCGTGAATCAGGCGGTCCGCATTTACATTGCACAGAAGAGAAAGATCTCCGTGGGCGACAAGATGGCAGGCCGCCACGGAAATAAGGGTGTGGTATCCCGCGTGCTGCCGGTGGAGGATATGCCTTATCTGCCCAACGGCCGGCCTTTGGATATCGTGCTGAATCCTCTGGGTGTGCCTTCCCGTATGAATATCGGGCAGGTGCTGGAAATCCACCTTTCCCTTGCAGCAAAAGCGCTCGGCTTTGACGTGGCGACGCCGGTGTTCGACGGGGCGAAAGAGGACGATATCATGGACACTTTGGATCTGGCGAACGATTACGTCAATCTGGAGTGGGAAGAATTTGAAAAGAAGCATAAGGCGGAACTTTTGCCTGAGGTGATGGAATATCTGTCCGAGAACAGGGAACACAGAAAGCTCTGGAAGGGCGTGCCTATTTCCAGAGACGGTAAAGTGAGACTGCGGGACGGCAGGACGGGCGAATATTTCGATTCCCCTGTCACCATCGGCCATATGCACTACCTGAAACTTCATCATCTGGTGGACGATAAGATCCACGCGCGTTCCACGGGTCCTTACTCGCTGGTGACGCAGCAGCCTCTGGGCGGTAAAGCGCAGTTCGGCGGCCAGCGTTTCGGTGAGATGGAAGTGTGGGCGCTGGAGGCGTACGGCGCGGCTTATACGCTGCAGGAGATCCTGACCGTGAAGTCCGACGATGTGGTGGGCCGTGTTAAGACTTACGAGGCGATCATCAAGGGCGACAACATCCCCGAACCCGGTATTCCGGAATCCTTCAAGGTGCTGTTGAAAGAGCTGCAGTCCCTTGGACTGGACGTCAGGGTGCTGCGTGACGACCAGACCGAAGTCGAGATCATGGAGACCATCGACTACGGCGAGAGCGAGTATCGTTACGAACTGGAAGGGGATTCCAGAAATTACGATTACGAGCAGGAATCGTTCGGTTCCATGGGGTATCAGCGTCAGGAATTTGACGAGGACAGCGGCGAGCTCGTGAGCAGTGATGAGGACGAGGCGGACGTGATGGAAGACGAGGCGTTTGAGGAAGTATTTGAATAATATTATAATGGAGGTTTGTGCAGGATGTCAGACATGAGACAGGAAGCGTATCAACCCATGACATTTGACGCGATCAAGATCGGGCTGGCGTCGCCGGAAAAGATCAGGGAATGGTCCAGAGGCGAGGTCACAAAGCCTGAGACGATCAATTATAGAACCTTGAAGCCTGAGAAGGAAGGGCTCTTCTGTGAGAAGATCTTCGGTCCCAGTAAGGACTGGGAGTGTCACTGCGGAAAGTATAAAAAAATCCGTTATAAGGGCGTCGTCTGCGACCGCTGCGGCGTTGAGGTGACCAAATCAAGCGTCCGCAGAGAGCGCATGGGCCGCATTGAACTGGCGGCGCCGGTATCCCATATTTGGTACTTTAAGGGCATTCCCAGCCGGATGGGACTGATCCTTGATCTTTCCCCCAGAGTGCTGGAGAAGGTACTTTATTTTGCGTCCTACATTGTGCTGGACGGCGGCGAGACCGATCTGGATTACAAGCAGGTGCTCTCCGAGAAAGAGTATCAGGATGCCAGAGAGACTTGGGGCAATAAATTCCGCGTCGGCATGGGCGCGGAGGCGATCAAGGAGCTTCTGCAGGCGATCGATCTGGAGACGGAGGCTGCGGAATTAAAGGAAGGTTTAAGAGAGTCCACGGGCCAGAAGCGCGCCCGCATCATCAAGAGACTGGAGGTCGTGGAGGCGTTTCGGGAGTCCGGAAACCAGCCTGAGTGGATGATCATGGACGTGATCCCGGTGATCCCGCCCGATCTGCGTCCCATGGTGCAGCTGGACGGCGGCCGTTTTGCCACTTCTGACTTAAACGATCTTTACAGAAGGATCATCAACAGAAATAACCGTCTGAAAAGACTGCTGGAGCTGGGCGCTCCCGATATCATCGTCCGCAACGAGAAGCGTATGCTGCAGGAGGCTGTGGACGCGCTGATCGATAACGGCAGAAGAGGCCGTCCGGTGACAGGCCCCGGCAACAGGGCATTAAAATCCCTGTCCGATATGCTGAAAGGTAAGTCCGGACGCTTCCGTCAGAACCTGCTCGGTAAGCGTGTTGACTATTCTGGTCGATCCGTTATCGTGGTCGGCCCCGAATTAAAGATTTATCAGTGCGGTCTGCCCAAGGAGATGGCGATCGAGCTGTTCAAGCCCTTCGTGATGAAGGAGCTGGTATTCCGCGGCATTTCGCAGAATATCAAGGCGGCGAAAAAGCTGGTGGAGAGACTGGATACGCAGGTATGGGATGTGCTGGAGGAGGTCATCAAGGAGCATCCGGTGATGTTGAACCGTGCGCCTACCCTGCACAGACTTGGTATTCAGGCATTTGAGCCTATTTTGGTAGAGGGTAAGGCGATTAAGCTTCATCCCCTTGTATGTACCGCGTTCAACGCCGATTTTGACGGCGACCAGATGGCGGTCCACCTTCCTTTGTCAGTGGAAGCGCAGGCGGAGTGCAGATTCCTGCTGCTCTCCCCGAATAACCTGTTAAAGCCGTCTGACGGCGGTCCGGTGGCGGTGCCTTCGCAGGATATGGTGCTCGGCATCTATTATCTGACGCAGGAGCGGCCCGGCGCGCTTGGAGAGGGCAAGTTCTTTAAGAATGTCAACGAGGCGATCCTCGCCTATGAGAATAAGGCGTGTACCCTGCATAGCAGGATTACCGTCAGAGTCACGAAGAAGAATGCGCAGGGTGAGGAGGTTTCCGGCAATGTGGAATCCACGCTGGGAAGGTTCCTCTTCAATGAGATACTGCCGCAGGATCTCGGTTTTGTGGACCGGAGTGATCCGGAGAATCTGTTAAAGCTTGAGGTGGACTTCCACGTCGGCAGAAAGCAGTTAAAGCAGATCCTTGAGAAGGTCATCAATATCCACGGCGCAGTGCGTACGGCAGAGGTGCTCGATCTGATCAAGGCTACCGGTTATAAGTACTCCACGCAGGCGGCAATGACCGTTTCCATTTCCGATATGACCGTGCCGGCGAAGAAGGCGGAAATGCTGGAAGCGGCGCAGGCTACGGTAGATAAGATATCCCAGAACTTCCGCAGGGGTCTGATCACGGAAGAAGAGAGATACCATGCGGTCGTGGAGACCTGGAACGATACCGATAAAGAATTGACCGAAGTGCTGCTTTCCGGCCTTGATAAATATAGTAACATTTTCATGATGTCGGATTCCGGCGCCCGCGGTTCCAACCAGCAGATTAAGCAGCTTGCAGGCATGCGCGGCCTGATGGCAGATACCACAGGACGTACCATCGAGCTGCCGATCAAGTCGAATTTCCGTGAAGGTCTGGACGTACTGGAGTATTTCATGTCGGCGCACGGCGCGCGTAAAGGTCTGTCCGATACCGCTCTGCGTACCGCCGATTCCGGTTATCTGACCAGACGAATGGTAGACGTTTCACAGGAACTTATCATTCGGGAAACCGACTGCTGTGAGAGCAGGGACGACATCCCCGGCATGGTGGTCAAGGCGTTCATGGACGGCAAGGAGACCATCGAAGGCTTAAAAGACAGGATCACAGGACGTTTCTCCTGTGAGGATATCAAAGATAAGAACGGCAAGATGATCGTGAAGAGAAACCACATGATCACCCCTGCCCGCGCGGAGAAGATCTTAAGCGTTGGCGTGAATGAAAAGGGAGAGCCGGTGGAGGAAATCAAGATCCGTACGATCTTAACCTGCCGCTCCCATGTGGGTATCTGCGCAAAGTGCTACGGCGCGAACATGGCGACCGGCGAACCCGTTCAGGTGGGTGAGGCTGTCGGTATCATTGCGGCGCAGTCCATCGGTGAGCCCGGTACACAGCTTACCATGCGTACCTTCCATGCCGGCGGCGTGGCAGGTGACGATATCACACAGGGTCTTCCCCGTGTAGAGGAGCTTTTTGAGGCCCGCAAGCCGAAAGGACTGGCGATCATCGCGGAGTTCGGCGGAGTTGCGACCATTAAGGATACCAAGAAAAAGAGAGAGATCGTCATCAGCAACGATGAGACCGGCGAGGCAAAGACCTATCTGATCCCCTACGGATCCCGCATCAAGGTGGCGGACGGCGCGACGCTGGAAGCCGGCGACGAGCTGACGGAAGGTAGTGTCAATCCGCACGACCTCCTAAAGATCAAAGGCATCCGCGCGGTGCAGGATTACATGCTCCGAGAGGTACAGAGAGTGTACCGCCTGCAGGGTGTGGATATCTCCGATAAGCACATTGAGGTCATCGTGCGCCAGATGCTCAAGAAGGTCCGCATCGAGGAGAGCGGCGACACCGACTTCTTACCCGGCACACTGGTGGATGTTCTGGATTATGAGGACATGAACGAGGAGCTTGTAAAGGCGGGCAAGGAGCCTGCGGAGGGCAAACAGATCCTGCTCGGTATCACCAAGGCGGCGCTGGCGACCGATTCCTTCCTGTCGGCGGCATCTTTCCAAGAGACCACCAAGGTGCTGACCGAGGCTGCGATCAAGGGCAAGGTAGACTCCCTGATCGGTCTGAAAGAGAACGTCATCATCGGTAAGCTGATCCCGGCAGGTACGGGCATGAGACGCTACCGCGACACCAGACTCAGCACCGATGAAAACCTCTTAAGCCGCTTGCGCATGGAGGATGAGATATCCTTTGACGACAGGGTGGAGGACGAGGACGACGATCTGGAACTGACTGAGGAGCTGGAAGACATCGAAGAGATCGGGGATGAGGACTTCGACGACGGCATCGAGGATGAGGAGCTGGAGGAAGAGGTTGACGAGGCGCTGGAGCCGGTAGAGTAAGTTATAAATAAAAAATGTATTGACAACGCATTCATGGGCAAGTATACTAGGGTAGTGTGCACATGAATGCGTTTTTTTTGTGCGCGCAGAAATATTATTCAACTTACATTCTTACAAAACAGGAGGTGAAAAGAATGCCAACATTTAACCAGTTAGTCAGGAAGGGACGCAAGACATCCGTGAAGAAGTCCACGGCGCCCGCATTGTTAAAGGGTTACAATTCCCTGCACAAGGCGGCTACCGACACGGCTTCCCCGCAGAAGAGAGGTGTCTGCACCGCTGTCAAGACAGCTACCCCTAAAAAGCCTAACTCAGCGCTCAGAAAGATTGCCAGAGTACGTCTTTCTAACGGTATCGAGGTGACGAGCTACATTCCCGGCGAGGGTCATAACCTGCAGGAGCACAGCGTTGTCCTGATCCGTGGCGGAAGAGTCAAGGACCTGCCCGGTACGCGTTACCACATCATCAGAGGTACGCTGGATACCGCAGGGGTCGCTAACAGAAAGCAGGCTCGTTCCAAGTACGGCGCTAAGAGACCCAAGAAGTAAGTTTTGGGTCAGGTCAGTACCACAAACAGAACTAATTTAGTGTTGGGATTTTTTTCGATTATCTTTCTATAATAGAAGAAATACCGCACGAACACATTGAATTAGAGGACACATGTGAGTACCGGTGAATTATTATTATTGATAAGGAGGGAAGAATCGTGCCACGTAAAGGACATATTCCAAAGAGGGATGTATTAGCGGATCCCTTATACAACAATAAGGTTGTTACGAAGCTTATCAACAACATCATGCTGGATGGTAAGAAGGGCGTAGCACAGAAAATTGTTTACGGCGCATTTGCAAAAGTGGAGGAGAAGGCCGGAAAGCCCGCGCTTGATGTCTTTGAGGAGGCAATGAACAATATCATGCCCCTTTTGGAGGTCAAGGCAAGACGTATCGGCGGTGCAACCTATCAGGTGCCCATCGAGGTCCGTCCGGACAGACGTCAGGCTCTTGCGCTCCGCTGGTTGGTCATGTTCTCACGTAAGAGAGGCGAAAAGACCATGGAGCAGAGACTTGCAAATGAGATCTTAGACGCTGCCAACAACACTGGCGCAGCGGTCAAGAGAAAAGAAGATATGCACAAGATGGCAGAGGCAAACAAGGCTTTTGCGCACTATCGGTTTTAAGTAATATAAGGAGGAAAAAACCTTGGCTGGAAGAGAATATCCACTAGAGAGAACCAGAAATATTGGTATCATGGCTCATATCGATGCGGGTAAGACCACGTTGACAGAGCGTATCCTTTATTATACTGGCGTAAACTACAAGATCGGTGATACTCACGAAGGCACGGCTACCATGGACTGGATGGAGCAGGAGCAGGAGAGAGGTATCACGATCACATCAGCCGCAACCACGTGCCACTGGACGCTGGAAGAGAACTGCAAGCCCAAGCCCGGTGCACTGGAGCATCGTATCAATATCATCGATACTCCCGGTCACGTAGACTTCACGGTAGAGGTCGAGCGTTCACTCCGCGTACTGGATGGTGCCGTAGGCGTATTTTGTGCAAAGGGCGGCGTGGAGCCGCAGTCTGAGAACGTGTGGAGACAGGCTGACACCTATAATGTCCCGAGAATGGCGTTCATCAATAAGATGGATATCTTAGGCGCTAATTTCTACGGGGCGGTAGATCAGATCAGAAACAGATTAGGTAAAAACGCGATCATCCTGCAGCTGCCGATCGGCAAGGAGGATGATTTCAAAGGGATCATTGACCTGTTTGAGATGAAGGCTTACATCTACAATGATGATAAGGGCGAAGATATCACCATTACAGAGATTCCTGCCGATATGGCGGATGACGCCGCACTTTATCATGACGAGCTGGTAGAAAAAGTCTGCGAGCTGGACGATGATCTGACCATGATGTATCTGGAGGGGGAGGAGCCTTCCGTAGAAGACATGAAGAAGGCGCTGCGCAAGGGTACCTGCGAATGTACGGCAGTTCCCGTTTGCTGCGGTTCCGCTTACAGAAATAAAGGCGTGCAGAAGCTTCTGGATGCAGTACTTGAGTATATGCCCGCACCGACCGATATCGAGGCAATCAAGGGCACCGATATGGAAGGCAATGAGATCGTGAGACATTCTTCGGACGACGAGCCTTTCTCGGCATTGGCATTCAAGATCATGGCGGATCCCTTCGTGGGTAAGCTCGCGTTCTTCCGCGTGTACTCCGGCACCTGCAATTCCGGTTCCTATGTGTACAATGCGACGAAGGATAAGAAAGAGCGTATCGGCCGTATCCTGCAGATGCACGCAAACAAGAGAGCTGAGCTTGATAAAGTATATTCCGGCGATATTGCGGCGGCAGTAGGGTTTAAGTTCACTTCAACAGGCGATACTATTTGTGATGAGCAGCATCCCGTGATCTTAGAGTCCATGGAGTTCCCCGAGCCCGTTATCGAGCTGGCGATCGAGCCTAAAACCAAGGCTGGTCAGGGCAAGATGGGCGAAGCCCTTGCAAAACTGGCGGAGGAAGACCCGACCTTCAAGGCACACACGGATCCGGAGACCGGCCAGACCATCATTGCCGGCATGGGCGAGCTGCATCTGGAGATCATCGTAGACAGACTGCTGCGTGAGTTTAAGGTGGAGGCTAACGTGGGCGCGCCTCAGGTTGCGTACAAAGAGACCTTTACCAAGCCGATCGATCAGGAATACAAGTATGCGAAGCAGTCCGGCGGTCGTGGTCAGTACGGTCACTGTAAGGTGAAATTCGAGCCCATGGATCCCAACGGCGAAGAGACTTTCAAGTTCGAGAGCTCCGTTGTCGGCGGCGCGATCCCCAAGGAGTATATCCCAGCTGTGGGCGAGGGTATCGAGGAGGCTTCCAAGGCAGGTATTCTCGGTGGATTCCCGGTGCTTGGCGTATCGGCAAACGTGTACGACGGTTCCTACCACGAGGTAGACTCGTCCGAGATGGCATTCCACATTGCAGGCTCCATGTGTTTCAAGGAGGCAATGAAGAAGGCGAATCCCGTACTGCTTGAGCCCATCATGAAGGTGGAAGTGACGATGCCTGAGGAGTATATGGGCGATGTCATCGGCGATATCAACTCCCGCCGCGGACGTATCGAGGGTATGGAAGATATCGGCGGCGGTAAGATGGTAAAAGGTTATGTGCCGCTTGCAGAGATGTTCGGTTATTCCACCGACCTGCGTTCCAAGACACAGGGCCGCGGCAACTACTCCATGTTCTTTGAAAAGTACGAGCAGGTGCCGAAGAATGTTCAGGAGAAGGTTCTGGCGGCGAAATCAAAGTAGATAAAGAAAAAGCTTGAAAAACTTGGCAATCTTTACTATAATCAAAGATAGCTGATTGATTTTCAGGAAAACATGGTAACAAGGAAAGTAAATCATATTTAAGGAGGACTTTAGAAATGGCTAAAGCTAAATTTGAGAGAACCAAACCCCATTGTAATATTGGCACCATTGGTCACGTTGACCATGGTAAGACCACTCTGACTGCGGCAATCACCAAGGTGCTTTCCGAGAGAGTTGCAGGTAACACCGCTACCGATTTCGAGAACATCGACAAGGCTCCCGAAGAGAGAGAGAGAGGTATCACCATCTCTACCGCTCACGTTGAGTACGAGACTGAGAAGAGACACTATGCACACGTTGACTGCCC
>DKUU01000017.1:17783-64373 GCA_002490835.1 Lachnospiraceae bacterium UBA7196 | reverse complement strand
CAGATGGACGGCGCTATCCTCGTGGTAGCTGCTACCGACGGCGTTATGGCACAGACCAAGGAGCACATCCTTCTGTCCCGTCAGGTAGGCGTTCCTTATATCGTAGTATTCATGAACAAGTGCGACATGGTTGACGATCCCGAGCTGCTTGAGCTCGTTGAGATGGAGATTACTGAGCAGCTTGAAGAGTACGAGTTCACGGATTGCCCGATCATCAAGGGTTCCGCTCTGAAGGCTCTGGAAGATCCCAACGGCGAGTGGGGCGACAAGATTATGGAGCTCATGAGCACGGTTGACGATTATATTCCGGATCCTCAGCGTGACACCGATAAGCCTTTCCTGATGCCTATCGAGGATGTCTTCTCCATCACCGGCCGTGGTACCGTTGCTACCGGTAGGGTAGAGCGTGGTACTCTGCATATGTCCGACGAAGTTGAGATCATCGGCGTGAAGGAAGAGACCCAGAAGTCCGTTGTAACCGGTATCGAGATGTTCCGTAAGCTGCTTGACGAGGCTCAGGCTGGTGATAACGTAGGCGTACTGCTTCGTGGTATCCAGAGAACCGACATCGAGAGAGGACAGGTCCTCGCTAAGCCCGGCACCGTTACCTGCCACAAGAAATTTACCGCTCAGGTATACGTCCTGACTAAGGACGAGGGCGGCCGTCATACACCTTTCTTCAACAACTACCGTCCTCAGTTCTACTTCAGAACCACGGACATCACCGGTGTATGTAACCTGCCTGATGGCACCGAGATGTGCATGCCTGGTGATAACGTAGAGATGACGATCGAGCTGATCCATCCTATCGCTATGGAGCAGGGGTTGACGTTCGCTATCCGTGAGGGTGGTCGTACAGTTGGTTCTGGCAGGGTTGCTACAATCATTGAGTAATTGCTGAAAAGCTAGATTTTATGGGGCTTTCCGAGAAATCGGGAAGCCCTTTTTCATTATAGATATGAAAGTGAAATCTAATGTTCTAAAAGTCAATGGGATCATTTTTTAATTTTAAGGCTGTTGCCTATGATGATTGTAGGTGGCTTGTAGAATTACAATATTTATACTGGCTGATAAATTTACAAAGGGAAATGGTATCAGCATTGATTTTGTGTTGAGAAATAAAGTACTGTGTATTATAATAAAATAAATTGGGGTATTGTACATTTTTATAGGATGAATTAAATACTACAAGAATGAAATTAATAATATTGCTTTTGACGGATTTGATTTCTGTTAGTGATAGAAGAAGGTGTAATAAAGAGGTAAAATATGAATACGAAATGTCAGATATTTACACCCAATGATTATGTTGAAAAATTATTAGACAGCATTGGCTATACCAATAATCTATATGGGAAAAAAATACTGGAAAATTCATGTGGAGATGGAAATGTTTTAGTTGTTATAGTTAAAAGATACATAAGTGACTGTAAAGCACAAGGACTTATAAAAGATCAAATTATTGATGGGTTGGAAGAGGATGTACAAGGTGTGGAAATTGATCCGATTCAATATGAAAAATGTATTATAAACTTGAATGAAATTGCCAAAGAAAATGGTATTGAAAATGTTAAATGGAATATTATAAATAGCGATTATTTAAGGTGGAAAGAACCCATAAAATATCAATATGTTGTTGGAAACCCGCCATACATAACTTATCAAGAATTAAAGAAAGAAGAAAGGGAATATGTAAGAGCAAAATTTGAGTCTTGCAAAAAGGGTAAGTTTGATTACTGCTATGCATTTATTGAAAAGAGTATAAAAAGTTTAGATATAAATGGACGGATGGCATATTTAATTCCTAGTAGCGTTTTTAAAACTGTGTTTGGAGAAAAACTAAGAAATTTTATAAAACCATATCTGTGTGAAATAAAGGATTATATGCAAGATAAAATGTTTGATAATGCGTTAGTGAAATCTGCTATTATGGTGCTTGATAAAGGAAATACAACAAATATTTTACATTATTATAATATGACTAATGGGCAGTTGATAAATATTCCAGTAAATAATTTGGGGAAAAAGTGGTTCTTTACAACTAACAATATTCCCCAAACGAGAAGATTTGGTGACTATTTTCAAGTGGCTCATGTAGTTGCTACATTGCTTAATGATGCCTTCGTTTTAAAGAAAGATGATTATATTGAAGTTTGTGGATATTATCGATGCAATGGTCATGATATCGAAGAATTAGTAGTGAGAGAAACGGCTACCCCACGTTCATTAAGATATAAAAAGATGGAAAAAATAATTTTCCCATATAATTATGAAAAAGGAAAGTTAATTAGATATACAGAAGCAGACTTTATGCATAAATTTCCAGGTGCATACGCATACTTGAATGACTTTAAGGAGAGATTGAGCGAACGAGAAAGTGACAAAAATGCCTTGTGGTTCGAATATGGTCGTTCACAAGCTTTGTCGGGGTTAAATAGACGTAAACTCCTTATATCAACTGTGATTACTGATAAAGTAACAGCTTATATATTGACAAAGCAATGTATTCCATATGCAGGGATGTACATTGTTCCAAGAAGCGGAAATAAAACATATACGTTAGAAGATGCAAAAAAAATATTAGAAAGCGACGAATTTATGAAGTATGTTGAAAAGGTTGGCATACATATAAGTGGAACATCCTTAAGAATTACATCAAAAGATATTGAAAGTTATATGTTTTAGTATTTGTTAGTAAATAGCATAATGTACATTAAAAGGAATAGATTCAAGGGGAAAAAGAGGTACACATAATGGAAGAGGTAAAGTTTTCTGTAGCGGCAAAAGCGGCAAGATTAATAGGAAGAGAAAATATTGCCGATGTTGATGGTGCGTTAGTAGAGTTGATTAAAAATTCTTATGATGCAGATGCAACGTGCGTCTTGGTAAAACTCCAGATTCCCTTTCCTGATGTACCAAATGTACTGGATTTAACATTTGTAGCCACTGTTTTGAGCGAAGAAGAGTTAAGTAGGGTTGCGTCATTTTATGATGAAGAAGATGGGAAATTGGTTAAAAAGGCAGAATTGACTGAGGAGGAGGAAAATGAATTAAAAAATATTTTATTTTCATATGACAAAATTGTAATTGCAGACAATGGATATGGAATGACAGAAGATGTGGTACGGACAACTTGGATGCATATAGGTACCAGTGACAAAGAGGATAACATATTGTCACCCAAAGGTCGTGTTAAGACTGGCGCAAAGGGAATTGGTCGTTTTGCATTAGATAAACTTTCTAAATACTCGTTGATGTATACAAAATCAACGAGTAGCGATTATGTAATTCAATGGTCTATGAATTGGGAACAGTTTGTTAGTGCAAAACTGATAGAAGATGTCAAAGCAGAAGTACAGGAGAAGGATAATTCCTATGTATCGTTTGTTAAAGAGGAGTTTAAAGAGAACGAGAAGAATATAAAAGCACATGATTGGACAACAGGGACCATGATTGTCTTAAATCCTATACGAGAGCCGTGGAGTAGGCGATTGTTTAGAAAGGTGAATACCAATTTAAATAGTATTAACCCTATTGGAAGTGTGGATAAATTTGAAGTAGTCATAAATAATGAATATTATCATGAGTTTGATTATTGTACAGAACAGGTTGCAATAGATAAAGAGGACTTTGATTATAGAATAATAGCGGAATATGATGGAAAGGAAAAAATAACAGTCAAATTACTTCGCAATGAAGTTGATTTGTCGAAAAAAAAGATTACGGTTGAAAAGTATGGACAATCTGTTACAAAATGTATTGAAGAATTTTGGACGGCAGAAAGACTGCAAGTTAAGGATTATACAAAAGAAGATTATAATAAAGAAATTACAAAGGAGCTAGTAGTTCAAAGTGTACTTAAAGAAGACGAATTGGATAGGATCGAAAGGGTAGGATCTTTTAGTGCTGAAATGTATTTTTTGCGAAATACCAATAGTGTGGGATATGATATTATGAAAAAAGTGACAGCAAGAAAAAGGAAAAAATTGCTGAACAACTTTTCTGGAATAAAAATTTATAGAGATAACTTTAAAGTGCGTCCATATGGTGATGAAGGACCGATGTATGATTGGTTAGAACTGGGTGCGCGTTCTCAAAAGAGTCCGGCGGCACCTTCTCATTTACAAGGCCGCTGGCGAGTACAACCATATCAGATGATTGGGTGGGTGAAAATCGGTAGAGAGACGAATCCAGAGCTTGAGGATATGGCGAATCGAGAAGGAATTGCGTTGACAGATACATATTATATATTTGTTAATATGTTACAGGAAGCAATCAATGAATTTGAGTATGATAGGCAATATATTTATAGAGAGTATGCAAAATGGATAGAGTCGATAGAAAATGAATTGGCTGATTTTGCTGAGCGTGTAAAGGAGGAAGCACATAAACGCGCTCAGGGGCAAAAAAACAAAGATGGTAAAAAAGAAGAATATAAGAAAGAGGAGACAAAGTTTACAGAAGATGAGTTATTTGGTACAGTACAGCGATTGGTGGAGGAATCAGAGAGTGAGTTGCAAAGTAAACAAATGTTGCAAATTTTGAGTTCATCTGGTATTGTACTTAATACATTTTTTCATGAATTTAATGCTATAAATACGCAGTTTCATATACAGGCACCTCAGATTAGAAGCAGGGTTAATTATATTTTACAGGGGAAAGAATATACAGGTCTGCCAGTATATAATCCATATAATAGATTAGACATATTGGAAAAGAATGATAGATTAATAGCGGCTTTTTTGGATGTTGTTATGGAGGGATTGAAAAAGGATAGCTTGATAATTAGAGAAATTTCATTATCCAAAGAAATTGCTAATATTTTAAGTAAATGGCAATTAATGCTGGAGGATAAACATATAGCAATTAGACCCGATATTTTTGAAGAAAAAAAGGTCGGAGATAATGTTGCAATCGCAATTGTTGACATTTATATCATATTAAATAATTTTTTGTTGAATGCTGCGTGGTTTTTAGAACAGGGTCATAATCCAAAGCGTGAAGTTTGGTTTGAGTTGATTGAACAAGGAAATGACATATATTTTACGATGGAAAATAATGGTCCCGCTTTAGATGAGAAGTATAAAAACAATCCGGATAAAATATTTGAAATGGGGGAAACTTCAAAAGATAAGAATGGTACAGGACTTGGATTGTGGGTTATAAAAGAAACTGTAGAAAGAAATAACGGAATTGTAGCAGTTCTGGAAAAGGAAGAAGGGTTTGGTCTAGAAATAGTATTTAAAGGAATGGTGAAAAATTATGTATCGAATAGGGATAATTGATGATGTCAAAAGTGAAAGAGATGATATACAAGTATCTATTTTAGATAACGTAAATGCAGGGATGGACGTTGAGTTTAAAGAATATATCTTAGAGCATAAAGCGAAAGAGTTACTTTTTAACGAGATTAGAGAAGATGTCTCAGAAGAAGAGATTCAAGCGCTGATTGTTGACTTTCGTCTAGATACAACAGAAGATATTATTAAAGGTTGGGAAATAATAGAATTTACGCATGCAGAGTTTCCAGAGTTTCCGGTAGTAATTATGACAAATGCACCAGATGAAAGTAAAGAGTCTAATCACACGGATGCAGACAAGGTATATGCTAAAAAAGTATTTCTTAATCCACAAGCTGAAGAAACAAAGGAATTAGTAAGAAATATATTTTTGAATATTAATCGTTATGATATGAAGCGTAAAGAATTAGAAGCGCAGTTAGCTATTGAATTACAGAAATTGGAGAATGATGGAGAAAATGTCGAGATTCTTGAGGCAGTTATCAATTTAGAAAAAGAGCTTGCAAAATATAAGCAAATATATCAAACAACTATTGACACAAAGTTAGAATTGGATGATTTGAAGGAAGCATTTACATTGCTTGATAAATATGAGAAAATGCTGAGGAAGTAGGATGAAATACGAAAAATTTAAAGGACATAAGATTAAAAGAACTTGTAAAGAACATTTCGATAAATATTCTAAATATAGACCATATTTGGAAGAAGATTTCCATGAGAGATGCTGTTATTGTAATATGCCGAGTGATTTATTAACAATATCTTATCATGTTGAACATTTCATTCCGGTAAAAGCATTTGAAGGTAAGAAAGATTCACTATTGACGGAATATGAAAATTTAATGTGGGCTTGCCCTAAATGTAATTTATCAAAAGGTGATAAATATAAGGGCGATTTTGAAAATTCCTGTAAAATAGAGAATGAGTTATTTTATAATCCAGTTGAAGTGGATTTTAATGATATTTTTTTTAGAAATGAAATTGGAGGAATTGAATCAGAAGATGCTAAGGGTCGTGAAATGATAAAAATATTGAAATTATATCGTCCCATACATAATTTAGCTTGGTTGATTGAACGTTTAGAAAAATTGGCATTGAATTTAGAACAAGCAGCAAAAGAGGAAACAAATCAAGAGAGAAAAGAAATATTAGAAGTCGCGGCAGGGAAAGTTGCTCTTGAACATTTAAAGAAGTCAAAATTGTTTAGGGCTGTATATAATGGAAAGCAGTTTGTAGAAATAGAATATGGACAATAGTTTGTGTGTTATGATATTTAGTAAAAATGATATAATTTATGTTTGTTAATAAAGTTAGTCATTAAGAGGTTAGTATTTGAAGAAGGATAAAAAAAACAGGATCAACCAGCATAAAAAGAACTGATTGATTCTGTTTTTATTGTTGAAAACCATAGCCCCTCAATAAGCACCCTTAAACTATACCCTAAAAAAGTTTGATTACCCGAGAAATCAAAGGGTTGCGGTTTCTTAATGCTTAAAAAATATTACATATAGAAAAGCGAGGATTGATTGGAAGTAAAAAAACTGATAGACTGAATATGCCTGTCGGAGTAGATAAATGCAAACAACATTAATGGAGTCTGGCAATTGCTATGCCCTTTATTTTGTGGTAGATTAAAATGAAGTGGTATCAATTTAAGAGAGATTAGGTGTAGTTTATGAAAATAGTAAAAGCTGACATTAGACATGCAGACATTATTGGTCAAATACATTCTAGGGCATGGAGACAGGCATATGCAGACGTGTTTCCTAAAGAATATTTATGCGCAGATACGCAGTGCAAAAGGACACAGGAATTTTTAGAATCGTGTAATAGTAAGGATATTCATTATTTTTTGTTATATTCGGGTGAAACGGCTGTAGGTATAGTGAAAGTTAATTTATGTGGAGTTGAAAGCTGTGAAATATCGAGTTTTTACATACTTGATGAATATAGAAATAAAGGATATGGGAAACAGGTTGTGTTATATTTGAGGAAAGCGTTTGATAACCTCAAAATACAGTTATGGGTATTAGAGAATAATAGAAGGGCAAGAAAATTCTATGAAAATAATGGCTTTAAAAATACAGGAACAACCAGACGTATCAATAGAGGAAATTTTTATACGCAACTGCTATATGAATTAGTAAATACATATTAAATTGAAATATGAAAGTAGTGTAGTTCGGAGGATTGATGAGTGAATTATAGGACTGTTGGTTCTGGCCGTGTGGCTGCGATCATTGAGTAATCAATATTGGAAATGAGAAACTGACAGCATTAAGTCCCATTTTTGGGACATATAGAAGTGCATAATGTGACTAAGAGTATCAAGTCACATAAAGGATAGGAGGTGTCCTGATGTACTTCTATAGCAAGAGGAGCAGGCAAAAAGTCATACATATAGCACATTGCCCATATTATAAACGAATGAATGCCGAATGGATAGAAAGTTTTCACACACGGGAAGAAGCAAGAGATAAGAATTATCACTTATGCAAATATTGTGCGCCAATGGGTAAATACTACCGAGCGGAATTTTCTAAAATCAAAGGTTATGCTTCTGAAAATGGGCTTATTTTTGACTATTACGATAATAGTATTTCTGTTTGTACACCTTACAGTCAATGGAAAATTATTGTAAGCGGACGGAAAAAGGGTATCTTTCTTTATCATAAAAATATCTATAGAAAATCTGCTGATAACTCTTTGGTGCCGGGTTACCACAGTCAGGCAGTAAAAAGAAAATCCATTGTAGAAGTGAGGGAAGTTGCTGTTATAAAAGATGAGATATCTTGGGAAAGAAATTATGTGCGACAGGAACAAGTTGGCAGCGATAGCGAGAGAAGAAGCTGGAAAACCATACAACGGGAAATTGGATCATTGCGCGCCAAATATACAGGAGATCGTTGCGCGATTTCCCAAGTGGTCTGTGAATGAGGCTGACGGGCTTTGGTGTGCGGCATTTGTATATCATTGCGTCATATTGGCAGGATTCAAAATCCCTGTTCGTCCGGAAGAATCCTCTTGTTCTCTTGCAGGTTGTGTGGCTTGGGAAGAATGGGCGCAGGCAGATGAGCGTATTGCGTATCATAGCGGGAATGACGATGCCTTTCAGCCTGCGGCCGGGGATATTGTTCTTTTTGACAGGGTATTTGATGACACGGATCACGACCATATTGGAATTGTACTTGAAAATTATGATGATTATATGATTACCGCGGAGGGAAATGTTGAAAATGTCTCTCGGATTTTAGAACGTAAAAAGGACAGTCATATTCGGGCGTATATTCGTATCCCCGATCATTTTTCGTATTGATATAGCAAACTTAGAAGTGATCAAGGTTTTTTGTATTACCATTTTGATATATACAATTGGCAATTTGATTCATAGGGAAGCCCTGTAAAATCGTTGCTCCCCAGTTTATAATATTGTATAATACTATAACAGAAAACCATAGTTGCAAACCAATCCGTTTTACAATCAAGAGAACAGGAGACCAACAAGATGGGGATACCCTCACAAACAGAAATGTTTCAATATGTCTTGACGACAATGTCAAATCATTCGCAGTTTACCAGAGGACAGGCGAAGAATGCGGTCTGTGAAAGGCTGAATCTTTCAGTAGAGGAACAGAACCAAAGAACAGGCAGTGGCGTGCCAATCTATGAGAGTCGGACAGGCTGGGCAGTCTCGTGGCTTGCAGCAGCCGGCTATGTGGAAAGGATAAGCCGGGGAACTTATGTGATTACCGAATCCGGAAAACGGATTTTGGGAGAAAATTTAAACGCTGCTGAATTTGCAAGAAGGCTTCAGGCAGAGATCAATCGTCAAAACCAAAATGAGGGAGGACAGATTGCGGAACAGGAAGACTCGATTAGCAATATCAGTCCAATGGAACAGTTAGATGTTATTGTGAAAGAAATGCATAATCAGCTTTCTCATGAGATTATGGCGGCGATCATGTCTGTGGAAGGCAGGGCGGGTGACACTTTTTTTGAAAGGATTGTGACAGATCTGTTGGAGAAAATGGGATATGGGAAAGGTTCTGTGACGCCTGCCTCTAACGACGGAGGGATAGACGGCATCATCAAAACCGATCCGTTGGGCTTTAATCCCATACTGATTCAGGCAAAAAGATATAAGCCCGACCATTCAGTTGGAAGACCGGAAATACAGAGTTTTGCAGGCGCATTGGGCGCAGTTACAAGAGGTGCATTTATTACGACCTCCCATTTTTCACAAGGGGCGATAGAGTTTGCAAAAAGTTATCCGCATTCAGATATTGTTCTGATTGATGGGAAAAAGCTGACAGAGCTTATGATACAGTATGATCTGGGTGTTTCTATTGAGCGGGATATCAGTATTAAGCGTATTGATAACGATTATTTTGAACAGTAGTAAGATGGCAGAAACTTAGTGAAAGGAGGCGTTTATATGAAAAAGAATCGTGTATGGAGGGTTCACGTTTCCTAACCCTCCAAAATAAACTTTGGAGGAAATAAAATGGAAAATCAAATTCGTTTTATTCAAATTGAAAAGGATCATGAAGAACACTTTGAAATTGCAGCGAAGTTATGGGTGCCGTTCATTTGCGAAGTGCATGAACATGACGGAAGATGCGAAGACGAAGAACAGATTATTGACGGGTTAAAAAAGAGAATCTCGATTCAAGGGTCGCGTAAGGATATGCACTTTGAGATTGCCATGACTGGTGGAGAGCCTTTTGGTATTGCCATGTTTGCGATTGACCTTGGAACGGTATATGGTTTGCTGGAAAAAGGTTTTGGGACCATCATGGGTTTTTATATTCGTCCGGATTTCCGACGCAAAGGCTTAGGGACGATCTTGAGCAGGCACATCGAGACAGTGCTTTATGATGACGGTGCCAGAAATATGTATGTCTGTCCGGATGCCGTCACCGGCGAGCCGTTTTGGAAAGCAAACGGATATCATGACAGCGGAAAAATCGATCCGGATGATAAAAAGCCTATTTATATCAAGGAGATTTCTATATGAGAGAACAGACAATAGATACTCTATTGATGAAATTAGTAAGTATCTGCGGTTTAGGCAAAATAACAGCAGATGTGGAACCGGTATCCGGCGGTTTAATGCACAAGATGTATAAGGTAACAACGGACAGCGGCGTATATGCAGTGAAGCATCTAAATGCGGAAATCATGAAGCGGCCGGGGGTACATGAGAATCTTGCAAGAGCAGAAAAAATGGAAGGAATACTGGAGAACAATGATATTCCCATTGTGCCGGCGATGGCATTTGGCGGCAATAAGAGGCAAAAGGTAGACGGTCAGTTTTTCTATGTATTTAGGTGGCAGAAGGGAAGCATTACCGATTGGGATCATATTTCAAATGAGATGTGCTATCAAGCTGGAAATATTCTTGGCAGGGTCCATGCGATCGAACCAAAGAATGTTGCCTGTCAGCCTCCGGAAACAAGTCATATCGATTGGCGGGGTTATGCGCTGAAGGCCAAGGAGGAAAACTCTGCGGTCGCTTCCTTATTGGAAGATAATGAAGACCTTCTTGTCTACGCTGAAAATGAGTTAAACAAAGCCAGGGCGTCATTGCCGGCTGTATTGTGCCTGTCCAATGAAGATATGGACCCAAAGAATATTATGTGGGATCATGGAGTCCCATGGATGATCGATCTGGAATGTCTGGACTATGGGAATCCTATATCCCATGTCATGCAGCTGGCATTGCAGTGGTCAGGAATCGTAAGCGGCAGGATGGATGTTGATAAGATGATCGCTTTCTTTGACGGCTATTTGGAAGCGTATGATAACTGTTTTCGGGGATACAGTGATGTCGTCGGTGTGGCCTATACTTGGGTTGAGTGGTTGGAATATAATATCCAAAGAGCTTTGGGAAGCTGTATGGATGAAGCGGAAAGACAGTTGGGCATTGCCGAGGTGCGCAATACGTTGGACAGAATAAAGTATATCCGTAACACAATGCCGCAGATCAAGGAAGCGTTGGATGGCCGCCTGCGAAAAATAGAGGCAGCGCAGTATGATAATCATGATGAAAGAATCTGCTTTTATGAATTATTACTGGAACGGGAGCTGTCTGGCATAGCAAATTACAGTCTTCCCGCAGGATATCAATTTGTGCCGTATTCTGATGGAGACAGGGAACAGTGGATCGATATTGAGATGTCGGCAAAAGAGTTTGCAAATTATGAACAGGGATTGGAGGCTTGGAATCGTTATTACGCAAATAGCCTTGCTATCCTTCCTGAGCGCATGTTTTTCGTTGAAAATGAGAAGGGGGAAAAGGTCGCGACTGCCACAGCCTTTTATGACATTCACGGCAGAGATACTTCGGGCGCCGGCTGGCTTCATTGGGTGGCGGTTAAACGGGAGTATCAAGGGAAAGGGCTTTCAAAACCGCTCATTACCTATGTTTTGAATGTTATGAAAAATCTCGGATATTTGCATGCGAAGATACCGACGCAAACAAACACATGGTTGGCCTGCAAGGTTTATTTGGATTTAGGGTTTTTGCCGATCAAAGAAAATTTGGAGCACAATTATGAAGGCTGGAAAATAGTAGAGGGATTAACAGGTCATAGTGCGCTGGAAGGTATTGGTGGTAGGCGGACTTATTGAGGTGCTGTTCTAATTTGTTAACGTCCGTTGTCAAATTGTTAAAACAACTTGGTAGTATTCCCAACCCAAAAATAGTACGATATTTTCATTAATTCCAAGGAGGAAACACTGATGAAGATATCGTATTATTTATCCATTATTTCCCACTTAAATCCATTCAACAACGACCCCAATAGAGCAGCGGCGCAATACACATTAAAGAAACTATTGGCATTTACCATGATATACTGCTTTTCTGCAGTACTGGGCGAAGGGATCATAATCGGAATTTTATATCGTATGGGTTATGATCCTTTGCATGGTGTAATGCCCGCAGGGCAGATCGGCGAGTTGTTGCCATATTATGGATTCCTTGTGTTTTTGCTTGTAACAATAGCGTACTGTAGACTTGTTGAGAAGAGAACCACGCAATCGATAGGCTTTTCGGGGAATGCTGTAGATTATTTGGCGGGAGTATTGCTTGCGGCAGCTCTATTGGCTATAATAATAGGAGTTAATTGCATTTTTGGTTCGATCAAGTTTTGGGGATTAAACACAAATGTAGATTTTAAGAGTCTTCTTTTATGGATCCTGGCGTTTGGGATACAAGGCGCGGCGGAAGAAATGATGTGTAGAGGCTTTTTGCTGCATTCATTGTTAGAAAAAATATCCATACCGAAGGCTGTTATGATCAGCTCCAGTGCATTTATCCTTCCACATTTGATGAGCTTACTGGAAGCGGATTTTGCATATGCCATCGTTGGAATCGTAAATTTGTACCTCATTTCCATTGTTTTTTCCGCGTTGGTTTTATTGCGGTCTGGTCTATGGATTGCTTGCGGCTTACATAGTGCATGGAATTTTATTTTATATGTGATCATGGGCTTGTCATTAAGTGGAGTAGAAAGTACTTCAAAAGGCATCATTCTTTTTGGCGTAAAGGATGTCGGTTTGCTCAATGGCGCTGCATATGGCATAGAAGCAGGCCTTATTACAACGGCAGTCTTAGGTGTCTTAGCGACGCTTATCTTAAAAGGATGGAAGGAGCGGCAATATGGAATTTCATGATAAATTATATCAGCTCCGCAAACAAAAGGGATTATCGCAGGAAGAACTTGCGAACCGCTTAAATGTGTCTCGACAAACGGTTTCCAAATGGGAGTTGGGAGACTCGACGCCTGATATGGAAAAGTTGACTGCAATCAGCAATCTGTTTGTAATTTCTCTGGATGAATTGGTGATGGATAAGATACCGATGGAAACCGGGAAAAGCGCGGATAAGTCAGAAATCATAAATGAATTACAACAAAAGGTATTGACGGAAGAAAATAAGAAAAAGGCAAAACGAGGCTTGAAAATCACAGCGATTCTTTTCGGGATACTTGTTTTGATAGACATGATTTCTATGATTGTTTATTTTGGGCTCTATGGTTTTCCAAAATGAACGGTCTATGGAAAAAACAAAGCCATTTTGTAAATCGTGGAAGGTATGAGGGATTATCAATGCTGGAACACAAAGGCACGATTGAGATCAATACAAACCGCTTACGACTGAGGAAGTTTCAGACAAGCGATGCGGAAGAAGTTTTTGCGACTTGGACGAGCGATGAGCGTGTGGCAGAATATACCAGCTGGTATGCGCATGAGAAAATAGAAGATACCAAAGCTTATGTAGGATATATGGTCAGCAGGGATCAATTGTCTGATTATAACTGGATTATCGAACTGGATCAAAAAGTCATCGGCTCGATCAGCGTATGCTATGCGGATGATGATTTGGAAATCGCGGGAATTGCCTATGTGCTGGGATATGATTATTGGGGGCAGGGATATATCACGGAAGCGGCAAAGGCAGTGATACGGTTTTTGTTTGATGAGGTTCACTATCGAAAGATTATTGCAGGCTGTGACAGTGAAAATATTGGCTCCGCCAGAGTCTTAGAAAAGGCAGGAATGAAGCGGGAAGCGGTTTTGCGGGAACATATCAGGCGCAAGGACGGCACTTGGGGCGACGATCTTCAATATGGCATATTAAGAAGAGAGTATGATCCTGATGAGCCGGTCTAGCGTCGTATTAAGCGCTTTATCTTTATGGATAAAGACCTGCGCATAAACGGGGAAATCCTTCCCGCACCAAGAAAGCCTTTTGAGAGCGCCGGATTTTACTTCTTTTTCCGCGGTGATATCCGGAATAAAGGCAATGCCAAAGCGGTCGATTGCAAATTGCTTGAGGATCTCCTTGTGGCTTGTTCCGAGGACCACCTTTGGCGCGATATTCTTTTCCCGTAAGGCGTCTAAAAGCATTTTACGGAAATTACAATTTTCATCAGTTAAGAGCAGCGGCATATGGTCGAGATCTTTTTCGGTCACCTGTTCCCTGTCTGCAAGGGGGTGATCGGGACTGACATAAAAGCCAAGTCTTTCTTCTCTTTGATACAGTTTTTTCAATTCCGGCAGATCGATGGATGGATTCAGGGTGTAGACCAGATCCAGCTCTCCCTTTTTCAGCAGCGAGGGAAAGGTGTCGTGGGTAATGAATTTCAGTTGGATTTCCACCTGTGGACACTGTTCCCTAAATGTCGATAAAACGGCGGGCAGTTTCTGATAGCACAGCGATTCGGAGACGCCCACATACAGCGTTCCGCAGGGTTCTTTTGTGGACGGGAGATGAAACCGTATTTCCCGCTCAAGCTGCAGCATCTTCCTTGAATATTCGGCCAAATGCGTCCCGTCCTGCGTAAGGATCAGGCCTTTGCCGAGTCTTTCAAAGAGCAGACAGTTCAGCTCGGTTTCCAATTGCTTAATCTGGGTCGTGATCGTTGACTGTGCATAGCCAAGCCGGTCAGCGGCTGCAGTAAAGCTTCCGGTTTCTACGATCGTTAGTAACGTGGAAAGCTGCGTAAGTGTCATTGTATTTCTCCCATCAAAATAGTTGAATATATCAATAGATTAATTCAGTTTTACTAATGATTGGTATAGTGTTATCATACGAAAAAAGGAGGAGAAATGCAAGATGCGTCCGGATGATTACAGTATTGAAGTGAAAAATCTCAAAAAAACCTTTCAGGTAAGAAATCGCGAGGGCGGCCTGTTTGCCGCAAAGAGATATTTGCAGATCGAAGCGGTGAGGGATATTTCTTTTTCTATTCCCAAAGGAGAGATTGTCGGGCTGATCGGTTCGAACGGCGCGGGGAAATCGACAACAGTGAAGATGCTGACCGGGATTCTGACGCCGGATCAGGGCAGCATACGGATCAGGGGGATGGATTACCGGAAAAACCGTCGGGATATCCTTATGCAGATCGGCGTTGTATTCGGACAGAGAAGCGTGTTGTGCTGGGATATTCCGATCGTGGAATCCTTTCGACTGTTTAGGGATATGTACAGCATTTCAGAACAAACCTATCGTAAAAATATGGACATTTTTTCTGAGCTTCTGAATCTGAAGGAGTATCTGTATCAGCCGCCGCGATTGCTCAGTCTTGGGCAGAGAACGAAGGCGGATCTGGCCGCGGCCTTATTATATGACCCGGAAATTCTGTTCTTAGATGAGCCGACCATCGGGATCGACGTTCTGGCAAAGGACAGGATAAGGGAGTTTATCAAAGTCATTAATCGGGAGCGCCATACAACGGTGGTCTTAACAACACATGATGTTTCGGATATCGAAGCCTTGTGTCACAAAATGCTTGTGATAGACAGGGGAAGCCTGCTCTATGACGGAACGCTGCAGGGGATGAAGGAGCAGTATCTTGCGCAGTGCGGTGAAACGTCGGCAACAGGAGAGATTGAGCTTGAACATATCATTAAGCAAATTTATGAAGGGAGTTTCTTATGAGAAAATATGTGGATCATATGACGATTGGCATGAAAGAACAGCTCGTATATCCGGGTGCAGTCTGGGCAGGATTATTTTCAAAAGTCCTATATCTGTATCTCCAATTTTGCATATGGAAAGCCCTGTTTTCTGACTGCTTGGAAAAACCGACAATCAATCGAACGGATACGCTGCGGTATATCATAATAGCAACCATCGTTTCGACAATTATGGAATGCAATGTGACAGAAAAGATCAATGCGCAGATTCAGTCGGGAAATATCGCGATAGAATTGATCCGCCCGATTGGGTTCAAACGGATGCTCTTTGCAAGGCATGTGGGAGATACCGCCGTTAAAATGATATGCTGCACGCTGCCGCTGATTGTACTTACAACGGTAACGATGCAATGGTGCGGGGCTGACGGGTTACGACTTCCATTTCTGCAAGAATGGAGCGCTGGGACAGGGATGCAATTAATGTGCATCGATCAGCTTGGATATGGCATTCTTTCTTTATTTCTTGCGTATGGCATTCAGTTTCTCTATTCTCTCATCATCGGGCTGCTTGCGTTTTGGCTGATCGTAACGTGGCCGGTCAATATGTTTTTGGGCGCGGTTTACAGGCTTTTGTCCGGCGTGTGGATTCCGGTCACCCTGTTTCCGGAGCTTTTGTACCGCATCAATTTATGGCTTCCGTTCCGCGCGGTCTATGCGATTCCGGTTTCCATTTTAACAACGGAAATGAAGCGGAAGGTGATTTGGCAGTCTGTTAGCGTGCAGATGGTGTGGCTGGTCATCCTGTATGGCTTTTCCCTGTTTTTATGGCGGGTGGGCAGAAAAAAGCTTGTTGTGCAGGGTGGTTGAAGATTGAAAGGGAAGAAAATCAATGAAATATTTCAGATTGTATCTGCGGTTTGTGATCGTATATATGAAAGGAAAATTGGAGTACCATTTTGCGCTGCTATTGGAATTACTTGCCAATACAATACTGATCGGCGTTTATTTTGCGGGGTTCGGAGTGATCTTTAATCAGTTTGAAACCATTGCGGGGTGGAGTAAGTATGAAGTGCTTTTTATGTTTACGACTAGCTGGCTGGCCTATTCCTTTAGTTGCTTTTTCTTTTGGAGCCCGATGCGGGATATGGGGGAATTGGTGCGTACGGGCAAGCTCGATCTGTACCTGACAAGGCCGGTCGGTCCGTTTGTCTATTTGGTTTTGCAGCAGTTTCAATATACGTTTCTGCCGCGGTTGTTCCTTTCCGTTTTCTTTTGGGGATACAGCATGAAAAAACTGCAGATCAATTGGACAAAGGAGCGGGTCATTTTCTACTGCATCAGCCTTTTTGCGGCGTTTGTTATTTTCTCATCAATTACCGTCATCACCGGAGCAGTCAGTTTTTGGACCGTAAAAAGTGAGGAGATCGTGTCATTGCTGACAAATAATACTTACGGGCTGAAAAATTTTTGTGATTACCCGCTTCCCATCTATGGAAAAGGGGTGCAGATAGTCCTTACGTTTGCCGTTCCGTATGCGTTTACAGGATACTATCCCGTGGCAGTGCTGCTGGGGAAGGGAGGGGCTGATTCTTATATGGGACATCTGTCGCCGGTGATTGCGCTGGTCAATGGCGGGATTGCTTACGGTTTGTGGCGCCTTGGGCTGAGACGGTATGGCAGTACCGGGGCGTAGACCCACACATATACGAAGATATGTGATAAGGCAGGGGCGAAAGAGAATACTATGGGCTTAGCGGTTTCAAGGGTTTGCGAACTGTTTGCAGATAAGCTATAATATTCTACAAATAGCATAAATGTGAGATCGATATAAATGGGGGAGAAAATGGATACTTATAACAGTGATTTCTGGAAGGCATTGGATGAATTGGTCAGTCAATCCAAGATCATAATAGACAGACCCAAGGGAACGGCGCATCCGAGGTTCCCGGATTTCATCTATCAGGTGGATTACGGCTATTTGGAAAACACGTCTTCTATGGATGGAGCGGGGATTGATGTTTGGGTTGGTACGAAAGCGGATAAAAGGGTTGAGGCTGTCATGTGTATCGTTGATCTCATGAAGAGAGATTCCGAGATCAAAATACTGATCGGCTGTACGGAGGAAGAAAAGGAGATCGTCTATAAAACCCATAATGAGACGGAATATATGAAAGGGATTCTGATAGAGAGATAGAAAATTGCCTGCGGAAAGGACGGCTTCCCAACCGCCCCGCTTTGTGGTATACTTCATTTTATGCGAATTTAGGCTTTTGAAAGGGGACGGCGGGATTATGGAGCTTGTGGAAATACTCGAAGGGGTCAATTACGGGCTGGCGTTTTTTTTCGGCTCGTTTCTGATGCTGTGCATACTCAAGGGCTGGGAAGAGAAGCGGAGGCGGGTCGTTTTCTTCGCGGTATACTGGCCTGCCAGTCTGGCGCTTCAGACTGTCTCCTGGCTGGCGCTGGGCTTACAGACGACCAAACAAATCTACCCTCTGATTGCCCTCCTCCCTATACTGCTGATTTTTGTCTTTATCCTGAAGGAACCGGCGGCGATGTCGGTGGTGGTTATCTGCACCGGCTACCTCTGCTGCCAGCTCCCCCGCTTTGGCGAGATCATCGTCACCGCCGTCACCAGATCGGCACTGGCGGGGCAGGTTTTCTATACCATCATCATCGCCCCCATCTTCCTCTTCCTGCTGCGTTATTTTGTACCGGCCGCCCGGGACGCTATGACCGAATCCCCCAGATCCCTGTTTCTGTTTGGCGGACTGCCGGTCATTTACTGCGTTTTTGACTACACCACTGCGATTTACTCCGACGTTCTCTATTCCGGCAGCAGGATCGTGGCACAGACCATTCCCACGGTGGTGGGGCTCTTTTATATGATCTATACTACCGCCTACCGCCATCAGCTTCAGCAGCGGACGCAGGCGAAGCTGCTCAATTCCCTGATGGCTGCGCAGCTTAAGCAGGCCGAGGTGGAGATGACCTCCCTGCGTCAGGCGGACGCCCAAGCCGTCATCTACCGCCACGACATGCGCCATCACCTGATCGCCATCGATGGCTTTCTGGCCGCGGGGAAACCCCGGCAGGCTAGAGAATACATCAAGCAGTCACAGGCGGACATTGAGGCCGTCACCCCTAAGCGTTTTTGTGAAAATGAGCTGGTCAATCTGCTGTGTTCCTCCTTTTCCTCCAAGGCGGAGCGCATGGGGGTGCGGCTGACGCTGGAGACGGCTCTGCCCGGTTCGGTGGCTGTGGCTGACACGGAGCTATGCGCCCTGCTCTCCAACGGTCTGGAAAACGCTTTAAACGCGGTGGGGGTGCTGAGAGAAAATCGCCGGTGGGTGGAGTTTATCTGCGGTGTCCGGACGGACAAGTTGCTCATCGAGATCAAGAATCCCTATGAGGGCCAAATTCTGTTCCGGGACGGACTGCCTGTGTCTACACGGGAAGGCCACGGCTATGGCTGTCAGAGCATCCGTGCCATTGCCGGGAGAAACAGGGGATTGTGCGACTTTGAGGCGGAGAATGGGATATTTGCCCTCCGCGTGGTAATACCTATGTAAAACAGAGCGGGGGATTGCTCCTTGTGAGCAAATTCGGATAGGATGAAAGAGTAAATAGGAAAATCGGAGAGGCTTAAAATGGAGATTAAGGAACTGTTTGATGAGAGCGTTATGGAGGAATACGAAGAATTATGGGCGGATTATCCGAATTATAAGATCAGGCATAACAGCGATCTGCTCCCGCTCTTTATACATAAGCCGATGATGTATCCGAAGGGAGAAAGATTTCAGTATAATAATACGGGGTATGTATTGCTGGCGATGATGATAGAAAAAGTGACAGGCATGGAGTTTGACGCCTATCTGAAAGAACATGTTTTTGACAGATGCGGGATGGAAGCAGCGGGTTATTATGAGCTGGACAGACTGCCGGCCAAGTGTGCCAATAATTACATTTATTGTCAGGATACCAATGACTATCGCACCAATATATTTTCCGTTGATGCCAAGGGCACGGGAGCGGGCGGCGCGTTTATCACGGTCAGGGATATCGTCCGCTTTTGGACGGGGCTTCTGGAAGGAAAGTTGATTGCAAAGGAGCTTGTTTCAGAGATGCTTAAGAAGCAGAGCGGAGACGGCATTGACGCGGAAGAAGGGTATTATGGTTACGGCGTGTGGATCATTGATCATCCTGACGGGAAAGACTTTGCCTATTTCCAAGGCTGCGATCCGGGAGTGAGTTTCCTTTCCGAATACAATCCCAATAATGGCATGATTTCCGTTCTGGTGAGCAATTATGGGGATAATGTCTGGAAAGAAATGAGGAAGATCAGGGAAACGTTCTACTAAATTATGAATTACGGGATTTTAGCAGACAGTATATCAAAAAGGCAGACAAAGGAGTGAACGGCGTATGAATGGCAAATGGACGAAAACACCACAGGACGGTTACAACTTAATTAAAAACGAAAACGGCCCGACGCTGGGGATCGCCACAGAAAGCAAAGTTGCTATCCTGACTGTGGACGGTTTTGCCTTCAAGGACTTTCTTGGGACAGGAGAACTTTTGCCCTACGAGGACTGGCGGCTGACCTGCGAGGAGCGGGCGAAGGATTTGGCGCAGAGGCTCTCCATAGAAGACATTGCGGGTCTGATGCTGTACAGTTCGCATCAGAATGTTCCGGCCGTACCGTTTGGCGGGACTTATGGCGGCAAAAAATATGAGGAAAGCAGCGCTAAGCCATGGGAGCTGACGGATCAGCAGAAAGGCTTTATTGTAAAGGATAAGGTGCGTCATGTGCTGATCATGGGCTTGGAGAGTACGGAGACAGCGGTACGCTGGAACAATAAGCTGCAGGCGCTGGCAGAGAACTGCGGTTTTGGCATTCCGGCAAACAACAGCTCGGACCCGCGGCATGGGACAGGTTCCACGGCGGAATACATGGGTGTGACAGGGGAGCCGATTTCCAAGTGGGCAAACGGCATCGGGCTGTCCGCATCTTTTGATCCTGCGCTGGTGAAGGAATTTGGGGAGATCGCGTCCGCAGAGTATCGTGCGCTGGGGATCACTACGGCATTGTCCCCGCAGATCGATCTGGCTACGGAGCCGAGGTGGATGCGGTTTGCGGATACGTTCGGGGAGCATACGCAGATGACGGTCGATATGGGGAAAGCTTACTGCGATGGCTTTCAGACGACGCAGGACAGTGAGGACGGCTGGGGAAAAGACAGTGTTGTCACGATGGTGAAGCATTTTCCGGGCGGCGGCCCTTGTGAGGGCGGCCGGGATGCCCATTATGCCTACGGGAAATATGCAGTTTATCCGGGCGGGAACGACAAGGAGCATTTGAAACCGTTTACGGAAGGCGCTTTTTCCCTGAATGGAAAGACGAGGAAGGCCGGGGCGGTGATGCCCTATTATACGATCTCCTATGGTCTGGATCAAAAATACGGGGAAAATGTTGGCAATTCTTACAATAAATATCTGATTCAGGATTTGCTTCGGAAAGAACTTGGTTACGAGGGTGTGGTCTGCACGGATTGGGGCATCACCCATGAGATAGGAGAAGCGGAAGAAACGTTTGCAGGAAAGTGCTGGGGTGTGGAAAAACTGACGGAAGCACAGCGGCATTTTAAGGCCTTGGAAGCGGGAGTGGATCAGTTTGGAGGAAATAATGATGCCGCGCCCGTGTTGGAAGCTTATCGGATGCTCTGCGAAAAATACGGTGAGGAGGCAGCGGATGCCCGATTCAGACAGTCAGCATATCGACTGCTTCTTAATATTTTTCGCACGGGACTGTTTGAGAATCCGTATTTGAATCTGGAGGAATCCCTGCAAACGGTCGGGTGTCAGTCGTTTATAGAAAAAGGCTATCAGTCGCAGTTGAGATCGGTAACGCTTTTAAAGAATAGAGGAAAAACTCTCCCATTACAAGAGGGAATTAAGGTTTATATCCCGGACAGGTTTATAAAATCCCATATGAGCTTTATGAGTACGCCGACGGGTGACCGCACGGTGATCCCTGCCGGGAAGAAAGCTGCTTCGGCATATTTTCAGGTAGTGGATACCCCGGAGGAGGCCGATGCGGCGCTGTGCTTTATCGAGTCGCCGATTTCCTGCGGCTTTGATCCAGAGGACCGGAAGACGGGCGGAAACGGCTATGTGCCTGTTACTTTGCAGTACAGGCCTTATCAGGCGGTGACCGCAAGACAGCCCAGTTTGGCAGGCGGGGATCCATTGGAAGGATTTACGGACCGCAGTTACCGTGATAAATGGAATCATGCCGCCAACGAAGGGGATCTGGATCTTGTGCTGGAGATGAGAAAGCGGATGGGGGACAAACCCGTGGTCACGATCGTGGCATTGAAAAACCCTACCATAATGGCAGAGTTGGAACCTCACACGGATGCGCTTCTTCTGGAATATGGCGTCAGCCCGCAGGTGGTACTGGATGTCATTTGCGGCAGATTCACGCCGGAGGGACTGCTTCCAATCCAGATGCCCGCGAATATGGAGACAGTGGAACGGCAGCAGGAAGACGTGGCGTTTGATATGGAATGCTATCAGGATGAGGAAGGGCATGTTTATGATTTTGGATTTGGGATGAATTTTGAGGGCGTGATTGCGGATGAAAGGATTGCCAGATACCGCAAATCGTAGATAGGAGAGATAGCTATGCCGAAATCGATTGCTTTGCAGAGAAAGCGATGGGAAAGTAAGGAAATAAAAAAATAAGCTCTGGCATGGAGGGAATGATGAAAACTTTGATCTTCAACGGTTCTCCACGACCAAACGGTGATACAAGTAGCCTGATTGCGATGCTTACCGAAAAAATCACGGGAGAATATAAAATAGTAAACGCCTATCGATGTGATATTTCGCCCTGTCATGACTGTAGGTATTGTTGGGAACATAGGGGATGCCAAATAGACGACGAAATGCAGGAGGTTTATCAGTACATAGAGGAATGCGATAACATTGTGATCGCTTCACCGATTTATTTTTCGGAGCTGACCGGGAAATTATTGGATGTTGCAAGCAGGCTTCAGACTTATTTCTGCGCAAGTTATTTCAGAAAAGAGGAACCTGTGGGGAAGGTCAAGAAGGGCGCGGTCATCTTAGTCGGGGGCGGCGACGGGCATACGGATAAGGCTTACAGTACTGCCCGTATACTGCTGCATCATATGAACTGTCTGGACATACATGAATTGGTATACAGCCATAACACCAATGAAAGGCCGGCCGTTGAAGACGAAAAGGCGGTGGCGGGAGTCAACAGTATCCTGACATTTTTTGGTGAGTAAGATATGGGAAAACAAAATGCTTCTGTCCTCGTTCTATATTTGCTAAAATAATGGCAGTCGGGTGATTGTGAAACTTCGTTTTTGGAATCGAAAGTGCAAATATACAAAAATATGACTGTGCTGCGAGAAGTTTTCCAATCATGAAATCATTAGAAAAGGAAGGGCGAAAAGAATGAAACAGATCACAACAAAACAATTCCAAGTATTATCGGATAACGACATTGTCTGGAATTTGCTGACAAAGAACTGCACGGAAAAAGGAATCGAGGCAAACGAAGTGGAAGCCCCGTTTTTTGAGTATGCGATCACATCGTCATGGCTGGATAAACGGTATCTTTATCTGAACAGACTCTGGTTTGACGGGAACGAAGCCGTGGGCTTTGTGTTCTATGAAAATCCCTGCACGGATATCTATTTTTGCCTGCGGAACGGCTATGAGGAGTTGGCGGATGAAATGATCGCCTATGCCGAGGAGCATATGCGGGGAAATGATGCGGAAAGGACATTACTTTTCAATCCGCAGCAGAAGGCATTGATGGAAGCGGCTGCCAAACGAGGGTATCGGCAATGTTTTGTCAACGAAGACTGGGTGATCGATTTTGGGAAAGCCAAGTTAGATTACCCGCTGCCGGAAGGCTTTCATTTGGTGGCACCCAAGCAGGCGGACCCTGTGAAGCTTGCAATTTGCATGTGGAAGGGATTTGACCATGAGGATAAGGGACCTTTTGCGAATTGGGAAGCGGAGGACCCCGGAACGGACTGGAATCCGCAAAAAGCATGGCAGGGCGTGATCAGCGACATCATGGCGCCGCCGCCTCATGCTACCTATGAGCATAATGTCATTATTGCTGACGAAAAGGACGAGTATGTCTGCTTTTCGGGGATGTGGTGGGTGAAGGAAAACAAACTCGCTTATATGGAGCCGCTTTGTACCGTTCCGGAATATCGGAACAGGGGATTGGCAGCCGCGGCGCTTTCCGTGCATTACCGCAGGATGAAAGAGTTGGGTGCAGAGTGCATGACCGGAGGCGGCAATGATTTTTACAGAAAGATTGGGTATAACCGCAAAACACAGTCGTTTGGCTGGAAAAAGTAAGAGACAAAAAACAGCGGGGATGATAAACTATGTGTGAGAGCACTGCAAAGATAAGGAGAACACAACTATGAATATCATTCCCGCAAAAGCCACAGACGAAAGCGTCCTGCATCTTTTTTCTGAGCACGACGACTATATGATAGCCTTCTTAGGCGATGATAAAAAGTATTACACACGCTATTCTGAGAATGAGCACATCGAAACCGTATGGATCGTGATCGAGGATGACATTCCCGCAGGCTGCATTGCCTATCGAAAAAAGGAAGAGGGCGTTGGCGAGGTCAAGCGGATGTTTCTCAAAGGGGAATACCGGGGCAGAGGCATTGCCAAGGAACTGCTAAAGACGGTAGAAAACTACGCGAAAGAGCAGGGATGCCGCAAGTTATTTTTGGATACGCGGATAACGTTAGAGCCTGCGGTTTCCCTCTATCGCGCATTCGGATTTGATATCGTATTTCAGCAGGGGTTGTATATTCAGATGGAAAAGAGCATTGTTTAGACAGGTTGGTTTCTTATTCAATTTCCTTGTATTATACTTTTAGCAGTGATATAATCAAAATATATGTAATTTGCTAAAGGTATAAAAACTATTTATGGGTGAAGGAATATGGAAACACTTGATAATCTTTCAAAATATAAAATCTTTCTTGCGGTTGCAGAATGCAACAGCATTTCCAAGGCGGCTGCACAATTGTACATCTCTCAACCGGCAGTCAGTATCACGATCAGGAAACTGGAAGACAATCTGAATACAACCCTCTTTTTTAGAAAGTCAAAAGGCGTGGAACTGACAGAAAACGGAAGAAAACTCTATGAGAATGCAAAGCGGGCATTTCAGATCCTTTCCGAGACAGAAGATAACCTTAGATTCCGTCAGAATACAGGATATTTGCGAATCGCTGCCAGTAATGTATTGTGTAAACATTTCCTCATGCCTTATCTTAAAGAATTTACAACCAGGTATCCGAATACGGAAGTATCGGTTACCTGCACATCATCGGCAGCAGCCTGTTCCATGGTTGAACAATGCAAGATAGACTTAGCGCTCGTTTCCAAACCGGAACAGTTGGAAACGGCAGTCTATCATTTTCTGGGTGTCATTGAATACATATTCGTTTGTACCCCGGCGTATCGGGAGAAACTGGATTGCAGTGATGAAAAGATACTGGAACATGGCAATATTATATTGCTTGATAAAGATAATGTTTCCCGCAGGCATTTGAATAGGTATTATGCGCAAAACAATTTGAACCCCTTACATATTCTTGAAGTAAATGAAATGGATCTGCTGATTGAATTTGCGAAAATGGGAATCGGGGTCCCCTGTGTGGTAAAGCAGTTTGTGGAAGAGGAATTAAAAGCAGGTTCTCTTGTGGAAATAGAATTATCAAAGCCCATATCTCCGCGTGAAATTGGATTTTTATATCAGCAGATTCAACCCATGAATGAAAATATACGAAAGTTTATTGAAGTGCAAGCAACGGCGGAGTGATGGAAAAGCGGTTGTGCAAAAAAACCGGGCATGGAGGCAATCATGAATCAGGAATCCTGTATGGTCTGTGAGAGGATCGAACAGACCAAAAACGGTAAAAATCCCTATTTTGTCAAAGAACTCAATACGGGCTATGTGGTGATCGGCGACCACCAGCGCATCAAGGGCTATACTCTGTTTCTGTGCAAGGAGCACGCGACGGAACTGCATTTTCTGGAACCGCATTTCAGGGACGAATTTCTGCATGAGATGGCGGTCGTGGCGGAAGCAGTCTACAATGCGTTTCAGCCCGACAAGCTGAATTACGAGCTTTTGGGTGCGGGCAACGGGTGTCACATGCACTGGCACCTTTTTCCCAGAAGGAAAGGGGATACCGATACGGGCGGCCCTGTTTGGAAATTGGGCGCGGAATTGGTAGCGGATGAATTTCTACCGACGCCTGAGGAGCTGGAGGATTTAAAAACGCGATTGCGCGTGGAATTGGAGAAACTGCTGGAGCCCACTTTGGCAGACAGGTGATAAAAAGGAGAAAAACCATGGATGACCAACTGGAATTAGTCGCAAAATCATACGACAAAGGGATCGATCTGGGCAAACAGGGCATTGATTCCTACGAAAACCTGCCGCCGCATATTACGAATCACCTCTATTATTCCTTGTTTCAGCAAATGAGGGCGGGCGAAACCCTTTCCGACAGTGCCGGAAAAGAGATCGTCGAGTACTTGGCGCCAAAGGCAGGCATGCGATTTATTGATCTGGGTTGCTGCCTGAATTTTATGTTCAGTGGTTATAAGGACTGGCCCTCAATCTATTACGGTGTCGATATCAGCAGCAAAACGATAGACTTGTTGAAGGGATATGCGGAGAAAAATCACTTGACGGTTGGCGATTTTTGCTGCTGCAGTATGCACGAAACCCCGTATGAGAATCATTTCTTTGATATTGGCGAATGTGTGGGTTCTCTGGAATATTTTGAAAAGGAGTTTGTGCAGCAGGCAATCGCGGAGTTTTCCCGTATCCTAAAACCGGGCGGGCGGTTCGTCCTTGATATTCCGAACTTGGGGAGCCCGGAATTTGAAATTACGAAATTGATCGAAGAATATCTGGGCAGGCAGGATCGCTTTAACATATCGGCGGAAGAATTTGAAGCCATCCTTACCCCGTATTTTGCAGTCGGGAAAAAGGAAATCGTGGGACCGATGATACAGTATTTTTGCGTGAGGGCATCTCAATAGTCGTTCATCAGGAGAAAATCCGCCAGATAAACGATTTTGATGCCGTTGATATTTCCCTTGGCGAGCTCGTCAACGGTAACGATATATTTGGGATAGTGGTCTTTTAATTCCAGCAGGTTTGCGATTTCCCGGTCGGAATCTTCGGGCAGATTGCGGCACACCTGTACATAGATTCGCTCGTCGCGGCGCACTGCCGTAAAGTCGATCTCTTTGGTTTCGTACTTGCCGATAAATACTTCATACCCTTTTCTGAGCAGTTCAAAATAGACGATGTTTTCTAACATCGCTGCTATGGATTTTGGGTTAAAGCCCAGCATACAGTATTTCAGGGAAGCGTCCGCAAGATAGAATTTTTCCTGTGTTTTCAGCACCGCTTTGCCCTGCAGGTCGTACCGTCTGCAGCGATAGATCACAAATGCCTTTTCCAGCCATTCCAAATAATTGTATACCGATTCTACGGAAAGCGAGCGACCCTCGCTTTTTAAAAACTTCACGATCGCATTGGCGGAAAAGGTTTTGCCGACATTTTCCACGATATATTTTACAATGCGGTTGAAGAGATCAAAGTTGGCGATGTTATGCCGCTTTGTAATGTCGTTTGTGATCACTGAGTGATAGATGCCTTCGACGATCTGATAAACGGAGGCTTCATCAAAATCGCTAATCGCGGTGATGGGGAAGCCGCCCTGACGGATGTAGTCGTTCAAAAGTTCTTTCTGTGATTTTCCGCTTGTCTTTTTAAATTCCAGATATTCGGCAAAAGATAGCGTATACACGGGAATCTGGATATATCTGCCGCTTAAGTAGGTGGAAATCTCACCCGACATCAGTTTGGAATTGGAACCGGTGACATAGATGTCAGTATTTCCTTCTTCCAAAAGGCTGTTCACCGCCTTTTCCCAACCGTCTATTTCCTGTACTTCATCAAGTAACAGGTAATAGCGGTCGTCGTCGGTCATTTTTTCCCTAATATTGTCATACATCTCTCTGTGTGTCGTGCCGTCTGCAAACATTTCGGAAGTATAGCGCATTTCGATGATGTGATCTGGTGCAATGCCGCCCGAAAGCAGGTCGTCCCGCAGCATTTCCAATATAGTCGATTTTCCGCAGCGGCGAATGCCGGCCAGCAGTTTCACAAGCGGCACATTGCGGTATTTTTTCAGGATTTCGATATAATTCATTCTGGTGATCATGCCCATCGCCTCCACCTATAGTATGCCCAAAAAAATAAAAAAAATCAATAGTCTTTACTGTAAAATAAGAAAAACTTATTAAAAATAGAAAGTTTTTACTGAAATTCAGTAAAAACTTTCCTAATTTGGGAACTTTTTGGGTTTGTTGCGAATAGACTGTATCAGAAAGTTAGCAAAAGAAGCTAACAGGTAAAGTCAATATCATATCTGGTCCCGTGAGAAAAGAGGATGCCGTCGGTCAGTTGAATGCGCAGCAGACAGGTGTTTTCATCCTCAAGATTGGTATGGGCATTGATCCAAGAGGAAAATACTTCTTTTAACTTTGTCATGATGTCCCTGTTTTCGGCTTTGCCGACAAAGCCGAGATTCTTTCCTGTGCCGTGGGCGGTAAACCAGTCGCCGGCGATCGCCACGGTGGGATTTTTGGCAATGTGGCTCATTTTGTTGGAGAGCGCATAGGTGACCACATAAAATGCACCGTCCTCATAGTAAGCGTCTACATTGCGGACATGCGGCAGGCCCTCATCCGTGGTCGCCAGCGCGATGATGCAATCGTGTCCGAAGCGCTCGTCCATCAGTTTCTTTGTTTCGGGGGTTAATTTTTCCATCTTTTTTCTCCTTTTTCTTTTCTCGTTAGGTAATGTTACTATCTTCGATCAACAGTTTGAAAATGGCCAGATACCTTTCTTCTTCCGCTGTGTATTTTTGTCTTAAGGGCGGATACGCGTTCATCATTTCTTCCCTTACGGAAATAGAAGTTTCCGCGATAGCCCGGCCGCTTAACCGCAGGCATTTTTTGGTATGCGGGTCATAAGCCCCGACTGCGATGCGGGGATTCTGCATCAGCTCTGAATACACGTTCTTTCGTTTGTCGGTGGCTATGAACAGGGCGCGGTCGTTGGCGTAGATCATACCCAGAGGCCTTAATCCGGGCTGACCGTCAACTGACGTTGCCAGAAAGAAATAGCCGCATTCGCGGATAAATTGGTAGAAATCGGAAACGGAAGGGCCGGTCGTTATCTCCTTTTTATAAGGAGCGCTGCTCAGTAAAAAATCAATGCTGCACGAAAATAGTCTGCTCAACTGGATCAGTTTGTCCGTTTCCGGAAAAGCGGCGTCTTTTTCCCAGCGGGAGACGGATTGACGGGAAACGTCCAGCAGTTCCGCCAGCTGTTCCTGCGTGATATTCTTTTCTTTTCGCAGTAGGGTTATTTTTTCTCCTGTGGTCATAGTCTTATTGTAATGTGCAAACTAGGGGATGTAAAGCAATTTCAAAGTGCAGCATGTAAACTTTGGAGTGCGCAGTCGGAATGAATCGTAGGGATAATCGTCCGATTATTATGGCAAAGGAGAATTTGAAGTGCTATAATCAAATAAATTTACATTTGAGAAGGAATGCTATTTGTATTATGATACTCCTGTAGGAAAGGGATTCATTTCAGATGTTAGTCCGACTGGCAATTGTAGAAGATGACGAACAACTGCATAGCTATTACGGAAAGATGATAGAGGCGTGGGCAAAAGCGCAGAATGTCCGCCTGAACATTACCTATGTCGAGAGTGCGGAAGAGTATCTTTTCAAATATGGAGAACAGCACCTTTTTGATATCCTTTTTCTGGATGTCTGCATGAAGGATATGAACGGCATGGAACTGGCGCGTAAGATCAGAACATTTGACCGCAGGGTGCAGATTGTGTTTTTGACCGGAAAAACGGAGTTTGTATTTGAAGGTTATGAGATTGGGGCGGTCAGGTATCTGGTCAAGCCTGTTAAGGAAAATGAGCTTATAAAAGCGCTGGATGCCTGTATGGAGAAACTGGCAGGCAGCAGGGACGATTATCTCACGATCAAGTATCATGGGGAAAACCTGAGACTTTCGAGAAGCGACATTGTCTCTGTCAAGGTGGAAGGGCATTATTTACAGATGCAGACAACGGATGAAGTGTACGAGTGGAAGGCAAGCCTGAGGGAGATGATGGATAAACTTGACTCTGAAAAATTTGTGATGGCTAACCGATCGGTCTTGGTGAATCTTGAATTTGTAAGTAAGATTACCCGCGAGGAATGTATCCTTGAGAATGGGGAATCGATACCGGTCAGCCGCGGCGCATATGGGCCGCTTAACGAGGCGTTCATGAAATACTTTTTCAGATAAGATGCGGGCAGCAAAAGCGGTCTATTGATTTCGTTATAGATCGCATAAATGCTCCGGAATGGAGAGGGAATGTTTCGGTTTAGGGACAGGAAATATCTGGATTATCAGGTGGCGGTGATGTCCAGACAGGTCGAGGAAGTAAATGAGATTTACATGAAGATGCGCGGTTGGCGGCATGATTATCACAATCATCTGCAAAAGCTGAAAGCGCATCTTGCTATGGGGCAGATCAGGGAGGCGGAAAAGTACCTCAATGAGTTGGAAGGCGATCTTAATGGGATCAAGGTGAAATACACCACAGGCAATGTCAGTCTGGACGCGATACTAAACAGTAAGCTGAGTATTGCGGAAAAAGAGGATATCCGTATTAACTGCAAGGCAGAGACCGGAGAAAATCTGTCGATTGAAGATATTGATCTTTGCGTCATCATCGGCAATCTGATTGATAACGCGGTCGAGTCGTGCAGGAAGATACCGAAGGACGCGGAGCGGTTTCTGCGCATCTACTTAAGTATCAGGAAACAGCAGCTCTACATTGCCGTCACCAATTCTACCGCCGAAGTGATCAGAAAGCTGGATGCGGAGTATATCTCCAATAAACGCGGAGACCACGGGCACGGGCTGAAACGGATCGACCTTGTGGTAGAAAAATATAACGGTTATGTCAGGCGGGCCAACGAGCCGGGGGTGTTTTCCACTGAGATCATGCTGCCGCTGTGAGTGGTTAGAAGTACTTCTGACAGCTTTGCTGTGACTCAAATCGGTGCGGAGAATGCCGTGTTTCAGGCATTCTCCTGAGTGAAACATAGAACTTCTCCACGAAGCAGCCTCTGCTGCAAGTGGCTAGAAGTTCTTTTCACTCTACATTCGTGTACGAAAAAAAACAATTCGTGCACGATTTTTTTATTTACAAAGACGATATGCTATGATAGGCAGGTAAGATGCCCTCAATGGGAAAAAGGGGTGGCGTATCCTTTGGATAGGGGAGAGAACCTAATGAGAGAAAAAAAGTATGGTTTATTCAGTAACGTGCGGTATGTTTATCAGACGCTGTTTGCGGTAAAACCCATGATGCGGCTGGGCGTATTCGGCACGGGATTTTTCAATCTGGCGGGGCGTGTGGTGGGTACGGTCACGCTTGCGGCCGCCGTCGCCAGCATTACCGGGAAGGGGCGGATAGGCCATTATCTGATGGTAATGGCCTTTATGCTGGCGGCATATCTGTTCTGTCAGATCGGGGACCGCTATGTCAAGGCGTGGAGCGATTTCTATTACGAGACCGCACAGAACAGGGAATTTTTAATGAAGTTGGTACAAAAAAGTCTGCACGCGGACTATGACAATATAGAATCTCCCGCGCAGCAGCGGCTATTGCTCCGCGCGACGCATGCGGTCAATATGTACAGGGATGGCGTTAACCTGATGTACGTCAATACACCGCTGATCGCTTCCACACTGATCGGGATTGCGTTGTACTCCCTCACGATCTCCTTTTTTGACTGGCGGATCCTGATCGTCATTGTGGCCATGTCCGTGGTCAGTTCGCTGTTGGAGGCAAACTCCCGCAAATACAGGGCAAGGACCATGGATGAGCAGTACAGGATCTGGGGACGGTTTTACTATTTGAAGCAGCAGATGACGTCTGTGGAGAACGGTAAGGATATCCGCATCTATAATATGGCGGACTGGTTCCGGGCGGGGTTTGACAAGCTGGAAGGGGAGAATATGGCGCTGGCGGCAGGACAGTGCAGACGCAGGTATGCGGTCAGCGTTTCCGACGCTCTCTTTGTGGCGGTAAGAGACCTCTTGGCATACGGCATTCTCATCGCCGGCGTGCTGGACGGCACCTTAAGTATCGCGGAGTTTACACTGGGACTTGGCGTGGTCTCCGGGCTTGCCGAGTGGTTTGGTCTTCTGCGCTATCATATCAGTTATCTGCTGGAAGGGAATCAGATGATCTGTGAGTACCGAAAGATGATGGATTATCCGGACCGGTTTCTGCGTGAAGATGGAATGTCCATTCCTGACGAATGGTATAAACAGCTTCCCGAAATCACGTTTCAAAACGTATCCTTCCGCTATGAGGAGGATGGAGAGGAGATTTTAAAGGACGTTTCCTTTACCATAAAACCGGGGGAGAGGATTGCGCTGGTAGGAAACAACGGGGCCGGGAAGACCACGCTGGTCAAGCTGTTATGCGGATTTTATCATCCCACGGACGGAAAGATTTTGATTGGCGGACATTCTATCGAGGAACTGAACCTGAACGGGTACCACGACCTTTTGGGCGTTATCTTTCAGGATATCAACAGCGTGCCGATCTCCATTGCCAGTAATGTGTCGGGGTGTCTGGAGGAGGAGACAGACATGGAAAAGGTCCGCGTCTGTCTGCGCCGCGCAGGGTTATGGAAGGACGTTGAAGCGCTTAAGAAGAAGGAGCTTACGAATCTGACGCAGACTTTTGATCCGGACGGGATCCAGCTTTCCGGCGGCATGATGCAGAAGCTCATGCTTGCCAGATGCTTGTACAAGGACGCGCCGATGCTGGTACTGGACGAGCCTACGGCAGCGCTTGACCCGATCGCGGAAAGCAGTATGTATGAGGAATACAAGACGGCGACGCAGGGGAAATCGGCGTTATTTATCTCGCACAGACTGGCCAGCACTAAGTTCTGTGACAGAATCATTTTCCTTGAGGACGGGCGGATCGCAGAGACGGGGACGCATGACGAGCTGCTGAAAAAGAATGGAAGGTATGCGGAGATTTTTGCGGTGCAGAGTCAGTATTATAAGGAAGGAGAGGCGACGGACCATGAAGAAAGATAATGAGATGAAAAAACTGCCCTTTTTTGCCTGTTTTAAAAAGAATATGGGAAATATACACAAACTTTCTCCTTCCTATATTCCCATCGCCGTTATCTATACGCTGACAGAGCGCTCTATGCCGTTTTTGTATATGATCCTCGGCGCGCAGATCGTCGATATGCTGCTGACCGGCGTGGATCAAAAAGAAATTTTGACGGTGGCTGTCATTCTGGTGGGCAGCCGGATGGTGCTGGAATTGATCCGCACCGCCACCCAGCAGCTTTTGAGTATGCGATGGCAGCTCGTGGCGCACCGAAAGAACAAAGAGATCGGCAGTAAGGCCATGCACATGGATTATGATATTCTGGAGAGAAACAGTACGCTGGAGCTGATCGCGCAGGCGGACGGCAATACCGATAAAGAGGGAGGTATGGGCGAATATTTATTGAGGACGCTGGATCTGATCGGAGTCGGAGGCTCCTGCATTGGCGCAATCGTCACGATGGCGGGTCTGTTTATCGCCGTGCCTGTTCAGGGTGAAGGCGCGGTGTACGGCTTTTTTGCATCGCCGCTTAGCTATCTATTGCTTCTGGGGCTGCTTTTGGCCAGCATTTACGTCGGAAGTAAATGTGAGGCGAAGCAGGGTAAGATTCGCTACAGCCGCGACCAGATCGAGGTCAGGAGCGGAAGGATCTATTGGTTTTTCTTAAACCTTATCAATAATTACGCCATGGGCAAAGATATCCGTATTTTTAAAATGTCCGAAGTGATCAGGAAGAAGGGCATGGAAGCCCGCGGTGATATTGAGAATGCGCAGAAACAGGCGATCAGGGCAACGACGAGGATCGGCGCGCTGGCGCTGCTTATGCAGAATGTATTTGTTGTGGCGGTTTATGTGTATGTGGGGATCAAGGCGATTTATGGGATGATCACCATCGGTGAAGTGACCAAATACGTCAGTGCGATCACTCTTTTGCAGACCCAGATTGGCGCACTGTTCGCGCTGCTCATCAGCATCAATACCCAGAACAGCTATCTGGAGAGTTACAATGAACTGATGGAAGTAAAAAATCAAAAGTATGAGGGGACGCTTCCCGTAGAAAAACGGTATGATAACGAGTATGAGCTGGAATTTCGTAATGTCAGCTTCCATTATCCAAACAGCGACAGGCTGGTTTTAAAAAATGTCTCGTTTCAGCTGAAAATGGGGCAGAAGTTAGCGATCGTCGGCGCCAACGGAGCCGGTAAGACTACCTTTATCAAGCTTTTGTGCAGGCTTTACGATCCGACGGAAGGGGAGATTTTACTAAACGGTATCGACATCCGCAAATACGATTATGATGAATATATCGGCCTCTTTTCCATCGTCTTTCAGGATTATAAGATTTTTTCCTTTTCGGTGGCGGAAAATGTAGCGGCAGGTCCGTCGTATGATATAGACAGGGTGGTAAAGAGCCTTCAGGATGCCGGGATTTACGAGAGGGTACTTGACATGAAGAGCGGCATCGATTCCCGGCTCTTAAAGGATCAGCAGGACGGCGACGAGGAAGGGATCGAGATATCGGGAGGCGAGAAACAGAAGATCGCGCTGGCCAGAGCCTTGTATCGGGACGCGCCGCTTGTCATACTCGACGAGCCGACAAGCGCACTTGACCCTATCGCTGAGCAGGATATTTATATGCGTTTCAACGATATGGTGGCGGATAAGACAGCAGTCTTCATTTCCCATCGGATGAGCAGCTGCCGTTTCTGCGACGAGATCGTTGTCTTTGATGAGGGACGGATCGCGGAAAACGGGACCCATGATACGCTCGTGGCGGACGAGGGCGGTATCTACCACAGGATGTGGGAAGCGCAGGCACAGTACTATGTATAAAATAAGGGGGAGAAAAAATCAAGACAGGAGGGGCACGAATGGCTTTGGAATGGAGACTCAGAAAAATGATGGCCGAAAGAAATATCTGGTCAGGCGCAGAACTTGGCAGACTGCTTCAGGATACGGCGGGATATCGGTTATCCGCACCGTCGATCTGTGCATTGATGAAAGAACAGCCTAAGCAGGTCAAGGCGGAAACCATGGATGCGCTTTGTATAACGCTGGAATGCACGCCCAGTGATCTGTGGATTTTTACGCCGACACCGTATGGGGAGGAAAAACAGGGAAAAAAACGCGACAAGGAAGCTGTGGACTTTTCACTCTGACTTTGATAAAATATATTAAATATAGGTAATTCAGAGGGAGAGTCTGGTAGCAGGTATGAGTGATTTAGAGGTCGTAGAACGGCGGGAACTGCGCTTTGTCATGATGGAAAACGAAGAGTATCTCAAGGCACAGCGCCGGGAGATTCTGCTTGGAAAAGAAGAGGGGTTAGACGTATCCCTCTATTCCAATCCGGAATTCAACTGGCTGCAGATGGAGCAGATCCGCATGGGCCTTAAGGATAATCTGGATGCCTCTGTGTATGCGGACCCGGATTATAATTATGAGACCATGCGCCAGATTCGACTTTCCTTGTATTCCGGCATTGATTTGATACCTTACCTGAAGAGGGGATTTGCGGACGATGATCTGCTGGAGATTCGGTTTGCCCTGATGAGCAGGCTGCCGATCGACCAGTGGCTACAGGACACGATGTGCGCGCCGCAGATTCATGAGATACGGATCGGTTTGAGCGAAGACATCGATATCACTGCTTATGCGGACATTCGTTATAATTGGATGCAGATGCAGCAGATCCGCCTTGGGCTGGAGAAAAAACTGAATGTAGACCTTTATGCCAATCATTTGTTCAGCCATGCGCAGATGCGGGAGATTCGTCTGGGACTGGAAGCGGATATTGACGTTTCATCCTATTGCAGTCTGGTCTACTCCGCCACGGACATGAATGAAAAACGGCAGGCGCTGATCGACCAGAATATGAAAAGTATTGCGTTAGATATGGGCGGTGCAGAAAACGAACCGGCTGATGCGGCTGAGACGACAAAGAAAGATGTCGGTGAAAAAGACGGTACGGGCGGGATGGAAAAGAAGGCGGTGGCCTTTGCGCCCGCCGCTTCCCATGATAAAGACTTTTCCATTTTCATAGAAGAAAACGGAAATAAGGCTTATGCTTATATACCCTGGGTGCCCGGCAATAAGGTGACGAAGGAAGATATTTATCAGGATCTGGAACGCCGTGAAATCGTCTTCGGCATTAAGAAGGATGCGATCGACGATCTGATCGACCAGAAGAGGATGAATAAAAAAGTCCTGATTGCCGAGGGAATCCCGGCCAAAAGAGGAAAGGACGGCTGGTTTGAGTGGTTTGTGAGGCTGGACCTGCCGCGTATTCCCGCGCCGCTTCCGGACGGCGGCGTTGACTATGTGAATATCGAAGCGTTTGAGATGGTCGATGAAGGAGAAAAGATCGCCGTTTACCATCGGGCGCAGCCGGGAATAAAAGGGAAGAACATTTACGGAGAAACGATACACGGCGAACACGGGATGGAGAAGCCGCCTATGCGGGGCGTGGGTTTTCGGATCGCGCCTGACGGCGTCACCTATCTTTCCAAGATGAACGGGAAATTTGAATATACGGCAGGCCGTATCATGATCACGAATATGCTGGTGGTGCGCGAGGACGTGACCGCCGTGACGGGAAAGCTGGAGGTGGACGGCTCCGTCTACGTGATCGGCAGCATCTACTCCGGCGGCTATATCAAGGCGACCGGAGATATCATCATTGAACAAAATGTGGAAACCTGCAGATTGATCGCCGGCGGCAACATCATGATCAAGCAGGGAAGCTGCTCCAAGAACGACTGTTTTATCGAGGCGGAAGGTGAAGTCTCCGGCAGCTTTTTCGAGGCGGCCAATATCAATGCCAGAGGCAATGTCAAAGCCAACTACATCATGAACAGCAACATCGATACGATGGGTAAGGTGATCGTGTCGGGAAGCAAGGGAGTGCTTTTGGGCGGCAGGATCCGTGCGGTGCGGGGAGTGGACGCCTATAATCTGGGCAACAGGCTCCATTTGAAAACGGTATTGGATATCGGACGGAATGAACTGTACGACAACGAGAAAGAGGAATTTGAGAAGCAGCGAAAGAAACTGCTGGCCGATCTGAAAGAACTGGAGCAGGTCTGGGCGAAGATCGAACAGTTTGAGGCCACCGGAAAACACGTGGACGAGGAGACGCGCCGTAAAGTTCATGCGGGGATCGAGGTGCAGGGCAGAAGACTGGCGGAACTTGACGGCGAGGAGTCGAAACTTGTCAATTACACAGAGCAGCTCAAAGATGCGGTCTGTGTCAAGGGAACGGCGTACGAGGGCAGCGTCATCGTGCTGAACGGGATTAAATTCCTGTTGACGACGAAGGTGCGCAGAGTACATTTCAAGCTGCAGAACAAACGCGTCGTGATGGTATCCGTATGATGGCATGAAACAGATCAGAAATAAATCATGATAGAAAGTAAAGGAAAAAGATGAAGCGCGATACAGTTTTGATATTTGAAGACAGTGAGATCGACCGGGCGATTCTGGCGGAATTATTTCAGGCGGATTATAAAATCTTGGAGGCCGTCAACGGCAGGGAAGGACTGGAGCTTTTAAACCAGCACTTTGCTTCCATAGCCGTCGTGCTGCTCGATAATATGATGCCGGTGATGGACGGATTTACCGTCTTGGAGCATCTTAAGGCGAAAAAGATCCTTTCCAAGATTCCCTTTGTGATGATCACGGCGGAAAGCTCGCCGGATTTTGAGAAAAAAGGGTATGAGTATGGGATCGTGAGCTATATCACGAAGCCATTCCAGAGCGAGGTCGTAAGACAGGTGGTCCACAATGCGGTCGGCTGGTTCCAGTATAAAATGCAGCTGGAAGTGATGGTCAAAAAGCAGAACCGCGATATCCAGAAGCAGAATGAAATCTTGCAGGAGCAGGCGGAGCAATTGAATCAGGTGAATGAGATCCTGATCGATTCTTTGAGTAATATTGTAGAATTTAGGAATCTGGAATCCAAGCAGCACATCAAGCGGATCAGAGAGTACGCCATGTGTCTGGGAGGCAGCGTTATGAAGCTCTATCCGGAGTATGAGCTGACGCCGGAACAACTGACAAAGATTGGCTGGGCGTCTTCCCTTCACGACATCGGAAAGATCGCTATTCCGGATTCCATCATCTTAAAGCCGGCAAAGCTGACGGAGGATGAGTTTGAACTGATCAAATCGCATACCACGAAGGGCGCGGAGATCATACAGCAGAGGGTACATTTAAGCGATCAGGCGATGTATGACTATGCGTACGATATTGCCAGACACCATCATGAGAAATATGATGGGAGGGGATATCCCGACGGACTCAAAGGAGACGAGATCAGCATTGCGGCGCAGATCGTTTCACTGGTGGACGTGTATGACGCGCTCACATCAAAGCGGGTATACAAAATGGCTTACGAGTCGGATAAGGCGTATCAGATGATCTTGAACGGACACAGCGGCACTTTTTCGCCAAAACTCCTCAAGGCGTTTGCGGAGGTAAAAACGAGCTTTGAGCAAATCCTTTCCAGATATCGGGACGAGGATTGACCGGACGATCGAAACGCATCCGGCATCTATTTGTGGGGATAATTTTGCGATTTTGCGCAACTTTTAAACATTCATAAGCAAGAAAGGCTTTGCACTTCTCCCTAAATTTGGTATAATAGAATAGCCGCAAAATAAAAACAGGGACAGGGGGACGCGGCATTTACAGAGGAAATTATGGGGAAAAGTCTTAGCTATGATATCGCAGCCATTTTAATATTGTCGCTTCTTATGATATCGTGTATCGTGAGAAAATTGACGAGCGGTTCTTCAAACCGTCTGTTTTTGACATTTATTGCGCTTAATTGGATTGCGACGCTTTTTGATATCTGGGCAGCGGTACTTGACAATGCGAACAGCGCGAGCCATTTTGCGCTGCAATTAGCGCATTCAGGGTATCTTTTTGTGCATAATATGTCGGTGCCGGTCTATGTTTTGTTTGTGATCAGTCTGACGGATACATGGCATAAGGTCAGGAAAAACATCTTCGTTCAGTTGCTGATGTGGGTACCTCTTTTGACGGTTTCGCTGGCGATTCTGACGAACCCGTTTACAAAGAAAGTATTTCTGGTGGACGGCGGCTATCAGCATGGAGAGTGGTTTTTCCTGATATTTTTGTCGGTCGCCATCTATATCCTCTTTGTGATCGCATATACGATCTGGTATCGGGAATTGTTGGAGTTTACGAAGTTTTGTGCAGTCATGTCTTACATACCGATCGGGGTGGTTGCGATGCTGGTGCAGATGCAGGTTCCGTCCGCACGCGTAGAAATGTTCGGCGCTGCCATCAGCATATTGATCATCAATTTTGGCGCGCAGCGGCCTGAGGAGATCGTGGATTCGGATACGCAGTTTATGAAGTACAGCGCCTACGCGGCGCATATGAAGCGAAACTACCGCAACAAAAAGAATGTCGATGTGGTCATGCTGAATCTGGGAAAATTCTCTGAGATCAATGCCTTGATGGGTTATGACTTTGCGATGCAGGTGCTGGATGACGTGGTAGACAGGATCCGGCATGCGAATATGATTTCGGGCGGCAAGGCAGATCTCTATTATCTGGACCGGGGACGTTTCCGTATGGTGTTTAATGAAAAAGACAGGGAACTGGCGGTGGAAACGGCAGAAGCGCTGGTGGCCAGCCTGATGGAGAAGCGCGATTTCAACGATCTGGACCTTACGCTGCAGCCCATTGTGGTGCTGGCACGCTGTCCGGAAGAGATCAAGGATTTCAAGATGCTGATGACCTTCGGTATGGATTTCCACGAAAAGGTGAAGTTTGAGCCGCGGGTCATGCACGTGAACGAGGTATTTCACAAGGGCTTATTTGAGATACAGGGAAACATAGATGAGATTATTGAGGAAGCGTTAGAATTTAACCGGTTTCAAGTCTATTATCAACCTATCTATTCCATAGAAAAACAAAAGTTTGTATCGGCGGAGGCACTGCTTCGGCTTTTTGATCCGACCTACGGATTTATCTCGCCGGAGATTTTGGTCACAGCGGCGGAAAGAAGCGGTGCGATTCACAGGATCGGAGATTATGTGCTGGAAGAAGTCTGCCGTTTCATTGCCGAGGGAGAGTTTCATGCGCTGGGCTTAGAGTACATAGAGGTGAATCTTTCCGTGACGCAGTGTATGAGGATCAATCTGGCGGATAAGATCCTCGGCATCATGGCGAAACACCGTGTTTCTGCGGAATACATCAATCTGGAGATCACGGAGACGGCGGCCAGTCACACGCAGGAGGTCATGGCGGAGAATCTGCAGAAACTGAACCGTGCGGGTATCTCCCTCTCTCTGGATGATTACGGGACGGGTTATTCCAATATCAAGCGCGTGATCCAGCTCCCGCTCAAGATCATAAAGCTGGACAAGACTTTTGTGGACGAGCAGGATAATCCCAAGATGCGGGTGGTGCTCAAAAACACGGTGGCGATGCTCAAGGATATGAACATGGAGATCGTGGTGGAGGGAATTGAGACACAGGAGATGTTGGATTTCTTTGCCGAGCTGCAGTGTGATTTCATACAGGGATATTTTTTCTCAAAGCCTGTTCCGAAGCCGGAGTTTGTCAGCTTTATTAAGTCGTATGAGTAAAGAGTATAAAAGAAGATAATATTTTGGGCTGTGGGGGATTTTTCTCTGCGGCCTTTCTTGGGGAGAAGCGATATGAGTGTTGTATTTATGGGGTTTCAGGTATTAGCGATATGCGCCATCTTTTTTGCATTGGCGCTTTTGCTGAGTGGAGACGGTTCCAGAGAACAGAAAATGATGGAGTATTTTCTGGTGGGAGCGCTGATCCAAAATATCGGATATCTGCTGGAACTGACGGCGCCTACTATGGAGGCGGCGTTGGTGGCTGTAAAGATGCAGCACATGGGGACTCTGACGATACCGGTCTGTTATTGCTATTTTATCTATATTTACTGTTTTGAGGAGGCGCCGCTTAAGCTGTTAAAGCTTTTTGGATTTAATGACGCGGGCCTTCTTTTGCTGATCGTGACCAGTGATTATCATGGGATCTTTTATAAAAATATAGAGTGGCAGACCACGGCGGAGGGACATTCTTATCTGTTTTTGCAGTATGGGGCGGGGTATATCTATTTTATTATTTCGGCTTCGATCATTCCCTATCTGCTGTCTCTGTTTGTGTTGATCCGTGCCGTTGCCAGAAAAGGTGAAGATGCGGTGGATCGCAAGTACGGACTGATTCTGGGACTTTCTTTTTTGCCGATCATTGCCCTTTACACATATGTCATGAAACTGACGCGCGCCTATGACTTTACGCCGATGGTTTTGGGACTGGTGCTTTCCTGTGTGGTGATCTTGGTATGGAGCAGGAAAGTCTATGATTTTGGCAGTCTTGCTTCCGGAACCCTGTTAAACAGTATGAGCGACGGTGTGATCGCGCTGGATGAGAAGAGGAGAGTCGTCAATTATAATCCTGCGTCGGTAGCCATCTTTGAAGGTTTAAACAGCCATGCTATAGGCAGAAATATAGTGGAAATACCGGATTTTCCCGAAAATGCGCTGGGGGAGGACGGGCAGAACGAATTTTTTCTGAACGACTGCTATTACCAGAGCCACGTGGAACGGATCTCAGATCGTTTTGGGGCTGTCAAGGGCTATGTAGTGGTGATCCTCGATATGACGGAGATGAGGAATCACATCGAAGTGATCAAGCGGTTTCGGAGGCAGGCGGAGCAGGCCAATGAGGCGAAGAGTGAGTTCTTAGCCAATATGTCTCACGAGATTCGCACGCCCATGAACGCGATCGTGGGTCTTTCCGACATCATCATGGAAGAGAGCAAGGGCAGGAAAGTGTACGGTTATGCCTGCGATATCAAGTCGGCATCCAGAAATCTGTTGGCGCTCATCAATGACATCCTCGATCTCTCCAAGGTGGAAGCCGGCAAAATGGAGCTGGTGTGTACGGACTATCATATCAAAAACATCGTGGACGAGGTCATCAATATGATGGACGGCGAGGCGTCGAAGAGGGGGATCCTGCTCAAATGCGAATACGATATGTCGATTCCCTGCCGTTATCACGGCGACGAGGGGCGGATTCGACAGATTCTGATCAATCTGTTGAATAATGGTCTGAAATTTACCAAAGAAGGTCATGTAAAACTCTCCGTCAGTGGTAGACTTGATGCGGAAAGCGGCATGGAATGGCTGCATATGGAAGTGGAGGATACCGGTTGCGGCATTAAGGAAGAAGATTTGGGAAAGATCTTTGAGAATTTCAGGCAGGTGGATGCGAAGCGCAACCGCACGGTAGAGGGCACCGGACTGGGACTTTCCATCACCAGACATCTGGTGGAGCTTATGGGAGGCAATATCCGGGTGGAGAGCGTTTATGGGGAAGGGACCACCTTTATTCTGGAGATTCCGCAGAAGATCGTAGATACGAGGAGTCTGAGCGAGGCGCCCAAAGAGGAGGAAAAAGAGGCGGAGGAAGTAAAGCTTTTTGTGGCGGAGGATTACCGGGTACTGGTGGTGGATGATAATCTGGTCAACAGGAAGGTGGCAAAAGGCTTCTTAAAGCCCTATCGTTTTATTATGGATGAGGCGGAAAGCGGGCAGACGGCGATCGACCGCGTCAAAGAGACGAAATACGATATGATCTTTATGGATCATATGATGCCGGAGATGGACGGAATTGAGGCGGTGCACCTGATCCGCAGTGAATGTGGGGAAAATGGTACGTCTCCGGTTATTATCGCCCTGACGGCAAACGCCATGGAGGGCGTTAGGGAGATGTTTCTAAATAACGGTTTTCAGGATTTTATCACTAAGCCGCTAGACAAGAAAACGCTCAATGAGGCGCTGCTTAAATGGATCCCGGAGGAGAGGAGAAAAGAGCCGGAAAGTTGGGAAGAGAGCGTGGAAAAGATGAGAAAGTCAAAGTAACGCACATCGTTTCTAAACAATAGCCCTATTCTGTCCGATATATATAGTAACAAGTTGTGGCCGCAAAGGTCAAACAGGCTGCGGCAGGAAATGGTGGTAAAAGGATTTACCACCGGGACAGCATCATGGAGGATATGGATATGGGCATAGAGATAGGAACGAATCCGGCTGCGGCATCCGATCCTTATAAGCAGCGGACAGCGCAGGATATCAAAAACGAATGCGCCGGTGATGCGGCGAGGAAGATGGCGAAAGCGATCAGCATTCAAAAGAATAAGGCGAGACAGAAAAAGAAAAAGCTGAATTATAATTATAAAAAAATTTCCAGACAGATTACCATGAATAACACCTCTACCGGTGCGCGCAGAGTGATTACGAAGGCGCGCGAAGAAGTGGTCTCCCTTCTCAGAAAGCAGATGAGCGGAAAATACGACGAGACGGATCTTCGGCATGCGATCATCCATGCCAGAAAGATGGAACGGATCGCCCGCAGGAAGAAGAAGCATCTGGAGGAGGAAGAAAAGGCAGCCGCTACCGGAAAGGGTCTTGTTGAGGAGGACGCCGGTTCCAACGAGGACGAAGAACTCAAGAAGCTTGAGGAATCCATGGAAGATGTGAGCGAAGAGGAGCTTGAAAAGCTAGAAGAACTCATGGAAGAATATGAGGAACTCATGCAGGAGATGGAAGCGACCGGCGGTCTGGATGATATCATGCGGGAGTACATGGGCGCATCCAAACAGGAGATGTCGCCAGAAGAAGTGGATGAGCTTCGCAAGAAGCACCGCGCCGACGAGATGAAGGATATCGTGGAAGCGGACATGAAATATCTGAAGGCGCTGTTTAATAAACTGGCGAGAGAGAAGCAGGAAGGCGTGCAGCAGGCATTTCAGCAGGAGACAAATCCGGCGGTATCGCTGCAGATACAGGGAGTCGATATTCCGGTTCCGGCGCAGACCGGCCAGTCGGCAGCGGATATCGTTGCTGGCGCTAACGTAGACGCGCTGGCATAGAAAAAAGATAACAGGAAGAGCCTTTGCTATGGAAATGGCATAGGCTCTTTTGACGGAACAAAACAGAGGAGACAGCAATGGCAGGCCTGCGGCAATCAGAAAAGCAACATACGCTGACAGGCGCGGTGTTGAAAAATACCGCGTATGTTTCTATGTTCATCGATCATTTATTTGCGATCATCTTTTTGAACTATATGAATCTGCATCGGATAGATGGTGCGTGGGATCCGCGGCTGGTGCCGATTTACCGCGCGGGCAGGGCTGTGGGGCGAATCGCCTTTATCCTGTTTGCTTTTCTCATCGTGGAAGGGTTTATTCGGACAAGGAGCAGAGCTCGTTTTTTATTGCGGCTTTTTCTGTTTGCGCTGATTTCAGAAATACCCTTTGATCTGGCCTTTTCGGGAAAGTTGTTCCACTGGCAGAGTCAAAATGTATATTGGACGCTGGTCTTGGGAGTACTGCTGTTGATACTGTGGGAATATCTCTCCTATAATAGGAGGGTTTTGACGGCGGCCAGCCGCTTCCTGATGACAGCGGCAGTCTGCGCGATCGCATTTTTGTGTGGGACAGATTACCGCTTTATGGGAGTGCTGCTCATCCTCGCCTTTTATCTGACGCGGGAGAAGAGCGAGGGTGTCCGGTTTGCGACGGCAGGTCTTATTATGTTTTTCGGTACATGGGGATCAAACCTCATCCGCTATGCGGGGAAATATACGGCAGCCTACCTTTTTCGCACTTCCCTGCGGGAGATGTACGGCCTGCTTGCTTTCCTGCTGATTTTTTCCTATAACGGAAAACGGGGGAAGCAGCTTCCGAAACCGTTTTACTATGGATTTTACCCAGTGCATCTGCTGATTCTCTATGGGATCGCACGGATGATTGAAGTTATGTAAACCATCTGCCGGAAGCACCGCAGGGCAGTACCAGTCCGTTTCCGGAGACGGGCAGGCCGATCTCCGAGGCTTCCACATGACCGCCGAACTGCGGCACAAGGGCTGTGTGCATCATATAAGTGAGTACCGCGGGCTGCAGTCCGGTGGTGTAGGAGTTGACAAGGAAAAACAGGGCGTTTTCGCTCAGCAGTTTTGAGGCAAGCTGAATCAGGGGGAACACGTTCTCCTCAATCTTCCAGATCTCGCCCTTGGGGCCGCGTCCGTAGGAAGGCGGATCCATGATGATGCCTTCGTAGGTATTGCCCCGCCGGATCTCACGCTCCACGAATTTTACGCAGTCGTCCACCAGCCAGCGGATAGGCGCATCGGAAAGCCTTGAAGCGGCTGCGTTTTCTTTCGCCCACGAGACCATGCCCTTGGAGGCGTCCACGTGGGTGACGGCAGCGCCAGCCTGCGCACAGGCCAGCGTCGCCCCGCCCGTGTAAGCGAAAAGGTTCAGGACTTTGACCGGGCGGTCGGGATGCCCGGCGGTATTTTTTATAACGGCTCCCTTTATTATAGAAGAAACCCAATCCCAGTTTGTGGCCTGCTCCGGAAAAAGGCCCGTGTGTTTGAAGCTGAAAGGCTTTAAGCGGAAGGTCAGTTCCCGATAGCGGATGCTCCACTCTTCGGGCAGATCGAAAAATTCCCACTCGCCCCCGCCCTTCGCGCTGCGGTGGTAATGCCCGTTTCTCTTTTTCCAGTGCCCGTCCGTCCGTGGTGTATCCCAGATCACCTGCGGATCCGGCCGCACCAGATAGTAATCCCCCCAGCGCTCCAGCTTTTCGCCCTTAGAGCAGTCTATCACTTCATAATCTTTCCAATTATCCGCAATCCACATGATTGTTTGTCCTTCCTTGACATCTTAATGATTTTATGATATTTAGATGATTATGAAACTCATCACAACGCTGGATAATTGTGCAAATAATGTAACCATAAGCAGACCCTTGCAAGACGCCGGCACTTAGCGAGGTATTGAGTTGCTATGCAACTCACGAGCTTAGTACCGTTGCGTCTGGAATGGAGCGAAAGCGCGTCTGCGTTGGTTATATTATTTGTACAATCTCAATAACCATGAAAGAGTTTCAAAATCATCTACTCATTATACCATGAGAGTGAGACTAGGATTGTACGAAAAAAAAAACAATCATATTTGCCACTTTTTTCTTGCATTTCCCCAAAACATCCTATATACTAGTCATTGCTGTGACATGATAGCTATGAAACGTGAGGTTGCTGCCCACGTGGCAGGTTTTCCGTGGAGCGAATGTCAAGTTAGGAAACTGACGACAAGTCACTGTACAGACAAAATGTCCGGTCAGCCGGAAACGACGTGTGATAGTTTGGTGCGTGAGCATTTAGGACACACACGGGAGAGTGTACAGTCACCGCTTGTCGTACTTAAGCGTTAAAAGTGCGAAAAGGAGGCGACTTTTTTTATGGCAAGTCAAGTAATGAGAATCACCCTGAAGGCCTATGACCACCAGCTGGTGGACGCATCGGCGAAGAAGATCATCGAAACTGTGAAAAAGAACGGATCTCAGGTGAGCGGTCCCGTACCCCTTCCTACTAAGAAGGAGGTCATCACGATCCTGCGCGCGGTACACAAGTACAAGGATTCCAGAGAGCAGTTCGAGCAG
>DKUU01000017.1:0-17500 GCA_002490835.1 Lachnospiraceae bacterium UBA7196 | reverse complement strand
TGCGCTCCAGAGACTGGAGATGCCGGCGGGCGTTTATATCGACATCAAGATGAAGAACAAATAAGGCCCCTACTAGTAAGATTCCCACGGGTGGGAATCCGCTGTAGAAGACAGGAGGTAAAGAAAGGAAATGAAAAAAGCAATCTTAGCAACCAAGATCGGTATGACGCAGATCTTCAACGAAGACGGCACATTGACGCCGGTCACCGTACTGCAGGCAGGCCCCTGCGCAGTCACGCAGATCAAGACCGTGGAGAACGACGGTTACAGCGCGGTGCAGGTAGGTTTTGTGGACAGGAAGGAAAGGATCGTCAACAAGGATAAGGCGGGCAAGAAGGAAGTGATCCACCGCCACGGCGCAAACAAGGCGCAGAAGGGCCACTTCGACAAGGCAGGCGTTTCCTGCAAGAAATTCATCAGAGAGTTTAAGTTTGAGAACGCGGACGAGTATACGCTCGGCAGCGAGATCAAGGCGGATATCTTCGAGGCCGGCGACAGAGTGGACGCGACGGCGATCTCTAAAGGTAAGGGATTCCAAGGCGCGATCAAGAGACACGGCCAGCACAGAGGACCTATGACACACGGTTCTAAGTTCCATCGCCATCAGGGTTCCAACGGCGCCTGCTCCTCACCCAGTAAGGTGTTCAAGGGTAAGGGGATGCCGGGACACATGGGCTGCGTGAAAGTCACGGTACAGAATCTTACGGTAGTGAGAGTCGATGCAGAGAAGAATCTCATTCTGGTAAAGGGCGCTGTACCCGGACCCAGAAAAGCCTTAGTAACCATCAAAGAGACAACTAAGGTCGACGCAGCGAAATAGTGGCTAAGCCACAGATGAAAGGAGGACCATTCAGATGGCAAACGTATCTGTTTATAATATGGAAGGAAAAGAAGTCGGCAAGATGGACTTAAACGATGCGGTATTCGGTGTCGAGATCAACGAACATCTGGTACACTTGGCAGTAGTCCAAAACCTTGCCAATAAGCGTCAGGGCACGCAGAAAGCAAAGACCCGTTCGGAGGTTTCCGGCGGCGGCAGAAAGCCTTGGAGACAGAAGGGAACGGGCCATGCAAGACAGGGTTCGACCAGATCTCCCCAGTGGAAGGGCGGCGGCGTTGTGTTTGCTCCCACACCCAGAGACTATTCCTTCAAGATGAATAAGAAGGAAAAGAGGGCGGCGCTCAAGTCGGTGCTGACCAGCAGAGTACAGGACAACAAGCTGATCGTGCTTGACGAGCTGAAGTTTGACGCGATCAAGACCAAAGATTTTAAGAAGGTTATGGACAACTTAAAAGTGGAAAAGGCAATGGTGGTGATCGGCGAGCAGGACCAGAACGTGATCCTCTCCGCGAGAAACCTTCCCAAAGTCAACACGGCGGTAGCTGAGAATATCAACGTTTACGATGTTTTGAAGGGCGATACGCTGGTACTCACCAAGGATGCCGTAGCTAAGATCGAGGAGGTGTTTGCATAATGGCAGCGATTCAGTATTATGACGTGATCTTAAAACCGGTGATCACAGAGAAGAGTATGGCGGGCATGAGCGAGAAGAAGTACACCTTCCTCGTTCATCCGGAAGCGAATAAAACGATGATCAAAGAGGCAGTAGAGAAGATGTTCGAGGGAACGAAAGTCCTGAAGGTCAATACCATGAATCAGGTCGGCAAGACCAAGAGACGCGGCATGGTATACGGAAAGACCGCCAAGACCAAGAAAGCGATCGTGCAGCTCACGGAAGACAGCAAGGATATCGAGATCTTCGCAGGATTATAATTTCAAGTAAAGGAGAAAGAGATCATGGGAATTAAGACATATAAGCCCTATACACCGTCAAGACGTAACATGACCGGTTCTGATTTCAGCGAGATCACAAAGAAGACTCCCGAAAAGTCCCTTTGCACCTCTCTGAAGAAGCACGCCGGCCGCAACAATCAGGGTAAGATCACAGTCAGACACCAGGGCGGCGGAAGCAGGAGATTATACAGAAAGATCGATTTTAAGAGAAATAAGGACGGCATCAGCGCAAAGGTGATTGGTATCGAGTACGATCCCAACAGAACGGCAAACATCGCGCTGATCTGCTACGAGGACGGCGAGAAGGCATACATCCTTGCGCCGGACGGTTTGAAAGACGGTATGAAGGTGATGAACGGCCCCGGAGCGGAGATCAGAGTAGGCAACTGCCTGCCGCTTTCCGAGATTCCGGTCGGTACGCTGATCCACAACATTGAATTATATCCCGGTAAGGGCGGCCAGATGGTACGCTCCGCCGGCAACAGCGCACAGCTGATGGCAAAAGAAGGCAAGTACGCAACTTTAAGACTTCCCTCCGGCGAGATGAGAATGGTGCCGATCGTCTGCAGAGCGAGCATCGGTACGGTGGGCAACACCGATCACAACCTGATCAAGATCGGTAAGGCGGGACGTAAGCGCCACATGGGTATCCGTCCTACCGTCCGCGGTTCCGTTATGAACCCGAACGATCACCCGCACGGCGGTGGTGAGGGCCGCGCTCCGATTGGACGCCCGGGCCCGTGTACACCTTGGGGCAAGCCCGCGCTTGGCTTAAAGACCCGTAAGAAAAAGAAAGCTTCCAACAAGCTGATCGTGAGAAGAAGAGACGGCAGAGCCATCAAATAATAGGAGGAAAGATAGATCATGGCAAGATCATTGAAAAAAGGACCGTTTGCGGATGCGAGCTTACTGAAAAAAGTAGATGCGATGAATGCGTCGGGACAGAAACAGGTCATCAAGACCTGGTCCCGCCGGTCTACGATTTTCCCTTCCTTCGTGGGACACACCTTTGCGGTGCATGACGGAAGAAAGCACGTGCCGGTATATGTTACAGAGGATATGGTCGGACACAAGCTCGGCGAGTTCGTGGCCACCAGAACTTACAGAGGACATGATAAGGACGAGAGAAAGTCCAAAGTTCGCTAATTTGAAAGGAGGCTTCAATCTATGGCTAAAGGACATAGATCCCAGATAAAGAGAGAAAGAAACGCGAACAAGGATGTCAGACCTTCGGCGAAGTTGTCTTACGCCCGCGTGTCTGTACAGAAAGCTTGTTTCGTGTTAGACGCCATCAGAGGGAAGGATGTTGAGACGGCGCTCGGAATCCTCGCATACAATCCCAGATATGCGTCCAGCGTGATCAAGAAGCTGTTAGAGTCGGCAATTGCAAACGCTGAGTACAAATACAGTCAGGATCCCACGAAGTACCCGAATCCGGAGAACCTTTACATCGCAGAGTGCTACGCGAACAAGGGACCTACCATGAAGCGGATTCAGCCCAGAGCACAGGGTAGAGCTTACAGGATTGAGAAGAGAATGAGTCATATCACGATCGTTCTCGATGCAAGATAGGATCAGATTAGGAAGGAGAATGACATGGGACAGAAAGTTAATCCACACGGATTGAGAGTCGGCATCATCAAGGATTGGGATTCCAAATGGTATGCAGATGGCGAGTTTGCTGACTTTTTAGTAGAAGACTACAATATCAGAGAGTATTTAAAGAAAAAGCTCTACAGCGCAGGTATCGCAAAGATCGAGATCGAGAGAGCGTCTGACCGCGTGAAGGTCATTATCTACACGGCAAAGCCCGGCGTAGTGATCGGTAAGGGCGGCGCGGAAATCGAGATCACAAAGAAGGAGCTGACCAAGCTGACAGGCAAGAAGGTTCTCGTTGACATCAAGGAGATCAAGAGACCCGATAAGGACGCACAGCTTGTGGCGGAGAATATTGCGCAGCAGCTTGAAAACCGCGTGTCCTTCAGACGTGCGATGAAGTCCTGCATGGGCCGTACCATGAAAGCCGGCGCGGAGGGCATCAAGACAGCTGTTTCCGGTCGTCTTGGCGGCGCGGATATTGCCCGCACCGAGTTCTACAGCGAAGGCACCATTCCGCTGCAGACCTTAAGAGCGGATATCGACTATGGTTTTGCCGAAGCGGACACCACTTATGGTAAGCTCGGCGTAAAAGTATGGATCTACAAAGGCGAGGTACTTCCTACTAAATCTAACACGGAAGGGAGCGATAAATAATGTTAATGCCGAAAAGAGTAAAACGTCGTAAACAGTTCCGTGGTTCCATGGCGGGGAAAGCGACCCGCGGCAATCAGATCACCTACGGCGAGTACGGTATCATTGCGATGGAGCCCTGTTGGATCAAGTCCAATCAGATAGAAGCAGCCCGTATCGCCATGACCAGACATATCAAACGTGGCGGTAAGGTATGGATCAAGATTTTCCCGGATAAGCCCGTTACCGCTAAGCCTGCGGAGACGCGTATGGGTTCCGGTAAAGGTACGTTGGAATACTGGGTAGCTGTTGTAAAGCCCGGCCGTGTGATGTTCGAAATCGCCGGCGTGGCAGAGGATGTGGCAAAAGAGGCGCTGCGTCTTGCGACCCATAAGCTTCCCTGCAAATGTAAAATCGTTTCTAAAGCAGATTTGGAAGGCGGTGTAGCGAATGAAAACTAATAAGTATTTGGAAGATTTAAATAAGAAATCAGATGCAGAATTAGCGCAGGAGCTGGTGAACGCTAAGAAAGAGCTTTTCAATTTAAGATTCCAGAACGCAACGAACCAGTTGGACAATACAGCCCGGATCAAGGACGTGAGAAGGAACATTGCACGGATCCAGACCGTTATCACCCAGAAATCTAAGGCTGCAAACTAAGCGGAGAGGAGAGAAGAGCAATCGTGGAAAGAAATCTGAGAAAAACGCGTGTCGGTAAAGTGACCAGCAATAAGATGGATAAGACCATCGTTGTGGCAATCGAAGATCACGTAAAGCATCCGCTTTACAAGAAGATCGTGAAAAAGACTTATAAATTAAAGGCGCACGATGAGAACAATGAGTGCAGCATCGGCGATACCGTCAAGGTGATGGAGACCAGACCCCTGTCCAAGGACAAGAGATGGAGACTCGTCGAGATCGTTGAGAAGGTTAAGTAAATTTTTCGGAAGGAGAAAGTTAGCATGATTCAACAGGAAAGCAGACTTAAGGTCGCTGACAACACCGGTGCGAAAGAACTGTTGTGCATCAGGGTCGTTGGCGGTTCCACAAGAAGATATGCACGGATCGGCGATACGATCGTTGCTACGGTCAAAGATGCAACACCGGGCGGCGTTGTAAAAAAAGGCGATGTTGTGAAGGCTGTCGTTGTGCGTACCGTGAAGGGCGCAAGACGCAAAGACGGATCCTACATCAGATTTGACGAAAATGCTGCCGTTATCATCAAGGATGACAAGACGCCGAGAGGAACCCGTATTTTTGGACCGGTAGCAAGAGAGCTTCGTGACAAACAGTTTATGAAAATTGTTTCACTGGCTCCGGAAGTATTATAGGAGGTGCCGCTATGTCAATGGCTAAAATCAAAAAGGGCGATACGGTCAAGGTGATCGCCGGCAAGGATAAAGACAAAGAAGGCAAGGTTGTTTCCGTAGATAAGAAGAAAAACAAAGTGCTGGTTGAGGGGATCAACAAGATCACAAAGCACGAGAAGCCCTCGGCTGCGAACCAGAACGGCGGTATCGTTCAGAAGGAAGCGCCCATCGACGTATCCAACGTGATGTACGTTCATAAGGGTAAGGCGACCAGAATCGGTTTCAAGATCGAGAATGGGAAAAAGGTTCGTTTCGCGAAGTCTACGGGCGACATCATTGACTAATTTTTAGAAAGGAGATCCATAGGTGTGAGTAGCAGACTGAAAGAGATGTATAAAAGCGAGATCGTAGATGCTATGGTCAAAAAGTTTGGATATAAAAATACCATGGAAGTGCCGAAGCTGGAAAAGATCGTGATCAACATGGGCGTCGGCGAAGCGAAGGAGAACGCCAAGGTGCTGGAGTCGGCCGTGAGCGATATGGAGACTATCACCGGTCAGAAGGCGGTCATCACGAAGGCAAAGCACTCTATCGCAAACTTCAAGATCAGAGAAGGTCAGTCTATCGGCTGTAAGACCACCCTGCGCGGCGACAAGATGTATGAGTTCTTAGACAGACTCGTGAACCTTGCACTGCCCCGTGTGCGTGACTTCAGAGGTGTGAGCGCAAACTCCTTCGACGGCAGAGGCAATTACGCGCTCGGCATCAAGGAGCAGATCATCTTCCCTGAGATCGAGTACGATAAGGTAGACAAGGTGAGAGGTATGGACGTCATCGTTGTCACCACGGCAAAGACCGATGAGGAAGCTCGTGAATTGTTGAGATTATTTAATATGCCATTCGCCAAATAGAAGGAGGTAAGTTCATGGCTAAGACAGCAATGAAGATCAAACAGCAGCGTAAACCCAAGTTTGCTGTGAGAGCGTATAACCGTTGTAAGATCTGCGGTCGTCCGCATGCTTATTTGAGAAAGTACGGAATCTGCAGGATCTGTTTCCGTGAGTTAGCATATAAGGGACAGATTCCCGGCGTGAAAAAAGCCAGCTGGTAGAACGAAACAAGTTCGTTCGCGAGATTTGCTTCGCAAACTCGGATGGCAAGGCGAAAAGTATTTTTAATATTAGGATTAGGAGGAAAAATCATGACAATGAGCGATCCGATCGCAGATATGCTTACAAGAATCCGTAATGCAAATACTGCGAAACACGACACGGTAGATGTGCCCTCATCCAAGATGAAGTTGGCGATTGCCCAGATTCTTTTGGACGAAGGATATATCAGAAAATTTGATCTGATCGAGAACGGCAGTTTCAAGACCATACACATCACCTTAAAGTATGGCGAGGATAAGAACGACAAGATCATCTCCGGTATCAAGAGAATCTCCAAGCCCGGTCTGCGTGTGTATGCGGGCAAGGAAGAACTGCCCAGAGTGCTTGGAGGCTTAGGCGTGGCGATCATCTCCACGAATCAGGGCGTTGTGACGGATAAGAAGGCTAGAGAGCTGCAGGTGGGCGGAGAAGTATTAGCATTTGTATGGTAAGACCAAAAGATTTACTAGGGCGTCTGAGAAACGCCGCCCAAGAAAATCTATGTTTGGTCTGCGAGGTTGCAAGCAACCTCGGTAAGACAAACAAGTTCGTCCGCGAGTTCGCTTCGCAAACTCGGAATGAATGTTAAATGTAACGACAACAAGTAGAACAGGAGGTACGGGCATGTCACGAATCGGAAGAATGCCAATCGCGGTTCCTGCGGGTGTTACCGTAGAGATCGCAGAAAATAACAAAGTGACTGTGAAAGGTCCCAAGGGAACGCTTGAGAGAGTGCTCCCCGCAGAGATGGAGATCAAGATGGAGGAAGGACAGATTGTAGTGTCCAGACCCAACGACTTAAAGAAGATGAAATCTTTCCATGGCCTGACAAGGACTCTGATCAACAACATGGTGGTTGGTGTTACGGACGGCTATGAGAAGAAACTGGAAGTAAACGGCGTAGGTTACAGAGCGTCGAAGTCCGGCAAGAAGCTGACACTGAACTTAGGATACTCCCACCCGGTAGAGATGACAGATCCCGAGGGCATTGAGACGGTAGTGGACGGTCAGAATCTGATCATCGTCAAGGGGATAGATAAAGAGAAGGTTGGCCAGTTTGCGGCTGAGATCAGAGACAAGAGACGGCCTGAGCCTTATAAGGGTAAGGGTATTAAGTATGCCGATGAGACGATCAGACGTAAGGTTGGTAAGACCGGTAAGAAATAACAGATAAGGAGAGTATGGGAATGGTTAAGAAAGAATCGAGACAAAAAGTTCGTGTAAAAAAGCACAACAGGATGCGTAACCGTTTCAGCGGTACGGCTGAGAGGCCCCGTCTGGCTGTGTTCAGAAGCAATAATCATATGTATGCTCAAATTATTGACGATACGGTTGGCAACACCTTAGTCTCTGCTTCTACTCTGGAAAAGAGCGTGGTGAGCGAACTGAAGAAGACCAATGACGTGGAAGCGGCGGCATACGTGGGAACAGTGATCGCGAAACGGGCGATCGAAAAAGGTATCAAGACCGTGGTCTTTGACAGAGGCGGCTTCATTTATCAGGGCAAGATCGCGGCATTAGCGGATGCGGCCAGAGAAGCTGGCCTGGAATTCTAGGAAGGGAGAAAAGATCACATGAGACGTACAATCATTGACGTAAGTCAGTTAGAACTCACGGAAAAAGTTGTGACAATCAAGCGCGTTACCAAGGTTGTCAAGGGTGGTCGTAACATGCGCTTCACCGCGCTTGTGGTAGTTGGCGACGGAAACGGCCATGTCGGCGCAGGTCTGGGTAAAGCGACTGAGATCCCGGAAGCGATCCGCAAGGGCAAGGAAGATGCGATCAAGAATCTGGTTACGGTTGCGTTGGATGAAAAGAACAGTATTACCCATGATTTTGTCGGAGAATTTGGTTCCGCTTCCGTTCTCTTAAAGAGAGCGGCAGAAGGTACCGGTATTATTGCAGGCGGTCCCGCACGTGTGGTATGCGAGCTTGCAGGCATCAAGAATATCCGTACAAAATCTCTTGGCTCCAACAACAAGCAGAATGTGGTGCTTGCTACGATCAAGGGCCTTAGCCAGTTAAAGACGCCTGAGGAAGTGGCAAAGAACCGCGGCAAATCCGTAGAGGAGATTCGCGCATAAATCTGTGCGGAATCACTAAGATCAGGAGGAAATAAAATGGCAGCGAAGAAAGAAGCAGCTAAAATGTTAAAGATTACATTGGTCAGATCCATGATCGGTCAGGTGCCCAAGGCGCGTGCGACGGCGAAGGCTATGGGATTTAGGAAGCTCAATCAGACAGTGGAACTGCCTGACAACGCTTCGACCAGAGGCCAGATCCAGCGGATCAGACATATGGTCAGGGTAGAAGAAGCGTAAGAAGAATCAGAAGGAGGTGTGATAGATGGAATTATCGAATTTAAGGCCTGCAGAGGGTTCTGTGCAAAGCGGTAATTTTAGAAGAGGCCGCGGACATGGTTCCGGCAACGGCAAGACGGCCGGCAAGGGCCACAAGGGTCAGAAAGCGCGTTCCGGCGCGACCAGAGTCGGCTTCGAGGGCGGTCAGATGCCCCTGTACAGACGTCTCCCCAAGAGAGGCTTTACCAACAGAAATACAAAAGAGATCGTAGCGCTCAATCTGAGTGTGCTGGAAGCGTTTGACAATGGCACGACGGTGGATGTCAATGCCCTGATGGAAAAGGGTATCATAAAGAATCCGCGTGACGGCGTAAAGATTCTTGGAAACGGAGAACTTACTAAGAAACTCGACGTGAAGGTAAATGCCTTCAGCGCATCCGCAAAGGAGAAGATCGAGGCACTTGGTGGAACAGCAGAGGTGATCTAATGATTACAACCCTAAAAAATGCGTTTAAAATCAAAGAGATCAGAGTTAAAATATTTTTCACGTTCCTCATGCTGGTTGTGATCCGTCTCGGATCACAGCTTCCCGTGCCGGGCGTGGACAGGACTTATTTTGCAAGATGGTTTGCGAGCCAGACTGGCGACGCATTTAATTTCTTCGATGCGTTTACGGGCGGTTCTTTCCTGAATATGTCGATTTTAGCGCTGAATATTACGCCCTATATCACGTCTTCCATTATCATGCAGCTTATGACGATCGCAATCCCGAAGCTGGAGGAGATGCAGAGAGACGGCGCGGACGGACGTAAAAAGATCGCTTCCATCACACGATATGTGACGGTGGCGCTGGCTCTTATCGAGGCTGGCGTTATGGCGATCGGCTTCGGCAGACAGGGCCTGCTTGCAACCTATAATGTTATGAACGTGATCACTGTGATCGCAGCGCTCACGGCGGGCAGCGCGTTTCTGATGTGGATCGGTGAGCGGATCACGGAGAACGGCGTCGGCAACGGTATCTCCATCGTGCTGACTATCAATATCCTCTCCCGTATGCCGCAGGATATCGCACAGCTCTTTGAACAGTTTGTGATCGGCAAGTCGATCGCGAAGGGCGTGGTAGCGGCGATCATCATCATTGCGATCATCATCCTGATGGTAGTGCTGGTTATCGTTCTAAACGATGGCGTGCGCAAGATCCCGGTGCAGTACGCAAAGAAGGTACAGGGCAGAAAGATGGTAGGCGGACAGACCACGAACATCCCCCTGAAGGTCAATACTTCAGGCGTGATTCCGGTCATCTTCGCATCTTCCCTGATGCAGCTTCCTGTTGTCGTCTGCTCCATATTCAGTATCAACGGAACAGGCGTATGGGCAGAGATCCTGAAAGGATTAAACTCTAACTATTGGTGTAATCCGCAGCATTTGGAGTATTCGATCGGTTTGGTGGTTTACATTCTCCTCGTCGTGTTCTTCGCATACTTCTATACTTCCATCACCTTTAATCCGATGGAGATTGCGGATAACATGAAGAGACAGGGCGGCTTTATTCCGGGTATCAGACCCGGCAAGCCCACCAGCGAATATCTGTCGAAACTCTTAAATTACATCGTCTTCATCGGCGCGATCGGTCTGACCATCGTGTGCGTAGTGCCTTACTTCTTTAACGGAGTGTTCGGCGCGAGTGTGTCCTTCGGCGGCACCAGCCTGATCATTATCGTTAGCGTGGTGCTAGAGACGATCAAGCAGATTGAATCGCAGATGCTGGTACGTAATTACAAGGGATTCTTAAATGATTGATGTGTCATATATGGGTAGGGACGGCGGGGAAACCGGCACGTCCCTTGCCGTGCGTTTTATGACCGGCTATATTTTGTGATTGGGAGGTTAGTTTCGTTATGAAGATCATAATGCTTGGCGCACCCGGCGCAGGAAAAGGAACACAGGCGAAGATGATTGCCGATACATACGGACTTCCCCATGTTTCCACGGGCGATATCTTTCGTATGAATATCAAGAACGGCACGCAGCTTGGCATGGAGGCAAAGACGTACATGGATCAGGGCCTTTTGGTGCCGGATGAGCTGACTGTGCGCATTCTGCTTGACAGGGTGGGACAGGATGACTGTAAGAACGGCTACGTACTGGACGGTTTCCCGCGTACGATTCCGCAGGCCGAAGTGCTTGAGGACGCACTTTCTAAGCTTGGCGATCAGATTGATTATGCCATCAACGTGGAAGTGCCGGATGAGAATATCATTAGGAGAATGGGAGGCAGACGCGCCTGCACATCCTGTGGCGCGACCTACCATATCGAGCATGTTCCTCCGAAGAAGGAGGGGATCTGCGACGCCTGCGGACAGGAGCTTGTGCTGCGGGACGACGATAAGCCGGAGACGGTGAAGAACCGCCTGCGGGTGTATCAGGAGCAGACCCAGCCCCTCATCGACTTTTACACGAAGAAGGGCGTTTTGCGGAGCGTGGACGGTACACAGGATATGCAGGTTGTATTTGCTGCCATCAAAGAAATTTTAAAATGAGAACAGTCACGATCAAATCGGAAAAAGAAATAGAACGGATGCGGGAGGCGGGGAAGCGGTTGGCTCGCGTACACGAAAAGCTGAAGGAGAGCATCCGCCCCGGCGTCTCCACGAAGGAGATCGACAGAGTGTGTGAGGAGCTGATTCGCGGCTGCGGCTGTACCCCGAACTTCCTGCATTATCAGGGATATCCCGCCAGCGTATGCGTTTCGGTGAATGATGAGGTCGTACACGGGATTCCCAGTGTGGATCGATTCCTGAAGGAAGGCGATATCGTGAGTCTCGATACGGGATTGATCTATCAGGGATATCATGCCGACGCGGCCAGAACTTACGGTGTGGGAAAGATCAGTCCTGAGGCGGAAAAGCTGATCGAAGTGACGAAGGAGAGCTTTTTTCAGGGCATTGAAGAGGCGACTGCGGGAAGGTATCTTTACGATATCTCAAACGCCATTGCCGATTATGTGATTCCCTACGGCTACGGTATCGTACACGATCTGGTAGGACACGGCATCGGCAGAAACCTCCATGAGCCGCCGGAGATTCCGAATTTTCCGCAGAGGAGACGTGGCCTTAAGTTGAGGGCGGGCATGACGCTGGCCATCGAGCCGATGATCAACATCGGTACCGGCGAAGTGGAATGGATGGATGACGACTGGACCGTAGTGACGGCGGACCACAGCCTTTCGGCCCACTATGAAAACACTGTCCTCATTACAGACGGGCGGCCGGAGATTTTAACATTGCTGTAGCGCAGCGTTCGTGCTTGATTTTCAGCTGACCTATTATTATAGAAGAAACAGGGTATGGATGTATGGAAGAAAGGATAACGGGACTGCTCGCGACGTCAAAGGCCGGACATGATAAAGATTCTGTATACGTCATCGTCCGGGAGGAAGGCGAGTATGTTTACCTCGCCGACGGGGCGGGCAGGACAGCAGAAAGGCCCAAACGGAAGAACAAAAAGCACATACAACCGATCAAGAAAAAGAGACTGCCGGAAACGGCTGGCGGTTTTAACGATATAGAGATTAAGAAAGTCATCAAAGAATATCAGAAGGAAAGAAAGGAAAGAGAGGAAAGAAATGTCAAAGGCTGATGTTATTGAGATTGAAGGAACCGTAATTGAAAAGCTGCCGAATACCATGTTTCAGGTGGAACTGGAGAACGGACATGTGGTACTCGCGCACATCAGCGGCAAGCTGCGCCAGAATTTTATCCGTATTCTCCCCGGCGATAAGGTTACGTTAGAGCTTTCTCCCTATGATCTGTCCAAAGGCAGAATCATTTGGAGAGATAAATAATAAAAAGTCTTGCCAATGGTAGGATTTGGTGTTATAATGTAAAACGGTCTTTTTTGAAAGGAGGGTTTGAGATGAAGGTCAGATCATCAGTAAAACCGATTTGCGAGAAGTGCAAGATCATCAAGCGAAAGGGAAAGATCAGGGTTATTTGTGAAAATCCGAAACATAAGCAGGTACAGGGTTAATAGATAGAGAGCCCACTTTTTGATACCAACTATGTTTGGAAAGATCGGATCCTGATCCGGTTGGGCGGTGAAATTCCCGCCTCAATCAATTAGTGTCACCGCGTGACTATTCACGCGCAACGCATGAAAATGCAAAAGAAATGGAGGAAATGGTAAATGGCTCGTATTGCAGGTGTTGACTTACCCAGAGAGAAACGTGTAGAGATTGGCTTGACCTATATCTACGGGATCGGCAGAACCAGCTCGAACAAGATCCTTGCGGCAGCAAACGTAAATCCTGACACCCGTGTCAGAGAATTGACCGACGACGAGGTGAAGAGACTGGCGGAAGTCATCGAAAAGGATTACATGGTGGAAGGTGATCTCAGAAGAGAGGTAGCGCTTAACATTAAGCGTCTTCAGGAAATCGGCTGCTACAGAGGAATCCGTCACAGGAAGGGGCTTCCTGTCCGCGGTCAGAAGACAAAGACGAACGCGAGAACGAGAAAAGGTCCCAAGAGAACCGTTGCGAACAAGAAAAAGTAATCTGATAACAGGAAACGTAGAATTGGAGAAAGTAGGTTAGTTTATTATGGCAAAGAAAGTTACCAAGAAAGTGACAAAGAAACGTGTCAAGAAAAACGTTGAACATGGACAGGCGCACATCCAGTCTTCCTTTAACAATACCATCGTGACCCTTACGGACAACGAAGGTAATGCGCTTAGCTGGGCGAGTGCGGGCGGTCTTGGCTTTAGAGGTTCAAGGAAATCTACTCCCTATGCAGCGCAGATGGCTGCGGAGACAGCGACTAAGGCTGCTCTCATCCACGGCTTAAAGACTGTGGACGTTATGGTAAAAGGCCCCGGATCGGGCCGTGAGGCGGCGATCCGTGCATTGCAGGCATGCGGACTGGAAGTCACCAGCATCCGCGACGTGACGCCCGTGCCGCACAATGGCTGCCGTCCGCCTAAGAGACGCCGCGTTTAATTTTACCCTTTGGAAGAAGGTACCTCGGTACTGTAAACAAAAACAGAAAGGAGCCAATCATGGCAGTAAACAGAGTTCCGGTATTAAAGAGATGCAGATCCTTAGATCTCGATCCCACGTTTTTGGGATATGACAAGAAATCCAACAGAACTTCCGCGAGAGCGGGCAAGAAGATCAGCGAGTACGGTCTTCAGCTTCGGGAGAAGCAGAAAGCGAAATTTATCTACGGCGTGCTGGAGAAGCCTTTCAGAAATTACTATGAAAAGGCCGACAGAATGAAGGGCCAGACGGGTGAAAACCTGATGACGATGCTGGAGAGCAGACTGGACAGCGTAGTGTTTCGTATGGGCCTTGCGCGTACGAGACGTGAAGCAAGACAGGTAGTAGGCCACAAACATTTTCTGGTAAACGGCAAGCCGGTACAGATACCGTCTTATCTGGTAAAGGCGGGCGATGTGATCGAAGTGAGGGAGAAGGCGAAATCTCTGCAGCGCTATAAGGACATCCTTGAGGTGACGGGCGGCAGACTTGTTCCCGAATGGATCGACATGGATCAGGAGGCAATGAAGGGGACCGTGAAGTATCTTCCCACCAGAGAGATGATCGATGTGCCTGTAAATGAGATGCTTATCGTCGAGTTGTACTCCAAGTAAAAATAAGGGGGTGTCCGGGTGTTTGAATTTGAAAGGCCGAATATTGAAGTAGTAGAGATCTCCGAAGATAAAAAGTATGGAAGATTTGTGGTGGAACCGTTGGAGAGAGGTTACGGCATTACTCTCGGCAATTCACTCAGGAGGATCATGCTGTCTTCCCTGCCCGGCGTGGCGGTGAGTCAGGTCAAGATAGAGGGTGTTCTTCACGAGTTCAGTTCCGTTCCCGGTATCAAGGAAGACGTGACCGAGATCATCATGAACGTCAAGAGTCTTGCCATCAAGAACAACAGCGATTCTAATGAGGTAAAGACTGCCTACATTGAGTATGAGGGCGAGGGCATCGTGCGGGCTTCCGATATTCAGGTGGATCAGGATATCGAGATCCTCAATCCCGATCTGGTGATTGCGACCCTGAGCGGTAAGGACACGAAGTTGTACATGGAACTGACCATTACAAGAGGCCGGGGCTATGTGGGTGCTGATAAGAATAAGACGGATGATCTTCCCATCGGGGTGATCGCGGTGGATTCCATCTACACGCCTGTGGAGAGGGTCAATGTGACCGTGGAGAATACCCGTGTGGGCCAGATTACGGATTTTGATAAGCTGACGCTCGATGTGTTTACGAACGGCACGCTGGTACCCGACGAGGCGGTCAGCCTTGCGGCGAAGGTGTTGAGCGAGCACTTAAGTCTCTTTATCGACCTGTCCGAGAACGCCAAGACCGCAGAGGTCATGGTGGAGAAGGAGGACGACGAGAAGGAAAAGGTGCTGGAGATGAGCATCGACGAGCTGGAGCTTTCTGTCCGTTCCTACAACTGCTTAAAGAGAGCAGGCATCAATACCGTGGAGGAATTGACAAACAAGACTTCCGAAGACATGATGAAGGTCAGGAACCTTGGCCGTAAGTCCTTAGAGGAAGTGCTTGCTAAGTTAAAGGAATTAGGGTTACAGCTGAATCCCAGCGATGAGGCGTAACATAGACAGTATTTTATTTGAGGTAAGCCCGAAGTGCACTCAGAAAGGAGCCGATGATGGCAAAATACAGAAAACTGGGCAGAACGTCTGACCAGAGAAAGGCATTACTCAGAAGTCAGGTTACCGCTCTTTTATATCATGGAAAGATCGTGACCACGGAGGCAAGAGCGAAGGAGATTCGTAAGATGGTAGAGCCCCTGATCACGCTCGCCGTGAAAGAAAAAGATAATTTCGAGACCGTTAAGGTGACCGCGAAGGTTCCCCGCAAGGATAAGGACGGTAAGAGAGTAAAGCAGATCGTGGACAAGGACACGAAAGCGGTGCTTTCCGAGACACACCGCGATAAGGACGGTAAGATCCTGCGCATCGAGAACGGCGTGACCGTGACCGTATACGACGAGGTCGAGAAGGAGATCAAAAAGGACCTGCCTTCCAGACTTCATGCGAGAAGCCAGATGATGAAGGTACTTTATCCTGTGAAGGAAGTGCCGACAGCACCGGCAGGCCGCAAGAAGAATACCAAGGAAGTCAATCTTGTGGATAAGCTTTTCGATGAGTACGGTCCTAAGTACGCGAACCGCCCCGGCGGCTACACCAGAATCATCAAGATCGGTCCCCGTAAAGGCGACGCGGCGATGGAAGTCGTTCTGGAGCTGGTATAAAATAGCAGCGTTATCAAAAATCGAGTGTTAAGTCACTCGATTTTTTTTTGCCTTTTTGGATAAAATAAAAGACACAACATTTTGTATTAAATGTTGCATCTTTCTTCGTTTCAAAATATATATCGGAGAATTCATGGAATCCTTAACCCCTTTTTCCAAAAATAATTAAAAAATTACAGATTGATCTGTAGATACACCTGATCGCGCTCCTCCTGCTCGATGCCAAGATACCGTTTGGTGATCTGATAGGAAGAGTGATTGTAGAGATCCATCAGCATAGCGGGCGGTGTCCCGTTCTTCCACGCAAAATACCCGAAGGTCTTGCGCAGGGAGTGGCAGCTGATGTTATCGGGCAGGCCGCAGGCGGCGGCCGCGCTCTTTACGATCCGGTAGGCCTGATGGCGCGAGAGCGGCTGCGACGGACTGTGCGGGCTGGGGAAAAGCCAGTTTAGCGAAGTTGTGCCTGTAAGAGATTTCCGGTAGGCTTCCAGAGCCTGCCGCAGGGCATTGTTGATGGGGACGGTGCGCGCTTTGCCCGTCTTTTGTTCTTCAATGCGGATGTGGCTGCAGGGACATCCGTCCGCCTGCCAGACGTCCTTCCATTTCAGCCGCAGAATGTCGCCGATGCGGAAAGCCGTGTTCAGTCCCATGACGATCAGCGTAAAGTTGCGGGGGATCGGCCGTTTGTCTTTGTAATAGTCCCGGAAAGTTTCCAGTTTGTTTCTGTCTTTGATCGGATATGTCGTACTCATAAGATTTCCTCCTTTTTCATGTGCTGTGACATAACAGGGTTAAGAAAGCGTCTGACATGCAACATTTTAATACAAAAAGTTGCATTTGCAAAACGCAAGGCGGCGACCACGCAAAGGGAAAAGGCAGGGAGGTCTAAGATGCTTAGAATGACAGTAAACACGGAAGAGTATATTCAGATCGGCGAGGATATCAGGATCGTCTTTCTGGGCGGCAGCAGGAACCACACAAAGGTGATGCTGGATGTTCCGAAAGAGATCAACATTGTGAGGAGCCGTGCGCTGGAAAATCACGCGCAGTCAGAAGAGGATATCGAAAAGATCGCCCGCTACCACGCGGCGCCGGAGCTGGAAGAGAAGTATCGGAAGAAAAAGGTTGTGGTAAACGACAACATAAGGAGAGCGGCGCACTGACACGGTAATAGCCCGAAGCTAACCTAGGGGCTTTGGGTTTATTATACACTATCAATCAACAAACGGTGGTAAAAGGATTTACCGCCGGCAACCACAAGGAGGTATGTATTATGATCGTTAAACACAATATCACAGCGATGAACTCTAACAGAATGCTTGGACTGACCACTTCTTCTCAGGCTAAGTCCACCGAGAAGCTCTCTTCCGGTTACAAGATCAACCGTGCGGCGGATGACGCGGCAGGGCTGTCCATTTCCGAGAAG
>DKUU01000003.1 GCA_002490835.1 Lachnospiraceae bacterium UBA7196 | reverse complement strand
TTTATTAAAGACTGTTACACAACAGAAGAAAGAGGACCTCTCAGTCCTCTTCCTCCTGCCCGATATGTAAGATCTCTTCGTTCAGCTGCATCATTCTGGCGTCCAGCGCCGCCACCATCTGCGCGCACTCCACCAGCTCCTCCCTGATATGCTCCGGCGCGTTCCCCTCAAACTTATAATGGATCTTATGCTCAAGGCTCGCCCAGAAATCCATAGCCACCGTGCGGATCTGGATCTCCACCTTCGTGTCCGCGATCCGGTCCGAAAGATACACGGGAACAGAAACCAGCATATGATAACTCTTATAGCCGCTGGCTTTGGGATTCACGATATAATCCTTGACAGAAATGACACGTATGTCACGTTGGCTGCTGATCATCTCTGCGATCTGATAAATATCCGACGAAAAAGAACAGATCACACGAATGCCCGCGATATCGTTGACATACTTTACCATATTTTCCAAGGTAGACTCAAGGCCGTGCTTTTTCAGTTTTTTTACGATGCTCTCAGGCGTCTTGATGCGCCACTTGATATGCTCGATCGGGTTGTAGCGATGGACGTGCTGAAACTCGTCGTTCAGGATCTCCAGCTTCGTTGAAATCTGTTTCAGGGCGGAGTTGTAAATCAACTGCACTTCTTTCCAGCTGTCGATATCGCCGTCTTTTTCTCTTTCAACCATTACTTCCATAATACATAATTCTCCCGGTAATACAAATATTTCCCCTTGCGCGGCCGCTCCCGCGCTCTCACGGCGCTTCGTTTTCGCTCCGTTTCATTTAGTATACCACACCTTTGGATAAAAATGTATATTTTATACAAAATTTTTGAAAATTTTAATAATTTATTGTGTATTTTCCTGTGTCATGTCAAAATCCCCCACCATAATATAGGAAAAAATGACGGGAACTGTCACTATCAGCGGGTACAAGTACCGCACAATCACCGTCGGCGACAGCAAAAGCGTCAGATAGTATGCAGTCAGAAATACTGCCGGGAGCGCTTCCCGACCCTTCCGGTGATACAAAGCCGCCACCAGATAAAGCCACAGCAGCCACCAGTAAAGCGCCGGCGCAAAGAGCAGGCGGACAAACGGCAGTTTCTGATAGGCATTGTCTGAAACGATCCGCTCCATGAAAGCGCGCAGACCGGGCAGAAAACTTCTCTCCACGATCTCGCAGCCCGCAGGCATGGTGCGGTTATCCGTGGAAAGATAGCCAAAGCCGCTCTCCGTTCCGATCCCATACACCTGCGCATGGGAGGTATCCCACAGATACCACATCCCCAGCGAATTGTCTAAAAAAGCATCCACATAAATCGCCGGAAACCGCAGACCCAGACGAATCCACGTGCGGATCAGTCCGGCCGGATCGTCGTGGATCACCGCCCGGTTTTTCACAGGATCCGCCAAGTGGGGATCGTAGGCCGCAAAGACCCACTCTGCCTTTATGTATTTTTCAAGTTCCTGTCGCAGCGCCGGATCGATCTCCTCCTCCGCCTTCACCCGCACGCGCGCCATCTGCTGCAAGGGTACGCTCAGCATCTCCCGCGGGCTGCCGCTTTGCGCATGGGTCGCGGCTTTCAGCATAAAGGTACTGATTCCATATAATGCAAGTACAAGGAACGCCATGCGCAGATACCTTCTTTGGGCCGATCTGCCGCCCCACGATGCCGCCGCCTGCTCCTGCGCGCCGCGGACTGCTTCTGTCTTCCGTGTTTGTGTCCTGCCCCGCCGTTTTTCTTTTCCCAAGACGATGCAGACGACCGGCACACTGACCGCATAAGCGTACACCGCATTGTTGCGAAACAACAGCATCAGGACTGCAAGGATCATAAAAACGATCCAATTTCCGGCACCGGCTCCCGACACGTTTCGGCTGCGGCCTCCCGCAGCGTACACCGTCATCTTGCGGCTGCCATCGCCAGCAAAATCATATCCCTTCAGCGTAACCAACAGCACCAGCGCCGAAAAAAGTACGTCTTTTGTGGTGCTCAGGGCAAGAATGGAATTAGCCGGAAACAGACCGTAAAATAAAAGCAGAAGTATCCTTATCCAGCGGGGCGTCTTCCTCTCATACAGCCACGCGAGCGCCCGCCCGAAAGCCGTCGCCATCAGAAGCATCTGTACAATAGAATGCACTGCCATCCCCGTCTGGTAGGAACCTACCGCGCCGCCCAGCCGAAAAAAAGCTCCTAAGAATATGGTATGCAAAAGCGGGTGATGCGTGCTGTAATCTTTTGCGATCACCTGATAGAGCTGTCCTTCCGCGTCATAGGCAAAGACGGACGGATAGTAGGCCAGAAAAACCGGCATCCAGCATAAGAAAATCAGCAGACTGTAAAACAGCCATGCAGGACGCGTTCTGTTTTGCTCCCCGCCCGTGCTGTGTTTCTTCCTTCCGATGAGCAGGACAAACGCCGCAAGCGCCGACGCAGGCACGGAGAGGGCCGCGCTTTCCAACAGGAATAAAATGAGACTTTTCACATAAGCCGCCGCCGAACCGCCGGGGCCGAACACTGTCCCCTCATGGACCAGCCGCCAGCCCAGCACACAGGAGACTGCGAAGGGCACGCCCCAAAGGAAGGCATAACAAATAAGCCGCCTGTTTTCCACTAAATAAATAGATATGCCGTTTTTCAAAAAATATTCCTTTTTCTTTGCATTTTTCATGGATTCAGTATATCATAAATAAGCGGTGATCACCGCAAAAATATTCCTGATTGGAGATTAATATGTTTCGTCTGTGGGCAAAAGAATTTAAGGACAACCGCATGGTAAAGGACACCGTCATCGAGGATGCGAGAGATGAGACCCGCACCCACAAGGTGTTTGACGCGCTCGAAGAAGTCTGCCTGCAGTTCGATCTGGGGAAGCCGCTCTGGCTGGACGCCACCGTCTCCGACTTTAAGCGTCACAGCAAAGCGCGCTTCTCACAGGATAATTTTATAGAAGAGATCCCTTTCGATTATCTGGAAATTCACGTCATCGAAGAGGACTGAAACTTTGGTTCGTCAAAGGTCACGCCGTTTTCCAGAAGATGCTCAATGAACAGTTTATAGTATTCCGGCAGCATCTCCTCCGTCTCATCGTGCGCGTGCAAAAGCAGGATATGTCTGTTATCTTTCCCAAACAGGGCCGCGCCTGTTTCCGGTTCGGTATCGTGCATCTTTTCCCACACGGAGTCTTTCGTAAAGCCGGAATCCGGACGGATGTTATACTCCACAAAATCAAAGGTCCAGAACGTATCAATGTCCTGATCTAAGCCGTTTTCTTTCCACCACGGATAGGGAATATGCCTGTCATCCACTTTATGAAAACCCTGCTCTTTCAGATACTTCTGTAAGGCCGCCTTGTTGTCGCCGCCCTTATCTCCGTAAGGAAAACGAAACGGTCTGTATACGCGTTTCACACCGCTGTCCTGATATAATTTGTCGAGGACTTGCTCACACTTTTCGATTTCTTCCATACACGCTTCCACAGAAATAGAAGAAAAGGCAGGATGCGAGTAGCTGTGATTGCCCACGATCATTCCCTGCTTCACGGCGTAGACCGCCTCCTCATAATTGCGTTCCACATTCTGCCCGGTCGCAAAAAAGATTGGTCTGATTCCCTTTTCTTTCAAGTAATCCACGATTGCAGGCGTGTTTTTTGATGAAAAATCATCAATCGTTAAAATTGCGCTGTTCATTTCTTTTTCCTTTCTTGCATAAAATGATTGACTTTGCACACTTTAAGTAGTAGTATCATACTATGTAACACATAGTTTTAAAAACTACATGTCGTAACTATGATATAAAAGGAGTTGATCTTATGCAAATTACCATTCGTGAACCCGGAAGCGCCATCACCCATTTTATCGGCATGATGATGGCCATTATCGCGGCAACGCCGCTGATGACAAAGGCCGCTGGCGACGTCAATGCAGACCGCATCGCCCTCTTTGCCTTAGCGGTCTTCATCGGCAGCATGATCGCGCTCTACGGCGCGAGCGCCCTTTATCACAGCGTCACCGTAAAAGACAGTATTTTAAAAGTTTTTCGCAAACTGGATCACATGATGATCTTTGTGCTGATCGCCGGCTCCTACACGCCGGTTTGTCTGGTGATCCTCGGCGACCGGCGGGGCTATCTGCTTCTTGCGGCCGTTTGGGGCATCGCCATCGCAGGCATGGTAATCAAGATGTGCTGGATCACCTGCCCCAAATGGTTTTCGTCGATCCTTTATATCGCTATGGGCTGGGCCTGCCTCGCCGTCTTCGGCACGCTGTGGAACACGCTCCCAAGAGCCGCCTTTTTATGGCTTCTTGCCGGCGGTATCATCTACACGGTGGGCGGTGTGATCTACGCCTTAAAATTGCCCATTTTTAATGCAAAGCACAAGAATTTCGGTTCCCATGAGATCTTCCACCTGTTTGTGATGGGCGGGAGCGTGTGCCACTTTATCTTTATGTATCTGTACGTGGCCTGAAGCGCTGTCCCGTTTCTATCCGTAAGGCTTGTCAATTTGTCTCCGGAATAGAGAGATTACAGTGTCATCTCCCGTCCCGCTTTTGCAAAAGGCCCCGCGGCCGGCTTCTCTCCATGGGCTTTTCCAAAATAATCCGTATCGAACACAATGGGAGAGCCGTCCGGATTTTCAAATTTCTGCTCTGGTTCAAACGCCATGCCCAGCGTTTCGGTGGTAATGACGCTGTTTTCCGTCTCCGGCATAAAGTCGTACAGATTTGTCTTTAAGACAAAACCTTCCTCCGTCTCTTCCACGCCGGCAAAAACTTTGTCGGTATCATTCACATACGCCTTTTCCCGCGACATGGGTTTTGCGCCGTTGAAATAAACATTCCCCTCCACCCATACCGGAAGCGGATTATAATACCTGTCTCTGGGCGCCGATCCCATCCCACAGTAGCCCTCAAACTGCTTTTTGTATTCTTCCAGCGTCGGATATCCTTCATAAGGGATGGTCCCCGCGATCAGATTGCCGTCCGTCCATTCATTATCCTTCATCGCGTCCATCATCTGTTTCAACGCCGGCCGCATTTCCTTCTGTATGAAAATATTATTATAAAAGCGCATATCCCCATGCAGAATCGTCATAAATCCCGCAATCTCCGTGCGGTGCGGCACATGATACGGCGTATAGCGCGGCGCTGCTTTGGTAAGCGTACCGTTTGAAACACCGCGTCCGACTGCCGTAAGGGACCCGGCGATCAAATTGTGTACTGCCGCAACGCCCTGCGTAGCCAGTTTCAACGCGCAGTCCGAGAGCAGTACATTATGGTCGAGCAGCGTCGGGCCGTGCGATACTTCAATAAAAATATCTTCTCCGACCTCGTTTCCTTTGACATGATTGTATTCTTCCGGCAGGCAGTTATCAAAAAACAGATTTCCCGTCACTCTGGTCCCCTGCGCCTGCCAGTCAAGCCACAGGCCGCGCGTGCAGCGATAGATCCGGTTGCGGCGGATAATGACGTCGATCGCCGCGTGCATCTTGATACCGCCGATCTCCGCGCCGCATAAATTCTGCTTGTTATTGATATGATGGATGGTATTATCCTCGATCACGGAAAATACACCGCCCAGATGCCCGACGATCCCCGTCTGCCCACAGTCATGGATATTGCATCTTCTGACGATGTGGGAGCCGATCGTTTCCTTGCTCCATCCCTCCCGCTGCGCCTGGCAGATACAGTCGCGCTCCGTCTGCGTGCCGTCCTTGTATTTCCATTTGGACCACTTGTTATCGTTTTCCGGCTGCAGATACTTCCCCAGAGAAATGCCGGAACATTTCGACTCATAGACCTCACAGTCCTCTATGATCCAGCCCTTTGACCAATGCGGCCCGATCATCCCCTCCTGATAAGCCGTAGGCGGAGCCCACTGCGTCGCCGCCTGCCGCACGGTAAAGCCCGACAGGGTGATATAACCCACGCCCTCCTTCTCCGGATAGAAACAATTCTTTCGCACGCTGATCTCCACATTTTCTTCATTAGGGTTTTTGCCCTGAAAATTAGCGTACAGGATCGTCTCATCTTCCTTTTCATCCTGTTTGGTATACCACACATAGACGGAAAATTCCGGATCCCACGACGCCCTGCTCTTCTCCGGATGCAGTACTTTTTCCCATTCCGTCACCTCATACATGGACTTGCCGTTCAGATACACATCCCCCGTATGGGCGATCATCGTAGCAACGAACCAATCGCCAAATACCAGCGTTGTATAAGGATTATCCTTGCCAAACACGTTGTTGGAAATCCTCGCCTTCCAGACATTTCCTTCGCAGGCTTCCCAGCTTTTTACCGGCTCCGCGCCTGTGATCACGGCTGCCCGCTCCACTTCCGAGCGATACACGATCCTTGCGTCTTCCCGGCCACCGTTTACGGGATTTACCGCTTCCCTGTAGATTCCCGGCGCAACGATCACCTCGTCTCCGGCCACGGCCCGGTCCGCCGCTTCCTGAATCCGCGCAAAAGGCTTGTCCTTACTTCCGTCCCCGCCCTGCGCCGCATTTACATTAACATAGTACTTCATTTGGCATCCTCCTTCTGCTTATTCTTTTCCATCCTGCATTGCGCAATCTGCATTTTCCCTAATGCCTTTTCGCATAGCAGGATATCGCCCTGCCTCATTAAAAGTATTGTAATTCCACAGAGGACATCTGTAAAGTACTGACTTTAAAACGCGGTGCCTTTTCTGCGGCCGTCTTCCTTTTCCATATTCTTAAACGCCCAAAAATACGCCGCCAGATTAAGCGAAAGCGCCCCGATCCACGCCGCTCCCTCCGCATAGACAGCCGCCGCATAACCGCACACCGGCAGGCCAAAAAAGATTACACCTATACGGACCGCCATTTCCACAATACCGGACCACATGGGGACGGCAGGCTTTCCCATCCCCTGCACACAGCTCCTGAAAACGAACAGCAGGTTCAAAAGAACGAGAAAGAATGCCAAAAACCGCAGATAGACGACCGTGCAGGCCGCCGCTTCCCGGTCGGTCAGCATCAATCCCGCAAACGGTCCGGCAAAGAAAAATAAGATCAGCCCCAGAATCAGCCATGAAATAATCGCCATGATGCCGGCTGCCTTCGTACCGCCGCGAATCCTCTCATATTCCTTCGCGCCAAAATTCTGTCCGGCAAACGCCGCCACGGCAAAGCCGATCGTAATGCCCGGCAGCATGAAAAAATTCAGATATTTATTGCAGACAGAATATGCGGAAGTATAAACGACGCCATACCCGTTGATCGCGCTCTGCACAAAGATGCAGCCCACGGAAGTGATCGAGTTCATGCGCGCCATCGGCATCCCGTTTCGCAAAAGCGCAAGCTCCAGTTGACGGTCGGAAACAAAATCGTATTTTTCAAGCCGAAATTCCCTGATCCCATACAACCTGCCGCAGCAGATGAGAACGGACACGAACTGGGCAAAGATCGTCGCCCATGCCGGCCCGGCGACACCGGTGTCAAACAAAAAGAGACACACAAGATCCAAGCCGATGTTAATGACAGAAGATGCACCTACCGCCAACAGCGGAGTCTTGCTGTCCCCGACCGCCCGCAGCATAGCGGAAAGCAGATTGTAGAGTACTGTGATCAGCAAACCGCCGAAAATGACATAGCCGTAAGACAGGCAGTCCTCTACCAGCCTTTGATCCGTTTTCATCCACCGCAGAACCGGTTTTAATACCGCCAAACCGATCCCCGTGAGAAAGAGCGCAAACAGGACCGACAGCTTCACAGACGCGGCCGCCGCCTTTCGCAGCGCGGCATGATCTTTTTCCCCGTATGCCTGTGAAATGTTCACGGCAAAACCGTTTGTCATACCCATGGCAAAGCCTGTGATAAAGAAAGAAAACGTGGCAAAATTTCCCACCGCCGCCACGGCCGTATCGCCTAACCCTTTTCCGATGATCGCCATGTCCGCAAACGAATAAAACTGCTGCAAGATGTTGGCGAGCAGCATGGAAAAGAAGAAGGATAGGAGAGATTTCGTGATGGGGCCTTGCGTAAAGTCTGTTTGGCGCATGATGCACCTCCTTAAAGTTGCTTAATAATCAGCTATAAGATGGTTGTATCATGGGCCGGTTGGCAAATATATCAAAACTTTCGCTTTTCTATCAAAAATATGATAGTATAATCTTATGAAGATCAGAAAAGAACTCAACCGACAATTATACCGGCAAAAGGCTTACGGTTACGAAAAGAGCCCCTACTATCTTGACGAGGCGGTGCGAAATGCCATCCTCGGCGGAGACGCTGAGACATTGAACTGTCTGATTGCCGACGGCGCGGTGACGCTGCCGGCGAAGATGAGAACCTTGTCAAAAAATGAACTGCGAAACAGGAAATATCATTTCATGATTCTGGCGGCCCATCTCGCGGAATCCGGCATGAAAGGGGGCCTTAGCCACGATGAGTCCTATATGATCGCGGATATTTACAGCCGCAAGGCGGACAGGGCTGCTGACGGCGCCGCTCTAGAACTGCTGCTACAGGATCTGTGTGCAGATTATACCGAGCGGATGCGGGAGATTAAAAAAGAGGGCGTCTTGTCCCTCCATGTGCGAAAGTGTATCGAGCATATCTATGAGGATTTAAGCGCCGACTTATCCGTGAAGGGATTGGCGGACTTTGCGAATCTAAACGTTTCTTACCTTTGCAGATTGTTTAAGAAAGAAACCGGAACTACCATCAAAGCCTATGTCACTGCGGCAAAAATGGATACAGCCCGGAATCTGCTCAAATACAGCGACTTAAGCTGTTCCGAAATTGCCTCCTCGCTCGGTTTTTGCTCCCAGAGCGCTTTTACCTATGCTTTCCGGCAGTTCACCGGAACGACGCCGAAAAAATATCGAAATTAATTCCCTCTACGCAGGAAAGCGGGCCTTTGCGCCCGCTTTCCATTTCGAATAAAGCATCATATTCAATCATCGTATCCGTTCGGATTGCTGCTCTGCCATCTCCAGGAATCTTCGCACATCTCTTTGATACCGTACTGCGCTTCCCAGCCAAGCTCGCGCTTCGCCTTGTCCGCATTGGAGTAGCAGGTAGCAATATCGCCCGCGCGTCTTTCCTTGATCACATAAGGAATCTTTACGCCCGTAGCTTCCTCAAAATTCTTTACAATATCCAGCACGCTGTAGCCAACGCCGGTGCCCAGATTGTAGATGCAAAGCCCCGCCTTCTCCTCGATCTTTTTGAGGGCCTTCACATGACCCACTGCCAGATCAACGACGTGGATATAGTCGCGCACGCCCGTGCCGTCCGGCGTATCATAATCATTTCCGAACACACCCAGCTCTTTGAGCTTACCCACCGCCACCTGTGTGATGTAGGGCATCAGGTTGTTGGGGATGCCGTTTGGATTCTCGCCGATGGTGCCGCTCTTGTGCGCGCCGATGGGGTTAAAGTAACGCAGCAGGATCACATTCCACTCAGGATCCGCTTTCTGGATATCCATCAAAATCTGCTCCAGCATGGATTTCGTCCAGCCGTAAGGGTTCGTGCACTGTCCCTTCGGACACTCCTCCGTGATCGGAATGATCGCCGGATCGCCGTAGACCGTCGCCGAGGAAGAGAAGATGATGTTTTTCACATTGTGCTTTCTCATCACATCCACCAGCGTGAGTGTGCCCGCGATATTGTTCTGATAATACTCCCAAGGCTTCTGCACAGACTCACCGACTGCCTTAAGTCCTGCGAAATGGATGCAGGAGTCGATCTGCTCCTTTGCGAATATCTGCTCTAAAGCCTCCCTGTCAAGGATGTCCGCTTTATAAAATTTCACGGGCTTTCCCGTAATCTTCTCCACCCTCGCAAGAGACTTTTCGCTGGAATTTGCCAGATTGTCCACTACCACCACTTCATAGCCAGCGCTTTGTAATTCCACTACCGTGTGGGAACCGATGTAGCCTGCGCCGCCTGTCACCAAGATTGCCATAACCGCCTCCGTTCTGAGCGTTAGCCGCTCCTGCAAATTTTCTTATTGCACCGTGCAAATTGTTCTTAACGTGAGTTCAGTCTACACCTCACGGCCGCATTTTTCCATATGCGAATGTTATCTAAAGCTGTCATTTTGTTAACTGCTTTCCCATTTGCCGTCCTTGGGCAAATTATGAATGTGCACGGCGCTACAATATGATTCCATTTTCTTTACACAGTTTCCGCGCGCTCTCCACCGAATCGACTCCCGTCTTATTCTTGATGGGCGCAAACTCCTTATTCCTGACCACTTCATAGGGCAGGCAGGAATCCAGCTCGTGAATCATATCCAGCACAAGCTGTTCGAACTTATAGCCGTTTGGTTCCTCGGGTTTTACCGGCTCTCCTGCCTCGTTCAAATATGGTATCTTCTTCTCCACAATGTGCAGAGGAAGTTTTCTCTCCACGATCTCCACAAGGTCCTTCACACGGAACAGATAATTTAAGATCACGCCGAAATGGTAAGCCGGCTTGCCGTCCTTTGTCTTCTCCGCCATCAGTTCCGGCGTCATATCATAGTATTCCACGATGGACGGCTTTCCATCCTCAAGGCACATCGCCCCCACTTTTTCATCAGGAGCCGTCTTTGCCACCACCTTCGCACCCACCGCGCTGTTTGTGGCGATCGTCGCGCCCACGAAACAGGGATCGGCGATGCGCTGCAGCACATTGTCTACCGCAAACACGTTGAGCCACTCCACGCCCGCCTGCTTTATTTTTTCCGCCACGCCCCACTTCATCATGGAAAGGAACCACCCGCCGTTGCCGTTGGGGGAGGTAGACATCTTGTTTTTCGCCTCCATGTAGACCTTGCCGCTGTAGTCCGCCGCCGGTGCCATATCCTGCATGAAAAAGGTCACATAGTCCGCATTGTAACCAAAATACTGTTTTTCTTTGAAAAAGCTGACAGTCGTGTCATGATTCTTGTCGCTGGTCATCACGTAAAGGGGGATCCAAGCATCCGCCTGATGCACCACATCCAACAGATTCTCGATCAGGCGCTGGAAGATAAACACATCTTTTGTCAGACCGATGTTGTAAACGCCCTTAGGTGCGTCGGAGCCAAGCCGCGTGCCCATGCCGCCTGCCAAAAGCACAGCCCCTACCTTGCCCGCACGAATGGCATCCAGACCGATTTTTGTGTATTCATCTTTCTTTGCCTCGATCGCCGGAAGCTCCATCACTTCGATCGGTTCGATCTTTCCTCTGGGATTTAAGGTTTCCTTTTTCTCACATAAAGACAAAACCGCAAAATCGGTCTGGTCGATCTGGGTCAGCAGCTCCTCTTTTTCCTGCTCACTCAGTTCCTCATAGTATTTCAGCACGTGGAGCTGCCCATATTTCTCCAGCTTGTCGTATGCTTCCTGATAATTCATACCGCCCTCTTTTCCCGCGCCCACTCTGATTTCAGGGTTTCCGTGTCCGGTGCGCGTGGACGCGGCCCTGTTTCCAGTATCTGTTATTTTTCTTATTTTATCATGGGGCGGCGGCGGACTCAATCCTTAAAACGCAATAAATTATTAGTAAATATATTGATTTTTTTACTGTCATTCCATATACTATAATCAACGAGGTGATGATTATGAATTCTATCAGAAGCGCTATTGAAAATACAATATCTATTTCCTTATTCAACCGCGGACTTGCAGGAAAGATTTTTAATGATGTGAAAACCCACGGTGCAAAGGTCGTTATGAAAAACAACACTCCGGAATGTGTCCTGCTTTCCCCGAACGAGTACATCCGCCTTCTGGATGAAGCCAATGATGCAAGGCTTCTTTGCGCCGCCATAGAACGGATGCTTCACTATGACCCTTCCACTCTCATTTCGCAGGAACAAGTGGATCGGGAATTGGGATTTTCCTCATCCGATTACGAAAATACGGATGATATCATGTTTGAATGAGCTGGGAAATCACCTATCTCCCAGAAGCACTGGAAGACCTCCGCAGACTTGACGGCAGTCAGCGGGTACTTGTGCGCAAAGCTATCCAAAAGGTCTCTCTCAATCCATTACCCGAAACGGAAGGCGGTTATGGAAAACTTCTGGGAAATAAAAATAATACAAATCTGACCGGCTTCCTGAAAATTAAGCTCCGCGGCGTCTGGCTCCGCATTGTATATAAGATAATGCGCATAGACAGCCGGATGATCATCGTCATAATCGGCGCAAGAGAAGATGATGAAGTCTATGAAACAGCATACAAACGCATTCAGAAACATGACGTATAAAAGAGTAACAATTTTCTTGACTCTTGGTCACACTCCTCAGCAAAAAACGCTTTGACAGGGAGGAAATCATGCCTACAGACGAACAAAAACTATGGTGCGTATGGGGACAGGCGAACGGGCTCTACAGCGCCTGGGCGGCTTCCCAAAATATCAATTATTATCTGATGCTCGTGCTGTATACACTGGACGGGCAGCCGCCAATGACGCAGAAAAAAATCTGTATTTCTACCGGACTGACCAAACAGACCGTCAACAGTGTGATTCGTTCGCTAAAAGAAGATGGTTATATCGAACTGATTCCCGGTACGGAAGACCGTCGGGAAAAACAGATCACTTTGACCGAGAAAGGCGTCGCTTATTCGGATGAGCTGATCGCTCCTTTGCGCCGGCTGGAACACCGCGCACTCCAAATCATGGGGAACGACAGGGCGCAGCAAATGATTGACAACATTACACTGTTTAATACCTTGCTGGAAAAAGAGATGAAACAGGAAATCTAATAGGGCAAATTTGCTCCAAAAAATCAGATAAAAAACTATATTACTACGCTATCGACCTTCAAAAATCAGGGGAAGCTCTGACAATTGAAGGTCATTTTTTGCTTGACATTTAGTCCGTACACATACTATAATAAATATAGTACATGTACGGACTAAATTTAAGGAGTGAACAAATCAATGCGGGATATCAAAACTTTTTTCAAATATGTGATTCCTTCTGTGTTATCTTTTGCACTGTCGGGAGTCTACACGATCGTAGACGGTTACTTTGTCGGAAACAGTATTGGCGATCTGGGGCTTTCAGCCGTCAATATTGCCTATCCGATCGTGGCTGTGATTCAAGCTTTGGGAACCGGAATCGGCATGGGCGGCGCTATCTATTATTCCATTTATAAAGCGGAAAAGAAAGATACAGAAGCGAGAGAATTTACAGCCGGCGCACTGTGGCTATTACTCTTTTCAAGTATCATTATGACATTTGCGATATTCTTTCTCAGGAATCCTCTTTTAAGGCTGCTGGGCGCAAGGAACGAACTTCTCGCCCTGGGAAAAGAATATATTGCCGTAATCGCTATCGGTTCGGCGCTACAGGTGATCGGAACGGGGCTGGTGCCTTTTATCCGTAATCACGGCGGTTCATTTTATGCCATGGTCTCCATGATTGCTGGGTTTGTCACCAATATCATCTTGGATTATGTATTTGTATGGGTGTTCGATCAGGGTGTTTCCGGCGCTGCGTGGGCGACCGTGATCGGGCAAGGCGTTACGATGCTGATTGCGCTGATTTATCTGCTGGCAGAAAAGCAATTTACGCTGCGTATTCCTCTCTCGAAACTAGGAACTGTATCAGCATCCGTCCTAAAAATCGGCATTGCGCCTTTTGGACTCGCCATGTCCCCCAATATCTCTCTGATCATTATCAACCGCTTTTCCGTTTCCTACGGTGGGGAGCCTGCAATCGCCACCTACGCCTGCATCGCATATGTTATCTGCATCATTTACCTGATTCTACAGGGCGTCGGTGATGGGAGCCAGCCGCTGATCAGTCAGTGTTATGGGGAAAAGAATTGGGCAGATTTGAAATTTGTGCGAAAACTGGCTTACGGTTTTGCGTTTGCCCTGTCAGTCGTCGGCTGCATCATTATGTATGTGACAAGAGAAAGTCTCGGCGTATTATTCGGGGCATCGGACGGCGTCAATACGGAGATTGCCAAAATCATGCCCATCTTTCTGGTTTCTGTTCCGTTTGTGGCGATTTTGCGCATTACGACGGCAAGCTTTTATGCCACGGAAAAGAGCATTTATTCCTATATTTTGACCTTTATCGAACCGCTCTTCATGCTGGTGCTGATGTTTTTCCTGCCGCCTTTGTTTGGCGGGCAGATCATGATTTGGTGGAGTACGGTTTGGGCGCGGATTCTGTCTGCACTGTTGGCTTTGATCTTAAAACGGCGCGTAGACAGGCAGGAATCCTTATTGTGAATCCATCGATTCTATGATATGATTTTTAGACAACGGAGGTAAGATTATTATGAATCAGAAAAAATTATCCCGCATTCAGGAACTTTTATGGGAAATGACGGAAACAGGCTTTGTCTCAGGTGCAAACTGTATGATCCTGCGGGGCGGAGAGGAACAGTGTTATTATGAGGCCGGTATGCGCGACCTTGCAGCCGGACTGCCCATGACCAGAGATACTATTTTCCGCCTATATTCCATGAGCAAACCCGTCACTGCCGCTGCAGCAATGATCCTTTTAGAAGAAGGGCGGATCGACCTGTACGATCCTGTTTCCGATTATCTGCCGGGATTTCATGACCAGAAAGTGATGGCAGACGGTGTGCTCACACCCGTGAAACGTCCTGTCGTGATTCAGGATCTTTTAAATATGACCTCGGGACTGACTTATCCGGGAGAAGGCTGCCCCTCGGAACTTTATACCAATCAGCTGATGGATGAAGTGATCACGCGGCTGGCCTCCCCTCAGGCGCTGACCACCTGTGAGATCATGAACAGGCTTGGTACGATTCCTCTGGCCTTTCAGCCCGGAGAAAAATGGCAGTATGGTATGTCCGCAGACGTGCTCGGCGCCGTGATTGAAGTCGTCTCGGGGATGCGCTTTGGTGACTTTTTGAAACAACGGATTTTTGAACCCCTTAATATGAACGACACCGGCTTTTTTGTTCCAGCGGGGAAACAGAAACGTCTCGCGAAAGTCTATCAGGATCGCGGCAAAGGTTTGGAAGAATTTCATTTCCCGCATCTTGGCATCAGCAATGATATGAAAACGCTGCCCGCCTTTGAATCCGGCGGCGCAGGTCTGGTCTCAACGATTGACGATTATGCCCGTTTTGCACAGATGCTCCTGAACAGGGGCAGCTTGGGAAATGTCTCGATCCTCTCTCCGCAGACGGTGGCCTTTCTGTCGCAGGCCCACCTTGCGCCATCGCTTGACACTTACGTACGGCAATGGGAAAGTCTGGCCGGCTGCAGCTATGCCAATTTAATGCGGATCATGAAAGACCCCGGCGCCGCCATCTCCCTTAGCCGCAGCGGAGAATTTGGCTGGGACGGCTGGTTGGGCGCCTATATGACCATCGATCCTGCAGACGATATGATCCTTCTGCTCATGTATCAGAAAACCGATACAGGCACCACGGCATACACCAGAAAGATACGCAACGTGGTCTATTCGGCGTTCTTCTAAAGATACAGCACATAATCCTGCATCTCTTTTCGAAATCCCGCCTGACGCAGAGCCTCTGTGGCTGCGTCAGGATATTCTTTCACCACGATCCGCTTACTGCCTGCAAAAATGCTGCCCTGTTTGAACTTTTCGGCAAACAGCCACAGGCATTCTTCCTGCAATGTTTCCTCCCAAATCTGTAAAACTTTTCCCTGCCGTTCCATCACGGCAACGGGCAGCCCGCCATAACAGGCAACAGCCGTTCCCGGCACGTTGATAAAGCTGCGTCCTTCCCGATGCGGCAATGCTTTCCCCCAACACTGTGCCGGATCCGCCGCGTTGATCCACACCAGTTTTTTCTGCGGATCGCGCAGTCTGCGCACCACACTCTCATAATCCTTTCCCAGAATAAACTGCGCACCGGAAAGTTCTTTGACAAAATATCCCCGCCTCGCCTGCCCTGTATATTCCCAGATACGGAGCACCGACAAAGCCTCCTGCCATGATAGGCCGCAAGCCGCTGCCGTCTCCTTACAAAGAATCGGACTGACGCGGAAACAGGCTTCCAGCTTTTCCTCGATACTTCTCCCCCGCACCGGTCTGACAATATCCCATCTGCCCGTCTGCAAGGCCTTCACCCGCAGATTGACGCGCTGCCTTACCACAGCCTTTTTCGTCTTTTCCCGGTCGATCCATTGCCGCACCGGCAGGAAACTATCCGCATAGACAAGCCCTTTTTCCATCAGGGAAAGCAGGATATCATAGGGCGACTGTCCCGGCAGCAGATTATTGAGCGACTGCATAAAGCAGGCGCCGCGCTTGACGATTGCCTCATAAATAACGCATTCTTCCTCCGTCAGTCCTTCCCCAGTCAAGCCCTCTCTCGGCAAGTCTGCCTCCCAGTCGACATCCGCCTGAAAATCGAAGCGCAGACCGCCCTTTTCCTCCATATGCCAGAATAATTCTCCTTCCGCCAGAAACGTATCCAGCAGGGAAGGTTTATAATTTCTCACATGACCGGGCAGCAAAATCTTTTCCCAAAAAGCAGCAGGGAACGTCATGCCTGCGTACTGTCTGAGCGTATCCTGAAGACATTCCGCAGACGACGCGCCGGATTCCGTCCGTGATAGCAACAGCGCCGCATAATTTTCCGCGGGGCAGGTCTGAATCTCCTCCCGCCTGTTCTTCAGCGTCCGCACTCTGGCGCGCTTGTATAACTCCCCGTGGTAATATCTGCCATCCTGTTTCACTGCCGCCTGCTGCCTGCACAGTTCTTCCAGAATTTCCTCCGCCAGTTCCACAGACCACCCGTAACGCTCCGCTGTCTGTGCGGCATCCGCAGCCCCCCGGTAACGCAGCATCCTTCTTACGATGTGGAGCTGCGCGTCTAAAATCTGTCCGCCATCCTGCTCCGCCGTCTCGCTCAGCGCTGTATCATACTCCGCCTCCTGCTCCGCCGCGATCCACAGCCCCTGCTCCAGATACAGCGCCCTTCCTTCCTTTGCCAGACTGTCAAGCCATTCCACGGGTACATCCAATTCTCCCGCTGCCAGATCGCCCTCCGTCATCAGAAGCGCATGCAGCTGCTTCTCATCTTTTGGCAGGCGGTTTCTCTCCTGCACCTGTGTAAGCTCACGTTCTCCCGCCTGTATCAGATTCTTTTCTTTTGCCAAAGCCTCCTCCACCGCCCCGTGGATGCCCCTTGGCGTGGGCGCATAGTCATACATCACCGCCGCTTCCTGACTCCATTGTAACGGAAGCGACATCGGTGACAGTATGTCCGTATAAATTTCCCGCACCTTGACCGCGCCGCTGCGAATATCGTAGAGAAGTTCCTGCACGCCTGCGGCATCCCACAATTCCTGCATACACTCCCGTCTGGTCTCCCGGATCAGCGGATGTTCGTTTTCCCTGACCACCTGCTCCAGCATCTCCGCACTTTTCAGTCTCTGCATCCACAAAGGCTGCCTGCTGTTTTTGCGCACACCCATCATCAAAGCGCGGCCGCTGTTATAACGAAACGCCATATTGAAAAGCGACGTGGCAGGCAGTAAAATTTCCAATTTTCGCAGACAGACATCCGCGTCAATCCTCTGTAATAATCCTTCCGGCAGACTCTGATTTCCGTATGAATATAACAGGAAGCCGTCCTCCTCATCCACGCTGCCGATCTCCATGCTAACTTCTTCTCTGGCGGTCTGTGCCGCAAGCAGGGACAGGGGCGCATTGATCCGCCTGCCAAAGATGGAATGCACCATCATCTGACTGTTTCCCACCGTATCCTTAAAATGCTCTACGATGATCGTCTCATGATCCGGCAGACTGCCCACCGCCTTTATCTGTCGCTCCAAATAACCCGATGCCAGCGAAGCCGCCGTCTCGTCAAGCCCTAATTCACCGAGTGCATCCTGCAATTTCCCATTCTCATACGCGCCCTGTAACGAACGAAAGATTCTGCCAAATGCCTCGCCCGTCCGCTTATCCCTTCCTTTGATCTCCCCATGCCAGAAAGGCAGCCTCGCGCCTTCCATCTTTGCCTGCGTCACCGTTACGGTATCGCGGCTGATATTCACGATCCGCCACGCAAAGGAACCGAGGATGAAACGGTCTCCTTTCTGGGACTCGTAGACAAATTCCTCATCCACCTCGCCAAGCTTCACGCCTTCTTCGTTCCGCACCGTATATAAGCCTTTATCGGGGATCGTCCCGCCGGCTGAGACGGCTAACATCCTGCTGTAGCCGTCGCCCTCCACCTTTTCATGAATCCTGTCGTAAAGAATCCGCGGGCGCGCCGGGATGTCCTTCTCATGCTCATAATCGCCTGCCAGCATGCCAAGGACGGCCTTCACATCCTCTCTGGTGATGTTGTAAAAGGGCCATGCGCGGGGCAGAATCTCCATTACCTCATCAATTTCATAACTCCGGAAGGCCGCCATCGACACCAGATGCTGCGCCAGCACGTCCAGACACTGCGTGGGCGGTTTGACATGTTCCACGCCGCCTTCCCTTGCAAGCTGAGCCGTCATGCCGCAGGACACACATTCCGCCGCCATTCTGGGAAACAGATACATCACGCTGACGCGGCCCGGATTATGGCCCGCCCGCCCCAGCCGCTGCATCGTTCCCGATATCGTACGCGGGCACCCCACCTGCAACACCTGATCGATCTCTCCCACATCGATTCCCAATTCCATGGACGACGTGGCGCACAACAGTCTGAGCTTCCCGTCCCGCAGCTGCGTCTCCGTCTCCATTCGCTGTTCCTTGGAAAGACTGCCGTGGTGCACTCTGGCAAAGCCGTCTCCGCCTAGTAGGTTTACATAATATGCCAATTTCTCCGCATACCTCCTACCTTCCACAAAGGCAATCACACTGCGGCTGCCCTGACAGTACTGATAGACCAGCTTTCCCAGCTCCTCCCACACGGGGTCTTTCCGGGGGCCCTTGCTCACATCCGGGTAAGGGCTTAAAATCTCTAACCGCACCTGTTTTTTCATATCCGGTGCAATAATCTTTACTTCCTCAGGCGCCAGATACTGTGCCGCCATTTCCAATGGCTCTATCGTGGCAGACAGGCCGATTCGCTGACAGGCTTTGCCGCATAGATGATCCAGCCTTGCCAGAGAAAGCATCAAATGGGCGCCTCTCTTGGTATCGATCAGGGCGTGCAATTCATCGATGACCACCGCTCTGGCCGTGGCCAACACATTCTGCCCCGTCTTGCTGGTGAGCATCAGATACAAAGACTCCGGTGTGATGATCAAAATATGCGGCGGCTTTTTTACCATATTCTGTCTGTCCCGCTGGGATGTATCCCCCGTGCGGATGCCCACCGATATCATTTCCTGCGCACCGATGCCCTCTAAGGGTCGTCTTAAATTCTCCCGAATATCCGCCGCCAGAGATTTAAGCGGCGAGACATAGATGAGCTGTAATTCCTGTTTCAATGCCCCTGCCTGCGCCTGCCGTTTCATCTGATCCAAAAAGACAAAAAAGGCCGACAAGGTTTTACCCGTACCCGTGGGCGCGGAGATCAGCGCATGATTTCCCGCCGCAATGACAGGCCAGCTTTCCTTCTGCACAGGGGTAGGTTCCCCCAGCGTATTGGTGAACCATTCCGCAGTCTGTTTTTCAAATAAAGTTAAGACATTTTCCATAATGATACCCATTCCAATCTGCCTGATTCTTTTATTGTACACACCGCAAACAAAGCCTGCAATAGCATGCGCACAATATCTTTATCTCTTGCATCATTTTTTGCAAACGGCCCGTTAATGTCATGAAATTTATTTGTGAACCCACCGATTATATGATACAATCTTAAGACAGCAGGCGGTTTCATTTGGTCTCAATGTTAACGTCTTATTTGCAGAAAACGATAAGACAACCAAAAAACGGCGGTATCTATGAACATGAGCGACAGACTGACCCGCATCAGGGAAAGCGAAAAGAACTCCCATATCGAGACATACACCAAAGAAAACCTCTATGACAAAAACAGCTGGCTGCAAAAACCGATCAAAACGGCGCGGGAACTGATTCCCTTATTTGGTGAATACAAGGAGCTGCGCGTACTGGATCTGGGCTGCGGCATCGGACGCAACAGTATCTGCATCGCGGAAACTTATCAAAACATAACCTGCACGGTGGACTGCGTCGATCTGTTGGAAATAGCGATTGAAAAGCTAAGGCAGAACGCCAAAGCGTATGGCGTAGAGAGAATCATCAACGGAATCATCAAACCCATTGAGGAATATGAAATCCGTCAAGATTCCTATGACCTGATCATGGCGGTATCCGCCTTAGAACACATTGACAGCGAGGAATCTTTTATCAGGAAATTATCGGAAATCAAGGGCGGAATAAAAGAAAACGGCATCGTCTGTCTGGTGATCAATTCCAACGTCCGCGAAACGAATGCCGAGACAGGGGAGTCGTTGGAAGCGCAGTTTGAGGTGAATCTCCCAACCGAAAAATTGCAGTCGCTTTTAGAAGATATCTTTTCCGACTGGCGCGTTTTGAAGACAGGTGTGGCAGCGCAGGAATATGATATCCCGCGGAATGGGATTATCAGTCATTTAGATACGAATGTTGTAACTTATGTTGCGCAGAAAACCGAACTTCAAAATTAATCTGTTTTGTCAGCGGTCCACTGAGACTTGAAAGGAGCTGCATCATTATGGATAAAGATCCATTTAAGCAATATTTAAAGGAATCTGAACCTAATAAATCTCATAAAGGCTACATCTGGAGCACGGCAATCGGTTTGCAGGCCGTCGATGGTCTGAAACCATCCAATTATCTGATTGATACGGCCATTCAAAATATTGAAGGCAGCATTACGCTAAAGGAAGCGCAAAAGCTGATAGACAGCTATTACGAAGAAAAACCAAATTCTTCAGAAAACGAGCGTACCGAAGAAGCGGACAAGGTATCTGCCAGAATTGCCGGGATTTTGTCGGAAACTGCATTTTCATTTTCACCAAATGAATATCTTGGCATTCATCGAAGGCTTTTTCAGGGTATTTACAAACACGCAGGGAAAATCCGAGATTATAATATCACAAAAAAAGAGTGGGTTTTAGACGGTGCAACCGTTATTTATGGAAGCGCCTCAGAACTACGGGCCACTCTTGAATATGACTTTACACAAGAAAAATCTTTTCACTATCATGGTCTTGCCATGGACGAAGTCATTCATCATCTTGCAATGTTTGTCGCAAGACTGTGGCAGATTCATATTTTTGGAGAAGGAAATACCCGAACAACGGCAGTCTTCTTTATCAAATATTTGAGAACTCTTGGTTTTGCGGCCACCAATGATATTTTTGCAGATCATGCATGGTATTTCAGAAATGCCCTTGTGCGCGCAAATTACACAAACCTGAAGCAAAACATTCACGCAACGCCTGCATACCTTGAAATTTTTCTAAGGAATCTGCTATTGAACGAAAAAAACGAATTGCACAACCGCAATCTGCATATCAGCGGACTTCTTACGCCCAACAAAGTAGACATTCAAGATGAAAAAGTGGACATTGAGAGCAAAAAAGTAGACATTCATAGTAAAAAAACAGACATTCAAGAGGAAAAAGTAGACATTGAGCACCTGCTTTCATCGAAAGCAAGTCATTTTTCAAACAAAACCAAACTCCATATACGCAAGATGTTTTCCGCATTTGAATATCATGAAATTTTTGGAAGAAGCGCAGTCGTTAATCTTCTTGCACTCCAAAATTCATCTGCTTCCAAACTGCTTTCAAAACTGGCGCAGGCAGGAATTATAGAATCAGTATCCGGTCACGGAAAAGGCAAATACAAATTTTCAAAAACGGAGAGTTAAATCATAGCAACCCGGCACTTAATAAGGAGGCCACCATGTTACCCACAATAGAAGAAGCCAAAAAGGAATTGGAAATCGCATCCAGCCTCAATCCGGGACCGTGGATCAAGCATTCCCTAAACGTCGGCATTGCCGCCAGAAATATTGCGCAAAAAGTTCCCAGTCTGGATGAACACAAAGCCTACATTGTAGGAATGCTGCACGATATCGGTCGCAGGGTCGGCATCGTGTCGATTCCCAAACACGTCTACGAAGGCTATGTTTATTCCATGGAGAAGGGCTGGGACGAGGTGGCCAGAATCTGTATGACGCATTCCTATCCCCTGATGCAGGACGAGTTTGATTATATTCCTGAAACCGAAGAAGAAAAAGTCATCAAAGAATACATTTCCAATTGTCAGGCCGATGATTATGATAAGCTGATCCAAATCTGTGACGCCCTTGCCACGGATTACGGTTTTGTTATTTTAGAGAAAAGATTCGTCGATGTGACTCGCCGTTACGGCATCATGGAAACCTACATCAAAGGCTGGGATGTTACCTTTCACAACAAGGAATATTTTGAGGAAAAAATGGGCTGCTCGATTTACGACGTCCTGCCCGACATCGGAAAAACGACCCTGTTATGTCCGCCGCCGTGGAAGCCCGGACAGAGCAAATAAAACATTTCATGGAGGTATTTTATGAGTATTTATGAATCCTGCCCCGTGCTGGAAAGTGAAAAATTTATTCTGCGGTTATTTGAGGAAAAGGACTGCGACGATCTGTTAAAGGTTTACAGTGACAAGAACGCCCTGCCCTTTTTTAACAGCGATAACTGCGACGGCGATAATTTCTATTATGCCACAAAAAAAAGAATGACACAGGCGCTCGACTTTTGGAAAATGTCCTATGAAAACGGCTGGTTTGCCAGACTGTCTATCATTGATAAAGCATCGTCAATCGTGATCGGGACCGTCGAACTGTGTCTGCGTGTTTCCGAAGACAGCTTTAATAATATGGGAATCCTGCGCCTCGACGTCAGGAGCGATTACGAAACAGAGGACGCTCTCTACGACATCACGGCGCTGGTTACACCACGGCTTGCGGAACTGCTCGGCTGCAACGGCGTCATCACCAAAGTCCCCATCTACGCGGTAGAGCGGACGAAGGCGATGCAGAAGGCAGGGTTTACGAAGTCGGAGGAGTATTTGATTGGCAAGAATGGGTTTGCGTATGATGGGTACTGGGTTATGAAATGAGAAATTTTGCAAAGTCATTGACAAAAATTTTATCTTTGGTAGAATACTAGTAAAGGAGAGTCCTGCCACAAGTGGACGTTCAAAAAGCGTTAGCGTCGCTGCTGTGACACTACAGTCAAGGACTATGGCAACATAGTCCTTGAAATTTTTATAGGAGTAATTTATGACACAATTACCACTGGAAGTCTATCGAATAGGCATGAAATACATTCGCAATTTACATCGTATTGATGACAGAATCTTTTCCGTCTCACCACAAATAGGAAAAGATGAACGACCGTTTCTTGGCATCATTATAATCTGCAACAATCAAAAATATTGCATCCCTCTGTCAAAGCCCAAGAAAAAACACGAAAAGATGCGTGATAAGATAGATTTCAAGAAAATTATATACAATGGTTCTTTGATCGGAGTCTTAAATTTTAATCTTATGATTCCTGTCGAAACTGCACAGCTACAACGAATTGATACCAAAATTCGCAAACATGATAACGCAGATACCCGAAAGAAAAAAGAACTTCTGACTAAAGAATTAGCATGGTGTAACGAACATATCAGCGATTTGGCTAACACGGCAAATGTCCTTTATCAAAAATATGTTTCAGGAGAACATTTTACCGCCAGAAAGCAGTGCTTAGATTTTAAGAGAATGGAATTGGAATGTGAAAAATACAATGCAAAACAGAGAGGCTACTCCCATGCTTGAAAAAACCATCCGCGACCTGTTTTTAACCTACCCGCAAGTCCTCTACGGATTTACAGACACTTCCTACAGCGCCTATGCCGACGCTTATCAATCCGCCCTCGTATTCGCAGTCCCTTACGGGGCACAGCTAACGCTCGAAACCTATGCGGAAGAGGCCTTTGAAAAGGGCATTCAGGACGCCAGAAAAATCGTGGAAGAAATTTTAATCAAACTGGAAAAACTACTTGTGGAGCAGGAAATAAAATACCATATCCCGCCCGTCGCGCAAAACAACGAGACAGATCTGGAAGCCCCCTTTTCTTTCAAGTTTGCCGCCGTCAATGCGGGGTTGGGCTGGATTGGCAAAAACGACGTGGTAATCACCAAAAGATACGGGCCGAGAGTGCGATTATCTGCGATCCTGATCGACACACCCTTTGCCTACGGTGAAAAAATCACAGAAAGTCTTTGTCCTGAAACTTGCAGGAACTGTGTCGATGCCTGTCCGCACAAGGCCCTGCATGATACACGATGGAATATCGACTCCGTCAGAAGCGATCTCATAGATTACAAACTTTGCAATAAAAAAAGAAGTTTAGCAATCAAAACGCTTGGCAGGAAACACGCCTGCGGCCTGTGCATGGCGGCCTGCTCGTTTGGAACATAAGTGAAAGTTTTTCGTAAGTAATGCGCACGAATCAAAATAAAATAATATCAATAGCAAATAATTACTAAAAGAGGACTCAACCATGACCAAAAAAATAAAATCACTAACGTTACAAACATCCGCCGCCCTTCTCGCCGCCCTGCTTGCGGTAAGCTTAAGCGCCTGCGGCACAGGAAGCACCCCTGACACAAATGCCGGACAGGAAGCTTCGAACGGCGCAAACGCCGAAACATCCGATCAGGCACAAACAGAACCGACAGAAAATGATACTGATTCGGTGCAGTCAGAAAGCCCCGCCGACAATGCGGAGAATGGCGCGAGCAATTCTGACACCGGTGTCACAAACGAGCCATTGGGACCGGACACACAAGCCTCCTCCAAGGTCACCGTCACCTTTCAGAAAACGCTCGACGAAACCAAAGCCGACGACGGCACAGTGATCCACACAAACAGCGTGCAGATGCCCGTAGTCAGCATCGAAGGAGCAGCGGATATCGCGGAAAAGATCAACGCGGACATTGCGGCGTACTACGACACTTTCTCCGCCGATGACACCATCTCCATGGCAAAGGAAGACTATGCGGCAAGCCTTGGGGAGGACGGTTGGGACTTTATTATCAGCTACAGCACAGACATCAGCACGAAAGTGACACGCATGGACGACGCCGTCATTTCCTTCGAGATTACTTTTTCCGACTACACCGGCGGCGCGCACGGCAACTACGGCACTGTCGGCAGAAATTATAACGTGAAAACAGGAGACTTGATCGCCTTCGATGAACTTGCCGAGGACTATGCTGCCTTTCATGCCACGGTTCTGGATTACATGATCAATCTGGCAGAGACACCCGCTTACAAGGGGAAGCTGTTTGGTCCCCCTTCCAAAAACGATATGGACAGCACGCTGTTTACCCCTGAAAGCTGGGTGTTTACCCGAAGCGGTATCAGCTTTTTGGCCGATCCCTATGTCCTCGGCCCCTTTTCCTCCGGGACAATTTACTTTAGACTGCCCTATGAAAAAGCTTATGATCTGGGACTAAAAGAGGATTACCGCTACAACGGCATTTTCGTGGATGAGCGCTATTATATTGACACCTATGACCCACAAACCGGAGAACAGGTCGTGGACGGTGAGCCCGACTGCTATTTTGATCTCGATGGAGACGGCACGGAGGAAGGTCTCGCCTTTTATGGTCAGGTCGTTGACCCTGCTACCGGAGAGAGCCGCTATGCGTTTTACATTGACGGAAAAGACTATGGAGAAGTAATCAATGACGAGCTGCAGAATATAAAAGACAACGGATTCATGGAAACCACTTATGCCCTGTATCACGCTGACGGCCCGGACGGCGGTGTACCCGCAATCGCCGTACTGTTCACGGAATCTGGAGAAGGTGAAGATGCAAACGGGGACCCGGTCAGATATCCGCGCTCCTTCATTTTCGGCTATACGAAGGAGAAGGGACTGTATTATCTGTATTGGGAAGATGGGTTTGTGACGCTGCCGAAACAGTCGTAAAAGTTCCTGTATATACCCACAAAAACGCATGGATATTCTCAGCGCCATGCGTTTTTTCACAAATAAGATCAAGTAATTCCGTAACAGTTCCTGTATGATAAAGATAGAACCGTCGAGACAGGGAAAACGATATCGTCACAGTGACAAACTTACTTCTCTGGCAGGAGATTACCATGTGCGAATGGCAGCGGCAGATCCAAAAATTGATCGAGGAGATCGACCTGAGTATCAAACGGCAGGACAGCGAGTCTTTATCGCTCAGCCGCCTTGCCGAACAATCAGGGTATTCAGAATTTCACATTTCTAAGAAATTCAAGGAGATTTCCGGCATGTCGTTTCGGGATTACCTGCGCAGCCGCAAACTTGCCTTTGCGCTGAAGAAACTGCGGGACACCGATCAGGGCATTCTGGACATCGCCCTGCAATACGGATTTTCTTCCCACGAGGCGTTTACACGCTCCTTTAAGGAAGCTTACGGCGTCACACCCAGCGCATACCGCAGATGCCCGAAACCCGTGGCACTGCGCACCATTATCAAACCCTTCGACTGTTACTTATCCGAAACAGGAGGACAACTGATGAAAACCAGCACACAGGAAATCAAAACCTATTTTGTAACGATCCCCGCACACAAATTTCTGCACATCGAAAATTTGGAAAGCATCGGATACTGGGACTTTTGGCAGAAGCAGAGCCTCATTCCCGGACAGGACTGCGAAACAATCTGCGGCCTGCTAGACAGCATCAAAGGCAAACTGGACGATATGGGCGGCAATGACGCAAACAGCGGAAGCGGCCAGATCATGGCCTATCGCAACGAACCCGCAGGGAGGATATGCAGTTGGGGCATTCCCCTCGCGGAATGCTACGGCGTGCGCCTGCCGATGGAGTATGACGGCGAAGTGCCCGCACAGATGCTTCTGACGGATGTGCCGGAAGGCGAATATCTTGTTTTCGAGCACGGCCCTTTTGACTATGAAACGGAGAATAGCAGTGTGGAAGAAAAAATGGAAGCTGCCATGGCAGCATTTGACTACGCCGCTTCCGGCTGCTGCCTTGACACTGCGCCTGACAGATTTTTCTACTTCTATCATGATCCACAGCGATTCTGGAAATATATCAGACCGGTGCGGCGGGCGGAGTGAAACGTTGTGGGAATTATCCAAATCAGCCATAACATAGCATGGGATTACGGAGGATAATTCCCAAGACCGTTCTTTTGCTTTTATTTGACGGGAGTAACAACAGGTTTGCCGTCTTGATCAACCAATACAGTCAGTCCGGTACCGTTTGCCTTATTATGGGAAGCCATCAGGTAATTTACGCCGGTTTCCGTATCCACGATGACCTTTGCTACATTTACAAGACCCTGATTATAGACCTCCACAAAGCGTTCTTTTGCCATATGTTCACCCCCTCTCTTGTCTTGCCGCTTGACAGTATGACCATACCACATAAGAGGAGTGCTGTGTTTCAAATTTCCTAAACAAACAAAACTACTTCCTAAATGGAATGGGAGAGAACCTCATGAGCTCCCTCCCATTCTTTTGCGAAGTTCTGTTTTTCCTGTGCGGGAAATCAGACACTCATGACCGCCAACCCACAGTTTGTTGTGTTTCAAATCTACTGTTTCAATCTGATCCGCTGCCACCAAATAGGCCCGGTGTATGCGGATAAAGCGGTTTCCTAATCGACTTTCCAATTCGTTGAGGCTTCCTAAAAAATCCATTCGGCTGTTGGATGTATGGAGTAACACATGGTGGGGGATGGAGGCAGTCTCAAAAAAGAGAATATTGCACAAAGGGACATGACGCACCATTTCCCCTGTCCGCAATGTAAACATTTCTGTCGGGGCTTGGCGTTCTGCCAACAGGCGTAAATGTATCTCACACAAACACTGCGACACAGAAGGCCCTATTTGCTCTGGTTCTTTTACGATGTAGTCGAATGCCTCCAAGTGATATTGAAAGGTGCGCCAAGCCAAATCGCCATAGCTGGTGATATAGACCAGCGTACCATGAGGGTCACGCCGCCGTAATTCCTGCCCCAGCCGAAAGCCGTCCCATTCTTCATCTTTTAATTCTACATCCAAAAAGTAAATTCCGCATCTTTCCCCTTCTGCTGCGGCCAGTAATTCTTCGACATTGGCAGCGCTGCACACAACTTTCATATCATAGTTTTCAACAAATATCCTCCACTCCAAAGCCGTCTGAATTTGATGACGGACAACTTCCTCGTCGTCGCACAAATAAATTCCAATCATGTCCTGCCCTCCACTGTCATCTCCTGCACAAATACCCCATTCTCCCAACTAGTGCCAGTGGAGACATTGGAATAATTCTCTAAAATACGCTGATAACCGGACAGACCCAATCCCCGTCCCGCTCCTTTTGTAGACCAGCCATCATCCCACATTTTTCCTGACTCAATAACATTTGTATAGGAATTTGATACACGAAGAAACACTTGGTGCTCCCGGGCCAACAGAACGATTTCTACCCAAGGCCGCTCCGTATTCTGTGCCGCCTCCATAGCATTGTCTATCAGAATCCCCAGACAGCGGACAAAATCCCATACATCCATATCCACTGCTGCGATAGGGTAAAGCACCTCTAGACGACAATCTATCCTTTTCTCCCGCATGACTGTGAGCTTGCTCAAAAGGAGACTTCTCGCTTCCGGAAGCTGTAAGTTTCCAATTTGCGTAGACACCTGAATTTTCTTTCCAAGCCGCCGGTCAAACCCGGCATCCAATTCAGACAAAGTATGGCGCAGTTCCTCCAACTCTCCCTCTCCTGCTTGTTCGGAAAGGCTTGCCAGCAGGTTTTTATAATCATGACGAAACGTGCGTACCTCACGACGGATCATCTCCAGATCTTGTTCGTAGAGCCGCTGTTGGGCAATAACATCCTGCTGGGTCTGCATTTTTCGGGCGGTGTCGAACCGCTGGGCCAGATAAATAATCAGAACCGCCATCAGGATCACCATCACCGATGCCATCAGATAGTAAAATGGCAGATACTGTGGGTGAACGCCTTTTCCCAAACTAAGGAACACCTCCATGGATGCCTCTAAAGCGAACAGCAGAAGGGCCATCCGCCAAGGCACAGTTTCGCTGTCCAGCAACAGGCGGAACCACCTGCCGAACCGCAGCTTATAAAGCAGCAGAGAGACGACAATGCTGACGCCCAGATGCAGACCCAACTGCGCCATGAAGGGGATGCTTTCGCCTGTCACCCCGAAAGACATGGTGGCTTCAGCCACTTGGAAGATCCCCGCCATACAGGTGGCGGCAAAGGCCCGCCAGAACCCGAACCGCCACGCCCATCTCACCCACAGGGTACACATAATAAGTACGGCGAAGGAGCTGATGAAATACTGGGATGTTCCCAGAATCGGAACGGTATGTAGTCCGGCGGAAAGCAGAACGGCAATAAGCGGGGATAAAAGCAGTAGAGGCAATTTTTTCAGCCGCCGCCACACCGCTCGTTCATCTGTATAATCCGCCTTTCT
>DKUU01000034.1:9587-44643 GCA_002490835.1 Lachnospiraceae bacterium UBA7196 | reverse complement strand
GTTCGATTCCGGTTCTGGGCATTTGTTATGCCCTTTTTTATGGATTCTAGGATAGGAGCGGCAGAAAATTGCATATTCACAATTGTTAGAGCTATTCGTGAATGGAAATGAAATTGAAGGATAGGCGATTATAGAATATGATTTTAGATACAAAACGATTGATCATAAGAAGCATACAGCCCACTGATGAAAAAGCATTTATCGATATGGCGTCGGACGGCAGTTTGTGGGAAATCTTCGGCGATTGCAGCGAGTGTGATCAGTGGATGGGCGAGTTTATCAGTGAGGCAATCCGATTAGAAGCGGAGGACGATCCCTATCATGAATATCTTGCCTTCGCGATTGAAGATAAAGGCGGTCATAAAGTGGTCGGTTCTGTAGGAAGTTCTTATTATGAAGATTTTAAGGAAGTCGGCGTCACTTATTTCATTGGCGCAGAGTATCGTGGAAACGGATATGCGGCGGAAGCGCTGCAATGCCTCGTGGAGCATTTGTTTGCAAGATATCATCTCAAAAAATTAGTCGCTACAGCAAGTGTGAATAATATTGCATCCTGCAAAACGTTAGAAAAGGCGGGTTTCTCCGTAATAGAGACGAAACTGTATCAGGATTTATATGACGAACACGAAAATATGAGTCATATCTATGAACTGGTACGTGAAACACAACAATAAGAAATGCCTTATATTGGCGTTTCTTTTATTTTTGTTTTGCTTTATAGAAAGATGCGATAGCGTAAACCATTTAGGGAGAATGCGAAGCATTCTCAGAGTTTGCCGTAGGCATACTCTTATCGTCTGTTGTTGAACGACGATTTTATAATGGTTTTTTCCGATAAAATGTGTTACGATGAAGAAGCAAATAGCAATAGCGGGTTTTGCACAGGCAAGAGAAGGGATTTGCACGGTGGAAGGAAATGGATAGAGTCAAAAAAAGGGTTTTGGCAGTATTCGACCATGTCACGGAATGTATGCTGCCGATCATACCGCTGCTTATAGCGGGCGGTATCCTGAAAATAATCGTGATGCTTTTGACGGCGGTACATATCATGTCGGGATCGACGGAAGTAATCCTGTCGGCACTGGCCACGACGCCGTTTTACTTTCTGCCGGTATTTGTCGCTTATTCTGCGGCGAAGCATTTTGAGACGGACCCGCTGCTTGCGCTGGCCAGCGTATGTGTGATGCTGCTTCCGGATTTTGCGGCCCTGATGGAGAGCGGGGAGCGCGTGACGTTTGCGGGCATACCGGTGCTGGCGGCGACGTATGCCTACAATGTGATACCGATCATTTTGTTGATTTATTTGATGTCTCACATTGTAAAGTGGCTGAAAAAGTGGATCAAGGAGAGCCTCCAGCCTTACTTTTTGGCGGCGTGTGTGATTGCGGTGACTTCCCTGTTGGGGATTCTGGTTATAGAGCCGATCGTCAGTCTCTTGAGCGGCCTGCTGGCGAACGGATTAGAGGTCATGCAGCTTAAAGTACCTGTGCTGGCTTGGGCCGTGTTTGCGGGGCTGACGACCATTTTGGTATCTACGGGAATGCACTGGATCTTTATCACGCTGGCGATCACGCAGATCGGTGTGACGGGTGTAGATTACGGGATCATGGTTGGGTTTTTAATTTCCAATATCTCGCTGGCGGGGTGTGATTTTGCGGTCTTTGTAAAGTCGAAGGCCGCGGAGAAAAAGGCGATGTCGCTCAGTGCAATGATTACGGAATTTGCGTCAGGGGTTGCGGAGCCGTCCATCTTTGGCGTGTGTTTTAAGGAGAAGACGCCGCTGGCCGGCAATATATTGGGTTGTATGATCGCGGGCGTGGTGCAGGGGATCTTGACGGTGCATTGTTATACCTTTGCCTTTCCCTGTATCCCGACGATTTTGATGTTTTACAGCGTGGAGGAGCCGAATAATCTGTGGAAGGCGGTCGTTGTGGCGGCGGTGGCTTTTGCGGCGAGCTTTATCATTACCGCGCTCTTGTACCGCGACGCGGAGAGCATAAATAATGGAGAATAACATGACAAAAGTTTGCCCCGGCTGCGGCGCGGGGCTGCCTGACACGCCGCCGGCTTTTTGCCCTTACTGCGGCAGGGAACTGATTGATCTGAGTAGGCAGCATACAGATCAAAAGATCAATGAAGTGAAAATGGCACAGGCGAGAACGATGGCCGTCCCCAAAAAGATCGCTTTGATTGCCGGGGTGACGCTGCTCGTTTTATTTGCTGTTTTTATAACCGTTGTTCTTTTGGATGTGCCGGGTAAGTTGAAAGAGAGCGGGGCGGAACGGGAGATGAACCGGATTTCCCGCAATATGAAAGAAGCGTACGAGGATGAGGATTGGGACAAGCTTGAGCAGTATCTGATCTTTGAGATTGAGGATTATATCAGTGCGCCGGATTATTTTATGTACCGTACGGCATGGTATCTGCACACGTTCCCGTCTCAGTTTGACGAGGCGAAGGCGGCCGGCGATACAGCCGGAATGCTGGAAGTCTACGAGATTCTGGCGGAAGATTATGATATGCGAAGCGACGGAATCTTTTATCAGATTTATGAGACGGAAGAGACAATAGAGGAAGCCTTGAAAGAGGAAGTGGAAAGAGAAATGGCGATCCTGACGGAAGAAGGGTTAGAGGATGAAATGTACAAACTGCGGCGGTGATTTTGCCAGCGACCAGCTGAGATGTCCTTACTGCGGCGCGGTAAATGAACATGCGCTAAAGCTGGCCAAGGAACTGCAGACTTATGATAAGGCTTATGAGAAAAAGAGAAATGAGCTTTTAGAGAGCGGGACGGGGCAGGTGCTGAAACATCTCACCATGGGGATGGGGATCGTTTTTCTGGCGATCATCTGCATTGCGTTTGGCTGCGTGGCCTTTTACCAGTATCGGTTTTCCAATCGCTCGACCTATGAGGTGACGGGCGTGCGCCTTGCTAAGAATAAGGAGACGGTCGGCCGATATCTGGAGGAGAAGCAGTATATACGGGCCTATCTTCTCGCTTCCGCCACCGATCCGACCAATGAATATTTTCAGTATTATCCGGAGTATAAGGACGATCTTGCGGATATTTATACGTATTCGCTGTTTTTGGCCGGGGTCCTGCATTCCATGGAATCCATGGACGCGGGCGATAATTACGCACCGCTGCAGAGTACGGACGTCATAACACTGCAGATTTTTTACGGTTCCGGAAATGACAGTCCCATCAAGGATGATCTGATACAGGAAGTGGACGGCTTTTTGGAAAATTATTATCGGTTGACAGATGATGAGATCGCGAATTTGAAAGATACGGGTTCCGGCGGACAGTTTACTCTGGAGGGAAGCGCCGATATCGAAGGTGTGACCAGGAAACGGATGGAGGCTTATTTTGAAAAATAAAGCAAATGGAAGATATTATATCTTGATTGTCGCGTTTACTGTGATATTCTTTTTGTGTATGGTATTCTGCTTTACGAGGTTTCGCGCGCTGTCCCGTGATTATAAGATCAGGTCGCTGTCGTACCGGATCGATACCATAGAACTGGAAGAGCGGATGTATGGGCCGGCGCATATTTATTCTTCGCTGTATTATGCCGATAATTATGAAGAGGAATTCGACGGATATTGGCAGTTTGCCGAGGCTTATCTTGCCTATGTGAGGGGAAGATACGCCAAGGAGAAAGAGCCTTATATCGAGACGCTGCAGGAATATCTGGATACCGCGCCGGGCGGAGAGCGTAAAAAGGCTGTGGAAGGCTATTTGGAAGAATTGATGAATCCGTAGGCAGGAAGGGATTGGCGATGAAAAAGCTGCTGTTTTTTGTGGGCGACATAGAGACGCAGGGATATTTTTCCTTACAGATCGCAGAGGCAATGAAGGCGCTTGGGCATGAGACTTTTATTTTTGATCTGAGCCGTCCCAGAGCCAGCGCAGAAAAGTTTTTCCGCTTTTTTGAAAAAGGAAATACGGCGCTCATTAATTTTAACTTTCACGGCATGAGCGGAGAAGATTATTTTTTGGATGAGGACGATGTGATGATGTGGGACGCGCTTTCGATTCCCGCCTATGACATTGTGGTCGATCATCCGATGTACTATCATCATTTTCTGGAAAAAGTGCCGCAGCGTTATTGTCATCTCAGTATCGACAGAAATCATATCGCCTATATGAAGCGGTTTTTCCCAGAGATCGTAAATGGGCCTTTTTTGCCACTCGCAGGCACGAAGCTGTATCCGAATAAGGAAAATGTGCCGATCGCTTATCGAAAATTCGACGTGACCATGGTGGGGAATTATTGCAGGCCTGCCACTTTTGATAAATATATTACCAGACTTGACGACGAGTACACAGCCTTTTATCATGGGATGATAGATGATCTGATGGCGAATCCTGAGAAGACGGTAGAAGAGGTGGCCGAAGCGCATCTGAAGGAGGAGCTTTCGGAGGTGCCGGAGGAAGAATTTAAGAAGACGATGGCGGCCCTCACTTTTATCGATCTTTATGTGCGCTATACGTTTAGGGGGCGGACCGTGCAGGAGCTCGCGGACGCGGGGATCCGGGTGCATGTGTTTGGGGACGGCTGGGAGCTTTTGGACTGCGCGCATCCGGAGAATTTAATGATCATGAATAATCTGGATTCGGAAGGGTGCCTAAAGCGGCTGTGCCAGACGAAACTTTCCCTCAATGTGATGCCCTGGTTTAAAGACGGAGCGCACGATCGCATTTTTAATACCATGTTGAACGGCGCGGTATGCCTAACGGACAGCAGCGTTTATTTAGACGAAATATTGCACGACCAAGAGGACTGCGCGCTCTATTCGCTCTCGCAGATGGAGAGGCTTCCGGAGATCGCGGCCTCGCTGCTTGCGGACCCCGACAGGATGCAGAGGATTGCGGACAAGGGAGACGAACTGGCGCAGGCGGGGCACACTTGGGCGCATCGGGCGAAGGTGCTGCATGAGCTGATTGAGAGCGAGGCGGCGGCGCGGTCGTAGGAACCGGGACGGAATCGGCATAAGGCAGAGTATAGAAACGGAAAAATAGCGGTTATAAGGAATGCAAGCCGGAACAGATTCGGCAATAGTAAAGTTGCTTCGTAACTTAACTATGCAAGGATCTGCGATCCTCGGCATAAGATAAAGAAGAGTATGACACGGGAGAGAAGTTTATGGATTTACTGAAAGCGTTGAGAGTAAGGCGCAGGGAGCGTCTGCGCAGACTGTATGAGAGGCATAAGAGGATTCATGCACTTTTAAAAGAACACGGGGAAGATATTTTGCAGTCGTCGAATTTCAAAGGGACCAGAGCGCATATCCAGCACGGCAACATGACGGTACATAATCACTGTGTGGATGTGGCCCGTTACAGCCTGCTCCTCAATAAAAAGCTGGGGATCGGCTGTAATAAGCACGACCTGATCCGGGGAGCGCTTTTGCATGATTATTTCTTGTACGACTGGCATGATAAGGCGTATCTGGCGAACAGACAGCGCCTGCACGGGTTCCATCATCCAATGACGGCCTTACAGAACGCGGAGAAGGAATATGCGTTAAACGATGTGCAGCGGGACATCATCAAGAAGCATATGTGGCCGCTGTCGGTGATACCGCCCATGTGCAGGGAAGCATGGGTAGTGACGGCAGCAGACAAGTATTGTTCGCTTTTGGAGACGATAGGCGTACATAAGGGTCACGGAGCGCAGGCATCGTGAGCGCGGACCGGAGTCTGTATCAGGCTTTGAGGGAGTACGCAGCGGGCGGCGTCTATCCCTGTCATATGCCGGGGCATAAACGAAATCCCGCAGCCGGCGAGATGGCGGCTTTTTTTGACATCGATATCACGGAGATTGAAGGGTTTGACAATCTGCACCATGCGGAAGGCATTTTGAAGGAAGCACAGGAGCGGGCGAACCGCCTTTACGGGGCGGAGGAGACCTTTTTTCTGGTGAATGGCAGTACCGGCGGGATCTTGGCGGCGGTGATGGCGGCGGCGAGGCCCGGCGAAGAGATTCTGATTGCCCGTAACTGCCACAGGTCGGTCTATCACGCGGCGCTGATGCAGAATTTTAAGGTGCATTATTATCAGCCGAAATTGATAGAGGAGTACGATATCTGCGACGGCGTAAATGCGGAAGAGATCGGGCGGCTTTTGGATGAGCATCCCGCGGTCAAGGCGGTGGTGATCACTTCCCCCACTTACGAGGGGATTCTGTCCGATGTGGCGGGTATCGCGGCCGAGGTACATGCGCGGGATAAGATTCTGATCGTGGACGCGGCGCACGGTGCGCATCTTGGGCTGCTTGCGGGCATAGGAGCGGATCTGGTGATCCACAGTCTGCATAAGACGCTTCCTAGCCCGACGCAGACGGCGCTTCTGCATGTGAACGGCAGGCGGGCGGACAGGGACAGGCTCCGCTGTTATCTGGCTATGGTGCAAAGCAGCAGTCCGTCTTATATCCTTATGGCAGGCATGGACGCCTGCGTGCGTTTTCTGGAAAAGGAAGGGCAGGAGAGATTTGCCTTTTTCAGGGAGCAGCGGGAGATGTTTCATCAAAAAACAAAAAATCTGCGGCATATCCGCATCGGGGAAATGACAGAAGTGTCACAAAAGAAGGCTGCGTCAGTCGGCTGGGATATCGGAAAAATCCTGATTTCCGTGAAAGATACGGGCATGACGGGAAAACAGCTTGCCGATGAACTGCGGGACGTTTATCAGATCGAGTTGGAGATGGCGGCGGCGACTTACGGTCTGGCGTTGATGACGTTTATGGACACGGCGGAAGGCTGGCAGAGATTGGCTGACGCGCTTTTACGAATAGATGATAGGATAGAGAAGGAGCGCGGCGGCGGCCAGATGCGGCAGGCGACAAGGAACGTTGCCGACAGATTGCAGCAGGAATCCGGGGCGGTGAATGCTGCGGTGTTGCGATCGGAGAGCAAGACGGGAAAAGACGCGGCGTATGCGGCTGCGGATATACCAGAAGCGGTGATGACGCTGGCGCAGGCTTTTCACAGTGAGCAGGAAGAGGTTTTGCTGCAAGAAGCGGCAGGCCGGGTGAGCGCGGACTTTATCAATCTTTATCCGCCGGGAATCCCGCTTGCGGCGCCGGGTGAGCGGCTTACGAGAGAATTACTTGACGGCATTGCAGAGAGCATGCGCAAAGGTTTTACGGTGCAGGGCCTTTCCCCTGCGGGCAGGATCCGCGTTGTAGTTGAAATTCCTGAGAAAATATGGCATTATTAAAGGTATGGGAAAAATAATTTGCCTGATGGGAAAGAGCTCGTCGGGAAAGGATAGCATATACAAAAAACTATTATCGCAGCAGAGCGTTTTACTGCAGTCCATTGTGCCATACACCACCAGACCGATCCGCGCGGGGGAGCAGGAAGGCGTGGAGTATCATTTTACGGACGAGGCGGGTTTTCAGCGGCTCCTCGTGAAGGGGAGCGTTGTGGAAGACAGGGCCTACGACACCTGCTGCGGTCTGTGGCGCTATTTTACCGTGGCGGACGAATCCATCGACTTAAAGAGTCAAAACTATCTGATGATCGGTACGCCGGAGGCATATAACAGACTGCGTGGCTTTTACGGGAAGGAACTTGTGCTGCCTGTCATGATCGAACTGGACGACGGGGTGCGCTTACAGCGGGCGCTCGATCGGGAAAAGGCGCAGGATCATCCGAAATATGCGGAAATGTGCAGAAGGTATCTGGCGGACGCGCAGGATTTTTCCGAAGAAAAGCTAGTGGATGCGGGGATCGAGAGGACATTTTATAACGACAGTCTGGAAGGCTGCGTAGAGGAGATCGTGGAATACCTGCGGGAGAAATTATAGGGAAAGGGGGCTGACAAGTGTGGATATCAAGGTAAATCAGGTGCAGCAGGCGCCGCAGATGGAACAGCCGGTGCAGGCGCACGAAACGGACGGCAATTTCAAATTTACGCTTGTCAGCAGGATCGAGGAACAGGATCTGCAGAATGCCCTTGCAGGTATGATGGAGGAGATCACCAGACAGGGCGATAAGCTGGCGAAGCATCGTGATATCAAGGATATGAAACGCTATCGCGCGCTGGTTAAGGATTTTTTAAACGAGGTCGTCAACCGCTCTCACGCCTTTGCCAGAGAAAACTTTCTGGACAGAAGAGGGCGGCACCGCGTTTACGGGATCATCCGCCTGATCGATAAGAATCTGGATGAACTGGCGCAGGAACTTGTGAAAGATGAGAAGGATAATCTTTCGATTTTGGAAAAGATCGGGGAAATCAAAGGACTGTTGTTGGATATCTTTACGTAGTTTAGAGGTTTAGAGGGGTGAATACAAATGCCAAAATTTTCGGACATTGTCGGACAGGAAGAGCTGAAACAGCATCTGCAAAAGGCCATTGAGACGGACAAGGTTTCCCATGCCTATATCATTAATGGGGAACGCAATGCGGGTAAGGAGTTTATTGCCCGTCTCTTTGCGATGACTTTACAGTGCGAGAAAGGCGGCACGGAGCCTTGCGGGGAGTGTCATTCCTGCAAGCAGGCGGCGAGCCGTAACCAGCCCGACATCATCTACGTCAGCCACGAAAAGCCCAACACTATCGGCGTGGAAGACATCAGGGAACAGATCAATAATGATATCGGTATCAAGCCCTACAGCAGTCCGCGCAAGATCTACATTATGAATGAGGGCGAGAAAATGACGCCGCAGGCGCAGAATGCGCTTTTAAAGACGCTGGAAGAGCCGCCGGCTTACGCGGTGATTCTGATCCTTACTTCTAATGTGGAGGAGCTTCTGCCCACGATCGTCAGCCGCTGCGTGGTCCTTAACATGAAGCCGGTATCCGATGCGCAGGTCAAGAAATTTTTGATGGAGCAGCTTGCCGTTCCCGACTACAAGGCCAATATCTGCGTGGCTTTTGCAAGGGGAAACGTCGGTAAGGCGAAACATCTGGCGGGCAGCGAAGAGTTTGAGAAAGTCAAGGATGAAGCGATATCGTTAGTGAAATATATCAACGATATGGAGATCAACGAGATCGTAAAAGCGATTAAAAAGATAACGGAATACAACTTGGATATAAACGATTATTTAGATATATTAACGGTGTGGTATCGGGATGTGCTTCTTTATAAAGCGACCAAGGATATGAACAGTCTGATCTTCCGTCAGGAGATTCAGCAGATCAGGAAGGTGGGCGACAGAAGCACCTACGAGGGGATCGAGACGATCGTGAACGCGCTCCAGCAGGCGAAGAGGCGGCTGGAAGCCAACGTGAACTTTGACTTGACGATGGAACTTTTACTCCTGACGATCAAGGAAAACTAGGAATATGCGGTTATAGATTGGAGGAAACTTTATTTTGGAAAAAGTGATAGGCGTGCGGTTTCGGACCGCCGGTAAGGTTTATTTTTTCGATCCGGGAGCATTTGAGATCAAGAAGAACGACCACGTGATCGTGGAGACGGCCAGAGGCATCGAGTACGGCACTGTGGTAAGTCCGCCTACAGAGGTGGAGGATGATAAGGTGGTGCAGCCGCTTAAGGCGGTGCTTCGGATCGCGAACGAAAAGGACGACGAGCAGGAGGCGGCGAATAAGCTCAAAGAAAAGGAAGCGTTCAAGATTTGTCTGGAAAAGATCAGGGAACACGGCCTGCAGATGAAGCTGATTGACGCCGAATATACCTTTGATAACAATAAAGTGCTGTTTTATTTTACGGCGGACGGCCGCATCGATTTCAGGGAATTGGTGAAGGATCTGGCATCCGTGTTTAAGACAAGGATCGAGCTGCGGCAGATCGGTGTACGTGACGAGACGAAGATTTTGGGCGGCATCGGGATCTGCGGCAGGCCGCTTTGCTGTCACACGCACCTTTCGGATTTTGCGCCGGTGTCCATCAAGATGGCGAAGGAGCAGAACCTGTCCTTAAATCCGACTAAGATATCGGGCGTCTGCGGCAGACTGATGTGCTGTTTAAAAAATGAGGAAGAGACTTACGAGGAACTCAATAGAAAACTGCCCGGAGTGGGTGATTTCGTGACCACGGATGATGGCTTAAAGGGCGAGGTACACAGCGTCAATGTGCTGCGGCAGCTGGTGAAGGTCGTGGTGGATGTGGGCGACGAAAAGGAAATCCAAGAGTATCCGGCGGACCAGCTCCACTTTAAAAAGAGGCATGGAAAAAAGAATAAGGCAGAAAATGAAGACGCCGAACTGAAAGAACTTGAAAATCTGGAGAAGCAGGATGGCGAAGGAGAAAAAGAGCATTCCGAGAGAAAAAGGGACCATTCCGAAGGCAGAAACAGAGGACGTTTCGAAGGAAAAGGCAGGGATCATTCCGAAGGCAGACCACGGAACCGTTCTGAAAGAAAACGAGAGAATTGACGATCTGCAGAGAAACGGATACCGCATCATACAGGACCCGCAGCGTTTTTGTTTTGGGATGGATGCGGTGCTTCTCTCAGGGTTTGCGCAGGTAAAGGACGGAGCGCAGGTATTGGATCTGGGGACCGGTACGGGCATTATCCCGCTGCTGCTTGCGGCGAAGACGAACGCCGCGCATCTGACGGGGTTGGAAATTCAGGAAGACAGCGCGGACATGGCCAGACGCAGCGTTCTAATGAACGGTCTGCAGGAGCGGATCGACATTGTGACAGGAGATATCAAAGAGGCAGGGGAGCTGTTTGCCGCTGCTTCTTTTGACGTTATTACCTGCAATCCGCCTTATATGATCGGGCGGCACGGCCTGAAAAATCCTGCGGACGCAAAGGCGATCGCCCGGCACGAGATTCTCTGTACGTTAGAAGATGTGATCGCGCAGACACAGAGACTGTTAAAACCGGGCGGGAAATTTTTTCTGGTACACCGGCCGTTCCGGCTGGCGGAAATCATAACGACAATGCGAAGTCATAAGCTGGAACCGAAGCGGATGCGGCTCGTCTATCCTTTTGTGGACAAGGAGCCCAATATGGTGCTTTTGGAAGCGGTCAGAGGGGGCAGGGCGCGGATGGCGGTGGAAAAACCCCTGATTGTCTACAGCGAGCCGGGGGTGTATATGCCGGAGATTTACGAGGTATACGGTTATTAGGAAATTCAGCGGCTGAAGCGGGGCCTTTGTTTTCAGGCGACGGCTTATGTCTGTCCGGAACATTGGAGACTGAACGGGCGTAGGGCAGGCATATGGTACGAAAGAAGAGGGTTCGAATCATGTATGGATTTGACATAAGGAAGCATGGGGATCGAAATAACCGTATCAAAAAATGGCCGTGCAGGATTCTTATTTTATCAGTCATCTGCATTCTGAACTTCGGCTGCGGCGATACGGCACAGGAGACCATGACGGAAATATCGGCCGAGACGGACGCGTCGCAGGATGCCATAGCAGAAATATCAGCCGAAGCGGACGCGGCACAGAAAGACAGAGCGGACATATCGGCTGAGGCTGAACAGTCGCAGCAGAAAAATATATCAGATAATGCGTTATCGGGTGCGGAAGCCGAAGACACAGAAAACGATAACGGGGAGCAGATCCCGCGTCCGGAGCCGGTCAAAGTTAAGGGCATCTATGTCAGCGGCCCGGTGGCGGGTATCGACAAGATGGACGAGCTGATCGATTTGGTAGACAGCACAGAATTAAACGCTATGGTGATTGACGTCAAGAATGACGAGGGCAAGGTAACTTATAAAATGCAGTCCGCCCCGGTGCAGGAATTGGAGGCATCGATCCGTTATATTCCGGACATCGAAGCGCTTGTAGAAAGATGTAAAGAAAAGAATATTTATCTGATCGCCAGAATCGTGGCGTTTCGTGATCCTTATCTGGCGGAGAAAAAGCCGGAGTGGGCGTTACATACGAAGGATGGGGAGATTTTCCGCGATCAAAACGGCATGGCATGGATCAATCCATATGAGCGGGAGGTCTGGGATTATCTGGCGGAGGTTGCTTCACAAGCGGCAGCTGATGGCTTTGACGAAGTACAGTTTGATTATATCCGGTTTTCCACTGATGTAGGAGAAGAGGAGGTGGATTACGGGCCGGAGGCGGCTAAAACGGACCGGGTGGAGATCATTACCGAATTTACGGAATATCTCTATGAGAAGCTGGCGCCTCAGGGCGTGTATGTAGCCGCGGATGTATTTGGCACGGTGATCGACAATAAAACGGATCAGAAGATCGTCGGACAGGAGTATGCCGTCATGGCGGAACATCTTGATTATATCTGTCCGATGGTGTATCCGTCGCATTACCATAATGGCGCATACGGGCTTGACGTGCCTGATGCGGATCCTTATGCGACGGTTTATGCCGCCGCCGCTTCTTCCGCACGGGAACTGGAGGCGGTGCCTGAGGAGAAACGCGCCCATGTGCGATTGTGGCTGCAGAGCTTTACCGCCGGTTGGATCCGGGGGCATATCAGTTACGGACCGCAGCAGATCAGGGAGCAGATCAAGGCCGTTTACGATGCGGGTTATGAGGAGTGGATCCTCTGGAATGCGGCTGTCAATTATCAGCCGGACTCGCTGCTTGGCGCAGATGAGGAAGCGGAGACAGACACGGTAGCGGGGGAAGATGCTGAAGCGGTGAATGTGGATGCAGATAAGGAAGCTGAAGCAGCCAATGTGGATGCAGAAGCCCAAGCGGATACGGGAACGGGAGCAGTTACGCAGCCGGCGGATATGGATACGGAGGCAGCGCCTTCGGGTCGGGCGGAGCAATAGAAGGTACAAGGAGAGCAAAGAATGTCGGGAATGTTATATTTGTGCGCAACGCCCATCGGCAATCTGGGGGATATGACGCCGCGTGTGAGAAAGACCCTTGAGAGTGTCGATCTGATCGCGGCTGAGGACACGCGCAACAGCTTGAAGCTCCTCACCCATTTCGGGATCAGGACTGCTATGACGAGCTACCACGAATATAATAAAGTAGAGAAGGCGGACTACCTTGTGGGACAGATGCGCGAGGGGAAGGACGTAGCGCTTATCACGGATGCGGGAACACCCGCGATCTCCGATCCGGGGGAAGTCTTGGTTATAAAATGTCAGGAAGCAGGCATTCCGGTTACTTCCCTGCCGGGTCCGGCGGCCTGCATCACGGCCCTGACGCTTTCTGGGCTGTCCACCAGACGTTTTTGTTTTGAGGGGTTTCTCCCGGCTGATAAGAAGGAGAAGGAGGAGGTGCTTGCGGAGCTGAAGGAAGAGTCACGCACCATCATCCTCTATGAAGCGCCCCATCATCTTCTGCGCACATTGCAGGAATTATATGAGGCACTTGGCGAGCGCAGGATCACGCTTTGCAGGGAATTGACGAAAAAGTTTGAAACGGTGCTTCCTACGACTTTGAAAGAGGCCGTCTTCCGCTATGAGGACGAGGAGGCGCGCGGAGAGTATGTGCTGGTGGTGGAAGGCAAGAGCCTGCGGCAGAAAAAGGAGGAGCGGCAGGCTGCTTGGCAGAGCATGAGCATAGAGGAGCATATGGCGTTTTATCAAAAGGACGGTATGGACGAAAAGGCGGCCATGAAGCAGGTGGCCAAGGACCGCGGCGTGCCCAAAAGGGAGATTTATGCCGTTATACACAGTTCATAGGCGAGTCAAATGTGTATTTCGGGAGAATATCAATGCAGGCAAATCATAACCACAGCGCTTCACTTAACGCTTTTTGCGCTCTCACGTCTTCAAGGCATACCATCTTTACCAACAGCCATGCACGTTCTTCTTCCGTCATTTCCGTAAGTTTTTGTGCTGCGCGGGAATCCTGTATATTTTTCATGATCTCGCAGAGACATTCTTCTTTGTATTTGGCGCTGTTCATGGTCTCCAGCCAAGCCTTCCGCTTTTTTTCCAGCATTTCTAAAAGAGGCGCTTTTGCCGTTTTCCCATCAATGATCAGTTTGATTTCATCAAGAGAAAACCCCAATGCTTTTAATTCCAACAGTGCGTTTAACTGTTGTACCTGATCGGCTGAATAATAGCGATATCCGTTGGCGGCGTCTGTTTTCACCGGCTTAATAATGCCTTTCTTTTCATATAAGCGCATTGCTTTTCTGGAAACGCCAAAAAAGTCTGCAATTTCTCCAATCAGCATAAGGTCATTTTTCATATTTTTTCTTCTCCACATCCGAAAGTTTTTTCATTTAATGTTTCAAGGATCCTGTTTACACAGACGCCGTTTGATTTCAGGTTGTTTAAGCTGGTCATGAGCATCAGCGCACCCGTTAAAATGGAACCTCTGACCTGAAAGCAGTAAACGACATCCGAAAATGTCATGCTTCCAAGATAAATAAATTGGTATCCGATCAACAGGATCATAAGATAGCCGCTGATTCCGAAGAAACACATGCCCGCGTCGCTGATTGCTTTTCTGATATGCGTTTTCATATTGATTTTCATGAGGTTTCTGCTGGTTTCGGCACAGTTTCGCATCATTAATTCCTGGGCATCATATAACAGGATGGTGTCTGCGTCAGTCAGTAAGGGCTTGATAGCGGAAGTATTCTCAGCCAAGGCTTTTTGCGATTCTTCCTTTAATTTGGGAATCGTTTTCAGCACGATCCGATCATTTATCATAAATGGCGGGATCGCGAATATCCATGTGATCCCCAGAAAAAGTAGACTGCTTTTTTGCATCAAATAGCAGGACAATGTAATATTTATGACTGCGACAATCAGATGGGGCACATTTAACGGACCGTTCATCATGGTAAAAGCTGCCTGGATATCACTGTTTAGCCTTGTCATCCATTCACCGCTGAAACGGCTGTCTATCCGCTGAAGCGGCATACTTAAAATCTTTTCAAACATCTTTTTTTGGAGAAGGATTTCTGCTTTTGCGGAAAATGCCGCGTATTTGGTCCATATGGTTCCATTATAGACAAACAGCGCTGCGCATAGCAAGCCGTATATGACACAGTGTTTCAAAAGTGCGTCGGCATCATTCCTTTCCAGATAACCAAAAACGGATTTCATTAAATTTGCGCACAGGCAGGTCATGAGAGCATCGAACGGCGATCGTAACAGAAGTAAGAACAGGTATTTGCGCCAAACGCCCATTTTTTGGAGCAGGGTTCTAAGAGCATACACGGATGATCCTGCCTTATTTTGACGTGGAGAACTCTTTCAAGTCATGGCGTTCTAAGAGCATACACGGATGATCCTGCCTCCTTCCATGCGATAGATGGTATAACTGTCGTCCAAAGTCTCCTGATGATGGGTCACATGGATCACGGTCTTACCCCCTGTCAATTTACGCAAGGCATCCAAAACGGAATGCCCGGTATCCTGATCCAGAGCCGAGATTGGCTCATCCAGCAAAATGACGGGAGCATCCTTGCAAAGCGCTCTGGCGATTTGGATTCTCTGTGCCTGCCCGCCTGATACCTGATTTCCCCGTTCGCCGACATTGGTGTCCAGACCGTTCGGAAGATCCTTGATCCATTCCGTAAGACTTGCGTTCTGACAGGCTTTCCATACCGTTTCATCTGATATAGGATGACCGCAGGTGATATTATCTCTTATGGATAATGGAAAAAGGCTGTTGTTTTGCATCACAAGCGATACCTGTTTTCTAATCTTCTCAAGGATATGTTCACCCGCTATGATTGCCGGGCCTTGATCAGGCGCATAAAGACCCGCAAGGATTTTAAGCAGCGTACTTTTGCCGCATCCGCTGTCTCCGACGATACCGATGTGTTCACCGGGTTTGGCCCTGAGAGATAAATTATTTAACACCATATGATTCCCATAAGAAAAAGAAATATTTTCTAAGTCAACTGCATATGGAAACATATTTTTCCTCCAATCTGTCAGCAGATGCGGTAAATTTTCGGAAAGCGGCATAGATTCCCGGCATATTCTGCAGGAAGCCGGAAACATTTCCCGAAAGATTGATAAAGATATAAAATGTCCCCATGCTGATTTCTCCATGGATCACCATAGATCCGCCAAAGCCAAGCAATAACAAAAGCGGGACAAAGGAAAGCACGCCCGAAAGAGACATCAGTCCGGCAGTGATTCTTTCCTTTTTAATCGCTGCCTCTCCCCATTCAGAAAGAGTTTCCATCAGGGAATCTCCGATGAGTTGACAGGCATCATAGATTTGAATAATTGGAAACAATTCTAAAATGAAATCTGCCAGTCCGTTGATTTTTTGTCTGCTGTTTTGACATTGCTGCGTATGATTTTTAATTATTTTGCTAGAGAAAGAACAATAAACGATCAGCGGGATTACCGGGACGATAGAAATCGTAGTCAATTTAAGACTCTGAGACAGCAAAAAGAGAACGGTGATTGCAAATGCACAAAACTGTTTTATCAGGGGAAAGAGATTTTCACTCAGATAATCGGAGATCTCTTTTAACTCATTCTGCAAGGCTGACTGTTCTTCTCCCACATTCAGCCTTGAGAGCGTTTGTATGTCGCTTTGCAGATAGAATCCGGCATATCCCATCCGCAGTTCATGGGCAAACAGTTCGCAGGTATAGGAGGACAGAATCGATGAAACAAACTCGCTGATCATGTGGGCGAAAATGATCGATATGCCGATTGCAAAAAAGATACCCGTTTCCTTCTCAAAAGAAAAATGGTCGGCATTTCCGAGAAAATCCAGCAGCCGCGCTAAAAATTCATTCCAGCATAGATTTAAAATGACAGACAGGAAAGTGAGCAGGACCGCCGCTATAAAAAGGATTTTGTGTAATTGGATCAGCTGTTTTAACAGTTTCATATCAGTTTTCCCATTGCCGCGCAGGCTGTCCCCATGACTTTGTAAAGGCTTCACAGATAGCGTAAGCTATGTCCCAGGGGCAAGGTCAAGCGGGAAAAACAAATTCTTGCCCTAAAAATTTCAATATTTATTGCAAAGTGATTGACAAAATAGTAAGAATCCGTAAAAATAGGATTGACAAACGTCCGGGCAGGACATATACTTTGAATGTCAAACTATTTTATATGACGAAAAGGAGAACAGAGAAATGTTAGAGAGAGTTATCGAGATCATTCAGGAGCAGTTAAACTTGGACGGCGTGGAGATCACCGAGGAATCTTCTTTTAAGGAGGATCTGGGCGCGGATTCTTTGGATTTATTTGAGCTGGTAATGGCTTTCGAGGAGGAGTACGGCGTAGAGATTCCTTCCGAGGACTTGGAGCAGATCACGACCGTCGGCGCTGTGGTAGAATATATGAAGAGCAAGGGCGTCGAGGCGTAAGCTGTAAAAATTCGAAACGATAGTTAGAGGTTATTGCATGAAAACGAAGATTACGGAGCTTTTGGGGATCGAATATCCGATCATCCAAGGCGGTATGGCATGGGTGGCCGAATATCATCTGGCGGCGGCGGTATCTGAGGCCGGCGGTCTCGGTATCATCGGCGCGGGCGGCGCACCGGCATCCTTTGTCAGGGAACAGATTCGGAAGACGAAAGAGCTGACGAAAAAGCCTTTTGGCGTCAATGTGATGCTGATGAATCCCGAAGCGGATGAGATCGCAAAAGTGATCGTCGAGGAGGGCGTGCAGGTAGTGACGACCGGCGCAGGCAATCCCGGCAAGTATCTGGCCGACTGGAAGGCGGCGGGCATCAAGGTGGCGCCCGTAGTCGCGAGCGTGGGTCTGGCGAAGATGATGGAGCGGGCAGGCGTTGACGCGGTGATCGCGGAAGGAACGGAATCCGGAGGTCATATCGGATCGGCGACCACAATGACCCTTGTGCCGCAGGTAGTGGATGCGGTGAGCATTCCCGTGATCGCGGCGGGCGGCATTGCGGATGGCAGAGGATTTGCGGCGGCAATGATGCTGGGCGCGGAAGCAGTACAGATGGGCACCCGTTTTGTGGTGGCGAAAGAATCCATTGTACACGAGAATTACAAGAAAAAGATTCTTGCGGCAAAGGATATCGACTCCGAGGTGACGGGCATGACGCATGGTCACCCGGTCCGTCAGATCCGCAACAATATGACGAGGGAATACATAAAACTGGAGAAGGCCGGCGCTCCGTTTGAGGAGCTGGAGCATCTGACGCTGGGCGCGCTGCGCAAGGCGGTGGTGGAGGGCGATACCGTGAACGGTACGCTGATGGCAGGCCAGATCGCAGGTATGGTAAAAGAAGAGATGACTTGTGCGGAGATGATCCGGGAGATCATGACGCAGGCGGAGTCGCTCTTGAAAAGATAAGGAAATGATTTCGGGGGAGAATGCCTACCCTTGGCATTCTCTTTTTTCCAAGTAATTACTTTGAATTTCAAACTATTTACATGATTGGAGGAGGAAAGAGTCTTATGGGTAAGATCGCATTTATGTTTCCCGGACAGGGAGCGCAGTATGTGGGGATGGGAAAGGATTTTTATGAGCAGATCCCGGTCTGTAAGGAAATGTTTGAGCTGGCCGGTAAGGCAAGCGGACTGGATGTAGCCGCTCTCTGTTTTGAGGAGAACGAGCAGATCAACATTACCGAGTATACGCAAATCGCAATGCTGGCGGCGGAGGTAGCGATGTTAAAAGCCGTCGAAGAGAAAGGTGTGAAGCCCGACGTGACAGGGGGACTCAGCCTTGGCGAATACGGCGCGCTCGTGGCGAGCGGCGTGATGAGTCCGGAGGATGTCTTCAAGGTAGTGAGAAAGCGCGGCATCTATATGCAGGAGGCGGTGCCAAACGGCGGCGCGATGGTGGCGGTGCTGGGTCTGGATACGGCTGTGATTGAAAAAGTTTGTGCGGAGACAGACGGTTGTGTGACGATCGCAAACTATAACTGCCCCGGCCAGATCGTGATCACCGGTGAGGAAGCGGCGGCGAAAGAGGCGGTAGAGAAGCTGACGGCAGCAGGCGCAAAACGATGCGTGACGCTGAATGTGAGCGGCCCTTTTCATTCGCCGCTCCTTGTGGGCGCGGGCGAGAAACTGGCGAAGGAATTGGATAGCGTGGAGATTCACGATATCGTTATCCCTTATATCGCCAATGTGACGGCGGACTATGTGAAGGATAAGGCGGATGTGAAGCCGCTTTTGGAAAAGCAGGTTTCCTCTTCCGTGAAGTGGCAGCAGACCGTAGAGAAGATGATCGCGGACGGCGTGGATACTTTCGTGGAGATCGGGCCGGGTAAGACGCTCTCCGGATTTATGCGCAAGATCAACAAGGATATGAAGGTGATCAACATCGAGAAGGTGGAGGATTTGGAAAGCTTGAGGAGGTAAAGGGATAATGCTTACTGGAAAAGTAGCGCTCGTGACAGGCGCGGGACGCGGCATCGGGCGGGAGATCGCACTGACGCTGGCGGAATACGGCGCGGATGTGATCGTGAATTACAACGGCTCAAAAGAGAAGGCAGAGGAAGTCGTAGCAAAGATTGAGGCAATGGGAAGAAAGGCGGCGGCGGTGCAGTGCAGCGTGGCGGACCACGAGGCCTGCGGTAAAATGATAACCGATATGCTGGCCGCGTTTGGACATATTGACATTCTGGTGAACAACGCGGGCATTACCAGAGATAATCTGATGATCAAGATGACGGAAGAGGATTTCGATGCGGTCGTTGACACGAACCTGAAAGGAACGTTCAATACCATTAAGCACATGTACCGTCCTTTCTTAAAGCAGAAGGCAGGCAGGATCATCAATCTTTCGTCTGTATCCGGCGTACTCGGCAATGCGGGACAGGCGAACTACGCGGCGTCTAAGGCGGGCGTGATCGGCCTGACGAAATCCATGGCGAGGGAGCTGGCGAGCCGGAATATCACGGTCAACGCGGTGGCGCCGGGTTTCATTGATACGGATATGACGCAGGCAATGACGGATGCGGCCAAGGAAGCGACTTTGGCGCAGATTCCCTTAAAGAGAGTGGGGACCACGAAAGATATCGCTGAGACGGTGGCGTTTCTTGCCAGCGATAAGGCGGGGTATATCACCGGGCAGGTGATCTCTGTCGATGGGGGAATGGCGATCTGATTTTTGACCTTGCGACGCTTGGACGAGATCATATTCTGCGTCGCCGCGCTTTCGCTCCGTGAAAAACGCAGCGGATACTAGGCTCGTGAAAAACCTCGCCAAGTACCGGCGCTTTTCAAGGGGCTCCTTGAGAATATGATCTCATCCAAGCTGTGTATCGAAAAAGGAAACATTATGAATATGTCAATAAATAAAAAAGGAGTTTAAGTATGAGCAGACGAGTAGTAGTCACAGGTATGGGTGCAATTACGCCGATTGGTCTGAGTGTAGACGAGTTCTGGGCGGGGATAAAGGAAGGAAAGACGGGATTTGCGCCGATCACAAAGTTTGACGCTTCCGAATTTAAGTGCAAGCTGGCGGCGGAGGTCAAGGATTTTGACGGCAAAAATTATATGGATTTCAAGGCGGCCAAGCGAATGGAGCCGTTCTCCCAATATGCGGTGGCGGCGACGAAGGAAGCGCTGGAAGATGCGGGCATCGTCATGGAGAAGGAAGACCCTTACCGCGTGGGCGTGGCGGTCGGTTCGGGCACGGGTTCCCTGCAGGCGATGGAGCGCTCCCACAGCAGACTTTTGGAGAAGGGGCCTTCCCGCATTGAGCCGCTTTTTGTGCCGCTTACCATTTCTAACATGGCGGCGGGCAACGTATCGATCCAGTATGGCTTGAAGGGAAAGAGCATCAATGTGGTGACAGCCTGCGCGACCGGCACGAACTCGATCGGTGAGGCATTCCGCACCATTCAGTACGGGGATGCGGAAGTGATGGTAGCGGGCGGTACCGAGGGCAGCGTGTGTCCCATCGGTATCGGCGGTTTTTCCGCGCTGACCGCGCTGACGACTTCCGAAGACCCCAAGCGCTGCTCGATTCCTTTCGATAAGGAGCGCAGCGGCTTTGTGATGGGCGAGGGCGCGGGTATCGTGGTGCTTGAGGAGTTAGAGCACGCGAAGGCGAGAGGCGCAAAGATCTATGCGGAAGTGGCGGGCTATGGCTGTTCTTCCGATGCTTATCACATCACTTCTCCGGCTGAGAACGGCGCGGGTGCAGCCAAGGCAATGGAGTACGCGGTGAAGGATGCGGGACTTGGATTAAATGATATTACGTATATTAATGCGCATGGAACCAGTACGCATCACAACGATCTGTTTGAGACAAGGGCGATCAAGCTGCTCTTTGGCGATCACGCAAAGGATATCAAGATCAACTCCACCAAGTCCATGGTGGGGCATCTTCTGGGCGCGGCGGGCGCGATCGAGTTTGTCACCTGCGTGAAGGAATTGCAGGAAGGCTATATCCACCGCACGGTCGGGTATCAGGTGCCGGACGAGGAATGCGATCTCGACTACTGCAAGGAAGCGTGTGAGATAGATTTTGAGTATGCGCTGTCAAATTCGCTGGGCTTTGGCGGACACAACGCGAGTCTGGTCGTGAAGAAATACCATGATGAGCGTTAAGCAAAAATAAAAATCCCTACAGGAATAGGAGGATTCAAAATGTCTTTAATGGGAGCGAAGGAAATCATGGAAATCATTCCCCACAGGCAGCCCTTTATGCTGATCGATACCATTGAGGAGCTGGAGGAGGGAAAACGGGTAGTCGCTAAGAAATGTGTGTCCTATAATGAACCTTTTTTTGCGGGGCATTTTCCGCAGGAACCGGTGATGCCGGGCGTGCTGATCGTGGAGGCGCTTGCGCAGACGGGTGCAGTGGCAATCTTAAGCCAGCCTGAATTTAAGGGAAAGACGGCTTACTTTGCAGGCATCAATAATGCTAAATTCAAGGGCAAGGTCGTGCCGGGCGATGTGCTGACGCTGGAGACGGAGATCGTGAAGATCAAAGGGCCGATCGGCATGGGACAGGCGAAGGCCTATGTGGACGGGAAACTGGTGACGCAGGCGGAGCTGACCTTCGCAATCGGCTAATAGTAAAGTTGCTTCGCAACTTAACTATGCGAGGATCTGCGATCCTCGGAATAGAGAAAGCGAGAATTTTATGGTAAAAGTAAAACCTCTGAAAATAGGGGATTTGACGGCGCGGGTGCCTGTCATTCAGGGCGGCATGGGCGTGGGCGTAAGCCTTTCTTCCCTTGCGGGCGCAGTGGCGGCCGAGGGCGGTATCGGCGTCCTCTCCACGGCGCAGATCGGTTACAGGGAGCCGGATTTTGATACGGACCCAATCGGCGCGAATCTGCGGGCGATCGGCACGGAGATCAAAAAAGCGAGAGAACTTGCCAAAGGCGGTATCCTCGGTGTCAACATCATGGTGGCGACCAGAAGGTATGAGGACTATGTCAAAGCGGCGGTGGAGGCGGGAATCGATCTGATCATCTCTGGCGCGGGGCTGCCGATAGATTTGCCGAAACTTGTGGGCGGAGCAAAGACAAAGCTTCTTCCCATTGTGTCGAGTGTGAAGTCCGCGCAGGTCATTATGCGCTACTGGTTAAAGAAGTACGACCGTCTGCCTGATGCGGTGGTGATTGAGGGGCCGCTTGCGGGCGGGCATCTGGGCTTTCATAAGGAGCAGCTTGAGGACATCGAGGGGCTTCATTATGACGAAGAAGTGAAAGCGATTATCGCGCTGGTGAATGAGACGGCGGCGGAGCATGGCGTGGAGATACCTGTGATCATGGCGGGCGGCATTTATGAGCGCGCTGATATGGAACATTATCTGGAACTTGGCGCTTCGGGCGTGCAGATGGCGACCCGTTTTGTGACCACTTACGAGTGCGATGCGGACGAAGCGTATAAGCAGACCTATATCGACGCGAAAAAAGAGGATATCGTCATCGTGCAAAGTCCTGTAGGGATGCCAGGGCGTGCGATTCTCAATCCTTTTATGGAAAGGGCAAAGGAAGGACAGATTCCGCATGAAAAATGTCATTTGTGCATCAGCACCTGTAAGGGGGCGGATACGCCTTACTGCATTACGGATGCCCTCGTCAATGCGGTGACGGGCAAGGTGGACGATGCCCTGCTATTTTGCGGCGCGAACGCCTACCGGGCAACGAAGCTGGAGCATGTGAAGGAGATTTTGGATGGCTTTCGACCTTAAAACCTTGAGGGGGATTTATTGATATGATGAAGACACGAATCATAGGAACGGGAAGCTGTCTCCCCAAAGCGGTGGTGACAAACGACGATCTGGCAAAGATCATGGACACTTCCGACGAGTGGATCAGCAGCAGGACGGGAATTAAAAAAAGACATCTTGCGAAGGAAGAGACTACGGCGAGCATGTCCGTGGAGGCGGCGAAAAGGGCGCTTGATAATGCGGGCATGACGGCGGAAGAGATTGATCTGATTATATTAGGGACCGTGTCAGCGGATTATGTGACGCCGGCCTGCGCCTGTGAAGTACAGGCGGCGCTCGGAGCGAAGAACGCGGTGGCCTTCGATGTCAATGCGGCCTGCTCCGGTTTCATGTTTGCTTTAAATATTGCCAACGCCTATATACAGGCGGGGCTGTATCGGACAGCGCTGATTTTGGGGGCTGAGACGCTCTCGAAGATCGTGGACTGGAACGACAGGAGTACCTGCGTACTTTTTGGGGACGGTGCGGGCGCGGCTGTGGTGCGGGGCGATGAGCAGTACGGCTTGCTTGCCTTTGATCAGGGCAGCGATGGTACAAAGGGCGATGTGCTGGCATGTCTTGGCCGTACAAACAACAATCCCCTGATCGAGACGGATCAGGAGACTGCTTATGTGCATATGGATGGACAGGAAGTATATAAGTTTGCTGTCACCACCGTACCCGCATCCCTGCAAAAGACCATCGAGGCAGCAGGGCTTACGCCGGAGGATATTGATTATTATGCCTTACATCAGGCGAATATCCGCATCATCCAGTCTGTATCGAAACGGTTGCACATTTCCGAGGATAAGTTTCCTATCAGTCTCGATCACTGTGGAAACATCTCGGCGGCAAGCGTGCCTATCCTTTTGGATGAGATGAATCGGGGCGGCCTCTTAAAACCCGGCACGAAGATCGCTATGAGCGGTTTCGGGGGCGGGCTGACGTGGGCCTCCGCAGTACTTGAATGGTGATTACCCTACTTTTAACTTCTGTGCGAGGGAGGAAATCTCCTCCAGGATTTTCTTACAGCAGTTCATGTTCTCCACAGACTTTTCGGAGGTGCGCAGGCCTTCGGTGGAGGATGCGGCCACTTCTTCGCTGGTTGCGGAGAGGTGGGTTATATTTTCGGAAATGGTATCGGTGGAGGTAAGGATCGTATTGACGCTTGCCTCCGTATTTTTTACCTTCGAGGAGAGAGAAGTCATCTCCTGATAGATATCATCAAAGCGGGTGCGCATACTGTCGATCATCTCATTCTGTGTATGTACGGAAGCGGCCGAAGCCTCGATGCTTTCGTTGGCTGACTGCGCGCCCATGTTCAGATCGTGGATGATGGAAGTGATATTGTTGGAGGCCTCCTTGGTCTGCTCGGAGAGCTGCCTGATCTCGTCCGCGACCACGGCAAAGCCTTTTCCCGCTTCGCCCGCTCTGGCGGCCTCAATGGAGGCGTTCAGCGCGAGAAGGTTTGTCTTTCCGGCAATGCTTAAAATGGTGCCGATGAACTCCTGCACGTTTCCGATCTGTTCTGTTAATTTAGAGATTACCTGCACGGTAGCGTCGCTGGCGGAAGCCACATTTTCGGCCTGTTCTTTTAATTTTAAAATCTCATCAGAGCCTTCGGTAATGGTCTGCATGGTTCTGTCGGAGGCTTCCAGCATGGAACGAATCTCCCCTTCCGCGGTATCGGAAGAAGCATGGATTTCCACGCACATGGAAGCCTGTGCCTGAATAGATTCGGCGGTCAGTTCCGTACTTTCAGCGATATTTTCCATAGCAAAATTACAGGTTTCGATACATTCTTTTAACTCTGCGACCATATTCATGGCTTCGGTAAAGTGGGCGGAGATATCGTCCGCGACCTGAACCATAGTTTGATTGGTAGTTTCCTGCGCCTTTGCCGCTTCTATAATGGAGGACATATTTTCTTCGTTGAAGCGGATCAGGAGACGGGTGGCAGTAATACAGGAAGCGGCTACCAATAGCAGAGAAAACATCTCAATGATAGAAGCGGAGAGGTCACTTTTATGGATGATGATTCGGAGCAGGTTCGCGGCTATGGCTACGCTGTTGCCGTAAATGGTAAGCTTTACATTCAGGAATGCCATGGAAGCAATGATCAGAGCAAAGACGTAAGCATATACACCGTTGGAACTGTTCAGCAGGACAATGACCACATAAGCGAGCGCACAGGAGCCCATGAGCGCTATGGTACAGGCCTTAATCTCTCTGTCTTTCAGAAATGCGATCACACTGACAATAACAGATACGATCGTAACACCAAGCTGTATCCAAACTCTCCAAGTACCCTGTCCAGCCAAAAGCGCCAAAAGGAATGTGATTAGAAAATAGCCGAGTATAATCATAATAACAGGAAAAATTCTGGAGTTTGCCGCTTTGTACTGTTCTCTGGTCATGGAAGATCCTCCTTTATAAAATAAACGCAGACAATATGGCCTGCGTTTATTATAGCACCTTATGTATTAGTGCACAATCAAATATGAAAAATGTTTTTGATTTTGTGCAATATCCCCAAATAGGTCTATTCTTGATTTCTGATCCGCTCGATAAGGCTTTCCTTCTTCATCGTTCTGCTGATAAAGCGGGTGATCAGAAGCTGCCCGCCAAGCAGGACCAGTGCAAGTCCTATGGATTCCCACAGTGGATAATGGTAGCGGCTGATGCCCATAAAGTGTGCCTGCTTTGCCCATTTATAAAACAGCCAGCCGGCCAGGTTGCCAAGCGTCAGGCTGATCAACAGCGTGCCGGCGGTAAAGACCAGACCTTCCCCTGAGAGCATGTTTACAAGCTGCCTGTCGGAAAGGCCGATGGCCTGCAGGATACCAAGCTCTTTTTTTCTGGTGACGATACTGGTGATCATCGTATTGATCAGGCTGATAAAACCGATCACGGCGATCAATGCAAGCAGCAGATATGCCGGATAGATGGTAAGCGCTATCGAGGCGCGGCTGATCCGCATTTCCTCATCCATCGAATAGAGGGTAAAATGTTCGTTTCCCGAAACGATTTCTTTTAATGCTTCCTTTACGCTGTCATATTGCGCGTCTTCTACATACAGGTAAATATCGGTGGTCGGATCATAAGCAAGCCCCAGTTCGTTCCATGTTTCTTCTGTCATGACCAAAATGGAAAAATCAGTTTCCGGCTGCGTCAGGGCGGTAAGGGTCGTCTGGAAGGGGATTTCCCTGTCGCCGTCATGCAGGGTCAGAGTAAGGACGTCGCCGATGGAAAGTCCGTTCTGGGTGAAAGAGTATTCGTAGGTGCAGAGTACTTCTCTGTTTGCGGTCATACGGTCGTAGTCGATACTGCCCTGAATGAGATATTCGTTCAATTCGGGGATATCCTCTCTGGTAAAATAGGAGAGGTCGCTGCGAATCGGTTCTCCGTCAAAATTTTGATACAGCGCGTAGTCGGTGTCAGAAGAAGAGAGAATAATACCGTGCGCCGGCTGTATTTTTTTCACCCCTTCAATGGCGGATAATTGTGCCAGAAAAGCTTCATTAAAGTAGTTTTTTTGCACCAGACTGTCCAGATTGTTTTCCGGGTATTCTTTGTCATTACGGGAATAGTCCAGAGAAATTCTAAAATCTCCCTCCGCGATATTCCATCTGGCCAGATCTTTGGCGCTTACGCTGCTCAAAACGGCGGATACGCAGATAAAGAGTACGCAGCTTAAGCCCATGGTGAGGATGGTGACGGCGGTACGTCTTTTGTTGCGCGTCAGGTTAGCAAATGTCAGGGTGGAGACCTTTACCGTATGGTGTCCCTTGCGGCTCTTTTTGTCCGTAGTGCTTTCCTGATAGCGGATGGCCTCCACCGGAGAGACCCGCTTTGCCATGCGGATGGGCTTTTGCAGGGAAAGGCAGACGGTAATGAGGACTGCCGCAGCCACAGCAAACAGTACGGGCAGGGAAAACATGTGTAAATTAAGGGCATCTATCGCTTCACGGTAACTGAGAGTCAGAGCGGTAGTGCTGGTTGCGTAAAGAACCAGCGGAAAGAGGAAATATGGCAGTAAAAACCCGATCAGGAGTCCGGCTGGAATGGAAAAGGCGGATACAATGGCGCCCTGTAGGTAAAACATGCCGGCAATTTGGCGTCTTGATGCGCCCAGCGCCTTCAGCTTCCCGATTTCCTGTATGTCAGTGATCACTCCTACGTAGTAGATGCTGTAAATCACCAGAGCAGAAAAGAGGATCACGACCAGACAGATGACGCCTGCGATCATCATGGTTTCCGTACCCGGATCAGTCATGATACGAAGATATTCCGTATTTAGATTTACATTTTCTTCCGGCAGTCCGATATCGGCAGCCACGGCGTTGATCCGCTCCTTCATTTCATCATAGGTCAGTTCATCCTCTCCGTAGACGCGCAGATTGGCAGAAAGTTTCGGCTGATAAAGGCCGGCTTCTTCGTATTGGGAGAGAAGGACTTTCGAGACTTGGGCGGACCACATAATGCGGCTGTCGTCTAATCCTTCGGCAACCTCCTCATCAGGGAAAAGACCGCTGATCGTAAATTCTTTGGTTTGAATTTTTCCCTTGCCGTCTACCCGAAAGGAGAGGGTCGCCTTGCCGCCGATCACCGGCTCTGCACCGACGCGCCTGAAAAAAGCAGGGGAAGAACAGATTTCATCCTCCGCTTCGGGATAGTGACCCGATTCGACCTGCAGTGTTGGAGAAGCGCCCTCCTCATCTGTATGGCGATCATCCCGCACAATTTCCTGATAAGCGAGGGCGCCGTTCATTTTACCGTTTTCAATGTCCGCAAAAACCTCGGCGGTGGTCAGGGCTTCCACTTGGATATGGCTGCGCAGGATGGCAGACTGAGCGGGAGTAATATCGCGAAATACGGCATGATAGTCTGTAAACGAGGCCATCTGTCGGTTCAAATTAAATATGCCGACGCTGACGGTGCCGATCGCCATCAGCAGCATGGTAGTAAGCAGGATGGCGATACCCGTAAGCAGCGTACGGCTTTTGTTGTAGCGAAGGCGCTGCAGGGCGAGGTTTGAGATCGTGTTAGTCTTGCTCATGAGCTGTCACCTCCCCGGTCTCACGATTCTTAACAGACGGTATTCCGTCGGAAACGATGCGTCCGTCCGCCAGCATGATCGTGCGGTCCGCCATCTGCGCGATTTCCTCGTTGTGGGTGATGACCACCAGCGTCTGCCCGTATTTTTTGGCGGAAGTTTTTAAGAGCGCCATCACCTCGTCGCCGGTCTTGGTGTCGAGGTTGCCGGTGGGTTCATCCGCCAAAATAATGGAAGGTTTGGCTGCAATGGCTCTTGCGATGGCGCAGCGCTGTTGTTGGCCGCCGGAGAGGGTATTGGGAAGGCTGCGCTTCTTTTCCGCAAGGCCGAGCGTTGCAATGATATCCTCAATGAAAGCTTCATCTAACGGTTTGCCGTCCAGACCCAGCGGAAGGACGATATTTTCCCATATATTTAAGGCGGGGATCAGGTTAAAGGACTGAAAGATAAAGCCGATCTTGCGGCGGCGGATCGTGGAAAGCGCGTCGGCTTTCAGGCTGGCGATATTTTCCCCGTCGAGAAATACTTTGCCCGAAGTGGGGTTATCCAGCGCGCCCAGCATATGAAGCAGGGTGGATTTGCCGCTGCCGGACTTGCCGACGATGGAGACAAATTCTCCCTGCCTGATCTGTAAGTTGATGTGATCTACGGCTTTGACGAGGTTGTCACCCGATCCGTAATACTTGCATAAAGTTTCTGTCTGTAAAATGATGTCTGTCTGGTTGTTCATCTTATCCTGCCTTTCTTCCTGCGGTCAGAAAACAGGCCGCGTGATGTACGCGAACGCAGTTTTGACCGGATTTATTAATTCGTATAGGTTTAGTATAGACGGTTAATCTTACAGGAAGCTTACAAGGATAAAAAAGCAGCTTGTGTTTGTCAGAGTAGCGCAATATATCAATGCTCTGACAAGAAAGAGTGGTCACAGAGGAAGACGCACGATAAAGACAGCGCCTTGTCCCACAGAGGGTTTTACCGAGACTGCGCCGCCCTGTTCCTCAATGATCCGTCTGGTAAGATAGAGTCCCACGCCGGAACCTTCGGAACATTTTACGAGCGGATGGCTGCCGCGGTAGAAGCGCTTAAAGATAAGATTGTAATCTTCTTTGGGGATACCGATTCCCTGATCGGTGATCTCTATCTGTACATAGCTGAAGAAGCTGCGAATCTGCAGGGTTATCGTGCTGCCGGAAGGAGAATACTTGACAGCGTTTTCTAAAATATTGGCGATCGCCTCGCAAGTCCAGCGCTTGTCCAGATAGAAAGCGGTGTCGGAAATCTTTTCTGCGGCGGGGTCAGGCAGTTCTGAAGAAAAGGCCGTCTGCTCCAAAGGGCAGACTTCTATCAGGATATTTTTCAGCAGGGCCTTTTCATAAACGGTATTGACAGCATCGGTGAGCAGCTCGGACAACGAAACAGACTCCTGCTTAAGGGAGATCAGCGAAGTTTCAAGCCGGGAGATATTGACCAGTACAGTCACTAAGTCTTCCAGTTTTTGTATCTGCAACGCGCAGCGGGCGAAAAAGTCGCTGCGTTCCTCTGCCGTGTCAGCTTCCATGCACATGGAAAAACAGCTTTTCAATGCGCTGACAGGCGTTTTTAGCTGATGGGAGATATCTGTTACAAGCGACTTGGTATCATCCCGCTCAGCAGCCAGAGCCCGCGTTTTTGCCTGTAGCTTATAGCCGAGCTTCCGGAGTGTGTCGGTAAAGGATTCATTAAAAACATAGCCTGTAGGCAGACCCTCTTCTATAAGGGAAGCATCTTCTGACAGATAGCGGTCGAGCAGGGAATGAAGCAGCATTTCCTGTTTTTTCTGGCTGCGGTAAAAGTGGAGAAAAAAGAGGGTGATCAGGGAAAGACCGCAGAAAAAGGCGAGGGCTAAAAAGGAAGAAAAGTCAAATAAAGCGGTGCGGTAATAAGGGATATCACTCAGCAGAAGGCTGCTCCGATAGCCGTATTTGCCGAGGATGGCAAATCCCTTGCCAGCGTGATGATATCCGGTGTCCTGTAAGGCGGTGACAAGTATCGATTCCGCTTCGGGATATTCGGTGAGAACGGCGCCGGCAACGTTGCTCATTTGTGAAAGCTCCTGTCTGTGTTGTGAATTAAGGAGCGAAACGCCCCAGAATCCGCAGAGTGCAACAAAAAGCAGAGAGGCGGACAGTATGAGGAAATAAGCGTTGCGGATATAGGATGACAGATTTGTTTTTTGCTTCATCTTTTTTCACACTTCCTTTCCCAGATGTAACCGAGTCCTCTGACGTTTTTTAACATAACGGGGGCGGACGGATTGTCCTCGATTTTTTCCCGAAGCCTCCGGATATTGACGAAGAGGGTGTTTTCATCCACAAAATTGCCCTCGATATCCCAGATCGCTTCCAAAAGCTGATTCCTTGACAAGATCCGCATTGGGTTTTCCATAAAAAAAGTGAGCAGGGAATATTCTTTTGCAGTTAGAGACAGGTTTTGATTTCCTTTCATAGCCCGTTTGTCTTCCGGATAGAGCGTGATATCGCCGGATACAATGATTTTGTGGGCGTCGGCGGGAAAGCGTTTTAGGAGCGCGCCAACTTTCGCGGTCAGAGCCGTCATGGAGAAGGGTTTGGTAATATAATCGTCCGCGCCCTGTCTGTAACCTGCCGCGATATCTTCTTCTCTGTCGAGGGCGGTCAGAAACAGAAAGAGGACGTCGCTTTCCTGCCGTACGCGCGAGCAAAATTCCAGACCGCTTCCGTCCGGCAGAGAGATATCGCATATGATCAGGGAAAGATTTTTATCCTGATAAAGGCTGAGCGCTTCTTTTACAGTGAAAGCGCTGTAAACGGTGTAGCCCTCTTTTTTTAACTTTAGACTGACAGCATGGTTGAGACTGTCGTCGTCCTCCAACAGTAAGATTTCCTGTGGCATTGTCCGTTCTCCGTAATTTTAATAATGTTTAAAAACTGCTCTATTATTTTCATCATTCCTTTAGAAACATGACAGTGTAAAAATTATATAACGATTGCGTTTATGGCGCAATACACTTTCAGCCTGATTTATTTTGTGGTACAATATCCGCGAAAGCAATGAGCAGTGCACAGACGTAAGATGAAAAGATGGTAGCTTATATTGCAAGCATAAAAAAAGGTGGGAGCACATGGAGCAGAACGCACAGGGAGTGAAAAGTCCGAAATACAGAAAAGAGAATATCCGCATCACCTTCCACATGGCGTGGCCTTCTATTGTGGAGTCCTTTTTTGTGGCCTTTGCGGGACTGGTGGATTCGCTGATGGTAAGCTCGCTCGGCTCTTATGCGGTCGCGGCCGTGGGACTGACGACGCAGCCGAAATTTATCGGGCTGTCCCTGTTTTTTGCTGCAAATGTGGCAATCTCCGCTCTGGTTGCGAGGCGGCGGGGGGAGGAAAAGCAAGAGGAGGCGAATCGCATTTTAAGTACGGCGGTGGTCTTTATCCTTGCTGCGGCAATTATCATGAGTATTCTGTTTGTGTTTCTGGCAAGTCCGATCATCCGATTCTGCGGTTCGACGCCCGAGACGCATGACAGCGCGGTAATATATTTTCAGATTATTATGGGCGGTATGATCTTTAACTGCATCCAGATGGGGATCAATTCCGCGCAGCGGGGTGTGGGCAATACGAAGATCACTATGCGTACCAACGTCACTTCCAATACCGTGAATATCATTTTTAATTATCTGCTGATAGGCGGACATTTTGGATTTCCCGCCCTTGGCATCCGGGGCGCAGCGCTGGCTACGGTGCTGGGAACGGTAGTGGCATCTGTTATGAGTGTGATTTCCATCCTGAACCCTGACGGGTTTATCAGCTTGCCCTATTTGATCAAAAATAAAGTCCGTCCCGCAATCAAAACTTTGGTCAATATCATTCATGTAGGTTACAGCGTATTTTTTGAACAGCTTCTGATGCGGGTCGGTTTTATGATGACGGCAATCATGGCGGCGAAGCAGGGGACTGACGCGATGGCGGCGCATCAGGTGGGGATGAATATCATGGGTCTGACCTTTTCCTTTGGAGACGGCTTGCAGGCGGCCGCGGTCGCGTTGATCGGGCGCAGCCTCGGTGCGGGCGATGAAAAACTTGCCAAAGAGTACGGCGGTATCTGCAGGATGTTCGGCGGTGTGATTGCTGTCTGCCTTGCCGTCATTTACTTTTTCGGTGCAGGCACGCTGATGCGCCTGTTCTTTGCGGAAGAACATATCGTGGCGATCGGCGTGGGCATTATGAGAGTCATTATCTTTGTGGTTATTTTCCAGATCAGTCAGGTGGTCTATATGGGGTGTCTGCGCGGCGCCGGCGATACTTTTTACACGGCGGTCGCTTCCACGATCAGCGTCACCTTTATCCGTACTCTGGGTTCTTATCTTGGCGGTTATGTGTTCGGGCTTGGCATAATTGGTATCTGGCTCGGCGTGCTGGCGGATCAGATTTCCCGATTTACGTTTGCCTCGATCCGATTCAAACAGGGCAAGTGGACGCAGATCAAGATATAGCGCGGGTTTGCGAGTTTCATGATATAACGTTAGTACACAGGCTTAATATTCCCTGTGTTTGAAAATGCGGACCGTAAGCGGGTAGGATAACCCAAAGGCGAGCAGGGAAGCCGTCATCAGGATGATAATACCGAGCAGGGGCTTTTGGGGGACCGGTTTTGCGTAATAATTGAATAATGTGACAATTGCATAGTCTAAGCCAAAGGAGCAGACGAGAGATAAGCCGATCAAAACGCTCCCCCGCTCTTCTCCGAGACAGTAAAATAAGGGAAAGAAAAGCGCGCTCGCAAAAAGACTCATGCTGATCCCTATGACAAATGTGGTGACGATGTCGAGGGGAATATCGAACGGGCTGCCGTGCAGGAACCATGAGAGGACCGTTACCGTTACGGCAAAGACCGTGCCGACAAACATCCACAGTAGTTGATTGAGAAACTGGCTTTTTATGATATCCGCCCGCTTGACCGGTAAGGTCAATTTATATTTTCCCCATTTGGAAAAAAATTCATCCTTTACAATGCCAAGGGCAATTTCGGAAAAGCCAATAATGCCCAGAACAATATAGGCGATCAAAAGAGTCTGGCTGATCACTGCCGCGATGAAAGCGCCGGCCAAAACCATGACCAGAATGAGGGCTTTTGCCCCGGGAAGCGTTGCGTAAAAGTTGTTTTTCAGTAAGCCTTTCATAATGACTCCTCCTTTATCAAAATTGCGATAGCGTAAATCATTTAAGGAGAATGCGAAGCATTCTCTTAATCGTCGCTGCCGAGCGACGATTTTCCTTTCACCAATAACAACATGATTTCGTCAATCGAAACATGGTCTGCCACAATATCCTTATATTTCTTTTCTGCCGCTTTTTTGTCGGATACCAAAACGTCGATTTGGAAATCCCGTTTTCTGTAAGCAATCACATCCGCAGGGTCAAGCGCCTGAAACTGGCTTTCCTTACAGCGTAGTACCGCATAGCGGTAAATCAGGTCATCCTTGGAAGTAGTTAAAATCAGCCTGCCGTCGTGGATAAAGGCGATGTAGTCCGCCACTTTTTCCAAGTCGCTTGTGATGTGTGATGAGAGGAGAATAGAGTGGTCTTCTTCCTGCACAAAGTCGAGAAACACATCCAGCATCTCATCCCGCATGATGGGATCGAGTCCGCTTGTGGCCTCGTCAAGGATCAATAACTGCGGATGGTGCGAAAGCGCGGCGGCAATCGCCAGCTTCATGGTCATGCCTTTGGAAAAATGTTTTATTTCCTGCGTTTCCGGCAGCCCGAAAGCTTTCAGGTACTGCTGGAACAGGGCATGATCCCAATGGGTATAAAATCCGCCCATGACCTGCGATAATTGTTTCGCAGTCCAGAAACCGGGGAAATTGTCACCGTCGTAGACTACGCCGATTTTTTCCCGCAGCGCCGTGTCGTCATCCTGCATTTCCTGACCGAACAATTTGACGGTGCCGCTGTCTTTGCGGATGGTGTTTAAAATGCAGCCGATCGTCGTCGTTTTTCCTGCGCCGTTTTCCCCGACGAAGCCAAGGATGCTTCCGTAGGGTAAAGAAAAAGTGAGATTGTCTAATGTAAAATTTGATTTGGGAAACGATTTTGAAATATTTTCTAATTCCAGTATAGGTTCCATAGTGTCTCCTTTTTATTTTTTTATTCTTCATCGGTATAGAACAGCGCCAGCAGCTCCGTCAGCTTCTCCAATGAAATATTGCTGGTCCGTCCGATTTCCGCCGCCGCCTGTAAATGTTCTTCTGCAATCCGCTGCTGTTCTTCCTGATAAAATTCCTTATTCTGTGCCGAGACAAAGCTGCCCCTGCCCACCGTCGTCTCGATAAAGCCGTCCCGCTGTAAGTCTTCATAGGCTTTCTGAACCGTGATTACGCTCACATGGATGGACTTTGCCAAAGCCCGCATGGAAGGGATCGAATCGCCCGCCTGCAATTCGCCGCTCATGATCATGGCCTTGATCTGGGATGTGATCTGTTCGTAGATCGGTTTGCCCACATTGTTGCTGATAATGATTTCCATGGATGTCTCCGTTCCCGCTTAATTTTACGGTGATTCTGGCTGCCGTGGTGATTTCGAATGTACACCGTGTTTTGGGACAGGTGCCCGCATACCTGCTTTCTAAATTGTACTTATTGTACAAGTACATTATAACAGCAAAAATGACAATGTCAAGAAAAAAATAAACGTTGTCATAAATCTGCACAACACAAAATATGGTATGGTTTTGGTATTTTTAGATTTTCAATCTCTATATTTAGCTACTTATGCTTTACCTATCGGTATTTCGTACACTATTTTTCTACAAGCCACACGGCGATAAGCAATTGCAATTCTCATTTTCCTATGCTATACCTAATTCATACACGTAAACAGCCGGAACGTTATGCAGGCGGAGATTATTTTAGGACTCTTTTTTCTGCAAAAGTCTTTGGCATCTTCAGGGGAAACCCTGTCTGCGGCAGAATCTTAAACTGCCGTCACGAAAGGAAGGCATATCTATGATCACAAATCTGAAAC
>DKUU01000034.1:555-9266 GCA_002490835.1 Lachnospiraceae bacterium UBA7196 | reverse complement strand
GCTCCATCTGAAGGATGACGAGGTGATCTCCGCCGTAGTGACCAATCCTATTGTCTTGGGCGAAACCATTAAAGATAAGGAATGCCGGCTGGATGTCAATGTCCTGCTCAATGACAATACATTAATCAATCTTGAGATGCAGGTGGCCAATCGATTAAACTGGCATGAGCGTTCCGTCACTTACCTGTGCCGTTCTTTTGACAGTCTGGATCACGGACAGGATTACAATGAGGCGAAACCCGCCATACAGATCGGTTTCCTTGATTATACATTATTTCCGGAACACCCGAAGTTTTACGATACTTATAAACTGCTGAGCATACATGACCACGAAAAATACAGTGACAGCCTGACTCTGTGCGTCGTAGACCTGTCACGGATAGAGCTTGCGACAGAAACAGACAGAGCATACCACATCGATAACTGGGCGAAACTGTTCAGAGCTTCAACATGGGAGGAGATCAGAATGAGTGCATCCATAGACGAATCTTTACAGGAAGCCGCAAATGCGCTCTATGCTCTGAATGCGGATGAAGCGGTGCGTAAACGCTGCCGCGACCGTTTGGAATACTATCAAGACCTGAAGAACTATGAGCGGAAGATCGAGCGGGACCGAATCGAACATGAGCAGCAGATAAAGCAGATCGTTGCGGAAAAGGATGCCAAGATTCAGCAGCTGCGTGCAGAACTGGAAGAAATGAGAAAGCAGCAGAGCAATGGTAAAGGAGAGTAGGCATGCGCATTTTAATTGCCGAGGATGAGACAGAACTGGCAAAGGGACTCAAGTTCCTGTTGGAAAAGAATAAATTTACCGTGGATGCGGTTTACGACGGGGCAGAGGCTTTGGATTATTTTCAAAGCAGGAATTATGATGTGGTGATTCTGGACATTATGATGCCGAAGGTAAACGGGCTGGAAGTTTTGCGTCAGATCCGCGAGGCGGGGTCTGCGGTGCCCGTACTAATGCTGACGGCAAAGGCGGAGATTGAGGACCGGGTGGCCGGACTGGAGGCGGGGGCGGATGATTATCTGCCAAAGCCCTTTGCCAGTCCCGAGTTTATTGCCAGAGTAAAAGCCCTTTCGCGAAGAAATGCGGGATATGCCGAAACCTGCCTTTCTTTTGGGAATGTGCGGCTTGACTGCAACCGCTATGAGATGAGCTGCGGCGATCGGATCGTGCGCCTGAATAATAAAGAATTTCAGGTGATGGAGCTTTTTATGCGCAATCCCCGCTTTGTGTTTTCTACCGGACATCTGATGGATAAGATATGGGGGCAGGATTCGGAAGCGGATATCAATGTGGTCTGGACGTACGTGGGATTTTTGCGGAAAAAATTAAAGGAACTTAACGCGGATATTGAAATTCGGACGGCGCGCGGCGCAGGTTATTATCTGGATTTGCAGTAGGTTATAGCAGCGTGAAATTTTGAGGGAGAATGCGGATAATGGTGCGGGTGTGCGGGACGCGGTTTTGAGGTGACAGATGTTAAAAAAGGTACAGAGACGGTTTGTTTTGGCAGCGATGGCGGCGTTTGGCACGGTCATGCTATTGATCATCGTCGGAATCAACGCGGCAAATTATTACAGGACCACTTCCACGCAGGATTATTTGGCTGGGGAACTTCTTTCGCATGAACGGACAGACCCTGCGCAGCCTGCGCCACCCCCGCCTGTCGGGGAGATACCGGGAAGCAATCCGGAAGCGGCGTTTATGACCCGCTTCTTTACGGTTCACTGTGATAAGGATGGCACAGTTAAGGAAGTTTTGCGGGATTATATTTCTTCCGTGGATGAGGAGACGGCAAAAGCATATGCGCAGACTGTTCTTTCGAGAGGCAGGGAAAAAGGATATTATAAGGATTATCGCTATCTGGTGAATCAGAGTGACAAAGGAATCTCGATTCTCTTTTTAAATGCGGCGATCCAACTGCAGTCCATGAAATCTCTGCTTTTCGTATCGTTGGCAATTGGGATTTTCAGCCTGTTATTGGTATTCCTTCTTATTATTCTATTTTCAAGGCGGGCGATCAGACCTTATCTGAAAAATATAGAGCAGCAGAAACGCTTTATCACGGATGCGGGGCATGAACTGAAAACGCCGATCACTTCCATTGCCACCAGCGCGGATATTGCGGCAATGGAGCATGAAGGGGATGAGTGGATCGAAAATATACGCAGGCAGGCCGCGCGGCTGACTAAGCTGGTAGGGGATATGGTCGCGCTGACTAGAATGGACGAGGAGACGCCGTTCCCGGAAAAGAGCCGATTTTCCTTGAGTGAGGCGGCGTGGGAAATAGCCGAGCCTTTTGCGCATCTGGCGAAGGCGAAAGGGAAGCATTACAGCCAGCATATTGAGGAAGATTTGACTTTTTTCGGAGACAGAGATGCCATCCAGCGGATGATATCGATTTTGTTGGATAATGCGATTAAGTATTCTGATGATGGCGGAGAGATTCGGCTGCAGATTTATCGCAGGCGCAGTAAAGTCTGCATGGAGGTGACGAATACGTGCAGTCTTCAAGATGTTTCTAATCTGGACAGATTGTTTGACAGGTTTTATCGTCTGGACGAGTCCCGCTCTACTGCAACGGGCGGTACGGGGATTGGTCTGTCCATGGTGCGGGCGATCGCGGAGACGCACGGCGGGAAGGCGACGGTGCAGAGTGAGGATGGGAGCAAGATATGTTTTCGGGTGGTGATGTAAAGCACAAGAAATACAAACTGCAAATTTTGTATAGTATGGATTCGTGCTGACGGAATATTAATTTGCCTGTGTTTTTCTGATGCCGTTTTGGGTTCTGATTGCAAAATATTGACTGCTATTTCTTTCGCCTTATTTCCTGATATGATATCTTTATTTTGCATATCATCAAGATAAACCGCAAAATAAGTTCTATCACCGCTTTCGTCTAAAAGGCCGACAAACCATGCCTTTCCGTCAGAAGACGAGCCGGTTTTGCCGTATAAACGACCATTGTCAAGTTCCGTAAGATACATGATATTTTTAAGGGTTTCTATATGCTCGGCATCAAAGGGGGTATCCGTGCCAAAAATAGTGCGCAGTACAGTTATCTGTTCTACCGGAGAAATCTTTAATGAGGAAGCTAACCAAAATCCATTCAGTTCCGACAAAGGGTTTACGCCGCTTCCGTTCCATTCGGACAGATCGCAGTTCCCATACTGTAATTCCTGTAACATTGCGCGCATATTTTCCTGCCCGACTTTGTCTACAACCTGTCGGAAATACCAAACACACGAAGCTTCGTATGCTTCCTTTAATGTGAGATCGGCGTTCCACGCATCAACAGGGTAATCTGTGCCGCTGTATTCCATTTTAGAGCTTTCGTTTTTCAATACTCCATTTTCCAGACCAGCCAATGCAGATATGATCTTAAAAGTGGATAAGGGGGAAACTTCGGTTTCGCATAATTCCCTGTTATAAAAAGAGTAAGTCTTTGACGGTTCATGATAGAGGATAGCGCAGCCGTTGATTTCCTGAAAAGACTCAGAATAATCAACAATGATTTCCGATGCGGCGGACGCGTCCTTTTCTTCCGCATTGTCTTCATTCTGCGCATTTTGGGTTTCGATTTCTGTTTGCGACTGACTGTTGACGTTAGAACATCCTGTAATGATAACGGATAGCAGCATGATTAGGATGAATATATATTTTTTCATCATATCCCGTTATCCTTCCATCACATGTTCTATCAGGCGTACGGCTTCTTTGACGCCGCCTTCAGACCTTATTTTTTCAGAAAGTGCTTCCGCGTTTTTCTTTTTTTCGGCATAGGCAGCCTTCATTTCCATAATAGCGTTATATATGGATTGCTCGCTCAGGTTTTTTGAAGAAAGTGGTTTCGTTGCCACGTTTGCATTACTTAATTGCATTGCAAATCCCATTTGATCTAAAATATGCGGGACAGGAATAGAAGGGATCCCATAGATCATAGCTGCCGCTGTTGTTCCGAATCCGCAATGGTGGATGACGAACGCTCCCTGCCGAAACAGATAACTGTGCGGGACGCTTCCACAGGCGATCATGGTGTCAGGCAATTCATAATCCTGCAAGGTTTTCTGGAAGCCCTGAATGATTGCTCTGCAGCCGGCTTGATTTAGCGCGTGAACAAACATATCCAGTTTTTCCTTTTCGGATTTCTCCTCAAAAGACATCGCGCCAAGGGCAAGAATGACAGGCTTTTCTCCCTGCTCCAAAAAGGTTTTTAATCTTTGGTCAGGTTCATAATCTGTTTCATCGTCATACCAGTATCCGGTGAGAATATTATGTTCTTCCCAGTAAGGATTTCTCTCAACAACATATTTGCTGAGGGGAATAAGATTCAGCTTATGGGAAATGATTTCATCAGACGATTTAACCGGCTTTAAGTGATATGTTTTTCTGATTTTGTTATAAGGCTTTGCCATTTGTTTTCCAATTAATCCGCCGATTATTTTATCTTTAAAGGTCAGGGGCTTTAATTTTTCGGCAATCATTTCTTTTTGCAGCGTTACATTTACGGTAGGGATTCCCAACGCTTCCGCTTCCGTTGCACCCATTTGACTATGCGTGACGATAATCAAATCTTTCCCTTTACAAGCATCATATATTTCATGAGAGGAATTTTGAATGATCTTGAAAACGAAATTCATGGTTTTCAGCATAGCGAGCACCGGATTGGGGGTCTTTCCGCGGATGATGGCAGCTTCCTGCTCGATATCAATATCAGGACCGATGGGCGCGAAAGGGATATCAGAAGCCTCGACCAGACTTCGCCAGCAAGGATGCGAACCCAAAGTGACATCGTATCCGTTTTTCATCAATTCTTTTGACAGGAATATGTATGGCTGGACATCCCCGCGCGTGCCCATGGTAAACATTGCGACTTTTTTCATGTGGTCTCCTTATATGCAGTAAAATAGTAATTAACAGATAGTATTTTATCATAACTGCCTCTATATTTCCATGAAAAGATACCAACGTTTCTTTTTTACGGATTCCTGCAATTGTTCATCAAAAAATCACATCTGTTTTTAAGTACATTTCAGGATGCCCTTCTATACTTTACCCATGCTTTCAACACAACATAAGAAAGGAGCGGATATGGTGAATCAGGAAGAAGGCTTTCGGCATGAATTAAAATACCGAATCAATTACGCGAAATACATCGAATTAAGAAGCCGCCTGCGGACAGTGATGCAAAGCGATGAGCATACAGGCGCGGACGGCAGATATCTGATACGGAGCATTTATTTTGATAATTATATGGATAAGGCGCTGCGGGAAAAGGTGCAGGGTATCCCCATACGAGAGAAGTTTAGGATCAGATATTACAATAACGATTTTTCTTATCTGATGCTGGAAAAGAAGATCAAGGATAACGCGCTTTGCAGGAAGGTCGATGCGCAGATCACAGAGGAAGAATGCAGAAAATTATTGGCAGGTGAAATTGGCTGGATGCGGGGACATCCCGCGCCGCTGGTGCAGGAATTGTATGCGAAGATGCGCGGCCAGATGCTTCGTCCGCGGGTGCTGGTATCTTATGTCCGAGAGCCTTATGTGTACCGGACGGGAAACGTGAGGATCACCTTTGATTCCGATATCCGCACGACATTGTATCATAAGGATTTTCTGGAGGAGCAGGTCATCGATATTGACACGGCGGGCGGACCGCAGGAGAGAATCTTGGAAATAAAATATGATGCGTTTCTGCCGGAGGTCATTCGCAGATTGATGCAAACAAATGCGCTGCGGCAGACGGCGTTTTCAAAATACGAAGCCTGTCGGTGCTTTGGTTAAAATTTATTTGTGGAATGCGGATGGCATGATATTGTCATAAATATGTAATTTATCCAGATATGGGTTTGCGCAATAAAGCAGCGCAGGAAAGGAGAAATATGACTTTTAATGATATTTTTAAATCCAGCTTTTTAGAAAATGTAACGCAGTTTTCGCCGCTTGACACGCTGATTGGGATGCTCGTTGCCCTTGTTATCGGCCTGTTTATTTTTGTGGTCTATAAAAAGACGTTTAACGGGGTAATGTATTCGAGCAGTTTTGCCTTAACGTTGGTGGGGCTGGCCCTTGTGACAACATTAGTCATTATGGCGGTGACATCCAATGTCGTGCTTTCCCTCGGTATGGTGGGTGCGCTTTCCATCGTCCGTTTTCGGGCGGCAATCAAGGAACCGATTGAGATTGTGTACCTGTTCTGGTCAATTGCGGCAGGGATCGTGATCGGTGCGGGCATGATTCCATTGGCAGTGATCGGTTCAGCAATCATTGGGGTGATTTTAATTCTGTTTGCCAACCGCAGGATACATGAGAATCCTTACATATTGATTTTTAATTGTGTGGATGAAAAGGCGGAAGATGCGGCGGTGCAGACGGCAAAAACAGCGTTGAAAAAGTTTCTGGTGAAATCCAAAACGGTGAGCAGCGGCGGCATTGAGCTGACGGCGGAGGTGCGTCTGAAAGATGCAGCCACTTCCTTTGTCAATACAATTCAGAACATTGAAGGCGTGGATCATGTTACGCTGGTAAGCTATAACGGGGAGTATATGTCATGATTTCCTACAAACATATCACGAAGATTATTAGCGCGATGATGGCGGCGGCTGTCGCACTGTGTCTTTGGATGATGGCTTTTTCACAGGAAGTAGTAGAGACATTGGGCGGCGTCAAAGTGCCAATGCAATATGAAGAGGCATTGTTTGACACAGAGGAACCGTTACAGGTCGATATTCAAATGGCGCAGGATCAATGGGAGGATATGCTTACAAATGCAATGGCGGAGGAATATTACTCCTGCGACGTGGTGATCAATGATGAAAAAGTGTGTAATGCTGGGATTCGTCCGAAGGGAAATACAAGTTTGTCGGCAATCGCCATGGATCCTGATACGGATCGATACAGTTTTAAGCTGGAATTTGATCATTATGTGGAGGGGCAGACCTGCCTCGGTCTTGATAAATTGATCCTGAATAATAATTATGCGGATGCCACCAATATGAAAGAAACCCTTGTCTATGATATGTATCAGTATCTGGGGGCGGATGCTTCTCTATATAACTATGCGAAAATATCAATAAATGGGAAATATTGGGGCGTCTATCTGGCGTTGGAAGCTGTGGAGGACAGCTTTCTTGTGCGCAATTACGGAACTGTGGACGGTAATTTGTATAAGCCAGACAATATGAAAATGGGAGGCGGCGCAAAGAGCGGAGGTTTCGGCGGACAGCCGCCGCAGGGGATGGATCTTCCGGACGGAAAAATGCCGGACTTTGGAGGTGGTATGCCGTTTGGCGGTGGAGAAATGCCAGACTTTGCAGGAGAACGACCTTCAGGCGGAGAAGATTTTCCAAATTTCGGGGAAGGGCAGGACTTTGAGAAAGCGGATTTTCCGGGCGGCAAAAAACCTGACTTTGCAGGCGGCTTTTCCATGGGCGGCGGAGGCGGCGCAAACCTCAATTATACGGACGATGATCTTTCCAGCTATTCGGATATCTGGGAGGGCGGGGTGACAGATACAGGGAAGGCGGACCATAAAAAAGTGGTTAAGGCCCTTAAAAATATCAGTGAAGGGACTGATCTGGAAAGGTATATGGATGTGGACAATGTTTTGAAATATATGGCGGTACACGTTTTTTCCGTGAACATGGACAGTCTTTCCGGGAGTATGGCGCATAATTATTATCTTTATGAATCAGACGGGATGCTGAATATTCTGCCGTGGGATTATAACCTCTCTTTTGGCGGGATGAATATGGGAGCGGAAAACAGTGCGTCGGATGTTGTGAATGATGCGGTGGATACGCCTTTTGACGGGACGAAGTTTTTTGACGCCCTGCTGGAGAATGAGGAATATCTTGCCCGCTATCATGAATATCTGCGGCAGTTAGTACAGGAGTATGTTTTGGGCGGAAGGTTTGAAAACATTTATCAGAGGATTCGCAGCCAAATCGATACGCTGGTGGAAACAGACCCTACCGCTTTTTATTCTTACGAAGAGTATGAGGCGGGCGCTGAAATGCTGTATCAGACAGTGATGCTGCGGGCGGAAAGCATTGAGGGCCAGATTGGCGGTACGATACCCGCCACGGATGAGGGACAGCGTGCGGAAAGTGCAAATTTGGTGGACGCGTCGGAAGTGGATATCTCTGTTATGGGAGTGATGGATATGGGAGGGGGCGGCATGAAAAAAGGCCCCAGAGCAGGGGACAGGCGGTAAACATGATTACGCAGGAAAATTCATAGAATACATGTAAGAAGATAAAATTCGGCGTGCCGCTCATGCAGTATTGATTTGATATCAGTGAGACGGTAAGCCAAAGGGGCTTTCATGTTAAACTATATCTGGGCATTTATGATTCTGATTGGCGTCGTGTACGGCGCATTTACGGGGAAGATGGCGGAGGTGACGAATGCCGCGCTGGATTCGGCAGGTGACGCAGTGTCCCTGTGCATCACCATGATCGGCGTGATGGCGTTGTGGGTGGGCCTGATGGAGATCGCGCAGAAATCCGGCCTGATCGCAAAGCTGACGAGAGGGATACAACCCTTTATCAGTTTTCTTTTTCCGCGGATTCCCAAAGGGCATTCCGCAAGAGAATATATCGCCACAAACCTGATTGCGAATGTACTGGGGCTTGGCTGGGCGTGTACGCCTGCAGGGCTTAAGGCGATGGAAGAGCTTGCGAAGCTGGAGGCGGAG
>DKUU01000034.1:0-217 GCA_002490835.1 Lachnospiraceae bacterium UBA7196 | reverse complement strand
GAATCCGGCGGGGATCATTGCGCCGGCGATTGTGGCGACATTTATCAGCACGCTGACGGCGGTGGTGTATTGTAAGGGGAAGGATGTGAGGAAGCGGAGAGGATGAGGACTCTCCGTATTTAATCCGAAAAAATTAAAAAAGTATCTATAAAATCAGAATAAACTACCCCGTAGCAGAGCTGCGGGGTAGTTTCAGCCTGTAGACAAAGTCCCGCAC
>DKUU01000029.1 GCA_002490835.1 Lachnospiraceae bacterium UBA7196 | reverse complement strand
AATGGCAAAAAATCTAACAGACAGACAGACGGCAGATATCAGGATTGTAATTTATGATACATACAAAAGCATGAAGGAGAGCAACCTTGAAAAATCTAACAGTAAGAAGAGCAGTCGCATTTATAATTGATTATGCTCTGTTTTGTGTTGCTTTTACATTAGTAGGAATGGTGGGCTTTTTCCTGATTTTGCGTATAGGGGAAGATGATCACAATATGATATTTACGTTGGGATTTATTCAAATAGCAGTGGGGATGGTTTTGTTATGGGGTTACTTTTTTATGCTTGATTGCAATGCAAAATATGATTTTGGGAAACAAATAACAAGAATAGTCATATTGAGTTATCATCAAAAATTTAGTCTTTCTATGGCAATAAAGCATTCTTTTTTGAAAGTGTTAGCCGGAATGATATGGCCTATATCTTTTGTCTACTATTTTATCAGGCACAAAATGATTTATGATGAATATTTGGGGATAACGATAATAGAAGAAGATATATCATGGTAAATATGGGAGTAATAAGTGATTTCCACTACTATTTAGATAGAGAAAAATAGTTCACAGTAAAGAATACATACACAACATACAAAGGAGCCCTACATGGAAAACAGACTACCAATCCAACCCAAACATACCTACCAAAGAAAACCTGCGGTTACGATAGCCGACAGACAGGCGGATATCACGATCGCTGACTTCCCGTACCGGATATGGCTGGAGACAGGGAAAATCTATATTGAAAAAACTACGCTGACAAGGGGGAGCATCTTCCATAACGAAAGGGAAGTGGAGATGGATCGGTCTTCCTGCGAGATCGCATGGGAAGAGGGGGACAGCTTCTATTTTCCGCAGGGCAGCATTACGGTTTATGAGAACGATCTGGTAGTGGAGATGCCGGAGGAAGCCTATGAGACGGTCTTACTGGAGAAAGCGCCGGACAATATCCCGTTCGAGGGATTCCCGCGCTATAAGCGGTCTCCGCGGCTGATCAAGAGAGCGCCTGCGGATAAGATAGAGATCGCCATGCCGCCGGATAAGAAGAAAATGGATAAGCGCAGCATCCTACAGATCATTGTGCCGCCTGTGATCATGCTGTGCGTCACGATAGGCGTCAGCATCCTGTTGAAAAGGGGCCTGTTTGTTATCATTTCCGTGATTTCCACGGTGATGAGCATTATCATGTCGGCGGTAAAATTTATCAAAGACAGGAAAGAATATAAGGAACATGAGAGCAGACGGCGGGAAATGTACGACAGGTATCTGCTGTCTGCGCGCAAGAAGCTGCATGGCGCATTGGAGGCGGAGCGGGACGCGGTCCTTTATAATAATCCGTCCGTGGGATCGATCGAGCGTATGGTCAATGCGTACAGCAGCCGCATTTATGAGCGGACGGCAGGGGATGAAGATTTCCTGAAGATATCGGTCGGGATCAGGGATGAACAGGTCAGCTATCCGGTTTCCATGAAATATAAGGAAATGGAGATGGAAGTGGATGCGCTGGAAGAAGAGGCGAGAAAGATATACAGCCGTTTTCTGACGGTTAAGGACAAGCCTGTCTGTATCGACTTAAAGCAGGCGCATGTCGGGCTGGTAGGGGAGAAAGACGTTATCCATGAGCAGTTGAAAATGATAGTGTCGCAGCTTACTTTTTTCCACTCCTATCATGATCTGGAGATCATCACGATCTTCCATGAAAAGTATGATGAGGAATTTAAGCGGATGAACTGGTATCCGCACCTGCGTATCCATGCGATCAATACATACGGCTGTATCAACTCAGAGAGGATGCGCGATCATGTGGTGGGAAGCCTGTACCGCATCTTAAAAGACCGGAAGCTAAAGAGGGATGAGAGCAGGAAAGAGTCGCGCTTTATGCCGCATTATCTTTTTATCATAGACGAACCGAAGCTGATCGCGGATCATGCGATCATGGAATATCTGGATAAAGAGCCGGAAGGGCTTGGCTTTTCCATTATTTATACCACGCATATGCGGGCGAATCTTCCCGAAAACATTAAAACCGTCGTACAGTATGAGAACTCCGAACAGGGCGTGCTGCTCATAGAGCAGGGGGAAATGGTCGATAAGAAATTCCGCCTGCAAAGAGCGGGACAGACGGACTTTGAGACGATGGCGCGAAATCTGAGCGTATTGGTGCATGAAAAAGGGATCGTCTCGCAGATACCGGAAAGCATTACATTTTTTGACATGTATCAGGTGGAACGCCCGGATGAGCTGCAGATCGAGGAGCGCTGGCAGAAGAACCAGTCGCATAAGACATTGGCGGTGCCGCTCGGACTGCGGGGGATGGACGATTATCTGTATCTGAATCTGCATGAGAGAGCGCACGGGCCGCATGGTCTGGTGGCGGGTACGACCGGTTCTGGTAAGTCGGAGATCGTACAGAGCTATATCCTGTCTCTGGCCGTTAATTTTCATCCCCACGAAGTCGGGTTCTTACTGATCGATTACAAGGGCGGCGGTATGGCTGGATTGTTTAAGAATCTGCCGCATCTGCTCGGTACGATCACGAATCTGGACGGAAGCGAGAGCATGCGGGCGATGGCTTCCATCAAGAGCGAACTGGCGAGGAGACAGAAGATTTTCAGTCAGAATAATGTCAATCACATCAATGACTACAACAAATTGTTTAAGCTGGGTGATGTGGCGGAGCCGCTCCCGCATCTGTTCCTGATCAGCGATGAGTTTGCGGAGTTAAAAAAGGAACAGCCTGAATTTATGGCGGAACTTGTCTCGGCGGCGCGTATCGGACGAAGTCTGGGGATTCATCTGATTCTGGCGACGCAGAAGCCTTCCGGCGTCGTTGACGACCAGATCTGGACCAATTCCCGCTTTAAGCTGGCGTTAAAGGTGCAGAACGAGTCGGACAGCAGGGAGATCATCAAAACGCCGGATGCCGCGTTTATCACACAGCCCGGCCGTGCTTATCTGCAGGTCGGCAATAATGAGATTTACGAGTTGTTCCAGTCTGCATGGAGCGGCGCTGCTTACCGCAGGGAAGAGGAGAAGGAGGAAGAGGCGCAGCTGGTATATCTGGTGAACGAACTCGGGCAGGGAGAACTGGTCAACAGCGATCTGAGTGCTACGGCGGAAAGCAAACAGCTGGAAGCGACACAACTGGATGTTACGATCGACTACATTGCGGAAATCTACCGGAGTTTTGACGCGGCGCCGGTGAAAAAGCCATGGCTTCCGCCGCTGTCGGGCAGGATCGTGAGCCCTTATGCGGCACAGTATTGCGACGGGGAAGACAGGGAGGCACAGGAGCTGCCGCTCGTATTACGGGCCGAGATCGGGCTGGTGGATATTCCGGAAGAACAGAGCCAGACGGCTTACGCCATAGACCTGTTAAAGGATGGCAATGTCGCTTTCTTTGCGGCTGCCGGATACGGGAAGTCCACGTTCCTGACAAGCGTGATTCTTTCCCTTGCATTGCAAAATAGTGTTGAGAAGCTGCACTTCTATATCTGCGATTTTGGCAACAGCGCGCTGGCGGCATTAAACGGGCTGCCGCATACGGCGGATTATCTTACCGTGGATGATGTGGAGAAGATCGGAAAACTGATGCGCATCATTAATGAGGAAATGAAACAGCGCAAGAAACTCTTTGCGGAAAAGATGGTCCAGAACTTTGATATCTATAACAGGACGGCGCAGGAAGGGCTGCATGCCATTGTCATAATCGTGGATAACTATGATGTCGTCAGGGAAATGGATCAGGAATTAGAGGATTTTCTGGCAAAACTCAGCCGTGACGGCGTAGGACTCGGCATCTATATGGTAGTGACCGCTACCAGACAGGGCGGCATCAAATATGCTGCGCTGAATAACTACAAAAACAAGATCGCGGGCTATCTGGTGGAAAAAACAGAGGCCTCCGGACTGGTGGGAAAGAGCAATTATCAGCCGCCGGAGATAGAAGGACGCGTTCTGGTAAAGCATGAGAGCGCCGCCAATCTGATGCAGGTATATGTGATGACGCCTTTTCAGAATGAAGTGGAATATAACGCCGGGATCAGGGACCTGATCGCGAAGATGAGGCAAATGTATCCGACCATGCGCGCTCCGAGGATACCGATGCTGCCGGAGGTATTCGTCTCTACCATGATCGCGGATTATGTAAGGGGAAAGACAGAACAGATCATGCTCGGCCTGCATAAGGAAACGGTGGAAGTAAGAGGGTTCGACAGAAGCTGTGCACCCTTTATCATTCTGGGAGAATCCGCAAGGGGTAAGACAAATCTGTTAAAGGTGATCTTGGAGCAGATCGTCGGGGAGGGAGAAATCTATCTGTTTGATTCTTCCGGAAAAGAGCTTTTTTATCACAAGGCAAGCAAAAGAGTGTCTTATATTGAGACGAACGAGGAAGCGGAAGAATTTATTGAGACCTATAAGGAAACGGCACAGGAGCGCAGGAGCAGGTTCCACAGGGCGCTTGAGGAGAATCCGAGGATTTCGCCGAAGGACTTTTATGCAGCGCTTAAGCCTGTATACATCGTGATCGACGATACGGATGAATTTGCGGAGAACTTCAAGGCGCTCGCCAAAGAAATGACGGAATGTCTGCGTCTGGCGATGGATACCGGTTGCGGTATCATAGCGGCAGTGCATTCCACCAAGACGAAAGCCTTTGATGAGGTCAGCAAGCTGTTCCGGACAACGACAGACGGAATCCTCCTCGGGAATCCGGGGGCGACGTCGATCTTCCCGGCCGTGCCTGTCAAACAGCTTCCGGCGATGGGAGAGGGATTATTGTATCACGGCGGGACATTCGAGCGGGTGATGCTGCCTAAGTATGCAGAAGATACGGAAGGAGGGAACGGATAATGGGACTGGGAGATATCGTAGCCCGCGGTGCAAGGATCGCCGCTATCTCAGCGCAGATTGCAATACTTCGTGAGAAGATATCGAAGGCGCGCTCAGTGAAAACCGAACTGAAGAATTCGGATACGGCGCTCAATAATACATTGATGCAGTGGACAAGCCGCTATAACGCGTTTCAATCAAGCCCGATGTCGGAAATAGTGGTCCCGGATAAGTTTGAAGGCGTAAGCGCAGAGAAAATCCGTACCCGCCTTCCGGTGGCGATTGAGCAAATGACTGCAACACAGTCGTCTACAGAGAGTGTTCAGAGCGAGATCAGCGAGCAGATCACGAAACTGGATACGTATATCGCCGAACTGGAAGAGAAAATAGCGGCGCTGAGGAGTGAAATGGCAGCCATATAAGGCGCGTCTGGAAAGATAAAAATAAGGAGAATGATGAGATGGCAGGAATCGTAAATTTGCAGCAAAGTGAATATGATACGGCACTCGCGAAGATGGAAGCACTGAGCCAGACAGCGGTGAGCGGCATTTTGCAGATCGCGGATAGAGTGCAGGCATTGTCGGAAGCAGCAGGAGGCTTTTACGTCGAAAAGATATCGGAAAAGACGAGTATGTTATTGGAGACACTGAATACGGGGATCTGTATGCCATTGCAGGAGAACATGGAAAATACGAAGCAGACCATGGAAAGCTTTGCGCAGATCATCAGCAACGTAGATACGGCTTGTAATGTGTAGCGGATACATGCGATAACGAATCCGGTCTAAAAAAGGAGGTGCAGGATGCCCGGAAACAGTAATGTAGCAATTGATAAAAATACGGCAGTAGCGGAAATGGCGGCGATCCGTTCAGAGACAGCCCAGTTTATGTCGGAAATGGAAAGCGCCTATACGGAACTTTCCAGACTGTTTGTAAGATCGGAAGGAGAGTTTATCACGGCCCTGAAGGAACAGATCCTTATGGGGCAGGAGGCGGTTCGCGCCGTCTGCGATTTCTTCCTGACCTTGCTGGATATGATGGATGCAGCGGAGGCAGATTTTAGTAAGCTGGACGATGAGTACGCAAAAGAAAACATCACATCATAATAAAATCAAATGGGGCAGATATTATCTGCTCCATTTGATTTTCTGAAAGGTTGAAAAAGGTGCCGAAATATCGCATAATATTGTTAATGCGTTTTAAAAAAAGCACAATAGGATTGATAAATAAAGCATAACGTGATAAAATTAAACATCAATTTTAAAATTTACAAAATGATTGTTATAATAATTGTTTAAAGAAAAAATCAGAATGAATGGTGACGCGTTATGAAACATTACGAAAAATTGCTTCAAAAAGGATGCTTTAACAGGGAAGAATTGGCGGAACTCGTAGGAACGCAGGCTGCAGCGAAAATGGTTATCTACGAATATCAGAAAAAGGGATATATCGAAAGAGTAAAAAGAGATTTCTATGTGGTAATTAGCATGGAGACGAAACAGCCTGTGCTGTCACGCTACCAGCTTGGTGCCAATCTTTTTCAGGATGCCTGTATATCACATCATAGCGCGTTTGAGGTCTTTGGATATGGAAGTCAGGTGTTTTATGAGTGTTATGTGGCTACTGACAGCCGTTTTACAGATTTTGAATATAATGGAGTGACTTATCATCGGGTGGAGAGGAAACCGGGCATAGAGGTACTTCAGCAGGGGAATGTGCGGGTGACATCTATAGAACAGACGGTGGTGGATAGTATAAGAGATTTTGAAAAGATAGCCGGATTAGAAGAAGTGTTACGGTGCCTTATGCTGGTGCCGGGATTAAAGGAAGAAAAAATACTTGCCTGTCTGAAAAGAAATGAAAACGGCTTTTTATATCAAAAGTGCGGCTACTTGTTTGAACAATTACAAGATGAATTCGGTTTTTCGGATCATTTTTTTGACGAATGCAGAAAGCATTCTTCAGGTGCGAAGCGGTACCTTATGCGTGATGTGGGAGAAAATGTGTTTCAGGGAAAATGGAAATTGTATACACCTCCATCATTAAAAGAACTGACAGATAAAGGGATAAAAGATTATGATGCAATTGGATAGAATGAGGTTGGGCAGGTTGGCAAAGGAAATGGGATTTGTGAGAGATACGCTTGAAAAAGCTTGTCGTTACGGTATTGTCGGTCGCTCCGATAGAGATATTTGCATCAAAGACGGTGGCATTGCTGACAAGAACGGCACCGCGAGATTTGTATGATATACATAATATGGTCAGATATGGACTTTTTGATGAGGGCGAAGAGGTCATGCTTCGAAAATGCGCGGTGTTTTATAGTGCCATTGGAGCGGACAGGCCGCCTGAAAAAATTGACCTGAGTCATATTGAAACGCTTACTTATATGCAAATAAAAAGAGACTTAAATCCGGTGCTGAGAAAGGGTGAAAAGTTTGATTTGAATATCGTACAAAAAGAAGTTAGGGATTATCTGGCATCTGTAATGGTGCCAACAAGAGCAGAAGAAAATTTTTGGAATGCATTTACAAAAAGAGATTATCGACCTGAACTGATTTTTGGAGAAAGTCAGGAGTTGAGAAATATATTGGGTCATCCTATGGCGGTATGGAAATGTAGGGATAAATAAATGCACGAATCCTCCGCTATGCGGGGCGTGTATTCGGACAGTAAAAACATCTGTGTATCAGAATCAAATAAGATGTATTATTATAAGATGGTTATATAAGAAGGCTTATGAAAATACGCCGTTTAGCCGCGATCGAAACGCAAAGTTGACAAAACGAAACCGCAGATTGGTGGTTTTTCCTGAAGGTCCTACAGTAAAATGTCTCCAAGGAGGTTGTGCTAAATTTTGAAATCAAGCATTATGAAATCAAACAATGGAGGCATGGAGGGAATGACGAAACAATGACATTAGGACAAAAATTAAAGGCATTACTGAAAGAAAGCGGGATGACGCAGGAGGATTTAGCGGAGCGGCTGGAAGTATCCAGACAGGCAGTCGGGAAATGGGTCAATGATAAGGGAATTCCCGAAGTGGGGAAGCTAATACAGATCAGCGACTTGTTTGACGTGACGCTTGATTACCTGTTGAAAGAGGACTACTCAGAAAGAGACGTGCCAAACAGATTGGAGGAAACGTCAGCAAAGCAAGCTGCGGCAAACAGCGGGTATTATGTCAGCAAAGAGATGTTGGACGGATACCTGTCTTACAGCAGACAAAGGGTGCGGCAGATCACGGCGGGGATCGGTCTTTTTTTTCTGTCGAATGTTTTTGACTGTTTTGGCAATGAAAACAAGATCTTGTCAATGCTTTACTGGCTGACGATGATAACGGGCGTATGTATGATCATCTGGTATTTTTTGCAGACCAGACAATATCAGGAGATCAGGAGGAAACGCCTCTTATTTGATGAAAAGGTTTTTGCAACGTTTCAGGAACACAGAGAGAGCAGGCGAAAGAGATATGCGGTCATGATGATCATGGGCGTGGCTGTTCTGCTGACAAGCCCTGAGATGGAAGGCTTTATTATAAGTTGTTTCGGACGGACTGTCGGTCATGTTTTAGGTTGGATAGCAGATACGATATGGCCGACGCTTATGATTTATGCTGGAATGTCTATGTATCATGACAGCGTTATCATGAAAAATGCGGAACATGGCAAGAAAGATGGCCGTTGAATCTGTATGGCTTTGTCAGTCGCGGCATTTGCAGTTTTGACAGGCTTTGTAAATGAATGGAGGACAGCATGATATGAATCAGAATCGTTATGGCAAAATAGGTGGTTTATTAGTGATGGTGCTATGTCTCTGTGCGGGATGTGCTGCAGGACAGGGAGAAAAAGATGAATTGAGTAATCTGGCGGAAATCAGAATCTACACGGCGGAGGATGGCAAACTGATTCAAACAATCACAGATGAGGAGCAGCTGTATCAATATAGTCAAAGCGCTCTTTTGGGGGATTCAAACATAGAAGAACGGCAAGGGGAATTAGAGGAAGCGTTAAAGGGAGCAAAGGACCAGTATGAACTGGTTTCCTATAAGTATCCTGCCGCACGCTTCGGCGACAAAGAATTAGAGGAAGTCATAACCCTGACTTTGTATGAGGATAGCAATATTGTAAAAATGACGGTGGCGGACGAAAGTATTAAATCCTTTTCCCTGCCGGAGGAATTTTTGACATTTTACTATGAGGTCTCTGAGGAGGATATGACGTTTTACCGGTCTTTGGCGGAAGATATTTTAGAATAGATAGGGGAAAAGAGACTTTTCTAACTTTAAGTTGTAACATAGTCGGCAGCGCGGTATAATAATAACAGATGCAGGAAAATAGAGTTTGCAGAAAGGATGAGAGAGTATGGTAATGACGGAATCCGTAACCATAACAGTACCGATAGGGATGTCAAAATATTTGAATTCTGGAAACTCGGAAACGGAATTGACCAGAAATGCCCTTTTGCTATATCCTTATATATTAAATCAAACGATATCACATGGCGGTGCGGCAGAAATTTTGGGAATCAGGAAATCCGAGCTGATCGATATTTATGATAAGTTAGGATATTCCTATTTGGATATGACGATGGATGAATTGGACTCGGAATTGGAAACGTTCAGACAACTGAAAAAAGAGGAGATCATAAAGTGATTGTCATATCAGACACAACACCATTGATATCGCTTTTAAAAATAGGCCGTGTAGATTTGCTTAAGAGATTATTTGGTGAGGTGCTGATACCGCAGGCGGTATTTGATGAATTGACTGTAAATGAAAGGTATCAGCTTGAAGCAGAGCAGATTAGAAACAGACAGTTTATTACTGTTAAGTCTGTACGAAATTTGGAATCAGCTAATATACTGAAAAGAGCAACAGGACTCGATCAGGGAGAGAGTGAGGCGATTATCTTAGCAGATGAACTGCATGCGGATTTATTGCTAATGGATGAGGCAAAAGGAAGAGCCGTATCATCACAGATGAGCATTAATATCATGGGAACGATAGGCGTGCTTATGGTGGCATACGAGGAAAGGGAACTGTCGGCGGATGAAGTAAGAGCGTGTATTGAAGGCTTGCAGAATGCAGGAAGACATATTGGACAGAAACATTACCAAATGTTACTGGATAAGCTGAATGAAAGAGGTGAAGGCTAATGCGCCTTCACCTCTTTCTATGTATGACGGGCATGCCGTCAG
>DKUU01000021.1 GCA_002490835.1 Lachnospiraceae bacterium UBA7196 | reverse complement strand
GAAATTTGCGTATTTTCCCGTCTTATTCTTCGTCTTTGCCTTAGTCATAGTAGTAAACCCCCTTCGAGATAAAGGACAGATTATCGGCTTTGCGGGGTTTTTCTACGCCCTCTTTATGTAGGTACAGGGAATAGCACAATATCTTTGCTTCTAAAATGCTTCTATAATCTGCGGGTCGGTCTGCTTTGACTTTGTGGGAAACAGTAGGTATGATGGATACGCAGTCTTTACAAATGATATCAAACATGGAGGAATCAATATGCCGGTTTATAAGGATAATGTGCGTGGGAGCTGGTACTGCCAGTTTTATTATGAGGACTGGACGGGAAAAAGGAGAAAGAAATATAAGCGGGGGTTCAGGACAAAAAAGGAGGCGCAGGATTATGAAAGCGAGTATAAGCGCATGGCAGGTTCAGATATGGACATGACCGTCGCCTCTTTCGTGGAGGTTTATTTTAACGACAAGAGCGGGGAGTTGAAAGCGCGTTCTAAACAGAATAAGAGGTTCATGATCAATTCTCATATCATACCGTATATCGGGGAGAAGAAGATGAATGAAGTTACCCCGGCGGATATTATCGCGTGGCAGAATGAGATCCGCAGGAAGAACTATTCCGAAAGCTATCAGAGAATGATCCAAAATCAGGTGACCGCGTTGTTTAACCATGCGAGAAAAATTTATGATCTGTCAAATGACCCTTGCAGTAAGGTGAAAAAGATAGGCAGTACTGACGTAAGGCGGCTTGATTTTTGGACTTATGAGGAATACCGGAGCTTTATAGCGACGTTTGAGAAGGGGAGCCGTCCTTATCTGATGTTTCAGCTTTTGTTCTGGACGGGAATGCGCGAAGGAGAAATGCTGGCGCTCTCCATGGAGGACATCGATTTGGAAAACGGCCGCATTCATATTGGGAAGACATATCACCGTATGAACGGGGAAGATATCATTACAAAACCAAAGACAGACAATTCCATAAGGACGATAGAGATTCCTTCTTTTCTGGCAGACGAGATCAGGGATTACTGGAGCCGGTTGAATCAGTACCCCGAAAATGAAAGACTGTTTCCGGTCGTGGCGGAGTCGGTGCAGCATATGATGAGAAGGCATATTGAAAAAGCCGGCGTGAAAAAGATCGATGTGCATTCCCTAAGGCATAGCCACTGTGCTTTCCTGATCAGGCACGGGGTACAGCCGTTAGTCATAAAGGAAAGGCTGGGTCATAAGGATATCAGGATTACATTAAATACCTATGGACACCTGTACCCAAATGAACAGAAAAAAGTTGCCGCTTTGCTGGACCGCCTGTTTGAGGAGAGGTAGTGGCGGCGCTTTGGTGATTCTAAAATGCTTCTAAAATTTTAGGAGGAGCCTGCGCGATTTTGTAGAATTATTTCCGTGCATGTGGTAAAATAACTACTGTGTGTATGATATGTAAAACGTTTTAATAAAAGGCGTAAACTGTAAATGCGCCGTATCGTTACGAAGGGGTGATCAGGATGGAAGTTAATTTTCATTTGCCGGGGCTTCGGCAGAATCTGGCGTTGAATATGGTGCTGTTGTCGATGTTGGAGAAGCGGCCGCAATATTTTAGGGAGGGTGTACGGATCGCCTCTTTTTTCGGGGAATTTCCGATGTCATTGTGGAACGGCGGCAGACGTTCGCTAAATGACCAATGCGACGCGGGCTACATTGAAAATGCGATCAAAAGCATTAATGCAAAGGGCGTATCGGTGCGCTATACATACACAAACATGTTTTTAGACGAGGAAGATTTGAAAGATCCTTATTGTAATTTCTGTATGAAGGCTGCAGATAACGGACAAAACGGCATCCTTGTGGTATCGCCGCTTTTGGAAGAGTATGTGCGTAAGAATTATCCAAGCTTTCGCATCAATAGTTCGACCTGTAAAGAGATCCGCGATATTGACGCGGTAAACGAAGAATTAGAAAAGGATTATCATCTTGTCGTCCTTGATTATAATTTCAATAACCGTTTCGAAGAGCTTGAGAAGATCAAAGATAAGGAGCGCTGCGAGATTCTGGTGAACGCGGTCTGTCAGCCTGACTGCCCAAGGCGCGGCAAGCATTACGAGAACGAGGCAAAGAACCAGAAGATCATGTTAAAAAACCGCACGCGCACCCCGGACAGACAGATTCCCTTAGAACCATGGCACTGCGACTATGGCGAGCACAATGAGTTCCATACGATCCAGAGCTACTGCACCTATGTATCCCCGGAGGATATCTGGGAGAAGTATGTACCGATGGGCTTTCGGAATTTTAAGCTGGAGGGTAGGACGGCAAATTTATTTTATATCATGGAAGTATATTGTCACTATCTGATCCGCCCGGAGTACCGGGTAGACGCGGCGACTACGCTGCTTAACAGTCTGGCGGCGAACCGGCTGATCACGGTGGCGAGGCCGAAACCCGGAAAGTGGGAAGGATAGTCCCCGCAGGCCAAATGAGGTTTCAGCATTCATAGAAAAAGGAGAAACGATGAGCATGGCTGCTAAGAACGTTTACTGGCATCTGCCGGGCTTTTGTTATTACAGGCAGTTGAATTACGGCGTGATCTCGCTGATGGAGAAGTATCCGGAGGCGTTTCGCGAGGGTTACCGGATCGGCTCGGTCTACGGGACCTTCCCCGGCGCGATCTGGAACGGCGGCCGCGTGGTCATGGGGAGCGCGGGCAAGCGGGATATCGAAGCGACCTTAAATCTCTATAACAGCAAGGGCGTGCCGGTGCGCTTTACATGGACCAATTCCGTGTTGGAAGAAAAGCATACCTATGACACTTACTGCAATTTGATCATGCGCCTTGCAGATAACGGTCTCAATCAGGTGCTCGTTAATTCGCCGGTGCTGGCGGATTATATCCGCCGTGAGTATCCCGGTTTTCCGATGATTTCCTCTACCACCAAGCGGATCATCGAGCCGGAGCGCCTGTTTCAGGAACTGGAAGAAGATTATTATCTGGTGGTCCTTGATTATGACTTAAACCATAATGAAGCGGTCTTAAAGAAGCTGGAAGAACACGGGAGCGGGTCGATCGAGATTCTGGTGAACGAGGTATGTACGCCCGGCTGCACCAGAAGGGCGGAGCATTATGAGCAGCAGTCGAGGGCGCAGCTTGAATTTGACGTCAAGGATATTTTCCCCTGCCCCAATGCTAATCCCAATAAGACCTTTGCGGAATGTATGAAACGTCCCGCCTTTATCTCCAATGAGGAGATCGGCAGCTATATCGGGAGAGGGTTCGTGAATTTTAAGATCGCGGGGCGCGGCATGCCGCAGCAGTATGTGCTGGACGCATATCTGTATTATCTGGTAAAGGAAGAAAAGCGCGAGTTTATCAAAAAAGAACTTGAGAAACTGACAGCGAGGCGGTGAAAGACAGGATGAAAAAGAAAGAAAAAGAGAAGGAAGAGGAAAAGAAAAATCCCTACCATAAAGAATACGGTTTATTCAGCAATATTGCCTATTTATGGAAGGCGATGGTGCGGTTTCAGCCAAAGCTCCCGTTCATGATCTTGCTGGGCATGATCGGGGAGCCTTTCATGCAGTATTTGTGGACGTTTTTATCGAAGTTCATTATCGACGTGATCGCGGAGAACGGGGGCGTAGACAGGCTGCTTCGGATCATTCTCCTCTTTGCGGTCTTACAGCTTGCAACGACAATGCTTGGCACCTACCGCAACCGGGATATGTGGACCCGCTTTATCAATGTGCGCCAGAGGCTGATGAGTCTGAAAAACCATAAGGTGATGACCATGAACTTTCAGCATCTGGAAGATGCCGAGGTGATGGACTGTTATCAGATGGCAGGCCGGGCGTGCAACAGCAATGATATCGGTGTGGAGGGACTGCTGCGCAGTCTGGCAAACTGCCTGATCAATCTGACTGTGACGCTTGCCGGCATCCTGATCCTCGGCACCCTGCATCCGGCTATTGTTTTGATCATGTTTTTGCTTGCCGGCATTCAGTTTATTGTCAGGGACCGGGTGAATAAGAAGGCTAAGGAAAAGGTCTGGGACCCGCTGGCGACATGGTGGCGGAAAGAATTTTATATGCAGGATGCGACCACCAATTTCGGCGCAGCCAAGGATATCCGCATGTTTGGCTTAAAAGACTGGCTGCTTGCCAAGTACCGCGATCTGCAGGCAATTCGTTATGAGAAGCAGAAGCTGAATGAAAAAATATGGTTTGTCTCGGCCCTGTGTTCTAATCTGTTGTTTACGGCGGCGCAGGGCGCGGTCTACGCATGGATGATCGCGAAGGTGGCGCGGGGAGAAATCACGCCCGGTAATTTCTCGCTCTATCTGACTTCTTCCATGACCTTTTACAACTATATCGTTCAGGTTTTGCGGGGAATCAGCGACCTTTTGGCAAAGAGCAGGGAAGTGGATGATTTCAGGAGCTTTATGGATTTTGAGGGCGGAGATTTGGACGAGGGGGAAGATGTGCCTGCCACATCGTCCTATCGATTTGAGTTTCGGAACGTATCGTTTCAGTATCCGAAATCCGATGCCTATGCCCTGAAAAAACTTACGCTTACGCTGGAACCGGGGGAGAGGCTGGCGGTGGTCGGCTTAAACGGTGCGGGAAAGTCTACTTTTATTAAGCTGCTGCTTCGTCTCTACGAGCCGGCGGAGGGTGAGATCTTATTAAACGGCGTTAATGTAAATCGTTACACCAGAAGAAGCTACTACCGACTGTTTGCGCCGGTGTTTCAGGATGTGGAGCTTTTCGCCTTTCCGCTCTCCGAAAATATCTCCATGCAGGAGCCGGCGGATACCGATAAGGACAGGGCTTTGGAATGCCTTGTAAAAAGCGGTCTGGAGGAGAAAATCAAGGAGCTGCCTGCGGGCGTGGATACGGAGGTTTTGAAGGTCATCCATGACGACGGTACGGATTTCAGCGGCGGTGAGAAACAGAAGATCGCCCTTGCAAGGGCTCTCTATAAGGAAGCGCCGGTGGTGGTTTTGGATGAGCCCACGGCGGCGCTTGACGCACTGGCGGAGAGTAAACTTTATCAGGACTTTGACGAGCTGATCGGGAAAAAGAGCGCGGTCTATATCAGCCACCGCCTAAGTTCCACCCAGTTCTGTGACCATGTGGCAATGTTTGAGGAGGGAGCGCTGGTGGAGTACGGCACCCATAAGGAGCTTTTGGAAAAGGATGGGGCTTACGCGAAGATGTTCCATACGCAGGCGCAGTACTATGTGGAAGATGCGGAGGGGGTGACGGCGGATGTCTGAGCAGAAGGCGAAGCAGGATACGAATGTGCAGCAGGAAATAGAAAATAATACGGAGCAAAAGAATCATAAGGATGAAAAAAGGAAAAAGCGACAGGAAAGCAGAGAGAGCATGAAAAAAAGCCGTGAAACGCTTGCGTTCATGATGAGGCTGGCTTGGAAGAAAAAGCCGCTCCTGTTTTTACTCTATGCGATACGGCTCATACAGGACGTGTTTGACAGGGTATGGCAGATTTTTCTGCCCAAGCTTCTGATGGACGAACTGCAGTTATTTCTGTCAGGAGCGGAGGTATCGCGCCATCTGCATAATCTCAGCATGTATGCCGTGATCAGCGTGACGGTAACGGTGGTGAACTATTTACTGAGAGATATTGTGGATGGTCATGTCAGATCGGTGATCAGGGAGTGGTTTCAGGAATACATCGCTGTCGATATCGCGAGACAGGCGATGGAAATGGATTTTGAGCATACCGAGGACCCGGATGCGCTGGATGCCCTGAATAAAGCCCAGGAAGGGATGGGCTGGTACAGCGGCGGTGTCGAAGGTGTATTGGACCAGATGTTCCGTGTGATCGGCGATATTCTGGTGATCTGCAGCGGCGCAGGCGTCGTTCTTGCGACCTGTCCACTGTTAGTGCCGGTGCAGCTTGCGGCGCTGCTTGGATTTCTTTACTTTAATATGCGCATCAACCGCATCGAGGTGCATCATTTTGAAAAACTGTCGAAGGATAACAGGATATTCGGTTATTTCTTCTATCAGATTGCCGAGATGTGTTACGGGAAGGATATCCGTCTGTATAACAGCGCGGGCATGATGGGAAAGCGGACGGATGAGCAGGCGGATCGCATGTTTCATACCTGGCAGAGTCAGGACCGCCAAACCCGCAGCAACAACTGGGCGATGGATGTGATCAATACGCTGCGGGATGCCATCAGCTATTTCTATATCGGGTATCTGGCGATCACGCACAGGATTTCACTGGGAGATTTCGCTATGTGCGTGGCGGCGGCATCAGTCCTCTATCAGAGCCTGTTTGCCTTGACGAACGGTCTGCAGCAGGTCACGAAGCGCTGCAATTACGCGCACCGCTATCTGGAATTTTTGGAGTATCCGGCGGCGATGGAGAAGGGGAGCAGGAGCATTACACCGGGCGAGCATACGATCGAATTTGCCGACGTCAGCTTCCGCTATCCGCGCGCGGAAAACTTTGTGCTGCGGCATATCAATCTGAAGATCAAGTCGGGGGAACATCTTTCCATCGTGGGCTTAAACGGCGCGGGCAAGACGACGCTTGTCAAACTTCTGTGCAGGCTTTACGATGTGACGGAGGGGGCGATCCTCATTGACGGTGTCAATATTAAAGAGTATTCTGAGGAGGAGTACAGAAGACTGTTTGCGGTGGTATTTCAGGACTTTGAACTGTTCGCCTTCTCGCTGAAAGAGAATGTCGCACTTTCCGAATCAGAACATGCAGATACGGAAAGGATTGCGGAGATCCTGAAACTGACGGGGCTTTCCGAGGATGTGGAAAAGCTGCCTGAGGGGATGGATACCATGATCTTTAAGTCGTATGACGAGCACGGTACGGAGCTTTCCGGCGGGCAGCAGCAAAAGACCGCCATCGCCAGAGCGCTCTACCGAAATGCGCCTATCGTCATTTTGGATGAGCCGACCGCGGCGCTTGACCCGATCGCGGAGTATGAGATTTACCGTCAGTTTGAGACGCTGGTGGGCGGCAAGACCGCCATCTATATCTCGCATAGGCTGTCAAGCTGCCGGTTCTGCGACAGGATCGCCGTCTTTGCGGACGATACCATCAAAGAGTATGGGACGCATGACGAGCTGGTGGGGGTAGAGGGCGGTATTTATGCGGAGATGTTCCACGAGCAGGCGAAGTATTATACGGATATTGCGTAATATTATGGAAAAGGAGAGGAGAAGGAAGATGTTGCAGCGAGGCAGGAAATTCAAGAAAGGGGCGGGCGCTGTCGCGATGGCGGTTATTGTGGCGGTGTGCAGTCTGACGGGAGGGAAGATGACGGTGCATGCGGAGGAGGCGGACGTTGCTTCCTACGAGCGGTTGGATGAACTTTACAGCGATTATTTTAAGTTCGGGGCAGCCTGCGAGGCGATCGATCACTGGAATGATCCCGGCAAGGAGATCGGTAATCCGGCGAAGGAAGAATTGCTCTCGACGGTCTTTAACAGTATCACCTGCGGGAATGAGATGAAGCCGGCGTACAATTTTGACGCGTCGTCAGAATCCCTTTTCAAGATCGATCCGGCGGCGACGGAGATGCTCGACTGGGCGAAGGCCAATGATATAGGGATGCGCGGTCATACGCTTTTGTGGCATTCGCAGGTAGACCCGTCCATCTTTGCCAAGGATTATATTGCCCTGTCAGACGGCAAACAGACAAAGCAGGATTCGGCAGAGCTGGACGAGGATTGTCTGGTGGACAGGGACGAACTGCTGCGGAGAATGAAGACCTATATTTACAGCATGATGGAGTACACCTACAAGGAAGGTTACGCGAAGACCATCTACGCTTGGGACGTGGTGAACGAGGCGGCGGATGAAAATCAGGACGACGGCTTCCGCAGGAGTTATTGGTACAAGATCATCGGGCCGGATTTCCTCTATCATGCCTTTTTGTACGCGAGGGAGGCGGAGACGCTTTACGCGGCGCAGTATGCGGATCTTTACGGGCTGAACGCGGAGACGGACAACCTGTCCCCCATTATGCCCAAACTTTTCTATAATGACTATAACGAGTGGTTTGACAATAAGAGCGACGCGATCATCAATTTCCTGACCAAGGAAAAGTGGAATGAGAACCATGCCAAGGTAACAAGCGATGTGATTAAACCTGATGGAGACGGTACGATCTACGGCGACGGTTTGATCGACGGCATCGGTATGCAGGGGCATCTGAGCGATACCCAGAATATCGAGCAGTACAGGAAGGCGCTGCAGAAATACTCGGCGGCGGTGGATGAAGTACATATCACGGAGCTGGATGTGGGCTGCAGCAAGACGGATGAGAATGTCTGGCTTTTTCAGGCGCAGTTTTACTATGATTTCTTTTCGATGCTGATCGAGGAAGTAAAAAACGGCGCGAAGCTGACTTCCGTTACGGTCTGGGGACTTACGGACGACGCTTCGTGGCGCGTGGACGCTAACCCGTTGCTGTTTTTTGGAGACTTGGAGAGAAAGCCTGCTTTTGAAGCTGTCGTGACGGCGGCGAAGGGCGAAGAATTTACCATGACCCTGCAGGATACGATGGGCGAAGTGGAAGATATGCTCATTACCTTTGAGCCTTATGTGGAGGCGGGCAAGGCGGTGGCAATAGAGCCGAAAAACGTCGGCATCATAGGTCGGGGGACAGGACATCAGGCGAGGCTTAAGCTGGCGCAGAAAATCAATCATACGGAGGGCGCGGCGATCGGTTTTTCCCTGTGGGTTTCGAGGCAGGAACAGGATGCGAGTATGAAACTTAACATTTCCCGATATGCGGGGAAGAACGTGACGGTCACCGCCTATGTGATGACGGAGGACAAAAAGATCCGCATGGGATTGGAAACCGACGGCGACACGCAGCTTCTGGAGGCGGATGCGGTCTCCGGGGATTGGGCGGAACTTTCCGCGAACGTAACGATACCGGAGGATGCGCCGGCGGCCTTTCTCTATCTGGAAACGGACGGTGCGGCGGACTTTTATGTGGATGACATTTCCGTGGTCATCAATGCGGACGGCGCTCCGGCTACAGAGGGACCGGCGGCAGGCGAAGGTGACGCATCCGCAGCGGATGAGGCGGACGGCGCGGCGGCATCCGGAGACACGGAAGGTGCGAATGACGAGGCAGCAACCGATGCGGACAGCGATTCCGACAATACGGGCGGCATCGCTGCTATCGTGGTCGCAATCGGAGCGGGTGCGGCGCTGCTTGCGAAAAAGAAATCGCAGAATAAAAAAGAAGGCGAGTAAAGAAATCATTAAAGGGAGAGAAAATAGATGGGGAAAGAATCAGCAGGGGAAGAAACGATCGTGATCACGGAGAAGTCAAAAGCGTCTTTTCATAACAATGTGGACTTTTGTGTGGGAACGGGACGCATGGGACTGGCGCTGACGCAGGAGTACATGGACCAGCTTCGGCTGGTGCAGGAGGAGATCGGCTTTCGGCATATCAGGGGACATGGTCTGTTCTGCGACGATATGGCGATTTATCAGGAGTACGAGGAAGACGGCGTCAAGAAGGCGGAGTACAATTTCACCTATCTGGACAGGGTAGTGGACGCTTACCGCAGCGTGGGGATCAGCCCGTTTCTGGAGCTGGGCTTTATGCCGTATAAGATGGCGAGAGGCACACAGACGCTCTTTTACTGGAAGGGGAACACCACGCCGCCCGCGGATTACGACGCGTGGTGTCAGATGGTACAGGCGCTGCTTACGCATCTGATGGAGCGGTATGGGGCGGACGAAGTGGTGAAGTGGCCGATCGAGGTATGGAACGAGCCGAATCTGCCGGGGTTTTGGGAAAATGCGGATATGCCGGAGTACTTTAAGCTCTTCCACAAGACCTTCGATGCAGTCAAAGCGGTAGACAAGCGGTTTCAGGTAGGAGGCCCGGCAATCTGTGGAGTCAGGGATGCGGAGTGGATGCAGGCCTTTTTGGAATACTGCCGCGAAAATAAGCTGGCGATCGATGCTGTGACCAGACATCATTACACCATTGGTATGCCTACAGAGATCGGGCATTATGCGTACTCTGAGTTGATCCCGGCGGAGGATGGGTTTGCGAACTTAAAGACGACGCGGGATATCATCGACAGCTTTGAGGAGTATAAGGGATTGCCGATACACATTACGGAGTTTAATACCTCCTACACACCGAAAGGTGTGATCCATGATACGAACCTGAATGCGGCGGCGATCGCCCTGCAGTTATCCCGTCTGGGGGATGTGAATGAGTCTTATTCCTACTGGACTTTTGGGGATGTGTTTGAGGAGACGGGGGTGCCGTTTACGCCCTTCCACGGCGGCTTCGGTCTGGTGGCGAATGGCTGTATTCCTAAGCCGACTTTCTGGACATTTGCCTTTTTCAAGAAGTTAAAAGAGGGCGGCGGTACATGCGTCTATAAGGACGACAATGTAGTGCTGATGAAGCGTGAGGACGGAAGCTATCGCGGCGTGGCATGGAATATTGTCGAACATGCTAAGAGCGCGTCAGAAGAAAAAGTTGCAGACCGGAATACGGAGAAGGATGCGGACAAGGAGGCAAAGAAAGCGGCGAAAAAATCGGCGAGGAAGCTTAAAATTTCCCTGCCTGCAAACGGCGGCTACTGCCTGTTGACCAAGACGGTCGATGAAAAGACCTGCAATCCGCTCAAGGTATGGCATGATCTCGGCGAGCCGGCCTATCTGTCGGAGGAGCTAAGAAAGCTGCTGGTGGAGGCGGCAAAGCCCCTTATCAGGACGAAGCGCAAGGAAGCGGAGGACGGGCAGCTTAGCGTGAAGCTGGAGCTTGAGAAGAATGCGGTGGTGTATTTCGAGGTGAGGCCGGGCGAGGTGAGGGCTGATCGCGGGTATGAATATGAACGGGTTGTTAGGTAGGGAGGGCGAAACTCTTTCATGTGTACAGAGATTGTGCGGATAGCATAATCAACGCAGACGCGCTTTCGCTCCGTCGAACGTAATGGTACTAGGCTCGTGAGTTGCAAGGGCAACTCAATACCTCGCCAAGTGCCAACGTTCTCCAAGGGTCTGCTTATGATTATACTATTCGCACAATCAGCGTAGAGTTGTGGGGAGTTTCGCAATCACTTAATAGAATAGAGGTACAAGATGAACAGGAAATGTGTGAAAAAGATGCTGGGAGTTGTGGCTGCGGCGCAGATGGTTATCCTGTGCGGGTGTGGCAACGGGGCGGCGACGCCGGTTGCGCAGACAGGGGAGGCACCGGCGGAGCAGGCCGGACAGCGACAGGAACAGTCAGAACAGCAGGCGCAGTTAGAACAGCAGGCGCAGTCACAGGAACAATTAGAACAAACGGAACAGTCGGAGCAAACAGAAGCGACAGAACAAACGGAACAGGAAAAACAGGAGGAAGCGATGGGTTATTTTGAGGGATTACAGTTAGCGGAACATTATAAGGGACTGGAGGATACGAATCCGCTGATGACGCAGCGGTTTGGAGCTGATCCGTATGCACTGGTGTATGGGGACCGCGTGTACATCTATATGACGGCGGATGCCTTTGAGTATGGTGCATATAAGAAAGTGGAGGAAAATACTTACAGCAAGATCAATCAGATCAATGTGATCTCCACGGATGATATGGTAAACTTTACAGACCACGGCTCGATCAAAGCAGCATCGAAGCAGGGGGCGGCAACGTGGGCGAAAAATTCATGGGCACCGGCGGCAGCATGGAAAGAGATAGACGGCAAACCGAAATTTTTCTTGTATTTTGCTGACAATGGCGGCGGCATCGGGGTATTGCAGGCTGACAGCCCGACAGGGCCTTTTGAAGACCCTCTGGGCAAGGCATTGATCAGTCGGGAGACGCCCGAATGCGCGGATGTGCTTTGGCTGTTCGACCCGGCGGTGCTGATGGACGACGACGGTAAAGCATATCTTTACTTTGGCGGCGGCGTTCCGGAAGGGAAGGCCGACGATCCGGGTACGGCGCGCGTGGTGGAGCTGGGCGAGGATATGATCAGTATCGTCGGAGAGCCGAAAAGACTGAATTCGCCCTATCTCTTCGAAGACTCCGGCATCCACAAGGCGGGAGAAAAATACTATTATACCTACTGTTCCAATTTTCAGGTCGATGCGGCAGGTACGGAGAAGTACGGGTTTGAGAGCGGCGAGATCATCAGTATGGAAAGCGACAGCCCGATGGGGCCTTTTACCTATAAGGAGCGAATCTTGAAAAATCCGGGCAGCACCTTTGGCTTGGGCGGCAATAACCATCACTGTGTGTTCCGTTTCCGCGATCAGTGGTACATCACTTACCATACCAGAGTCTTGGAAAAGGCGATGGGCGTGGAAAAAGGCTATCGCTGTACGCACATCGATCCCTTCACCATGCAGGAGGACGGCACGATCGGCGAGATCAAACAGACCTTGAAAGGCAGGGAGCAGTTACGGTATGTGGACCCTTACGCGGTAAACCGCGCGGCTGCCTGTGCGCTCATGAGCGGCGTGGGCACGGTGCCTGCGGATGAGGTGACCAAGGACTGCGGCAGCGGCAATATGGCGCTGGGAGATATCGAAAGCGGCGCGTTCATCAAGGTGCAGGGTGTGGATTTCGGATCGGGATCTCCGGCATCGGTGACCATGACCGTCAGAAATAAAAAGGACGAACAGGCGGCGGGAGCAGTCAGGATTTGTCTGGACAGTCCGGAAGGGACCGTGCTGGGATACCTTTCCATGGATGAGCTGACGGAGGACTTTACAGAACGCAGCGCCGAACTTTCCGAAAAGGCGGAGGGTGTACATGACCTGTATTTTGTCTTTGCCGGTGAGAATTACCAGATCGAGACTTGGCAGTTTGTAAAATAGGAGATTATTTATGAAGATTGAAAACCCGTTGTTTTTGGCAGATATGCCTGATCCTGATGTGCTTCGTGCGGGCGATGCCTTTTATATGGTATCAACGACCATGTTTTATATGCCTGCGGTGCCCATCCTTAAATCCAATGACTTGCAGCATTGGCAGATCGTATCCTATGTTTGCAGTCAAATAGAAGATAATGATACCTATCATTTAAGAAACGGCAGGCATGCTTATGGAAAGGGGCAGTGGGCGACCAGCCTGATGCAGTATAAAGGGCGGTTTTACGCATGCTTTGTCTGTCATGATATGGGAAAGACCTACCTGTTTTCCACGGATGATATCGAAAAGAGCGACTGGGAGAGGGTGGAACTGCCGGCGGTTTATCATGACATGTCCTTTCTCTGCTATGAAGATAAGGTATATCTGGTCTACGGGAACGGGGATATCCGCATCGTGGAGCTGAAAGATGATTTCTCCGGCACTGTGGAAGGTTCCGACAGACTGCTTTTATCTGCGCCGAAAGAGGGGATGCGGCTGCGCTGTGAGGGGTGTCGGGCCTATGTCAGGGACGGGCAAATATATCTTTTCTTTATTGAATGGCCGATCGATACGCCACAAAAGAGAGGGATCAGACGGGAGGTATGTTATCGTCTGTCTGACCTTTCCGGCGTATATGAGCGCAGGATCGTTATGGAGGACGACGGGGAGATAGCAGGCTGCGGGATCGCGCAGGGGCCATTGTTTGACGATGCCGACGGCAATTGGTACGCGATGCTGTTTCAGGACTGCGGCGCGGTCGGCAGGGTGCCGTTTCTGATGCCCGTGAAATGGGAAGACGGCTGGCCGGTCTTAGGGACCAGCGGTAAGGTGCCGGAAAGCTTTGAAGCGCCGTTTGCGGAACAGGGTACGGAAGACGTGATCCAAAGCGACAGCTTCGATCATCGGGAAAATGTTTTAAATAAGGTATGGCAGTGGAACCACGCGCCGAATCATGAGGCGTGGTCGTTTACGAAGCAGCCGGGCTTTCTGCGTCTGGAAAGCAGAGGACCCGTGCAGGAGCTGTTTGAAGCGGAGAATACGCTCACGCAGAGGACGCGGGCGCCCTACAGCGCGTTTACGGTTAAACTTTCCTGTGACGGCATGAAGGACGGAGATTACGCGGGACTTTGCGTGATGCTGGAACGATACGGGCAGATCGGCGTCCGGCAAAAAGGCGGGGTAAAGGAGCTGGTGCAGCGGTATCGTGACGGTGAGAGAGCGCCATTTGAGGTGGTGTGCAGGGAAGGGCTTCCGAATTTGAAAAACTGGTATACGATCAAGGAGAAGACCGTTTCTTTGCAGACAAATACCGTTTGGCTGAAAGTTGATTTCGATTTCGGCGAGTGGGGGAAGGGAGAGGAGACGGCCCGCTTTTCCTACAGCTTTGACGGAGAAACTTATGTGGCGCTGGGAGACGGTCTGCCGATGTTCTTTTCGCTTTCGCTGTTTGTGGGCGCGCGGATCGGAATCTTTTCTTACAATGAGGAAGAGGCGGTCGGGGGATGGACAGATTTTAGCGATTTTACTTATATCGACCACCGGTAAATTTAATAGGGAAATAGTGTATATTAAAAGGGTAATAAAAAAGAGGCCGCTGATAAAGCAGCCTCTTGTGTTATGCGATGGAAACCTGAAATCCGTGCTGAGACGTCTGATCTTCCTGTGCCGCGTTTATGCCGCTGACCTGAAAAGTCCTTTCCGCGCCGGCCTGCGCAACGGTCCCGTTCGTATCCGTCATGGACTGCATCGCCTGATCCGCTTCGCCAAGCATGGAGAACTGGAAGGCCATTTCCCGCGTTCTCTGTTTTTGCATGTCTCTTAGTTCGGCCCGCTTCCCTTCCGTATCTTCTTCGCGCAGGGAATCCTGTTTGATCTCACCCCGCAATACGGCGATTTCGTCGGTCGTCTTGGTCACAAGCGCTCCCTGACGGTCCGCACGCTGCATGGAAGAGTCCGCGGATGCCATTGCCCGTACTTCCTTTTCGGTAAGGCCGGTTTTGGATTCCGGTTCGTTTTCTGCAGACTGCTTTTCTTTTTCAACAGAGGCGTCGTTATCGACGGCCTTTTTTTCCTTTTCAGCGGCCGGAGTTTCTTTGGAAGCCGCGGACTGTTGATTCTGCATGGCGGGATTACCGGCTGCAGATTGATTCAGGACTTCTTTCAAGATAACTGTGCCATCGCTGTTTTGCGTGATGACGGTACCCGGCTGCATAGCGTGCCGGTCATCGGCGGGCAGTTTCTTTTCGTTCGCTGTATCGGAAGAGGAGGCTGTGTCTGCTGCCTTTACATTGTTTTCGGATTCTTCCTCTTTTTCCGGTTTTCTGTCTTCCTGAAGTTCCGCCAGTTTGATTTCTCTTTTTTGTGATTTTTGAAGCTCATCCTGATGTAGTTTCAGTTTCGTGGAAAGATCGGATTTCTCCTGCTGGAGTTTCTTTTTTTCTTCCGCCTTTTCCGTGACGGTAAGCTCTTCGTCGGAAGATAGCTTCTGTATCTGCCGCTGTACGTCTGTTATATCGTTTTGCAGGTTTTTGCTCTTCTGATCTTTTAGGTCAGATGAAGAGATCTGCATGGACGACATACTGTTAGCGGAAGAGATACCGCCGATTCCCCCAATACCCATAAAATCATCTCCTTCCCCCAATAAAGGATGATGTAATCTTCCCAGTTACTATATTTATCTATATTCTACCATTTTTTGCACGAGCAAACAAGAGTTTTTTTCAAGCCCTTTCTTCCCCTTTACAGCAGAAAAAGGGTCTTTCATAGCATTTTGGTTTAGTTTGTAAAAACAGTTTCCGAAACAGGTAATGAAAAGCAAAAACAGGTCTAAAAGGAACCGCAAAAAAGGAGGCAGAGAAAATGGCAAACGATTATATGAAAGACTATGTAAATTCTAATTCCGGTTACGATGTTTCCGCCCTGTTTGGCGGGGGCGTTAATGGCAGCGGCAGTATGCTCTCGGACTATGCTTCGATCAAAAACGGAAGCTATAGAAAAATGATGAAGGCTTACTGTGCCAAACAGGAGGCGGAAAAAGCGTCCGTGTCGGGTGATACCGCGCAGAAACTGACGATAACGAAATCTAGCGCGGATGCCCTGAAAAAGTCTGCGGATGCCCTGAGCGATGCTTCCCTTTGGGAAAAGAAAAAGTATACGAAAAAGGATGAGAAAACAGGGGAAGAGACCGAGGTAGAAGATTATGACCGGGATGCGATTACGAAAGCGGTAAAGTCTTTTGTTGATGATTACAACGCCGTGGTGGAGCAGACAGGGAGTCTTGATAACAAAAAGATACTTCAAAATGCGGTCTGGATGACGGATACGACGGAAAAAACACAGAAGCTCCTTTCGAAGATCGGCCTTAACATCGGCAAGGGCAATAAGCTGGAAGTGGACGAGGAGGACTTGAAAAAAGCCAATATCAATACCCTGAAATCCATGTTTTCGGGTCATGGCTCCTTTGCAGACAAGGTATCCCAAAAGGCGGGAAGCATCAGCCGGGCGGCATCCGGCGCGGCTGCGGAAGCGAAGGCGAAGGGGACCTACACCAGGAACGGTAATTATTCCGATACCCTGTCAAACTGGCTGTCGGGTGCGGTGGACAAAAAGGTAGGGGATCAGAAAACGGATAAGGATAAGACAAAGGATACCATACAGCAGGCGATTGACAAGCGGGAACAGGAGAAGGCGGAGAAGGAAAAGAAAGAAGAGGAGAAGAAAGAGAAGGAAAAGGCAGACAAATAGCAGTAGCACATAAACTATCCGCTTTCTACAAAATAATTCCTTATATTTTCTTTCAACAGGCTCTTTTAGAGCAATAATCCCTTAAACAGATCATCTTCCGTATCGGGTGATGCGATGGCCAGCCTGACGAAAGATGATTTGTTTTCGTTTTGGACCGCAAAACGGTGGTAGGAAGATCATAACATAATATCACAAAGTTATATAGGAAAATGCGTTACTCTATTTCACCCGGTTAAACGAATTGCGCAGCGATAAAAGCTCATAGTAATCGAGCAGCGCATTGATATTATGATGATCCAGCTCCAGCGTGGTGTTCATCAGGTCACCAACTGTATAGTCGGCGGATAACTCCTTGTTTAAAGAGTCGATGTTGGCTTTATATTTTGTCCTTTGCAGGAGATAGTCAGTAGATACGTTGAAAAAATCAGCCAGTTTGATCAGGGTGTTGAGATCGGGAGAGTGTACGCCCTTTTCATAATTGGAAATCGTAGCGACAGTCATGTTTAGATATGCGGCCACCTCTTTTTGCAGGCAGCCCTTTTCTTTGCGCAGTTCAGCCAGAAATTCACCAAATTCCATAAGAACCTCTTTTCTCTGATAGTAAATGGTAACAGGGGTATTTTTCTTTACTGTACAATATTTAAGGAAGGAATGAGTCGAAATAAACAAAGTGCATAAAATATGGTAATATATGGAAAAGAAATTAACTGTACATAAATCAAATGTAATTTAAGATGGATTAGTGAAAAAAGAGAAAGCGATACATGAGAATCGGCCAAAATTTCGTGGATTTTCATAATCTGCGAAATTTTGACCGAAATATGAGTTTCTGCAGTAAAATCTGCCTTATAAACTACGATTTGTCTACTCGAAAAATATTTTATATGATAATTCGACTTATGTCAACACAAAATACGGAAAACCTTAATTCTATAGGCAATTCAAACGATGAAAGCAAAAATCTTTAGCGGGTAGAAAAATGGAGGTTCATCAAATCTGTGTCTATGCAAAAGCCCATATCCGGGGGCTTTTTGCTTTTTTGATGTCATAATATACGTATTAATGGGTCAAAATAATGGTCAAAAGGAGGAAATTGAAATGTCGAAAAGAGGAGAAAACATCAGAAAACGTCCGGACGGAAGATGGGAGGGTAGATTCCGCGTAAAGGATCCTGTCACAGGGAAACAAAAAGACAGATCGGTCTATGCAAAAACTTATGCGGAAGTCAAGGCAAAATTGGCGGAAATAAAATACAATTTACAAAAGCAATCGAAGGAAACTGTTGTTCTGTATGAGGAAAACAATATTTTATTAGAAGAAATTGCAAGGGAGTGGCTTATCAGGACAGCGGTTTCCAAAAAGCGCAGCACCTATATCAAATACCGCAGGATTTATGAGAATCATCTTGCCGCGAAACTAAAAGGAATATCTTTGGCAGAAATGTCCGGATATGACGACATGCTCTTACGGGAAAAATTTTGTTTTCAGGATAAGAAGTTTTCGGACAGCCTGATAAAAAGTATTTACTGCGTATTAAATCAGATTTTACAGTTTTGCAATGCAGCTTACCATGTGAATATCGGTCTGTATGATATGCCAAGAAGACCGAAAACCGTAAAACCGGTCAATGCGCTGACCCAGTCGGAACAAATTTGCCTGCTGCAAAAGTTATATAAAGATATGGACAGAAAAAATCTTGGCATTTTGCTTTGCCTGTCAACCGGCCTGCGTCTGGGAGAAATCTGTGCCCTGAAATGGAGCGATATCGATTTACACGGAAAGGTACTTTATGTAAACCGAACGGTACAGCGGATTGCGATCGATCAGCATTCGACCAAAACGATCCTTTGGGAAGATACGCCCAAGAGTATCTTTTCTAAGAGAGAGATTCCGATTCCGGACAATATCATGCCGCATCTGCTTTCCATGAAGCAGCCGGCGGAGTACGTGATATCCGGTAATGCGCCCACGGAACCGAGGACCTATCAGTACCGGTTTCAAAAAATACTTTTGGAGGCAGGGATCGCAAGGCATAATTTTCATATTTTACGCCATACATTTGCGACAAACTGTATCAACAGCGGTGCCGATATCAAAAGTCTCAGCGAGATTCTGGGGCATTCGAGCGTTCATATCACCCTCAATCGGTACGTGCATCCGGCGATAGATACCAAGCGCAGACATTTGAATAACCTGTCACTCGTTTATGATCGTTATAAGGAAGGAAAGAATTTGAGCGACTAAAATGCGTGGTCAAAATTTCGCAGATTATGAAAATCTCCGAAGAACAATAAATATGATACATAGCGGTAGAAGCGAAGCGGGAACGATATCGATTGGAGGAAAGGCAGCATGAAGCAGGGGGGAAAAGCGTCCGGGATATGGTTTGTTTTATTTTGGGTGTGTTTTGTGGTCATGATCCTATCCGTGGCGGCATTGCTTTGGCAGCATATAGGGAGGCAGACGGCCAATGTTAGTTTTAAAGAATTGCAGAGCGAAGCAAATGCCGACGTGCAGGAGGACGCTGTGGAACTCGTTTATGATGCGCAGATGACGGAAACAGGGCAGTTGGTTCAGACAGGAAATGGCGGACAAGCGGAAAGTACAGCGGAAGCGGATCACACTGTGCAGGCGCAGAATACAACGCAGGCAGAGAACATAGCGAAAACAGAGAGTATGACACAGGCAGGCAGCGCAGGGCAGGCAGAAGCGAACAAGCTGCCGCCGGTGACGGACGTGCGCACAGGGCAGCAGAGTCAGGAGATGAAAGCGGAAGCGGGCCAGAAACCGGACGCTTCTTTGGTGGGGGCAAAGCAGGAAACTGCGGCGGTTCAGACGCCGGACAAAACGCTGGACTGGGAAGCGCTGCACAGCAAAAATCCGGATATCTACGCATGGATCTATGTGCCGGATACGGGCGTTGATTATCCTGTCGTACAGCATCCGACGGACAACAGCTACTACTTAAATCACAATTTGGACGGGTCGAAAGGATATCCCGGCTGTATTTATACGGAAAACTTTAATAACAGGGATTTTTCGGATCTCCATACCGTACTTTACGGTCATAATCTCAAAGACAAGACCATGTTTTCCACGCTGCATAATTTTGAGGATGCGGAATTGTTTCAAAAGGAGCATGATATCTACATTTATACCGAAGACGCTGTATTGACGTACCGGATCTTTGCAGCCTATGAATTCAGCGCGATTCATCTTTTGGATAATTTTGACTATACCAACGAGTATGTCTATGAGGACTATCTGAAACAGATCAGGCAGGCAGCGGGCAATATCAGACAGGATGTAGAGGTGACGACAGCGGATCGGATCATCACGCTGTCCACCTGTACGGCGGATCATGACGCTGCAAGACGTTATCTTGTGACAGGGGTTTTGGTGAGCGAAAAAGGGCAAACAGGACAATGATAGACAGGAAATTGGTGGTCAAAAAAAAGAAAATCGGGTTTGGGACATTTACCCTGATCACTGTTTTTGCGGTTTTTCTGATGATCATAGGAAGTATGGAAGGGATGCGCATGGTGGGAAAAGCCGCCCTGTCCGTTGCTGTTACGGAGACGGGAGAGGCTTTGCAGAGCGCAAAGGAGGATGAGGGAAAGAAAAGCGAAACGCTGTTTCGGGAAACCGGTTATGTCCTGAATGAGGATCTGGTCACAGCGCTCGTCATGGGGATCGATAAGGAAACCGTGACAAGAGTCGGGGGCCAGAGCTGGACTGCGGAAGAAACGGGCGGATACACAGGCGGTCAGGCGGACGCGCTGTTTTTGTTAGTCATCAACCCGCATAAGAAGAATATTTCCGTAATAGCGATCAACAGAAATGCGATGGCGGATGTGGATGTCTTTGACGAAGAAGGTAACTATCAGGGCATTTACACTAAGCAGATCGCCCTGCAGCACGGCTACGGAGACGGCGGGGAAGTTAGCTGCCTGCGGCAGGTAAAGGCGGTGTCCCGTATGTTTCACGGCATTCCGATCCATGTGTATGCGGCGGTCAGTATGGATGCGATTCCGGAATTAAACGACGTGTTGGGCGGCATTACGGTAGAGGTGCTTGACGATATCATCTATCCCGAATACAATATGGACCTTCATCAGGGAGAGACGGTAACGCTGAGCGGAGAAAAGGCCTACTGGTATGTGCGTCTGAGAAATGAAAATGTGTTTAATTCCAACGAGCTGCGCTTACAGAGACAGAAACAGTATCTGACGACGTTTGCGGCGCAGGCCAAGAACCGGTCGGTCAAGGATGTGCGCGTGGCGCTCAAGCTGTATCAGACGGCGGTCAAGTACACCGTCACCAATGTCGATCTGAACAAGTTTACTTATATGGCTACGGAGTATTTACATTATGATTTTAATGTGAAAAACCTGTATTCCCTGCAGGGAGAAGTTATACAGGGGAATCAGTTTGAGGAATTTTATGTGGATGAAGACGCTCTGCAGGAACTGATCATGAAAGTGTTTTATGAGCCGGCGGAATGAAGGCGGCAGCCAGATTGATATCTTGGAACGGAACGCAGTTTCGCTCTTTTGGTATAGCAGAAAAAAGAAGGATGAACGACAAGGAGGATTGGAGATGAAGAGAAAGTTTTTAGCAGTATTGATGGCGGTATCGGTTCTGATGATGGGATCGATGACCGCACTTGCGGCAAGCCCGACGGTAGCCACGACGGAGGCGCCCGTCAGCACGCAGAAGGCATTGACGGCTGTGGAGCCTACCATGACGCCGAAGGCGTATCTGAACAATACTTCGGTGTCCTACGGGTTCAGCGTGTCCGAGGTGTCCGCTACGACGGTAAAGGCTGCGGCGGTCGCGGTGCAGAACGCTATTTTGAATAATGTGGCGGCGATCGCGCAGAAGCTTGGGAACACCACCCTTTCGCAGGCGGCAGGAGATTCCGGCAAGCAGGTGAAGGCGTCGATCCTTACGCTGGTAGAAGTAAAAACTTCGGGCGCTACCAAGGATGCCAGCGGAAACTATGTGGTGACCGTCAACGTGGCGAATGTGGTACAGGGAGATACGGTGGTCATCCTGCACTATACGGGCAGCAGTTGGGAGACCATCGCGCCCAGAGGGGTGGCAAACGGTTCCGTGACTTTCGCCAGCGCGAGCCTTTCTCCGATCGCGGTCGTAAAGCTGGACGTGACAGGCGTTTCCCAGTCTCCCAAGACGGGAGCTTCCGTACCGGTGGCGGGCGTGATTCTTGTGATCAGCGTGGTCGGTATGACAGTGAGCGGGAAAAAATACTTGGCGCAGAAATCCTGAAAAGCGTTTCTTTATGAAAAAGGTATTGTTTGTAACGACGATCAGCGGTTTTTTGCCGCAGTTTGAGAGCAATCATGTCAGGCTGCTGCAGACGGCGGGATGCGAAGTACATTATGCGTCAAATTTTAAGAATCCGGTCTATGTCTTTGACAAAGAAGAACTAAAGCGTGGGGGCATCCGGCTGCATCAGATCGATGTGGAGAAAAGCCCGTTTAGGATCGTTAAAAATCTGCGTGCAGTCAGACAGCTGCTCCGCATCATACGGGAAAATGACATTGATGTCATTCATTGTCACAATCCGATGGGCGGGGCGGTTGGGCGCGTCGCGGCGTATCTGGGCAGGAGGAAGCCCTATGTCATCTATACGGCGCATGGATTTCATTTTTATAAGGGTGCGCCGCTTAAAAACTGGCTGTTGTTCTATCCGGCGGAACGACTGCTTGCTCGCATAACGGATATCATCGTGACCATCAATCAAGAAGACTATCAGAGGGCGCAGAAACTTCCGATCCGCAGGGGAGGCGGTGTATGGCAGATCCACAGCGTTGGCGTTGATAAGGATCGTTTTGCCAGAAGAGACAGCGGGGCGCAAAAGAGAAGAGAATTACATATTCCGCAGGACGCGTTTCATATCGTGACGGCGGCGGAACTAAACGACAATAAGAATCAAAAGACGATCATCGAGGCAGTAAGCACCCTGCCGCAGCAGGATATCTATTACAGCATCTGCGGAAAGGGTTACCGGGAAAGTTATCTGCGGGAGCAGATCAGGGTGAAAAAGCTGGGAAAAAGAGTCCGGCTTTTAGGGTTTCGCACCGATATGGAAGAAGTCTTGCAGACGGCGGATTGTTTTGCCTTTCCTTCCTATCGGGAAGGCTTCGGGGTGGCGGCGGTAGAGGCGCTGTTATGCGGCGTTCCGCTTGTGGTGGCTGACAACCGCGGCACCAGAGAATATGCACTGGAAGGCAAAAACGCGATTGTCTGCAAGGCGGACAGCGTGCCGGCGTTTGCGGAAGCGATCGACCGGTTGTACCGGGATAAAATACTGCGGGAGCAAATGGCGCAAAACTGCAGGACTTCGGCAATGAAATTTACCACGCAGGAAGTGGAAAAGACGATGCGGGAAGTGTATCGCATAGCGCTGGCGGCCGTAGAGACAAAAGGGGACCACAGTCAGAAAAAAGTCAGGGCTTAAAGGTACGGGAGAGAATGGAGAACAACATGGGACAGCCGCTTGTTTCTGTCATTATGGGAGTATTTAATCAGTGGGATGAAACGATACTGCAGGAAGCGGTCGATTCCATCCTGCACCAGACCTATACGAATCTTGAGTTTATCATATGGGACGACGGTTCCCATCCGGATGCGGCAAGATCGCTCCGAAAGCTGGCGGGCATAGATGAGAGGATCGTCTTGGCGGGAAAGGAAGAAAACAGGGGACTTGCATACTCCCTGAATGCCTGTATCCGTCTGGCCAAAGGAAAATACATCGCCCGCATGGACGCGGACGATATTTCCAAGCCGCAGCGGTTGGAAAAGCAGGTGGCGTTTTTAGAGTCGCATCAGGATTACGGGTGGTGCGGCACCGATGCGGATTTGTTTGACGAGCAGGGTGTGTGGGGGAGCAGGCTGATGCCTAAGGTCCCTGAAATCAGGGATTATTTTCGCTATTCGCCTTACATCCATCCGTCCGTTATGTTTCGCGCTTCGCTGTTTGATGAGAATGTGGGATATCTGGCGTCGGAGGAGACGCTGCACTGTGAGGATTATGAGATTTTTCTGCATTTGGCGGGGCTGGGGCAGCAGGGTTATAACCTGAAAGAAAAACTCTTCTGTTACCGGGAGACGAAAGCGTCCTATAGGAAACGGAAAGTGCGGTTTCGTATCAATGAGGCAAAGATCCGCTATCGGAATTTTAAAAAAATAGGCGTGCTGTTTCCGGTCGGGTGGATGTACGTGCTGCGTCCGCTGGTGGCGTGCCTGATTCCGGCCGGCATTCTGGAGACGATCAAACGCATGGAAGGCAGTCTGGTCAGAAAAACAGAAGAGGAGAGACGGCTTCCAATGCCGGAGAGGAAAGAGCTTGAGAGAGCAGGAACAATACCGGAAAAGGCTCGCGTATTACAGGGCTGTTTTACAGAAAAACCCCTTGCATATGCGGGCGGCAGCCGGGTGCATGAGACAGCTTTGTGAGAAGCGGAAAGAGGAGGCCGGCAGGCAGACGAAGACGCTTTTGGACGTGCGGGATGAAGTGTTTCTGCATGTGTATGCGCCGGTCTTGACAGCATTTGTGGAATGGGTCTTGGAAAAAGCGCGCAGGGAAGGGAAGAAGCGACTTTATTTCCTTTCGCGGGACGGCTATCTGATGTATCTGGCAGCGCGGCGGCTGGCGAAAGAGAGAAATTCAGATATCGACATCAGATATCTTAAGATATCCAGACTGGCGGTTAGCAGCGCTGATGATCATGCGATAGCCTATTTTAGGCAGGAGGGATTGCTTGACGAGGTTCCTTACGCGCTGGTGGACAGCGGATGGATCGGCAGCCTGCAGCTTGGCCTGCAGCGGCTATTGTCCTATGCGGCAGGAAAGCCGGTCCGGCTGCAGGGATATTATTTCGGACTTTATGAAAGGCCGAAGGGAACTGCGGCAAAGCAGTATCGGCATTTTTATTTTGGAGAAAAGAATATCAGACGAAAGCTCCGCTTTTCCAACTGCCTGTTAGAGGCGGTGTGTTCCTCGCCGGCGGGCATGGCTTACGGCTATCGGCCGGTTATGGGAGAGGAGACGCGTTTTGAAGCGATAGAAAGCAGTGGGGGAAATCCCAACGCAGATACCATGGAGCGCTTTTCAGAACTACTTTTGACGTATGTGGAAGCTTATCTGCACGAAGAATGCAGAGCCGGCTCCGGCAGTGTGCGACAAACGCGCAGGACATCCCTTTGCATGGCAGGGAGATTGCTGCAGCCCATGATGGGAAATCCGACGAGAGCGGAGGCGAAAGCATTTGGCAGCCTGCTGTTCAGCGACCGGATATCGGAGGAAGCATTACAGCCGGTGGCGGCAGTGTGGCGGGAAGACGACCTTAAGAAACTTGGCGTCTTCCATAGACTGCTGGTTAAGACGGGAATCAAAGACGGCGTTTTACCGGAAAGTGCATGGATGGAAGGAAGCATTGTGAGGCTGGGGAAAAACGTGCGAAAGTATATCAGGCAGGAGCGGTTGCATAAAGGGCTTTCGTATTTGAGAAAGGCAGTCTGTAGATGAAGGCAAATTTCAAACAGTATCTCTTTGTGATCAACGAATTGACGGCCAGAGAGATCAAGCGCAGATATGCCGGAAGTTCGCTGGGCATCATATGGAGCGTATTAAATCCGCTTTTGCACATGGTGGTCATCTCACTGGTTTTTTCAACAATGTTTCGGCGCTCTATAGACAATTTTCCGATTTATTTCTTGACGGGACAGATTTTTTGGACCCTGTTCAGTACGGCGACACAGTCCGCTATGACAGCGCTTTCGGATAACAGGAGCCTGCTTGTCAGGACCAGACTTCCCAGACAGACCTTTGTGCTGTCCAGAATCTATACGGCGCTTGCGAATTTTGGTTATACCTGTGTCGCGTATGTCGTGATGCTGGCAGTGTTTCGGGTCAGATTAAGCGCCGCTATGCTGCTGTTTCCGGCAGCAGTCCTCTTTATGCTGGCAATCTCCACAGGGGTAGGGTATATCCTGTCCGTGGCTTATATCTTTTTTGAGGATGTGAAGTGGCTGTATTCCGTGTTTCTGACATTGTGGATGTACCTGTCGGCCCTTTTTTATCCGGTCTCAAAGCTGCCAGAGGCTATGCAGACCTTTGTCGGATATAATCCTATTTATATCGTGATCGCATTTGCGAGGACGTGTGTGATGGAGGGTAAAGTGCCGGACGTTATGATATGGATCAGGCTGATCGGATGGAGCTTCACAAGTCTTGCCGTAGGATATTATATTTTCCGTTCCAAGGGGAATCAAGTGATGCAGAAAATCTGAAATACATAACGAAGGAAGCAGTCGGACGATGAAGGATCTGATATTTAATGTTTACTTTGTCTTTTTTGTGGCAGTGATCCTGCTGATCCTGATCTTGGATGTGGCGGCGTGGAATCTGTTCAGGCTGATCCGGATAATCAAAAAGCGCAGAGAGTGGAAGCGCTTAGGACATTTAAAACCGGATGATTTTGAACCGGAATATAAGTTCATTTATCCCGATGATCCGCAGGAGGCCGTACGAGTCAGGGCCGCGATCGCAAAACGCAGGAGAAGGACGGATTGGGATCCGGAATGGGATCTGGAGTGGAATCTGGGACGGCCTGTTATCCGCGTCTGCGACGTAACGATGGAGTTTTTGCTGGCCTCGGTCAACCCGTCAGGCCTCAAAGAATATATCATACAGTGGCTCAAAAGGGAAGTGAATTACCGCAGGCTTTACGCGCTGTATCACATATCCTTCAATGTCTATAAGGGCGAAGTGATCGGTATCATCGGCACGAACGGTTCCGGTAAGTCCACCCTGTTAAAGATCGTATCCGGCGCGCTCGCGCCTACCGAAGGATGTGTGGAGATCGCGGACGGTAAACGCGTACAGCTTCTGACGCTCGGCACCGGATTTGACATGGAACTGACCGCGAGAGAAAACGTCTTTTTGAACGGTTCCATCATCGGGTACAGCCGGCATTTTCTGGAAACCCACTATGACGAGATTGTGGCATTTGCGGAATTGCAGGAGTTTATGGACGAAAAAGTAAAAACTTTTTCGAGCGGCATGGTGAGCCGTCTGGCGTTTGCTATTGCGACGGCGCAGGATGCGGCTGACATCCTGATTCTGGACGAGGTTTTAAGCGTCGGGGATGAGTTTTTCCGGAAGAAGAGCCTTGAGCGGATCAAGCAGATGATACACGGCGGCAGCACCGTACTGTTAGTGAGCCACAGTATGCAGACCATTCTGGAGAACTGCTCACGCTGCATCTGGATCGAGAAAGGGGAGCTGAAGATGAAGGGGGAGCCGAGGGTGGTTTGTGAGGCTTATCGGAGGATGAATGGGTAGAAGGATGTGTTACGGGTAGCATAATTAGCATACTAAAAGGGAGAATATTAGTGAAAAAGAGAGAAAAAATATCAGTAATTGTTCCGGTGTATGGTACAGAGAAATATGTGGAAAACTGTTTGAATAGCATTTTGTATCAAACATATAACAATATTGAGATTTTGGTTGTCAATGATGGAAGTATTGACAATTCAGAAGATCGAATATTTAGAGTTGCAAATAAAAATTGTAAAACCAATGTGCATGAACGAAGTATTAAATGTATTGAATTAGCAATAAATAAATTAGGGAAATATACTAAAATAATTCTTGAAATAGAAAGTGATAATATATTTGACGAATATTATCATTTAATAAATAATGTTGCGCAAGATATCCTAATTGGTAATGCAGAATTTTTGAATAAAAAAGTATATAAAAGAACCGAAAGAGGAAAATTTATTTTTGTTTCGGACACAATTAATATAGATTTTGCAGATCACGTAGAACTTGATTTCAGAAAAGATTCTTATTGTATCACAGGAAGCCATTGTCCAATTCGTTATATCAGACATTTAGAAAATAAGGGATTGTTTCAGGCAAGACTTACGGGATATGAATATTCTGTAGGAGATTTTATTGCCACTGTTGATAGTGATGATTATGTAGGAATTGATTATTTTAGATTACTTCAAAAAAAAGCTGCGGAAACAAATGCAGATGTAATAATTTCTGAATTTGTTAAAGTGATTAGCAAAACGGGGTATAAAGGAAAAAGGACTCATGGTTTACAGGCTGTTAGGGGATTGGACTTGAAAAATAAAGATATTCTAAATAATTTTTTCCTGTCAGAGGGCGAAGTTTCCGTTTTATGGTTTGTTTGTGGAAAGTTGTATAAGCGTCGACTTTGGGAAAAGTGCTATTCCGATTTTTGCAGGGTAGAGGGACATCATATTATGCTGGAAGATATGATGTACGGCCTGATTTTGAGTACGAATGCATCTCATTATGTATGGTGTGATGCCGATACATATTTTTATGTTGCTAATGAAGAGGCATCAACCAGTACTAGTGGAGGATATGATAAATTAAAGAAAAACATTGATGATGTACTATATGCTTTTGAGTTTTTAGAGAACTATCTAAAAAGTAAAAGCATTTATGAAAAGTACGAAAATGCGTTCTGCAAGATAAAGGGAAAATGGAGCAGAACATGGTATGACATTGAAAAAAAATATCAGATTACTCCGGAACAGAGATGTGAAATAGAAGATATGTTGTTAAGGCTTACATTAAAAGAAAAATTAGTTAATCCAACAGAGAGAGATACATACTTTTATGATTTATGCACTCCTTGGGATGAAAGGATTGAGCAGCTAAAAAAGAAAATATGCGAAAAAGAAATAATTAGCTTTGATATATTTGATACGCTCATAATTCGACCTTTTTACAAACCCAGTGATTTATTTGTTTTATTAAACGAAACGTGGAATGAGATATATAAGAAAAGAGGTGCAGTACCATTTTGTGAAATGAGGGTAAAAGCGGAAAAATCGGTAAGGAAAAAAATAGTGCAAAGTTTTCCGCAGTTTGAAGAAATTAGTTTAGATGAAATTTATGAAGAATTTGAATATTTATATGACATTTCTAAAGAAGTCTCAGAAAGAATGAAGCAAAAAGAAGTTGAAGCGGAGATAAAATTTTGCAAACCGAGAAAGAAAATTAAGGAACTCTATGAGATGGCAAGGTGGATGGGCAAAAAGGTTGTTGCCATTTCAGATATTTATTTACCCAAGCCTGTCATTAAAAGAATTTTGAAAAACTGTGGTTATGATTATTTTGATGTAATTTATCTTTCTTGTGAAAAGCGTCGGACAAAGGAAAGCGGAGGACTCTTTGAAGTTATGTTGGGGGACTGCGGTATCGATGGAGGGGGGTGCTTACATCTTGGCGATAACTGGAACTCTGATTGTATATCAGCACAAAAATTTGGAATAGAAGCGTGGAGAACGGCAAGGCCAATGGATTTGCTGTTGAATAAGGTCAGCGACATGGGAAAATCGGCAAGACGAGGAAATTTTGGTGCATTGCTCGAAAGAAATTCAAAAGGTAATTTTATAAGATATATTCATGCCAATGAATATTTTGGAATTAGGTGTATGCTAGCGGTTATAGCGAATAAAATTTTTGACAATCCGTATGCTGACTATGAACCCAATACTGATTTTAACAGAAATCCTTATAATGTCGGTTATATGGCACTGGGGATGCATAATTTTGTCATTGTTCAATGGCTAATTGCAAATTGTAAACATACTGAAAAAATTCATTTTGTTGCGCGGGATGGATATTTAGCAAAAAGGATATATGAAATAGTTCAAATATATGTGAAAAATATACCAGCAGCAGATTATTTCCATATGTCTCGAAAATCCTTTTTACCATTGTCTATCGAGACAAAAAATGATTGGTGGTCTATTTGCAGCAATATTAACTATAAGGGAAAAACTCCGCGCGAAATATTGGGATATTATATACCAATTTTGGAGTGTAATACAGAAAATATAGGAACAATCCTTTGGGAATATGGAATTATTGCGAATAAGCCTTTAGAAAATGAAATGCAATATAATACATTTATTAAAGCAGTGCAAAAAGAATTTCATAGTGAAGATAGAATTAACAAATACAGAGCTGATATGAAGGCATATTTCTCCAGCCTCATAAAACAGGGAGAAGTAATGTTTGATATCGGATACAGTGGAAGGGCACAGGCTATACTATCGAAGTTATTGGGATATGGAATAGATGCTTTTTATATTCATACGCTGAGTGACAAAGCGCTTGTAGCTGCGTCAGAGAATCATTTCAATTTGTATACTTTCTATGATTATACGCCGGCGTTAACGGGAAAAATTAGAGAATTGGTGCAATCTGAACCGGCACCATCATGTATAGGATATGAAAAAAATGACATTGGAGAATATAAGCCAATTTTTGAAAATAGGCAATGGGACTATCATGAATATTATGTGATTTCTCAAATACACAAAGGGGCAATAGGTTTTGTAGAAGATTTTTTGGACACGTTTTCAGGATATTTGGAGCATATGACATATCGCCAAACAGATGCTTCTTTTATTCATGAAAGTTTTGTTTTGCTGCCAAGGCAGAAAGATATGGAAATTTTCAAATTGTTTCATTTTGAGGATGATTTATTTTTCAATAAAGATTATGCCACAAAGAAACTGATTGACGTTTGGAGAGGAGATTTAAAATGGCAGAATTTGATGGAAGAGAAAGCAAATGCTTCTAAAAATACAAGCAGCAATTTAGCTGTTATAAAGTATCAGCCGTATGTGGAACGGGTTGAACCGCCGAAGGGATTGAAAAAAATTAAGTACTTTTATAAAAATGACCATATTATTTTGCAAAAGTATATGGAAAAGAAATATGGAAATGGCATTAGATATAAGCTGTTTTACTCTACATATCAACTGGCAAAGAAAAAGCATCATTTAAAAAGAGGATTAAATGATGCTGGAAATAGAATAGAAGATTTTACATTGAGTAAGAATGGAAATATTTTGTATAATGCAACTTCTGCATATGGACTGCTTTGCTGCATGCTTCATAAATTAACATTTCACGCAGATGAATCAGCAGAAATTATGTTGTCAGTATGGAGAAAGGATAAGATTCCGGCAGTAAGAGATACAGATATTTTTGTAAATGTAATTTTGTGGGATGATTTGAAATACCGGTCAATAGATTATGCAATGGATAAGGTATTACAGAATGCAACAGAAGTAGAATTTTTAGAACAAGAGTGGAGATTTTTTAAAGAATATGAGAAGTTGCTGCCTTTTAAGATTAGTAACTATAAAAAAATCATTATAGCAGGAAACAGTATGCCCTTTGGGTGCTATCTGGAAAGAAATCAAGTTCCGTATGATATGATCGAGGATGGAGCAGGGATATTTTCTAATCCGGCACTATTGCTAAACTTTATACAGAATACGTATCCTTTGTTAGAACAGTACATGATTCGTAAATATAAAATTTTTGAGGGGAGTAAATATTGCGTAAATACTTATATAAACTATGCTGCGCAGAAAGGAAAATATAGTGAAAGCAATACTGTTGATTTCCAGCCGGTTAAGTTGGTTGAAAAGTTACCTTCATGGCAGAGGAGACGAATATTTCGTGTGTTTGGGATAAAGGAAGCCCATGAGACGAATCGCAAGAAAACCTGTTTGCTTTTGACATATCCTCTGGCACAACGTGAAAAAATAACAGTTGAAGCGGAAAAAAAGATATATGCGCTATTGGCAGACATATTTGCCAATGGTTACGAAGAATATCATTTAAAAGCTCATCCGGATGATAGAACAGATTTCTCGGAAATTGAGGATTTTAAAATTATAAACAGACAAGTTCTGTCGGAATTGCTTTGGTATGAGACAAAAACAGAATATGATATTGCAATTTCAGTAGTATCCACGTCGCTAAATAATCTATTATGTATTAGGCGTGGAGTAACAATGGATGAAGTCTTTTCCAAAGAATATAAGAACCTAATTAAGTATTTTTGCTGTGTTAAGATAGCTGAAAGTATTCAATATTCAAATAAAAAAATATTTGGTATTGGATTGTATGATCAAATGATGGAAGCAATTATTTCTCATGCAACGAATGGCGAACTTAAATATGAATATCAGATTGATGATAATAATAAATTCAAAAAGTTGATAATTATCGGGGAAGAATCAACTGAAGAAGTGATAACTGATAAGCTGGAAGAGGAAATTTTAATTTATATTAATGAACCCTCAAATTTTATTGGTACAAAAAAAATACTGATTCAAGAGATTCCTAAAAAGAAATATTCTTTTTTGAGTGTAGAGAGTCAGAAAATATATATTTCTGAAAATGTAAACTTGCAACTGCCAATTAAGATACCAATGGAAGTCACAGGAATAGAGTTAGTAGTAAGGGAGGAATAAGTTATGAGTATCAAAGCATTGATAGCAGTTAGATCAGGATCACAGCGCGTTAAAAATAAGAATTTGCGTCCCTTTGCAGGAAGTACTTTATTAGAACTAAAAATTCTGCAATTAAAAAGAATTCATCAGTTCGATGCAATCGTGGTAAATTCGAATGATGATGAGATGCTTAAAATAGCATCTCATATGGGATGTGAGACGGTTAAAAGAAATGAATATTATGCGTCAAATGAGGTGTCAATGAGCGATGTGTATAAAAATATGGCGGAAAATATTGACTGCGAAATTATAGCGTACATAAATGTAACAAACCCTCTTATTGAAGATGAAACGATTATAAAATCAATAGAGACATACTATAAATTAAGAGCAAAGTATGATTCATTGAATTCTGCACATTTAATCAAGGAATTTTTATTTAAAGATAATCTCCCAATTAATTATGATCTGAGACATCAACCTCGAAGTCAGGATTTGCCAGATATTATGGCTTTAAACTTTGCTGTAAATATTTTAGAGCGAAACACGATGATAGAAAATAAGAATGTTGTGGGGGTTTCACCATATTTATTTTGCATTGATGAAGTAGAAGCTACAGATATAGATAATGAGATAGATTTTGCCTTTTCTGAGTATATATTTAAGAGAAAAAGTCTTTTAACTGAGAAAGGAGACTGTTTCTAGTTTATGTAAACTCAAAAACTGATATAAGATAAGTAAATAGTTGTTAAAGGACGGATGCCACATTTCGGACTCTGACTCTTGGTCTGTATTATGCAGGCCGCTTCTCTCCTGTTTACATCATCTACTAAGATTTTCCCTGTGATAGAAAAATTGTGGACATTCGTAGCTGAAATCATTCGATAAACGGCGATGTCTGATATGTAGCATTTGCATTTGTTCCATTATTTAATCGAGTGACTATTGTAACAAAGATTGTAGAAATAAAGAAATTAAGAATAAATCATTGAAATAGAGGCAAGATTGATTACCTAAAAGTAAACATTTGGTTGACTTTTTTTATTTTTGGTATTATTATAAATGACTAAGAAATGTAATCGCTACGCGATTAAAAATGTCGATTTAATGGCTGCCCTTGAATACATGGATTGTAGATTGCTAGTTTATGTAAATGACAGAGTTTTTCTATGCTTTTGCATTTGTATTTGAAAGAGATGACATTTTTCTGGGAGGAGAGATTACGATATTTGAGATATACAAATATCGTACACACAAAAGATGAAATTGAAAAATTCATTAGAAACTATTTTTTTAGAGAAATATGCGCAGATAATCAGAAAGCATGTGGATAGGTTAAAAAGACTGATTAGACAGTATGATGTTATTATTTTTATGGCACGAAAGTCCAGCTGTTTTTACAATGCTTTAGTTCTTCAGGATGAAATAGAAAAGAATAGTAATGTTTGCGTTATTTCGAGCAGAGCTTTAGAGTATGATGTTTTAAAAAAGTTTATAGGGAAAAAAGTTGCGCTTATTGATGATGTTGTCGTGAAGGGGACTTCTATTACAAAAGCAACGAATAATCTTATGGAAATAGGGATTATACCAGATATTTATATTGCGGCTTGTGGAACGGATTTTATCCAAAATGAAAGTTTTGAATATAAAGCGCTTATACAAAATCCCTATGTAATTCTTAATGAAATCGATATTTGTGAGTTGGCTACCTATATAACACAGTATATTGTAGCGGCGGGATGTCCTTACAATATTGATCAACCGATTTATAGGGTGTGTTTTAAAGGGCAACATGAAATCGCAGCTTTTTTTGAAAAAAATAATTGTGTAGATACGACCAGTAAATTACAGGAAAAATTTGATATTATTAGTCGTGTAATACATTTTAGGAGTTCGATATTAGAAGACATATTTCCGAAGGATATTCCACTTGAACATGTTTTTTTAAAGGTTAGATTAATATATCAGAAAAATTCAGAGGAAATTTTATTTCTTCCTTTTATTCTTTTACCAGAAATTAGTTATTCTCAGTTGGAACAATTATACCAGATAATTAGAACTCCGCTATTGGATACTCTTATAAATAAAAACAATTTTAGGACAGAATATGAAAATAAGCTAAACATCTTTCAGTATGTTTTTTCCAATATATATTTATTAAAGTATTTAAAAGAGATTACGAACAGTGATTTATATAAAAAAATTAATAGTAATGAAATTGCGCAGTTTTCTCAATGTATATGTGAAGAGAGTATATTGGCTGCAAAAGCAGATAGTTTTTTTGAAAATATAGATATAATGAATTTTCAGGTTGGAGCAAGCATTGATTCTTTTGTTTTTAACAAATATATTAGTAAGGTTTATGATTTAATACTTTCCCGACCCGTCACAGAAACCTATATTAATTCTAAAGGGAATCAGGTTACAAAGAATGTAGTTTCTATCGAGACATTAGAATCATGTGTCAGGGAATGTGCTATTGAATATGACAAATATGCAGTATCAAACTTAATTGATATTTTTATTGATCGAGGAATTTTTGTTCCTTCTGTGGTGCATACAGAAAATCATTTTATCATGCGCGTTTATAAGGGGGGAGAGGTCGCTCAAATATCTGAGAAGGAAATGATGCTTTTTTCATATGTGTTGGGAATATATCTAGATCAGGGAGAAAAGGATTATCTGGATAAAATAGAGTATGAAAAGTTATGTGTACTTTTTTTCAGGAGTGCTGTCAATAAAATATTTCCTAATTTACCAGTAAGTAAAATGACCTCTGAAGAAGGTGACCAATATGAAATTTCTTATGCCAAGTTTGGACCAAGGGTATCCGTGGTTCAAGGAGAAAGATATGAGGCAGGACGAAAAATACTTCTCGCTGATGAAATGATTGAATTAGAATTATTAGGATTGACACATAAGGTTAATGAGAGGGGCGAATTCACTGAGAAATATTGCATCAAAGATCAACAAAAGAGTTTTGGCGATAGTACATGGTCTGAGTTCGCAAATATCTTTGCATATGATTTTGTTTTATTGAGAAAATGTTTTATTAGATGCAGAGAATTGGATATGAATGGGGGACTATTTAGGTATATTTCGACCTATAATAAGTTTTTGACTCTTTTATCAATTGGTAATAATGAAAAGGAGCGTTTATTGTCCCTTGTTGCAGAAATATATTTGTTTTTGACTGTGCGCATTGAGGGATTGTCAATGCAAAAAATTCTTGTAAAAATGCGTAATGTGTATGATGGAATATGTAGCGGAGCTTGGAAATATTGTTGCTATAGACAAGATGCATTGTTAGAGAAAATGCTCAAACGATTATCCGAACTTAATTACAATATATCGCGCTTAAGCATAGAGTATATTTCAAAAGAAGTGGATCGCAACCCTAATATTAAGGAATATATGATGGAGTGCGGTGCGTTTTTACAGCGCTTGGCATATGACTTATACCGGATGGGGAGAAAGTATAATATAAACTTTTCTAATGTGTCATCAGATTTTGGATTTGTGGTCTCTGGTTCTGATATTAGTGAAGACTGTTATTATGAAGCATTTGGTGACGATGAGATATATCAGGTGATTCAGAAATTCAGAATGGAAGCAGGTACCCTTATAGATAAATGTGATATTTTTTTAAAAGAGGAAGCAATGTTTTATGAAGTGTTAAAATCAGTCTTTGTCATCTATTCTGATAAAGTTGATTTTCCTAATACATTAAGAAAGTATTCAATTAACGTTGACCTTGGTAAAAGCAGAGATAAATATAATTATTTGCTTATACCCAGACGAAAAGAAATAGATTTTTGTGAGCAGTTAGAAGAAATTTTTGATGCTTGTTGCGAAGCCAACAATATTAGAGTGATTTTGTGCAATATGAAGGAAGATTATGAGGGAATTCTGTACAGTAAAAACATATCAAAAGGAAGGAATTTTGATATGTTTATCAGCGAAATATTGAGCTACGAAGATAAAAAACAGTTTATTAATGGATACTATGAGTTTATAGAATACTTTCCTAAAGGTGAACGATTACCGGAAATAACGCTGAAAAAATATCATTTTCATATGAGCAATACAGCAGAATTACGTAATGACTATATTATGAAACGATTTTGCGGAACACGAAACAGAACCATTAATTTGGAGAATGCAAATTTATATGTAGAAAAGGTGGATGAAATGCAGATTGAAAATGTAACTAATAGCAAAATAATTGAAAATAACGGACTGTATAATGAGCATAATCTTGTCGTTAATAAAAATGATTTTGACCCGACTTTATCGGAGAATATTTTGCAGTTGCTGCAGGAATTGGACGGATTGAAAGACCGGTTAGACGGGGACAAGGTTCAAGTGGTTGAACAAACGGTTATTGCTGTCAAACAGAAAGATGAATCGAAAATAAAAGCTGGATTAAAGCAGATTGCTTCATTTGGAAAAGATGTTTTGTCGTCCGTGGCAGCTACGACAATTACAGCTTATATGGCTTTATATGGAATACTTCCGCCAATATAATGCAGTGTAAGGAGAAGGAATGACGTTACAGGAGATAAAAGACAAAATTAGAATACTATCACATCTTATTTTTAAGAGCGGGAATTTATCGATAGGGATCGATATAGATAGGGCGGAGTTTGAACCCGCCCTATTTCAAACCCGACTTGTAATTTGTCAGACGCAGCATTCTTTCACGTATCTGTCTGCGGCTTCTTTCGTCAGTTCATATTTTTCTGCACATTTTTCCGTAATGATATCCTGAGACATTCCTAACTCCTGATATGCCTTGATCAGCACGCGGATTCCTTTTTCTATCCCTTCCTCAAATCCCTCAAGTCTCATTTGCTCAAATGCATTGCACATATCATATCTCTCCTTCCCTGTTTCCATCACTCTGTATTCCTCCGGTATTTTTATGTTTGCCACCACTTCCAGCATGTCTCTGGTCTCGCTGTCTATCCGGCTGTAGGTCTCTCTGTTTTCTTCCATGATCTCCTGCAGCTTTTCTTTATCCCTTACATAGCGGACCGTCTCGAATACCTGCCGCAGACCTGTCCTATATTCCTCAAAGGTATCATGTTCGTGGCAGTCGTACAGGTTCAGCCTGTAGTCCGATACAAATTCTTTCAATTCCTCATCAATGTCCAACAGGTCATGCAGGTACCTTGGCCCGTCCCATCAGCCTTCCTCCCTTTATTTTATTTTTCCATATAAGGGATTCAGGTTCATGATGTGACATAAAGATATATCAGAAATTCAGACTCCCAGATATGTTATTTCAACTATAACATGGGTAGCAAAATTTGTAAAGTAAAAGATTATTTACGCTATCTAATCTTGCTCCTAACTTGTAAAAACAGGGGGGTTATGGTAGTATTAAACTACAAAAAAATAGAAACGAAAGCGAAAATCACATGCGACTAACCATCTACAACTTACTGGTAAACCGCCACGCGGGAATTGCATACAGATACCATAAATACCACGACGGCACAACGGGAGCACAAAGAATCGCTTCATGGGTCTATTTGTTATGTCTGAATTTTGCCTATTACTTTTTACTGTGCCGGTTTCTGGGGCGTAAGCCGGAAATGGAAATCTATGAGAGCAGGCGGTTAAATTGCAAAGGGAGCGAGTCGGCAGCGTATCTGGAGAAGAATCCGGAGCTTTCTGTGGCGGTTTTTGTGGACAGGCTGAAAGAATATGACGTTATATCCTTCGACATGTTTGACACGCTGATCTTTCGTCCGTTCGCGCATCCGGCGGACGTTTTCTTTCTGATCGGGGGCGTGATGGGCTGTCTTGATTTTAAGAATCTGCGCATACAGGCGGAAGAGAAGGCGAGGGCAGAGCAGAAGAAAAAATGCGGGCATTATGAAGTTTCACTTGCGGATATCTGGCGGACGCTTGAACGGGAGACCGGCATTTCGGCGCATGACGGGATGCGGGAAGAAGAGCGCATCGAAAGGCAGTTATGTTATGCCAATCCGTTTATGCTGGAAGTGTGGAAGCGTCTTTTGCAGAAGGGGAAGAAACTTCTGGTGGTGTCCGATATGTATCTGCCGCAGGACTGTATCTTATCCATTTTAGAAAACGCAGGCTACGAGGGCGCGGAGAAACTGTATCTTTCCCATGTCTACGGGAAGAGCAAGGCGGAGGGCAGTCTGTATGAAGAGGTGTTAAGAGACTGGCCGCAGGCGTCTCTGATCCATGTGGGGGACAATCTTCACAGCGACAGGGATATGGCAAAAAAGCACGGGCTGGCGGCGCTGCCTTATGCGGGCATCTATAAAAATATGATGCTGTACCGTCCCATGGACATGTCGTCCCTGATCGGCAGCGCTTATCGGGCGGTGGTGAGCAGTCGTCTTTACAACGGCCTGTGCGCTTACAGTATGGAATATGAGTACGGGTATCTTTACGGAGGCCTGTTTGTGGCTGGTTACTGCGCGTTTATTCACGAGTATTATGAGAGGCAGGGACTTGATAAGCTGCTGTTTTTATCGCGAGACGGGGATATTCTTCTGCAGGCGTATAAGCGGCTGTATCCGGAAGATGCGGCGGCATATGTCTACTGGTCGAGAAAGGCGGCCGCGAAACTGACGGCGAACGTGGATAAGCACGATTATTTCAGGCGCTTTCTCTATCATAAGGTAAATCAAGGATATACGATAGCACAGATATTACATACAATGGAGCTTTACGATCTGCTCATGAAGGCGGAGAACCGGCGGGCGTTTACGCCAGAGGAGGAACTGACAGATAAGAATGTGATGCTTTTGCAAAAATGGATTGGGGAAAATTGGGAGCAGGTGCTTTCCGTATATGCGCCGCAATTGTCCGCGGCTGAAAAATATTTAAGAGACGTATTGGCGGGATGTGAGGCAGCGGCGGCGGTGGACATTGGCTGGGCGGGCAGCGGCGCGCTCTCGCTGTCTTGTTTGACGGAGAAGGTCTTTCGGATTCCCTGCCGGATGACGGGGATCATTGCAGGGACAAACAGTATCCACAGTGCGGAGCCGGATGCTTCGGAAGTCTTTTTACAGAACGGGAAACTGAGCGCCTATCTATATTCGCAGAGCCACAATCGGGATCTTTTAAAAAAGCATGATCCGAACAAAGACTATAATGTATTCTGGGAATTGCTGCTGTCATCGCCGACACCGCAGTTTACGGGGTTTTATGAGGGCAGGAAGGAGGCGCCTTCAGGAGAGGAGAGCGCCTGTTATCTGAATGACCTTGATATCACGCTTGTTTTTGGTAAAAAGGATCGCAATTTAGAGGGCATTCGGGAGATACAGAAGGGGATTTTGGATTTTGTGGACGACTATCATTGCCGGTTCCGGGAGTTCCCTTTTATGTTCAGGATAAGCGGCAGGGACGCTTATGCGCCGATGCTTCTGGCGGCGGGGCATCGGGAAAGATATCTGAAAGCGATCCTGAAAAAATTTGATTTTGAGAAAAATCTTATCTGATCTGCCGATATTCATGGGGCAAGGGACTTGTAACGAAGCCGCGATTCAGGTATAGTGAAAAAGAAGAGAAAGTAACGGCAGCGGGAGAGCGGCTATGGGATTATTCAGACAGGCAGGAAAAGAAAAGAAAAAGGAACAGCAAAAAGAAGCGCGGAAGGAAAACGGGAGCGAGCAGAAGAAAACAATGTTCCTTACGCCGGAGGATCGCTATCCTTCCAAGGCGAAAGACAGCCGCCTCACTTCGAAAGAGGAGAAGGAAGGGCCGGACTATTCGTCGGAGCGGACGATTCAGGGGAATCCGATCATTATAAACGGCGCGGATTATCTTCTGCGGATCGGGCAGACCTATATGGAGGCGCTGCTCACCGTATACCGTCGCTTTTCGATGGAAGAGCTTCGGGAGGTGTTAAAGGAAAACGGCATTATTTCCGGCATCCGCGAGAAGGCGCTTTCCGAGATCGCGGAGGGAAAGCAGAACTATGAGGAGATACTGATCGCGACAGGTATCGAAGCAAAGGACGGACGCGACGGCTGGTTTGAATATCATTTTAATCCGCAGCCCGAAACGGAGCCGATCATCCTGCCGGATGGTTCGGTGGATTACAATGTGCTGGGAAAAATCGAACTTGTGCGGGAAGGGGAGCTTCTCGTTACGTATCATCCGCCGGTTCCGGCAGTGTACGGTCGGGATATCCGCGGGAATGACATCGGCGCCTACGAGGGTAAGGGACTGCCGCCTCTGCAGTGTAAACGCTGCGCTTTAGACGAGACCGGCTGCAAGTATTACGCCGATACTGAGGGCAATGTCACGCTGAACGGAAGGACTCTTACCGTGACGCCGATCTATGTGCTGGAAGGCAATCTGGAAGCCGCTACCGGCAGTCTGGATTTTCACGGAGACGTTTTGATCCAGGGCAATGTCTTTGCCGGCGTGACGGTGAAGACGACGGGGAATATTACGATCAACGGGCATGTGGAGACGGCGAATATCATTGCCGGTAAGGACGTTATCTTAAAGAACGGCATGCAGGGGTCGGGAAACGGCACCATCCGTGCCGGCGGAAGTGTCATGGCCCGTTTTATCGAGCAGACGCAGGTCTTTGCGGGAATGGAAGTCAACACAGGAGCCCTCTTAAACTGCGAGGTGGAGTCAGGGCGGAATGTGAAGGTCGTCGGCAACCGGGGGACCATCATCGGCGGCAGGACTACGGCGGTGGAGGAAATATCGGCTGCTTCGATCGGAAACCGCGCGGGGGTGGATACGCAGCTGGTCATCGGTTTGGACTGTGAATTTAAGGCGAAGATGAGCGAGATTGACCGCCTGACGGAAGAGTATGAAGAAAATATGTCAGATGCTATCCGTAATCTGGATCGCATTGACTATCAGATGAAGAATCAGGCTGTCACGCCCGGCTTAAACGAGCAGAAGGCGGAACAGATGCGCAGGAAGATCAATTATCAGCTCAAATTAAAAGAGATTACGCAGAAGCGGGAGGAACTGATCGATATCAACAGGCGCTCCGCCGACGGAAAGATCGTGGTGAGCGGCCTTTCCAATGTGGGCAGTGTGATCATCATCAACGGCGTGCGGGAGCTATTGCATTCGGAGTATCGGGATGTGACCTACACGAAGGGCAGGAATGAGATTCGGATCATCTCCAATAAGCAGTGATTTTGGCGGCAGCTGCGATGGGCCGATTGGGAAAAACAGCAATAACTGTTCCATAATGGTAGAGTTTTGTGAGAAAGACAGGGAAATAGCAGGAAAACGGACGCAAGATGCGATGAGGAGGGCAGTATGTTCAGGAAAAAGGCCGCGGCGCCGACGATCGATTACGACAAAGAGAACTGCAAACCAATCTTAAAGTGCAGCATTTGTAACGGCGAGCAGGTGGCGGGATTTAAGAATTTGCAGACCGGCAAATTCGAGGAGGTCATGCTGATCCGGGGAGCGGAAGACCTTTATACGTTCAGGAAGCAATACGGGATCGAGGAAGAGATCGCGAAGGAATACTGAAGCGTGCGAAAAGAGAAAGCAGGATTAGGGAATCAAAAAGAGAGGACGGTGTTTGGCCGCCCTCTCTGTTTAGTTGCTGTATTTTACGATTACTGTTTTTCAAACACAGGCATATAGGTGATCGGGCAGTCCACGGTGACGGTCTGGCCGCCCTTAAATACCTCGCCTGTGGAGGTCAGTTTCCAGCTTCCGGCGGGAAGATAGACGTCGCGCGTCCACTGGTTTAAGTGGAGGATGGGCGCCACCAGATACTTGTCGCCGAACATGTACTGATCCTGCAGGGTCCAGCAGACTTCATCCTGCGGGAATTCGTAGAACATAGCGCGCAGGAGGGGGGACCCGTTTTCATGTGCTTCCTCGAACAGCCCCTTGATATAGTCGTGCATGGAGATGCGAAGGTCATAATACTCTCTCATTATGGTATAGTTTTCCTCGCCATAGCTCCAAAGTTCATTAGGCTGGCCAGTGTGCAGGTAGCCGCCGCCCCAGTCGCGTGTATCGAGCGGCGGGATGTTGTAGGGGCCTCTGTCGCCGTGCATACGCAGTACGGGAGAGTACACCGCAAACTGATACCAGCGGATCAAAAGCTGTCTGAAATCCTCGTCGTTCACATCGTCCGTCATGAAGCCGCCGATGTCCGTCGTCCACCACGGGATGCCGGCAAGACCCATGTTTAAGCCGCACTGGATCTGGTCGGCAAAGGCCTCGAAGGTGCTGGGTACGTCGCCAGACCACACCACGTTGCCGTACTTCTGGGAGCCGGCCCATGCGCAGCGCAAAAGGTTCACCACATCGCCCTTGTTCTCCTTTTTCATACCGTCGTAGAAGGCGCGGCTGTAAAGCTGTGGGTAGAGATTGCTCACGGTAAGCGCGGGGCCTTCGCAGTAGCGGTAGTTTTCAAAGTCGTATACACCGTAATCCGGTTCGGAGTTGTCCAGCCAGAAGGCGTCGATGCCGTAGTCGAAGTAATTTTTCTTGCAGACTTCCCAGATATATTCTCTTGTCTCGGGATTAAAAGGATCGATCTCCACGCAGTCGCCCTGATAATCGTAAGTCTGCGCCGCACCGCGCTCGGTGCGGATGAGGAGGCCGCGCTCCATCATGGGGCCGAAGTTCTCGCTTTTGCGGTCCACGGAAGGCCACACGGAGACGATGACCTTGATGCCCATGGAGTGAAGCTCGTCTACCATGGCTTTGGGATCGGGCCAATATTTTGTGTCAAATTTCCAATCGCCCTGTACGGTCCAGTGGAAGAAGTCGATGACGATCTGATCGATCTTGATGCCCTCTTTCTGATACTGGCGGGCTACGCTCAGGACCTCGTCCTGCGTGCGGTAGCGCAGCTTACACTGCCAAAGCCCCATCAGGTTTTCGGGGAACATTTCCGCGCGGCCCGTTACAGCCGTGTAGTTTGTCAGGAGCTGCTTCGGAGTGTCCGCCACGGTGATCCAGTAATCCATCTCTTTGGTGGCTCTTGCGATCCACTCGGTGTAATTGGTGCCGAAGGTGACGCGGCCCACGGCCGGATTATTCCAGAGGAAACCATAGCCGAGGGAGGAGACGGCAAAAGGTACGGAAATCTGGGAATTACGCTGTGCCAGCTCTAAAACGCAGCCTTTTAAGTCCATCACGTCCTGCTGGTACTGTCCCATACCGAAGATTTTTTCGCCCTTATTGCTCTCGAATTTCACATTTAAGGCGTATTCACTGCCGCCAATGACGCCCTTCCACTCTCTGTTCACGATTTTCAGGCAGCGGCTTTCCTTTGAGAGAGTGCCGCCGTAGAAGCGGAAATACTCCCGCAGGATCAGGGTGTCGTCCCGATAAAAGGAGAGAACGCCTGCGAAATTGACCACCGCCTTCAGTCTGCCGTTTACAATGGTAGCGATCGGCTGCTTGGCGATGCTGCCGTCGCCTACCCAGAAATCTTCCTCATCGATGGAGATTTGTGCGCCTGACTTATTGACTTTTTCAGTCAATGCCCAGTCGTTTCCAGTAAATTGGGATGCCATCGTGGCGCGCACCCGAAAGGCGTCCTGTCCCCACGCCTCGATGCGCAGTGTTTCTCCCGCGTGACGGCATACCAGCGCGCCGTCGTCTTTTAGAAATTGCATGTTTACCCCCGTTCCGAAGCGTTAAGCTTCTGTCTTTGTTTTCGCCTGTTCCGTTGAAAAGACAAGTTCATAATAGTATAATACTATTATGGAACCAATATTTCTATGTGAATACTACTCTATCATAATACTATTGTATCACATATAAAAATATGGAAGCGTATCAGATATGGAAATCTGAGGCTAATTATGGAAGCAGGAGCATTGGCGCTGCCAAGAGAGAGGGGAGAAAGCAGGATGCCGGATAAGGACACAAGGGAGAAGCGACAGCATAGTACCACTTGGATTCCTTACAGTTACTACGAATGCCGGATGCCGGAAGCGTATATGAATGTTCCGATGCACTGGCACGGAGAATTTGAGCTGGATTATGTGAGGCAGGGGCGGGGAGAATTTTGGTGCGGCGGTCGCAAATGGGAGGCGAAAGCGGGTGAGCTTTTGCTGGTGCCGCCCAATATGCTCCATGCGGCTTATCCCGGGGAAGGGGAGGAGTTGATCTATGACGCGCTGGTGTTCAGTCCCGTCTTTGTGGGAGCCGGTAGCGGGGACCGCTGTACCAACGAGTGCATCCGCCCTCTCATCAAGGGACATGTGCAGATCGATGTCTTCATCCGCGAGACGGATAAAGGCTACGGGGAACTAAGGGAGGCGGCGGATCAGATCTTTATGTGCGTGCAGAAAAACAGCGCCAGAATGGATTTGCTCTTAAAGAGTGAACTGCTGCGTTTCTTCTGGATTCTGGAGGAAAAGGGCGGCATTCTCCTGCGGGAGGAGGGGCCGGATGAGAGCGAGGCGGTCCGTCCGGCGTTAGAGTACATGGCGGCGCATTTTCGGGAGGAGATTACGATCGAACAGCTGGCGGCCCTTTCCCATTTAAGCCGCAGCCATTTTATGAGGTGCTTTCGCAAGTCGGTGGGGATCGGCGCCATCGAGCATCTGTCTCAGCTGCGGATTCGGGCGGCCTGTGAGGCGCTCTGCGACGGGGCGGGTCAGATTGCGGATATCGCTTTTGCCTGCGGCTACAGCAATCTTTCGAATTTTAACAGGCAGTTTTTGAAGAAAGTGGGCTGTTCTCCGAAGGAGTACCGAAGGCGGAATAAAGAGGCGGTTAAGGACAAGCAGGAGAATGCGTAAGGAGAGAAGGGTAAACCGGATTTGCGGAAGAATTGAAAAAGAATAGTGGAAAAAGGACAAAAGCTGTGATAGAATAAAGACGTTGGGACAAAGAAGTCTGAAAGGATTTCTTTGTCCTATTCTTTTTTTCTGGGAGGAAATGACATGGCTAAGATCAAAGAAGCCTGCGGCGTGTTCGGCATGTACGGTCCGGAGGGAGAAAACGTAGCGCCCTCGCTCTATTACGGCCTTACGGCCCTGCAGCACAGAGGACAGGAGGCCTGCGGGATGGCAGTCTCCGGGACCGATAAAGAGCGGGGAAACGTCTGTTTTCATAAGGATTTGGGGCTGGTGAGCGAGGTGCTTACGAAGGAAGTTTTGGATCGGATGGACGGCAATATCGGTCTGGGGCATGTGCGCTATTCGACGACGGGAGCGTCCGTGGCGGAGAATGCGCAGCCGCTGGTGCTTTCCTATATCAAAGGGACATTGGCGCTGGCTCATAACGGCAATCTGATCAACACGCCGGAATTAAAATGGGAGCTGATTCAGAACGGGGCGATCTTTCATACGACCACGGATTCGGAAGTGATCGCCTTCCATATCGCGAGAGAACGGGTGCATTCCGCCACGGTGGAGGAGGCGGTCTATAAGACGGCCCTGAAGATAAAGGGCGGTTATGCGTTAGTCATTATGAGCCCCAGAAAGCTGATCGGGGTGAGGGATCCTTACGGGCTAAAGCCCCTCTGTCTGGGGAAGCGGGAGCAGATCTTCGTGCTGGCTTCGGAATCCTGTGCGCTGGAGGCGGTGGGCGCAGAGTTTGTGCGGGATATCCTGCCGGGAGAAGTGGTCACGATTTCCGGCGGGGAAATACGGTCACAGATGCTGCCGAAAGAGGGGCGGTGCGCTCACTGCATTTTTGAATATATTTATTTTGCCAGACTGGACAGCGCTATGGATGGCGTGCGGGTGTATGACGCAAGGATCCGGGCCGGGGAAATGCTGGCGAAAACCTATCCGGTAGAGGCGGATCTGGTGACAGGCGTGCCGGAGTCGGGGCTTCCGGCGGCGCAGGGCTACGCGCAGGAGAGCGGCGTGCCGTTTGGCTTGGCTTTTTATAAGAACAGCTATATCGGCAGGACGTTCATCAAACCGACCCAGAAAGAGCGGGAGTCCGCCGTCCGTATGAAACTGAGCGTGCTGGAATCAGCGGTGAAAGATAAAAGGATCGTGCTGGTGGATGATTCCATCGTGCGGGGGACCACCATTGCCAACCTGATCCGCATGCTGAAGGAAGCGGGAGCCAAAGCGGTGCATGTGAGGATCAGTTCGCCGCCCTTTCTCTATCCCTGCTATTTCGGCACCGACGTGCCTTCCAATTCCCAGCTCATTGCGGCGAATCACAGCGAAGAAGCGATCCGCGAGATGATAGGAGCGGACTCTCTGGGCTATCTGCGAAAGGAAGATCTTGCGGAAATGGCAGGCGGGCTGCCTTTGTGCAAGGCCTGTTTTGACGGGGAATACCCGATGGATGTAAGCGGCCTTGCAGGGCGGCAGGAATGATACGGTATGATAAGATCACATCCAACCTGAGACAGTTTCTACCGGGTGCCGTCTGTCTGTACCGTGTTTCCTGTAGTAGGCGGCCTTATCCTGATACATTCTCCGCTCCGCCTCGGCGATCAGCCTGCTCACGCCGCAAAAGCTGGTCCTTTCCCACAGGCCGCCCACAGCCATATGAATGGATTTTTTGCGCAGATGTTTCCTTAGCTGCTCGATACCCTGCCATAGAGCGGACTCTTCGATGGGGGTGCACAGAGCCAGCAGTTCGTCGCCTCCTATGCGGAACAATTCGTACTCGCCAAAGGTTTTTTGCAGGCAACTGCAGGCGTCGATGATCAGCTTATCACCCCAGTCATGCCCTTTTTGGTCGTTCGTTTCTTTTAAGCCCGTCACGTCGCAGTAGACAATGCCCAGACTCTGCGCCGCTTCCAGATTGTCTATGAATCTGTTCATAGCGTGGCGGTTTCCGATTCCGGTGAGCTGGTCGCGGTAGCTCATTTGTTCTAATTTTCGGATGAGACTGTTGATCTGCCCCAGATTATCAATGTCAAAAGCCATCGTCATGCGATATTTCTTTCCGTTTTCTGTCAGCAGTGTGTCCTTACGCAGAAAATGTCGTTCCAGCGTGGGATCATATTGGCGCTGTTCGAAGAAATATCCCTCCTGTAATTCGCGGTTATTGCAGATGGAGCAGGGAACGGAACTGTTTTGAAGAATTTCGTAGCATTTCTTTCCCGCGAGTTCGTCTAGTGAGTGGAAACCGTAAGTCAGAAGCGCTTTTTTGTTCATGTAGACTAATTCGTGGCTGTCCGTATCCGAAACATAGACAAGCTCGTCCATTGTGTCATAAAACTCCCATATTTTACTCATACGCGCAGTCCTCCTGTTTCAAACTGTAACTTGGTAAAATACTTCTATACTATATATCACATTTTGACTGCGCCTTTACTCATTTGGCGTGAATGGTAAGTATATGGCGCGAATGGCAGGCGGCTGATGTTTACATTTGTCGGGGGTAATGATAAAATTGGAGAAAGATAAAGACAGAAAAAGAGACGGGAAGAAAAGACAGATGTTGGTTTGGAGTCTGGCATTCATACATAATTTGACCACAATGCTGTTTGGTATTTACCTTTCCGCTTTCTTTTTGGGCGTTAAGCGCGATCGCCATAATATCTGCGTTGGCGAGGCACTTTCCTGTCCGGATACTGCCAATTTTCTTTGACGGATCATTCCTTTGTATTGAGGATCATTATATAGAAAGAGGGACAGGACCGGTATGGAGGCGAAAATGAAAATAGCAATCTGTGACGATGAAACACAGTTTATAGAGTCTGTCAGTTCTCTGGTGGAAGAATGGGCAAGGAACAGGAGCGTTAAACTGACGCTCTTTCGCTTTACAAATGGGGATGACCTGATCGACGTTCACCGCGGCGAATGTATGGATCTGGTCATTTTGGATGTGATCATGCCGCTGCTTAACGGGATCGATGCGGCCAGAGAGCTTCGTAATATGAATCAGACGGTGCCGATTGTTTTTCTTACTTCTTCCCGTGAATATGCGGTGGATTCGTATGCGGTAAAAGCATTTCACTATCTAATGAAACCTGTTGACCGCGAACAATTATTTCTTGTACTCGACGATTTTTTGAAAACATTTCATCCGCTTAAAAACTTTTTTACGGCGAAGACGGCGGACGGTTTTTGCAGGATCGAGTTTGCCGATGTGGATTATCTGGAAGCGCAGGATAAGCAGGTTCTCGTTCATTTAGGAAATGAAAGAATCATCGCGATCAGGGAATTGTTCACAAAATGTGCGGAAGTTTTTTCTCCGAAAGACGGATTCTGCTGTTGCCACCGAAGCTATATAGTCAATCTAAACAATGTAGCGCAGTTCTCCAAGACGGAGATCACCACGATCCATAACGCGGTCATACCGATCTCCCGAAACAGCTATGCGGCTTTTAAGGAGACTTATTTTAAGCATATGTTTGCCTGAGGAAGGGCGGCCTTCTTACGGTTCGATTGCGTTTAAATAGTTCAGCGTCCCTTTGGCAACGCCCGTGCCCTGCTCCAACAGAGAGATCAGCCCCCGTATCGTGTATTCGCAGTCTTCCGGCGTAGCGGAGAGAAAGGTGTTGTTCAGCTTGACGCCAAGGACGATCAGTACGATCTCCGCCAGCGCTTCCGGGTAATCGAAACGGATCTCTCCGGCGTCGATTCCCTGTCTGATGATCTTAGCCAGATTCGGCTTTAATTCCGAAATCAAATGATTCAGGTATTTTTGGTGCAGGTAAGCGGATTCCTGCATCGTGATCGTTCTGTTTTTTTCGCTGCCCTGATTTAAGAAAGCGGCGGCGGAACTGCGGCAGGCCTGAAACAGCATAGCCATCCGCGTAAAGGGCGGGATATCTGTCTGATCCGCCAGATTTTTGGCGGTCTGCAGGGGCGCTTCATAATTTCTTCTGATCAGCGCGTCTAAAATCGCTTCCTTTGAAGGAAAATAGTAATAGATGCTGCCCTTGCCGATGCCGGCTCTGGCGGCGATGTCGCTCACGGAGATATTCGACATACTTTTATCTACCATAAGCTGTTGGAGCGCGTCTAAGATTCTGTCATATTTTTGTGTGTCTGCCATGGTGAGCGCCTTTCCGGTGTTGGTTATTCGCAGCGCGCATTCGGAAAACCTGCGGCACTGCGCATTGCCTTCGCGATGAGTTTAACACAGAATATCGCTTCGGACAATCGTTAAATGTATTTTTTTAGAAACCTTTATGAAAAATATTGACCGACGGTCGAAAGGTGTGCTAAGGTAAAGGAGATGAAATCGACTGGCGGTCGACAGATTGAAAATTAAAATTTTCAATCGCGAGATTTGTGTCTGCGCGTTGCTTGCCACAAACTCGGTCATGCGCAGAAATGAAGACAATGAAGAAGGAAGACGGAAGCGGTGTGCTTTCGGGAGGAGGAAAAAGGAAAAATGACTTACGCAGATTTTTTCTATGACATCAAGGGAAGATTCATGGGGGCCGATGTGAGCGATATCAAGGAACATCTGGCCTTTGAGTTTAACATCGAGGATGAGGAGGCGGGCGGCGCCTTTTACGTGGAGGTAAAGGACGGAGAGCTGTTCGTGGAGCCTTATGAGTATTATGACAGGGACGCGAAATTTATCTGCGCGCCGGAAGTGCTTGTAAAGATCGCCGAGGGCGAGATGGATCCTGTTTGGGCCTTTACCACGCAGAAACTCAAGGTGGAGGGCAGCATTGAAAAGGCGCTGCGCTTAAAGGAGATCATCGAGGCGAAACAGAAGCAGGTAAAAAAGGAAGCCAAAGAAAATAAAAAGGCTGTGAAGGAAACGGCAAAGGAAACCAAGAAGGCGGCGAAAAAGAAATGAGTAAAAAATCGGGAAAGAAGCGACATGGTCTGTTGAAGGCCGCAGCGGCCGGGATCGGTATCGCGGCAGCGGCAGCAGGCGGGGAGATCGCTTATTTTTACGGACGGACCATGAAGCGCGGCAAAGCGAAGACCGAGCGCACCATCAAGATGGCGGGCACGGACTGGAATCAGTACATGGACCTGATTCAGGAGCGCAAGACCGCTATGATGGCAAGACCCCACAGTGATCTGTGGCAGGAGAGTTATGACGGTTTAAAACTTCACGCCACTTATTTTCCGACAGACGCGGGGACGGAAAAGAAAAAGATCGTCATCTGTTTTCATGGCTATACCAGTCAGGGGCTGTCGGATTACATCGGGCTTTCGGATTACTATCAGAAGAGAGGTTTCGCGATGCTTCTGCCGGATGCCAGAGCGCACGGCGCAAGTGAAGGCGAATATGTGGGTTTTGGCTGCCTTGACAGGAAGGATGCCCTTGTGTGGATCGACTGGGTGATCAGGGAACTGGGAGAGGATGTTGAAATACTGCTCCACGGGATGTCCATGGGAGCGGCTACGCTTTTGATGCTGAGCGGTCTGGCGCTTCCGGATCAGGTGAAGGGCATTGTCTCCGACTGCGGTTTCACTTCCCCGAAGGAAGTGTTCACCCATGTGCTGCATAACATGTATCATCTTCCGGCCTTTCCGGTGATTCCGGGGGCGGACGTGGTGAACCGCCGCCTTGCGGGCTACGGGATGGACGAGTGCAACGCCAAAAGAGAGGTGGAGAAGGCCACGGTGCCGATTCTGTTCATCCACGGCAGCGCGGACACCTTTGTACCTTGCAGCATGTGTGATGAGATCTACGAGCATTGCGTTTCGCCAAAGCGTAAGCTGATCGTGGAAGGGGCAGCCCACGCGGAGAGCTATTATAAGGATATGGAAAGTTATGAGAGGGAACTAACAGAATTTATTGCGGAAGCGATGGGTTGATGCAAAGGGGGCGAAATGCCGCCAATGGTATCGAAAGTGCATAATCAGCGTGGCATTGAGATGCGTTTCGCAATTAGATGATATGAGAGGGGACAAAATATGAAATCAAGAAATGGATATAAAACATATCCGCTTACGGTGGCGCAGAAATTCCACATTTTTTATATGGATTTCTGTCCCAAGAAGGAGGTCGTAAACATCGGCACCAGCCTGACCATCGAGTACGAGCTGGATATTGAGGAGCTCAAGCGGGCGGTCTATAAGGCATATGAGCGCTGTGAGTCCATGCGGGTGCGCTTTGCTTACGATAAAGAGGAAGAGCAGTGGTATCAGTATCTGGCAGACAAGGAAGAGCGGGACATTGAGTATGTCGACTTTACGGGGAAAACCATGGAGGAAGCGGCCGAGATTATGACGGAGTGGACGAGGGTGCCCTTTCAGAGAGAGGACAGCCCCATGAACCGCGTGGTGATGATCAAGACGCCGGACGGCTGTCAGGGGCTCTACGTGCTGGGAGATCATATGCTGATGGACGCCCAGTCGCTGATCTGTTTTCTGCGGGATGTGATCGAGCTTTACTGTAACGTCAAATTTGAGTACCCTTATCCGCTCGATATGCGTTCCTTTACCGAGCAGTTGGAGAAGGATCTGGCTTATGAGGCGGGGAGCAAGGCGCAGGCAAGAGACAGGGAGTATTTCCAAAATCTGATCGCAGAGTCGGAGCCGATCTTTAACGGCATCAAGGGACCGGGACAGTTGGAGGAAGCGAGAAAGAAATTTCCCGGAACGCGGGCGGCCTTTTCTGCGACCCGCGAGGTGGATTCCGCGTTGGACATCTTCTATCTGGAGGAGGAGCCCACACAGCGCCTGATGCGGTTTTGCGAGGAACAGCATGTTTCCTTACAGTGCCTGCTGATCATGGGTATCCGCACCTATCTGCAAAAGATGAATGACAACGACGATGTGTCCATCAACGTGGCTTACGCGAGGCGGGCGACCCTGATGGAGAAAAAGTCGGGCGGTACGAGGATCCATTCTTTCCCCTTCCGCACGATCTTGTCGAAGGACCAGACGTTTATGGACGGCATTCTGGCGATCCGCAACGGACAAAACGAGATTTTCCGTCATACCAATTACAATCCGGTGGAATACTTTGCCTACAGGAGCAAACTTTACAACACGCCGCAGGGCGCGACCTATGAGCCCATGTCACTGACTTACCAGCCTATGACCTTGAAGGAGAAAGGCTTAGATCAGCTCGGCGATATCCGCTATAAGACCAAGTGGTATCCCAACGGCGCGACCACGCAGGCCATGTACCTGACGGTAATGCACCGCTCCGACGACAACGGGCTGGATTTCAATTTTGAGCATCAGGTGGCGGCCGTCAGCCGTGAGACGCTGGAGCAGTTCTACTATTATTTATGTAAGATCATGTTTAAGGGAACGGAGAACCCAAATTTGAAAATTGGGGACATTATAAAGCTGATATAGAAAAAGGAGGTTAACAGGATGTTTGATCAATTAGCGGAAATTATTACGAATTATGTGGAAGTGAAGAAGGAGGACATCAAGCCGGAGTCCCGATTTATGGAGGACCTTGGGTTTTCATCCTTCGACTTTATGAGTATGCTCGGCGAGGTGGAGGACACCTTCGACGTGGAGATCGAGCAGGAGGAAGCCGCGGGCATCCGCACGGTGCAGGAGGCGGTGGAGTATCTGGAGAAGATTTCGTAGCAAAGGTTCGACGGGAGGTAAAATATGGTTGAAATGAGCAGTACCATCAGGGAACTTTTGGTTAAGGCGGCGGAAAAGTACGGACCGCAGGACGCGATCCGCTATAAGGTAAAGCGTGAGGGTAAAAACGGCAAGCGGGAGACTGTCGTGGAGGCAAAGACCTACAGTCAGTTAAAGGACGACAGCGAGCGGTTTTCCGCGGCAATCAAGGAGCTGGGAGAGCAGGGCTCTCATGTGGCCATTGTGGGAGATACTTCCTACGGCTGGATCGTATCTTTTTACGGTACGGTAAACGGCGGCAATGTGGCAGTCCCGTTGGACGCAAACCTGCAGGCGGAGGATCTGTGTGAGCTCATCGACCGGGCCGACGCGACGGTGCTTGTCTTTGATAAGGCAAGGGCGGCCATGGCACAGATGTCTGTCGAAAAGTGCCCGAAATTAAAGCATCGGATCACGACGGAGTCTGCGCAGACGGCGGGAGACCTTCCGGCGGGAACGCTGTTTTTTGAGGAAGTGATCGCAGGGCAGGAGCCGGGCTTTTCCTTTGAACCAAAGCCCGAGGATCTTTCTACCATCATGTACACTTCGGGTACTACGGGAAAGAGTAAGGGCGTCATGCTTACCCACAGGAATCAGGCGGAGAATGCCACGGCGCAGGATATGGGCTTCGAGTCGGGAATGGTACTGCTTTCGGTACTGCCGATCCATCACGCCTACTGTCTGAGTATGGATGTCCTGAAAGGCGCGTCGCTGGGTTCCGTGCTTTGTATCAATGACTCCCTGCTGCGCGTTCTGAAAAACATCAAACTGTTTGAGCCCAACATCATCCTGATGGTGCCGCTGATGATCGAGACCTTTGCGAAAAAGCTTGAGGAGACGGACTGGATCCCGGCGCCCCTTGTAAAGGCCAAGGTATTCGGCAAGCAGTTCCAGACCATCTGCAGCGGCGGCGCGTACTTAAACCCTGATTACATAAAGCGGTTTGCCAAGTACGGCATCACCATTTATCAGGGGTACGGGATGACCGAATGTGCGCCCGTGATCAGCACCAATTCTCCAAAGGAGAAAAAGGACGGCTCCATCGGTAAGTGCATGCCGAACTGCGAGGTAAAGATTGTGGATGAGGAGCTCTGGGTGAAGGGCACAAGCGTCATGCAGGGCTATTACAAGATGCCGGAAGAGACGGCGGAGACGCTGGTGGACGGCTGGCTGCGGACGGGCGATCTGGGCTATGTGGACGAGGACGGGTTCCTCTTCCTCACGGGCCGTAAGAAAAATCTCATCATCACGCCAAACGGCGAGAACGTATCGCCGGAGGAGCTGGAGAATAAGATCGGCAGCGCGCGTCTCGTACAGGAAGTGCTGGTGCGCGAGGCGGACGGCGTGATCGAGGCGGAGATTTTCCCCGATATGGACTATGCTTCCAAGAAGAAGATCAAGGACGTGGAAGCTGAGATTCAAAAGATCGTGGACGAATATAACGAGAAGGCGCCGCTTTATAAGCGCATTACCAGCGTGAAGCTGCGCGATACGGAATTTGAGAAGAACACCACCAAGAAGATCAAGAGATTTTAATCAGAAAGATACAATAAAGACCGCCCTCCGCGATACCGCAGGAGAGCGGTCCTTTTTTCTTATGTGTCAGACTGTGAAATCGAAGTTCTTGCCGGGCATCGGGATCGAGGTCTCTTCCTTTACGTTGTCCCAGTTAAAGTTCTTGATCTGTTCCAGCAGATCGTCTACGTTGTCTGCCGTAACGGTAGCGCGTTTACTGTGTTCGTAGTTATATTTGTCCTGCGCCTTGTTTGCCTTTTCAGCCTCGGCTTCCTTGGCAGCTTCCTTTTTGTCCTCGCGCATCTTGTCAACGAACTCTTTCTGACGCTCGCCGGCTTTCTCAAGCTCTGCAAAGTAAGATACCTTGCCGTCCTTGCCGATGTTTACGCCGAGGGTAACGACTTCGTCCTCGCGGCCGGTCTCCTTTAACTCTTCCTTCATCTCACTGAGTTTATTCAGGGACTCATCCAAAAGGGAGAGGTTCTGCTTCTTTACATCCTCGTCGTTCGCCATGCGCTCCAGCTCTTCGGGATCGATCAGGACGCTGTAATCTTTGGAGCCGCGGGAGAGATATTCCGCCGCTTCCTCTTCGGTCTCGTATTCAGCCACATAGAAATCGGCATTGTTGTAAGTCTTTTTCAATTCCTGCAAAAGAGCCTTTGCCTTGTCGCTCAGCTGCACGGGATTGTTGTTTGTTTTTTTCGTTTCGTTCGTCTTCTTGTCGTCAGCCTTTGCGGTCTTTCTGCTCTGCGCGGTGGAACTGTAGATGTTTTTCTGCGTTGCGCCGTAGCTGCTGACACCGTTCATATTGTTCATGTTTTTGCCCTCCTTAGCGAATCATGTTTGCACCGTAAATCCGTTTACCTGTCCGGGATTACACAGAATCCCCTCTTATCATATATATCGCCAGCGGGCAGATTTTTCTTAATAGGGGATATAGGAAAAAAGTAGGATTTTTTTTATAGAAATACTGCAAAAGGTTGAAAAGTAGTAAAAAAGGATATATAATAATAAAAAAGAAGCGGCGGTGAAGGAGAAAAAGGGGGATCGTATGAGTATGACTTTAGCGGATATCCTGAAAATCAAGGAAGAGCGGGGTTACAGTGTGGCGAAGCTTTCCGAGTACAGCGGTGTTCCGGTGGGCACGCTGCAGAAACTATTACGGGGAGAGAGCAAAAACCCCAGAAAGGCAACGCTTGATGCCATCGAGAAGGTACTGCGCGGAGATGAGAAGATTTATCCGGGTAAAGCCTACGAGTACGAGGTGGAAGGCAGACGCCCCGATATGCTTAGAGAACCTGCTCTTCAATATGGGGTCAGCTTGCGCGGACAGGGAGAATATACGCTGCAGGATTACTATGCCCTGCCGGATGACAGGCGGGTGGAACTGATCGACGGTCATTTCTATGATATGGCGGCGCCGTCGCTCATACACCAGCAGATCGCAGGTCTTGTTTATGCGCAGATTCGGGATTTTATTGATAAAAACGGTGGGGACTGCTTTTCACCTATCACGCCGGTCGATGTGCAGCTTGACTGCGACAATAAAACGATGATACAGCCGGATGTACTCATTGTCTGCGACCCCAAAAAGCTGAGATATTTCGGCATTCTGGGCGCGCCTGATTTTGTGCTGGAGGTGTTGTCCCCGTCTACGAAAGAGAAAGATATGCTGACGAAACTGATGAAATATATTGACGCGGGAGTAAAGGAGTACTGGGTGATCGATCCCGACAGGAAGGTGCTGATCGTCTATCTGGCAGAGGAGAGGGGGATGCCGGCGCTCTATCCCTTGCAGGGGGAGGTCGGTGTGCAGATTTATGAGGGACGCCTGAAAATCGATCTGGGAAAGATAAATGAGAGCATCGAGAAGTTGAGACGGATCATAGGAAAAGAATAAGGAAGGCGGGGCGGCGTAGGATTTACGCCGCCCCGCCGGCAAGGATCAGGCATCGGCTGACAATGTCTTTTTGTAGGCGGTTAGAAACAACCCGGCAAAGAGGAGCATATTAGCGGCAACAATACAAACGCTCTCTCCGGAAATGTGCGGGTCGCCGATTTCAGAAAGCGCCAGCCGGATCTGCTCGGAGTAGGTAAACTTTGCGACTTTGGCGATCGTATTGTTAAACAGGGACAGCATGGGCAGGAACGAAAAAAATATCATGACCGGGACCATCAGCGAGGTGGCCATCATCTGCGTTTTGCTGTAGGTGCCGATGGCAGCGCCAAGCAGGAGCGATGCGAAGATACCGACGGACATGGTGAGCATAAAGAAAATGCGTTCCTTTGGGGTGTAGCTGCCCGCGAAACAGATAACGGCCGAACCGAGCAGACAGCATATCCATACATAACTGCCGGTTCCGAGCAGATAGGCGGTGGGCCTTACATTTGACATCAGAAGCACCCGCAGCGTATTTTGTTCCTTTTCCTCCGCTATGATGGCGGAGAGAGCGGTCAGGGGTGCCATCCCTATATACATGGCGGCAAAGAGCAGGACAAAGAAATTCTTGGGCAGATCATTGATTTGGATGGCATTGTTCATGATCAGCGTCATCACCGGAAACATGATAAATTGAATGAGGACGGCCTTATTTTTCACAGTGTCCTTTAATTGCTTTTTGAAAATGGCAATCACGTGCTTCATATTAGTCCAGCCCCTTTCCTGTTAATTCAATGAATACGCTTTCTAAGGTAGGTTCCGTCGAATGGATCGCGGAGATTTCTTCTCTTTCCAGATAGTTTGCAAGCGGCGCGGCAGCAGTGCAGTCGTTTGTCAGGGTTATCGTTTCCCCGTTCTTCAGGGTAATCTCAATTCGGTTTAAATGATTGTATTTACGGCATATTTCGTCCGGTTCGCCGTATTCGATGAGATGCCCGCCGCTTAACAGTCCCACATGGTCGCAGAGGCTTTCGGCCTCAAACATATTGTGCGTGGTAAGGAAAATGGTGGTTCCTTTCGCCTTTTGTTCCCGCAGGACATCGTGGATTTCTCTCGTCGTAGCCGGATCGAGGCCGGAGGTCGGTTCATCCAGAAATAGAACCTTCGCATGATTCATCAGGGCTCTGGCCAGAGAAAGTCGGTTCTTCATGCCCTTGGAAAGCCCTGAAACCGCTGTCTTTCTGGAATCATACAGCTTCATGCTTTTTAGGATATCGGTTACCATCTTTGCAATCTGACGGTGCGGAACCTGATAGATTTCCGCGTAAAAGGCCAGATTATCATAGACGGACAGCCGCTCATAGAGGCCGAAATTGTCCATCATGGCGCCAATCCCGGCGTGTTCTTCCCGTCCCAGCTTTCGGGTGTCCGCACCGAGCAGGCTGGCATGGCCGTCTGTCTGTGTAAGCTGTCCCGTGAGGATTTTAATGAGCGTCGTCTTTCCTGCGCCGGAAGGCCCCAGCAGGCCGAACACTTCCCCCTCCTGCACCTTAAAGGAGAGTTTGTCAAGGACTGTGTGCGCCCCGAAGCAATGCGACAGGTTTTCCGTGATAATGGTGTCATTCATGAGAGGGTGTCTCCTTTTCCTTTAATCGGTCAAGCGCTTCTTTCAGCTTTCGGTTCTCCGCCTTTTCTTTTAACAGCATCACCAGATAGCTGCAGAGAAAGGAGAGCAGAAAGCAGACGAAAAACATGGCCCAGGCCTGCCACAAGTCCGCCGGAAACCACTGAAAGCGGATAATAAACGCCGCCGTGATAAAAAGCACGCTTCCCAGCATACAGACAGTCCGCAAAGGGACGGACATTTTTTGAAAGAAACGGTCTGAAAAGAACAGAAAGCGGCTCCCCACGATCAGCGTAGAGATGACAAGATATTGAAAAGCGATTTCCACCGGAATCCCCAGACTGCCCAGAGCAAACATGGAGGAGAGACCTTGCGCGGAATCCCCGAAAACAATGCAGAAAAGATTCAGGATCAGCATGGAAAAGCCGAAAATGGTCAATACCTGTGCCAGATAGTCAAAGATGTTTTTGTTCCGCTCCATTTATTTCACCCCCAATCTCTTTTTTAAGCCGTCGGCGTATTGTCTGGATGCGATGATCTGCTCGCCGTTTGCCATGGTAATGCGAATGCGCCTGTTCATATCGGCTTTGAGCGACTGGATGCTCGACAGATGAATGAGAAAGGATTTGCTGACGCGGAAAAAACCGTATTCTGCAAGCTGCCGTTCCAGTTCGTAAAGCGGGAAATCAGACTCGTAAACGTCGTCCGCGGTATAAACAAAACATTTTCGCTCCATGCTCTCGATATAGATGATCTGCGCGATATCCAGCAAATGCAGCTCATCGCCTTTTTTTCCGATGAGCTGACAGTCCATCATCCGAAGCGCCGCCAGAATCTTTTCTACTTTCGGCGTCAGTTTGCTGCAGGTGACGACGATCTCCATATCCGCTATTGTTTCGTCAATATTGATTTCTATTTTCAATCTTTCACCGCCCTTCAAACAGTATGATATCGGAAGAGGATTGATAAAGCAATCGGCAGGGACACAAGTTGCCGCATCGGGGACATAAGCTGCCGCGTTTCTTGACAAGAATGTATAGCTGTCGTATAATCATGTTTAATCGAAATCAGAAAGACGATGACGGAGACGTTATATTCACTTTGAAAGTCACAGAGAGCCGTGGTTGCTGAGATACGGTACGAGTAGAGTAAATATAGGATCCCTCCTGAGTTGCAGCACGAACGCTTAGGCAAGTAGATGCTGACGGTTTTCTCCCGTAACAGAGAACGCATATGTTGGTATGTCGTAAATAAGCATTTGACAGAATATCAGGGAAACAGCCAGCATTTGTATTGTTGTAAAGCAGGCTGTTCTTTTTTATGCGCGGATTGATTTCGGAAATAAAACACCTTAAAGGAGGAGGAAACATGATAACAGAAGCTTTTGACAACCAGTCGCCGGCGATCATCAATCCGCAGACGAAGGAGGACGCGCCGCGGGTCGATGCGTGCATCCTGACGTTTTCCCATGTGATCGAGAAGTTCGTGCTGGAGAACTATGACTGTAAGCAGATCGCATCTTTTTGGTTTGCGACGGGCAATACGCCGATCTATGAGCTGTCGTATCGGGGGAAGAAATTCGCCTTTTACAAAACATACGTGGGTGCGCCTGCCTGCGTGGGGACGGTCGAGGATACGCTGGCGGAGATCAGCACGGACAAGTACATCGTCTTCGGCGGGGCCGGCTGTTTGAATAAGGAGATCGCGCACGGAAAGGTGATGATTCCGACGTCAGCATGGCGGGATGAGGGCACTTCCTATCACTATGCGCCGGCATCGGACTATATCACTGTGAAAAATGCGGACACCGTGGCGACCTTTATGGAAGAAAACGGCATTCCTTATGTGAAGGGAAAGACGTGGACGACCGATTCTTTCTACAGGGAAACCAGAAATAACTTTGAAAAGCATAAGGCGGACGGCTGTATCTCGGTGGAGATGGAATGCGCTGCCTTACAGGCGATGTGTGATTTTAGAAATCTGAATTTATACACCTTCTTTACCAGCGGCGATCTGCTTGATGCACCCAAATGGGATGCAAGAAGAAAAGAAGGGCAGACGAAAGGGACCCAGCACGACGCCGGGCATTTCGATATTGCACTGGAACTGGCGCGGTATGTGGCGGGAGAATGAGTATTTGATTATCTTTGCAGTTGGGAAATAAATAATAAGATTGGGAAAAGGGCGCATCTTGACAGAGCGCTCTTTTTAGTGTATAACATGTTTAAAAGTATAGTAACATGATAGGAAAACAGTAGTATTTACAGAAACGGAGATTCACTATGAAAATATCCACAAAAGGAAGATATGCGCTCAGATTGATGTTAGACCTCGCCATCAATGACGCGGGGGAGCCTGTGAGGATTCGGGATATCGCCGCGAGACAGGAAATTTCGGAGAAGTATCTGGAACAGATCATTGCTGTCCTGAATAAGGCGGGTTTTGTGAGGAGCGTCAGAGGCCCGCAGGGCGGTTATCACCTGATGAGGGAGCCGGGAGAGTACACTGTGGGGATGATCCTGCGCCTGACGGAAGGGTCTCTTGCGCCGGTGGCCTGTCTGGAAGGCGACGTTAATTACTGCGAACGGCAGGAAGGCTGTGTTACCCTGCGGCTGTGGCAGATGCTGAATCAGGCGGTCAGCGATGTGGTGGACCGTGTGACGCTGGCGGATCTGGTAGAGTGGCATGAGCAGAAAAGTGCTGACTATGTCATCTAAAAAGTGATTAAAATCAGAAAGCTCAGCACGGACGCACTGAGCTTTCTGATTTCGATTGTATTTTTTGTAATGTTAAGAATATTCTCGTAAATTTACAAAATTCTGAAAAGGAAGGGCGTTTTTCGTGTATCCGCTGGTACGGATTTCGATATTTCGACTCTTCTCATTTTCAAAAGCCTCGTCCAAAACCTCGGAAAAGAACTTTTTAGCCAGAGCTTTGGATGAGTTCTGCTTGGACTGACGGTTTTTGTCTTCCGAAGCTGCCCTCTTTAACTGGTTGACCGCCATAACCGCTTCCACTTTATAATACCATTCATTTGCATAAACTGCGGTGATCCCTCCTTGGATTCATATTTGTGCTTGCGATATGGCCATATCTCTAACTGCACAGCGAACTCCTTGTTCTGCTAAAGATATCGGCAGGAATCACGTTTCCTTAACCCTATCTTAGCAGTTTTTTTAAAATATGGAAAGAAAAATTCTAAAAAAATACAATAAAAATACAAAAAGTCTGAAAAATATAACGCAATGACGATAAAAGCAGACAACATAAAAATACAAGATAAAGTTTTTTTGCTAAATGGTTGACATATGCCTACCTTTGGTTTATGATTGGGATAGTGGTAGGCAATTGTCAACCTAATTTGTGCAGAGGCTCGATCGAATCGAAGGGTAGAAATTTATGGAAGAAAGAAGAAGGCGGAAAGGGGCAGGCGCGGAAATGGAGAAAGCGATCGTTAAATTATCGGAAGCGGAGTGGAAGGTGATGGATGTTTTGTGGGAAGAAGCGCCCAAGACCATCATGCAGCTCACCCGCCGGTTTCAGGAGACGACGGGGTGGACAAAGCACACGGTCATGACTTTTTTGAAGCGAATGGAAGAGAAAGGCGCTATCTATCATGAGGAGGGAGAGCGCGCAAAGCTTTATTTTCCGAAAATAGACAGACAGGAGGCCGCGCTTCAGGAGACGGAGGAATTTTTGGAGAAGGTTTTTGGCGGACGGATGGGGCTGATGCTAAATACCATGGTGGAGCGAAAGGCTTTGTCGGGAGAAGAGATCTCGGAACTCTACGAGATCCTGCGCCGTGCGGAGGCGGACCGGAGAGATGAGGAGAAGACGACTGCGAAGGCAGCGGACGGAAAGGATGGTGGCGCGCTGTGATACCTACTTTGTTATTGACTTCATCGGTATTGATTTTGGGGATATTCTGCGTGAGAAAGCTCACGTTTGAACGCATCGCTATGAGGGCCCGCTATGCGCTGTGGCTTTTGGCGGCGCTCAGGCTGCTCTTTCCTTTTACCTTGGGAGAAAGTCCTGTCAGTGTGATGAATGTGGTTTCCGGCGTACCCCAGATACGGCAGATGCAGACAGGCTTACAGGAGCGGGATGCGGGGCAGGCGGAGCCTGCTGTAAAAGCCGGGGAGGAAGGCGAAGGTTTTGAGACGAAAAACGGCGGTCTTTTTGACGGCGGAACAGCAGCGGAAGACGGAGAAGGAGACGTTGCGGGAAGCGGCGCGCAGGATGTGGCCGGATGGTGGGAAGTGACAGAAGATCATGCAGACGGGCAGGATACGGAAACGACAGCCCCCGCGCCGGAAAAGAAGGCAGGTACGGGAGACGGACTGTTTGCCGGCTTTTTGGCGGCGCATCCTGATTTCTTACGCCGGCTTTTTGGCGGCGTCTGGGTCATCGGTTTTGCTATGGTGGGCGGTTATATGCTGTTTTCAAGACAGCGGTTTATCGGGTATCTGAAAAAGAACAGGAGCATATTTACGGAAGATGCCGTTCCGGAAGAATTTGTAAACAGGCTGAATGCGCGCGGCATGAAGGTATATCAGGTACAGGGCCTTCCCAGCCCCTGTCTGGTGGGACGGGATATTTATATAGGCGCGCCGGTGGCCGGTCGGCAGAGTCTTTCGCACATCCTTGCCCATGAATACTGTCATGCGCTGCACCGGGACGGCTTATGGGCGTTTCTTAGAAGTTTTCTGGCGGCTGTTTACTGGTTTGATCCCTTTGTGTGGGCAGCGGCTTACGCGGCCAGACAGGACAGCGAGCTTGCCTGTGACGAGGCGGCGGTCAGACTGCTTGGAGAGAGGGAACGGTTTGCATACGGCAGGACGCTTTTAAATCTATTGGAAACCGGAGATGGCGGAGACGCTTGTCCGGGCATGGCTTTCATGCTGGATCGGGGAGAAAAGGGTGTCAGGGAGCGCATCGGCGCGCTGGCGGGCCGCGGCAGGAAGAGGGGCGCGGCGGCTGTGATGGCAGTTCTGGCGGCTCTGTTCCTTTGCGGCTGTGCTTTTACGGGAGCGGTGAAGGATGAGACGACCGGTGCGGGCAGCGCGGCGGATGAAGCGGCCGGAAAGCAAAATGCGGCGGGGCAGGATCGTGAAAGTGCGGGTGCGCAGAACGCGTCGGCAGTCAGCGGTCAGGATACGGAAAACGCGGATGCACAGAATGTGGCAGCTGCGGGACAGGATGCGGCGGCACAGGGCGGTGCCGCCGGCGCGGGACAGGCGGCGGATGAGGCAGCCTTTGAGGAGGCGCTTCATTATCGCGGCATCATGGAAGGAAAGGATGACAGCGAGCTTGCCTTAAACCGGCAGGTGGATATTCAGGCCTACTATCAATTTATGAAAGGTGAGGCGGACAATCCCATGGAGAACGGCTGGTATCTGCTTTGCACAAATGAGGATGCGGGCATATCGCTCTACGGCTTATATACGGAGGAATTTGGATTCCGGGGCTTAAAGACGCTGATCGGCGGGGATGTGAATACCTTTGACGGAGAGTGGCGAGCTTCTTACCTCAATTCTGGGGCCGACAATATCCGCGTGCTGGAACAGGCCGGGGACGGACTGCCCAAACGCTTTGTGTGGAAACTTCTGGAGGAGGAGAGCGGCACTACGGAAATCTGGCGTTTTTACTACGCGGACCGCTATGACACGGGGACGGTGGAAGTAAAAACGCTGACGGCGGAGGATTGTCTGGCGTGGGCAAAAGAATATTTGACTATGACGGTCAATCAAGAAAAAGGTGAGGTTCATGTGACCTATGACGGGGACATGTATCTGGGTTCGATCGATATTTCCGCTTATCAGGGCTGGCAGGTGGAGGATGTGCAGATTGTGTCAAACGCCGTTGCTTTTTCGCTGGACGATCCGGGCGCCGACATTTATCAGGCGTATTCGGATGCGGTTTGGGAGAAGACGGCGGTGCAGCTGGTGGTGGGACTGAAGTTTGCGGGGGTCGAGGGACTGTGGTCCGACGGGCTGCCTGTCCTGACGGTACAGATCGCGAAGGATGAGAAAAGCGCGTCCGGTTTCCGTCTGGGTTATCCGAGGATCGACGAGAAGCATACGGCGCATGCGCCCTGGCAGGAGAAAAAGTTATCCGAATTACAGGATGGAGATTCATCCTTGCAGGCGGAGGATTCTGCGCAGGCAGGCGGCTTAGCGGAAACGGGAAAAAACGATCTGGAGAAACCGCTTGTTAACGACGAAGTGGAGGGGCATTACGATCTGGCAATCGATTTTATCAATCCCTGTCCGGATTTTGAGAGGATCTCCGATACATACGGCGAGCGGATCAACCCTGTCACGCAGGAGGTCAGGACGCATACGGGGGTGGATCTTGCGGCGCCTGCGGGCGCGGACGTCCTCGCGGCGGCGGACGGTACGGTCTTTATGACGGGATTTGACGCGGTGAACGGAAATTATGTGGTGCTCTGGCATGGGCTAAGCGGACAGATGACTTATTATGCGCACTGTAAGACGGTGGAGGCAGAGAAAGGGCAGGCGGTGAAGCAGGGAGAAAAAATCGCCACTGTGGGACAGACAGGGCAGGCGACCGGGCCTCATCTGCACTTTGCCATTAGCAGCGAAAGCAGCTGGGAGGAACCCTATTTTTTGGAGCTGGAATAAAAAATTTAACGAAACGCGATAAGATTCTTTTCTATCCGCGGTCTTTGTGGTATACTCTTAAAAGGAAAGCGTTGTGATACCGAAAGACAGGGGATGAACACCTATGAAATATAAGAAGATCAATGACGCAACAGTACAGTGTATCGTCTCGGCGGACGACATGGCGGAGTACGGACTTGCTCTGTCGGATATTTTTGAGCGCAGCGAGAGGGGTGAGGAGTTCCTGCGGGTCATCATCGAGCGGGCGCACGACGAGGTGGGGTATCAGATCAGCGGCGGCAACATCGCTATGCAGATCACACCCCTCAAGAACGACGGCCTTGTAGTCACTTTCACGGATGAACGGCCTGCCGATTTCAGGGGAATGCTCCAGCACATTAAGGAAGCGCTGCAAAGTCTGAGCGAGGAGCTGACCGGACAGGAAGCTGGGGAGCGGGCGTTTGACGAAGACCGCCGCATGTTTGTCTTTTCGTCCCTGCACCAGACCATGCAGTACGCGGCGGCTATTCCCAGTACATACTCCGTGAGGAGCCACCTCTATAAGGAGGGCGGGGATTACTATCTGGTGCTTGAGAAGAACAGGCTTTCCTATAAGTCCTTCAACAAGATCAGCGCACAGGCTGTGGAATTTGGCAACCTGATTGCAATTTCACAGGAGCGGCTTCAATATCTGGAAGAACACGGAGAGTGCCTGATCAGGAATCGCGCGGTGAGCAGGCTGCGCAGAATCTATCAGTCGTAGGACTGAAAAACTGCATAGAAACTGGAATCATGCTGCCACGCCGGACAGGCTGGCAGCAATTGTTATGTAAACCAAAAGGAAAGGAAAGTATGAATAAGAACAAAAAGAACGGTAACGAAGAATTTGACGCATTTTTAGAAAAGGAGATTCTGACAGCGAACCGCTACGATGACGCGGAAGGGACGGAGGAAAAAGGGGAAGGGCTGCGCTATGAGGACGCGGGGATCGACGGGAGGATTCTGCGCGCTGTCAAGGAACTTGGTTTCGAGCATATGACCCCCATTCAGGAGCAGGCGATCCCGCTGTTTATGACGGGACAGGACATCATCGGACAGGCCCAGACCGGCACGGGAAAGACGGCGGCTTTCGGCATCCCGATCCTGCAAAAGATCGATCCCACGGACCGCTCTCTGCAGGCGCTGATCCTCTGTCCTACGCGGGAACTCGCTATGCAGGCGGCGGACGAGCTGCGCAAATTTGCCAGATACATGGACAGCATCAAAGTGCTTGCGGTCTATGGCGGACAGGAGATTTATAAGCAGATCAAAAACCTGAAAACAGGCGTGCAGATCGTGGTGGGAACGCCGGGCCGCGTGATGGACCATATGCGCAGGCATACTTTGAAATTCGACCATGTGCATACCGTCGTCTTGGATGAGGCGGACGAGATGCTTAACATGGGCTTTCGGGAGGATATCGAGACGATCTTGAAAGAGATGCCGGGGGAGCGGCAGACAGGGCTTTTCTCAGCGACCATGCCAAAACCCATTTTAGATATCACCAAGACTTATCAGAAAGATGCGGCCTATATCAAGATGACGCCAAAGGAGGTGACCATCCCTCTTATCAAGCAGGCCTACTATCAGGTGCGTAAGCAGGATAAGGAGGAGGTACTCTGCCGCCTGATCGATTACTACGATCCGAAGCGCGCCCTGATCTTCTGCAACACCAAGCGGATGGTGGACGAGCTGACCGAGCACTTAAAGGGCAGAGGTTACGAGGCGGAGGGGCTGCACGGCGATTTGACGCAGGGGCAGCGCGATACGGTGATGAATCTGTTCCGCGGCGGCAAGACCAATATCCTGATTGCCACCGATGTGGCGGCAAGGGGAATCGATGTGAGCGATGTGGAGGCGGTCTATAATTTTGACGTGCCTGATGATATCGAATACTATGTGCATCGCATCGGCAGAACCGGCCGTGCGGGAAAGACGGGACGGTCCTTTACGCTGGTAGTGGGCAGGGAAGCCTACAAGATCCGGGATATCGAGCGCATCTGCCACACAAAGATCAAGGAGCGCAAGATACCGAACGCTGCGGACATCACGGCCAGAAAGTCGGAAAAGATCTTAAAGGAAGCTTATGCGGTGATCGAGAGCGAGGATATCAGCAGGGCGACGGAGCGCATTTTAGATGCTGTGGCCCTCGGCCAGTACAGTGCGACGCAGATTGCGGCGGCCTTTATGAAGATGAAGCTGGGTGACGAACCGCAGGACATCCGCGCGGAGAAATTCTTCTTTGAGAAGAAGCCTTTTCAGGGCAAGGGCGGCCGCGGCGGCAAGGGCGGTCGGAATGACGGCAGGAGCGGGAAGTCCGGTGGAAAAGATGACAAGAGCGGCAGCAGGAACAATAAGCCCGGCGGGAAAGATGATAGAAACGGTAAGTCCGGTTTCGGCGGCAAGGAGAATCGAAACAGCGGTAAAAGCAATTCCGGCGGGAAAAAGAAGAGAGACTGGGACAGCTACCTTACAAAGGGAGAGAAAGAAAAGGCAAAGGATAAATTCCGTCACGAAAACGGCAAGCCCAAGGATGTCAGACGGGACGGCAGAGCGTATAGCGGGAAACGGGAGTCCGATTATGAACCGCGTTACGGCGGCCTGCGGATCAAAACGAAATATGATTAAAGAATGAGTTCCTGCCCGTGCTTCTTGAGCCACTTGCGGTGGGTGCGGTAATCGGGGCAGACGCTCTCCACGAGCGCCCAGAAAGCTTTTGAGTGGTTCATGTGGGTCAGGTGACAGAGCTCGTGAACGACCACATAGTCGAGCACGGCGGGCGGCGCCAGCATCAGCCGCCAGTTAAAGGAGAGGGTGCCCTTGGCGCTGCAGCTCCCCCAGCGGGTCTTCTGGTCGCGGATGGTGACGCGCTTATAAGCGCCGCCCGTGAGGGATACGAAATAGGCGGCCCGTTTGGGAAAATAATCTTTGGCTGCTTCTATGTAGCGTTTTTCGAGAGCGGCCCGCTGTGCGTCCGTAAGGTCTGATACAGGACGGTTTTCTGCGCGCTTTACGGCTTCCAGATAGTGCGTGATGATCCAATGCTGCTTGTCGAGCAGGAGACGGCGAATCTGCGCATCGGAAGTGCGAAGCGGCAGCCGCAGGGTGATCTTTCCTTCAGCGGAAATACTGACCGCGCAGGTTTTCCGACGGCTGTAGACCACCTCGTAAGGGAGTTCATAAAGTTTGCTCTGGTATTTGATGCGGTGTATGTGTTCCATAGTTGTGATTATATAATGAGAAAAAGAGAAAAACAAGCGGCACAGCTTTACACTTTTCCAGAAAGCGGATATAATATGTCTGTAGCAGATGACACGTATTAGGTAGAGAAAGTGGGTGATTAAATGCCAAACGGTGCAGAGATTATAAGAGATGCGTTAAATGATTTTCAAAAGATTCAAAAGAGGATGCTGTTGGCAAAAGGGGAAGGTGCGGTAAAAACATATGCCGATCTGAAGGATGATTATGATTCCCTGAAAGCGCTGCTCACAAGTCTGGGTGTAAATCTGACAGAAATTGATAAAATAAAAGAGTAAATAGGAGACGGAAAAGGAGAAACAGTCATGGGAAGAAAGAAACCGGCAGTATTGATGATCTTGGACGGCTACGGCCTCAATGAGAAGACGGAGGGCAATGCGGTCGCACTGGCGAAAACGCCGGTGATGGATAAGCTGATGGCCGAGTGTCCCTTTGTGAAGGGCAATGCCAGCGGTATGGCGGTGGGCCTGCCTGACGGGCAGATGGGCAACTCCGAGGTGGGACACCTGAACATGGGCGCGGGGCGCATCGTGTATCAGGAGCTGACTCGTATTACCAAAGAGATTCAGGATGGCACCTTCTTTGAGAATCCGGCCCTGATGGACGCGGTAAATAACTGCAAGAAGAACGATTCTTCACTGCATATGTTCGGCCTGCTTTCGGACGGCGGTGTACACAGCCACAATACCCATCTTTACGGTCTTTTAGAGCTGGCGAAGAGAAACGGGCTGACCAAGGTTTACGTTCACGCGTTTCTGGACGGAAGAGATACGCCGCCTGCCAGCGGCAAGGGCTATGTGGAGGATCTGGAAGCGGAGATGAAGAAGATCGGCGTCGGCGAGGTGGCTTCCGTGACGGGCCGCTACTATGCGATGGACCGTGACAATAACTACGACAGAGTGGAAAAGGCTTATATCGCGCTCACCAAGGGCGAGGGCCTGACGGCGGAAAGCGGCCCGGCAGGCATTCAGGCTTCCTATGACAGGGACGAGACGGACGAGTTCGTGAACCCCACAGTGGTTACAAAAAACGGCGCGCCCGTGGCGACGATTCAGGACGGCGATTCCGTGATCTTCTTTAACTTCCGTCCCGACAGGGCGAGAGAGATCACCAGAAGCTTCTGCGACGACGATTTCAAGGGCTTTGCAAGGGAGAAGCGGTTGGATCTGACCTATGTATGTTTCTCGGATTACGATCCCACCATTCCCAATAAGGAAGTTGCGTTCCACAAGATTTCCGTCACCAATACCTTCGGCGAGTGGCTGGCGGCGAATGGCATGAAGCAGGCAAGGATCGCGGAGACGGAGAAGTACGCGCATGTGACATTCTTCTTTAACGGCGGCGTGGAGGAGCCCAACGAGGGAGAGACCCGTATTCTGGTCAATTCCCCCAAGGACGTGGCGACCTACGACTTAAAGCCGCAGATGAGCGCTTACGAGGTCTGCGACAAGCTGGTGGAGTCCATTAAGTCCGGCGAGTATGATGTGATCATCATCAATTTTGCAAATCCCGACATGGTGGGACACACCGGTGTGCAGGAGGCGGCGATCAAGGCTGTTGAGGCGGTGGACGAGTGCGTGGGCAAGGCGGTTGCCGCCCTGAAAGAGGTGGACGGCGTGATGTTCATCTGCGCGGATCACGGCAATGCGGAGCAGCTCATCGACGAGGAGACGGGCGCGCCCTTCACGGCGCACACCACCAATCCGGTTCCTTTTATTCTGGTCAATGCGGATTCTGCCTACAAGCTGCGCGAGGGCGGGTGTCTTGCGGATATCGTGCCTACCATCATTGAGCTGATGGGGATGGAGCAGCCCGCGGAGATGACGGGGAAATCCTTGTTGGTTAAATAAAAGCAGTTTGCGAATAAATAAGAGAGGGCATATGCGGTCATCTGCGTATGCTTTCTTTTTTTTGTACGTATTGACAAAAAATGTCATGGGAGTGTATACTAACTGTACCACCACTAATAGTACACCTAGTATTGTTAGGGGGGGGGGTAAAAACCTGAGAAAGGAGACGACATGATACTGATAGATTACAAAGACACCCGCCCCATTTATGAACAGATCGTAGAGCGCTATAAAACCCTGATCTTAAAGGGTGTCATGCTGCCCGACGAGCAGATGCCTTCGGTGCGCAATCTGGCGATGGAGCTCTCGATCAATCCTAATACGATCCAGAAGGCTTATGCGGAGCTGGAGCGGCAGGGCTTTCTCTATACGGTCAAAGGAAGGGGCAACTTTGTCACCGGAGACGGAAGTCTGGTGGAGAAGCGGAAGACGGAGTATATCGAACAGATCCTGGAGCTTGTGAAAGAAGTGATCGAGCTTGGCATGAGCAAGATGGAGGTCGTGTTTGAAATCGAGAAGTTACAGGTTTAGAAAGAGGAGCGCAAAAACACTTCGGATAGGGAGGAAGCTATGATTGAGATACATAACCTGACGAAACGCTTTGATCAGATCAAAGCTGTTGATGAGGTCAGCGTTACGATTCGGGAAAAGACAGTCTTTGGCCTGATCGGTACGAACGGCGCGGGCAAGAGCACAGTGCTGCGCATGATCGCAGGCGTGATCAAACCCGATGAAGGCACGGTGGCAGTCGATAATATGCCTGTGTTTGATAATGTGGAAGCAAAGAAGCGCATGTTTTTTATTGCCGACGAGCCTTACTTTTTTGCCAATGCAAATGCGGGGACCATGGAACGGTATTTTAGCGGCATCTACGAGGCATTTGATCGGGAAGAATTTTACCGCTATCTGGAAAAGTTCAGTTTGGATAAAAACAGAAAGATCGGCACCTTTTCCAAAGGAATGAAAAAGCAGCTGGCCCTGCTTTTGGGAATCTGTGCGCACACGAAATACATTCTCTGCGACGAGACCTTTGACGGCCTCGATCCCGTGATGCGCCAGGGCATCAAGTCCATCTTTGCCAAGGAGATGGAGGAGAGGGGGCTGACGCCTGTGATTGCTTCCCACAATCTGCGGGAGTTAGAGGATATCTGTGATCATGTGGGCCTTTTACATAAGGGCGGCGTACTGCTGTCCAAGGATTTAGAAGACATGAAGTGTAACATCCAGAAGGTGCAGTGTGTGTTCGCCACGGTGGACGACGAGATCAAAGCGTTAAACGGACTGGAAGTACTAAAGAAAGAGCAGAGAGGGTCACTGAGCACAATCACTGTGCGAAGCGGCAGGGAGGAAGTGGAGGCAAGGCTTGCCACGGTGGACACTGTCTTTTACGAGGTGCTGCCGCTTTCCCTGGAGGAGATCTTTATCAGCGAAACGGAGGTGGTAGGCTATGACATCAAAAAACTCATTCTGGGCTAGCTGTAGGGAAAATCATAAACGGCGGATCTGGGTATGGATCGTGGCGGTGCTTTCGCAGCTTCTTGTTTATGGCGGCATGACGATCGTCTACTTAAGCCGTATCAAAAGTTTTTATGAGGACGGAGTCTATCGGACGGCACAGGCGTTTCGGGAGGCGATGTACCAGGCGGCGCGGGATGCGATTGGGTTTTCCGACAATGTCTTTCCCGTTACGATTATTCTGGGCGCGATCATCGGTATCCAGGGTTTTTCTTATCTCTATGACAGGAGAAAGGTAGATCTGTATCACAGCGTTCCGGTAACAAAAGGCAGAAGATTTGCGGTCGTCTATGTGAATGGCCTTATGATCTGGCTTCTTTCCAATTTGTTGGGACTGTTTGTCGGCATGATCATCGCGGGCACGCAGGGCGCGGTCAACACGGCGGTGATTGCGGATGCGGGACTGGCTTTTTTATGGAATCTGTTTTTGTTCCTTGTAAGCTATCATGTCATGATCCTTTCGGTGATGCTCACGGGGAACCGTTTTGTGACGATCGGTGCGTATCTGGTGTTCGGTTTATTTGAAATATGTACCAATGCCCTGCATAACGCGATGAGCGGGGCATATTATGATACCTATATCACGACATTTGTGGACTCAGATCCAAAGTTTTCCCCTTACTATGACTGTACCGCTTATATCTGGCGGTTAAAGAGTCTGCAGGAAGTGGGAGAAAAGGCGCGCCTGGCGCTTCCCATTATGGGAAAGTGGGTGCTGATCGCGGCAGCGTTTCTTGCACTTGCCTGGATCGCCTATCGCAAAAGGGCTTCTGAAGCGGCCGGAAAAGCAATTGCGTTTCCCTGGTTAAAGCCTTTTGTTAAAATAGCAGTGACGATTCCCGGAGCATTGGTGATCGGTCTGGTGGTTTATGATTCTTCCAATGGCAATCAGACACTGATGGCATTGGGGATCATCGTGGGCGTGATCTTACTCTGTGCCGCGCTGGAAGTGATTTATGCGTTTGATATCCGATGTATCGTAAAGCATCTGCCTTCTTCCGGCATTGCGGTCTTTGGCGCGTTGGCAATATTTTGCACTTTTAAGTGGGATCTTACAGGGTATGATAGTTACATACCGGCACAAAATAAAGTAGAAAGTATTGCAATTTCCTTAGACTGCTACTATGATAATTATTGGGATGAAAACAGGAATTATATCAGTTCCGATGAATATATCAAAAAGCATATGTTTTTGAATGATTTGGAGCCTGTTTTGGCGCTGGCTGAAATGGGGAGGCAGACGGCTTCCGAGGATATGAAAGAAAGCCGCAGCCTGTATGTTCTTTACCGCCTGAAGTCGGGCAGAGAGAAGGCAAGGAGGATCGCAGTGGATTATCATGATCCGAAAGCGGCGGCGTACTTGAATGAAATCTTTCGGACCGACGAATTTAAGCGTGGCATTTATCAGGTAATGACGGATGAAAATTACTGTGACGGCGTGACGAAGATCACTTACTCGAACGGACCGGCAAGGATCACAGTTTCACCAAAGGAGGCCGAAACGCTGCGGGCTGCCTGGATCAAGGATATGGAGCAGTTTGATTTTACACTGGCAAGGGACGGGATGCCTTGCGGAGAGATCACGCTGGAGTATGCCGATTATTCGCAGAGACAGTGGTATGTATATGAAACGTTTGCGGAGACGATCGCCTGTCTGGATCGGAATGAGGCATTTTATCCGGCCAAGCTGAACGCGGAAGACGTTGACTATATCACGGTGACCAATTATCACAATGAGTTGACGCAGGAAGATATGGAAATAGGGATCGAAGCGCGTGAGACGGCGCAGGCATATGATGTGGATTACACCGTGAAGGAGACGTTTACCGATCCGGCGCAGATCGAAGATATCCTGTCGGCAATCCACTGTACGTATCTCGTCTCTCCGTGGGGCAATTACGACGGGACGGAGAATGGTTATTCCGTGGAAGTGGTATTTAAGAAAGACAGCGCTTATCCTTACGACAGAAACGCGTATTACTTTAATTACGAGTTTATCAAAGGGCAGGTGCCGGAGTTCGTAGTAGAGGCGACAGAATATAAGGGCAATACAGAATAATGAAAGGATTCAAAAGTGGACGTTAGTAAAAGGAATGAACCGGTCATACAGGTGACGGATCTTTACAAGATATACCGGGTCGGAGAGGAGAGGGTGAGAGCCCTAAACGGGGTCAGCTTCTCTATCAGGCGGGGGTGCTTCTGCTCCATCGTGGGTGCTTCCGGCTCCGGCAAGTCCACGCTGCTCAACATGCTGGCGGGACTGGAAAAACCTACGAAAGGCGAGATCGTGATTGCCGGGGAACATATGGAAAAAAAGACGGAGAATCAGCTTGTGGCCTTCCGCAGGGAACATATCGGCTTTATCTTTCAGTCCTTTAACCTGATGGGGACGATGAACGCGATCGAGAATGTGGCACTGCCCCTGACGTTTCAGGGCATGGATAAAAAGAAACGCAACAAGAAAGCGGAGGAGATGCTCGATCTGGTGGGTCTGACCAAGCATAAAAAGCACAGACCAAACCAGATGTCCGGCGGACAGCAGCAGCGTGTGGGTGTGGCGAGGGCCCTTGTGGTGGAGCCGGAGATCATCTTTGCGGACGAGCCCACGGGAAATCTGGATTCGAATACTTCCGTGGAAGTGATGAACCTGATGAAAAAGGTGGTGCGGGAAAAGAACCAGACGCTTGTGATGGTTACGCACGACAATTATCTGGCGAGTTTTGCGGATATCGTGATCCGCATCCGCGACGGGAAAATTTTGGAGATCGACGAGCGGGATGAAAAGGACGTGCCGGAGGAAATCGCGGTGCAGGAGTGATTCAATCTTTGTATGAAAGTAATGATGTTACGTTAGGGAAAGAAAGGGACGGATGGTAAAATGAATGAGAGAAAGCGAAGCGAAAGAGGAATATTTGTGAGGAAAGAAATGATGCGAAAAACAGTGTTAAGCATACTGCTTTGTGCGGCATTGTTTTTGGCTATGCCATCGGTCTTTGCCAATTCCGGAGGGATGCCCTATGTAGAGGCGACGGGGGAGAGCGTCAGCGGCAACAGTACGGATCATAATCAATATGTACAGCGGACTTCCGACCGGGTGATCACGGACGATGACCGCGCCGACGCCGACAAGGATATGCTCTTTTATATGCAGAGTCTGGAAGTGCGCTATCACTTGGATGAGAAGGTGATGGAGAGCCTGCACAAACTTTTTGACAGTGCGGTCTACTATATCGCCAATACGGAAATGTCCCTGACAGAATTGTGGTCCTATGTGTCTTCCGTGAAGGGCAATATGGAATCTACGGCTGTGGCGAAGGTGTCTCAAACCACCAGCGAATTTTTGCAGGTGGCGGATAACTGGGAGACGCCGATCGTGAGCTACGGACAAAAGGTGGCTATCGTGCTTCCCATTGTAAATTTCGGTACGGAAGAATTAAACGATCTGATCGTGGAGCCGGTGATCTCCAATGCGGTGACGGAGTGGCCTTTTGAGCCGGATACCACGAATTACTTACAGACGGAGCCTTTTATCCCCGGCTGTGCTACCAAGGAAGCGGCTATGGCAAACCGCAGGGAATTTACCTTTCATTTTACGACCAGAGGCGATGTGATGAGCGGGTATTATCCCCTCAAGTTTAAGATTTCTTACACGAAGGCAGGCATCCGCAGCGAGGAGCCTGCGGAGCTTACGGTGTACGTCAAGACCGTCGGTAAGCCCGGAAGCGGCATCATCGGCGGCAACGGTTCGGAAGCTTCCGGTTCTAAGCCCCGTATCGTGGTAACAGGCTTTGAGACGAATCCTGCGAAAGTGTTTGCGGGAGAGACCTTTACCCTGACGATCCATGTGAAGAATACTTCCAAGGATACGACGGTGACCAATGTGCTGTTCGATATGCAGGCGGCGCAGGAGGGGGACGATAAGACCAACACCTACTCGGCCTTTCTGCCGACGTCGGGATCAAGCTCCGTTTATATGGAAAAGATTGCCCCTGATACTTCGGCGGATATTCAGATCGAGATGACGGCTAAGGCGGATCTGGCGCAGAAACCTTACGTTCTTGATGTTAACATGAAATATGACGCGGCTACGGTCTTTGACCTCACGGACAAGGCCAGCGTGTCGATACCGATCTCGCAGGAGAGCCGCTTTGACACCAGCATTCCGGAGGTGGTGCCGGATAATATCAACGTGGGATCGCAGTCCAACGTGATGTTCAGCATTTACAATACGGGAAAGACGACCCTCTATAACGTGCAGGTGAAATTTATTGCGGATTCGATCGCGGAGGCATCTGCCTTTGTGGGCAATCTGCAGTCCGGCAATACGGGCAATGTGGATGTGATGCTGACGGGCGCTGCGGCGACCATGGACGATGGCACCGTGAAGCTGGAAATTTCTTATGAGGACGACGCAGGCAATGTGACTACGACGGAAAAGACCATCACCCTCTTTGTCAATGAAGAGATGATGGATGATATGATGATGGGTGATATGATGGGCGGCGATATGATGGGAGACGGTATGATGCCGGAGGACGGTGCAGGCGGGAAATCGAAAACCGGCCTGATCGTCAGCATAGCCGCGGTGGTGGTCGTGGCGGCGATCTCGGGCTTTGTCGTATTCTTAAAGCTTCGGAAAAAGAAGAAGGCGGCCCTTGAGGCAGCGGCTGATCTGGCGGACTTGGAGAAAGATATCTTCAAATGATAATGCAGTTTTGACAGGAAATGGAGATTGACATGAAGTTTCTTGATTTGCTGCGGATGAGCAGCAGTAATCTCTGGAAAAGAAAAGTGAGGACCATCCTGACGGTCCTCGGTGTGGTGATCGGCGTGGCGTCTATCGTGGTCATGGTGTCTCTCGGTCTGGGATTAAGTAAATCCCTGATGGCGCAGTATGAGTCTTACGGGAGCCTGACGCAGGTTACGGTGAACGAGCCGTGGAACGATTCTTCCACGGAGGAAATAAAGCGTCTGGATCAGAAACTGGTTGACGAGATCCTGCAGATGGAGCATGTGGAATCGGTATATCCGGTGATACAGACGAATGCCCTTGCCAAGTACGGAAGCTATCAGGGGTACCTGCAGATACAGGGCATGCCGAAAGAAGCGATCGCGGAGCTGAATATTGAAGTGGGACAGGGAAAGCTTCCCGGAAACGACGAGAAACTGACTTTTTTCTACGGCAATGAGGTGCTGCAGAATTTTTATAATTCCAAGGGCAACGGCGGCAGCTATTGGGAGACGGGCGAGCTGCCGGATATCGACCTGATGAAGGATCCGATCTTTGTCATTTTTGATATGGACGCTTACTATCAGTCGGGCTCTCCTGATGAAAACGGACAGACGAGGAAACCGCCGAAAAAATATCTGATAGAGACCTGCGGCGTGGAGGCTGCACCTGCAGAAAATCAGTGGTCTCAGTATGGCTGGTATACCATGTGCGATATTGATCAATTGATCGCCGAACTAAAAAAAATATTTAAGAATAAAGTGATTCCGGGCCAGCCGCAGACAAAGACGGGCAAGCCCTATAAGGAAATATTTTATAACCGGCTTCTGGTGAATGTGGACAGCATGGATCATGTGGTGGCCGTGCAGAAAATGTTGACGGATCTGGGGTATGACGCCTACAGTCAGGCGGAGTGGGTAGAGTCCGAGCAGAAAACTATGGGTTATATTCAGGCGGTGCTCGGCGGCATCGGCGCGGTATCTCTATTTGTGGCGGCGATCGGCATCACCAACACCATGATGATGTCCATTTACGAGCGCACCAAGGAAATCGGCGTGATGAAGGTGCTGGGGTGCGACCTTCGGAATGTGCGTAGTCTCTTTCTGATGGAAGCGGGATTCATCGGCTTTATCGGCGGCGTGATCGGTCTGATTTTAAGTTTTATCCTCTCAGTGGTCATCAATAAGGTAGCGGCGAGCGCCAATGAATATATGGGCACGTCGGGCGGCATTTCCTATATTCCGATCTGGCTGGTGTTTCTGTCACTGGTGTTTGCGATTCTGGTCGGCATGGTGGCGGGATTTTTCCCGGCGAGGAGAGCGATGCGGCTTAGTCCGCTGGCGGCGATACGAAACGAATAGCAGGTTATGGGAAAATAAGCATGAGGAGTAAAAGTATGCGGAAGAAATTAATGATTTTAGCGGGAGTCTGCATGCTGTGTCTGTGCGGCGGATGCGGGCAGGGGCCTGCCGGAGCGGCGGATGAGGCCGGGACTGCCCTCTTAGATACGGGCGACGGGGACGAACTGGCTGACGGGGAGGGAGAACAGGAGGATACTGAAGAGCCTTTACCGGCGGCGGAGAAAGAGGAAGAGGCCGAACCTGAAGAAGACAGAAGTCTGACTGAAGCGGAACTTGCAGAGTATACGAAGTGGATACAGGATATTTCCAATTACGGATTTCTCTTATCTGATTGGGATGAGCCGACGCAGATTGATCTTTATCAGGTATTTTATGACGGTGCGGGAGTTGCTGGAAAGGAAACGGAACAAGAAAAACAGGCATATATGGAGCGAAATGACCTGCCGGAAATTTATACGGATTTTCAATCCATAAGTAAGAAGGCTGTAAATGCGTTTCTTCTGGAAAAAGTCGGATTTTCTTACGATGAACTCGTCGATCAGGGCGGCTGGGGATTGGAAGACTGGTATTATGAGGAGACGGACAGCTTCTGTACGGAGCGCGGTGATACCAATTACTGTGAATTTGTGTGTATAGAAGGTGAGATCAGTGAGGGCGGGACGATCGTCACGCTGAACTGTGAAGGGGACGACTGGGTGAAAAGCTGCGAGGTGAAATTAAATGTCGCGGCGGGTAACAGGATATTTCTCAGTAATCATATCGTGGACGGGTTGATTCTTGATTCGGATGCGGATTATGAAGCGGACGATGAATATTACGAGGAGGACGACGAATATTACGAAGGGGACGACGAATATTACGAAGGGGACGACGAATATTACGAGGGGGACGACGAATATTACGAAGGGGATGACGAATATTACGAGGGGGACGACGAATATTACGAAGGGGATGATGAATATTACGAAGAAGACGATGAGTATTATGAAGAGGATGATGATTATTAAGTGAAGGAGCGGTTTTACAGTTGATTTACAGGCAGGCGGATAAAAAACGCTTGCCTTCTTTATACTAAATATTATATAATAGATTTACATAAGTATTTATTATGGTAATCTATTGTTAAACAGGTATGGAGGAGAAGATATGAAAAAATACAAAAGAACGGCGCGGGTAAGCCTGACGGTTCTGGCAGCCTGCGGATTAGTGTTTTTACCGGCATCGACCCCGAAAGTGGACGTGCGGGCGGCGGAGGTCATCGCCACGGTGCAGGGCAGGGTGATGACGGGGACTACCGCCAAACTCTTATATCTGGATACCGAAGACGGGAGGATGGAGATCAAGATCGACGGGGAGACGAATGCCAGCAACTGTAAGATGCTTTTGCCGAAGAAAGAGATCAACGTAGCTTTGTCTCACGGTTCCGACGGTTATCTCCATGCGGTCACGATCTCTGAGGAGAAGATTGATTCTTCCGTTTCGCTGGATATGTCGAAGGTTTCCACTGTGATCGGGACCGTGAATGAAAAGACTACGGAGGAGCTTCTCTATGTGAATATCGAACAGGGTGAGATGCAGATCAAGATGGATAAGACCACGGACTTAAGTGGCTGTTCCCTGCTGGTAGTGGGAGGAAAATATTCGATCCGCTGCGTGCGGGGATCTGATGCGTTCATGCACGCTCTGAGTGTTTCGGATGTGGGTACGGCGCCCGCTGCGGACGCAGCTTCGACCGAGGCGGCTGCCCAGACCTATACGCAGACACCGGTCACCAATGTGTCGGGAGAAACAAGAACGGTATCGGGTACGGTAAGGGAAAGCACAAACGAGTCGGTGTTGAATCTGGCAACCTCGGAGGGGGATTTCACTTTTCGGGTGGATGACAATACCGATACGTCAAAGGGCATGATCCTGACACCGGAAAATAAGCTCATGGTCACTTACTTCAGGGGATCGGACAATAATTTACATGCCAGTGCGATCACGGGCGTGAAGGACAGTTCCTCGGCGACGCTTGATGATGTTGCGGCTGCCACAGTGACTGGTACGGTCAAGAAAAAATCGACAGAGAATGTCCTTGTTTTGGATACGACGGCGGGCGAGATGGAAATAAAGCTTGACAAGCTGGAGAGTCTGGGCGGCTGTAAGGTTTTGGTAGAGGGAAAAAAGGTTTCCGTGACCTGCAAGAGAGGGTCGGATGCTTATATGCACGCGCTCACGATCACGGCGGTAAAGTAAATATATTAAATACATGAATTGTGCCTCCTTTGCGCATACTAGATACAAAAAGTGCGCAGAGGAGGTTTTTATATGACGAATAAATTGCGAATCGTGGATGTACATGCAAGACAGATTTTAGATTCCCGCGGCAATCCCACCGTGGAGGCGGAAGTGACCGTGGAGAAGGAGGTGGGCGGCTGCCAGTACAAAGGGCGGGCGGCTGTACCCAGCGGCGCCAGCACCGGACGGTTTGAGGCGGTGGAGCTGCGCGACGGGGAGACGGTGTACTTCGGCTTGGGAACGACCAAAGCGGTCAATAATGTAAATACCAAGATCAGGGAGGCGCTCCTTGGCATGGATGCCTTCGATCAGGGGCTGGTCGATCGTGTATTGATCGAACAGGACGGCACGGACAATAAGAGTAATTTGGGGGCCAACGCCACGCTGGGCGTCTCCATGGCCTGCGCCAGAGCGGGTGCAGCGGCGCTGGGGATTCCGCTTTACCGGTATCTTGGCGGCGCGTATACCAGACTTTTGCCGGTGCCGATGATGAACATTCTAAACGGCGGCAAACACGCCGATAATACCGTGGATTTTCAGGAGTTTATGATCATGCCTGTGCAGGCGGAGAGCTTTGCGGACGGGCTTCGCATCTGTGCAGAGATTTATCATAACCTAAAGAAAATCTGTAATAACAGGGGTCTTTCCACGGGCGTGGGCGATGAAGGCGGTTTTGCGCCGTCGCTGCCGGATGCGTTTGCAGTGCTTGATCTGATCGTGGAATCGATCAAGGCGGCGGGTTATACGCCGGGGCAGGATATTAAGATCGCGCTGGACGTGGCGGCTTCTGAGCTTTATAATGAAGCGGACGGGGTCTATCATTTTCCGGGAGAGACGGAATTAAAACGGCACAGGCGGGAGACGGAAGGCTCTTTTGTGACAGAGTGCTATGAGGCTGGCTGTCAGACGCCGGACTGCGGAGAGATTCCGGAAATTACGAGAAGCACCGAGGAGATGGTGGCCTACTATGAAGAGTTGGTGGAGCGCTATCCCATAATCTCGATCGAGGACGGACTGGCGGAAGACGATTGGGACGGCTGGCAGATGATGACGAAGAAGCTGGGTGATAAGATTCAGCTTGTGGGCGACGATCTGTTTGTTACCAATACCAAGCGGCTGGACGCAGGTATCAAGCTACAGGTGGCCAACGCGATTCTGGTGAAGGTAAACCAGATCGGTACGGTCAGCGAGGCCATGGACGCCATCGAGATGGCACAGAAAAACGGTTATAAGGCGGTGATCTCCCACCGCTCCGGCGAGACGGAGGATACCTTTATCGCGGATCTGGCCGTGGCGGTGAATGCCGGACAGATCAAGACGGGCGCGCCGTGCAGGAGCGATCGGGTGGCGAAGTATAACCAGCTTTTGAGGATAGAAGAGGAGCTTTCGAGCGTGGCTTGCTATAAGGAGCCGTTTAACAAAATATAGGGTTGGAGGCGAAACTCCTTAAAGTATGTTGAAATCGTGCAAATAGCTCTCTTGTGTCCGGCTTTGGGAAATGGATTTTCTAAATATTCCGGCGTGGCAGTGAGTGGCGGACGCAACCGCCCTCTACTCGCCATCCGAGCTCGTTACGGGCTTTTACGGGCATCCATGCCCGCAAATTGCTGGGTTTTGAACGGAATATTAAGAAAATCTCATATCCCTGCGCAAGGACGACTGCGAGAGTTATTTGCGCAATTAGGAAGAACTGTGAAGAGTTTCGCAGTTACCTGCATAGAAGTTGAGTAGATAGATTTTGTAAACGGAGGAGAAAAGAGTGAAACGAATTGGGGTGCTGTCGGATACGCACGGGAAGCTACGGGAGGAGGTCGTGGAGATTCTGCGGGGGTGCGAAGTAATTATACACGCGGGAGATATCAATACGCCGCAGGTAGTCGGGCGTTTGCGGGAGATTGCGCCGCTCTACATTGTGCGCGGGAATGCGGATAAGGAGTGGGCGGAAGGGATTCCGGAGACATTGTCTGAAGAAATTTGCGGTCTGCGGGTCTTTGTGGTACATAATAAAAAGCATTTACCGAAAGAAATCGGAACTTATGACTTGGCGGTGTTTGGTCATTCTCATAAGTATGAGGAGCACAGGGAGGGAAACTGCCTGTATCTGAATCCCGGCAGCTGCGGACCGAGGCGCTTTTCCCAGCCGGTGACGATGGCGGTGCTGGAAGTGGCGGAGGAAACAGGGGAAGTCCGGGTCATCAGAAAAGATATCGTACAGGACGGACAGACGTCTTTGCATCAGAAAGGCGGGCAGGCGGCGATTGGAAAAGGAAAGGCAGACGGCGCGGAGGACTTGGCGGAAACGGCATTTTCCGTGGATAAACTGCGCCTGATCATTAAGGATATCAATAAGGGGAGAAGCGTTTCCGATATCGCGGTGAAGTATGGAATTTCCAAGGATACGACGGAGCAGATCTGTCGTCTTTATCTGACGCATCCCGGTATTGACGCGGCGGGGGTAAGAGATAAGATGGGGCTTCCGCGGAACAGGTAAGGCGGCGGACTGTACTTTTGGCGCCGGAAATGATAAGCTGTAAAGTATGATGATATAACGTTGGCATAAGAAGCAGGACGCGTAAGGCAGAATGATTCAGGGGATGTTATGATAAAGGTTATCAAGAGTAACAAGACACAGTTTGAATATGACATACAGGCAATTTTAAAGTCTTTTTATCCGGAGTGGGAACCGCGGATGCTGGCGCCGGATACGGAAATCAGGGATAGAAGGATTTTAGAGGGTGAGCCGGTGATGGAGCTTATTTTCGGTGAGGATGAAGTGACGCTGGAAATGATCAGAGGCTTCCGGCAGATAGAAGCGGAAAAGCCGGAAGGTGCGGATGGATCGTCGGAATTTTATGTAGGTTTACATAATGTTGAAGCGAGAAGCGGGTCGGCAAACGATACGGATGAAAGAATATATATCTGGCAGCCGCAGGAAGCGTCGGGTACGCCGGAATACAAAAATGCCTTCAAACGCTTTTTCTACCGCTGTCTTTGCGAGGAAACGGGCACGACCCTGCCTTGGGGGAATCTGACTGGCATTCGTCCCACGAAGATCGCCATGACCATGATGGAACAGGGGAAGAGTGAGGAGGAAGCCGCCGATTACCTGAAAAACGTGCATTTGGTGAGTGAGGAAAAGACTGCGCTGGCACTGGATATTGCCAAAAGAGAACAGCAGATTCTAAGTACGCTGCATTACGAGGATGGCTACAGCCTTTATCTGGGGATTCCCTTTTGTCCGACCACCTGTCTGTACTGTTCCTTTACCTCTTATCCCATCGGTGCGTGGAAAAAGCGGGTGGGAGAGTATCTGCATGCGCTGGAGAAGGAAATCGATGCGACAGCTATCATGTTTCAGGATAAAATACTGGATACCGTCTATATCGGCGGCGGCACACCGACCTCTTTGTCGGCGGAGGATTTGTCTTGGCTGCTGACGAAGCTTAAAGTAGCGTTTGATTTTAGCAGCGTGCAGGAATTTACAGTGGAAGCGGGCAGGGCCGACAGCATCACGGAGGAAAAGCTGCAGGTACTGATGGGAAACGGGGTGACAAGGATATCCGTCAATCCCCAGACCATGAAGCAGGAGACGCTCGACCTGATCGGTCGAAGGCATACCGTGGAGCAGGTGGAGGAGACTTTCCATCTGGCAAGAAAAGTCGGCTTTGACAATATCAATATGGATATCATTCTGGGACTGCCGGAGGAGACGGCGGCGGATGTAGCGCATACGATAGATGCAGTCAAGGCGCTTTCGCCGGACGCTCTTACTGTGCATTCTTTGGCGGTGAAGCGGGCTTCCAAACTGGGCAAATGGATCGAGGAGAACGGTGCCACAGCTTACAATAATACGGAAGAGATCATGGAGATCGCGGCGCGCGGCGCGGCGGCTATGGATATGGTGCCCTATTATCTTTACCGGCAGAAAAATATGTCGGGCAATTTTGAGAATGTGGGCTATTCCAAGCGGGGTAAATACGGTATTTATAATATTTTAATCAACGAGGAGAAGCAGACCATTGCGGCGCTGGGCGCAGGTTCCATCACCAAGGGAGTTTTTCCTGACGATCGGATCGAACGCTGCGAGAATGTGAAGGACGTGGCGCAGTATATTGAGAGAATCGATGAGTTAGTAGCAAGAAAAAGAAAACTTTTTGGGATAGGCGTATGAGAATCGGAAACGGGATCAGATATCTGAAAGCTATTCTGCTTGGCATGGTATTCGTTTGTCTGTGCCGGCTGGGACAGGCGTACTGTCTGTCCGTGGAGCATCAGAAAAGACAGGAAGAATTGAAGAAAATGGCGCAGGCGGAGACTACTTTGCAGGAAAGTGACAGCGAAGGCTATGATCGGGAAGAAGGCGGATCAGCAGAAGCGGAGGATGGAACGGCGAAAACAGGAATCGTTTCGCCGGAGGCGGGAAGCGCTGATGACAGATCAGGCGATGAAGGACAGGAAACAGAAACGGGTCTGCAAACGGACGAAGAAGAGAAAAAAGGAAGCATAATCCCTGCAGAAGAAGGCGGCCACCCCATACTGGAGCGCTATCAGGCATTGTATCGGGAAAACAGCGATCTGGCAGGCTGGCTTTCCATTGAGGGTATGAAGATCGATTATCCCGTGATGCAGTGCGAGGACGACGAATACTATCTGCATCATGATTTTGACGGGGAGGACAGCAAGTACGGCTGCCTGTATGTGCGGAATCGCGCAGATTTAGAGAAGGGGACCAATTTTTTGATCTACGGGCATAACATGAAGGACGGTTCCATGTTTGGCGATCTGGATCTCTATAAGGAAGAGGAATTTTACAGGGAACATACAAAAATCGCCTTTAACACTTTATTTGAGGAATATACGTATGAGATTGTTGCGGTATTTTTATCGCAGATTTATAATGAGGAGGATGATGTATTCAAATATTATCAGTTTTATGAGGCTGAAACAGAAGAAGAGTTTAACGCCTTTTACGAAAATATCAAAGAATTGTCCCTGTATGATACGGGTGTGGAAGCCAAATTCGGGGATACTTTTTTGACTCTGTCCACCTGCGCCTATCACGTAAAAAATGGGAGGCTTGCGGTGGTGGCGAAGCGGGTGACGTGATCAGCGCGTTTACGCATGAGTCGGAGCGGATAATGTTTTCATTGAAACATGTTTCATTGTAATATGATTCTATTTTTAAAAGTAAAGGAGGGGCTTAAAATGCAGTACAGAATTATCGGGGACACGATGCCGGCGGTGGAGATTATATTCGATGCGGCGGGCGAATCCATGTATACCCAGTCGGGCGGTATGGCGTGGATGTCAGAGGGGATCACCATGGATTCCAATATGAGGGGCGGCCTTGGCAAAAGCATCGGCCGCATGTTTTCCGGAGAGTCGCTATTTATGGCGACTTATCGGGCCGAGCGGCCCGGCAGCATGGTGGCTTTTGCTTCTACCGTAGCCGGGGAAGTGCTTCCCGTTGACGTGGGCGCAAACGGCGGCCTGATCTGTCAGAAGGGCGCTTTTCTCTGCGCGCAGGAGACGGTAAACCTGAACATCACCTTTACCAAAAAGCTTTCCGCCGGGCTGTTTGGCGGAGAAGGATTTATCCTGCAGGATATCAGTGGAAGCGGCATGGTATTTCTGGAGATCGACGGCAATAAGGTGGAGAAAAATCTGGCGCCCGGCGAAGTGATCAAAGTCGATACCGGCAACGTGGTGGCGTTTGAGCGGACTGTAAATTATGAGATCGAGACGGTGAAGGGATTGAAAAATATCTTCCTTGGCGGCGAGGGCCTGTTTTTGACGAAACTGACCGGACCGGGGAAGGTGATCTTGCAGACGCAGAACTTTAATGAGTTTGCGGGGCGGATCATTGGGTTGATGCCGTCGAGGTAGGAATGGCTTGGAATCATGTAGTTTTCTTTTATCAGTAAGGGCGGCAGTATATCAGTACTGCCGCCATAAAAAAGTACTCCCCAAAATAACCATCGGAAAAAGAAAGCAGCAAAGAAGCGGCATCAACAGATTTCCGGGCGCAACCGTATGTAGAAACAAAAGCGAAAACACGATCTGGCATCCGAGGGAAATTCCTGTAAGCTGCAGGCAGCGTTTTAACAGTTTACCCAGCGCATAGATGATAATTTCCCTGCGTGCAATCGGCAGATATCGTGTAATCATATAGACGCTTTTTATTTTCCCTTCTTCCCGAAACTGAAAGTACCGTCTCATGTCTAATTCCAGTCCCATCAGCTCCAACATAATGTACATGGGTACTATTGTGTAATCTCCTTCCCAAATCTGGCAGGGCAGAATCAACAGAAACATGGCGATTGACAGGATGATGATCGCCGCAATGTGCAATCCGTAGCAGTCCCGCCACCATGTTTTTTCTTCTTCATAAAATTTTTCTAATAGGATCTGCGCTTTTTTATTCATAGTTACCATCCTGCTCCTTTCCAAGCTGCGGAATGATGTCAAGACTTTCCCCAAAGGCAACGAGGGAACCGTTCTTTATTACACCCACAAAATCCGTCTTTCTCTCTACCTCTGAAGGAATATGGCTTGTCATGAGCACGGCGGCGCGCTCATCCAAAATAAGCTGCTGTAACAGATGGAAAAAATCAACCCGGAATACCGGATCCATTCCCGCCGTGACCTCATCCAGCAGATACAGACTCGGATTGTGCGCGATGGCAAATGCAAGCTGGAATTTTAACCGCTCCCCTCTCGACATGTTTTTATAAATTTTTCCGGCGGACAACTTCATGGTCTCCATCGTTTCTAAGAATTTCTCCCGGTCAAATGCGTCATAGAACATACCGAGGAAATCCGCGTTTTGCCTGCAGGTACATTCCTCAAAGAAATGGTTGTCCTCAGACACAAATCCTATTTTATTTAATATTCTGGTGTGTTCTTTGCGGATATCCGTGCCCTCGATACAAATCTGTCCTTCATACTTGATAGTATCCCGCAGGATATAATTCATAAGCGTTGTCTTACCCGCGCCGTTTTCTCCTACAAGCCCGTATAAATATCCGGCTTCCATTGTGAAGCTGATGTTTTTTAAAGTAAATTTTTTCAAGGGAAATCTTCGGCTGATTCCGGTAACATGTTCAAACGATAAAATGGTCTTTTTCGTCATAATTTCCTTCCTCCCTTAGCATCTCAGTCTGCTTTGTACAAAGTTTCCGCCATTTCGATAAACTCGTCGCAGCCAAGCCCTGCCTGCTTCGCTTCGCAGATGATTTCGCCAAGGCGCATTTCCAACATCATTAACTGTTTCTCTTTCAGATAATCCGTATTATATTCGCAGACATAAAAGCCTTTTCCGGCAACGGAGCGGATCAATCCTTCTTTTTCCAGTTCTTCATACGCCCGTTTCGTTGTGATCACGCTGACGCCAAGATCCGCTGCCAGCGAGCGGATGGACGGCAGCGCTTCCCCCGCCTTTAGTTCCGCTGTTACAATCGCGCTTTTTAACTGATTGACAATTTGCTCATAAATTGCCAGCGTTCCCTGTGGAAGTATCGTTATCTTCATTCTCATCCCACATCCTTTCTAATGGATGGCATTTTCAAAAGAAACCGCCGCCTGTAACTGTTTCCCCGCGGATTTTAAATGACGGATTTCGAGCGGCAGCTGAACCAAACAGAAGACGGCAAACAAAACGGCTTTCATTCCCATGTCCGGTTTATCATCCCCTATGATGCCAACTTGTATCATGCTGGACAATATGGCAATGACAAAGATAATATCACCGATGACTATGCCGCCTGCCTCTTGTTCCCGGCTGATTAGAAGCGCAACCGTCAAATCGTTGAGCAGCATCTCTATCACGGAAAAAATATCACAGTAGGAATAAACAACCGCTGTGCAGACGCCCAAAACACCCGGCAGCATATGGACTCCAATCCGGAAATAATACGAGCCGTAAATATATTTTCTGCGTTCATCAGGCTGCATTGGACATAGATACATCATTTTAGGCAGTCGTATCGGATGCGCCAGTACGGAAAAATAGGAGAAAGCGATCGGCGCAAACACGGCAAACTGTACTGTCACAACACGCCAAAAAATTTCGGTATGTGACAGAAAAGGCCCGCAAAGCGTCATACCAATAAAATAGAAAGCGAAAAAAGTCGCCAGATTGTTTTTCCTTAAATTTCCTATCCGAAACATTGCAAAATAATCCCGAATGATATCGTTTATCATGACTTCTCCCTCCATGCCGGAGCTTTTTTTGGCGATTGAAAAATCAGCACATCAGTGTGATTTTTCAATCTTTTCTCCTCTTGGTATAAAAGTACATCAATTCCTCAATGGTCGGATTCCAGACGGTAAGGCTTTTATCATAACGGTTCAGCCTGCTGTGCGCAATGAGCGCCCTTGTCCCGTACGCTCCATCTTCCAGATGAATGATTCTCTCCGGGGGAAGCAGATTAATCTTATATCTTTCTCCGGATACCATACGGTAACACTGATGCAACTGTTCAATATCCCCCGTAAAAATCAAATTTCCCTCCTCTAAATAAATAATGTAATCCGCCATGTGGTCAAGATCCTCCGTGATATGAGTCGCCAAAATCACACTCCTTGTTCCGTCCGCAATAAACTCTTTGATGATCTGAAAAAACTGCTTTCGGAAACCGGGATCAAAATTTCCGGTCGGCTCATCGAGTATCAATAATCTTGCGTCGTGCGACAGGGCAAAGGCAAACTGGCATTTTAGTTTTTCTCCTTTTGACAGACGCCCGAATTTTCTTTCTTTTTCGAGATGAAACAGGGACAGATATTTTTCCATACATTCACGATGGTAGCCGGAATAATATTTCCCGTATGAGTCGGCATTTTCCATAAGCGTCATAGAGGGATTCATTAAATCTTCCACAAGCACCGTTCCGATCAAATCATGAATCTGTTTTTCTTTGTCCGCATAATCCATGCCGTCTATCAGAAGACTTCCCCCGTCCGCATGGTATAGACCGAGTATCAGATGAAGAAGCGTCGTTTTCCCCGCACCATTTTCCCCAATCAGACCACATAGGTATCCTGCCGGAATCTCAAAAGAAATATTGTTTAACCGGAAGCTCCCTATTTTCTTGAAAAGATTTTCCGCCTGCAATAAATTCATTTTTTCGCGCTCCTTTCTGATTCATGCTTTCATCTGTGCATTTTCTGTATATATCAATATATACACTATATGCACGGGGCTGTCAATATGTTTTTTACGGGATTGAGGAGTAGTTTTCTTTTTACCTAAAATGGAAGAACACAATAGTTGGAAGCGTGGGGAATAGGTTTCAGTTGACATTCACATAAATAGGATGTTATTATTTTGTTGAAACATAGTTGAATGAAACATAATTCAATAAAATGAAAAGAGGTAATGAATGAGTAAATTTATAGGAAGAAAAGCACAGCTGCGGGAATTGGAGGAAAGATACGATTCTCCGGGTTTTCAGATGACGGTAATATATGGGAGAAGAAGGATAGGAAAGTCAACCCTGATTAAAGAATTTATTAAGAACAAAAGGGCGGTTTACTATACTGCGACAAAAGCGGGAATCAATAAAAATATAGAGCTGTGGGGGAAACAGGCACTTGCTGTATTTGCTCCGCAAATGAATGCGCTTTCTTTCCGAAATATCGATGATTTGTTGGACTTTCTTGGAAAACACAGCGAAAGAGAGAGAACGGTCATTGTCATTGACGAACTACCTTATCTGGCGGAAGCGGATAAAAGTGTTTTGTCGGTTTTGCAAAGCTATATTGACAATCACTGGATGCACGGTCAGATGTTTTTGATTCTCTGCGGGTCATCCGTCAGTTTTATGGAAAATGAAGTACTGAGTGAGAAAAGCCCCATATTTGGAAGGCGGACTTCACAGATCAAATTGGACGCCTTTGATTATCTGGAATCTGCGGAATTTGTACCGACTTATTCCTATGAGGAGAAAGCGGTCTGTTTTGGAATTACGGGAGGAGTGGCGAAATATCTTTCTATGCTTGATGATACAAAATCTCTGGATGAGAATATCATTCAATTATTTTTTAGAAAGACGGGCTATTTGTATGAGGAGCCAAATAATTTATTGACGCAGGAGTTTAGAAATGTCGGTACTTATAATGACATAATCAGTGCAATCGCATCAGGGGCGAACAAAGTAAACGAGATTGCGGATAAGGCGCATGTGGAGCAGTCGGTAGCGGTTCATGCGCTGCAAAACCTGATCGCAACCGGCATTGTCCTGAAAGAAAAGGCAGTCACGGACGAAGCGAATAGGAAAAAGGTGCAGTATATCCTGAAAGACAGTATGTTCAAGTTCTGGTATCAATTTGTCCCGGATGGTATGGGCGCAATAGAGTTGGATCATGGCGAAATTTTTTATCAGAATGTTGTGAAGCCGAAAATATCAGAATTTATGGGCAGCGTGTTTGAAGAAATTTGTAAGCATTACGCATTAATTTGCGGTGTTACAGGAAAACTGAACTGTTTTGTTACGACGGTCGGGAGATGGTGGGGAACGCATCCGGGGAAACGTGTGACAACAGATATCGATATTGTTGGATTAGATAAGACTGCTAAGAAAGCCGTGCTTGGAGAATGCAAATACAGAAAGGAACCGATTGACAGAAAGGTTTATGAGGAGCTTTTGGACAAAGACGGATTGATTTCCAAGGAGTATGAGACGGTTCAGTATCTGCTTTTTTCGAAAAGCGGGTTTACGGAATGGGTGAAAGAGTATGGTGACAAAGATAGGATGCGGTTGATTGATCTGAAAGAATTGTATGAGGGAAACGGAGAAGTATAAAAGGCGGCATATGGTAAATGCGGGAATAGGCTGGCTGATTTGGGACTACTGCTTGTTTTTATACAAGATATAGATTATACTAGACGAGTAGTAACAATATCTGCTAAAATTATAGGTGTGTTTGACAAGATGGAAGGATAGGCTATGAGCGAAGAAAAGATTCAGGCAGTTGTAACAGCAGTATATGGAGGTGCCGGGGTATTATCAGAATGTGGGGAGGGAAGGGGTTAGATATGGCTGAATATACTGCACCCCAAACCCTCAATTATTACAACCAAAACGCCGCTAAGTTCATCCAAAACACCGTATCCGTAGACTTTGCAGCCACCCAAAACCGTTTCCTCACCCGTCTCCCCGCCGAGGCCCGCATCCTTGATTTCGGCTGCGGTTCCGGGCGTGACACAAAAGCCTTTTTGGAACAGGGATATCGGGTGGATGCCATAGACGGATCGGAAGAGTTATGCAAACTTGCATCAGAATATACTGGGATTCAGGTGCGTCATATGTTTTTTCAGGAATTATCGGCAGTATCAGAATACGACGGTATTTGGGCCTGTTCTTCTATCCTGCATCTGGCAAGAGAGGAACTTTCCGATGTCATAAGGAAGATGATTACGGCCCTGAAGCCAAACGGAATCATCTATACTTCTTTTAAGTACGGTACTTTTGAAGGAGAGCGAAACGGACGTTACTTCACGGATATGACGGAAGAGACATTCGCGGACTTTATAAATACTATGAATGAATCGCAGATAGAAGAGGAATGGGTCAGTGCGGATGTACGTCCGGGAAGAAGCGAGGAAAAATGGCTCAATTTGATCTTACGAAAAAAGTAGATTTCGATGAAATGCAGGAGACACAATTGCAGATTGAGACCGTTGAACCAACGGCTGTAATGACAGGGGATCGAAACAGGAGCCGCTTTCTGTATTACCAGTTAAAGATGAGTATGCAGAAGGCGGTTTGTATTGATATTATCGTGTCCTTTCTGATGGAATCCGGCGTTAAAATGATCTTAAATGATTTGCGGGCAGCATTGGACAGAGGCGTGCGGATTCGAGTCCTTACGGGTAACTATCTTGGCATTACACAACCTTCTGCTCTGTATCTGATAAAGAAGGAATTTGGAGATCGAATCGATTTGAGATTTTACAATGAGAAAAAACGTTCGTTTCATCCAAAGGCCTATATTTTTCATTATCAGAATCACGAAGAAATATACATCGGTTCCTCTAATATTTCCAAGAGTGCGCTGACCTCCGGCATAGAATGGAACTATCGGTTCAGCAGTTTGTCAGACAGTAAGAATTTTACGCTTTTTTATGAAACATTTCTGGATCTGTTTGAAAAGCATTCTATCGTGATCAATGATGAAGAATTGGCATCTTATTCGCGAAACTGGCACAAGCCTGCGGTAGCTAAGGATTTGGCAAGATATGATGATGCAGAAGACCAAACGGCGGAAGGGCAGGTAGATTCAGCAATAGAGGCTTTTTTCCAACCGAGGGGAGCGCAGATAGAGGCGTTATACGCTCTGGAAAACAGTCGTGCAGAGGGCGCGTCGAAAGGACTTGTGCAGGCAGCGACAGGGATAGGCAAGACTTATCTTGCGGCCTTTGATTCAGCGGCGTATGAGCGGGTTCTGTTTGTGGCGCATCGCGAAGAAATATTACAACAAGCAGCGATATCTTTTCAAAATGTAAGACAGTCAAACGACTACGGCTTTTTTGATGGTAAGCATAAAGATACAGATAGGGCGGTTATCTTTGCTTCGGTAGCGACACTCGGCAGAGAGGAATATCTAAGAGAGGAATTTTTCAGCCCGGATTATTTTGATTATTTGGTGATCGACGAATTTCATCATGCGGTTACCAATCAATATCAGAGAATTGTGCATTACTTTAAGCCCAAGTTTTTATTGGGACTGACTGCTACGCCTGAGAGAATGGATGGTAAGAATATTTTTGAGATATGTGATTACAATGTGCCTTATGAAATCTCCTTAAAAGAGGCAATCAATAAAGGTATTCTGGTTCCTTTTCATTATTATGGTATTTACGACGAGACGGATTATTCTTCGCTGCATCTTGTGAAAGGCCATTATGATGAGAAAGAGTTGAATGAGACTTATATTGGGAATGTTAAAAGGTATGATTTAATTTATAAATATTACAAAAAATATCCTTCCAAAAGAGCATTGGGTTTTTGCTGTTCCAGGCAGCATGCGGAGGAGATGGCGAAGGAGTTTTGCGCACGGGGCGTAAAGGCTGTGGCGGTATACAGCAATGCGGATGGCGCCTTTTCCGAGGATAGAAATCAGGCGATTGGCAAACTGAATAATCGGGAAATTGAAGTTATTTTTTCAGTGGACATGTTCAATGAGGGCGTGGATATTGCGGCGCTAGATATGGTGCTGTTTTTACGGCCTACGGAATCGCCGATTGTATTTTTACAGCAGCTGGGAAGGGGTCTGCGTACCTGTCGGGGAAAAGAATATTTAAATGTGCTTGACTTTATCGGGAATTATGAGAAAGCAGGACTCGCGCCATTTCTTTTGAGTGGAGTCAGGAATCTGGGTGAACATGCAACGATAGATTATCACAGGATAGAATATCCGGATGATTGTATCGTGGATTTTGATATGCGGCTGGTCGATCTTTTCAAAGAGATGGAGAAAAAATCTTTATCGGTAAAAGAGCGAATCGTACAGGAATATTACAGGGTAAAGGAGTTACTTGCGGATAAGGTGCCGACGAGGATGGAACTCTTTACTTACATGGAGGATGATATCTATCAATATTGTATGCGGCATGCAAAAGAGAATCCTTTTCGGAGATATATGGACTTTTTACATAGTCTGCAGGAGTTGTCAGAAGAGGAGCGGGCTGTATATGACAGCATCGGGCGGGAGTTTCTGTCCTTGATTGAGACCACGGATATGCAGAAGGTTTATAAGATGCCGATTTTGTATAGTTTTTATAATCATGGAACTGTGCGGATGGCAGTGACGGATGAGGAAGTCTTGGCAGACTGGAAGGAATTTTTTAATACGGGAACAAACTGGAAGGATCTGACGCCAGATAAGTCATATACGGATTATAAACAAATGACGGATAAGCAGCATCTTGGTAAGGCAAAGAGTATGCCCATTCATTTTTTGAAGGCTTCCGGGAAAGGCTTTTTTGTGGAACGGGAAGGCTATGCGTTGGCGATTAGGGAAGACCTTGCGCAGATTGTACAGAGCAATGCTTTTACGCGGCAGATGAAGGATATCCTAGATTATCGAACGATGGAGTATTATCGGTGGCGGTATGCAGGAGAAGCTAAATAGAATTATATATTTGGAAATGTTGAAAATTTATGTCATACCTGCCACAAATTTTCAATACAAACATTGCCATTACCTTCACAAAGTATTATAATATTGAATAAACAAGGCAAAACTGCCAAAAATATTCAATAGGAGGTGCCGCCATGGAGATAAAGCGGGACAAATATCTAAATGACTTAATCAATCGAATGCACAACTCCCTGATCAAGGTGGTGACGGGCATTCGTCGGAGCGGCAAGTCTTTCCTTCTGTTCCATCTATTCAGAAACTATCTGCTGGAAAGCGGCGTGCCGGAGTCCCATATTATTACAATCGAACTGGATCAGCGTAAATACAGGCAGTTACGGGACCCGGATGCCCTTTTAGATCATATCGAGGCGCTGATTATTGATCAGGAGCCTTACTATATCCTGCTGGATGAAGTGCAGATGCTCGATCATTTTGAAGAGGCTTTAAATTCTCTGCTTCACGTTAGAAATGCGGATATTTATGTGACGGGCAGTAACTCCAAGTTCCTATCGAAAGATATCATAACTGAATTTAGGGGAAGAGGGGATGAGATTCATGTGTTTCCCCTTACGTTTCAAGAGTTTATGCAGGCATATGATGGGGATGAGTACCATGGCTGGACAGACTATGTGACTTATGGCGGGCTTCCGCTGGTCGCAACCATGAAGACCGAAGAGCAGAAGGTTCAATATCTGACCAGACTGTTTGAAGAAACTTATATCAAGGATATTCGGGAAAGAAATGCGCTAGAAAAGATTCAGGAGTTAAATGATCTGATCAATGTATTGGCCTCTGCCGTCGGTTCCCTGACAAATCCGACCCGCATCGAAGCGACGTTTAAAAGTGTGGTACAGTCGGATATCAGTTTGAATACGATTCGCCAGTATATCGAATATCTGGAGGAGGCGTTCGTAATCCATGCGGCACAGCGGTATGATGTCAAGGGACGGCGGTATATCGGGACGCCGATGAAATATTATTTTGAGGATGTGGGACTTCGGAATGCCAGATTGGGATTCCGGCAGACAGAAGAAACGCATTTGATGGAGAATGTGATTTATAATGAACTGAGGGCAAGAGGCTTTCAGGTAGATGTTGGAGTTGTGCCTGCCCGCAGACCGGCAACTCAGGAGAGGAGACAGTTGGAGATTGATTTTGTTGCCAATCTGGGAAGCAGGCGTTATTATATCCAGTCGGCATTACAGATTCCAACTGCGGAAAAAGAGCAGCAGGAGAAGGCGTCTTTGTTAAAAGTAAACGATTCCTTCAAAAAAATTGTAGTTGTGAAAGATGTAATCCATGTGCAGAGAGATGAGAAGGGAATTACAACGATGAGCATTTATGATTTTCTGCTAAAAGGAAACAGCTTGGAATTATGATCGGAGGACCCCATGCCATTCCAACTCCCCAAAACTTCATACAACTCTCCTGAAAAAGAGGAAGTAAAATCTATCGTCAATCAGTACCGCAAAGCCCGCGAACAGGGCAAGGACGGTATCGCCTACACCACTCAGCCCTACTGGTACGGGAACCGCCTCGCAAACCGGGTCATGGCGGATCACGGCGTGACTTTGCGGGAAGAATATACCCTGATGTCGAAAAAAGAGAAAGACTACACGATAACCATGGGCGACGGCAGTTTGAAGCGGATCCAGTATCACAGCCCGATCTGCCGCAAGAAGGTCTATTACCGGGGCGATACGCCTGTCCTGAAAGTAAAAGATCATCTGCAGGAGCAGTATGTTCTGGCGGATACCGGATACGGGAAGGAAAAGACGCGCTACTGCGAAAGCTGTGGTGCGCTGATCGACGTGACAAAAGACTATGCGGGCTGTCCCCAATGCGGCGCTGCCGTCAGGATTCGCGAGGTACATAAAAAGATCGTCTCGATCGACCGGGAAATGTCCGGAAGCTGGTATCAGTTGCGGTTCTTATGGGGCGCTTGTCTTACCTCTATGGGCTGCGTGTTTCTTGCGTGTTTCAGCGATCTGATCATAGAAAGCGATCTTACATGGGATTCTGTTCTGGGCACGTTTTTCATGCTGTTGCTATCGACACTGGCTCTCGCGCCGGCGGGTATTGCGATTGCAGCAATTTATGGGAACTTTTTGTTTATACCGATTCTGATTTCCTTACAAAGTTCCAAAGCAAGGGTAAACAGAGTGGGAAATGAGATGCGGAAACGTGATCCGCAGTTTTCCCATACGGAATTTTACGGATTGGTGCAATCCTATATGAAGCTTTGGTTTTTATCCGCGCAGCCGTCGGATCTGGGGTGTATCTCTGAGATAGAGAATTGTCAGGATACAAGGATTCTCGATGTGGACTGTCTGGGCTGTAAAAAAAGCCGGGTGTGGACGGAAGGAGAATTTACTTATGTGGAAATGAAATTAAGGGTGCGTCTGATTTACGCGCAGGGCGAAAAGCTGGTAAAGAAGAGGACGGCCTGTACGGTCAGGATGAAACGCAGACAAAACGTGGTCACCACACATAAGTCCGATGTATTACAGTGTGCAAACTGCGGCGCGTCCCTTGATCTGCTGGGAGACGGCGAGTGTACGCACTGCGGCAGCAGATTCGACATTTCCTCGATCGACTGGATGCTCTGCGGCGTGCGGTCTTGAAAAATGTTCCAAAAGAGTGTAAAATCTAACAAGTATGTATCATGATAGTAGGCAGGAAACATATAAACAGGAAAGGACCCACGGGGAGACTGCTATGACTTTAAGTAAAAAACCGATGACAGGTATGAAGGATATCCTTCCGGAAGAAATGGAGATTCGCGACTATGTGATCGGCATCATCAAAGAGACTTACGGCAATTTCGGCTTTACTTCGATCGAGACGCCTTGCGTGGAAAACCTTGCGAACCTAAACTGCAAGGCGGGCGGCGAGAATGAGAAGCTGATCTTTAAGATACTAAAGCGGGGCGAAAAGCTGCGCATCGACGAGGCAAAGAGCGAGGAGGACCTGACGGACGGCGGCCTGCGCTACGATCTGACGGTGCCGCTTGTGCGCTATTATTCTAACCACGCGAACGAGCTACCCGCGCCTTTCAAGGCATTACAGATGGGCAATGTGTGGCGGGCGGACAGGCCCCAGCGGGGACGTTACCGCCAGTTTATGCAGTGTGATATCGACATTTTAGGAGAGGCGACGAATCTGGCGGAGATCGAGCTGATCCTTGCCACCACCACGACGCTTGGCAGGATCGGATTCAAGGACTTTAACATCCGTATCAATGACAGGCAGATTTTAAAGGCGATGGCGGCCTACAGCGGCTTTGCCGAGGACGATTACGATCAGGTGTTTATCATTTTAGATAAGATGGATAAGATCGGAAAGGACGGCGTTTCGGCGGAGCTTTTGGAAGCGGGATTTTCGCAGGAGAGCGTGGACAAGTATCTGGCGCTGTTTACAGGGATGGAGGAAGCGGATGACGCGATCGCCTATATTTCGGAAAAGCTTTCAGGCGTTCTTGCCGATGGTGTGATGGAGAGCTTTCAGGAGATTATAGACAGTGTGGAGGCCACCAAGGGCGATTTCTTCAAGTTAGTGTTCGATCCGACATTGGTGCGGGGCATGTCATACTATACGGGGACGATTTTTGAGATTGATATGCCGGAGTTTGGCGGCAGCTGCGGCGGCGGCGGAAGATATGATAAGATGGTGGGGAAATTTACGGGCAACGACGTGCCGGCCTGCGGTTTTTCGATTGGCTTTGAGCGCATCATCCTGCTGCTTTTGGAGAGCGGCTTCAAGGTGCCGAAGGCGGGAAAGAAAATTGCCTATCTGATGGAAAAAGGGCTTCCTTCCGAAAAGCTTTGTGAGGTGATGGCAAAGGCGCAGAAAGAGCGGGAGAGCGGCAATCAGATTCTGGTGGCCAGAATGAATAAGAACAAAAAGTTCCAGAAGGAGCAGCTGACCGCGCAGGGGTATGAGGAGTTTGAGGAGTTTTATAAAGAAGAATTGAAAAGATAAAAGACATAACGTATCGGAATAGCAGGCAGTTTGAAATAGAAGGGTGATGTGCGGTTTTTCAAACTGGAATGTGCTCTTGAAGGAGGAAATCACAATTATGGCAGAATCAATGAAGGGCTTAAAGAGATCGCACCGCTGTGCGGAACTTTCCTTACAGAATGTGGGAGAAGAAGTGACCGTGATGGGATGGGTGCAGAAACAGAGGAACAAGGGCGGCATCATCTTTGTAGATCTGCGCGACCGTTCGGGCATTTTGCAGATTATTTTCGAGGAAGCTGACTGCGGGGCGGAAGCGTTCGCCAAGGCGGAGAAGATGAGGAGCGAGTTTGTGATCGCCGTGACCGGCAAGGTGGAGAAGCGCTCCGGGGCCGTCAATGAGAATTTAAAGACGGGCGAGATCGAGGTTCGTGCCGCGCAGGTGCGCGTGCTGTCGGAATCCGAGACGCCGCCTTTCCCGGTGGAGGCGGATTCTAAAACCAAAGAAGAGATTCGCTTAAAATACCGTTATCTGGACTTGAGAAGGCCGGATCTTCAGGAAAAACTGATGCTTCGAAGCAAGATCGTTTCCGAAATGCGCGACTTTATGGCAAAAGAGGGCTTTTTAGAGATCGAGACACCTGTTTTGTGTAAGTCTACACCGGAGGGAGCCAGAGATTATCTGGTGCCCAGTCGTGTGCATCCGGGGCATTTTTACGCGCTGCCGCAGTCGCCGCAGCTCTATAAGCAGCTTTTGATGTGTTCGGGTTACGACCGTTATTTTCAGATTGCCAAGTGTTTCCGCGACGAGGATCTGCGGGCGGACAGGCAGCCGGAGTTTACGCAGGCGGACATGGAGCTGTCCTTTGTGGATGTGGATGATGTGCTGGAAGTAAATGAGAGGCTGATTCAGCATGTTTGCAAAGAAGCGATCGGACTTAATGTGCAGCTTCCCCTGCCGCGCATGACATGGCAGGAGGCGATGGACCGCTTCGGTTCCGACAAGCCGGACACCCGCTTTGCCATGGAACTGACAGATGTGTCAGAAGTAGTGGCGGGCTGCGGTTTCGGCGTCTTTACTTCCGCACTGGAAAGCGGCGGGAGCGTGCGCGGCTTGAACGTGAAGGGACAGGCGGCTATGCCCCGCAAAAAGATCGACGCGCTGGTGGACTTTGCGAAAGGATACGGCGCGAAGGGACTGGCTTACTTAAGCGTGCAGGAGGACGGCACTTACAAGTCTTCCTTTGCGAAATTTATGACGGAAGAAGAACTGGAAAAGCTGGTACAGGCGATGCAGGGCGAGAAGGGCGATCTGCTCCTCTTTGCTGCCGATAAAAAAGATATCGTTTACAGCGTGCTTGGCGCGCTCAGAGTGGAACTTGGAAAGCAGCTTGGATTGATCGATGAGTCGCGGTTTGACTTCCTGTGGGTGGTGGAGTTCCCGCTGCTTGAGTGGAGTGAGGAGGAGAACCGCTTTACGGCGATGCACCATCCTTTCACGATGCCGATGGAGGAGGACTGGCAGTACATCGACTCTGATCCGGGCAGGGTGCGGGCGAAGGCTTACGACATTGTATTAAACGGGGTGGAGCTTGGCGGCGGTTCTGTCAGGATCCATCAGGACGATATTCAGGAGAAAATGTTCGAGGTGCTGGGCTTTACGAAGGAGCAGGCGTGGGAGCAGTTCGGCTTCCTCTTAAGCGCTTTTAAGTATGGCGTGCCGCCTCATGCAGGGCTGGCTTACGGCCTTGACCGCTTTGTGATGCTCTTGACCCATGCGGACAACATTCGTGAAGTGATTGCTTTCCCGAAGATGAAGGATGCGTCCTGCCTGATGACGGATGCGCCGGGGGCGGTGGACGAGAAGCAGCTTGCGGAGCTGCAGATCGCGGTGACGTCCGCGCCTGTTCAGGATACGGAATAAAGCGGGTGCAATACAGATTCTTTTGTGTGTAGTGCAGAATGGAGCATGGGCGTTTGGGAATTTGATTCGTAATGCTTCGGAAAAGAGGAGTTATGCCGGAACAGAAAATAGATAATACGGCGCTGGAAGAGGCGATTGAAGTCTTTCGCGCGGATAAAGAGAAAGACAGCTATGTAAAAATGATGGAAATCTTGGAGAAATCCATCGTAATTGTGCCGACGATGCCGCCGGAGAACATTTCGCCCGAAATGGAGGAGCAGATTAGCGAGGGAAAGACTGTGCTGCTTCCGGAGCGGACGAAGATCGTGCCCTGTCTTTTACAGAAGGAGACGGGAGAGAAAGCGCTGCCTGTTTTTACGGCGTTTGATAAGATACCGCCGGAAAAGAAGAGTCCGGGAGTCATTGCAATGCCTTTCATGTCCTGCGTCGCTATGCTCATGGCTGATCCGGATAAGGTGAGCGAGATCGTCGTTAATCCTTTTACGGGTATCGTTATTTTGAACCGGTCGATCCTCGAAATAGCGGATAAGCGCAGGAAGGTCGCCGGAGAGATCAGCAGGGGCCCGGTGACAAAGGAACAGTTTCGGGATATTGCCCATAACAAGGTATCGCTCTCCCTTCTGCCGAAATACTTGTTTGAGCACAAGGAGGAAGGCTTTAAAAAGCTGCAGCAGGAGGAAGGCGAATTTCTTCTGCAGTTCTATGAGGAGATTTATCCGAAGGGGAAAAGGAGCGGCTGCAGGGCGAAAGATTTCTCCCTGATGACTTTGAATCTTTCAGATACGCTACAGATGACCCGTCTGGATCTGCCGGAGGAAACCAACAAAAAGGGTCTGTGTTACCGCGTCTATGCGGTCTGGAAGCGGGACACGGAAGAGGTGTTTTATTATGCGTTGGAAAACACAAAAGAAGGCAGTATGATCGCCAGAGTCATGCCGGACGGCAGGCACGAGGTCGTTGCGCCTGCGCCCGACAACGGCGCGGAAATCGAGGCGGTCATGAATCTTCTGTAGTTTCTTCTTCCTTTTCTTCGGCGGGCAGGGTGATCAGAACCTTGACGATACGGTTATCCTGTACGCCGCAGGCCTGTAAGGTGATGCCGTTTTCGAGTTCGATCGTCTCCTGATCCTCAGGCAGACGGTTGAGCTTTTCTAAAATAAGGCCGCCGACGGAGTCGTAGTCTTCGGAATCCAGTTCAATATTCAACGCGTCATTGATATCATCCAATTTCATGCCGCCCTCTACCAGATACTGTCCTTCCTCGGTTTCCTGAATCAGCTCTTCTTCGTCCGCGTCGTACTCGTCGCGGATCTCGCCGACCAGTTCTTCGATCAGGTCTTCCATGGTGATCATGCCCACCGTCGCGCCGTATTCGCTAAGGACAAAGGCAATCGAATAGGATTTTTCACGAAGCTCCATCATCAGATCAGATACATTCTTGTATTCATAAGTATAGTAAGCCTCGCGCAGAATTTTCTTGAGGTTGAACTTTTCTTTATCTTTCACCAGAATAAAATCTTTGACATTGACAAGGCCGATGATGTGGTCGGGGTCTTCATCATAAACGGGAAGACGTGTAAACATACACGACTGGAAGGTTGACAACAATTCCTGATAGGTAGCGGTCAAAGGCACGGTGGTCATCTGTATCCGGGGGATCATGATGTCCTTGGCGACAGTGTCTCCGAAATCAAAGACGTTGTAGATCAGGGCGCGTTCCTCGGACTCGATCACACCGCCCTCATGGCTGACGTCCACATAGGTCTTTAATTCTTTCTCCGTAATGTGGAAGTTATTGCCCTCGGAGCTGATATGTAAGAGACGCAGGATGCAGTTGGAAAGTTTGTCTATCAAAAAAATAACAGGTGTTAGGATTATCATTAATAAGCGGATCAGGGGGGAGAACAGGAGCGTGATCGACTCTGCGCGCTGCATGGCCCATGTTTTGGGAATGATCTCACCGAACATCAGGATCACGAGGGTCAAGATACCGGTGGCGATCCCCACGGCCTTGCTGCCCCAGAGGTCGATGGCAAAAGTAGTCATCACGGAGGATGCGGAAAGATTGACGATGTTGTTGCCGATCAGGATCGCGCTCAGCATTTTGCCGTACCGGTCTAAAATGGCGAGTACGCGGATGGCTCCCTTATGATTTTCCTCGGCTAAGGTGCGAAGCCGCACGCGGTTGACTGTCGAGAACGCGGTCTCGGCGGAAGAAAAAAAGGCTGACAATAGGACGAGAACAGCCAGAGAAACGATCTGTATGACACCTGTGGTATCCACTTGCTTTGCACTCCTTATCATTTCAATAGATTCTGTTCTTATGATAAACAGGTTGCTAATTATATTACTAGAAGCGAAAGATTGTGTCAAGTTTTTATGATTTGGAGAATACACATAGAGTAGAAGGACTGTTTGGGAAAGGACAAGGAGATCATCATGGGAAAAAGAGATTTTTATATGGGAAAGGCGGTCTTTGTCATCAAGTGTATGCTGGGCGCCTATGTGCTGACGGCCGGTCTGCTCTTGCTGCTCGCCTTTATGCTGTACCGCTTCGGGCTGTCAGAAAAGGTCGTGTCGATCTGCATCATTGCGATTTACATACTCGTTACGTTTTTCGCGGGTCTGCTCGCGGGAAAGCGGGAAGGAAAACGAAAATATCTCTGGGGACTCCTCATGGGCGCGCTGTATTTCGGCATTCTGACGGTCGTGTCTCTAGTGGTCAATAAAGGGCTTGAGGATGTGGCGGGCAATATGATGACGGTATTCTTCCTCTGCGCCGGCAGCGGGATGCTTGGAGGGATGGTGAGTTAACTCAACAGTTCAGCCAGACCGAATCTGCGTGGCAAAGCATACTTGCATGAAGTTGACAACTCGCACTAGACGCGCCAAAATTTTTATGATATACTACAAAAAGTTATGAGCAAGTATATACATAAGGAGGACATACCGATGAAACATATCAAGACGTTATCGACCAGAGATCTGAAGGAGTCCATGAAGAAGGGCGGCTGCGGTGAGTGCCAGACTTCCTGCCAGTCTGCCTGCAAAACTTCCTGCACGGTAGGGAACCAGAGCTGCGAGAAGACGAGATAACACTTTCGCATATCGTGTGTGAATGCTGGGAGTGGAAAAGCGTAAAGATAAGAAAACGGGGCAGGCTCGGCATACGGCGTATGACGGGTCTGCTTGTGCGTAGAAACAGTCAGGAGAAAGATCGTGATACACCAATATATCAGTAACGGCTACTATATTGTGATGGATGTCAACAGCGGCAGCGTTCACGTGATGGACAAGCCTGCCTACGACGCAGTCCCAATCGTTGAGCGTTTGTTAGGACAGAGAGTGGAAGCAAAGGAAGAGATCGCGCGGAAGGTGGCGGAAGAACTTGCTGTTAGGCCCGCAGAGGCGGCAGAGATCGTGGAGGAGCTGCTTTCCTTAAAGGAAGCGGGACAGCTCTATGCGGAGGATGTCTACGAGAATTACATAGACGCTTTTGGAAAGCGGGAAACGGTGGTGAAGGCGCTCTGCCTGCACATCGCCCACGACTGTAATCTGGCCTGTAAATACTGTTTTGCGGGGGAGGGTGAATACCACGGAGACCGGGCGCTGATGAGTCTGGAAGTGGGAAAGAAGGCCCTTGATTTTCTGGTGAAAAATTCCGGGAACCGGGTGAATCTGGAGGTGGATTTCTTTGGCGGGGAGCCGCTTATGAACTGGCAGGTGGTGAAGGAGCTGGTGGCCTACGGCCGTTCTCTGGAAGAGCCGCATCACAAGAAATTCCGCTTTACGCTGACCACCAACGGCGTGTTGTTAAACGATGAGATACTGGAATTTGCGAACAAGGAAATGTCAAATCTTGTTTTAAGTATTGACGGCAGAAAAGAGATTCACGACCTGATGCGGCCGCACCGCGGCGGACAGGGCAGCTATGACGAGATCCTTCCGAAATATAAGAAGGCGGCTAAGAGCAGGAACCAGATGAATTATTATGTGCGGGGTACCTATACCCACAATAACCTTGATTTTTCCAAGGATGTGATCCATCTGGCAGATGAGGGCTTTGAACAGATCTCCGTGGAGCCTGTGGTGGCTGATAAAACGGCGGATTACGCGCTTCGCATGGAGGATGTGGAGACGCTCCTTTTGGAGTACGATAAGCTGGCCGACGAATATATTCGCAGAAAAAAAGAAGGAAAGGGTTTTCAATTCTTTCATTTTATGATAGATTTAGAAGGTGGCCCTTGCGTGGCAAAGAGATTGTCGGGCTGTGGGTCGGGTACGGAGTATCTTGCGGTGACCCCGTGGGGAGACCTTTACCCCTGTCATCAGTTTGTGGGACAGGAGGAATTTCTCATGGGAAACGTGGACGACGGGATCGTCAGAGAGGATCTGCGGGATCGGTTTAAAGCGTGCAATGTCTATGCAAAAAAAGAGTGCAGGGATTGTTTCGCGAAATTTTATTGCAGCGGCGGCTGCGCGGCCAACGCCTACCATGAGAGCGGCGACGTGAACGGCTCCTACGAGCTGGGGTGCATACTTCAGAGGAAACGTGTCGAGTGCGCGATCATGATAAAAGCGGCGCTTGCCGATTAGGAAAAGGAGAGAGAATTAGTCATGAAAAAGAGCAAAGCGGTTGTCAGTCTGATCGTCTATTTGCTGATCTTGGGATTGCTGGGATACACGGCAGTCTTCGGCGTCGGCTCGGACAATTCGGGCGCGGCAAAGAGCATCAAGCTGGGACTGGATCTGGCGGGCGGCGTCAGTATCACCTATCAGGTGGTTGGTGATGAAAATCCCAGCGCGGAGGATATGAGCGATACCATCTACAAGCTGCAGCAGCGTGTGGACGGTTACAGCACGGAAGCGCAGGTGTATCAGGAGGGGAGCGACCGGATCAATATCGAGATTCCCGGCGTCACCGATGCCAACGCGATCTTAGAAGAGCTGGGTAAGCCCGGAAGTCTCTATTTTATCGCCCAGACGGACAGCGAAGGCAATAATAACTATGAGATGGGCTATGGCATCGACGCGGAAGGTAATCTGGTGCCGCAGTATCAGTTGACGAAGACCATTGAAGAACTGCAGGCGGACGGTTCCATCGTTCTTTCCGGTACGGAAGTGGAGAGCGCGCAGGCAAGAGCCCAGCAGGACTCCATGGGTAATCTGGAAAACGTGGTCTCCCTGTCTTTTAACGAAAAAGGTAAGCAGGCTTTTGCGGATGCTACCACAAAGGCCTATGCAAATGGTGAAACAATCGCAATCTACTATGATGATGAGTTTGTGAGTGTTCCCAATGTGCAAGCGGCGATCACTGACGGCAATGCAGTCATTACAGGACAGAGTACGGTAGAGGAGGCGCAGCAGCTGGCTTCCACCATCCGTATCGGCGGCCTGAAGCTGGAACTGGAAGAACTGCGTTCCAACGTGGTGGGCGCACAGCTCGGTTCGGCGGCGATCCGCACCAGTCTGGTAGCGGCGGCGGTCGGTTCCGCGCTGGTGGTCATCTTTATGATCGCGGTGTATTATTTCATGGGTCTGGCGGCGTCCTTGGCACTGTGTTTGTACACAGAGCTTCTGGTCATTTTGATGTTTGCTTTTGAGGTGACCCTGACCCTGCCCGGTATTGCGGGTATTATCCTGACCGTCGGTATGGCGGTGGACGCGAACGTAATCATCTTCGCCCGTATCAGAGAGGAACTGGCGCAGGGCAAGGGGGTAGAAAGTGCGATAAAGACTGGTTTCAGCAAAGCGTTTTCCGCTATTTTTGACGGCAATGTCACGACGCTGATCGCGGGTCTGGTGCTTTACTTTATGGGAAGCGGTACGATCAAGGGTTTTTCCATCACCCTGATGTTAGGTATCCTCCTTTCCATGTTTACGGCGCTTGTGGTGACGAAGTTCTTAGTCAACGTCTTCTATGCGCTGGGCGTCCAGAGTGAGAAGGTATACGGTGTGGCAAAGGAGAAAAAGACCATCAACTTCCTTTCCAAGAGATATCTGTTCTTCGGTATTTCCATTGCGGCGATCCTTGCGGGCTTTATCGCTATGGGTGTGAATAAGTCCAGTATGGATATGCCTTTGAACTACAGTCTGGATTTTGTGGGCGGTACTTCCACGACCATGACGCTGAACGAGGATATGAGCATTGAGGATATCGATGCGCAGATCGTTCCCCATATCGAGAAGATCACGGGAGACGGCAATGTGATGACCACGAAGGTGGCCGGTTCCAATGATGTGATTATTAAGACAAGAACGCTCAATGTCGAAGAGAGAGAAAAATTCAACGAAGTGATGACGCAGAATTTCGGCGTGGACGAGAGTAGCATCACAGCGGAGACCATCAGTGCGACGATCAGCTCCGAGATGCAGTCCGGTGCGATCAAGGCGATTTTAGTATCCACGGTGCTGATGCTTCTCTATATCTGGTTCCGCTTTAAGGATATCCGTTTCGGCGCAAGCTCTGTGATCGCATTGATGCACGACGTACTTGTGGTACTGGCGTTCTACGCGATCGTAAGGGTGTCCGTGGGCAATACCTTCATTGCCTGCATGCTGACGATCGTCGGTTACTCCATCAACGCCACCATCGTTATCTTCGACCGTGTGCGTGAGAACCTGCGCGGTATGGGAAATAAAGAAAAACTGGACGAGATGGTTAACAGGAGTATCACGCAGACGCTTTCGAGAAGTATCTTCACTTCCCTGACCACCTTCTTCATGGTGGCGGCGCTAGAGGTGTTCGGCGTTTCTTCCATCCGGGAGTTCGCGCTGCCGCTGATGGCGGGTATCATCTGCGGTACGTATTCCTCCATCTGCCTGACCGGTGCGCTCTGGTATGTGTTTAGGACGAAGCTGGTGAAGAAGGCGGTAAAGTAACGGACTAAATTTTAATGTACTATAAATAACCCTCTGAAAATGTTACAATAGGTTGTGACTTTTCAGAGGGTGCTTTTTGTCTGGAAGGCGCGAGAGGATTCGTTATGGCAAAATGGATGGTTTCCGCCAAGAAGGCGGACTTTAACAAAATAGCGGAGCGGTTTGGGATCGATCCGGTGATCGCGCGGATCATACGAAACCGCGATGTGGAGGGGAAGGAAGCGATTGAGAAGTTTCTGCACGGCACGACGGCGGACCTCTACGATCCGGCGCTTTTGAAGGATGCCGAAAAGGCGGCGGATATCCTTGTCGAAAAGACAGCGGAACATAAGCGGATCCGGGTGATCGGCGACTACGACATCGACGGGGTCTGCGCCACCTATATCATAACGGATGTTATGGAACGCTGCGGGGCAATTGTGGATGCGGTGATCCCGCACCGGATCACGGACGGCTACGGCTTAAACGACAGGCTGATCGAGGAGGCGGCCGGGGCGGGCATCGATACGATCCTCACCTGCGATAACGGCATTGCAGCGCTGTCGCAGATCGCTCTGGCAAAAGAGAGGGGTATGACCGTGGTGGTGACGGATCACCATGAGGTCCCCTACGAAATACAGGCGGATGGGAGCCGCCGGGAGACGCTGCCGCCGGCGGATGCGGTGGTAGATCCGAAGCGGGAGGGCTGTCCCTACCCCGATAAAGGCATTTGCGGCGCGGTGACGGCATATAAACTTATGGAACTGTATCTGCGCAGGATGACAGACAGGGGCGTTTTATCGGAAGGTGAGGCAAGAGGGCTTTTGTCGGAGCTTCTGGCCTTTGCGGGCTTTGCCACGGTGGGGGATGTGATGGAGCTTAGGGATGAGAACCGCATCCTTGTAAAATATGGTCTGAGACAGATCGAGGCGTCCGCCAATCCGGGTCTGCGCGCGCTGCTTGCCGTGAATGAATTGACACAGAGGCGATTGACGGGTTATCATGTCGGCTTTATTCTGGGCCCCTGTCTGAACGCGACGGGGCGGCTGGACACGGCTACCAGAGCCCTCGCTATGTTTCGCACGAAGGACGCGGGCGAAGCGCTCACCATAGCCGGAGAGCTGAAAGCCCTGAATGACAGCAGGAAGGAAATGACGCTTCAGGGAACGGCGCAGGCCATAGAAATGATTGAGGAAACATCGCTGCATGAGGATAAGGTGCTGGTCGTTTTTCTGCCGGATTGTCACGAGAGTCTGGCGGGGATCATCGCCGGACGCATCAGGGAGCGCTACCATAAACCGGTTTTTGTGCTGACGCGGGCGGAAGATGGCGTGAAGGGGTCGGGACGTTCCATAGAGGCTTATTCTATGTATGATAAGATGAGCGAGTGTAAGGAGCTGTTTACAAAGTATGGCGGGCATAAGATGGCGGCGGGCTTATCCTTGCCGGAGGAAAACGTAGATGCGTTTCGCACGTATCTGAACGCGCACAGCGGCCTTACGCCGGAGGATCTGGTAGAGGTCATACATATCGACGTGCCGATGCCGATGTCCTATGTGACTACAGAGCTCGTCAGGCAGATTGCGCTTTTGGAACCTTTTGGCAATGGAAATCCCAAGCCCGTCTTTGCGCAGAAAGGAATCAGGGTGCGCAGAGGCAGGATACTCGGCAAAAACGGTAATGTGGGAAAATACCGGGTGGCCGATGAGGGCGGCCGGGAATACGATATGATGTATTTTGGCGATTTGGAGAAATGGCATGGTTTTTTGGCGGAACATTTTGGGCAGGAGGAGCTTGACAGGCTCTACGGCGCGGGCAGCGGCGCCATTGTGATCAGTGTGATCTATTACCCGGACATCAATGTGTATCGGGGAGTCGAGTCGCTGCAGATGGTAATGCAGGACTATGATGTGTAGCAGATAATTGCAAAACGCATCTAAGCATTGCGCTGATTGCGCGAATGACATTACCATAAGCAGACCCTTGTAGGACGCCGGCACTTGGCGAGGTAAAGAGTTGCTTTGCAACTCTCGAGCCTAGTACCGCTGCGTACGGAATGGAGCGAAAGCGCGTCTGCGTTGGTTATGTCATTTGTGCAATCGTAATCATCATTAATGCGTTTTGCAATTATCTGTCATAGGTGCGGCGGGACACGAAAAAGCCCGGGTCCTCCGGGCTTTTTCGCAGTTTTCTTATGAGGGGGAGATAGTGAATTCATCAACTATCTTGATACTTATCATAAAGGGTAATTGTGTCCAAACTGTGTTTAGATTGTGAAGGAAAAATAAAAAAAGATTAAGAAAGCTTAAAGAGAGTTGAAAGAAAAGGGAAAAATTGCAAATATCGCGTTTTCGTGCTATCTTTATATAGTGTGAAACCTGTGAAACCATAAATGAGCGGCAGGAGGTTAAAATGACAGTTTTAAGGGAATTGTTACAGGAAATATCTTACGAATGCGTAAGCGGTACATTAGAAAAAGGAATAACGGATGTTATCTATGATTCCAGAAAAGTAACGGAAAACTGCCTGTTTGTCTGCATTCCGGGTGCGAAAGCGGACGGGCACAGCTTCGCGGCGGACGCGGTGCGTTCCGGGGCGGCGGCCCTGATCGTGGAGCATGAGGTGGCGCTGCCGGAGGGAAGCGAAGTGACGGTGATCCGGGTGGAGAATGCCCGCTATGCGATGGCCTTCGCCTCGGCGGCTTATTTCGGGCATCCGGCTAAGCAGATGAAGATCATCGGCATCACGGGTACGAAGGGCAAGACCACGACCACCTATCTGGTGAAGTCCATTCTGGAGCAGACGGGGAGAAAGGTGGGACTGATCGGCACGATCGAGATCATTGCCGGCGATACCCACATTCACGCGGAGAATACCACGCCGGAGTCTTATCTGGTGCAGCAGTATTTTCGGATGATGGCGGATGCCGGCTGTGATACGGTGGTGATGGAGGTGTCCTCGCAGGGACTGATGCTGCACAGGACGCAGGGCTTTGTCTTTGACTTCGGTATTTTCACGAATCTGGAGCCGGATCATATTGGAGAGAACGAGCATAAAGATTTTGACGACTATCTGCATTGTAAGAGCCTGTTATTTAAACAGTGCAGGGTGGGAATCGTAAACGCTGATGACAGCCATTGGCAGGAAGTCACGAAAGACTGCACCTGTCAGCTGGAAACTTACGGCATCGACAGGGAAGCCGATCTGCGGGCAGAGGATATCACCTTCTTAAACGAGGGGGGCAGTCTGGGGATGGCCTTTACCACAAAAGGGCTGACAGCGCTGTCGGTAAAAACTGCCTCACCGGGAAAATTTAACGTATATAATGCCCTGACTGCCATCGCTATCTGCAGGCATTTTGGTGTGGAGGAAAAGGAGGTACAGAGGGCACTCGCGGCGGCCAGAGTGAAGGGCAGGACGGAGATGGTGCCAGTGTCTGATAAGTTTACGCTGATAATCGACTACGCCCACAATGCCATGGCTTTAAAGAGCTTGCTTGAGACGCTCAAGGCTTATCAGCCGCACAGACTGGTCTGCCTTTTTGGCTGCGGCGGCAACCGCGCGAAGTCCAGACGCTACGAGATGGGAGAGGTCAGCGGCAAGATGGCGGATCTGACCATCATCACTTCCGACAATCCGCGCAGCGAGGAGCCGCAGGCCATCATTGACGATATTAAGATTGGTATCGGGAAGACGGACGGTAAATACGTGGAGATTTGTGACAGGAAAGAGGCCATTGCCTACGCCATCGACCATGGCGAGCCGGGGGATATCATCGTGCTGGCAGGCAAGGGCCATGAGGACTATCAGGAGATAAACGGGGTGAAATACCCGATGGATGAGAGAGTGCTGATCCGGGAGATCTTAGAGGAGCGGGCATGACAAAGCAGTACGCGGACGTCATCATAGAAATTGCACATGAGAAGGTGGACCGGGTGTTTCAGTACCGGATACCGGATGAACTGTCGGAGGCGGTGAAGCCGGGCGTACAGGTGCGTGTGCCCTTCGGGAAGGGCAATCAGGAGAAAACGGGTTATGTGGTAGATCTCTCTAAGGAACCTGATTATCCTCCGGAAAAGATCAAGGCGGTCAGCGCGGTGGTGGAGAAGGCGGTTTCCGTGGAGGGCAGGCAGATTGAGATCGCCTACTGGTTAAAGAGCAATTACGGTTCCACCACCATCGCGGCCCTAAAGACCGTCCTGCCCGTGAAGCAGAAGCAGAAACAGCTGGAAAAGAAAAAGGTGCTGCGGCGCCTGTCCGCGGCGGAAATTGCACAGGCAGCCTGCGAATGCGAAAGAAAGCATCAGCGGGCCAAGGCACGGGTGCTTACCGCCCTGCAGACGGAAGAGGAGCTGCCTTACGAATTGATCAGGCAGAAACTCCATGTAACCGCCGCTACCTTACAGGCCTTGGAAAAACAGGGGTATCTTCGTATAGAGCGGGAGGCTTTTTACCGCAATCCGGTCAAGGCCGTGGATCGAAGCGAGGTGCGTCCCGTGCTGAGTCAGACGCAGCAGCGCATCATCGGGGAAGTGCTTGCTGATTACCGCGCCGGGCAGCCGGGGGTGCATCTGGTACATGGCGTTACGGGCAGCGGCAAGACGGAGGTGTATCTCGGTATTATTGAAGAGATGATCGCTATGGGGAAGCAGGCCATCATGCTGATCCCGGAGATCGCCCTCACCTATCAGACACTCCTGCGCTTTTATAAGCGTTTCGGAGACCGGGTGTCGGTCATTAATTCTTCTTTGTCGGCTGGAGAAAAGTACGATCAGATCGAGCGGGCCAAGGCCGGAGAGATCGACGTGATCATCGGGCCCCGGTCGGCATTGTTTACGCCGTTTCAAAACCTTGGCGTGATCGTGATGGACGAGGAACATGAGGGCAGCTACAAGAGCGAAACAAGCCCTAAATATCATGCCAGAGAGACGGCCGTGGAGATTGCTGCCAGAAACGGCGCAAGCGTGGTGCTTGGTTCGGCGACGCCCTCTCTGGAAGCATATTATCGGGCGCTTCAGGGACACTATAAACTGTATGAGATGAAGGAGCGTCCCGGCGTGAGCATGCTGCCTGCGGTGCATACCGTGGATTTGAGAAAAGAACTGCGGGAAGGCAATCGTTCCATATTCAGCAGAAAGCTGGCGGCTTTGATGGAAGAGAGGTTGTCAAAGAGCGAGCAGACCATCCTCTTCCTAAACAGGAGAGGGTATGCGGGATTCATTTCCTGCCGCGCCTGCGGACATGTGATGAAATGTCCGCACTGTGATGTCTCTTTGTCAGAACACAATAATGGAACGCTTCACTGCCATTACTGCGGCTATCAAGAGCGAAAGCCCGCGAAATGCCCATCCTGCGGCTCCCCTTATCTGATGGGCTTTAAGGCGGGGACGCAGCAGGTGGAGGAGGCGATTCATAAGGTATTTCCGGAGGCGCGGGTGCTGCGTATGGACGGGGATACGACCCGTACGAAGGAAAGCTATGAAAAGCTCCTCTCCGCCTTTGCGGATGAACGGGCGGACATTCTCGTGGGCACGCAGATGATCGTCAAGGGGCATGATTTTCCCAAGGTGACGCTGGTGGGAGTGCTGGCGGCGGACCTGTCCCTGAACCAAAACGATTATCGGGCCGGAGAGCGGACCTTTCAGCTTTTGACACAGGCGGCAGGCCGCGCAGGCCGCGGAGAGCGGCCCGGAGAAGTGGTGATTCAGACTTACCGGCCGGATCACTACAGCGTGGTCTATGCGGCCAGACAGGACTATAAAGGATTTTATCGGGAGGAGATCGCCTATCGGGAACTGATGGGCTATCCGCCCGTAGAACATATGCTGGCAGTCCTCATCCTCTCTCGCGTGCAGGAAGAGGGAGAGCGGCTGGGAACAGAAATGACTGAATTGGTCAAAAAGGAGACGGCAGACGTGAAGGGGCTGCGGGTGATCGGTCCGGCGGAAGCCGCCATCGGCAAACTTGCGGACGTTTACCGCCACGTCCTTTATGTGAGACATGGCGATTACCGGACGCTGGTAAAGATCAAGGATACTTTGGAACATTATTGTAAGGAGCGGGAATCCAAGAATCAGACGGTGCAGTTTGACTTTGACCCGATGAATACATATTGATAGGAGGAAAGGGTGACATGGCAACAAGGAAAGTCAGAGAGATGGGAGATCCGGTATTGGAGAAGCACTGCAAGGAGGTGACGGAGGTCACGCCCAGACTGCAGGAGCTGATCGACGATATGTTTGAGACGCTGTACGAGGAGAACGGCGTGGGGCTTGCGGCGCCGCAGGTCGGCATTCTGAAGCGTATCGTGGTGATCGATACCACCGGAGAGGATCCTCTGCTTTTGATCAATCCTAAGATTTTGGAGACAAGCGGGGAACAGGAAGGCTACGAGGGGTGCCTGAGCGTTCCCGGAAAGACCGGAAAGGTGAAGCGTCCAAACTATGTAAAGGCGCTGGCTTATGACGAGAATATGCAGCCTTTTGAAATCGAGGGGACGGAACTTCTGGCAAGGGCAATCTGTCATGAAGTGGATCATCTGGAGGGGCATCTCTATGTGGAGAGAGTGGAAGGCCCGCTGATGAACACGGAGGACTTGGAGGAACAGGAGCAATGAAAGTAGTTTTTATGGGAACGCCGGACTTTGCGGTGGGTGCATTGGAGGCGATCATCGGGGCCGGCCATCAGGTGACGGCGGTGGTGACCCAGCCCGATAAGCCTAAGGGCAGGGGCAAGGAAGTGCAGATGAGTCCGGTCAAGGCATGCGCGCTCAGTCATGATATTCCGGTATTCCAGCCGGTAAAGATCAAGGAGGCGCAGGCGGTAGAGACGCTTCGCTCTTATCAGGCGGATATCTTTGTGGTGGCGGCCTTCGGACAGATCCTTTCGGAGGAGATCCTTACGATGCCAAAGTTTGGCTGTGTGAATATCCACGCTTCGCTTCTCCCTAAATACAGGGGAGCGGGGCCGATCCAGTGGGCCATCATCAACGGAGAAAAAATAACGGGCGTTACTATTATGCAGATGGATAAGGGACTGGATACCGGGGATATGCTATGTAAGACGGAGGTGGCGATCGCCCCTGACGAGACGGCGGATACCCTGCATGACAAGCTGGCGGCCGCGGGCGCGCGTCTGATCGTGGAGGCGCTTGTTAACATAGAGGCGGGCGAAGTGACGCCGGTAAAGCAGAATGACGAAGAGTCCTGCTATGCAAAGATGCTGACGAAGGCTATGGGGAAGATCGACTGGAGGATGGAGGCACAAAAGCTGGACTGCCTGATTCGCGGGCTGATTTCGTGGCCGGGGGCGTCTGCGGTCTTTCGCGAAAAGACTTTGAAAATATGGAAGGAAGAAGTGGTCCCGGAGCATGAGTTTGCGGGCATCGCGACAGCCGCCGGAAATGGAGTGCCGGCGCAGGGAAATGCTGCTGCGGCCGGAAATGAAGCGCCCGGCACGGTGGTCCGCGTGGAGAAGGATGCCTTCTATGTACAGACGGGGCATGGTATTCTAAAGATATTGGAGGTACAGCCGGAAGGCAAGAAACGCATGGCGGTGAAGGATTTTCTGCTGGGCTATCCCATGAAGGCGGGAGAGAGCCTTGGGATGCCCGAATAGGACTTCTGACAGTCTGGTCTTAGGTATGAAGTAAGTGATGCAGTATGGAGAGTATCGAAAGGTATTTTCCGGAATACGGAGGAATGAAGATGGGATATTACGGTTATGGCTATTATTTTGACCCCACATATTTTTTGGTGCTGATCGGGGCGGTTCTGTGTATCTTTGCGCAGTTTAGGGTCAGCTCCACCTATAATAAATTTTCCAAGGTGAGAAGCCGGACGGGTATGACGGGTGCGGAGGCGGCGCAGAGGATTTTGCAGATGTCGGGTATTTACGATGTACGGGTGGAACATATCAGGGGGAGCCTTACGGATCACTATGATCCGACGAACAAGGTACTCAGGCTCTCCGATACCGTGTACGGCTCGGATTCTGTGGCGGCCATCGGCGTGGCGGCGCATGAGTGCGGTCATGCGGTGCAGCATAACAAGGGCTATGCACCCTTGCAGATTCGCTCGACGCTGGTACCGGCGGCAAACATCGGCTCGAAGGCGGGGATTCCCCTGATCATTCTGGGGGCGCTTCTGGGAATGAATCAGGTATTGATCCAGATCGGTATCTGGGTCTTCGCGCTGGCTGTGCTCTTTCAGGTGGTGACCCTGCCCGTGGAGTTCAACGCTTCCGGCCGGGCGCTTGCCATGCTGGGAGATTACGGGATGTTAGCAAACGATGAGGTGAAAAGCTGCAGAAAGGTCTTAAGCGCGGCGGCCCTCACCTATGTGGCGGCAGCAGCCTCGGCGATTCTGCAGCTTCTGAGGCTGATTCTGATGTTTGGCGGGAATCGAAGACGGGATTAAAGGCAGGAATGCTTTGGACAGCGAAAGCGGAGTCGGGACGAAAACCGGTGACATAGGGAAGACAGGAAAGCCATAACAGCGGTGAAGATAACAGACGGGAGAACATGAGGTGGCAGGAATCAACGGGCGGGAAGCAGTATTAGACATTCTGTTGGAGCTGGAAAAACAAACAGAATACAGCAATGTCCTCATTGCGGCGGTGCTTGATAAGTACGATTATCTGGACGGCAGGGAGAAGGCCTTCATCAAGCGGGTCAGCGAGGGTGCCATCGAGAGGCGGATCCAGCTTGACTATGTGCTTGACCAATATTCAAAAACACCTGTTATGAAAATGAAGCCGCTGATACGGGCGCTCCTTCGCATGAGCGTCTATCAGCTTCTTTTCATGGAGCATATCCCGGACGCGGCAGTCTGCAATGAAGCGGTGAAGCTGGCGAAAAAGCGCGGATTTCAATCCCTGCAGGGCTATGTGAACGGCGTCCTACGAACGATCGCCAGAGGGCGGGAAACGATCGAATACCCAGACAGGGAGAGGGAGCCGGACGCGTACTTGTCGGTGCAATATTCTATGCCGCTGTGGCTGGTGGAACATTTCAGGGCGGCCTATGGGGCAGAGACTTGTGAAAAGATACTGGCGGCGTCTTTGGAGAGGCGGCCGGTGTGCCTGCGCCTGAAAGAGGGGCTGCCCATGGAGGAGAGGAAGCGGCTGTTTGCGGCTTGGGAGGCAGCAGGCGCGGCAGTGAGGGAACACCCCTACCATCCCTGTGCGGTGACGGTGCAGGGCGCGGAGGGTATCCGCAGGCTTGCGGGCTATGAGGAAGGACTGTTTGCGGTGCAGGACGTGAGTTCGATGCTGGCGGTGGAGGCGGCGGGCATTATGCCGGGGGATACCGTGATCGACGTCTGCGCAGCCCCCGGCGGCAAGGCGCTCCATGCGGCGGAAAAGCTGAAAACCGGCGGAAACGTCATCGCCTGTGATGTGAGCGGTTATAAGACGGATAAGATCGAGGAAAACAGGAGACGGCTGGGAGCGGAGAATGTCTCCGTTCTGGTGCAGGATGCGCGGCTTAGAAACGAAAGCCTTGTAGGGCGCGCGGATGTACTTTTGGCGGATGTCCCCTGTTCAGGACTGGGCGTGATCGGCCACAAACAGGATATCAAGTATCGGGTGACGCGGGAATCACTGAAAGAAATACAGGTGTTACAGAAAGAAATAATAACGAATGTTATTGAATATATCAAGCCCAGAGGCACGCTGCTCTACAGTACCTGTACCCTGAATCCCGCGGAAAATGAGGAGATGGCAGCATGGATCTGCGAAACCTTCGGTTTTGCGCGGGCGGGTATGGAAAAGCTGCTTCCAGAGACGTTTGCAGACGGGGCGGAGAGCGGCATGCTGCAGCTTCTGCCGGGGCTCCACGAGGCGGACGGCTTCTTTATGGCGCGGCTGGTAAAAAATTAGGGAAACCGGCATGAGCAGTGCGGTAACAGAAGGGACGATGAAACGGAAAGCAGGCTGATATGGAGAAAAAGGACATCAAGTCCCTCACGCTGTCGGAACTGAAGACAGAGATGACGGCAATGGGCGAAAAATCCTTTCGCGCGGCGCAGCTCTACGAGTGGATGCACCGAAAACTTGCGCGCAGTTTTGAGGAGATGACGAATCTTCCGCTGGCTATGAGGGAAAAATGTGGGGAAAGCTATACCTATACGGCGCTGCGTATCGTGACGGTGCAGGAGTCCGCCGTGGACGGGACGAAAAAATACCTTTTCGCGTTAGCGGACGGCAATGTGGTGGAGAGCGTGTGGATGCGTTATCAGCATGGCAATTCGGTCTGTATTTCTTCGCAAGTGGGCTGCCGTATGGGCTGCCGCTTCTGCGCTTCCACTCTGGACGGGCTGGTGCGGAATCTGACGCCGGCGGAGATGCTCGATCAGATCTACGCGATCACGCTGGAGACGGGAGAGCGGGTCTCGAATGTGGTGGTCATGGGGAGCGGGGAGCCTTTGGATAATTATGAGAATCTGCTGCGTTTCCTCACCCTGCTCACAGACGGGAACGGTTTGCACATCAGCCAGCGTAGCGTGACCGTCTCCACCTGCGGTCTGGTGCCGAAGATGCGGGAGCTGGCGCAGGAGAAGCTGCAGATTACGCTGGCGCTCTCCCTGCATGCGGCGACGGATGAAAAACGCCGCGGGCTGATGCCCATCGCCGAGCGGTATTCGCTGGAGGAGCTGATGGCGGCCTGCGCCTATTATTTTGAGCAGACCGGCAGACGGATCACTTTTGAGTACAGTCTGGTGCGGAATGTGAACGATACAAGGCAGGATGCGGAGACTTTGGCGTCCCTGATCCGCGGCTTGAATTGTCATGTGAATCTGATTCCGGTCAATCCCGTGCGGGAGAGAGCCTACGTGCAGTCCGAAAAGCATGCGGTGGAGGCTTTTGCGGCGCTTTTGCAAAAAAAAGGCGTAAACGCAACGGTGCGGCGCGAACTGGGGCGGGATATCGATGGTGCCTGCGGGCAGCTCAGGCGGCGGTTTTTAAAAAATTGTTCAGACGCTTCCTGCAGGTTGGACGAAGCATGAGTGTAGGAGCGGAAGATTTAATATGTTTGCTTTTTGGCAGGGAATATGCTAACATGGGTAATTGGTAAAATATGGAAAGTGGAGGCGAAGCCGTGATCAGGTCTTATGCGCTGACGGATATCGGGCGAAGAAGACAATTAAATCAGGATTTTATTTATTGTTCCGAGACCCCCATAGGGAATCTGCCCAATATCTTTATCGTGGCGGACGGCATGGGCGGCCATAATGCGGGTGATTATGCCTCTGTTTTGGCGGTGGAGACTGTGGTGGAGGAGATCGGCGCTTCCTTTGAGAAAAATCCTGTGAAGATATTGGAGCACGCGATCAAAAAGGCTAACACGGTTTTACGCCAGCGGGCCAGCGAGAATTATTTGCTGAGCGGCATGGGGACCACGCTGGTTGCGGCTACCTGTATCGGGCGTTATTTAGAGGTGGCAAATGTGGGCGACAGCAGGCTCTATGTGGTAGGTGACGAGATCACGCAGGTCACGGTGGATCACTCTCTGGTGGAGGAGATGGTCCGCATGGGCGGGATTGGCAGGGAAGAAGCCAGAAACCATCCTGATAAAAATATCATTACCCGCGCTGTGGGCGCCAAGGATGATGTGGAGATCGACTTTTTTAATCTGGAATTACAGACTGGAGATATGGTTTTACTTTGTTCTGATGGCTTGACTAATATGGTGGACGACGAGATGATACGCCGGATCATAAAAGATGGCGGTAATCTCAGGGACAGGGTAGAAGAATTGGTGGAGACAGCCAATAGTAACGGCGGCAAGGATAACATTTCGGTGATCGTTATCGAGCCTTTAGCGGACGAGGTAGAACATGATTAAGATAGGTATGATGATAGGGGACCGCTATGAGATCCTTGAAAAGATCGGGACCGGCGGTATGTCAGATGTATATAAGGCAAAGGACCATAAGCTGAATCGTTTTGTGGCGGTGAAGGTTCTGAAACAGGAATTTAGTGAGAACGCTAATTTTGTGTCGAAATTCCGTATAGAAGCACAGGCGGCGGCGGGACTCATGCACCCTAACATCGTCAATGTCTACGACGTGGGCGAGGAGGGGGATAACCATTATATCGTCATGGAGCTGGTAGACGGCATTACCCTCAAGAAATATATTGAGAAAAAGGCCAGACTTTCCGTGAAGGAGGCCGTCAGCATTGCGATTCAGGTTTCCATGGGTATTGAGGCTGCGCACAACAATCATATCATCCACAGGGATATCAAACCCCAGAATATCATTATTTCCAAGGAAGGCAAGGTGAAGGTGACGGACTTTGGCATCGCCAAGGCGGCTACCAGCAACACCATCACTTCCAATGTTATGGGCAGCGTGCATTATACGTCGCCGGAGCAGGCGAGGGGCGGCTACAGCGACGAGAAGAGTGATATCTATTCTCTTGGCGTCACCATGTTTGAGATGCTCACGGGCAGAGTGCCTTTTAACGGGGAGACGACGGTGGCGATCGCCATCAAACACATTCAGGAAGAATTTCCTTCCCCCAGAGAATATGTAGCGGAGATACCGGTCTGTGTGGAGCAGATCGTCTTTAAGTGCTGCCAGAAGAGCCCTGACAGGAGATATCAGTCGATGTCCGAACTGATCGTGGATCTCAAGCAGTCTTTAATCAATCCTGACGAAGATTTTGTTAAGGTGACAGATCCCGACGAGGAGGCTACTACCCGCACGATCACGGACAGGGATATGGTGCAGATCAAAAGACAGTCCGAGAGCAGGGATTCCATGGACGAAGCGATGCGCTTGAGAAGAGATAACCGGGATAACGGGCGGGATTACGAGGAAGAAGAGGACGAGGACTGGGAGGACGACGAGGAAGACTACGACCCCAAGATGGAGAAGATAACCACCATACTGGCGGTGGTGGCGGCGCTTTTGATCGGTTGTATCCTGATCTTTATGGTCGGCAGGACCATGGGTGTGTTTTCTTTTGGACAGCCGGCGGAGCCGGAAGAACAGACGAAAGAAGAGGAGCAGGTGGAGATGATCCGCGTGGTGGCAATGCACGTGGACGAGGCCAAGAGGGCGCTGCTCGATCTGGGACTTGTGCCGGAGATCCGCTATGAAGTGAACGAATCCTATGACGCAGGGACGGTGCTTAAGGCCAGCGTGCGGGAAGGGATCATGATCGATAAAGGAACCAATATCATCCTTACGGTGGCGGAGGCGGCCGAGGGCGTGAAGGTTCCTGCCGTGACAGGAAAATCGCAGGCGGAAGCCACTTCTATTTTGGAGAAGGAAGGCTTTGTGGTAAATGCGACAGAGAGCCATGATGCGACGGTGGAGAAGGGACTTGTCATTTCCCAGTCGCCGGAGGCGGATACCACGGCCACAGCGGGCTCCAGTATCACGATACGCGTGAGCCTTGGCGCGGAGGATAATAAGGTCAGGGTGCCGGAAGTGATCGGCATGACGGAAATGGACGCTACGGCCAGTCTGGCGGAGAGCGGTCTTAGCGTAGGAAATGTGACGCAGACGGAGCATGAGGACGCGGCGCTCACAGACTTAGTGTGCTATCAAAGCTATTCGGTCGGTTCCTATGTGGATAAGGGGACGTCCGTCGATCTGAAGATTAGTACCGGCCCTTCGCAAAAGACTTATCGCTATGCCGAGGGAATCACGGCGCCGACGGAGGATCCGGCCTATCAGAGCGGGATGAAGGTCACGGTGACGCTCACTACGCAGGACGGCACCCAGCTTTTGAGTACCGAGACAGTGAGCTTTCCGGTGGCGGTCAATTATACGGGGATCAAATCCCCTTCCGGGACCATTCGTTATAACTTTACGGTTGTGACGGAACCCATCACCATAACCGATCCGGAGACCGGAGAGACGACGACGCAGGAGGGAACTTCTGAGATCAAGACTGTGGAGAGACAGGTCAACTTCATAGAAGAGACGTGAGACATATGAAGGGAAAAATTATGAAAGGGATCGCCGGCTTCTATTATGTCCATGTGGAAGACAAGGGCGTGTATGAGTGCAAGGCGAAAGGAATATTCAGAAAAGAAGGCATAAAGCCCTTAGTGGGTGATGATGTGGAGCTGGATGTGCTGGATGAGGCCGAAATGCTCGGCAATATTAGGCGTATCCTGCCCCGAAAGAGCGCGCTGGTGCGTCCTGCTGTGGCGAACGTGGATCAGGCGCTCATTCTTTTTGCCATCGTGAAGCCGAATCCGAATTTTAATCTGCTGGACAGATTTTTGATTCGTATGGAGAGGCAGGAGCTTCCCACCATTGTCTGCTTCAACAAAGAGGATATTGCCACTCCCGCGGAGAAAGAAGCGCTGAAAAAGGCTTATGAGACTTGCGGATATCAGGTGTTATTTATAAGCGTACAGGAAAATAAGGGCGTGGACGAGGTGAGAAAACTGCTTGCCAGGAAGACTACCACGCTGGCGGGGCCGAGCGGTGTGGGAAAATCCTCGCTGATCAATCTGCTCTCACCCGAAACACAGATGGAGACGGGGGAGATCAGCCAAAAGATAGAACGGGGGCGGCATACGACCAGACATTCGGAGATCATCGCCCTCGGAGAGGGTACTTACATTATGGACACGCCGGGCTTTACTTCTCTGGATATTTCGGAGATCACCAAGGAGGAGCTGGGCGGGTACTATCCGGAATTTCGGGACTATGAGCCGTACTGCAAGTTTCGGGGCTGCGCGCACATCGGCGAGCCAGCCTGCAGGGTCAAGGAAGCCGTGGAGGAAGGCGCAATCAGCCGGGTGCGGTATGAGAATTATAAGGTTTTGTATCAGGAGTTGAAGGAGATCAGAAAATACAGATAGAAAGGACAGGGCGAAAGATTAGTGAGAGAACGGATGAGGGGGATTGCAAAGAATAGAAAGTACTTATTAGCCAGTCTGATATTATTTTTGATAAGTGCTGTATTTTACGGGGTAATCAGTGATTTTCCAAAAGTAATCAGTGGATATCCGGATGAATTGCGGTATGTGGGAATAGGTCGCAGCATGGCAAGAGGAGAGGGATTAAAGCTGCATGGGCTGGAAAGTGATTTTCAGAAAATTATGTATAGTATCTGCATCATGCCAGCCTTTTGGCTGAGGTCAGTGGCACAGCAGATTCGGATGGTGGGGTATCTGAACAGTCTGCTTATGGCCAGCGCTATTTTCCCGATTTATGGATTATGCCGCAATATTTTAAGGGAAGATAAGGATATCAGAAATACGCTGGTTTTGGGGATTACATTTCCGGCGTTTGTTTATACCATATATTTTATGAGCGAAGTGATATATCTGCCCCTTTCGCTCTGGGTGGTGTATCTTGTATGGCGTATTTTTTGCACAGAAAGTTTTCGAGGAAAATTAAGTCTAAATGCGCTGCTTAGCATTCTATGTTATCTGACTTATTTGAATAAAGAGATAGCCCTATATTTTGTAATTGCATATATTTTTGTTTCTCTGTTATATTGCATTTCGAATTTTGATGGGGGGGGGGCGAGTCGGGCAGGAAATCATCTGTTTGGCGGCCTTCGTCGGAATATTTGCATGTTGTTTTTTGGTGATGAAGGGAACTTTTTTCAGGGGATTGCAAAATTCCTACAGCAGAACCAACTTGCAGGTATTTCATCTAAAGCTTTCATGGGAAAAGATAAGATATCTGCTGTATGGCTTTCTTTATGAGACAGTCTTAGCTATTTTAGCGTTTGGTGTCTTTCCGGTTTTCGTGCCGGCTGTATGTTTTAGGAGAAAGGAAAAAGAATCTTGGTTTTTCCTCTTTTTATTGTGTTGTTTTTTGATCGGATGCGTAACGATTGCCTATATGATAACACTGCCGGAAGATTTTGGAAACAGGGCGCCAAGGATTCATTTGCGATATCTGGAGCCGTTGATCATACCTTTTTATATTTTAATGGTGGAAAAGATTAGAAAAGCAGGCTGTGTGGAAAAGGAAAATGTTAAAAGTGATAAACGGCGTTTTCTTATCATGGGTATCGGTATCTTTTTGTTTGCGCTGCTGTTGATCGGGGGATCAGGTGGTGGAAGTTTTCTGGCAGATAATTCTACGTTATTATATTATGAATTATTTGCAAGGTTTTTGAGCAGATCGGAAACTGCGTTGCTTTTGCTGAGGCTGCTGATTGCGATAGCGGTAATGATTGGTTATGTGGTTTTTCGTAAAAACAGGTTGATGTTTCTGAAACTTTTCAGCCTTCTTTTCATAGCAGTCAACATTGTGAACAGTGCGGCAGGAATCTGCGCGGGACATTATCGATACGGTATTTCGGAAGAGAAACGGCAGCAGGCAGTTTTGGCCAATGAGTATCTGAGAGATTTACAGGGAAATATCCTGCTTCTTTCCGTAGGAAAAGATACCTCTCCGGAAGAGAAACGGATGTTTGACACTTATATGGATCTTTCTTTTTATGTATGTGATATTGACAGTGAACAAGTACAAAAAGCGCTCGGGGATGATGTGCTTGATCTTGCTTTTGAGAAGATTTCCTGTGATGTGACGGGGATGTTTATCCGAATTTAAATCATGTGGAATATTTGGTTTTGAAAGATGATTATAATATACAGTTTAGAACGGATTCTGTTGAAGAGATGAAGGACTTTCCGCTGGGAGGGTATCATATTTATCGAAATTTGGATTCCGGGAAAATACATGCGGTTTTAGGGAAATAAGTTTGTATTGCTTTTGTTACCTTTGCAACTGAACATGACATATTTTAACGAAATATGCCGCGTTTAGTTGGTGGTACTTCCGCAAATATAGCGTACAATAGTATGAAAAGTATGTTTACGGGAGGGCGCTATGCGAAAATATGATCTTGACAATATCAGATGGGCGACGATTCTTTTGGTGATGGCCTACCATGTGTTTTATGCCTTCAATGCCGTAGGCGTTCTGGGCGGCGTCGGCGGTTTTCAAGAAGTGCAGTATCAGGATGCCTTTTTGTACTTCGTTTATCCGTGGTTCATGGTGCTGCTGTTTGTGATTGCGGGTATCAGCGCGAGATATGCGCTGGACAAATGCGCGGGGAAAGCCTTTATCGGCAAGCGGACGTGGAAGCTTCTGGTGCCTTCGACTCTGGGTCTTCTCGTCTATCAGTGGATCGTGGGATATTTTAACATCAAGATCGGCGGCGGGCTGGAATATCTTCCGCCCTTTCTGGTCTATCCCGTTTCCGCCCTTTCAGGAACAGGGCCGTTATGGTTTGCGCAGGTTCTGTGGCTGTATTCCCTTTTGATCGTGCTGATCAAAAAGATAGATAAAAAGGACCGGCTGTGGAAGCTGGGCGAAAAGTGCAATATCCTCATCCTTTTGCTGCTCGTGCTTGTTATCTGGGGCGGCGCGCAGATCCTCAATATGCCGGTGATTACGATGTACCGCTTCGGTATTTATCTGGCGGCCTTTCTGCTGGGATATATCGTATTTTCTCATGAGAACGTACAGGAGACGCTTACAAAGTACGGCCTGCCGCTTCTTCTTGTCGGCGCAGCGCTGGGCGTTGTTTATACCGTGTATTATTTCGGAGAAAATTACACGGAAGATCATGTGTTAAAAAGTTTCTTTACGAATGCTTACGCATGGCTGATGGTCCTTGGCATTCTGGGCTTGGCCAAAAAGTATTGTGACAGACAGAACCGGTTCAGCGCCTATATGACGAAGATCAGCTTTGGACTCTATGTCCTGCACTATACGTTTATCGCGATCCCCTGCTATTATCTGAAGGAGAAAACGACCCTGCCGGTGTGGGCTGTTTATCTGGCGGCCCTGCTGATCGTTTTTGGCTGTACGCCCCTCTGGTATGAGGTGATGCGCAGGATTCCCGTGATCAGATGCCTTGTGCTGGGGATTAGAAGAAAGAAGGAAACATGATAAAAGATAATCTGGTGATGCTTAGAAAGCTGAATGAATATTCGCAGGAGGAGATTGCGGAAAAGATCGGGATATCCAGGCAGGCCTACGGGAAATGGGAGAAGGGAGAGACCGTTCCTGATATCGAAAAATGCGCGAAGCTTGCCGAGGTGTACGGCGTCACGATCGACAGCCTGATTCGCACCGAAAGAATGGAAGACAACACGGTGCTGCCGCCGGCCCCTAAGGGAAAGCATATTTTCGGTTCGGTCACCGTCTCCGGGCGCGGTCAGATCGTCATCCCCAAACAGGCGAGGGAGCTGTTTGAGATTACGGGCGGCGACAGGCTGATCCTCTTAGGGGATGAGGAAGAAGGGCTGGCGCTTGTGAAGGAAAGCGTATTTACGGAGCGGATCAATCAGGCGCTTAAGCTGGCGACGGAGCAGGCGGATGAGAAATAAATATTTTATTTTAATTGATTTTTCTGCCAGATTGCGTATAATATAGTTAAGAGCAGAAATGCCTTCGATGTAAGAGCATCGTTAAAAGTTGTGCTGCAGATGGAGCAGGTTAAACTTCCATCTCTTTAGATGTCTTAGACAGACATCGAGCCGGGCAGCTTGGATAGGGCTGTAGTCCACGTGGGGGACTTAATGATTTCCACGTCGTTTAGGGTATCTTAACTGGATACCGAGGCTGACAACCAGCAGAAAACTCTTTTTTATGATATTTAGAGGAGCGTGGTTCTCATCACGCTCTTCTTTATGTATGAGGTATCAATGGCTGCAAAAGAAGAGAAGAAAAATGCAATACGGCGGGAAATAATAGATGCGGCTGGTGTATACAGCCAGAAGCTTGCGGGCAAAACATTTCTGTATGTATATGGGAATGAATATTTTGAGGTGGCATTTCCGGTAGATCATTTCCTACATCTTACAGGTGTAGAAACCAAATTACCGGCAAAGGAATTTTATAGAAACGCTAAGCGAGGAAAGCTTACGGATAATCAGTTTTATTTTACCGGCAGGCATCCATTTGCCAACGCAAAAAAGAAACTGCCTTGCCTGAAACGATTGCCGGAGCTTACGAATGAAATGGTTTGCATCCTAAAAGAGATGCAGACTGTGTCAATCATATATAAGTTAAGTGTTACAAATCTTGAATTTACTTTGGGACTAACAGAAAATTTAGATGCTAATGGAAATAGAATCAATGCCCTTTTTTTGCCAATGTCTCTGCGGGTAGAAGATTCATCTGTTGCAAGAAGCAGGGATGGAGATATTGTAGACTTTATCTTTACAAAAGATGCGTGCATGGAATTATATGATACTATGCTGGTAAAAGATGATCAAAAGGCAATTCCGGGAAGTATTAGGCACCTGATCAGTGGTTTTTAGGCACTCTACCGCTGGTAGGTGTCTTTTTTGCATCAATCTGGTATCATTTATGACAGAAGCAAAGAATGTTTCGGAATGGAGTAATTGTGTAAATGATGAACCAGATCAGAATCGGCGCCTTTATTTCTGAGCGTCGGAAAGCAAGGGGATTGACGCAGAGTCAGTTGGCGGAAAAGCTTGGCATCACGGACAAGGCCGTTTCCAAATGGGAGACAGGGCGGTCCATGCCGGATTTATCCCTGTTTTTGCCGTTATGCTCACTGCTTGGCATAACCTTGAATGAGCTGTTTGCGGGAGAGTGCATTGCGCAGGAAAATCTGAGAGAAAAAGCAGACGAGATCCTGTTGGAAGTGGTCACGAACTGGCTGGGGCGCGATTTCTGGGAAGAAAAGGAAGATAAGGTATCGCAAATAGTTCTTAAAGTCGAAAACGTATGTAAACGATATGAAAACGAGCAGGGAAAGTCTGGTGAGGGCAAAAATTCCATCTTGGCCGTAAAGGATGTGAGTTTTCAGGTGCCGCGCGGCAGTTTTGTCGGCATTATGGGGGCTTCTGGCTGTGGAAAGACGACCCTTTTAAACCTGATTGCCACGATTGACCGGCCGACAAACGGGAGCATATGGGTCGGCGGGCAAAACATCGTGGAGCTGCCGGAAGAAGAGACAGCGGCGTTTCGCCGCAGACATCTGGGTTTTGTCTTTCAGGAATATAATCTGTTGGAAAATCTGACGATCTATGAGAATATTGCGCTTGCCCTGACGATCAAAGAGGTTTCGAAAGATAAAATCCGTCCGATGATCGAGGAGCTGGCGGGGAAGCTTGCTATTTTGTCGATACTGGATCAATTTCCCCATGAGGTGTCGGGAGGGCAAAGGCAGCGCTGCGCCTGCGCGCGGGCGATCATAGCCGACCCTGATATCATATTGGCGGACGAGCCTACCGGGGCCGTGGATTCCCATGCCGCCGCACAGCTTTTAGACACTTTTTCCATGCTTTGCAGAGAGTGCGGCGCGACCATACTGATGGTCACGCATGACGCCGCGGCAGCAAGCTGCTGTGACAGGGTATTGTTTATGAAGGACGGAGAAATAAGAACTTCCTTAAAGCGGGAGCAGGAAAGCAGACAGGCTTTCTTTGCGGAAATTTTAAAGAAGATAGAGTGGATGGGAGAGGAAGCCTATGCTGTACCTGAAACTGACGGTCCGTAATGCGGGGCGGTCCTTTGTCGATTATCTTTTGTATATTGCCGCGATGACGATTCTTACAGCCGTTATAGAGGTGTCTGTCTGTATCGCGGTAAAGGGGGATGCGGCGGGCTTTCAGACGGTATCCCTGCCGCTTCTGGTCACGGTGATCCAGATCGTCTTAGCCGGATATATGGATAATTTTATGCTGAGACAGCGGGCAAAGGAATTTGCCAGCTATTTGCTGCTGGGGATGGAAAAAGAGAGATTGAGCCGCCTGTTTTTGTGTGAAGTCTTTTTGATCGGTCTTTGCTGTTTCGCGGCGGGAACGGGCATCGGCTTCGCGGCTTATGGGCTTTGGAGCCTTGGTCAGCCCTTAGAGGTGATGAAACCGGACGCAGTCCTTTACGGAAAAAGTGTGTCCGCGGCGTTTTTATGCTTTGGCCTGATGGAGATCATTTGCTGCCTGCGGCTTAAGAAGCGTCTGCGTAAGCTGCAAATCAGAGAGTTGATGAATGAAAGGCGGCACAGCCAGAGTGCGCAAGATGCAGGGGAGTATCAAAGATGGGGCCTGTGCTTTTTTCTGTGTTTTTCGTGTTTTTTGGGTCTGGTATGCGGGATTGTCTTTTTGCCGCCGGATTGGTCAGTCTATTTTGTATCTATTGTCGCGATTCCGTTGTTATTATCTATTCTTGCCTTTTATCAATGGGTGTTTGGCTGTTTCTATGCGCTCAGAAAAAGGAAGGCGGTCAGCATTTATCAAAAAGACAGATTATATATCATTGCCAATAGCACTTCCCATTTTAGGACTGCCGCTGTGACCAACACGGTTTTTTGCATCTGCCTGCTGTTTTCCGCCTGCTCGTATAGTACCGGCAGGCTGATGCTGCATCCGGCGTTTTCGGGCTTTGACCGGACGGCGAAGCAGTGGATGGGGACCGCACAGCTTAGTATCTGCATGGTGTTTCTGGTCATTTATTTTTCCATCCTTTCGCTGCAGCAGATGATAGAGAGCAGACAGCAGGCAAAAGATGATATCATCATGCGTTATCTGGGAAGAAGCGGCAGCCAGATCACAAAGCTTATCAGGTGGCAGATCGCGATCCGGCTGACTTCCCCGATGATAATGACCGCTTTGGTCATTGTATGCAGCATACCGCTGCTAAATAGTAAAATGAACCGCTTACTGCCCAATAGTATGCGTCATATACTGCTTACAGCAGGCGCTGAATTTTGGGTTTGCATCCTGCTATTTTATCTATGCTATTTTGGCATGGTGAGCGTTATGAGCAGGTCTAAAACCACTGGATCATCCCCTTCGCCCAAGTCTTGAAAAAGAGCCAGTTTGACGATACGTGCGCATCGATCGCGCGGCAGGCGGCCTCATAGTCAAAGGGCTGTCTGTTGGTGATCTGCGTGTAAGTGCCCGTTGCATGGGAATAGCCCAGCGCTATTTTGCCGCTTGCCACATCCCCGATCGCCACCTGCGCGCCGTGCGCCGAGGCGCCGAAGGCAAATTCTCCGAAAGTCAAAGCGCCCATTGAAAAGATTCCAACTGCGACAGCGCCCATGCTGATCACGCCGAAGGCGAAGCTGCCAAGCGCAATCAGGCCGAAGGAAATCGTGGCAAGGGAGAGCAGTCCCAGAGAGACAATGCCGATCGAAAAGCCGCCCATTGCCGCCAGACCAAGGGCAAACCAGCCCTGCGCGACCATGCCGATGGCAATCACGCCCTTTGCCCGGCGCCCTACTCCCAGATTGATATGCACAAGAGGCAGACTGCCGACCGTTTTTTTGCTCTTGTATTCATAGTGAAGCCTGCGTCCGAGGCGGTATTCTACCCGAAAAAAACCGTCTTCTGAGGATGTTTCTTTGGCTGTATCCTGCGCAGTTACCGATGCTCCTAAAACGGTTTCTGTTTCTTTTAGAAGCTGATCCGTGCTGACCCCGAAAAATTCGCTGATCGCTACGATCTTATCCAGTTCGGGGACGGATTGGTCCGTTTCCCATTTTGACACCGACTGCCTCGATACACCCAGCCTTTCCCCGAAGGTTTCCTGTGAAAGCCCCTGTTCTGTTCTTAATCTGTAAATCTTTTCTCCAAGCGTCATAGCTTTCTCCATTTCTGCGCTGCTTTTGCGCATCCTTTCTTTTCTATTTTTCTGTAATTCTTCTGTCGGACTATTTCTCAATCTGTGTCAATGCTGATTGCAAGCATAGATTTCCTTATGCCGACATCTCTTGATTGATTCGATTATAGGAAAAGTCTTTGCGATTATCCATACAGGCGGCTTGGAACTTTGTCAACTGACGGTTGCAGTGCTGAGATTTACGGGGGTTGGGCATTTGGTCATTTGCTGTATTTACTATTATTCTTGACGTCTGTCAGGAAAATGTCAACTGCCAATTGCTGTTTTTTCGCTTGCTTTATTAGAAGAGGCTGACTTGAAATTTTAAATTCCAGTGCAGAAGTAAATTCCACTATACTTTAAAATTTATAGGAAATTCAGGATTTATTGGAGCCAAAATATCGGGTTTCTGTTATAATCAAGACAACTTCTTACAAAATATCTGATTTTGGGGTATAGAAAACAGACCGCCGGAGAGTTAGTGTGTCGGACTAAATTCCACCGGCAGCATGATAAAAATGTGAAAGTCTGAATTCCATCCTGACAGCAGGTTTTGTAAGATTGTTAACGGTTATATTTGATCAGCTTAGGCGTCAGGTTGACTTCATCAGGGTCGACCGGCCTAAGCTGAAGTGCTTTCAGGACATCTTCACCGTATATTTCCAGTGCAGCAGCATAGGGTGTCTTTCCCGAAAGGCTCTCCCGCGGGGTGGAATTGATATGGTTTACGATCAGGTTCACATCCCACTGGGTAAGGAATTCAAAACTTGTGCCTTTAGGCAGTACCATGCGGAGCATGGTATGGGCATTTTCAACGCCGCCCTTCTGACCGCTGCGCATGGGGTCACAGTAATAGATGTTAGTCCTTTCTATGCCGTTTATGCCTGCCTCCAGCACGTCAGGGTCACCGAACTCAGAGCCCCTGTCCGTCAGGAGGGTATGAAAAAGGCACAGGAAATCATAAGTGCCAAGCTTCTTTTCCAGACGGTCGAATACGGCACGGACAGCGCCTTTTGTACAGCGGTTCATCAGGAAAGCAAGAAAGAGTTTTTCCCGTTTTAAAAAGAAAGTCAGGAGTACCTTTTTTGACTCATTTGAGGAGTGAACGGTATCCATCTCCGTCCAGTGGTCAGGGGACAGTGCCTGAAAGTCAGCATACATCCTTCCTTAGAATACAGTGCGGTCTTTGATCCGTGTATTGTGGCATTTACGGGGCTTGAACTTCACTTTCCGCTTAAGGTCGATATTCCTTGCAGTAAAAAGACCGTCATCCAGATAGGTATAAAGAGTCCTGACGGACATATCCAGTTCCGGATGGTTCGTGATGATCTGGTAAGGGGACTGCCCCTGAGAGATCAGCGGGGAGATGACCATATCCTTGTGCCGCAGTTCATGTTTTGTCATGCTGATACCGGAACGGGAATCTGAAAGGAGTTCCCGGTACTTCCTGTCGGCAAACTTCGCATCGTAGCGGTATTTATGGGCGATGGTACAGTGGTTGATGGCTTTGGTGCATCCGTTGCAGACATAAGGTGCCTTATCGAGGCGGACACAGCGTTCCCTTACAAAGTCAGGGCAGGTCTGGTTACAGGTAGGACAGGAAGCGCATTTCACGTCGCAGAGGATGATCTTACGGCATACATTGGTCTTCCTGCAGCGGTAGCGGTGGATGCAGAAGTTGTGGGCGTTATAGAAAGTGCCTTTATGGTACCAGTCACTGAGCCGGTGAGCCCTGACTTCTTTGGAGATGGTGGTAGGGTCTTTGCACAGGTACTTAGCGGTCTCTTTGAAAGAGAGACCCTGATTTAAGGAACGTTCAATATATCTGCGGTCATCAAGGGTAAGGTGTTTCTGATTGCCGGGTATGTATCTGCTCATGGGGAACCTCCTTCTACTGCTGTCAGGAGGGCATGGAGAGTATACCACTGATATGTGAAAGAGTAAACTCCACTTATGCAGAGGTAAATTCTACTGTATAATAAGGGAGTGGAATTTAAAATTTTAATTTTCCTTTATTAGAAGAGATATCTTCATGGAATGGCATTTTATATGCCGCTGTGATACAATAAATGGGATCAGATGCACCAGTGACAAAAAAGATAAGGAGCGCGCTATGTGGCAGTACGAGAAAGCAAATGAAATCAAAAATTCCATCAATGATTTTTTTGTGGGAAAAGAAGAGGTAGTGGAAAACATACTGATCTGTCTTTTGGCAGGCGGTCATGTTTTGCTGGAAGATGTGCCCGGTATCGGGAAGACCACGCTGGCGAAGTGTTTTGCGCAGGTGATCGAATGCAGCTTTGGCAGGATACAGTTCACGCCGGACACCCTGCCCGGAGATGTAACGGGCGTCTCTATATATAATATGAAAACCGGAGAGTTTGAATATCGGCCGGGGGCAGTGATGAATCAGATCCTGTTGGCGGACGAGATCAACAGGACATCCCCAAAGACACAGGCAAGCCTGTTAGAGGCAATGTCGGAAAATCAGGTGACGGTGGATGGGGTGGTGTATCCGCTGCCACAGCCTTTTATGGTGATCGCGACGCAGAATCCGGTAGAATATCTGGGGACGTATCCGCTGCCGGAGGCGCAGATGGACCGATTCATGATGAAACTGTCGATCGGCTATCCGGACAGAGAGCAGGAAATCAAAATGGCCTCAGACTTTCTCGCCGGAAAAGAGATTTCCAAGGTCCGTTCCGTGTGTGATGCGCAAAGCCTGTTAGAAATCAGAAAAAAGGCGGCGGAAGTGACGGTAAAAGACACTGTGCTTGGCTATATCGAGGATATCGTCAATCTGACAAGAGAAGAAAAAAGGTTTGTGATCGGAGCCAGCCCGCGGGCCATGTTAGCGCTTGTCAGGGCATCGCGGGCAAAAGCTTTTTTGGATGGCAGGGATTATGTGAAGCCGGATGATATCAAAGCCATCGCCATGCAGGTTTTGCTTCACAGATTGAGCCTGTCGTCAAAGGCGGAGATCGAAAAGGAAGATGCGGAGAAGATATTAAGCAGTCTGATCGTCAAAGCGAAGATACCTGCGTAGAATAAAGGATACGGTCAAATGCGCGGGCTAAGAAAGGAGCAGGGTATCTGCATGAGGATGAGAAGGGCTGTTTACGGTGTTTTATGGCTTTTATCATTGGTAGTGATCAGTTTTTACGGGGGAACGGTAAGCTACGGTATCTTTTTCGCCCTTACTTTTTTGCCGTTTCTTTTGCTCCTGTATATCTTTTGCGTACGGCTTCGCTATAAGATCTATCAGGAGATCGGGAGCAGAAATATTGTGAGCGGCCAGTCCGTGCCCTATTATTTTGTGCTGCAAAACGAGGACAGGTTTGCCTTTGCCTCGATCGGTATTTCTTTTTATTCCGACTTTTCTTATGTGGAAGAACTGCCGGAGAAAATGGAATATGAGCTGCTGCCGGGAGAAAAGTACCGTTATGAAACCTCTTTTGTATGCAGATACAGAGGAGAGTATGAGGTTGGGATCAAAGAAGTTACCATATCGGATTTTTTGAGACTGTTTCGCGTGCGCTGCGCGGCAAAGGGCATCCAGAAGGTGATCGTTGCGCCTAAACTGATCAGGATCCGTGAAATCAGGAGTATTGCGAATGTAAGCGCCATGGTGCAAAGAGAGGTGTTAAAGCAGGCTGCGCAGCAGGACATTGTTACGAGAGAGTATGTGAACGGGGACGCGCTCAAACAGATTCACTGGAAGGCAACAGCCAGAGAGCAGAAGCTCATGTCGAGGAGGCTGATCGGTGAGGAAAAGGAAGGCGTGCTTCTTTATTATGATACGAAAAGATATGATGAAAAGCCGGAGATGTTTCTTCCCTTAGAGAACCGCCTGTTGGAAACCGTACTGTCGCTCGCCCTGTTTCTTTGTGAAAAAAACATACCTGTCAGTCTGCGCTGCGGCCGGGATACTTTTGGGAAAGACCGCTTAAACGGGATCGGCGATTTCGGTGATTTTTACGAACAGATCAGGGAATTGGTCTTTGATCAGGCGGAAGATTGGAAGCAGGGGATCTGTCGTATTTTGGACAGAGGCGAGGCGTTTCATAAGCAGGTGGCTTTTTTTGTCCTGCAAGAAATGGATCTTGAAATTCTGGAAATGACGAAGAAAATTTCACAAAACGGTGTGATCGTCGTCTTTTATGTGATCACCGAAGAAAGGATCGAAGATTTGTGCGCCATGAGCGATGAAAACAGGAGGATCTTTAGAATCACGCCGCAGGATAAACTGGAGGAGATGTTGTGATGAAAAGAGGCAATGAGACAGTCCTTACTTTTTTATACCGACTGTTTGGCACAGTCTCTTTTTCATGTGCGGTGATCCTGTATTTTCCGGACTTTTTCGGAATGGCAGGCGGTGCGGGGAAGCATTTTGCGGTTTTATTCTGTATGATCGCAGTGTTTTTGTGTATCGGGGAATTGAATAAAAGACAACGAATTTATGCGATTTTGATTTGCGTGCCGGTTTGTGTCTTTTTATCTGTCCTGCTGGGCAAAGAAAAGATGGCGGTATGGCTGTTTGCAGAGAACCGATTCCTGTGGACCGTTGTTTTGGCAGCTGCCGTCTGCGGTTTGCAGCATTTAGCCGAAAAATATTTTTCTGTGAAAATCATCAGTGCTGCTTTTTTGTGCGCTTTCCTGTTTTATTCTCTGTTTACCGAATGGCACATTCCCAAAATGAGCGTTTGGTGTCAGACCATATATCTTGTCATGACGCTTACGGAGTATATTCGGCAAAGCGGCGGAAGGAAAGGACGGGAAAATTCTCAGGCATATCTCATGTGGGTCATGCCGTTTTTGGGCTTCTATTTTGGCATTCTCTTACTGATGCCCGCGCCAAAAACCCCTTACAGCTGGCAATGGTTCAAAGACATCTGCCTGCGGGCGGAAGAGAAGATCACCATCTACATGGATTATTTCGCGGCCAAAAATCAGGAAGATCTGGATGGGGCAATCAGCGGTTTTTCTGAAAAGGCGGCGCTTTTTTCCAATCTTGATACAGACAATAAAAATCTTATGACAATCGGGACGGCGCCGGGGAAGAAACCGTCGCTGTATCTTAGCGGGAAGATTTTTGACACATTTGACGGGCGGGAGTGGAAAAGCACAGTAAAAGCTGATGCGCAGGAGAGCGTGTTTGATACCGTAGAGACGGTGTATGCGCTGGCAAGGTATGGGCAAAATGATCCGGTACATCCAATTTATTATTCCGGTGTTCAGGTCAAAGCAAAATATCGGAATTTTCATACCAATTATCTCCTGACGCCTGCTAAGACCTGGGACATAGAGACAGTTTCAGGATATCGGCAAAGCGGTGCGGATCTTGTGTTTGAGAAAAAGGCAGGGTATGGTACGACCTATACCTTTCGCTATTGCCGGGTGAATATGGGAAGGGAAGCGATGCGGGATTTCCTGCGAAGTGACTTGCAGGAGGATACAGGTTTATGGAAGAGCACGGTAAAGCAATATGCAAAAGAAAAAATCTCATCCGCGGCGTTTGATGAATACAGGGAAAATGTGAGGAGGCGTTATCTGCGGGAAATGCCATTGCTTCCGGAAACGGAAGAATGGCTTGCGGCGGTTACGAAAGATGCGGACAATGACACGGATCGACTGTTTTGTATCGAGGAAGCGCTGGCGGATATGAAATACAATACCGAAGCGGTCGGGCTGCCGGCGGATGTGACGGACGGGCAAGCGTTTTTGAACTATTTTCTGACGAAGGGACAGGAAGGGTTTTGTTCTCATTATGCGACGGCCTTTGTACTGCTTGCAAGAGCAGAGGGATTTCCCGCGAGATATGTGCAGGGGTTCTGTGTCCCGATGCAGTATGGAGAGGAGACTGAGGTTTATTCCAATATGGCGCACGCGTGGCCGGAAGTGTATGTGGAGAGCAAAGGCTGGATCCCTTTTGAGCCGACGCCGGGATATGACGTAAGGCGTTATATGGCAGAAAAGGAAAGCAGGAAGAAAAAAGACAGTGCTGCAGAAACAAAACAGCCGGCAGAAACAAAAGCAGAAGTGGATGAGGACGTGACCTTTGAGGAACAGATGGAAGAAGCGGAGGAGGCAAAAAGAAGAGAAAAAATAGAGGAAATGCGAAAAACGGCACTATTGATCGCCATGTGTGCGGCGCTTTTTTGCATGACGGGAGCGCTCCTGCTTTTAATAGACAGACTGGCCGAGCGGTATCGCGAAAAAAGAAGAAGTATAGCAGAAAAATACAGGCGTGCCGTATCGCGTAATCTGCAGATTTTATCGATGATCGGCTATGAAAGAGAAGATTTTGAAACCTATCAGGAGCTGCTTAAGCGTATCCGAAAAGAGGATGAGGAACAAAAGATTCCGACTGCGTTTATCGAAACTTATGAAAGTATCCTGTATGGGACGAGGGAAGCGGGAGAGCAGGAATTGAAAGTGTGCCGTGAGAAAGAGGAAGAGCTGATTTGCATTTTGCGCAAAAAGAAGAAAGGAAAGTACATTTTTTATCAGATTAGGCTTGGTATGATGTAACGCAGGGAAAAGGGAAGAGACTATTTTCGGAAAGGGATAAAAGAGAGAGGATGCCGTATGGAGTTTTTTTACAGGAATTACAGATTGCCGGGTTTGACTGCCGTCTGTATCTGCCGCCAAATTATGATGAGAGTACAGAGCGGTATCCGACCGTCTATGTCAACGGCGAGATTCCGCTGGAAAGAATGTTGACTATTTTAGTCAAGAATGGCGCGCGGACAGATTTTATCCTATTAAGTATCAGACCGAAAAGCTGGAACGATGATTTCACCCCTTGGACGGCCCCGGCGTTCCGCGCGGGAGAGGAAGCGCCGCAGGGCAGGGCGGATACCTACTTATCCTGTCTGACAGAAAAGATAAAACCCTACATGGATGAGCATTACCGCACCAAGCCTGAGGCGGCGCATACGGCGCTGTTCGGTTATTCGTTGGGCGGACTGACGGCGGTTTACGCTATGTATAAAACGCCCGTGTTCGGTGCAATTGCCAGCCTTTCCGGTTCGCTTTGGTATGACGGTTTCTGCGAATTTATGGAGCGGGAAAAGCCCCTGCGGACAGATTTGCGGGTGTATCTTTCCCTTGGGAAAAAGGAGAGCCGTAGCAAAAATCCGCGCATGGGAAGAGTGGCGGAATGCACGCAGCGGGCGCGGGAGATTTTGTTTGAGCAGTTGGAAAAGCCGAAACAGTCGGGAAAGTCGGAGATGCCGGAACAGCTTTGGGATGCCGCAGACAGGGAAAACGCAGCTTCCGTATGCTTTAAATGGAATGAGGGCGGGCATTTTCACGATATTGAGGGGCGGTTTGCAAACGCGATTCTGTGGTGGGCGGAAGGCTGCGCGTACCATTGGAAATTGTAAATAAAAAGAAGCGAAAGGATGCGGGAAAAATGATATTACACATTACAGAGCCGTATTTGTGGATGCCGGTAGACAAAAAGAAGCCGGAGGTGAAACTTCACTTTTACGCGGAACATAAGAAATTTCAGGAGATCGCTATTCAGCTTGGGGGAACGGACGGAGATTTTTATGCAGCTATGGATGTGAGCGGATATCTTGGTCGGGATATTGAGATAGAAGGGGATATCTCTGAGGATATGTTCTGCAATCTTTTCTGCTGTAAGGAAGATGTGCAGCATGTCTATCCTTTCCGCCCGCAGATTCATTTTGCGCCGAAGGTTGGCTGGCACAACGATCCTAACGGGCTTGTTTTTGCGGACGGCGTGTACCATCTTTATTATCAGTGGAATCCCTACGGCGTGATCTGGGGAAATATGCACTGGGGACATGCCGTCAGTAAGGATCTGATGCAGTGGGAGCAGAAGCCGATGGTGATGGAGCCCGACGAGTACGGAACCGTTTATTCGGGCTGCGGCTGGCAGGATAAAGAAAACGCGGCGGGCTTTGGCAAAGATACCCTTCTGTTTTTCTATACCGCCGCGGGCGGGAGCAATCAGTGGTCGGCTGATGCCGGAAATCGGCATACGCAGCGGCTGGCGATATCTACTGATGGAGGAGAGACGCTGCAGCGAACGGATAAAGCCGTGATTCCGCACATAAAAGGGGATAACCGCGATCCGAAGGTCTTTTATCACAAGGAGAGCGCCGCGTACATTATGGCGCTGTATCTGGATCAGAATGAATTTGCCCTTTTCCGTTCAGGGGATTTGCTTTATTGGGAGGAGACACAGAGATTTTCCGCCGAAAACATGTGGGAGTGTCCTGACTTGTTTGCGCTGCCTGTTGACAATGCCGCGGGGGAAAAGAAGTGGGTATTCTGGTCGGCTGACGGCTATTATCTGATTGGCGATTTTGACGGATATCACTTTACACCGGAGACGGAAGTGCAGAGTGCGTACGCGACCGCTCTGCCTTATGCGGCGCAGACATATGCGGGCGTGGAAGACAGGGTGATCAGCGTTGCGTGGCTGCGGCTTCAAAACGACCGCGGAAATTACAGAGGAGCGATGTCTCTGCCGATGGAATTGTCTTTATTAAAGACGGACGACCGCTATCAATTGCGCTTTCAGCTTCCCAAGGAATTTCTGGCGTACAGGCAGCTTCGCAAAGAATTGACAGTCGGCGAAAAGTCGTTTGAAACCGCGCTAGAAGGCAGGGCGGCGGAGCTTGTATTATGCTGGAATGCGCAGGGATCCGGAGCGGCAGAATTGTGCATCGGGGATACCAAAGTTACGATTGATTTTGACAGAGGATGTATGGAATTTGTCAATCCGCAGGTTGACGCGGAGACGATAGTTGTCCCGTTTGGAAAAAGAGAAACGTTTACGTTAGATGTCATAATCGATCAGGAAATGATTGAGTTTTTGGGAAATAACGGCGCAATCTACGGCGCGGTAGAAACAGAAGAGAATATATTGCGCAGGAAAGTGGTTTTAGAATCTGCTGCGGCGCTTACATCTTTGAGATTCTATGAAATCTGTTTTTCCATCAATGAGAAATAAGGGTAAGGAGAAAATTGGCGGAGGAGCAGGCGGACAAATTGCCGTAAGTTGAGAATTTCTTGAGATTTGAGGGATACTATGATAGTGTGAGAAGTACTTCTAAATCACTCGCAGCAAAGGCTGCTTCGCGAAGAAGTACTAAGTCTCACACAGGAGAATGCCTCAAATACGGCATTCTCCGCAATGATTGGAGAAAGGTTGTATGCGCAAAAAGATTATGATCGTAGACGACGAGCCCGGCATTGTCGCCGTCATGCAAAGTTATTTTGAACAGGCTGGCTATCAGGTGATGACCGCCTATAACGGGAAAGAGGCTTTGGAACGGCTAAAGCAGCTTCCCGATATTGTCCTTTTGGATATCAATATGCCCGATATGGACGGGCTGACGGTCTGCGAGAAGATCAGGCAGCATATCACCTGTCCGATTCTTTTTCTGACTGCCCGCATGGAAAAGGCGGATAAGCTCAAAGGATTTGCCGTCGGCGCGGACGATTATATCGAAAAGCCTTTTGATCTGGATGAACTTGGCGCGAGGGTAGCCGCCCATTTGCGGCGTGAAAACCGCAGACAGGAGTCTACCTGCCTGCGATTTTTTGGCGATATGGCGATTGATTATACGAAACGGGAGATCACGATCGGGCAAAAGCCGATTGCCTTATCCAAAAAGGAATTTGATATCGTGGAACTGCTCTCTGCCTACAGCGGGCAGATTTTTGACAGGGAGCGGATTTATGAAACGGTGTGGGGATGGGAGAGTGACGGAAACAGCGATACCGTGATGGAGCACATCAGAAAGATTCGCGCCAAGTTTGCGCAGTACACGATGCACAGTTATATCGAAACAGTATGGGGAGTCGGTTATAAATGGAATGGCTGAAACAAATGAAACTAAAAAAGGCGCTGTTTACGATTGCCTTTCTCAATATCACAGTTGCGCTGATTCTTTCGCTGCTTGCTATTTGGGGCTGTGCGGAATTGCGTTCGCAGTTTGCGGCGGAGGGCATCGGCATTATTGTGGATGAGCAGTCTGAGCAGGTCGTGGTCAGACAGATGCAGGCGGGAAGCGCGGGAGAAGAAACAGCGGCTGACATTCTGTCGGTGGTGCAGATCATTTTGCCGATTATTATCTATATCTGTGCCCTGTTTCTCAGCGCGTCGATGTTTTACCGCCTGAAGCTGCGTGAGCCGATCGAGGCGCTGACCAAGGGAGCAGACCGCATTATTGCAAATGACCTTGACTTTGAAATGAAGGCGGGGTCGGAGGATGAATTGGGGCAGCTCTGCACCGCCTTTGAGACCATGCGGATAACCCTGCTCGCCAATAACCGCGAGCTTTGGCGGCAGGCGGAGGAGCGCAGAAGGCTGAACGCGGCGTTTGCCCATGATCTGCGCAATCCTGTTACGGTCCTGAAGGGCTCAGTCAAATTAGTGAAACATACCGTGGCGAACGGCGCGGCAGATGCGAGGCGGCAGCAGGAACAGGAGCAACCGTCAGATACAGAGAGGTCCGCAGAGCAAAAAGAGCAGGCAGCGTATGGACAGTATGCAGAGCAAGACATAGAGCAGGGGGAACAGGGAGTACAGAGGGAGCAGAATACGCAAACAGAGCAGTTGATTGAGCATCTGCAGCGGATCGAAGATTACACGAACAGAATCGAGCAGTATGTGGAAACGATGAGCGGCATTCAAAAATTGGAAGAAATCACGGTGCAAAGAGAAGTGACGGCATGGGACGGCCTGATTTCAGAGCTGGAAAATATGATACGCCTGATCGGGGCGGACAGCCAAAAAGAAATTTACTTTCAGACAACGGAACCGGCGGAGAAATATGCGGGGGATATTCTAATTGATAAGTCGATCCTCTTTCAGATCGCGGAGAATCTTGTGGCCAACGCTATGCGGTTTGCCAAACACAAAATAACGGTACAATGTAATATTGAAGGTGGAAAGCTGCTGTTCACCGTAGCGGACGACGGCTGCGGATTTCCCGCTAAATTATTACAGAACGGTATTCAGCCTTTTCAAAAGGGCGGGGAAGACGCGGCACATTTTGGAATGGGATTGTATATCTGTCAGCTTCTTTGCCAAAAACACGGCGGCACTTTATCGATTCAAAACTATCAAACGGGCGCGTCAGTCTGCGCTGTCATAAAAATCCAATAAAATCCCACAAACTTTGATAAATATTTGAGATTTGCCCGTTACACTCTCCTTATCAGCAAACAAAAAATGAAAAGGAGACAGTTTTTTTATGCAGATTCAAGTCAAAGACATCTCAAAAATTTACGGTACGGAGGAAAGCAGGGTGGTCGCCCTAAACCACGCGTCTATGACGATCGCAGCAGGCGATTTTATTTCCATTATGGGGCCGTCGGGCAGCGGCAAGAGTACCCTGCTCCATCTGATCAGCGGGCTGGATTCGCCCACTTCGGGTCAGGTGCTTTATGACGACACCGACATTCACCACGGCAGAGATAAAACGCTTTCGGCATTCCGCCGCAGGAAGATCGGCTTTATCTTTCAGCAGTTCAATCTGCTGCCCGTTTTGACGGCGCGTGAAAATATTATGATGCCGCTGCTTTTGGATAAAAAGCAGCCCGACAAAACTTATTTGGAGGAGCTGTCTTCGCTTTTGGGGCTTGGTGACCGCCTTTCCCACTTGCCGCACGAACTTTCCGGAGGACAGCAGCAGCGCGTGGCGATTGCGCGGGCGCTGATTACGAAGCCGGATATTATTTTCGCGGACGAACCGACAGGAAATCTGGACAGCAAGAGCGGCGGCGAGGTGATGAAGATGCTCTGCGATATCAGGGAAAAGATGAAAAAGACCCTCGTCATCATCACGCATGATACGCGAATCGCGGATATGGCGGAGCGGCGCTTTACGATTATTGACGGGGAACTGGCGGAGGTGACAGCATGAAAACCTATTTATCCATATCGGTAAAAGAATTAAAAGCGCAAAAAGTGATGGCAGTCCTGATCCTGATCGCGGTCATCCTTTCCTGCAGTATGACGACGGCGATCGGGCAGTCCCTCGGCATTTTACAGGCGATGCGCATCGAGCAGGCGGCTTCGCTGAACGGCGACCGCTACGCCACCTTTCATCAAATTAGCGAGGAACAGGTGCGGCAGTTGGAAGAAGATCCCAGATTATATGATGTGGGAAGTCTGATCAATGTCGGTTTTACGGAAATCGCAGGCAGCGGTCTGAAGCTGTTTGTGCGGGAATATTTGGGCAATGCGTTGGACGCTTACCGGTCGATCAGTAAGGTGAAAGAGGGCAGGCTGCCCGTCTCACCGATGGAAATCGCCCTGCCGGAAGACTTTCTGTCCTATCTGGAGCAGGAGATCGGCATTGGCGATACCATCACCCTGCAGTCAGAAATATCTTTGATGGACGGGTCACTACCCGATTATTGGTATACGGCTGATTATACGGTCTGCGGCATTTTGGAAGCCAGCTATATCGGCTATACTACCGGGGTGGTGGACGCTGTGGCAGGAGAGGGCACGGCAAAGCAGCTTCTGCCGGAGGAATACTTGCTCTATTCCACGGATTGTAAGACAAAGGATACCCTGCAATTCCAGTCGATCATAGACGATCTGGCAGGACGCCTTGGCGTCGCTGAAAGATATGTTCAGTACAACTGGATCTTGTTGGATGCCCTCGGCATTTCCTATCGGGAAGCGGGCAGTTCCGAGACCGATACGGGCTTTTTCTTTATGGCGTTTGCCGGTATCATGGTCGGCGTATTGGTTTTATTTGCCGCAGGGCTGGTCATTTATAATATTTTGAAGATTGCGGTCACCAAGCACATCAAAGAATATGGGACGCTTAGGGCAATCGGCGGAGAGAGAGGACAGATTTACCGCATTGTCACACTGCAATTGTTTGTTTTGTGCGCCGCTGGCATTCCCGTCGGGTTATTGCTCGGCGCGGCATCCGCAAAAGGCATTTTGACGGCGGCGACAGGCGTATTGAATCCGGATTTATTTATGGCGGATAGCACAGGAGAATTGGCGCAGACGATTCGTGCCACAAATTCTGACAGCTTTTTGCCCTACCTTGTTAGTATTGCAATCACGCTTACATTTGCAATGGCGGCGGCATTCCCAGCAGCCCGTTATGCTTCGCGGGTCTCTCCGACAGTCGCTATGTCAGGGCAGACGGTGAAAATCAAGAGGCACAGTCGGAAAGAAAAAAGGATCCGTAATTTTGAAGCTTACTACGCGCGCCTGAACTTAAAGCGCGGGCGCAGCAGGACCGCGATCACGATCCTTTCCCTGATCATGAGCATCACGGTGTTTGTGGCGCTGCAAAGCTGCGTGACCCTTCTTGATACGAGCAAGGGCGTACAGGATATGCAGTTGGGAGATTATGCGGTTACGAATGAAAATGTCGGTATGTCTCCTGAGAGTATTACAAAGTTTCGGGAGCAGGGACAGGTCGCAGATTTAGCGACTACAAAACTGTCTGTCTATTCACATGATGAAAATGGAAATCTTCCAATCGACCTTGATCTGAATTTGCAGTCATGGGAGGCGTTTGGTGTGGCAGGCTTAAATGACGACCGTCTGACCACTGGCGTAAAGGGGTTGACGGCGGAAGACGAGGCTGAACTTTTGTCAGGGGAGGCATGTATCGTAAAAAATCCCATCCCCATCTCCTATGAAGGGCAGACCTATGAAGGCACGCAGTTGAAGCAAAATGACACGATTACGGTGAACGGAAAGAAGATCCGCGTTGCCGGGATTGCTGACTCGGCTGTTAGCATCAACAACGAAGGATGGATAAACGGTGTGCAGATCTGGGTCAGTGATGAGTTGTATGACGTACTGACGGGCAGCGACCGCTATGCGGAGGTTTATCCGACCTTGAAGCAGGACGCGGACAGAGAACAGTTTGAGACCTGGCTGGGTGAATGGTGTCAGGAAAACGCGGGCAGTCATTGGCTTTCCTATCAGATGACAGCGGAGGAGTTGGAAGAAAGTTTTGCGCAGATTAAGCTGCTGTGTTACGGGCTGATTTTCTTTATCGGGCTGATCGGCATATTGAATATCATCAATACCGTCTACAGCAATATCCATACCCGTGTGGCGGAGATCGGGATGCAGAGAGCGATCGGCATGAGCGCGGGCAGTCTATACCGGACCTTTCTCTGGGAGGGGGCTTATTATGGCATCATTGCGTCAGTCATCGGCGGGATCGTGGGTTATTTTTGCACGATGATTGTGAATGCCGCAATAACGGAAAGCCTGCAATTGACTGCTATACCGTGGCTTTCGATTTTGGAAGCAGCCCTGCTCTCCATTTTAGCATGTCTGCTGGCGACCGCGGTCCCGCTGCGCTTAATTGCGGGGATGGATATCGTGGAGTCGATTGAGGCGGTGGAGTGATATAAAAATGGAAGGCAAAGACACCTGACAGGATATCTTATATCTGTCGGGTGTTTTTTAATACTTTTCGATTTACTTGCAATTCAAAGGAAAAATGAATACAATGTCTTTGACAGGAAATCGTTTGTGTGCAAAAAAGAATGAGAATAAATGAAGAAACAATACACTAAGATACAACAATTTCTATATACAATGATCCCTTTTGCCATTCTCGGCGCGGCGTTTAAGGTTATGACGTTGGTGGAGGGCATTACGGAGGTGCGCCCTGCAAATGCCATTCCTGTCCCGGCGGGGCTGTTGTTTGGACCAATCGGCGGTCTTGGGTGTGCGGTCGGGAATCTGATCGCCGATCTGTTCGGCACATTCAGCGGCGCTTCCGTTTTGGGATTGATTGGGAATTTTTTCGCGGCATATCTGCCGTACCGCTTATGGTATCTGTCGGGCGGTGATGCACCGAATGTACATACGTATCAAAACATTGCGCGCTATCTTTTGGTTTCCTACAATGGCGCGCTCACCGTTGCATGGTTTTTGGGCTTTGGGCTGGAACTGTTTTTCGGTATGTGGATGAAAACCATTTATCTGTCAGTGTTTTTTAATAATTTCGGATTTTCGGTGGTGCTGGGGCTGCCGTTTTTGATCGTGCTGACCTCGGAGGGCGTAAACCTCATGCCCTGTCAGGGCAGGGTGGGACTTGCGGGGAAACACAAAAAGGCCGGCACGGCGCTGATTGCGGCGTATACGGTGATCATGACGGCATTGTGCGTTCTTGCGGGTTTTGGCTTACATTTGGAAAACAATATCTTGGCGAAAGGATTATCGATCATTGGCGCGGTCATTCTGGCGGCAATGATTTTATAGGAGAAACAGCACCAATGACGAAGAAGGAGACCAACATCATACTTTTTTCGGTGACGCTCTGTTGGGCAGCGTCCTATCTGTTTATCAAAGATCTGCCGTCCGATCTGTCTTCGTTTGCCTATATCACGGTCACGGCGGGCATTGCTGCGCTCGTATTACTTGTACTGTTTTTCAGACGGCTTGCCTTTGTCACCAAAACGACGCTGCTGCACGGATTGGTGCTGTCGCTGTTTTTGATGGGCGATCTGCTTGCGGAGAGGGCGGCAATGGACAGCCTGTCCGCGTCGGAATCGAGTTTTATTTCGTCGCTCAATATCTTATTTGTGCCGCTGCTTTTGCTGTTTTGGCACATCAGGCCCACGAAAAACCATATTTGCGGGTTTGGCGTGATCTTGTTCGGGATTTTTATGACGCATGGGTTCCGGTTTGCGGAATCGGTAAACAGGGGAACGGTGTTTATGCTGTTTTCCTGCCTGTTTATGGCGCTTTATACGATTTTTTCCGTGCGTTTTGTAAAGCAGTCGGACGCGATGGCGCTGACAATACTCCAAATGTGCTTTTGTACGCTGATCGGTTTTGTTTTCTGGTTCATGGAGGATCAGCGTACTTTCGCGGGCGTCGCCTACACAAAGCAAATGCTTTCGTCCGTGTTTATTCTCGCCTTTTTTGCGCAGGCATACGCATACACCATGCTTATGTTTGCGGAGAAATACTCCGATGCGATCAGTGTCACGATCATTGCTTCCACAGAGCCGGTCGTTACATTTGTGCTTGCCCTGCTGATTCCAAACGCCTACGGGGAGACGGAGCATTTTCATATCAGGACGCTTTTGGGCGCGGTCTGTATTGCTGTCGGCGTGATGATCGCGGGATGGGAAAAGAGACAATAATGCCTGCAGAATGGATTTTAGTTCACCCGCAGCGTCACATCCAGCACAAAAAAGCCGTCCCCAACACGGTATTCCATCTGTCCGCCCCTGCGCTCAGCTGCCTGTTTGATATTGGACAGACCATAACCGTGTCCTGCCCCCTCTTTTGTGGAAACAGGCAGACCGTCCGCCGTTGTCAGACACCCCTCAAAGCGGTTGCTGACACGGAGCAAAAACTGATCCTGACGGACAGTCGCCTGTACCTTGATGATCCTCTCGCCTTCAGGCATCGTCAGGGAAGCTTCCATCGCATTTTCCAGCGCATTATTTAAGATCAGGCACAGCTGTGTTGCGGGCAGTTCCTCGTCCCCGATCCCGATATGGCAGTCCAATTCGATCTGCTCCTTCTTACACTTTCCTGCATAATTTTGCAGGATCGCGTTCATATACGGGTTTTTGCAGAAAAGTTCAGAAGCCTGTTCCTTATGGTATTTTGCAATGCCGTCCAGATATTTTTTCGCCTCCGCCGTTTTATCATCCGCAAGCAATACGGCCAATGTGTTCAGATGCCCCGCCATGTCATGACGCAGGGAACGGAGCGCATTTTCATGGGAAATTCTCGCCTCATAAAAATCCTTTTGTGCCAACAGGCGGCTGTCAAGCTGTCTTGCGTATTCTGTCTGCAGGACCAAATCTGTACGCATATCCGCAATGCGCCGTATGATCTGGTACAGGGCAAGGATCGTCGAGAGGAGAAACAGGATCACGGCGCTCCAATACAAAAACAATGCTACCATAGAGTCGCTTATATTGAGGATAATGCTGATCTGATCGGCATAGAATCCCTCTCCGCACAGGGAACCCACATACAGGACAGCGATCAGGCAGGCAGTGATACCCAGTCCGGATAACAGTGAGATAAAAATATGGTTCCGTTTTTGGAAGGCTTCCCGGACGGCAAAAAGTATCAGTGCGGCAAGCGGGAAAAATAGTGTCAGATTATTTGCCAGAAAAGAGCTGTAAAAGGGAAGACCGCCAAACAGCCCGCCGATCGGGAAAATCAGCGAAACGGCAGCCGAGAATCCAAGGATGGCGCCGAACAGGAGGCGGTTTTTATGGTCTTTCATCTGTAAAAACAGCCAAATGCAGGGGAGCATCACCTCAATGATGGGAATAAATAGCGCAAATGGGCTGTCTATGGCATAGGAGATCGGGGAGAAAAATTGAAACTGCCGCAGATGGGAAAGCATCCGGATCAGGGCGGCAAAGATCAGCAGGAGGGAAGGATAGTCAAAGATTCCCTGAAAAAGAGCAAACAGCCAGATGCCGGAGAGGAGCAGCGTCAGCACGGCAAATCCCGCCGCAGGCATCAGTTCATGGATTGTTCCTGTAGTCAGGTAGTCGAAGTGTCTTGCATGGGAGGACAGTATGACGCTGGGCGTACCTGATTCAGGCATATGCGTGGTGGCGATTGTAAGCCGCCTACCGGCATAATGCGCAGGCAGGGAACATCGTACCTCTTCGCCCGGCGCGAAGGCGGGGACCGTATAATCCTTTGGCAAAGTCACCGCATCAAAACGCGTATCCTCCTTCGGGCAGTTGGTGTAGAACAGATCCTCGTCCAAAAACACGGCGCAGGGACGCGTAAACTCCAGCATCAGGAAGGTATATCCCGCGTCTTCCTGCTCTTTTGTCAGAGTGCGGGAAAGGTAAATGACGCTGCCTGCCTCCAGCGAAAGGATATCCTCAGGCGAAATTTCCATGCGGTTTCCACTTTCCAAAGTATACAGCTCCCAGCCGCGGGCGTCACCCATAGTCGGCGCAAGGGCAAGTTCTTCCGTTTTTGGGCGGGCGATGTCGAAAAGCAGCCCGATCATCCAGACAGTGAGCAGAACAAACAAAAGGACTGCCGCACCTTTTATGACAGATGTTTTCTTCCATGTTATCTTTTTTTGCATCCTAATACCTCGTTCTTAATGTTCCCGAAAAACGCCGAACAACCGCTTATAATAGATGTTCTTTGCGTCCGCCGCATAGGTGCGGGAGATGGGGATCAGCGTATCGCCGACATAGAAGCCCTCCCGCGTCAGTTTGCTTACATAGATGAGATTGGCGATAAAGCTTTTGTGGCAGCGCACAAACAGTTCGGAGGCAAGCTGTGTCTGGATTTCGTTCAGTTTGCCGTAGGAGACATATTGCTGCCCGTCCTGCATATGAAAACACAGCATATGGCTGGCGCTTTCTATATAGACAATGTCCGCCTGACGAAGTATGAGTTTCTGCCTGTTGGACAGGATAGGCAGGGTTTCTTCCGGAGAGGAAATCTGATTTGCTGCCTTTGTCAGGACTTTCGTCAGGTCGCTTAGGCGTATGGGCTTGATCAGGTAATGGAACGCATAGAGGTCAAATGCTTCCCTGTAAAAATCTTCACTGACTGTCAGGAAGATCAAAACCGCTTTTTCGTCCAGACTGCGGATGCGGCGGGCGGTCTCCACGCCGTTCCTGCCGGGCAGAAAGATGTCTAACAAAAACAGATCAAAGTGTTTTTGTCCGTTTTCCATATCGAGCAGCATAGGTTCCGCACTGGTGTATTCCGTAAAATCGCAGAGGAGTTTTGTCTGGTGCAGCAGGGCGCGCAGATGCGTCATATCCGCGTCATTGTCCTCACAGATCGCAATATGAATCATAAAAAATGGTTCCTTTCACGCAAAACGGACTGTGAACAGCCGCTTTATTTTCCTAACTTTTGACAATATGCAATATTACCATAGTATACCACAAAAAAGGAAGGACAGTCAGGTGTCATTTTTGTTTGAAAGGATGTTATTTTTGTCGAAAAGTGTGTCGTTTAGGTAAGGTTTGATTTAGCAATATTTCAAAATGTTGAAAAAGTCAATAACTTTTAAGTTATTGACTTTTTAATAACTTTAAAGTATAATTTATTTGCAATAGGAGGAAAATAAACTTGTACGAGATTTATTTTTATAAAGATAAGAATGGAAAAGAGCCGGTAAAAGAGTACATAGCAGGACTGGCGGCAAAGAATGATAAAGACAGCCGGATAAAGTTGAATAAAATTATGGATTACGTAAAAACACTTTTTTTTATGAAGCGGACACAAAAAACTCCATTGAGAGAAATGGAGCGGGCAAAACGGAATTTGGCTGATTATCGAGGGAGGAAGCATCATGAGAACGAATAAAGAATATTCACAAGCGATAACACAGGCGAAAGAGAATCTGGTTGATTTAAGCGAGCGGGGAGCAGATGCTGTCGGCGGGAATGCTCTTGAATTTATGAAAAGTATTCTTACGTCGGATGAAATAGCGGAGAGCGAACTGAGGGTGTCTATTATTGGGGAATTGATAAAGGCAAGACAGGAAAAGGGAATCAGTCAAAAGAAGCTGGAGGAGTTAAGCGGGGTTAAACAGCCTGTCATTGCAAGAATGGAAAAAGGCAGTACCAGTCCGCAATTGGATACGATTTTGAAGGTATTGGCTCCTTTGGGAAAGACGTTGGCGGTTGTTCCGTTGGAAACGGGAAACAGATAAAAATCCAACAAAGTTCGGCGAAAAGTTAGATATGAGAAGTCCCAGTCCGCAAGTGTGGCGCAACTCCGGTAATTGCATGGGGTTGTGCCTTTTTTATGCCTTAGGTTTGATTCCTTCCACAGGAAGATTTTTGCCCGCATCAGGTGTCCTCATCATGAAGGGAAAGTGTGTTATTTTTGTCGAAAAGTGTGTCGTTTAGGCAGGGTCTATTGTTTTTTAGGGGGGGGGTATGATATAAAAATAATAGGAAAGTATCGTTTGGGGAGACGATATCATGTCTTGACGGGGAGGTTAAAAGAATGAAAAACAGGAAAATACGAAAGAGCGGTTTCTGGCAGAGAATGATGGCGGTATTGCTTGCGGCGGTGCTGGTTTTTGGCATGGTGTGGGATGATGCGCCGACAAGCGTGCTGGCGCAGGAGAGCGTCAGTGAAAACACGCCTGTGGATGGGGAAACGGAGCAGGAGGAAGAAACGGAAACAGAGCCGTCGGGAGAAGATACAAAACCTGCGGAGGGGACGGATGCCGACGAGCAGGAGAAGACGGAGACAACGGAGCCTGCGGAGGAAACAGCCCCCGAAGGGCAGGAGTCTGACGAGGAGGAAGAAAAAGAGACAGAGTCTGTCAGCGAAAATGACGCGCCGACGGAAATCGTGGCAGCGCCGCAGAGCGTGATGATGGCGGCAGCTGTGGCGCAGGCGGATGATACTATTATAGGTGGCAGTGAGGAAGACGAGTGGACGCTTACCGCTGACGGCAGGCTGACGATTACATCGAATAGGGGGATGAATTTATGGTTTTCTGACAAAAAATCATTTTATCAGGAAACACAATATCAATATAAGGATCTGGTAACAAGCGCAGAGATACAAAGCGGTGTGACATACATAATCAGGCAGGCGTTTATGAATTGCAGTAAGCTGGTAAGTATAGATATACCGGAGAGCGTGGAAAGCATAGGGGATGATGCGTTTTATTACTGCCTCGGACTGGAAAGCATAGAGATACCGGGGAATGTAAGAAGCATAGGGGATAATGTGTTTTCAGGCTGCAATAGTCTGGAAAGCATAAATATACCGGAAAGTGTGGAAAGCATAGGGAATGGTACGTTTTCTCCCTGCAAGAGTCTGAAAAGCATAAATATACCGGAGAAAGTAACAAGCATAAGGGATAATGTGTTTTCAGGCTGCAATAGTCTGGAAAGCATAAATATACCGGAGAGTGTGGAAAGCATAGGAGATTATGCGTTTTCTAGCTGCTGGAATTTGGCAAGCATAAGGATACCAGAGAAAGTAACAAGCATAGGAGACTATGCGTTTCAGGAATGCTCATCCTTGGACGAGATTATCGTGGAAAGGCAGACACCGCCGACGCTTGGCAGTGATGTTTTCGTCGGCTGCCCGTCTGCCACAGCCGGCGTGCAGGGCATCCATGTCCCGAGCGGCACGGCGCAGGCTTACAAAGACGCATGGACGGAGTGGGCGGACTATATCGTGGAGAGCACCGAACCGACCGACAAAGGCTGGACGCTTGAGGACGGTAAGCTGACGATCAAGACGAATGAGGGGATGACGGACTGGATAAAAAATGGTCGGAAGGACAATGAAAATGTTGTAACAAGCGTAGAGATAAAAGACGGTGTGGAAAGCATCGGGGAAGGCGCGTTTAATTTATGTAGGAGTCTGGAAGAGATAAAGATACCGGACAGCGTGAAGAGTATCGGGAAAAAAGCGTTTTATTTCTGCGATAGCCTAAAAAAGATAGAGATACCATATGGTGTGAAGAGCATCGAGGAAAACACGTTTGAGAGTTGCACGGGACTGACAGGTATAAAGATACCAAATAGTGTGAAGAAAATAGATGGGAGTGCGTTTGTAAGCTGTGAAAGCCTGACAGAAATAACCATACCGGAGAGTGTGACGGAAATCGGGAGTGGCGTTTTTGGGAACTGCAGAAAACTGACTAAGGTTATCATGGAAAGCAAAAATCCGCCGACGCTTGACATCGATGTTTTCGGGAACTGCCCCGGTATCACAGGCACCAAGAGCATCTATGTCCCTGCGGGCGCACTGGAGGCGTATCAAGGGACAGAAGGAAAAGAAAAGGGTTGGGAGCCTTATAAGGACAATATCACGGAGAGCACCCCTCCCGCGGCGGAACACAACAATCATAACAACGTGGAGTTCACCGCATGGACACAGACGAACAGCCTGCCGACAACTGCGGGGAATTATTACCTGACGGAGAATGTGACCCTTACCGATACATGGAACGTGCCATACGGTACGACAACGCTCTGCCTGAACGGAAAGACCATCAGCGCACCGGGAGCGGACAGTGTGATTAGAATTGGTGGCGGGACGCTGGAACTGTATGACTGCCAAGGTGCCGGGAATATAACAGGAGGGCAGTGCGGTGTTAATGTTGTGGGTTCTCTGTGTACCTTTCAGATGTATGGCGGCAAGATCAGCGGGAATAGTAGCTCGTCATACGGTGGCGGTGTAAAGGTAATAGGCGGCGGTACATTCGAAATGCACGGCGGCGAAATCAGCGGGAACAGTGCGAACAGTGCTACCGGCTCGGGTGGTGGCGTTTATGGAAAGGACACAAGTACATTTCGCATGTATGGTGGCAAAATCAGTGGAAACAGCGCGAGTATGGGCGGCGGCGTATATGGAGAGGGAACAACTATATTTAGGATGTACGGCGGCGAAATCAGTGGGAACAACGCAACCCAATCAGGCGGTGGCGTATGGATGTTGGATGACAGGTATACATTGGGGGTCGGCAGAGATGCCGTGATCAGCGGAAATACCTGTAACGGGAAAGTAAATAATGTTTATCTTAGGAACGGGCAGAAGATAGACGTTGCCGAGCCTCTTTCCGGCTCCGCGAGTATCGGTGTGACGACCGAAACCCCGCCCACAGAAGGGAACCCGGTCAAAATCACACCCTTTAACGAAACCGATTACAGCAAGTATTTTTCAAGCGACGATCCGGCTTATGAAATTGTGAATGTAGATGATGCGGTGTATCTTGCGGTGAAGTCGCAGCCTCACACTCACGTCCTGACCCCTGTGGAGGCGAAAGACGCGACCTGTACGGAGGACGGCAATGAGGCGTATTATGTCTGCGGCGGTAACGACGGCTGCGGGATGTGGTTCTCGGATGCAGAGGGAACACAGGCGATCACGGATCATAACAGCGTGGTGATCTCCAAGACAGGGCACAGCTATGATACTTCAACATGGGGCTATCAGACAGCGGAAGGACACGCCCATCAATGCGTAAACTGCGACGCACACGACGAAGTGGAGGCACACACGCCGGGCGCGGCGGCGACAGAGACGACGCCCCAGACCTGTACGGTGTGCGGGTATGTCATAGCAGCGGCGATCGGGCATACCTGCAGCCCGCAGCCGGTAGCAAAGAAAGAAGCGACCTGTACCACGGCAGGCAAGCAGGCGTATTATCACTGTGAAGGCTGCGGCAAGGATTACGAGGACGCAGAAGGAACGACCCTCATTGCAGATATCAGCGCATGGGGAAACATAGCCGCGCTGGGGCACGACTGGGGAGAGTGGAAGGTAACAAAGAAAGCCACGGCGACAAAGCCCGGAGAAAAGGAACGTACCTGTAAACGCTGCGAAGCGAAGGAGACCGAGCCCATCCCGGCAACGGGCGGAGGCTCCGGAGGCGGCGGTAATCAAGGTGGCGGTTCCGGCGGGGATCAGGGTGGCGGTTCCGACGGCGATAATCAGGGCGGAGACAGCCAGAGCGGCGGAGATAACGGCGGCGGAGGCAATACCGGTGGTGGCGGTCAGGGAGACGGTTCCGATGGCGGCAGCAGTGGAAATAACGGCAGAGCAGGCGACAATCAGGACGGCAGTTCCGATGGCGGCAGCGGTAATGGCGGGACAGGTGCGGCGAAACCAAGGCCCGGTAAGCCCGGCGCTTCCGGCACAGGGCAGCCTAAAGTAAAACAGGAGAAGAAAGGAAACATTCAAAAAGAGGTCAGGGTAGAAGGGGAAGCGACACTGGACGCGGCGGTAGCGACGACGCTTACGGAACTGGCGGATATCGTCCTCACGGAAGCGGAAAGACAGCAGGCGGCTGGCGGGACAAGTATCCGTATCGTCCTTGACGTGAAGGATGCCTCCGCTGGCGTCAGTGCGGCGGATAAGAAAGTCGTGGCCGCGGCGCTCGGCGGTACTCTGGCAAAAGGCTATACGCTGGGACAGTATCTTGATATCAACCTGTACAAAGTGGTCGGAGGAAGCCGCAGCGCGGTCACACAGACGGGCCGTAAGATCACCGTTACCATTCAGGTACCGGACAGCCTGAAAAATACCGACGGTACAAAGACAAGGACCTTTGTGGTGATCCGTGTGCATGACGGGAAAGCGGAGCTGTTGACTGATCTGGACAATAAAGAAGATACCATCACCATAGAGACGGACCGTTTTTCTACTTATGACATTGTTTATCAGGACACGGCAGGGAAAAACGGCGGCGCTGTCCGCGTGAGCGTAAGAAACGAAAGCGATAAGAAACCGGGAGGCGGATTGGACGACGAGCCTGACACCGGTGAGCGTACGCCTCTGGAACTGTGCGCGACCCTCTCCATGATCGCAGGCTTTACCTATCTGTTCCTGTATTTTGCGGACCGCAGGAGAGGGATGACGGAGGAGATGAAGAAGGAGCTTGTATCCCGGCTGACCGGGTGGGGAAAACGAGGCGGAAGGATCAGGAGATACCTTGCGCTGGCAGCGATCTTCGTTTTGCTGGTGTATTATCACAGCATCGGCAAAAAGACTTGCGTGGAATGGAAAGAGAGCTATGGGGAATAAAGGCGATATAAGTGGGTGATGCACAGCCCATAAGTGAGCGAGTCAGCAGGAGGCAGGGACTATTTGAGTCTCTGCCTATTGAGTAAAAGAATTTTGAGTTTATTTCTAACGTTATTCCCAATGTGCTATAATAAATTTAGTTGGAAATAAAAGTTGGGGAAGTTGTAGCGCAAATAGATGACGATGAAATTGTGCCACATGTTGCGGCAAAATCGTAGATATTGGAGGAGTTGCTGAAATACCGTGGAAATTGAAGGGCTATTGAAAAATGGATATAATGAAGCAGACTAAATAGTATACTTGATTATATAATAGTATTTTGTGCAATAGGAGATTATTGAACAAAAATTTAAGATAGTATACAATGTAGAAGGAAGAAGTTTGAATGTGGAGGTCATAGTTTGCTTGTGTACTGATGTATATAAATTTGGAGAGGAGATCAGATAATGACGATCATAAACGAATTGGATTCCACCTGTGGAATATCAGACGAGGAATTAACAATAAGATTCAAAGAGTCAATAAGAATAGATAATGAGGTGAGAAAAATAAAAGGTTTGCCCATTGCAGGATATGATGATGAAACAAAAAGAGCGTATCTTGAATATCCTGACGGGAGGCGCGAGTATGTCGGAGAATAATGTGGTAAGGCTTCCGGAAGTCATTGTATTTGCCGGACCAAACGGAAGCGGTAAATCGACGATTACGCAGATGGCAAAGGTTCAGGGCGAGTATATCAATGCAGACGATATAAAAAGAACCATCCTGTGTACTGATTTGGAAGCTGCAGTAAAGGCGGAAGAATTGCGGAAATACATGGTAGAAAATAGAAAGGATTTTACTTTTGAGACAGTGCTGTCTACAGACAGGAATCTGTTCTTATTGAAACGAGCGAAAGAACAGGGATATTTTGTGAGAGGAATTTATGTTCTGACATCCAATGTAGATATAAATGTGGCAAGAGTACAAGCAAGAAAAGCTTTAGGTGGTCATGGTGTTCCGGAAGAAAAAGTCAGATCCAGATATGATAAGGCACTCGCTTTGATACCAAGTCTGGTTGAGGTTTGTGATATCCTGCATATATATGATAATACAAAAGAGCCGTTTCGGATATTTAAGAAGAGAAAAGACAAGTATTATCACTGGAATAATCAATATTGGGGTGATGATGATATAGAAAGGCTGAGCGGAATCACAGAATATGTAAATTGAATCATTATTATAGAAAGTGCTTTATGGCTTATGCTGATAATCACTAAGTTGTATAAGACGGATATATGTTGTATGGCATGGTTTTATACGAGGCTGTTTCATGTAAATCCATGTATCTCCATATAATGTCTTGGAAACGGTTAGGTTGAGCCTTAATACCGGGAAAGAGTAAAAATTTTATTAAATGTGTTGTAATGATGGAAAAATAGTGTATACTAAAAATAATAGGTGATGCACAGCCCATAAGTGAGCGAGTTAGCAGGAGGCAGGGACTATTTGAGTCTCTGCCTTTTCTATTAGATTATGCTTGATGAATAGAGCCTTACTGTGCTATACTATCATAGCCGCTAAGGCTCTTTTATTTTGAAAAACACGGAGGATTAAGATATCATGAAACTCGGCATCGTCGGCCTTCCAAACGTAGGCAAGAGCACCCTTTTTAATTCATTGACCAAGGCGGGCGCGGAATCCGCCAATTACCCCTTCTGCACCATCGACCCGAACATCGGTATCGTGACGGTGCCGGACGAGCGCTTGAAACTCCTTGGGGATATGTACCACTCTAAGAAGGTGACGCCGGCCACTATTGAGTTTGTGGACATTGCGGGGCTTGTAAAGGGCGCTTCCAAGGGCGAAGGCCTTGGCAACCAGTTCTTAAGCAACATCCGCGAAGTGGATGCCATCGTTCACGTGGTGCGCTGCTTTGAGGACAGCAATATCGTCCATGTGGACGGGTCTATCGATCCGCTGCGGGACATCGAGACCATCAATCTGGAGCTGATCTTCTCCGATATCGAGATACTGGAGCGCAGGATCGCGAAGACGGCAAAGGTCGCCAAGATGGATAAAACGGCGGCAAAGGAGTATGCTTTATTAGAGAAGATCAAAGCGCATCTGGAGGAAGGGAAGCTGGCTAAGGTATTTGAGCCGGAAGATGAGGACGAACTTGCGCTTCTTACTTCCTATAATCTGCTCACCTACAAGCCGGTGATCTTTGCGGCCAATGTGGCGGAAGAAGACCTTGCGGACGACGGCGCGAATAATGCGGGCGTACAGAAGGTGAAAGCCTTTGCGGCGGAGAATGACAGCGAGGTATTTGTGATCTGCGCGCAGATCGAGCAGGAGATTGCGGAGCTGGATGAGGAGGAAACGGCTATGTTTCTGGAGGATTTGGGACTTTCGGAGTCGGGCCTGCAGAAGCTGATCCGCGCGAGCTACTCATTGCTTGGGTTAATGAGTTTCCTGACGGCGGGAGAGGACGAGACCAGGGCCTGGACGATCAAGATCGGTACCAAAGCGCCGCAGGCGGCGGGAAAGATACATACCGACTTTGAACGAGGCTTTATCAAGGCGGAGGTGGTCAACTACAAGGACCTTTTGGAGCAGGGTTCCCTTGCCGCGGCCAGAGAGAAGGGCCTCGTCGGTATGGAAGGAAAGGACTATGTGGTGCAGGACGGGGATGTGATTCTTTTTAGGTTTAACGTATAGCAGCATTCTATGAGTGACAGCTGCGGAATGGAGATATACTATGCAGGATATCATGGGGACCATGGATATTGCTTTTCCCCATCTGGGGATTTATTTAAAGAACGTGCCGAAGGCGTTTACCGTCTTCGGCTTTCCGATTGCGCTCTACGGTGTGATCATTGCGGTCGGCGTAATGGCGGGGGTGTTTCTGGCGGTCCATGTGGCAAAGCTTGAGAATCTGGATTCGGATATCATTTGGGATTTCGCAGTCTACGCGATTATTTTTTCCATCATCGGGGCAAGGGTCTACTATGTGATCTTTTCGTGGGACAAATATAAGGACAATCTGCTAGACATATTCAATACGCGCAAAGGCGGAATGGCGATTTACGGCGCGGTGATCGCCGCCTTCCTGACACTATGGATTTACTGCCGCAAAAAAAAGCAGAGCTTTTTGCAGTTGGCGGACATCTGCGTGCCGGGTCTGGTGCTGGGACAGGTGATCGGCAGATGGGGGAATTTCACGAACAGGGAAGTGTTCGGGGAATATACGGACAGCCTTTTAGCAATGCGGCTTCCTGCGGAAATGGTCAGGGCGGGCGATATCTCCGAAAAGATAGCGGCTCATATGACAAAAGACTGCGTAAACTATATTCAGGTGCATCCCACCTTCCTCTACGAGAGCCTGTGGAATCTGGCGCTGCTGGCGGTTTTGCTCCTGTACCGAAAACACAAGAAATTCGAGGGAGAACAGTGGCTTCTGTATCTGGGCGGCTACGGCCTTGGCAGAGCGTGGATCGAAGGCATCCGTACCGACACCCTTTTCATCCCCCACACCACCATAGCCGTCTCGCAGGTGCTTGCGATCGCGCTGGTGGTCATATCCGTCACGGCGGACATTCTCATCCGCCGGCACCTAAACAGAAATAAGGAATCAGCAGTAAAATCGGAAAAGGAGAACGCAGAGTGAAATGTCTGCGTTCTCCTTTTTTCTCCCCCACAACAAAAATTATGCCAATCTAAATTCCCCCAATACACAGGCAGGAGGAGGGCATATCCCAGAAGCAGCCCTTGAGCATCGCCGGCACTTAGCGTCTGTTCTTTAGACGCTTATGTGTCCGCTGCGATGATCATGGAGCGAAAGCACGCTGCGATGGGATATGCCCTCCTCCTGCAGTCCCACTGCCCCAATTTTTCATAATTTCTTAAGATTTTCCTTGCGTTTCCCCCCAAAATGTTATAGAATTGACTTAAAAGTGGTGAAAAGTGGAGTGAAGTGGTATGAAGTGGCAGACAATCCTCTTTTCGTGGCAGACCACTTGACCGGAGAAAGCGTAGTGTACAAAGTACCTGCGGGCAGGGTGATTGCGGATGTTCATGGGAGAATACAATCACACAATCGACGCAAAGGGCAGGCTGATCGTCCCGTCTAAGTTTCGGGAGCTTTTGGGAGATTTTTTTGTAGTGACCAAGGGGTTGGACGGCTGTCTTTTTGTGTATGATAACGAAGAGTGGAAGCTCTTTGAAGAGAAATTAAGGACCCTGCCCATCACCAATAAAGAAGCCAGACAGTTCGTGAGGTTCTTTCTGGCGGGAGCAACGGAAGCGGAAGTGGACAAACAGGGGCGCATCCTGATCCCCAACGTCCTGCGGGAGTTTGCGGCGCTGCAAAAGGACGTAGTGCTTGTAGGCGTAGGCAGCAGGATCGAGATCTGGGGCAAAGAACGGTTTGAGGATACGGCGGCCTTTGACGATATGGATGAGATCGCGGAACACATGGCCGAGCTGGGACTTGGGATATAGAGAGCGGATGGGGAAGAGATGGAATTTAACCACACCTCGGTACTCCTTACAGAGACGATAGAAAATCTGAACATCAGGCCCGCGGGCATCTATCTGGATGGTACGCTGGGCGGTGGCGGACATGCCTATGAGGTGGCAAAGCGGCTGACAGAGGGCGGCAGACTGATCGGCATCGATCAGGATGAGGATGCGATCGCGGCGGCAGGGGAACGGCTCTTACCTTATCGGGAACGGGTGACGCTTATCCGTGACAATTACGTGAATGCGGCACAGGTTTTAAAGGACATCGGCATTTCGCAGGTGGACGGCATCCTGCTCGATCTGGGGGTTTCGTCCTACCAGCTGGACAATGAGGAAAGAGGTTTTTCCTACCGGTATGATACGGCCCTCGATATGCGGATGGACAGAAGACAGGCTCTGAGCGCGAAGGATATCATAAACGGGTATTCCGAAGCGGAGCTGTACCGGATCATCCGCGACTACGGCGAGGAGAGGTTTGCTAAAAATATCGCCAAACATATCGCCGCGTTCAGAAAGGACAAGCCCGTAGAAACGACAGGAGAGCTAAACGAGATCATAAAGGCAGCGATCCCGGCAAAGATGAGAGCCGCAGGCGGACATCCTTCGAAGCGGACCTTTCAGGCGATAAGGATCGAGTGCAACAGGGAATTGGAAGTGCTGCAAAGCGCACTTAGCGAGCTGATCGGCCTGCTTTCGCCAGAGGGAAGGCTCTGCGTGATCACCTTTCATTCGCTGGAGGACCGGATCGTAAAGACGGTTTTTAGGGATCATGAAAATCCATGCACCTGCCCGCCGGATTTTCCGGTGTGCGTCTGCGGCAGGAAACCTGAGGGGCATGTGGTGACGAGAAAACCCATCCTGCCGACGCAGGAAGAGGTTGCGGAAAATAAGAGAGCAGGAAGCGCAAAGCTCAGGGTATTTGAAAAAAGCAGAGGGGATATGGTAAAATGAAGGCGACAAGGCAAAATGCTTACTATGTAGATGGAAATACGGTCAGGAAGGCGCAGCCTGTCAGGCAGATGCCGGAGAGGCCGAAAAAGAAAGTCAATAACAGTGTGAGAAAAAACAGGGACCGGGCGAAGCATATGAACGCCGGTTATGTCCTGTTCTTAAGCGCGGCTTTGGTGGCTGCAGGCATGATCTTGGTGTACTATATCGGTTTACAGTCGGATATTACGAACAGTGTGAAGCATATCGCTTCGCTGGAGCGGCAACTTAACGCCCTCAAGGTCGCAAACGAGGAGGACTACACAAGGATCAGCAGCAATGTGGATCTGGAGGAGATCAGAAGGATCGCGATTCAGGAGCTTGGCATGCAGTACGCGAGAGAGGGGCAGATCGTTTCCTTTACCAGCGAGAACAGCGACTATGTGAAGCAGATGGCGGAGATCCCCAAGAAAGAATAAGCAGGTGATTTGTTGAGCAGGCAGAGAGGAAAACGAAACGACGTATTAAAATTTACGATAAAGATGCAAAAAAAGCTGCTGGTACTGTTTCTTTTTATACTGGCGGCTTTTGTAGGGCTCAGCGTGCGCTTATTTTTGATCAACAGGGACAATGGCGAGGAGTATAAAAAGCAGGTATTGTCGCATCAGGAGTACGATTCTACGATCATACCGTTTAAGCGCGGGGAGATCGTGGATGCAAACGGCACGGTTTTAGCGGTCAGCAATAAGGTTTACAACGTAATTCTGGACACGAAGCTGCTGCTTCGCAAGGAGGATTATCTGGAGCCTACTTTAAGCGCGCTGAACCGTTTTTTTGATATTGATGCCAGTACAGTGAGAAACTATATTGCCACGCATCCGGATTCTTCTTACTATGTGATGGCAAAGCGGGTGCCGTATGAGAAAAAGACGGCCTTTGAGGAGTTTAGCGCGGATGAAGAACTGGGCGCAAACATCAGGGGCGTGTGGTTTGAGAACGAATACAAGAGGGAGTATCCGAACGGGCGGCTCGCCTGCGACGTGATCGGTTTCACCACGGGGGACAATGCGGGTACTTATGGGCTGGAAGAATATTACAATGAAATTTTAAGCGGTACAAACGGCAGGGAGTACGGGTATTTGAACGACGACTCGACGCTGGAGCGCACCACCATTGCCGCCAGAGACGGCAATAACATTCAGCTTACCATCGACGCCAATATCCAGACCATCGTGGAAAAATACCTTCGGCAGTACAACGAAGAATACAAGGACAACGCAAGGCCCGGAAACGGCGCGCAGAACATCGGCTGCATCATTATGGACGTGGATACAGCGGGGATTCTTGCGATGGCCAGCTATCCCGACTTTGACTTAAACGATGTCAGAAATACGGATAATCTCATAGGAATGCCGCTTCTCGATGAGGAGGGGAAAAAAGTAGCGGGAGAATATGTGACCGGGGAAGCCTTGGAGGGCATGAACGATCAGGTCATGTACCAGCATCTGAACGCTCTGTGGAAAAATTTCTGCATCGTGGACTCTTATGAGCCGGGTTCGGTGGCAAAGCCTTTTACGGTGGCGGCGGCCTTGGAGAGCGGTTCCATTACCGGGAACGAGACCTACCTCTGCGAGGGAAAGCTCCATGTGGGAGACCATGAGATCAAGTGCCATCAGAGATTTGGAGACGGCGTGCTTACGGTGCAGGAGGGGATCGAGCGCTCCTGCAACGTGGTCTTGATGAACGTGGCTTTCGCCTTGGGGAAAGAACAGTTTGTGGAGTATCAGCATACCTTCGGTTTTGGATTAAAGACGAATATCGATCTGGCGGGCGAGGCGCGCACGGCCAGCATGGTCTATAATAAAAGCAATATCGGCATGACTGACCTTGCCACTAACTCTTTCGGACAGAGCTTTAACGCGACCATGATCCAGATGATCACGGGGTTCTGTTCCCTGATCAACGGCGGCAACTACTATGCGCCCCATATGGTCTCCCGGATCACGACGGCGGAGGGCGCAACCATCGAGAATGTGGAACCGAGGCTCTTAAAGCAGACGGTTTCGCGCTCCACCAGCGACACCATACTGGAGTACTGCAATACGGTGGTGACGGGGGAGAACGGAACCGGAAAGACGGCGAGGCCCGCAGGCTATATGATCGGCGGCAAGACGGGAACGGCGGAGACGCTGCCCCGCGGCAACGAAGAGTATGTGGTGTCTTTCATGGGCTATGCGCCGGCGGATGACCCGCAGATCGCGATCTATGTAGTGGTGGACAGACCGAATGTGCCGCTGGGGCTTCAGGATGATGCGAAACATGCGACGGGGATCGTCAAAAAGGTTTTAACGGAGGTGCTGCCTTACCTGAATATCTTTATGACGGAGGAACTCTCCGATAAGGAGCGGGAGGAGCTTGCGGAACTGGAAATTCAGATCAGGACGCCGCAGGAAACACAGGAGCCGCAGTTAGACGAGGACGGCAATCCCATCGATCCGGAGACTGCAGAGGGCGGCGAAGGGGACGGGAAGCAGGACGAAGGTGAAACAGGCAGTGAAAAACAGCCGGAAGAACCGCCGCAGCCGGATGAATCATGGAGAAGCTTTCCCAAAGATCCTGAGACAGGATATCTGGTTGACCCTGAGACGGGCGCATACGTCGATCCGGAACTTGGCACAGTGCTGGGCGGCAGCCTTTTGGATGATACGCCGGAAACGTCTGGCGAGGGGCCTGCGCAGGATGAGCCGGAGGGAACAGAATAACGGAAGTGAGAATAACCTCAGAGAAAGGATAATAGATTGTAGTAAACCCTTTTTATGAGGTTTTCTATTGATGGAAAACAGGATGAACCAAAAGACCTACCACAGGAGCAAGATCGTGACGGTGTTCTTCCTGTGTATGCTGGTTTTTCTGGGATTGGCGGCGAGGCTTTTTTATCTGATGGTCTTTCAGTCCGAATATTACAGCATGAAGGCCAGAGAGCTTCACGAACGGGAGCGCAGCATCAAAGCGGCCAGAGGGCGCATCATAGACGCAAACGGCAAGATTCTTGCGGACAATAAGACGGTATGTACCGTGTCCGTCATCCACAGCCAGATCAAAAATGCGGACGAGGTGGTGGCGGTCCTTTCTGACGAGCTTGGACTCTCAGAAGAATATGTCAGAAAGCGGGTGGAAAAATATTCTTCCATTGAAAAGATCAAGAGCAACGTAGATAAGGAAACGGGCGACGTCATCAGGGCCAGAGCGCTTCCCGGCGTCAAGGTGGATGAGGATTACAAACGTTATTATCCCTACGGTTCGCTTGCTTCCAAGGCGCTCGGCTTTACGGGCGGGGACAATCAGGGCATTATCGGTCTTGAGGTGATTTATGAGGAATATCTGAAAGGAGAAGCGGGAACCATCTTAACGGTGACGGACGCCAAGGGCGTGGAGCAGGACGAGGAGGGGGAAGAACGCGTAGAACCGGTGAACGGCCGCGACCTCTATGTCAGTCTGGATATCAATATCCAGAGTTACGCCACCCAGCTTGCCCTGCAGACGATGGAGACCAAGGAAGCCGACCGCGTTTCCATTCTGGTGATGAATCCGCAGAACGGGGAGATTCTGGCGATGGCGGATGTGCCGGAGTTCGACTTAAACAATCCTTACACCCTGCCAAACGGCATGGACGCCTCGGCCTTTTCCGAGAAAAAGAGGCAGGAACTGTTGAATGCGATGTGGCGAAACGGCTGTATCAACGATACCTACGAGCCCGGTTCCACCTTTAAGATCATCACGGCGGCGGCAGGCTTAGAATCCGGGGCGGTGAAGACGACGGACACCTTTAGCTGTCCGGGCTTCATTATGGTGGAGGACAGAAGAATACGCTGTCATAAGGTCGGCGGCCACGGTGCGGAAGATTTCGTACAGGGTACCATGAATTCCTGCAACCCTGTCTTTATCACGGTGGGATTACGGATCGGGGTGGAGCGGTTTTACTCGTATTTCAAGCAGTTCGGGCTCCTTGACAAGACGGGGATCGACCTGCCGGGGGAAGCCGGGACCATCATGCACAAGATGGAGAATATCGGGCCGGTGGAGCTGGCGACCATCTCCTTTGGGCAGTCCTTCCAGATCACGCCCATCCAGCTTGCCACTACGGCAGCTTCCATCGTGAACGGCGGCAGGCGTATTACGCCGCATTTCGCGGTACGGGCGGTCACGACGGACGGGACAGACAGCCAGTCTTTTACCTATCCGGTGAGAGATGATGTGGTGTCGGCGGAAACTTCCGCGACCATGCGCTATATCTTAGAGCAGGTGGTGGCGGACGGGAGCGGCCGAAACGGTGCGGTGGAAGGATACCGCGTGGGCGGCAAGACCGCTACCAGTCAGACCCTGCCCCGCGGAAGCGGTAAATATATCGCGTCTTTTCTGGGGTTTTCACCGGCGGACGATCCGCAGGTGCTGGCGCTGGTGATCATCCACAATCCGCAGGGCACCTACTACGGCGGCCAGATCGCGGCGCCGGTCGTCAGGCAGCTGTTTGAAAACATCCTTCCCTATTTGGAAAAAAAGTAGTAAGATATCCCTATAAGCATTCCGAATCTGCTTATACGGGCATGGAATAAATAATTATTTAAAATAAAAGAGGACAATAATGAACAGCGTTATTCTAATTTCCGTGATGGTTTCCTTCGCGATCAGCGTATTTCTGGGGCCGCTTGTGATCCCCTTTTTAAGGCGTCTCAAAGTAGGGCAGACGGAGCGGACAGAAGGGCCCGAGAGTCACTTAAAAAAGAACGGTACCCCCACCATGGGCGGTATCCTCATTCTGATCAGTGTGGTGGCGACCTCCCTGCTTTTTGTGCGCGATTATCCGAGCATCATACCGGTTCTGTTTCTCACGATGGGCTTTGGACTGGTAGGTTTTCTGGACGATTATATCAAAGTGGTCCTAAAGCGCTCCATGGGGCTTAGAGTCTGGCAGAAATTCAGCCTGCAGGTGGTGGTGACAGGGATTTTTGTCTATTATCTGCTGCACTATACGGATGTGTCGTTGGAGATGAAAGTACCTTTTATGGATGGGACTTATCTGGATTTTGGCTGGTGGAATATCCCGATCCTGTTTTTCATTGTCATCGGTACGGTGAACGGCACCAACTTTACGGATGGGCTGGACGGCTTGGCAAGTTCCGTGACCGTGCTGGTGGCGACCTTCTTTACGGTGGTGGCGATCGGGACGGACAGCGGCATTGAGCCGATCACCTGTGCGGTGGTGGGCGCCCTTTTGGGTTTCCTTTTGTTCAATGTGCATCCGGCAAGTGTCTTTATGGGCGATACCGGCTCTTTGGCGCTGGGCGGTTTTGTGGCAGCGGCAGCCTATATGATGCAGATGCCGATCTTTATCGCAATCGTGGGCTTTATCTATCTGGTGGAAGTCATGTCAGACATTTTGCAGATTTCCTATTTTAAGCTGACGGGCGGCAAGCGGATCTTTAAGATGGCGCCGATCCACCACCATTTTGAGCTCTGCGGCTGGTCGGAGACCAGGGTGGTGGCTGTATTTTCGATTGTGACGGCCCTGCTGTGCCTGATCGCATTGATGGGGGTATGGTAATGGAAACATCGACGTTAAGAGGGAAAAAAGTCTTGGTGGTTGGCTCCGGCATCAGCGGGACCGGGGCGGTGGAGGCCCTGCAGCATGTGGGGGCGGAGCCGCTTGTGTTTGATGAAAATGAAAAATTGACGATAGAGGAGGTACGGGCAAAGCTGAAGCCGGGAATCTGTGCGGAGATCGCGGTCGGCACGCTTTCCAAGGAACAGAAGGCGGCGGTCGATCTGGTGGTGTTAAGTCCCGGTGTTCCTACAGATACTGTATTCGTGGAGGAATTTCGAAGCAGAGGGGTGAAGATCTGGGGAGAGATCGAGCTGGCCTATGAGATTGGAAAAGGTTCCGTGATCGCGATCACGGGCACCAACGGCAAGACCACCACCACCACGCTGGTGGGCGAGATCATGGCGGCTGTCTGCGGGCATGTGGATGTGGTGGGAAATATCGGAAATCCCTACACGCTGACGGCGCTTACGTCTGATGAGAAGACGGTGACGGTGGCGGAGATCAGCAGCTTTCAGCTAGAAACGATAGAACGTTTTAAACCGACCGTTTCAGCGATTTTAAATATTACTCCCGATCATTTGAACCGTCATCATACGATGGAAAATTATGCGGCGGCAAAGGAGGCTGTCTGCAAAAATCAGACAAAATCGGAAACTTGTGTTCTAAATTACGAAAATGAGTACACCAGAGACTTCGGCACGCGCTGTCCGGCCACGGTGGTGTGGTTTTCTTCAAAAAGAAAGTTAGAGGACGGCTTTTATCTGGAAGGAGAGGAAATCTTTCAGGCGAAAGACGGCGTGGGCAGACGGCTTATGAATGTCCGGGATATGAAGCTTAAGGGAACCTGCAACGCGGAGAATGTGATGGCGGCGATAGCCGTTACGCAGGCGATGGGCGTACCCATGGAAACCATCCTCGCGGTGGTCCGGGATTTTGCCCCTGTGGAGCATCGGATCGAGTTTGTGGACACGAAGCGCGGCGTTGATTTTTATAACGATTCCAAAGGGACCAATCCGGACGCGGCGATCCAGGGGATCCGGGCGATGGACCGTCCGACGGTGTTGATCGGCGGCGGTTACGATAAACAAAGCGAATATGACGAGTGGATTGAGGCCTTTGACGGTAAGGTCAAATGTCTGGTGCTGATCGGACAGACAAGGGAAAAAATCGCGGACTGCGCAAGGAGACATGGTCTGTCGGATATCGTGCTGGCGGACAGTTTTGAGGAGGCCTTCGCCGTCTGCGTGGAGCGGGCAAAACCCGGAGACGCGGTACTGCTCTCACCGGCCTGCGCGAGCTGGGGGATGTTTCCAAACTACGAGGTCAGGGGAAAAAGATTTAAGGAAATGGTAGAACAGCTAAAGGAGAACGGTTAATTGGCACAGAGAAACGCTTCCCGCAGAAAACAGGATAAAGGTGAGAAGTTCATGGATTACAGCCTGCTGTTCATCGTGCTGTTTTTGGTGGGTTTTGGCATCGTGATGGTGTTTTCCTCGAGTTCTTACGAGGCGAATCAGAAGCTGGGAGACTCCACCAAATATCTGAGGCAGCAGCTTTTTGCTTCCATTTTAGGGATGGTGGCAATGATGGTGGTGGCAAACATTCCCTATCATTTCTGGGAACGCTTTGCGCTTCTTGCCTATCTGGGCTCTGTGGTGCTGATCTTACTCATCATTCCTTTTGGATACAGCTCCGGCGGCGCAACGCGCTGGCTTTACATAGGACCCATCTCCCTGCAGGTGGCGGAGGTGGCAAAGCTGGGTATGATCATCTTTTTGTCCAGTCTGATCTGTAAGCTGGGGAAAGGGGTGCGGGGCAACAAGGGATTCTGGTTCGTGCTGCTGTCCCCTGTGCCGGTAGCCCTCATGCTGTGGCTGATCACCAATAACCTAAGCTCGGCGATCATCGTCATGGGGATCGCGGTGCTGATGCTGTTTGTATCCTGTCCGGATTATAAAAGGTTTTTCATTTTGGCGTTCATTACGCTGGCGGCAGCGGCAGCGGTGGTATTTTATGTGGTGCAGACGGCGCAGGCGCATGTGGATGAGCTGGACTTCCGCGGCGGCCGTATTCTGGCATGGCTGGATCCGGAAGCCTACGCAAACGACAAGGCTTTCCAGACCATTCAGGCCCTCTATGCGATCGGCAGCGGCGGCGTGCTGGGCAAAGGTCTTGGCCAGAGCATGCAGAAGCGCGGTTTTTTGCCGGAAGCGCAGAATGATATGATTTTTTCCATTATCTGTGAGGAACTGGGACTGTTCGGCGGGATCGCGATCATCATCATGTTTTTGATGCTGATCTGGCGGCTGATGATCATAGCGAATAACGCGCCGGATCTCTACGGCGCGCTTCTGGTGGTCGGCGTGATGGGACACATTGCGGTGCAGGTCATCCTAAACATTGCCGTGGTCACGGCCACCATTCCAAACACCGGTATTTCCCTGCCGTTCATCAGTTACGGCGGTTCGTCGGTAATGTTTCTTTTGATAGAGATCGGACTAACATTAAGCGTCGCCAAGGGGATACGTCTGAAAGATTTGTGAGGACAAGATAATTTTTTGTCGAAAATCCATATAGATAGAATAGGTCATAAAAGTGAAACAGAGGTAATTTTATGGACGCTGTTCGTATCTATGGTGGAAAAAGTCTTTCGGGGCAGACAAAAATACAGGGTTCTAAAAACGCTTCCCTGCCGATCTTGGCGGCGACGCTTTTGACAGACGGAATCTGTGAGATAGAAAATTGTCCGGATATCGCGGATGTGTATCATATGCTGCGGCTTTTGCGGAGCCTCGGCTGTCAGATCGAGCGGAGGGGGGACGTTATCCGCGTGGATACGACACGGCTGTCAGAATGTGATATGCCGGCCGATTCCGTGGGCGTCATGCGTTCTTCCATCATGCTTTTGGGCGCGCTGCTTGCACGGACGGGGGAAGTTTCGATGGAATACCCCGGCGGCTGTGTGATCGGGAAACGTCCCATCGACCTGCACTTATATGCCCTGCGGCGTATGGGCGTGGAGATCGAGGAGGGGGAGACGGCGTTTTGTGCCAAGGCGTCAAGGCTTGTCGGGACAGTGCAGGAACTTCCCTTTGTGAGCGTAGGCGTAACGGAGAACCTGATTCTGGCGGCGGTTCTGGCCAGTGGGGAGACGGTCATCCATCCGGCGGCCAGAGAACCGGAGATACAGGCTTTGTGTGAATTTTTGATCTGCGCGGGCGCAAAGATAGCGGGCGCCGGCACGGATCGTCTGGTGATAGAGGGCGTGGAGAAACTGCATCCGACGCGCTTTCGCGTGCCGGCAGACAGGATCGTGGCGGGTACGTATCTGACAGCCTGTCTGTGTGCCGGCGGTCGTGTATTTTTGCAGGATGCGCCCTGTGCGCATATGGAGAGCGTGATCGCCTGTGCGGAACGGTTTGGCGCCAGACTGGGAAGGGAAACGGACGGCCTTTTGGTGGAAGGGCGGGCCGACAGGAGACTGGAAGGCGGTCTGACGACGGCGGTCTATCCGGGGTTTCCCACGGATTTACAATCTCTCTTTATGGTGGTAATGGCTGTTTCGGGACAGGACGGTTTCATCGAGGAGGATGTTTTCGAAAACCGGTTCCGAATCGTGCCGGAGCTTGTAAAGATGGGCGCCTGCATACAGATAGCAGGGACGAAAGCCTATATTCGCGGCGGTCACTCCCTGCATAATACCATTGTGGAAGCGCAGGAGTTACGGGGCGGGGCGGCCCTTGTGGTAGCGGCCTTAGCTGCGGAGGGTACAGGGATCGTAAAAAACCGCCACTTTATCGATCGCGGCTATGAAGATATCACACTGAGGCTCAGAGAACTCGGAGCGGCGGTAGAACTGGCATAGATTTGCTGCGGATGAGGATAGGGTTTGCAGATGAGTAATGGAAATGTGAGAAAAAAGAAAAAAGGGAATCCGAATCTGCGCCTTGTAAAAAGCGGGGAGACGCCGCAGAGGAAGCGGAGAAGACGGCGGGAGAGGACATCGGAGAAACTGCGGTTTGGAAAAACAAAGCGGATCGTTATTATAACGGCGGTCCTGTCCGGCCTTCTCGTCCTTCTTGGCGGCGTCTATTTCTATATCATTCATAATTACCGTGTGACGACGGTCCATGTGGACGGCAATATCCATTATACCAATGAGGAGATCATGGAGATGGTCATGGAAGGGCGGTTTGGCGATAATTCCCTCTTTCTTTCCCTAAAGTACCGCGACAGGGGTATCGAGGGCGTTCCCTTTGTGGAGACCATGGATGTGGACATTGAGGCGAAGGACACGATTCGCATCACGGTGTATGAAAAGGCGCTGGCCGGTTATGTGCGATATTTGGGGCGCTATGTGTACTTTGATAAGGACGGGATCGTGGTGGAGACCTCCGAGGAGGAGACGGCCGGGATTCCGCAGGTAACGGGGTTGACCTTTGACCATGTGATCCTCCATGACCGGCTTCCGGTGGACAAGCCGGAGCTTTTTGACGAAATCCTGAATATCACCCAGCAGTTGGCAAAATATAACCTTTCGGCGGACCGCATCTATTTTGACAGCGCCTATCAGGTGACGCTGTACTTTGGTGAGGCGAGGGTTACGCTGGGAGAAAATCAGGATATCAATGAAAAGATCATGAAGCTGCAGTATATCCTGCCGGATCTTATGGGAAAAAGTGGCACTTTGGACATGAGAGAGTACAGCGAAGACACGAAAACTTACAGTTTTGAGCAGGATTGACGGCGGGTTTTTTGCGGAATCAGTACAAAAAGTCACAAAAACAAAAAAAAGGTTGCGAATTTGGGAAAATAATTATATGATAATCTATATGAGTCTATTCGTAGTATGAGGGAGTAGAAGGAGGAATCACCTTGCTGGAGATCAAGTCGAATGAAGCGGAGTCCGCGGCAAAGATTATCGTGGTTGGTGTCGGCGGTGCGGGCAATAACGCTGTAAATAGAATGATTGATGAAGAGATAGACGGCGTGGAGTTTATCGGCATTAATACCGATAAACAGGCGTTGCAGCTATGCAGGGCGACGAGGCTTTTGCAGATCGGAGAAAAGCTGACCAAGGGACTCGGTGCGGGCGCAAAGCCGGAGATCGGCGAGAAGGCGGCGGAAGAAAGCTCCGAGGAAGTGGCGCAGGCCTTAAAGGGCGCGGACATGGTATTCGTTACCTGTGGCATGGGAGGCGGCACGGGAACAGGCGCTGCTCCTGTGGTGGCTAAGCTGGCCAAGGATATGGGCATCCTTACCGTGGGCGTTGTGACGAAGCCTTTCCGTTTTGAGGCGAAGACCCGCATGACAAACGCCTTATCAGGGATTGAGAAGATTAAAGACAATGTGGACACGCTGATCGTCATTCCCAACGATAAGCTTTTAGAGATCGTGGACAGGCGTACCACGATGCCGGAAGCTTTGAAAAAGGCGGACGAGGTTTTACAGCAGGCAGTACAGGGCATCACGGATCTGATCAATATGCCCGCTATCATTAATCTGGACTTTGCGGACGTACAGACCGTTATGAAGGATAAGGGCATTGCCCACATCGGTATCGGCACGGGAAAGGGCGACGACAAGGCGTCCGAGGCAGCAAAGATGGCCGTGGAGAGCCCGCTGCTTGAGACTACGATCACGGGTGCGACCCATGTGATCATCAATGTTTCAGGTGATATCTCGCTGGCGGACGCTTCCGACGCTTCCGACTATGTGAGATCCTTAACGGGCGATGAAGTGAATATCATTTTCGGTGCAATGTACGACTCCAGCATGACAGATACCTGTAATGTGACGATCATTGCTACGGGTATCGAGGAAAAGGCGGCCAGACAGGGTGGCCTCGGTTTTAAGAGCGGATACATAACCCCCACTTCCCTGCAGGGTAAGAGTACGGTGGGCGCAGGTCTCGGGGCATTTACGTCTTCCGGCGTCGGTTTAAAGCAGCCGATCGGCGCGCAGGGCGGACAGGCTAAGACGCAGGCGGGGTTAAAGCCGATCGGTATCCAAAAGACGAACGATATCAAGAGTTCGGTGGAGGAGAAATCGCTGGATATCCCCAGCTTCCTCAGAAAATAGAGCGTGCGGTACTTATATAAGAGACATCAGACCACAGGAGAATAACCTGTGGTTTTTTGTCGTCAACTGTCTGGAAAAATAAGGGAAATGCTCCCTGTTTTTGACAGAATGTGCATCGCGTTTTTCCTATAATGAAAGGGAAATACGGAGGTGGAATGTGTATTACAAATTATATATTGACAGCGTTTTCGTCTTACAGACGACGATGAACCTGTATCTGCTGTCTCTGGCCGGACAGATCCTTAGGTGTACTGCCACGCACCGAAGACGATGGCTGGGGGCTTTGGCGGGAGCCGGAATGAGCTGTTTGCTTCTCTTACTGCCGTTTTTGACGGTGGGCGGCAGACTTCTTTTCGGCGCGGTGCCTGTCAGTATGGTAATGATGTGTCTCACCTATCGGATCCACGGCGTGCGAAAAATTTTGAGGGCATCCCTTGTGATGGCGGCAGCCGGCTTTTTTTTAGGCGGCGCTATGATATGGATTCTCAATCGCTTAAGACCTGTTATGAAGGGGCGGGGAAGTTTTCTGATCACGCTGGCGGCAGGCGCTTTGGTCTGCCGGATTCTGGAAACCCTCTTAAAGAAGCTGATGAGCAGGCAGAAAGATTGCCTGCGGACGGTGCGGCTTTATGTGCCGTCTCTGGGACAGGAGATCAGGATTTTGGCCTTTGTGGATACGGGCAATCACCTGACAGATCCCATAAACGGCGCACCTGTATGCGTGATCAGCAAAAGGATGGCTGCAAGCATGGCTTCTTGTCTGCGGCCGGAAAAATACCACGCGGTCCCTTACCGGAGCGTGGGACAGGAGAGAGGGATCCTGCCGGCCTACGAGCTGCCGGAGATAGCGATAGAGGAGGCGGGACGCACGATCAAAAGAAAGGGCGTCATTGTCGCGGTTTGTGATGCGGGTATATCGCCGCAGAGCGATTATCAGATGCTGTTACACCCCGGGTTATTAGAAAACTAGGAGGAAAAAAGATGGTTTTAAAAGTGGCAATTCCCGGTAAAGTTCAGTTTAAGATGGTACATAGAGAACCAAAGCTTTTGATGAACAGACAGGGAGATATTCATTACATAGGAGGCGCGGAGGTGCTGCCGCCGCCCCTTGAGAGCGAGAGGGAAAATGAGATCATAAACGATCTGGGAACGGAATATGAAGACGAAGCGAAGTCGATTTTGATAGAACATAACTTAAGACTTGTGGTGTACATAGCGAAGAAATTTGATAATACTGGTGTGGGCGTGGAAGACCTGATCTCGATCGGAACGATAGGCCTGATCAAATCCATCAATACCTTTAATCCGGAGAAAAACATTAAACTGGCGACCTATGCGTCCCGCTGTATTGAGAATGAGATCCTGATGTACTTGAGAAGGAATAATAAGCACCGCATGGAGGTTTCCATCGACGAGCCCCTAAATGTCGATTGGGACGGCAACGAACTGCTGCTTTCCGATATTCTGGGGACGGATGAGGATGTAATCTATAAAGATCTGGAGAATGAAGTGGAGAGAAAACTCCTGATCCGGGCGATTGCCAAGCTTTCCGAACGGGAGCAGACGATCATCCGTCTGCGGTTCGGGATCGGCAGCGCGGAGGGGAAGGAGCTGACGCAGAAAGAAGTAGCGGAGCTTTTGGGAATTTCGCAGTCCTACATATCCAGACTGGAGAAAAAGATCATGCGGCGGCTGAAAAAGGAAATGAGCAAGGACAACTGAGCGGATATCTGTTTGCTTTTTATGCGCGGGTGGCGTATAATGGGATAATAGCATTAGCATACATAGCTTATTGGGGGACAAATGAAAAAAATAATCTTGATCGTGGACGACGACAGGCTGACACTTGCTACGGCACAGAAACTTTTAGAAGGGGAATACCGGGTCGTAGCCGTAAATTCAGGGAAGCAGGCCTATAAATATCTGGAGCGGCACACGCCGGACCTGATCCTTCTCGACATCAATATGCCGGAGATAGGCGGTTTCGAGGTGATGGAGACGCTCAGAAAGAATCAGCGCTGGTGTAAGATACCGGTGATTTTTCTGACGGCGGATCGCAGTGCCGAGACGGAGACGGAATGTTTCCGTGTGGGCGCAAACGACTATATCGCCAAGCCCTTTGAGCCCAACGTGATCCTTGGCCGCATCCGGAGTACGATCGAACTGGACGGTTACCGCAGGGATTTACAGCGCCGGCTGGATGAGAAGACCAAGGAGATGGAGCGCATCACCATTCAGGCGATCATGACGGTGGCAAACACCGTGGACGCGAAGGACGATTACACCAAGGGACACTCCATGCGCGTGGCGGCGTACTCAGAACTTTTGGCGCAGCGTCTGGGCTGGTCTGAGGAGGATATCCAGAATATCTATTATGTGGCGATGCTGCATGATGTGGGTAAGATCGGCGTACCGGATGCCGTGCTCAATAAACCCTTTATGCTGACGGATCTGGAATTTCGTCTGATCAAAGGGCATACGTTGATGGGTGCGGAAATCCTAAATGACTTTAAAATGTTTCCAAACATCAGCGTAGGCGCGAAATATCACCATGAGCGCTATGACGGTACGGGGTATCCCGAGGGACTTAAGGGAGAGTCGATTCCCCTTGTGGCGAGAGTGATCGGGCTGGTGGATTCTTACGACGCTATGACCAGCAACCGTGTTTACCGCAGACGTTTGGATGACGATGCGGTTCTGGATGAACTTAAGAACGGAAGGGGCAAACAGTGGGATCCCGATCTGGTCGATATTTTTATGAAGCTGATCGAAGAGGGAGCGCTGGAGAAACTGTGGATGCCGGAAGAGGATCTGGCGACCCCGATCTTTGGGAGCGGCAAGATTCTGGGGACTACCATGGGCAATGAAAATGTGCTGGAGTCTCCGGTAGACTACCTGACGGGACTTTTGAGCAGGCGGAAGGGTGAAAGAGATATCACTGAGAAGCTGTGCGCTGAGGGCGGTTGCCTGATGTTGATCGATCTGGATCATTTCGGGCAGATTAACGACGCTTACGGGCATCTGATGGGAGATTATGCCCTCAAGATGGCGGCGGACGTACTGCGCGAAAACTGCCGAAACGGGCTGGTCTGCCGGGTCGGCGGAGATGAATTTTTATATTATATGCCGGGCGTGGCCGACGAGGATGAGATCACGAAAAAGGCGGAGGAAATTCTTGCCGCCTTTGCGAAGAAACAGGAAGAGGCGGAGATCCTCAAGGAGTCCGAGCTGTCGATGGGTATCAGCGTTTCCGGTACGGACGGCAGAGACTATGAGGAACTTTACAGGCGGGCCGACAAAGCGCTCTATCTGGTGAAGCAGAGAAGCGGGATGCGCTACGGTTTTTATCAGAAAGCAGGCATACTGCGTACGCCGGAACAGTCCAGAGGCGATCTGGATAAGATCATGACTGCCATCAAACGGCATGATTCCTATCAGGGTGCTTTTCAGGTGGACTACACGGATTTTGCGCATATCTATGATTTTGTGACACATATGTCGGAAAGGAACAAGAAGGAGACGCAGCTTTTACTCTTTACCTTGTTTTCCGCAAACGGCAGCGAGGTCAAATTGGAGCGCATGGAGACGGCCATGCAGTGCATGGAGCAGGCGATCTGTAAATCCCTGCGCGGTGTGGATGTGGGCGCCAGATACAGCAGTTCCCAATTTCTGGTGGTGCTTTTAGGAACGGAGCGGGACAACGTGCGCGTGGTGACGGACCGTATCGTACAGAATTATTTCAAACTGTACGGGGAGAAAGATATCACGCTGACGTATGATGTTGCGAAATTTGACTGAATTTGATTACTTTAGGAAAACAAACGGCGGGACAATTTGGTTTGTCCCGCCACTTTTTATGCCGTCAGATACAGGCGCATGGTCTTAAGCGCATTTTTTTCAAGCCTCGACACCTGCGCCTGCGAGATGCCGATCTTTTCGGCCACTTCCATCTGCGTCTTCCCCTCGAAGAAGCGCAGGGTGATGATCTCGTGCTCCCGCTGCGTCAGCTTTTTCATGGCCTCCGTCAGAGAGATGTGTTCCACCCATGTTTCTTCCCTGTTTTTCTTGTCGCTGATCTGGTCCATCACATAGAGGGTGTCTCCGCCGTCCGTGTAGACGGGTTCATAGAGGCTTAGGGGACTTTGGATGGCGTCCAGCGCGTAGACGATGTCCTCTTTGGGGATGCCGATCTCGGTGGCAATCTCATTAACGGTCGGTTCTCTGGAATTGGTGCGGGTGAGTTGTTCCCTGGCATAGATCGCTTTGTAGGCGGTATCCTTTAAGGAGCGCGACACGCGAATAGAGTTGGCGTCGCGCAGATAGCGGCGGATCTCGCCGACGATCATGGGTACGGCATAGGTGGAAAACTTTACATTGAGGGAGCTGTCAAAGTTGTCGATCGCTTTGATCAGGCCGACGCAGCCGATCTGAAAGAGGTCGTCCACGTTTTCGTTGTTGGAGTGGAAGCGCTTGATAACGCTAAGAACCAGACGGAGATTGCCGTTGATATAAGCCATTCTCGCTTCCTGATCGCCCTCCTCGATTCGTTTGAAAAGTTCTTCTTTCTCCGCGTTTTTAAGGAGCGGGAGTTTTGAGGTATTTACGCCGCAGATTTCTACCTTGCCCTGTATCATAAGAGTACCAGCCTTTCCTATGGGGGTTTTTGTAACAGCGCAGCCCAAGGCTGAACTGTTACGGGTTTTCTATCAAGCATGCGCAGGAGTCGGAAAATTATTCACAAAAAATTAAGGAAAAAATGTTGGATAAGATTTTACAAATTTCGATTTTTTTGATACAATTTTCAGATAGAGTATTTTCAGAAAAAAGCAGAGCGAGGAGAGGTAGTTATGGTTTGTCCCGATTGCGGTACGCGCCTGACGGATTCGGATCAGTTCTGTCCGGGGTGCGGCGCGAAGATCATAAGAAAGAGGCGTTGCCCCGAGTGCGGGGAAACGCTTAGAGAAGGCGTAAAATTCTGCCCGGGATGCGGCAGCGAGGTGTCCGGAGAACGCAGGGTAAAAAAGACGAGCCCGGAGGATGCGCCGAAGAGAAAGGCAAGTCCGGCACCGCCGGCCAGAAAGGCAAGCGCAGCGCCGCCGCCTAAAAAGAAACAGGCGCCAAAACCCAGAGATTGGGAAGAGGATGACGACGATTATGATGACGACGAGGAGAGCGTGGATATCCTTTCGATCATGACGGTCGCCGTCGGCTGCATCCTGTTGGTGATCCTTGCGGTCCTCGGTTACAACTTATATAAACGCTATATGCCAAAAGATTATGAAAAAATTGCGAACGAGCAGCAGGACGGGCGCGGAGACGAGGCAGAGGATGGAGAAGGTGAGCCGGATGAAGGGCCTGATGGCGGTCAGGATTTGACGGAAGGGCCGGGGGACGACGTCGATGCGGAAGAAGTTACGGCAGGCGGTACGCTCGTCACGACTGCGGCCGTTAATATCAGGGATAATCCGAGTACGGACGGCACGACTGTCATCAAAAAGGCGAAGGCCGGAGAAACTTACGAATATACGGAAGCCGTGGAGGGCGGAAGCTGGTATCGCATCCTTTTACCGGAAGATGCGGACTACGAATACGGTTATGTCTATGCGGACTACGTGGAGACCCGGTAGAAGAGACACCTTTCCGGAGGAGGCGCATAAGATGTAGTAAGCCTTCCTTCGGAGGTTCCTATGTTATTTTCGGAATTAAAGAAAAAAGAAGTCATAAACCTGAAAAACTGCGAGCGGCTTGGCAGGGTCTGTGACTTTGAGTTTGACGAGTGTACGGGTCAGATCTGCAAGCTGATCATCCCCGGGGAAAACAAGTGGTGCAGCCTGTTTGGAAATTCTCAGGAGTATGTGATTTGCTATAAAGATATCAAAAAGATAGGGCCGGATATCATCGTGGTGGATATCTGCCTTCCGTGAAATGTACGATGATTTGGTAAATGGTTTCCATAAAGTAGTTGACATAATGATCCTTTTCCTCTATAATATTTACATTGAGTGTTGCATAAACACAGGGGGATAAGGAGGATATCCGGGATGAAATGTCCATTTTGTGGCCATGAGAATACCAGAGTCATAGACAGCAGGCCGGCGGAAGATAACAGTTCCATACGCAGAAGGCGCGTCTGCGACGAGTGCGATAAGCGTTTCACCACCTACGAGAAGGTGGAGACCATACCGTTGATCATTATAAAAAAGGACAACAACAGGGAGACCTATGACCGCTCCAAGATCGAGGCTGGCGTCCTCAGGGCCTGTCATAAGAGGCCGATCAGCGCAAACCAGATCAATCAGCTGGTGGACGAGGTGGAGACGGAGATCTTTAACCGGGAAGAGAAAGAGATTCCCAGTCAGGTGATCGGCGAGATGGTCATGAATAAGCTCAAAGATCTGGAGGCCGTGGCCTACGTCAGATTTGCTTCCGTTTACCGTGAATTTAAGGATATCAATACCTTTATGGAGGAGCTTAAGAACGTACTGGACAAGTAAGTTCTTCGCAGAGTGGAAACGACATAAAACACCTTGCCTTGCGGCGGGGTGTTTTGTTCAGTATTGGCAAAAGGAGAAATTCTATGCTGGAATGCTTTTATCCGGATGAATACCTAAATTCCGCGTACGAGGTCGATTATGAAGGTTTGTATCAAAAAGGCTTCCGCGGGGTGATATTCGATATAGACAATACATTGGTGCCGCATGGGGCGCCGGCTGATGAAAAGAGCATTGCCCTTTTTGAGAGACTGCGCGGGATCGGCCTTGAGAGCGTGCTTTTATCAAACAACAAGGAACCGCGGGTGAAGAGCTTTAATGATAAGGTGCATTCGCGCTATCTGTACAAGGCGGGAAAACCCGGAAGGACAGGCTACCAAAAGGCGATGGAACTGATGGGTACAAAGCCGGAGACGACTTTTTTTGTGGGAGACCAGCTTTTCACGGATGTGTGGGGAGCTAAGCGCGCGGGTATATTGACTTATCTGGTCAAGCCAATCCATCCCAAGGAGGAGATCCAGATCGTATTAAAAAGGCGGTTGGAGTGGATCGTATTATTTTTTTACAGGCGGTCCCTGAAGAAGCAGAACAAAAGCGCCATAGGAAGATAAGGCGTCTGCGCGGTATGAAAGGGCAGGCAGGAAAGCCGCCGGAAAACAAGGATGAAGCAGTGCGGTATCGGGGCGGCATAAAGCAGATGCGGGAGAGGAGAGGGTAAATGGAGATAAACGGGAAAACAAGGACCTGCGGGCTGATCGGCGATCCCGTGGAACATACGCTGTCGCCGGTCATTCACAATACGCTGGCGGCAAGCCTTGGACAGGAATTGGTGTACGTACCATTTCATGTGAAGCAGGGGAAGCTGGCGGAGGCGGTAAGGGGCGCGGAGGCCTTAAATATTCTGGGCTTAAACGTGACGGTTCCCTATAAGAGCGAGGTCATAGCCTGCCTTACAGAAATCGATGAACTGGCGCGAAATATCGGCGCTGTCAATACGCTGGTGCGGACGGCGAGCGGCTATAAAGGTTACAACACGGATATGGAGGGGCTTTACCGGGCGATGCAGTCGGAGGGCATAAAGATCGCGGGAGAAGAGATCATTCTGCTCGGCGCTGGCGGCGCGGCCCGTGCGGTCGCATGGCTGTGTACGATGAGGGGCGCCAGACGGGTGTATCTGCTGAACCGTACTTTGGATAAGGCGCAGACGGTAGCTGCGGAGGTCAACGCTTCTGCGGGCAGGGAGGCGGTGCAGCCCATGAGGCTTGCGGACTATGCGCAGATTCCGAAAGGAAAGTATCTGGCGATCCAAGGGACTTCCGTAGGACTTTCACCGAATAATGAGGACGTGGTGATCGCTGACGATGCCTTTTATGAGAAAGTGCATACGGGTTTTGACCTGATCTATAATCCGTGGGAGACCAAATTCATGCGGCTGGTGAAGGCGCACGGCAGCAGGGCTTACAACGGCCTGAAAATGCTTTTGTATCAGGGCATCATCGCTTATGAGCTGTGGAACGGTGTGGAAGTGTCCGAAGACGAAGCACAGATGGTGTACAAACGCCTAAAAGACGTAATTACGTAAATGAAAAAACATAAGATAACGGGAAGAAGGAACTTATGGGAAATGTGATACTGACCGGATTTATGGGCTGCGGTAAGACGTCGGTAGGTCTGAAACTGTCCTACCGCCTGCGCCGTACTGTCATAGACACGGACAGAGAAATTGAGAGAGAAGAAAAAAGGACCATTTCGGATATCTTTGCCGCGGACGGTGAGTCCTATTTCAGGGATCGGGAGACGGTATGTCTGCGAAAGTTGATAGAAAGCGCGGGCAATCAGATCATTTCGGTGGGCGGCGGACTGCCTTTGCGGGAGGAAAACCGGCGGCTCTTACATGAGCTGGGACAGGTCTTTTATCTGCGGGCGACGGGAGAGACGATATATGCAAGACTGAAGGGTGATACCACGAGGCCGCTCCTGCAGGGGGAAGATCCGCAGTCAAAGATAGAGACGCTGCTGCGGGAGAGGGATCCCTTTTACCGGGAGGCGGCGGATGTTGTGATCGAGGTGGACGGCAAGAGTTTTGAGGAGATTTTGAGCGAGATTGAGGAAAAAGTAACAGAAGCATAGAGAAAACGCCAAACAGGCATGGGGAAGGAGAGACAATGAAATTACTGGTGATCAACGGGCCGAATCTGAATTTTCTGGGGATTCGGGAGAAGAGCGTGTACGGCACGCAGGACTATGAGCATCTGTTACAGATGATCGCAAAAAAGGGAGAGGAGACTGGTTGCACCATCGAGGTGTTCCAGAGCAACCACGAGGGTGCGATCATTGACAGGATTCAGGATTCCTATTTTGACGGTACGGAGGGCATCGTCATCAATCCGGGCGCTTTCACGCATTACAGCTATGCGATCAGGGATGCGTTGGCAAGCATTACCGTGCCTAAGGTGGAGATCCATATTTCAGACATCACGAAGCGGGAAGAGTTTCGCAAAGTGTCGGTGACGGCTCCGGTCTGCGACCGGCAGATTTACGGGCAGGGACTGGACGGATATTTGCAGGCGATCGACTACATTCTGGAAAATTTTTCGAAAGAGGTTGAAAAATAAAGCTTTTTAGGTTACACTAGAAAAGAATTATATTTGTGAAGACTTAGGAGGAAATTGAATTATGGTATCAGCAGGTGATTTCAGAAACGGCATTACCGTCGAGATGGAGGGTAATGTTTATCAGATAATTGAATTCCAGCATGTAAAACCCGGCAAAGGCGCAGCTTTTGTCAGAACGAAGCTGAAAAATATTATTAATGGCGGTGTGGTAGAGAAGAGCTTCCGCCCCACAGAGAAATTTCCGCAGGCGCGTATTGACAGAAAGGACATGCAGTACTTATATTCGGATGGAGACCTCTTCAATTTCATGGACACGGAGAGCTACGACCAGATCGCGTTAAATGCGGAAGCTGTAGGAGATTCCCTGAAATTTGTGAAAGAGAACGAAATGGTAAAGATTTGTTCCTACAACGGCAATGTGTTCGCAATCGAGCCGCCGCTGTTTGTGGAATTGCAGATTACGGAGACGGAGCCCGGCTTTAAGGGCGATACCGCGACCGGCGCGACCAAACCCGCGATCGTGGAGACCGGTGCAAAGGTGATGGTGCCGCTGTTCGTGGACAATGGCGAGGTGATCAAGATCGATACCAGAACAGGAGAGTATCTGTCCAGAGTTTAAGATAACGCAATATTCCAAAGCCCATAAGACAATACAGGCGCGAGTCTGTATTGTTTTTTGCGTGCATAAGCAGAGTCAGAAGATATACGGAGTATGTGCCATGCGTGCATGAGTACATACTGCGGATGTCTTATGACGAGCAACGCGAACGAGGAATGCGAAGCATTTCGAGTCTGCTTATGCGATTTACCTTACCTAATATGCCCGGAGAGAATGGGAAAGAGGGTAAAATGAATTTTGAGACATTTGTTGAAAATATTGTGGAAGTATTGCAGGAGAGAATGGGAGATGCCTATGAGATCAGAGTCATTCATGTGACCAAAAATAACGGTGTGGAGCTGACGGGTATCGCCATCATCAGACAGGAGGACAGCGTTTTCCCGACGATTTATCTGGAAGGCCTTTACGAGGAGCATTTGCTGGGAGAGGAGATCGACAGTCTGGCGGGCAGGATCATCAACTGCCACGAGGAGCAGTCCATGACGTTTGATCTGGACATGGATTTTTTTCAGGATTACGGCAGCGTGAAAGACAGGATCTTTTATAAACTGGTCAGTTTTGCACAGAATAAGAAGTTTCTGGCAGACGCGCCGCATATTTGCTGGCATGATCTGGCGATCGTTTTCTATTATGCGCTGGAGGATGAGGTGATGGAAGGCGCCACGATCACGATCACCAGACAGCATATGCTGATGTGGAAGCAAAATGCAGAGTCGCTTTACCGTACGGCCGGACGCAACACAAAGCGGTATATGCCGGAACTTCTGGTATCTATGAGGGAACTGGTCGAGGACCTGACAGGGATCTCCATTCAGGGAGAGGACGATCTGCCGATGTACGTGCTCACAAACAAGGAGAAACGTTTCGGCGCGTCCGCGATGCTCTATTCAGAGCAGATGAAGGGACTGGCCGATCGATTTGGTTGCGATCTCCTGATCCTGCCCAGTTCTATCCACGAAGTGCTGCTGCTCCCGGACGATCACTGTCAGGAGTATTCTTTCTACAGACAGATGGTGAATGAAGTCAACAGGACGCAGGTGGGACCGGAGGAGATCCTTTCCTTTGGGCTGTACCGCTATAACCGCGAAAACGCTGAAATCGAGGAAATTATTTCTTAGCCGCCATTACTTGACAAGCGTGCCTGCTTGTGGTATGATGCAGAAGGTGTAACAAATTTGTAATATATTTGTAACAAATTTTACATCAAAAGCGGGCACCCGTAGTCTAATGGATAAAACGTAGGCCTCCGACGCCTTTGATGCAGGTTCGAGTCCTGTCGGGTGCATTTTAAAGAAAGGTTGCGAGGTTGAAAAATAAGTCTGATGACCTTATTTTTTAACCGCGAGTTTGTGCCGAAGCCACAAACTCGGAATTGTAGAGAATGCCTGAAAAACAGCATTCTCCGGCGTGCCTGCGCAAAGAACGCTTCGGCATGGAGGTAAAAATGAACACATCAAACAACACGATACAGGGCTTCCTGAAGGCGAAGTTTGATGCGCTGAAGGACTGGCTCATTAGATATTCCAAGATCGTCCTGCCTGTCATCCTTGTGATCTGTGTGGGTCTTACGATCGTGATCGCGATCAAAGCGAACAAGCGTAAGGTGGAGCTGGAGGAATCGGCAGTTTTGGCGGAGAGTGGGGAAGGAGCGGACGAAGCGCTGGAAGAAATCCCGCTGGTGCCTCTTGAAAAAGACGCGGTTCCCGGAATGAACGAGTTTTTTGAGACTTACTATAAGGCTGTGATGGACGGAGATACCGAAACAATGAGTAATCTGCTCTACTATCTGGATGCCACAGAGAAGCTGAGAGCAGCGGAAACCAGCAAATACACGGAATCCGCATCGATTGAGGTCTATACGAAGGCAGGCCCCGGCGAAGGTACCTACATCGCTTTGGTTTATACGGAAATAAAGTTTTATGATTATGATAAGCCCATTCCCGGTATGGTTTCCTACTATGTGTGTACGAAGGAGGATGGTTCGTTTTATATCAATGAAGATTATGAGCCGAACGATAGCGAGCGGCGTTATATGCGGGAAGTGCTGCTTCAGGATGATGTGATCGATTTGAACAATAAGGTGGCGGCAGCCTATAACGATATGATGGCCGAAGACAGTACGATGGCGGATTTTCTTGGTGATCTTACGAAAGAGATCGAGAAGAACGTGGGCGAGACATTGGCCCGTGCTGAAGGCACAGGACAGACGGACAGCGGAGAAGGCGACGCGGAGGAAGACGCACAGGAGACAGATACGCCGGATGTTAGTGACAGCCCGACTTCGGAGACGGTAGTGACCGAAGTGAAAACGACTGATGTGGTCAATATCAGGACTTCCGACAGCGAGACCGCGGATAAGCTCGGCAAGGCAGCGATCGGAGATACGTTTAAGCTTCTGGAAGAGCGGGGAAACGGCTGGAGCAAGGTAGAGTATAACGGCGGGGAGGCTTTTATCAAGAGCGATTATCTGGAACCTTCTAAGACGGAAGTCAGGGATGTTGCCCAGACGACGGAGACCGAAGGAGAGACGACTCCCGAAGAGCCGGATGACAATGAGACGGCAGCATCCGCTGCGACGACAGGCACGGTGACCGTGAAAGAAAACGTCAGGATCCGGAGCGGCGCAAGCGAGACCTCAGAGAAGCTGGCGACGGCTTATGCGGGCGATAAGCTCGATGTAATCATGAAGCAGGCCGACGGCTGGACAAAGATCAAATATAAGGGTAAGACCGCGTATGTGAAGTCGGATTACGTGGAGTAAGCGCTGATTAAAAATCTAAAAGAGGGAAATGCTAAGCAGGTGAGTATAATAAGCTCACCTGCTTTCTTTGCGCGTAAAACAGAGTCAGAACACGGAGGAATAACAATGAAGCATGACGACGAGATGATCTTAAAAGACATCCAAAAGAACACCCAGATGGGCATGACGGCGATCGACACGATCTTGGACAAGATCGAGAACGACGATTTTTCGATGACGCTGTCCCGACAGTCCCTGCATTATGCTGAACTTCACAACAGGGCGCTTGACCGGATCCTCAGAGAGGACGGGGAAGGATACCGTCCGAATCAGCTTGGAGAGATGGCCTTTAAGGGCAGCATTCACGCGAACACAGCCTTCAATATCAGCAGGGAGCATCTGGCTGAGGTGATGATTCAGGAAAGCAACAGAGGGATCACAAGCATGTGGAAGAGCTTAAAGCATAACGGGATGGCAGGAGACGATACTGTGGAGCTGGCCAGAGAATTGGTGGATTTCGAAGAAAAAAGCATAGAACGGCTGAAAGAATTTCTGTAAACAATGCAGCGAAATGTACATTTGGCAGAGAACAAAAAGGGGATGATATCGAGTGTATACATGTATTTTAGCATTATTGTACAATATATCTAAAAAATTCAGGGTAAATTTTTACACTTTAATTCGCTAAATTATCTTGTGGATTTGCATATGGCATACTATAATGAAACGTGGTAATGTATACAAGCAAGAAGGAGGACATAAAGGGATGTCATATGTTGATGAGGTTTATGAGTTAGTAGTAGCGAAGAATCCTGCGCAGCCGGAGTTCCATCAGGCGGTGAAGGAAGTGCTTGAGTCTCTGCGCGTCGTGATCGAGGCGGACGAGGAGGCTTACAGAAAGGATGCGCTCTTAGAGCGTCTGACAGTTCCGGAGAGGATCGTGCAGTTCCGCGTTCCGTGGGTGGACGACAAGGGACAGGTTCAGGTTAATAACGGTTTCCGCGTGCAGTTCAACAGCGCGATCGGCCCCTATAAGGGCGGCCTGCGATTCCATCCTTCGGTTAATCTGGGTATCATCAAGTTTCTGGGCTTTGAGCAGATTTTCAAGAACTCCCTGACAGGCCTGCCCATCGGCGGCGGCAAGGGCGGTTCCGATTTTGATCCCAAGGGAAAATCCGACAGGGAAGTGATGGCATTCTGCCAGAGCTTTATGACAGAGCTTTGCAAACATATCGGCGCGGATACCGACGTGCCTGCGGGCGATATCGGTGTGGGCGGCCGTGAGATCGGCTTTATGTTCGGTCAGTATAAGAGAATCCGCAATCTGTATGAGGGTGTGCTGACAGGTAAGGGACTTACCTACGGCGGTTCTCTTGCGAGAACTGAGGCGACCGGTTACGGTCTGCTTTACCTGACAGAGGAAATGTTAAAGTGCAACGGCAAGGACATCAAGGGCAAGACCATTGCTGTTTCCGGTGCGGGCAACGTAGCGATTTACGCGATCCAGAAGGCACAGCAGCTTGGCGGCAAGCCGGTGACCTGTTCCGATTCCACGGGCTGGATCTACGATCCCGACGGTATCGACGTAGCGACACTGCAGGAGGTAAAGGAAGTAAAGCGTGCCCGCCTGACAGAGTACGCGGCAAAGAGACCGAACGCAGAGTATCATGAGAAGAAGAACGGCGAGCATGGCGTATGGAGCGTAAAATGCGATATCGCACTTCCCTGCGCAACCCAGAACGAGCTGGATTTAGAGGATGCAAAGATGCTTGTGGCGAACGGCTGTATGGCGGTAGCAGAGGGCGCGAACATGCCTACCACCATGGAAGCGACCGAGTATCTGCAGAAGAACGGTGTGCTGTTCTGCCCCGGCAAGGCGTCAAACGCGGGCGGCGTAGCGACTTCCGCACTGGAGATGAGCCAGAACTCCGAGAGACTTTCCTGGACGTTCGAGGAGGTTGATTCCAAGCTGCAGGGCATTATGGTGAACATCTTCCACAGTCTGGACGAGGCTTCTAAGAAGTATGGCAAGGAAGGCGACTACGTAGCAGGCGCGAATATCGCAGGATTCCTGAAAGTTGCTGAAGCTATGAAGGCACAGGGGATTGTGTAACGTATAATTTAAAAATATTGGATCCCATATGCAGGAGCAATGACTTGCATATGGGATTTTTTGATTCACAATTTATAATAGATGTATGCGTATTTATATCTAAAGAAATATCTATTTTTAGGTTAGGATTGATGTAGATATAAAGATATGATAGTATTTTATTATATTAAAGCTTTTGAAAATAACCTTATATTTTAAATTTTGTTTTATGTATAACAATGCTTGATTTATTAGTAATATTTCATAAATAAAGTGCGAAATATGGGGAGAAATATGAGATATTTATTTTGGAATACAAATAGAAATGATGTAGATGGGATTATATGTAGTATGGTTGAAAAGTATCAACCTACTATTTTAGCCCTTGCGGAATATGAAAATGATATTGAAAGTTTAGTCAGAAATATTACGCGGCGTACGGGAATGGACTATATAGAGTTACAGAAATTTGCTTGCAGAGTCCGTATTTTAGTAAATGAAAAGCTAAGTAATGAGATAGAACATTGTGGGGATCACACTAATTATACGATAAAATTAATACCATATAATAGCTATAATGATTTTCATATAGTTGTATTTGTACATTTGCCAAGTAAATTATATGATAACAAAGAAAAGAACAGACATTTATTAGAACAGATTACTTATAAAGTGAACGAATTGGATCAAAATAAAAGAAGAAAGGTATTAATTGTAGGTGATTTTAATTTAAATCCATATGATGATGCAATGACATATCTGACAGGGTGTAATGCCGTATCTTCCAAAGATATTGCTATGAAGATATATAGAAAAGATAGAAATGAAAGAGACAAGTATTACTTTTATTATTATAATCCTATGTGGAATTTTTTGGGAGATAAAGATGGTATAAACGGAACTTTTTATTATGATAAAACGTCGGATCACTCCAGATATTGGAATACATTCGATCAGTTTGTGGTAAGTCCGGCATTGATAAAGGATATTGATGAAATTGAAATAGTAAAAAGTGTAGGGGATATTTCCCTAGAAAGTAAGAGGGATGTACCAGATTTCAAAATGAGTGATCATTATCCATTATTTTTTAAACTAGGAGGAAAATAGAATGGGGAAAAATTTGTGGGGAAATTTAGAAGGGCTTACTTGTGAGTTGAGATATCCAAAGGAAATATTGGAGGAACAAGGAGAGTATTTAAGAAAAAGTAGTGAAGGACTGGTAAAATGCGAGATATTTTCTATGAAACTTGAAGATTCTCGGGAAAGGCTTTACAATCGATTTGGTGTAAGAAGTGATTTTTCCTGTTCTTTTATGATTAGTAGTGATTATGTAAAGCGGTATTATTATGAAATCTGTAAAGTAACATATGGAATAAAAGTATATCCGGTTGCAATTTCATTTGACTCAGGTATTGCAGAGGAGGTTGCAGAAGTATTTGACTTAGTAGACAATGATACAATTATTGTGTATGACGAGGAATTATTACTTAGCGTACTGGAAAGAATACTGTCTTCTAGAGAAGTGCATCAGGTTTTAGGTGGATTAATGTCTATGGCCCAAAAAGAAAGAGAATCAGAAAATATGCCATTTTAGTAACGAGAAGTTCTATAATAAACAAAATTGTAACGTAGAAATGAAAATCTATAATAATTTATTAAAGAGTACAAGCTGAGAGTTGAGAAAACATAAATTAGATTGCGTAATTTGGAATACTGTGATATGATTTATTAAAGAGAAGTAACCGTGTTACAAGGTGGTAGCCTCCCTACACTTGAAAAAGAGGGGAGGTGGTGTGGATGAGTACTTACGAAGCGATATCTTTGATCATACTTTTCGGAACGTTTCTCATTGCACTGCTTGCCTACATAGATAGGAACAACAAGCGAAAATAAATAAGCCTACCTTGTACTTGGCAGTCGGGTAGGCTTATATAGCTGATACGGAGGTCAACCACTTTGTGGGCGGTCGCTTCTCTTTATGCTTATTATAATATGCGACGAATAAAGATTCAAGGCATAATTAGAAAAAGATAGATAAAGATGATCGCATTCTCGGACGATATCCCGCTTTTGATAACTTGCTGCAGCGATCAGATAAGAGAAGAAGAACCAGATCACGGAAATGACAAGCACAACGGAAAAAGCTGACAGCATATGATCTTTCACGGTGAGAAAGAGATTCGTGAGCAGTACAAGTCCGTCAATGATGCCCGTTGATGCCATAAAAGAAAGCATAAAGACGACCTGTGATTTTTCGGGATCGAATACATAGGCGCACGGTAAGCTGATGCCGCCGGCAAACAGCGCGGCGCCGTTTTCACCGATCAATCCGACAATAGAGCCGGCCGGGACGTCAAAGGAAACACCGTCCAAAGTAAAATCCTGATACGTTTTTGTCAGTCCTGAAATTGCTAAAGCGTTGTTCATTTTTAACCTTCTTCCTAATAGTCATACAGCAGTGTCAATAAGTTAAGCAATTTATCGAGTGATATTCCGCTCGTACGGGCGATCTCGATCGCTTCGTTAAAATGTTCCTCTATTTTCTTTTGCTGCTCTTCCAGATAAAAGTCCTGATTCTGTGCCGACACATAGCAGCCTTTTCCGGCGATTGTTTCAATAAAGCCGTCTGTTTGCAGAAGATCGTATGCCTTTTGAACGGTCAAAATACTGATCTGCAGAGATTTAGCAAGAGAACGGATGGAGGGAAGCGGTTCTCCGGCTTTTAGTTCGCCGTTTATGATCTGCGCTTTGATCTGTGCGATGATCTGCTCATACAGAGGGCGAGTTGTTTTATTGCTGATAACAATTTCCAAAGAGGTACCGCCTTTCTTCGACTGTATTACTTGAATAAGTACAGCATTATACAGTTTATAACAGATGTCAAGAAAAATTTAAGAATAAAGACAGGATAAAATAATGCCGTGTAATTTTACATTGAATCTGACGGAAAAAACAGATAAACTATAGTGGAATAGAAAAACGACAAAAACTGTTTTGAAAGGAAATCCCATGAAAAGAAAAAGAACAGCCGAACTTTACGCATACATCTGCGATACCTACGGAAAGGCTATTATTTCGGGACAGCAGGAGTCCACGTGGATGGGCAGCGACCAGTATGAGTTTGAATACCTATACGAGAGGAGCGGTAAATATCCCGCGATCCGGGGTCTTGACTATATGGAGGATGATTTTGACGGTGTGAACAGGCGCGCCGCCGCGTGGCACAAAAGGGGCGGCATCGTTACGATCTGCTGGCATTGCGGCAGTGATTTTTGCGGCGGCTGGGGTGAATGTGGGCAAACAGAGATTTCCGACTGGGACAAGGCCCTGACAGAGGGGACGGCGGAATATGAGGCGCTTGTTTCAGGGATGGATAAGGCGGCGGAAGCCTTAAAGAAATTACAGGCACAGGACATTCCCGTGCTGTGGCGGCCGTTTCATGAGTTTGACGGCGCATGGTTCTGGTGGGGCGGGGGCGGCCCGGAAAACTTTAAAAAGCTGTGGATCCTCATGTACGACCGCTATACAAATCTTCACAAGCTGGATAACCTCATCTGGGTGCTTGGCTATTCAGGCGAAGGAAAAGGGTATGAGAAGTGGTATCTGGGAGACGATTATGTTGATGTGATCGGCGCGGATTCCTATACGGACGGTGCGAATGAAAACCTTTACGAGCTGGTGAAAAACATTGAGAAAAAGGAAATGCCGATCTGTTTTCATGAGTGCGGACGCATCCCAACGGTAGAGCAGCTTCATGCCAAAAACGCCGGCTGGGTCTGGTTCATGGCATGGCACACGGAATATCTGACGGACACCAATGACGACGCGGACTTAAAACAGATTTATAATAATGATTATGTGATAACGCTTGACAAGCTGCCGGCATTTATTGAGAAAAGCGGAGATTAGACGTCTTTCAGGCGGGAGGAGACAAATATGGCCTATAAATTTTACGGATGGGAGTGTGCGGACGTTCCGTCGCTCACAGGAGATTATACGGGGATTGACACACCGAGGAAGCTCTACGACGCCCTGTCAGAAATCTGGTGCGAGTACACCTGCGCGCCCCGACTGCGGGAAGGTTGGAGCGCAGAAAATAAAACGCTCGGCCAGTGTTCCATCACGGCGTTTCTGGTGCAGGATATCTTCGGCGGAAAGGTCTACGGGGTCCCCAGAGAGGGCGGGACGTTCCACTGTTATAACGTGGTGGGGGAGAGTGTGTTTGACTTGACCAGCGAGCAGTTCGGGGAGGAGAAGCTTTGCTATCAGGATAACCCGGAGCAGTTTCGCGAGGTGCATTTTGCGAAGGAGGAGAAGCGGAAACGCTACGAATATCTGCGGGACGCCTTAAAGAAACAGTGCGCGGAATGAATAGCATTTTGCGGCGCCGTCAGTGCATCTGGCGGCACTTTTCTTGTTATGGGAGAAGAAACGTGCTATGATAGCAGTCTTAGGGAGGCGGAATAGTGATTACGATTGCGGTCTGTGATGACGAAAATTATATAGCGGATCAGGTCAAAAAACTGGCTTCAGACTTTTTTCGTGAAAAGAATATGGAGGCGTCTATTGTTTGTTTTTCCAATGGAAAGGAATTGCTGAAATACGACAGGAAGATTGATATCCTTTTTCTGGATATCCAGATGGAGGGGATGGACGGCATGGAGGCTGCGTGGAAACTGCGCAGCCAAAATTTTAAGGGCTTTCTTATTTTTATCACGATTCTGAAAGAGATGGTGTTTCAATCCTTTGAAGTGCAGGCCTACGACTATCTGGTGAAACCGCTTGAGAAGGAGCAGTTTGCAAGGACGATGGAGCGTCTGCTTGTTTCCATGAAAAGTGACGGCGAGGAAAAACTGTTTGTGCAGAAGGGCTATGAGAGAAGCCTGATTTCCTTTGCCGATATCGTTTTTGCCGAGATCATGGACAAGAAGGTGTATCTGCATTTGGCGTCCTCGGAGGTGGTTGATTTTTATGACCGGATTGAAAATCTGGAGGCCAGATTGGACGGCCGTTTTTTTCGCTGCCACAGAAGTTATCTGATCAATATGAAATACTTAAAAAGTTATAAAAATGGCGCGGCCTATATGGAAAATGGGGAAGAGATCCCTGTTTCCAGACTGCGCAGCAAGGAATTTGCCGAGGTGGTTTTGCAGTATATGAAGGATTGGAGATCGTGAGATGGCGGTATTTCTTGATATTTTCAATAGTTTCGTCATAGGCGGTATGCAGTTGCTTTTGGGCTTTTTCTTTTTTGTAAAATGTCTGCAGAAGAAGAGGAAGCCTTTTTATGAACTGCCTTTGGCGGGGCTTTGCTGTGTGGTAATGCTACTTTCGCCTGCGGGAAGCGTCGTTCAATATCTGGTTTATGCGCTCTTTCTTATGGCGATGGGAATCATCATATATCATTCCGATTGGAGATCGGTTCTTTTATATGCGGCGCTGACGGTGGAGATCATGGAACTTTGCTTTGGGATCATCAATTCCCTGTCGGGTATTTTATATCCGAAAATAGCGGCTCTGCATCAGAATGCGGCCGCTGCGATGTCCGTTTCGTTGGGAATGACGGTATTGGCGCTGACTGCCCTGTGCTATTGTGCGGCGTACCGTTATTTTTTGCACGGCGATATGATGGAGAAACAGTATCTTTTTATGATCCTGATTCCGATCCTGATGCTCTTTTTTATGGATGAATATATCAATGCTGTCCTTTATGGAACCACGGTGGTGCATAATGCCGCCGGCAGTATCATAGCGGTCGATCCTTATCAGATGCTTGCGATCCAGCTTTTTGGTATGGCTAGTTTATTCTGTATCCTGTTTGCCTACAAAAAACTGCTTCAAAATTTTCGGCTGCACACGGAACTGTCCCTGTTGGAGCATGAGGAGCATTTCCTGAATCAGTATGTGGAGGAAGCGCGGGCGCGCTATGATAAGACAAAATCCTTCCGTCACGATATTAAAAATCACATCACGGTGGTAAAGGATCTTTTAGAGAATGGGAAACGGGAGGAAGCGCTTACCTATATCGGCGATCTGGCGGATTTGTCGCAGGCGCTTTCTTTTCCGTGCAGCACCGGCAATCCGGCGGCGGATATTCTGCTGGGCAATAAATTAGGGATCGCGGAAAGTATGGGAGTTGCCGCGGAATGTTCCCTGCTTTTGCCTTATCCCTGCGAGATTCGCGATATCGATTTTTGCATGATCCTCTCCAATGCCTTGGATAATGCGATACGGGCCTGTCAGGAGATAAGAGGCGGCGAGGATAAGTATATCCGTGTGGCAGGGCGGCTTCAGGGCGATCTTGTTTTGCTGGAAGTCGAAAACAGTTTTTCAGGAAAAGGGTTTGCCGAATGGGGGATAGGCCTGAAAAATATCAAAGCGACAGCGGAAAAATATCAGGGAGCTATGAGCATCAAAACACAGGCCACATCCTTTTTGTTAAGCGTTCTGCTTGTCATTCCACGGCATGCAGAGAGCATCCCACGGTAGAACGGTTTATTCTTCTTTTCTTATTCCGAAACAAAATGTGTGAGCAGCACGAAAGGTACTTCAAAAGAGGTCCCTTTGAAGGACGTAAAGTTGATTTTGAAAGTACTGTGGAAATTCTGCAAAGAAAAGGAGGATAACGAATATGGCAATGGAAATCAAGGTAAACGGCAGCGCTTATAAGACCGATTACGAGGAGCGGCTGCAGGCTGGGAGGGAGGAGGCAGCGAAAGCCGAAAACAGTCAGGACGGGGAAAAGGCAGCGAAAACCAAAACTGCGCAGCAAGAAGAACAGGCGTCGAACAACAGATTTGCGCCGCAGGACGAGTATATCAGCAGCGAACAGTCAGACGAAAAGCCGAACGGCCTTTACCGTGTGGGGCAGGATGAGAACGGCAGGAAAAAGATTTATTTTAACGACCCGAAAAAAGCCGATAAGGCAGATGGGAAGGAAGGGCCCGAAGGAGCGCCGGATGGTTCGAAAGGCGGAGATAAAAAGGTGCCCGCAGTAAATGGTCAGGAGCCAGATGGCGGCGAAGAGAAATGCGTGGGAAATACGGATAAAGTCGATCGGGAGATCCGCGAACTGAAAGAAAAGAAGAAAAAGCTGGAGCAGCAGCTCAAAGAGGCTTCCGGGGATGAGAAGAAGACGAAGGAGCTGGAGAACAAACTGGCGCAGGTAGAGCGGGAACTGAGTCAGAAGGACAATGACACGTACAGGAGACAGCATTCCGAGTTTACGGAGCAGTAAATAACAGTGCATTATGGCAGGAGAGCGTTTGTGTGAAATTGACGGACGCTCTCCTGTTTCTATTTTTATCTATTGACAAAAGCAAGAGATGAGGGTTATATTTAAAGTGAGTTAGCAGCAACTAACTCTAGACGACAACATTTTTTTGAAGTGCAAGTTAGTTTATACTAATCGCAATCAGGAGAGCAGAGGGAACAGGAGGCATCGGGCAATGAAGCAGAACGGAATGTACTGGTTTCTTTTTTCGCCGATGATAAAAAGCAGCATCCGGAAACGTTACGGAAGAAAACTGGCTGGCAGGGCAGTGAAGAACGGCCGGCGGGATTATCAGAGGCTTGTGGAAAACGCGCCGGAGCTTGGGAAAGGGAATCCCATGGCGTCGAACGCTTATTTTGCTTATGTTTTTGTCGGGGCATGGCTCGGCACAAAAAAGGAGCTTTCGCCGGATGACATGGGTCTTATCATGACGGATGTCCTGACCAAAGTGAAATGTTTTTTTGGCATGACAGACTTAAACCGTACGCCTGATAAATGGTATCGGGACATGAAGAAATATGAGAAATGGTATGATGCGGGAAACGGGGAAAAATATCCGACCACATGGAAAGTGCATTTTGACGAGAAACTTCACAGGGATGGCAGTTATTTCTATTTTTCGGTATGCCCGATCTGCAGCTACCTTACGGGGATTGGTCTTGGCGAGATCATGAAACCGCTGTGCGAGACGGACCACGTGATGTTTGCCTGTCAGCATGGGAAGCTTTACCGCGAGCATACGATTGCGGATGGCGCGGGTGTCTGCGATTATTGGTCTGTCGGGGATAGGGTGAAAAATCCGCAGTAGAGGAGGAAGAAAATGAACCTATCGGTTTTTATCGTGGAGTGCATCATCATGACAATGGTGTTTGGGGGTTTTGTATTTGGACTGTTGTTTATCACCCCTTGACCTTTATCGGTGATTATCCGCCTGAAATTCAGGAAGAATACTACCGCTCTGGCCGCTTTTGACACCTGTTTTCTGGACTGGATTCTTTTTGCGAATATCAGAAGAATCCGCCTGCCGGGCACAGAGCATATGGAGAAGGAGTACCGCCAGAAATGGTTGCATGTCAAAGTCATGCTGCCGCTGCTCCCGGTGTTTGCCGTGGGAGGTGTGGTAAGCGCTTTTTTAATGACGTGGATCTGGTAGTAGGAAGTATGCGCAGAACCCTGAATGAATCATAAGTCTATCAATTCCCGCATGTTTTGTGGTATGATGTTTAAGTATCATGAAATAAATCCGAATTGCCCTGTTTTGGGGCAATAGAGAAGGATGCGTACAGAAAGACGAGGAGAGCGTGCTATTGGAACAGACGATTCTTTTACTGGAGGATGATGCGGATCTGATCGACGGCCTGACCTATTCCCTGCAAAGAGAGGGCTATGCCGTAGACGTGGCGCAGACAGTCGGGGCTGCGTATGACTGCCTGAAAGAAAAGAGCTACAGCCTTTTATTATTGGACGTGACCCTGCCGGACGGAAACGGCATGGATGTGTGCCGTCACGTGCGGGAGCGGGACAAGCGGGTGCCGATCATCTTTTTGACGGCGATGGATGAGGAGGTCAATGTGATCCGCGGGCTGGACGGCGGCGCGGACGATTATATCACAAAACCTTTTAAGCTGGGGGAACTATGCTCCCGAATCCGGGCGCTGCTTAGACGGAGCGGGATCAGCGGGGAAGACAGCGCGAACAGGCTTACTTCCGGGCCGTTGTCCATCGATCTGCTAGGAGGCAGCGCGTCCTTACAGGATCGTCCGTTGGAGCTGACAGTTGGGGAATACCGTCTGCTTTGTCTGCTTGTCCGCAATGCGGGGCAGACTGTTTTAAGGAATACGATACTGGATGCGCTCTGGGACGGAAACGGCAGTTTTGTGGATGATAATACATTATCTGTCTATATCCGCAGACTGCGGGAAAAAATTGAGGACAATCCCTCTCATCCGAAGTATTTGCTGACGGTGCGGGGATTCGGATACAAATGGAAATGTGAAAAGAACTTCTAGCCGCTCATGCCAGAGGGCATATCGCGGAGAAGTTCTAAGTTTCACGCAGGAGAATGCCCAAAAAGCGGCATTCTCCGATTGGATTTGCGGAGGGTACTAATGAATATATTGCAGGATAAAAACACGCGATTTTACGTTACAATTTTAACGGCATTATTCGGCGCATTTTTGCTGCTGACACTTTTTCTTTCGTGGCTTCACGGAAGGGAGGCGCAGCAGCTTCTTTTTGAACGGGAGCAGACCATAGTTGCTTCTTTGATGGAACAGGGCGTTCCCCGTGCCTCGATCGCGCAGGCAGTCAGAGGCGCAGAACCCAGTGGGGAAGGCGCAAAATTGTTAGCGCAGCTCGGACACACGCAGGTCGTATCTTTTCGGCTGTTTCCCTCCATAGATCGTTCTGTGCGGCTGTTTGGGCGGATCGCAGCCGGCATAGGAGTCATATTAGCGGTTATTTTGCTTGGCATGACGATTCGATTTTTATGGAAGCGGGAGAAGCTGTACCGGCAGGCGGAGAATATCATTACGCAGTATGCCGATGGGCATTTTGAACGGCATCTGCCGCAGAATGAGAACGGGAGCATCTACCAGTTGTTCTCGGCGGTAGAGGAATTGGCCGTGGCGCTGCGGGCGCAGGGTGAAAAAGAACAGGAGCGGAAAGTCTTTTTAAAGGACACGATCTCTGACATTTCCCATCAGTTAAAAACGCCGCTGGCGGCCCTGCATATGTACACGGAGATCATTGCGCAGGAGCCGGACCGCAAAGAGACGGTGGAGCGGTTTTCCCAAAAGACCATGCAGTCTCTTGATCGGATCGAACAGCTTGTGCAGACGCTTTTAAAGGTCAGCCGCATCGATGCGGGAAGTATTGTCTTTCAAAAGGAGTGGGTTTTTGCGGCTGAGTTAGCGAAAAGTGCGGCCGCCGATCTGTCCGAAAGGGCGCGGCAGGAAGGAAAGCGGCTTATCATGGAAGGCGACGAGGCGCAGATGCTTTTTTGTGACAGGGAATGGACGAGAGAAGCAGTGTCTAATCTGATCAAGAATGCGCTGGATCACACCGATGCGGGCGGTACAGTCACGGTTTTTTGGGAAAGCTCCCCGGCAATGTTTCGGCTGTCGGTGGCGGATGACGGCTGCGGCATTGCGCAGGAAGACATTCACCATATCTTCAAGCGGTTTTACCGCAGTAACAAGGAAGGCGGCAGACAAGGTATCGGACTGGGACTGCCCCTTGCTAAGTCCATTGTGGAAGGACAGGGCGGCATCCTCTCGGTAAACAGTAAGCCGGGGGAGGGGGCGGAATTTACTCTTTCTTTCCTTGCAGATTTGTAAGGTTGCTTTCACGAGATTGTAAGATGTTTCTGCTATCATTTTTGATGTAAAGGCAGGAACTTGCGAAACTCCTCATAACGGTGGATTAATTGTGCAACCGTCATAACCATAAGCAGACCCTTGCAGAGCGTCAGCGCTTAACGAGGTTCTTTACGAGTTTAGCGTCTGTTACGCTCGGAATGGAGCGAAAGCGCGTCTGCGTTGGTTATGACGGTTGTACAATTTCGATAACTGAGAATGAGTTTCGCAATCAATGCAGATTTGAAAGGAGGAGCAGTGATACCATGGAAATCGTGGAAGTACAGGATCTGTGTAAGACCTACGGAACAGGCGAAGCGAAAGTGGAAGCCTTAAAACATGTCTCATTTACGCTTAAAAAGGGGGAGTTTGCGGCGGTGATCGGGGAGTCCGGCTCCGGCAAAAGCACCCTCTTAAATTGTGTCGGCGCGCTGGATGAGCCGACAGGCGGCAGGATATTGATTGACGGACAAAATCTCTTTGCAATGGGGGAGGAGGAACGCACGATTTTCAGACGCCGCAACATCGGTTTTATCTTTCAGTCGTTTCATTTGATTCCCGAACTCAACGTGGAACAGAATATTATTTTCCCTTTATTATTGGATCATAAGAAACCGGATGTCGGGCAGGTGGAAGAAATTTTGGCAGTGCTGGGCTTACAGGAGAGACGCGGGCATCTGCCGGGACAGCTCTCCGGCGGACAGCAGCAGAGAGTGGCGATCGGCAGAGCGCTGATCACCAGACCGAAACTGATTTTGGCGGACGAACCGACCGGGAATCTCGATCGGAAAAACAGCAGGGAAGTGATGGAACTTCTGACGAAGGCGTCCAGACAGTACCAGCAGACCATTTTAATGATCACCCATAATCCGAATCTGATCACATCCGTAGACAGGGTGATGCAGGTGGCGGACGGCATCTTGAGCGATTTGGGAGGGAATGTCAATGAAAAATTATCTTAATCTGATTCCCATTTTGGCAAAGATTCACCGCAGACAGACCCGCATGACCAGATGGTGTATTGTAATTTCCGTCTTTTTGATTGCTGCGATCTTTGGCATGGCGGATATGTTTTTGCAGAGTCAGAAAAATCTGGCAGTTATGCAGGATGGCGCATGGCACGTGATGTTTCGGGAGCTTAACGAGGAGCAGACGATGATGCTTGCCGCAAGGCCCGAAGTGAAAACGCTCACCCGCTATGCGGCGGCCAACTATGCGCTGGATAGGGATTATAAAGTGGAAGGCGTACAGACCCTTCTCTGTGGCTATGATGAAACGTTTTTTGCCTTATTTCCCAGCGTTTCTATCTTGGAAGGGAAATTCCCGCAAGAAACGGGGCAGGCGCTTGTGACAGAAGGTATGCGCGTCAGACTGGGCGTTTCCGTGGGGGACGAGGTGGAGGTAGAAACGCCTGACGGTGTTCTTCGCTTTCAGATCAGCGGCATTGTGGAAGACACTTCCATGCTGCTTCAGGCGGACGCCTTTGGACTTTTTATGAATACAGAGACCTATTTGTCCTGTTTTCGGGAGGCGACACAAAAAGAAGACTTTGTTTCTTATGTGGAGTTTGTACCGCATTGCAGGATACAGAAGGCGATCAGGGATATCTGCGGGCAGCTGCACATCCCGAAAGACAGAGTCAGTGAAAATGCAAAGGTGATGGGTGCTATGATGCAGAGCAGCGATCATTATATTTTGATGCTGTATCTGATTGCTTTTGTGCTGGCAGTGCTGGTGGCGGTCAGCGGTATGATGATGATTCTGGGCAGTATGAACAGCAGCGTGGCGCAGAGGACGGAATTTTTCGGGATGATGCGGTGTCTGGGAGCGACAGCAAAACAGGTGCGGCGCTATGTGCGCATGGAGGCGCTTTTCTGGTGCCTGAAAGCGATACCGCTTGGGCTTTTGTTCAGTGTGGTGACAGTGTGGGGATTGTGCCGGATGTTACAGATACTGGCGCCTAAATGGTTTTCGGAAATGCCGGGATTTGGCATCAGTCTGCCGGGGGTGGTTTTTGGCAGTATGATCGGTCTGCTGACCGTGCTTTTGGCAAGTCGGAGACCGGCGCGCAAGGCTTCGAAGGTTTCACCCTGGACGGCGGTTTCCGGTAATGCCGATACGGTGTTTGCGGCGAAGCGGGCGGCGCACACGGGACGGATGCGTGTGGAGACGGCCTTGGGGCTGCATCATGCGGCGGGCAGCAAGAAAAACCTGATTTTGCTGACATCCTCTTTTGCATTCAGTATTATTCTGTTTCTGGGATTCGGTATCGGAATTGATTTTATGAGGCACGCGCTTGTGGGGCTGCGGCCTGACGCGCCGGGCACGGTCAATGTTGAGGAAGCAAAAGCGGTCTATTTTTCCTTTGCCTTGTTTGTCTACGGCTTTTTGGCGGTGGTTGCTTTGATTGCGGCCTTTAACATCATCAACAGCATTGCCATGAGCGTGGCAGCCAGAATGCGGCAGTACGGCGCCATGAGAGCAATCGGCATCAGTATCAGGCAGCTGCAGACCATGGTGGCGGCGGAGACGCTTACTTATCTTGCGGGCGGATTGGCGGAAGGGCTTTTATTGGGGCTGCCCATCCACTATTATCTGTACCGCTGGGCAATCATCGAAAGATGGGGCGGTGCGTGGCAGATGCCGTTTAAGGAATGTGTCGTGATCGCGGCGGTGATGATCGCTTCGGCAATTGCCGCTATGAGGGGGCCTGTGCGGAGGATCAGGGAAATGTCGGTGGTGGAGACGATCAGTATGTAGAGCCGAAAACAATGTAAAATGGAGTGTCTGCGCGTAAAATATTGGCATAACTGACAAAAACAATCATGTAAATGTCAAAAATTCTTGAAAAATGAACAAACAGAATATACAATTATAGATAGAATGTGACAAAATCAGCTTCATTTGCGAAGTTTAGGTTGTCACAAATTTGTGTAAACTGTGGGAAAGGATGCGGATGACAGTATGAAAAAAATTTTTACGCAAAGGCTCTTTATCTACATGATCGTGGCATTGACGGTAACCATTGTCGCAATCTTTACGCTGCAGACGGTCACAAACAATTACAACAATACGCTCTCCAGCAAAAATAAACTGGCTGACGTGCGGGAAAAGCTGGCTGATAACGAGGAGAATATCATGCAGCTGACGAAGAACCTCGGAGAGAATAATCTGGCCAAGGCACGTATTTTTGCTGATATTTTAGGGGCGGCGCCCGCTATCGCGGATAGTCCGGAACAGATGAATGAGATTAAGGAAAGGCTGATGGTGAATGAGATTCATGTGATCGACGAGGACGGCATAATCACCAGCAGTACGATCGATGCCTATGTGGGGTTTGATATGAAGAGCGGCGAACAGTCAAATGCTTTCATGGTGATCGTGGATGATCCGTCCATAGAGCTCGTGCAGGAACCGCAGGCAAATGTGGCGGAAGGGATCATCATGCAGTACATAGGCGTAGCCAGAAAGGATGCGAAGGGTCTGGTGCAGGTAGGTGTTCGTCCGGAGGTTTTGGAAAACGCGCTGGCGGGCACGGATATATCCGTGGTGCTGGGTGAGATGGATTTCGGTACGAATGGATTTGTCTATGCGATTGATAAAGCAAGCGGCCTGCTGCTTGCCTATCCTGACGCAGCGATGATTGGCAAGCCTGCGTCCGATGCCGGTTTCCCTCAGGAATTTGCCGGAAAGGGCAAGGCAAAGATCAATGGAAAAACCGGATACTACTATGCCGAAGAAAATGGGGATGAGATCATCGGCACCTTCCTTCCCGCTTCGGAATATTATATAGCGCGCCGCAACCAGACGTTCATCGTGTCTTTCAGTATGCTTATCATTTTCGGCGCATTGCTTATTATGATCAACCGGATGGTAGACAGCAAAATCGTGCAGGGGATCAATAATATCACCAACGGTACGAAGGAAATTGCGGAGGGCAATTTTGATATTACCATAGACGAAACCGGTACGCCGGAATACGAACAGCTTTCCGCCAGCATCAATAAAATGGTGGAGAGTATCTGCCACAATATGCGGGAGAACGAAAACCTGATGAGTCAGCAGGAACAGGATGTAGAGAATAACCGGATGTTGATTCAGAATGTGAAGGACGCGTGCAGGGAATTAAGCGAGGTGTCCGGAAAAACTTTGGAGAATGCAAACAGTATCTACAATGGCACGGAGAGACAGGAACAGGCGGTTTCCGATCTGGAGAAGATCATGGAGCAGCTCACGCAGGAATTAAACAACAACGTGGCGGCGACAAACGATATTACCGCGGCATCGGCGGCGACTACCGGAGAAATCGTAGCGACGCAGTCGCAGATGACACTTTTGCAAAATTCTATGCAGAAGATCAGCGATATGTCCATGCAGATTGAAAAAATCATCGATGAGATCAATTCCATTGCCGAACAGACCAATCTGCTGTCCTTGAACGCATCTATTGAGGCGGCCAGAGCCGGCGAATCGGGCAGAGGATTTGCAGTGGTGGCTTCTCAGGTAGGCGAACTTGCTGCAAGGAGCGCGCAGGCGGCGAAGGAGACCAACGATCTGATCACCAATTCCCTGAAGGCTGTCAAGGAAGGGCAGGACATTACCCATCAAACGGTGAGTAACTTCGGTGTGGTGGTAGAGAATATTGAAAAGTCCAGAAAGGATGTGGAAGAGATCTCCCACATGGTTGCGCAGAACGTGTCGATCGTGGATGCGGCAGTCAAACAGTTGACGCAGATTTCCAGCGTGGTGATGGAGAATGTGGATATTTCCCAGAACACGAAAGCGGTATCCGCTAATATGGCGGAAATCACGGACAGCCTGCTGGAGATGATCGAGGCGTAAAAGAAGGAGGCGGGGTGGCGGCGCGCAGATACCCCGCCAGCTCCGCTGCCGTCTCCTTCATCCCGCGCCGCAGCCAGACTTCGATCCAGCCATATAGGAAAAAGGCGACATAGGCGGAGGAGTACGCCGCGACCACTTCCTGCTTAGGATCAAAGCCACACATGTCTAAAAGAATATCTTTTAACAGATAAGTTAAGCCTCTGTTATGGAGCAGGCCGTAAAATTCACGGTTTGCTTCCAGATGAGAGAACACCTGATAAATCGACTGGTCGATTGACATTTTTGAATCGCTTTTCCATTCGTTCATCCAGCCTTGAAATAAGGTTTCAATCTGTCTTTTCAGGATATCTTCTTTCGTTTCAAAATTGCGGTAAAAGGACGTCCGTCCCACGCCTGCCGCCTCGCATAATTCACTGATGGAAATTTCATTTAGCGGTTTTTTGCGCAAAAGCGCAAGCAGCGCACCGGTTAGATGTTCTATTACATAAACGTTACGGCCTTCATTGCAAAACGGTGAAACATTTTTTGCGTTTTGTTCCATTTTTACCACTCCCATTGACAAGTGAAACTATCGCTGTTACATTTGTAACATCGTAGCACGGGAAATATTTTTCGTCAAGATAGAAAGATTGAAATATTGCCTGATAAAAGCTTTGGCAAGGAGGGAGAGAGTGTGAAGATGACAATCACGCAGAAACACATGGTTATCTTGATTTTGCTTATAGTCATTGGCGCGGTCTTGGGGCGGCTGGCAGTGCGGGCCGTATTGAACCTGTTTTTGGGCGGAACACTGTTTGGAGGGAACTTCTTATGAAACAGGAAAAAACGGGAGGCAGGGTAATGTGGGGATTTCTTTATGCAGGCGCTTTTACGGCGACATTTATCATTTCCGCTGTTATAAAAATGAAAGTAGATCCATTTGCAGGCAGGTATGCGGCGCAGTGGGACAGTTCGGTGGGGACGGTCTACACGGACTTTTCTTACGGGAACGGTGAGGCAAATAAGTTTGACCTTTATCTTCCTGCTGACAGCGGCAGGGAAAATTATGGGCTGGTGGTCTACCTTCACGCGGGCGGTTTCACCAGCGGCGACAAGAGCGGCGATGCGGAGATGCTGCAATGGCTCTGTGCTAAAGGTTATGTGTCGGCGGGCATCAATTATACGCTGTTTAGCGAAGAAAATCCGGATGCCAATGTTTATACGCAGTCTGTGGAAATCAGAGACAGCATTCCCTATGTCATTGCGGAGGCGGAAAAGTTGGGATATCCTATTGATAAAATGGCAGTGTCAGGCGGCTCGGCGGGGCACGCGCTGGCCATGCTCTACGCATACCGTGACGCCGATACCTCGCCTGTTTCGGTTAAAATGTGCTTCGGTGCGGTTGGTCCGTCCTGTTTCTATCTGGAAGACTGGATCAACATGGGCGTCGATCCCGATCATCCGCAGCCTGTTGATCCCAATGCGGATTACAGCGGGATAGCGGGTCTGTTTTCCGCGATGGCGGGCAAAGAGATCACGGCTAAGATGATTGCGGACGGCACTTATCTGGAACAGGTAAAGGATATTTCCGCGCAGATGTGGATCAATGAAAATTCTGTGCCGACCGTATGTGCTTATGGTGCGTGGGACAGGATGCAGGCGTTTGGTGCCTCTAAGAGGCTGGATCAGGCCCTGGCACAGTATGGTATTCCTCATGAATATATTGTCTGTGAGCATTCGGGGCATGGTTTGCAAAATGACAATGAGAAATACGCGCGATACTTGGATAAAGTTTCTGAGTATCTGGATACTTATATGCCGACAAACTAACGCTGCACAGCCACTCAGCCGAGGGCATTTTGATAAATGATTACCGCATCTAGCGCCTTTAATTTTTTTGCTGAACCCGTGCGGCTTCCGCAGGCAGCCATGCAGCGATCCGCCATCTCCAGAATCTGCTGATCAGAAGGCGTGATTCCCAACTCACGCAGATTTGTGGGCATACCGATACAGCGATAAAACTGTTCCATAGCGGATATGCCGGCTTCCGCAATCTCTACATCTGATTCGGAGATCGTAATCTCCATGACATTTCTGGCAAAGCGGACGAAACGGGGAAGACAGTCTCGGTAAACATACCTTGCCCAGCTTGGCCAGATCGCGGCAAGGCCAGCGCCGTGCGTTACGTCAAACATACCGCCCATTTCATGCTCCAGCTTATGTGTCATAAAATCTCCGCCGTCATTCCCGCATCCGGTGAGATCGTTATGCGCCAGACTTCCCGCCCACATGATCTCAGCGCGGGCATCATAATTATCGGGATCATCACGTAAAATCACAGCGTTTTTCATAACAGTGCGCAGCAGGGCTTCTGCGATCGCGTCTGTGATCTCCATATTGCCGCTATTGGTAAAGTAACGCTCCATGGTGTGCATCATAATGTCAACACATCCCGACTGCGTCTGATAAGCGGGAAGCGACAGGGTATATGCGGGGTTCATGACAGCAAACTTTGGACGCGCAAGATTATTACCATAGCCGCGCTTCTCGCCGGTTTGTTCGTTTGTGATGACGCAGCTATTGGAAGTTTCGCTGCCGGCGGCGGCAATCGTCAGTATGCACGCTATGGGAAGACATTTTTTGGCGGTTCGGCTGCGCGCAAACAGTTCCCAAACATCATGTTCCGGCTCCGCCAATCCATAGGCGATGGCCTTTGCCGTGTCGATCGCGCTGCCGCCTCCGATTGCCAGCAGAAAGTCAATTTGATTTTCTTTGCCAATACGGATTCCTTCGTATACTTTGCAAAGCCTTGGATTTGGGACGATTCCGCCTAGTTCTGATACGGCTAAGCCTTCTTCCGTCAGGACGGTTTTGATCTTGTCCAAGAGCCCCAAACGGCTTGCGCTGCTTGTCCCATAAACCAAAAGTACGTGAGACGCTCCCAGTTTTTTGAGGTGTTTTCCTGTTTCCAACTCGGCATCCCTGCCGAAAATCACTTCTGTCGGTGCGTAGTAATTGAAATTGTTTGCCATAATATCCTCCATTTCGAAGCAGTCCTGTGATGGAACGACGAACATTTCAAATTTGCGGCTGCCATCATCAGTCTCCCATTTTTAGTTCGATACAATAATAATTGCTTTTGCTAATATTATATAGGGAAATGTCGGGATATAATAGGATTATAGAGACTATATATAGAAATATACCGCCAATTATGGTATTATAATTCTAATAATCGCAATTTATCCGACGGGGAGATACAGAAATGAATCCATTTTTGGTAGACGAAAATCAGGTGGAGCAGATCGAGGGAATGACGACGGAATATCCTTATTGTCTTCATAAACGCGATTTGACAGATTTTATTGTCCCATGGCATTGGCATGAAGAATTAGAACTTGGGTATCTGCAGGAAGGCGACGGTAAAATCATTACGCTCGACGCAGAATACATTGTCCGTCAGGGAGAGGGATTCTTTATCAACAGCAATGTGATGGATATGAAAAAAAGTGCGGTTCCCGGACAGCGGGTGCTGGAAATCAATCATATTTTTCATCCGGTATTTTTAAGCGGACATTTCAAAAGCAGGTTTGATAAAAAATATCTGGCTCCTGTGATCAACAACCATCAGATTGAAGTTTATATCATCAAAAAAGGGAGGCCGGTCGCGGATAAGATTCTTTCTAACCTATGGAAGTTAAAGGAATTACAATCCTATGAAAATATGGAATTTCAAACCAGAAATATCTTGTCTGAAACATGGCTTTTATTGTTAGAGGAACTTCGGACAAATAAGGAAGCGCATCCATCCGTAAAGTTTGAACAACAGGACAGAATCCGCAATATGTTGTCCTTTATTCATAATCATTATAAAGATAAAATTACCGTGGGGCAGATTGCTGACGCTGCGGGAATCAGTGAACGGGAAGCGATGCGAAGCTTTCGCAGCAGTTTAAATCAAAGCCCCATCGAATACCTGATCGCCTACAGACTGAATGAGGCAAAGAAGCTTTTGCGAAACAGCGACCTGCCCATAACGGATATTTGTTATCAATGCGGGTTTTCTGAAAGTTCTTATTTTGGGAAGGCATTTCGGAAGGCATATGGAATCACGCCGAGAGAATTTCGTTCCCGCGGCTAAATGATTGTTGACGTAATTTTTTTTATTTGCTAGTGTAAAATGGAAATAATAAATAGTATAGATTTGGACGAGGGTAAGGAGGAGATTATGAAAACAATAGCGGTCATCACAGGGGCAAGCAGCGGTATTGGAAAGCAATTTGTCAAACTGTTACGGAAAGAACTGGACATTGACGAGATATGGGCGATTGCGAGAGATGAACAGAAACTGCAGGAACTCAAAAAGAAAGCAGGCCGTAAGATCGTTACCTATTCCCTTGATCTTTCGAAGGCTTCCGCTATCGCAGAATATGAGCAAATCTTGAAGGAGGAAGCGCCGAAAATTAAATATCTGGTCAACAGTGCGGGATATGCCAAATTCTGCTCTTATCAGGATTTATCGATTCAGGAAACGGTGAACATGATCGACTTAAATTGCAGCGGAGTCGTTTCCATGACACTTGCTTCCATCCCCTATATGGCAAAGGGCAGTCATATCATCAATATCGCTTCGCAGGCGGCTTTTCAGCCGCTGCCGTATCAGAATGTCTACAGCTCCACCAAAGCATTTGTGCGCAATTATTCCAGAGCATTAAACGTGGAGTTAAAGGGAACGGGTATTTCCGTGACAGCGGTCTGTCCCGGCTGGGTGCGTACGGCATTGTACGACAGGGCGATCATCGGAGCCGACAAGGCTACAACAAAATTTGTGGGAATGGTATCACCTGAACACGTTGCGGCAAAAGCATTGCGCGACGCCAAAAGAAACAAGGATATTTCTGTCTATGGGATTCATACGAAACTCGCACATACAGCGGCTAAAATCCTTCCGCAGAGGGTGATGATGAAAATCTGGCTGATGCAGCAGGGGTTATAAAGGGGCGGTATCGCTATGAAGAAAAAATTAAAGATGCTGGTCGATCTGTTATTATTGATTGCCTTGCCGGTGCAGATCGTATGCGGACGGACCGGCGCCGCGCTGCATGAATGGCTCGGTGCCGCGGTATTCCTGCTGTTTCTTCTGCATCACGGGCTGAACTGGAACTGGTACAAAAGTCTTTTTCAGGGAAGATATTCTGCCGTGCGTTTAGGAAGCCTGCTTGTGAATGTACTGCTTTTTGTGTTTATGTTTCTTGTACCTGTGAGCGGGCTGGCTATGGCGGAGCAGGTTTCTTTTTTACATATGATTCATGTATCTGATGCGGGGGCATTCCATTCGGTTGCTGCTTATTTAATCTGTGTGTTGATAGTGATTCATGTGGGGATGCATGGAGTCGTGATGCACGGCGTTAAAAAGTAGAGCGGGCATCCTGATTGGGTTGATTCTATCGGTACGCTTTGGTGTAATTTTTGGAATCTATTCCGTCATAATCCCCCAACGAATCCCAAAGCGATCAACGAAAACCACCCGACAGGAACTATAGGCTGTTGCTTCCAGCGGATAAATGGTTTTGCTTCCTTCTTTCATGATCTCATAGGCTCTTTTCACTTCTTCGTCCGTGTCATACATGATCGTGAGAAAATTGGAGTAGCATGTCTGAAAGGCAATGTCCACATGATCGCTCATAATGATTCTCTGTCCGTTTAATACAAGTTCTGAATGATAGATATAGTCTTTCTGATCTTCTTTCAGCAGGGGATGAAAGGCAGGGTCATTTGCCTCCCCGTATGTGACGAGACAGGTGATCTTTCCGTTAAATGCCTTTTCGTATAATTGAATTGCCTCACGGCAATTTCCTCCAAAGTTAAGCGTGGGAACAATCTGCATTGCCAATTCCTCCGTTTTTAGGTTATAATAGCATAATCCCAACGAATCGGCAATATCGTCCGGAAGTGTTTTGGGTAAAACGCTCAACGAAGCGTTTAGCACGGAATCAACGAATAGTATGTTTTCAATAGATTCTCTTTTTGATATACTGCGGTCAAATATAACAGAGGAGATTTATTGTATGGATCAAAAAAGAATAGGTGCGTTTATTGCGCAGTGCAGGAAAGACAAAAATCTGACACAAATACAGCTCGCCGAACAATTAGAGATTACCAATCAGGCGGTTTCCAAATGGGAAAACGGACGGGGAATGCCGGATGTGTCGCTTTTACAGCCTTTGTGCGATGTTCTGGGGATTAGTTTGAATGAGCTTTTTTCGGGGGAGCATATTTCGGCGGAAGAATACAAAGGGAAAGCGGAGGAAAATATTTCCAATCTTTTTAAAGAGAAACAGATTGCTAATTTCAAGCCTGTAAAATACTTATTCTCCATATGTGCCAATGTCACTTTGTTTGTAGCAGTGATTGAATTAGCTGTTGGTCTGGTGGGGAATTTTTTTAGTTCAACTATATTGAAACCCATGTTGATCAATGTTTCTGTATGGCTGATCTTGTTTTTGGCTTCCATGGGTAAATTAGTATATGACAAGAAAAAATTGCAAAATCTGAAGCATTCAGGCATATGTATGGACTCCGAAATAGAGGACATCATTCCGGCTGTCTGGATCAGGGTAGCGAACTACACCAGCTGCAGAATCGTCTGTCGGTTTGTTTATGAGGGTAAGGAATACAAAGCAGTAAGTAACTATTGTGTTTTGTCGCCATTTAAGAGAAAAGAAGATTTCTATGCAAATGTTTATATCGACAAAGATGATCCCGGCAAATACAGTGTAGAGCTTTTTCAAACAGGCTGATAAATAAAACAGCGCAGGACGATAATAAATAACAATTGACCGTTGCGCAATTAGTGTGTATAATCCTACATAAGAAGGGGAATATTTATGAAGCAAAGAGATTTGATCAAAAAACTGGAAGATGCCGGATTTACATTTGAAAGACATGGCGGAAACCATGAAATATACAGACGGGGAAAAGATATAGAAAAAGTGCCAAGACACAAGGAAGTGAATGAGAGCTTGGCAAAATTGATTATCAAAAAGTGGAATTTGAGATAAGGAGTGAATAATATGAAACAGGTGTACCCGACTTTTATATTGAATACAAATAACGATTCTGCGCATCCTTTTTTAGTATGTGTGCCTGATCTGGAAATTTTTACAGAGGGAGATACTTTTGCGGATGCAATTGAAATGGCAAGGGATGCGATTGGATTAACAGGAATATCAATGGAGGATCATAATGAGGAACTGCCCTTGCCTTCAGATCAAGAAGCAGCAATCGAGAAAGTCAGGCAGGATACGGAGGAGATTGACTTCTCTAAGGGTGTTTTGACTTATGTGGACGTTGATTTTTCGGAATATAGAAAAAAGGTAGATAACAAAACCGTCAGAAGAAATGTAGCCCTTCCAAGCTGGCTCAATTACGAGGCGGAACATGCCGGCATCAATGTCTCGCGGGTATTGCAGGAGGCGTTGATGGAAGTGCTGAATGTAAAGAGAAAAATATAGGACATTCCCATTTTCTGAGGAAGGAAACAAAGGGTATCACAGCGCGATCACCTGTGAAAACTTTTTCTTTTGTTCCGCGGACAGATGATGGCTGACCAGAATTAACGTCAGCTCCGGTTTAGACAGCAGATTCTCCTCAATCCTGTCTGCATTTTCGCGGTCTAAGGCGCTGGTGCCTTCATCCACCAAAAGAACGGAGCGGTCGTGGAGCAGGGCTCTGGCGATCGCTGCCCGTTGTCTTTGCCCTCCGGAAAGATTATTGCCGTTTTCACCGACAAGCGTATGTAAGCCGCCAGGCATGGACGATAAATCTTTATCCAAAACGGATAGAACCCGAATATTCGGGTAGACACCCCGGCGGCAGTTTCCGTCATACATACGGATTCGGCCGCCTGATAATAGTTTGTTTCATGTATTCAAGGGTTTCCAATATCCCTATGAACAAGTGTGTGTTTCAGCTTATGTCGTTATACGCCATAATAATGCAAAATACCCTGAGCGACATATTCAGAACACCCTTCCCCAAACTGGCTGTCGGTTGCCTCCGCCAGCTTGCCGCTTTGCAGATATTCTGTTGCCAGATCGAGCAGGATATTTCTGGCATTGTCAAGCGCAAACATGGACTTATAATTCTCAGCAAGCTGCTTGACGGCGGACTGTGCCATATCCGTATCGCCGGCTTTTCTTGCGGCCATAAACTGCTGATAGATTTTGACATTTTCGTCCTGTTCCTGTCTGATATCTTCCGGATTCCCGGTTGCCTGCATAACGGCTTCGATTGCCTTTTCCTTACTGCCGTACCACTTTAATAGATCTGCGACAGCCTGCTCGTTGGCAAAGCCCGATGCCAAATGCGCCTTGTACTGTTCCATGCTTCCGAACTTTTTCACCTGTTCCTCCAGACTTTCCTTTGACATACAAGCCAAAGTATGATCTACGATCTGCTGCACTTCATCGTTGTTAAATGCTCCAAAGCTCATAGTATTGACTCCTTTCATAACGTCTGTGATCAGTTCAATGATTCCGTTTAGGCGGTTTCGTTTGCGCTCCAATAAAGATTTTTGAGCGGCTAAGGCCTGTTCTTTGTCAAAATCGGGGTCATCCATGATTTTCTTAATCTCTGTCAATGGAAGCTCCAATTCTTTCAAGAACATGATTTCCTGCAGTTTTTCTAACGCCTTGTCGTCGTAGAGCCGATAACCGCCTTCCGTGAATGCTGTCGGTTTTAACAGATTAATTTCGTCATAATACCGCAGCGTCCGAATACTTAAACCGGTCAGCGTAGACACTTCTTTAATGGTTTTCATGTTACCTCCCTGTCGAAGCAGTTTGCGATTTTTCCTCCTTTCGATTTTAGCCTAAACCGTGACGTTACGGAAGAGTCAATACCTAATTTTATTTTTGTTACAAACAGGGTTATCTATGATAAAATGAAAGAAAACGTCCGGAGGAAACAAAATGAGAAAACGAATCGGCCGACAGGCAGTCCTATTTTTCCTGCTTGTTTTTATCACATTCTTCTTTTTCCCTGTTACCGCAAGAGCAGATATCGGGCCAAAGCCGTCTGTTACGATCACATTTAAAAACATGGGGGATGAAACCTGTTATGGTACATTGCTGTCTGAATCCGCTTCCACGGGGCCGGCAAGGGCATGGGATGGCGATGCGGCACATAAGGAAATTGGAAATCTGGATCGGGAAATCTGGGAGGCCTTCGCATACTATCAGGATGTGGACGGTTACTATTTTTTACAGGAAGTATGGCCGTGCAGTGAGAGCAAAGTGCTGTGTTGGGGATATTACCCGCCCAATCCCTTTAAAATTCTCCTTTATTACCCGGAAACGGATACTTATGCAGTCAGCGGCATTTACGAGCGCTATGCCTTTGACAGTTATTTTTCGGTCGATATGGATGGTGTTGTGCCGACCCCTGCCGGAACACAGACGCCCGTTCTGATTGCGAAAAAGAATTATAATTATGCCGGAGAATTTTTATCCCTGCTCATTCGCGCTGCCATTACGGTCCTCATTGAATTAGGAATCGCTTTATTGTTCGGTTTTCGCCAAAAGTGTCAGCTCATCCTGATTACGGGTGTCAATATCGTGACGCAGATCATTCTAAACGTAATGTTGAATATCGTTAATTACGAGAGCGGATTTCTGGCATTCATGGTTTTTTATTTCTGGGGTGAAGTAATTGTGTTTTTTATAGAAGTCGTGCTACATAATGTTTTGCTTAACAGATTCGGCGAAAAGCCGGTTCCGTTCTGGAAAACAAGTATTTATGCGCTGGTTGCCAATGTGGTTTCTTTTATATGCGGAATTTATCTTGCGGCAGAGTTTCCGGTGATTTTCTGACCTTACGCTTTTGCTAAACTGATACCAATCGCCATCCAAATCAAAAAGTAATGTATTAGGGCTTTTCATGATAAGTCACCTTATAAAAATTATAGAATACCTCTTGACATAAGTATAACAGGACGTTATATTATAAGCATAACGAGTTGTTATACATAGGGAGGATGATTATGCTGCAAAAACTATCCGACGCGGAACTGGAAATTATGAAGATCATTTGGGAAAATCCGGAGGAAACGACCTTGTTTTCCTATCTTATGGAAGCGCTGGCGGCGCAGGGAAAACCCTGTCAAAAAAACACGCTCATCGTCCTCTTATCCCGACTTGTCGGCAAGGGGTATCTGAGCGCTACGAAGATCGGACGGCGCAATGAATATGTACCTCTTATTTCGGAGGCGGCATATCAAACCGGACAGACCCGACATTTTATTGACAAGGTTTACGAGGGGAGTGTCAAAGGGTTAGTCACGAATCTGATCGCTGGAGACCTGCTCACGGAGGAGGAGTATGAGGAGCTGAAAGCGCTTTTGGAAGGAAGGCGGAAAGATTGAAAAATCACAGAGATGTGCTGATTTTTAATTGTGGGTTTGTGGTTCTGGCATGGAGAGAAAAAGGGTGAAAATCATGAATCTTATTTTGGGGAAAATTTTGTCCATGTCCCTGTCAGGGATGCTTCTGATTTTGATGCTGCTTCTTGGCGGGCGGCTCTGGAAAAAGAAACTTGGCAGACAGTGGCAGTATTATATCTGGCTGGTCGTCATTCTGCGGCTGGTCCTTCCCTTTGGGCCGGAGGTAAGCCTGATGGGACGGGCGTATCAGGCGGCGGAGCGCGTGATGATACAGATGACAGAAACGACGAGAAAGGTACATCAAACAGGGGAGAGTTCTGCAGAAATTCAAGAGGAAGGTTTGGAGGATAACGGAAGCGTTTATGGAAATGAAAGCGCGGCAGTTTCTGATTTGCAGGAGCCAGAGAGCAGCCTGATTGATCAGGAAGCGCATTGGAAGGACGGTGCCTTTTTGGCGAATGATTCAGTTGCTGCGAAGGCGGCGGACATCGCCGGAACATATCTCTGGATCGTCTGGCTGGCGGCGGCTTTGGGTATCCTGATTCGAAAAATAACGGCGTATCAAAGTTATATCAGATTTGTAACGGCAGGGGCGGGGCCTGTCAGTGACACGGCGTTTTTAGATCAGCTTGCGGTGACGGCGCAGGAGATGGGAATTGGCAGACCGATAGAACTTTGCGTGAATCCGCTCGTCGCTTCGCCGATGCTGGTGGGGTATTTCCATCCCTGCATCGTATTGCCGCGTGCGGATATTTCGGAGAAAGAATTTCAGTATATTACTTTGCATGAACTGACGCATTACAGGCGGCGGGATATCTGGTATAAATGGCTGGTACAGCTTGCGGTCTGCCTGCACTGGTTTAATCCGCTAGTCTACGTGATGAGGCGGGAGATTGAGAAAGCCTGCGAGTTTGCCTGCGACGAGGCAGTGCTGCGAAGAACGGGATACGATCAGGCTAAGGATTATGGGGAAACATTGCTAGGCGCGATGGCGGCAGTCGGGAAATTCAGGGAGCCTTTTGCTGCCGTTACCATGAGTGCGAATAAGGAGTTGCTGAAAGAGAGGCTGGGTGCAATCATGAGTTGTGGAAAGAGAACAAAGAGGGCGAGAATCATTACGGCGGCGCTGACTGTGTGTGTCGTTTGGGGAGCGGTTTATATCGGGGTATTCCCGACTGTGGCAGCGGAGCCGGATGGGGCTAAAGTGCAGTCAGAAAAGGCTGAAATGTCGAATCCGGGAAAAATTAAAACAGCAGAGCAAACGAATAAGATCAGCGATGGAGAAGCGGCGTTCTCTGCGTCGGATAAAACGAAGGAAGTGGATGACAGGGGAAAAATCACAGCGCAGGGGAAAACAAATGATGTCATAATGAAAAATGGCGAAAAAGAGAAAGAAATTCCGGAATCGAATGAACAGATATCAGGGAAGGAAACGGCGGTAGCAAAGGTTGAGGACTTAGAAAAGTATTACAAGGGGCGTAGTCTTCCCATGTTTCATATTGCATTTGGTCAACTGGACGAGAAAGAACAGGAAGCATGGCTTAACAGGATTTATGCGGATGGGGAGATCGCTTTCTTTTCTGCCGCTGTGTGGCAGCTTAACGCAGACAGTCCCTTGATGCAGTCCTTTGCGGAGAAGTTTTATGAGGACGACGATATCGCCTTTTTCTCCGTGCTGGCGGATGAGATGGAGGAGGCTGTGCTGGAAAAATGGCTTGACCGGGCGCTGGCGGATGAAAAGTGGAAATTCCAGTCGGTACTCTATGATGAGCTGGGCATGGATGAAGAATTGGACGCTCTGGAGAAAGCGATGGAGGAGGAACTGCAGGCACAGTACCGGTCGGTAGGCGTTACCCAAAACGGAAAAAATTATTATTATGAGGGACAGCTTGTCAATCTCTTTCTGGATCTTCATATGCCGAACCGGTCCTCCTATACGCTGAGCATGAACCCTGCAGGTAAGATCAATATCAAGACCGTCCGCTCACAGGACGGTAAAATTACGGGCGTGGCTTATATGACGGAGGCGGAGGTGGAGGAGCTGATGGGAGACATTTCTCCTTAGCGGCCAGCGCCTCGGGCAGCCCCCGCAGCGCCGCAAAAGGCATGAACTGTTTGGCCCTTTCTTCGATAGGCATTTTTCGTCTTGGTTTATTCGCCACTTTTATGTCCTCCAATCTGATGGTTCCGTTCTCTGGTGGTAGCGCCTTCTTGCAGATTCATGCCCTTTAAGATGGCGTCCTTACCGAATTTATTCTTGATATCGATCACGGCTTTTTGTACCTTGCGGTTTTTTTCAAGTTCTGCGGCATCCACGAAAAAATTGTACTGATGGTATTCCTCCGGCATCACGTGATTGCAGGTGATGTTGACGCGGTGGATGGGATATGCAGGATCGACGATCCTTCGATAGAGGGCTGATACCGCAGGAATCAGGATGAGGTCTGCATTGGTGTCTGTCTCCAGATCAGTCGTGCCGTGGGCGGAAGGGACGTTCAGGTGGTTGGAATAGCCCACGTACAGGGTGACGGAGCGGGTGACCAGATTCTTTTCCACCAGATCAAGGCACATAAGGTCCATCATCTCCTTGACGATGAGCAGCCCTTTGTCAAAGGGATAGTCACAGCCCAAGACCTGCCCGCTGCTAAGGCAGTTGGTGTGGGGACGATAATTTTTGATATCTGCGATGGTGACGGGTTCCCTGCCCCATGCGTGGTCGATCAATAGCTCTGCGTCCACCCCGAACAATTTGTATAGGAGATCCTCGTCGGCAGCGGCGATATCTCCCATGGTGCGGATACCGAAAGGGTCAAGCCGTTTGGCGATACCTGTGCCGATACGCCAGAAATCGGTGAGGGGCTTGTGCGTCCAGAGGGTCTGGCGGTAGCTCTCCTCGTCCAGTTCGCCGATAAAGTCGTCAGCGTGCTTAGCGGTGATATCAAGCGCCACTTTTGCCAGATACAGATTAGAGCCGACGCCGCAGGTCGCCCGGATGCCGGTCTGGAGATATACGTCCTGCATGATCTGCAGGCCGAGCTGTCTGGCGGAGAGTCGGTAGAGCGCGAGATAATCCGTCACATCCATGAAAGCCTCGTCGATAGAGTAGACATGGATGTCATCTTTTGAAATATATTTCAGATAGATGGCATAGATATCCGCAGAGATGTCCACATACTTTTGCATACGGGGCGGCGCGGTGATATAGTCTACGGATTTCGGGATCTCGAAGACACGGCAGCGGTTTTTGATCCCCAGCGCTTTCATGGCGGGCGTGATAGCCAGACAGATGGTCTTTTCCGTCCGCGTGGGGTCGGCAACTACCAGATTCGTGGTCATGGGATCAAGGCCCCGTTCCACGCACTCCACCGAGGCGTAGAAGGATTTTAAGTCGATGCAGAGATAGGTGCGGTTCATGACGGCCTCCCTTCCTATCCAGCATAGCACAAGAACATATGTTTGGCAAGACGCAACGTTAAAACAGACCGTTTTCAGCATGTGTAATTCGTTTACAAAACGGGAACCCCGGACTACAATCGGCTATGCAGAAAAATTTTGACAGAATATCCCCTAATTTTGACAGAAGAAAATTTCCCAAACGGCATTGTGATAGAATGAAACAAATTATATTGCAATGGAGGTGCGTAAAAATCATGGAGATCATTGACAAGGAAGAGGTAAGGAAAGCTGAGGAACAGACGCCGGAGGGAAAGAAAAAGAAGCTGCTTTCGACGATAGGGACGATTGTATTTTTTGTGATCCTTGGCATTGCTTATTATTTCTTAGATCACTACCACGTCTTTTCCGGAGAACCTTATCCGCTCCGTATGGGGAATGTCACGGTTATTCCGGGAGAGACGAAGGTGCAGGAGCTTTTGCAGGCAGGATATGAACTTTCGGATCGTGAGCATGGCGAATTTATGAGCGATATGGGAGGTTATTACTATTCTGAGGTCATTGATACGACAGCGGAGGCGGATTCGCATTCCTATTATCCGCTTATTTTAGTGAAGGATGGAATTGCCTATGCGAACGTTACCATCTACAATGCGAATGACTGGGGCAAAAAGCCGCTGCCGGAATGTGTGATATCCAAGCTGGAAGTGGCAGCGTTTCATGAAGATTCGGATCAGACATCGTTTCAGGACATCCCGCTTTCTGAAATGACGAAGGAAGCCATTTCCGCGAAAGTGGGTGCAGAGCCGGAGATTTGGGAGAGCGGTGCGTGCGTATGGGAAAAGGGGAAATATTCCCTGAGGTTGGATGCGGACGACAGCGCCTCGGGGAGAATGATCATCTCTGAGTATGAACTTAATTAGCGAAAGAGGAGGATATCATATGGATACCGCTTATAACAGATGGCTGGGCAAGGAGATGGAGTGGATCAGGCAGGAGAGAAAGCGGGAGAATGGCAGGGCGGCGCTCATATGGGTGGCGATCACACTCATATGCCCGATCATATCAATGATCAGTGGTCTTGCAAACGGGGCACCGGAGTTCTGGACGGGTATGCCGGCCAGTCTGCTGATCGGGGCCTGTATCGGTTTTTTTACATGGCTTGGCATTTTCTTAAGCCGTGCGGTGGTGCGTTACGATAAAAATATCAAACGTTGTCTGGAGTCGATGACGCAGTCGGATCGGGAGACTATGGCGCAGCAGATACTGGGAGAAGACCCGGAGATAAAGGTGCGGGAAGTTGATTGGAAAAGCCTCATGGAGGGGCATAATAAAGCGTATGTCACCAGAGATTATCTGACTTTTTCAAACGACAGAGGTCTTTTTTTGCTGGTGCATCTGTGGAAGACGGAGCGCATCGAAACGGATGTTAAGCAGATTACTTATAGGGCAAGCGGCGGCGGAATGAATATGCGGATGTCATCAGAAGTATATCCGGTGGCATTTTATTACCGCGGCAATCATACGGATCAACAGGATATGGATTATGTTTTTCAAAAAAGTGAATGGCGCGATGCGGTGCTAAAAGCGATCAGGGAAGTGACGGGGGACTGAGGTCCCCCATTTTTTAACCATTAGGAAAGTGCGACAGTGTAAATCATTTAGGGAGAATGCGAAGCATTCTCTTAATCGTCGCTGCCGAGCGACGATTTTTTATGTGCAGAAAACAAAAAAATGAGGACAAATTGGTAAAATGATGGTAGAATACCCTTATAAACCTGAAGGGACAAGAGAAGATGAGCGTTATCAGCAGTAAGGATGTCTATCAGATCATCCGAAAGACTCTCGGCATCATCAATAATAAGATTATGGATCACGGGGAGATCACGGGCTACATCTTATATAAGATGATGGAGTACGAAAATACTTATACGGATCAGAAGTACACGGAGCAGGAGATGGTGGATTACACCATGCTTGGCATTTTGCATGACATTGGCCTTTACAAGGAAGATGATGTCAAGAAGGTGACCGATTTTGAAACGAAAAATCTCTGGCCGCATTCGATTTATGGCTTCCTTTTTTTGAAATATCTGTCTCCCATAGGAGACAGGGCGGAGGTCATTCTTTATCATCATCTGGATTATAACCGTTACGGTATGATACAAAGCCGTTATCTGCATGTGATCGAACTTTTAAATCTGGCGGATAAGATGGACACCGTTCTGCATTTGAAGGACGAGAAGCTGGAGCCTGATTACTTTGCAAAATACCGCAATGTCAAGTTTTCCGGCGCGGCGCTCGATCTCTTCCAGAAGGCGGAGAAGTGCTACGGCATCACGGAGAATCTGATGAACGGCAAATACCGCGAGGAGCTGGATGTGCTTTTGGCGAAACGGGCCTTTTCCGAGCAGTATAAGAAAGGCTTTTTGGAGATGTTGGTCTATACCATTGATTTCCGAAGCGAACACACCGTAATCCATACGCTGGCGACGGTGAATTTTGCGGAGCAGCTCGGCCGGCTTTCCCGTGTTTCCGGTAAAGATCTCAGGGACCTTCACTACGGCGCGTTGCTGCACGATTTGGGGAAGATTGCGATCCCCTTACATATTCTGGAGTCCACGGGGCGTTTGAGCGACGATGAGATGAAGGTGATGAAGGCGCATGTGCGGATTACGGAGATGATCCTTGAGGGCGTGGTGGACGACGACGTGCTGCAGATTGCGGTCAGACATCACGAGAAGCTGGACGGGACAGGATATCACAAGGGACTTTCGGCGGCGGACATGACCCTGCCCCAGCAGATCATTGCGGTGGCGGACATCTTAAGCGCCCTGTACGGAAAGCGCAGCTATAAGGAAGCGTTCAGCAAGGAAAAGATTCTTGACATCATGAATTCCGATGCGGATAAGGGGAAGATCAACCGTGGCGTGGTGACAACACTTGAACGGAATTACGATAATATCATTAAGGAATTTGAGAAAGAAAAGGAAAATACCATTGGGTTGTATTTGAAGATCAAGGAACAGTACGCGGTGATGATCGAACGCTTCAAACAATTTGACTGAACGAAAAGAACTTCTACAGCTCAGCAGCAGAGGCTGCATTCGCAAAAGCAGCATAGCTGCTTTAGAAGTTCTAAGTTTCGTTCAAGAGAATGCCTGAAAAACGGCATTCTCTGCATTTTTATATAGGAGGTAAATGGGATATGGAAAAGGCGAAGGTTTATTTTACATCTTTTAAGGCTACGGAGCATGAGAATTTATTACAGAAATTGCACCGTCTGATGAAGACGGCGGGGTTTGAGACGATTGACTTTACGGATAAATATACGGCGATCAAGATTCATTTCGGGGAGTATGGGAATCTGGCGTTTCTGCGTCCGAATTATGCGAGGGTGGTGGCGGACTATGTAAAGGAACTGGGCGGCAAGCCTTTTTTGACGGACTGCAATACTCTTTATGTGGGCAGCAGGAAGAATGCACTCGATCATCTGGAAACGGCCTTTGTGAACGGTTTTTCTCCTTATCAGACGGGGTGTCATGTGATCATTGCCGACGGGCTGAAAGGGACGGACGAGACGCTGGTGCCCATTGACGGCGAGTATGTGAAGGAAGCAAAGATCGGTCATGCCATCATGGATGCGGATGTGTTCATCTCTCTGACGCACTTTAAGGGGCATGAGATGGCGGGCTTTGGCGGCGCTCTCAAAAATATCGGTATGGGCTGCGGTTCCAGAGCCGGCAAGATGGAGCAACACTGCGACGGGAAACCGCAGGTGGATCCGTCCCTCTGCGTGGGCTGCGGTGCCTGTGACAGGATCTGCGCGCACGGCGGGCCCATCATTGAGAACGGCAAGGCGCATATCGACCATGACAAGTGCGTGGGCTGCGGAAGATGTCTGGCGGTCTGCCCGAAGGATGCAATCGCCGCAAACTTTGAGGACACTGTTGCCATGTTAAATTATAAGATGGCAGAGTACGCATGGGCGGTCTGCAAGGACAAACCTTGCTTCCATGTGTCACTGATCTGCGACGTGTCGCCTAACTGTGACTGTCATGCGGAAAATGATATTCCGATCATTCCCAATGTCGGTATGCTGGCATCCTTCGATCCGGTGGCGCTGGATCAGGCCTGCGCCGATCTGTGTAATAAAATGGCTCCGGTGGAGGCGAGCGTGCTGGGAGAAAATCTCCATAAACACGGAAACGAAGCGGGGCACGACCATTTTTATATGACGCACCCCGACACCGAATGGAAGTCCTGTATCGCCCATGCGGTGAAGCTTGGGCTGGGCACGGATCAGTACGAGCTGGTGACGATTTAAACATAAAGAGCGCAATGCGATGTGGGTTGGCACTTGCGCTTCATTTTCGCATAAGGCAGTAATGAAATGAGAAAAATGACCTCCAAACGCCTGCTTTTATAGGGTAGTTGGAGGTCATTCTTTGCACTGTGTTGATTTTACGATAGAGGTTTATTTTATTTTTACTGCGCCGAGCCTGCATGCGGAATATTGGTGTGCTCCGATATCTCCCTGCTGATGGTACACAGATCGTCCACGGACAGCCCGTGGATATCTTTATTCCCGGTAATCCTTGCAAAGGTCTTTAACTCCTCTGCGGAGCATTTCAGATAATTCTCTACTCTTTTCGCTGCGGCGTCGATGTGTAATCGTTCACGCAGTTTTTCATCCTGCGTAGCCACGCCCACCGGGCACATGCCGCTGCCGCAGATGCGGTACTGCTGACAGGCCGCCGCCACCATGGCTGCAGAGGCGACGGCGACAGCGTCCGCGCCCATGGCGATCGCCTTGGCAAAGTCGGAGGATACCCGTAAGCCGCCGGTGATGACCAAATCGATATCCGATCCGATGGAATCCAGATATTTCCTCGCGCGGTAGAGGGCATAGAGCGTCGGTACGCTGGTGGAATCGCGGATGATGGCAGGAGAGGCTCCCGTCGCACCGCCGCGTCCGTCTATGGTGATGAAATCGGGCTCTGCATAGACGCAAAATTCCAGATCCTTTTCAATCCTGCCCGCGGCGATCTTGATACCGATCGGCCTGCCGTCGCTTAACATGCGTAAATCCGCCACCACACCCTTCAGATCGTCGGCATTGTTGATGCGGGGAAATTTCGAAGGACTGATGACATCTTCTCCAAGCGGTTTATTGCGGATCTTGGCAATCTCCGGCGTCACCTTGCTGCCCGGCAGATGGCCGCCCATGCCCGGCTTCGTTCCCTGACCGATTTTGATCTCTATGGCATCTGATGTTTTCAGGTTTTCCTCGGTCACGCTGTACATATTAGGAACATACTCGAATATGTATTTGCAGGCCGCAGCCTTCTCTTCCGGAAGGACGCCGCCTTCCCCGCTGCACATCGCCGTTCCTACGGCGGCGCTTCCCTTTGCCATCGCGATCTTTGTCTCGCGGGAGAGGGCGCCGAAGGACATGTGTGAAATGTAGACCGGCATGGAGAGCGTCATCGGTTTCTTTGCATGCTTTCCAATTACGGTCTGTAAGGATACCTCGTCGTGTTCGTCTAAGGGCATCGGGTTTAACTGCGCGCCGAGGATCAGTACATCGTCCCAATTCGGCATCTTCATCCGTGTACCCATGGCCTCGATCGCCGATTTTCCAGTGACGGCCATTTCATGAATTTCATTCATGTAGCGGTAGTCGCTGTCCGTCTTTCGGGTATCTTTCGGATAGCTTAAATCGGAATTTCCGGCAGCACAGGCGTCCCCATTTTCCGTTGCAGCACAGGCTGTCATGGGCTTTTCAGACTCCAGCGGTTTGAATTTCTCCGGCGGCTGTTTGCAGATGGGACATTCCGTCAATTCAGAGAAAGGTTTGCCTTCCTTCTCCTCGTCATACTCATAGCCGCAGACACTGCATTTGTAGACCATAATAAATACCTCCTTTATCGTTTTCGTTGTTCCGAAGTCTCTTATAATAACTATAATCTTTTTTTGCGGCTTTGTCGAGAATGAAGACGCAATGTTGTTGAAACGCAATCGATCCAATCGACCCAATCGACCAGAAAGAACAGTAAATGGAATGTTTGACTTTTATATGGGGACGAAAAGTTGTACATTACATAAATTAACTTGTAATCTTTTGGCGCAAATCATATTATTATGTCTACATAATGACAAAATTTAAAGAAAGAAAGGATGAAAAACCATGAAAAACCTGTGGACTTGGATGATTTGAATCTCGACATGGAGAATGTTGCCCTTATGATGGAGGATATGTCTGCACAGGGCAATAATTCCATAAAGACTCCGGCAGCGCCGCTTACCGATTTCTATATCTATGGTGTCTATTCTGAAGATCAGCCAGATGGGGAAAGAATACAGCATTCAGGTTCTTTTTATCAGACTGCAACTGCGTTAGACCATGGTGGCTCATGGTTGGTTGTAATTACTATTGAAGTTGGGTATGCGGGAAGGCGATTTGCGTATTTTAAGAATTCTCCTATGCAGCTTGCAGATAAGGATTCGTTAGATTTTGATGGGGATAGTATTATTGATGGATATGCTTGTTATTGGTTGTATGAGGGTGATTTCACTAATGGGATGTTTAAGGCGAATTCCAAGTCCATCAATTCTCCATGGAACACCGAGAATATTCCAAACTTTAATATTAGATGATGGATAACAGGGGGATATAATGCGCATTAATAATGACTATGCTTCATCAAATAATATCTATGTAAACAAGGGGGGCAAAGTGTATCTGGTGATGCAGCTAGAACTTTTTCTGATATTGTTGACCAGAAAGTATACGATGCTGATAAACAATATTGTCTGGACAGAGCATCCGCAGCATTTGATACGATTGGAGCGCATGCACCCGAAAAAGTACGGCAGGCATGGATGGAGGCGGCAGAGGAAACAGGCTCAAATGGTTTTTCCATAACCAGTGACGGGAAGCATTTTCATGGTTCCAGATTGCTGGTGCAACACATTATCAGATCGCATAATGGAGAGGCTGATCCGGATAATATCTTGGGAAATTCTGTTGAAAGCGCGATCAGGGTTGCGGAAAAGGCGTTATATGATATAGATCATCCGCTTCCAGGATCGCCGGCTAAAAGTATAGAGGTGCAGCAAGAGATTAAGAAAGAACGAGCTTTTTACGTAGCTTTTCTTGAGAAGCTGAAGGGGGGTCTGATTAGTGATTTAAGTCAGAGTGATATCTATATAGACAAATATTAAAATGTACAGGAGGAAATATCATGAGGAAAAGATTTTTTGGCGCAATGATGGTAGTTTCAATGATGTTTTTTGGGATGACGTGTCTTACGGTAAATGCCGAAGAAACGGGAGCTGAGTCTCAAGAAGAATTGTTGACTGATGGTATTGGCTCAATAGTAGTAGATGAGGCGTCGGATAAAGGTGTTATGCCTGAAATTATTGACGTAGAAGCCACACCGAATTTGGACATTGTTACCTACTCCGTAGATAATACGGATATTGATCATGCGGAATTGATTTCGGTTAATTCGATGTCATTTGATATGATAGCAGAGCAAAATCAGCAGAGATGGTATTACTTTTGGTCAGAAGCAGGGAAATTGACTATTGATTTGACGACTCCGGAATCTGAAAACGTTGATTATGATGTATATCTTTATAGATATAGTGACGATGATGACGGAACTGTGAATTATATAAATGGTTCACAAAAAAATGGAACATCGAATGAACACATTGCAATGATGGTTAACTCAGGAGTATATTTTGTTGTAGTTAACGGATATTCAGGGTATGATGCCGAGCATAGTTTTCGTTTAGGAATTGGATATTCTAATACATATGACTCTGCAGAAATTGATGATGATTTTTCTTCGGCGAAAGTTGTATCAGTTCCTTTTAATGTGACTGGGACTATTGATAACGCATATGATAATGACTATATTAAATTTACTGTAACAGAAACGGGGGCAGTAAAATTATTAGTAAGTGACAATAATTCTTCTAACAATGATTACAGAATGGAACTATATAATGGTTCGGGCAAAGGGCTCGGATATTTGCCGGAGGGTCGCGCAGCTTCTGTTTCATTAACAGCAGGAAATTACTATGTTCGCGTTCTTGCATCAACTTATGCTGACGATAATACATCCACTTATACGTTATCAGGCAGCTTTGTTAAATCTGCAGCAAGTGTGGTTGTTACTAAGGCTGGAGATGCTTTTATAGATTATGGACAGGGAAAATTCTGGAGAATAGATGGATCGGCCGTAGTTACTGGAACTGCATATGATGCAAATGGAAATCCGATGCCGAATACTAATATTGAAATTAGAGTAGAAACTGTAAAAAACAATGCAATAATATCTGCATCGGGAACAACTGATAGTAATGGAAATTTCAGCATCAAGTTGGTTATAGGCAATGGTGTAGGAGAGTTTGAGTATGATTCCGGAGTTTCTTACCATCACTATGATGTTGTGCCGATTACTTTTTACAGTAACAACGTGCCGATTAAGTCTAATATATCACGAATCTATCATTTTGCATATCAAATTATGCATGAATTCTAATATGCCGCAAAAGGCCTATATATGATGGTAGCTGTATGTAGAATAATACAGAAAATTGTCAAAAAGTATGGAGGGAAGGTTGTATGAGCAGCATGGATATCAATTTAATGAATTACGCAGGAGTAAGGGAAAGGAAAACTGATAGTCGTAAAGATCAAGCGTCGGCAGAAACGCAGAGTGCGAAGAGAGTGGAACGCACGGAAGATCGTAAAAAGGATTATGAGGATATGGGTATTCATGCTGATCAGATTACTTGCGATTTCTCTCTGGGTTCGCAGGAGTTTATGTCATGGGTTGCGGAACGGAAAGCTGCACAAGCGGCAGAGCAGGAAAAGCTGGAGGCGGAAAATCCTTGGAGTCCTTTTGACTATAGGGGAGATTTGAGCAAAAATGAGCCGACGCAATATCTGGTGTTTAGTAAATTCCTTTATGACAAAGGTTTTTTCAAAGATATGGATGATGAACAGGCGGGTAAAATGGAAGATATGTTGAAAAATATTACCGCTGGTATGGACAGTATCAGGGGGCCCTTGGATGCAGGACGTTGGGATAATAGTATGTCCCATGAAGCGGCAAAACTTGATCTGATTTCTTCGGTTAATGCTTTACATTATTTTGCAGATACTTATGTATCAGAGGATATGCGGGATTCCTTTAAAGAGTTGATTAAGGAATACGAGAATTATAATAGCAAAATAGTTGCAAATCACAGAAACAGCATTGATTGGTATAGTGAGAGTATGAAGAGTATTTCTGCACCGAATGCAACAGGTGTGAGTGCAGATGTAAAGCAGTCTCAGGAGAGGACGAAAGCGTACCAGCAAATTGGTAAAGTGACACATACGGATCAAGAGGAAAAGGGGTTGAAGGAGGATTATCAGGCGCTTTTTGATCGATTAATGAATAAGCAGGATAGTGCCAGAAATATCTTTGAAAGCCTGCAGAATCTGCTTGTGGATTATGCATCAGGTGGCAGTAAAAATAGCATGGTGCTCAATTTATTAAATGCTAATAATGCTGGAAGTATTAATAATATGTTCTATTACTGGTCGGCATTGCTTTAACTGTATGCTGTTGAAAAAGCATAAGTCTGCGAATGGATAAGAGGATTTGATACATTTGGCCTGAATATTTAAAGATGAAGGCTCTCGGTTTTCAGGAACCGGGAGCCTTTTTGAGATGTTTTCTTTACATCTCTATTACATGGTTAGCATAATGTAAATATATGTGGAATTATGTTTTTTTTTATTGTATAATTAAAAAAAATGCTGTAAATCCGTAATAGGGGAATGATTATGCTAACCATAGCGATTTGTGATGACGAGAGAAAAGATATTGTGCATTTGAGATCCATACTTAAAGAAATTATGGATAAATATTCCATGAACTATGATATTCAGGAATATGAATCAGGCGAGAGCTTACTGCAGGCCGCAACGCTTTTCCATATGATTTTTCTGGATATCGTAATGAATGGAGAAGATGGGATAGAAGTTGGCAAACATATACACAGAAAAAACCGTACAACAAAAATCATTTTTCAGACAAATTACGGGCAATACTGCAAGGCGGCAATGAACCGGACTCACGCATTCGCATTTTTGGAGAAACCTTTAAAAGCTGTAGCTGTCGAGGAGCAGATTAAGGAGTTTTTTGAAGACAGTGAGGGTATGCAGGAACTTTTGATGGATTTCCATAATGTTCGGTATAATCTTGATGGGAAAGATACAGTGAAGTCAATCTTATCAATCCCTGTCAAAGAGATTGTGTATTTTGAATATATAAAAATGCAGAAAGAAATAAAGATTGTGACAAGATCAACGGAGTACATATATACCGGGACTATGAACAAGCTTGAAGAAAAAATGAAGCCTCTGGGTTTTGAAATGTGTTGCCGTGGAATACTGGTTAATCTGGAGAGAGTTATGCGGATTAAAATGTATGACATTCTGCTGGATACTGGGGGAAAGGTTCCTCTGTCACAAAGGAGAGTCAAAGAATTTAAAGAAAGGATGAATGAATATTTGCATGATTCATTTCAATAAGATATGGATTTATTAATTTTAATGATTTGTTCGTTTGTTTCATGTGCAATTATCTTTTATATTTTGTACCAGTTTTTAAATGATAGATTCGTGGCAATGTTTAATAGCAAACGAGTATATCTTGTTGTATATAGTGTTAGCGTATGCATTGTCATGCTAGTGAATATGTGCATGAATGCTACATTGAATGCAGTGACAAATATTATCATGTTTGGAATTATAAGTTACTTTTTCTATTATGAAGAAACTACGAAAAAGATTTTAAGGGTTTTTGAAGCTGAAGTACTTTTTGCGGCTTTTGTTATAGGTGAAGGATTCGGCGTATTTTTAATAGATACCTTGCTGAATGGTTTAAATTTGATGCCTTCAAGTATAACCGTCCAAAAGAGTATAGAAACAATGTTTTCTAAGCTTGTTTTGATATTCTTGTATTACATTGTAGTTAGCAGGATTTGGGGAAAAAGCCAGCTTGTTACAAAAAAGCATTATGGATTATATTTAATAATGTTTGTTTACAGCATGGTAAATTTCTTGATTGTGTCAGTTATTGCTTTGGACACAAAACCAATTATATTAACTATTATTATGGGATTTACGATACTTGCGAATATGTATTTTTTGCATTTTATCAAATATTTAGATGAAAGGAATTATTACAAGCTGAAAGTGGAAATGATGCAGCAACAGGAAAAGCTTCAGTACGAAAACTATGAGATGCAGATTGAAAAATATAATCAGGCAGTATCTATTCTGCATGATGTTGATAAGCATATGAAGATGATAGAAGAACTGTATCAGACGGATATAAGAGAGGAAGCTATTAATTATTCAAAGCAGATAAAGGAAATGTTAAAGCCGCTTTTGCCATATCAATACATAAATAATCCGATTTTAGATTGTCTGCTTTCAGATAAGAAAAGAATAGCGCAAAAGCATGACATAAATTTCAAAATAGATATATCAGATGCGGACATTAATTTTATAAAGCCCATAGACTTGACTACATTATTTGGGAACTTAATTGATAATGCAATGGCAGCATGTAAAGATAGTGATGAAAACCGTTATGTTGGGATTATCATCAAGGAACATAACGAAATGATTTCCATTAGGATAGAAAATAGCATTGTGAATGCAATTCCAACAAAAAATAATATGATAGATACTTCCAAAAAGAAGAATCCTTGTATAGGACTACTCAATATACAAAAATGCGTAAACACATATATGGGTAGCATCATATATAAATGTTCTGATAAGTTGCTTATATGTGATATTGTTCTAAATAGAATTGACGATTAAAATGAAAGAGACGGAAGATTAAGTTACTTGAAATTGTACGTCGTGACAAAATATTGTACATTAATAATATATTGTTGAATATAAATTTTTTTTATTATATAGTATTAAAAAATTATATTCATGGAGGTAACCATATGAGAATTAAAAAAATTACAAAAGCGATAGTATGTATGTCGCTAGCACTAAGTATTGTATGCGGACAGTATATTCCGGCAAACGCTCAAGAGAGAGATGACTGTAAACATGAGCGAGTTTCAGATGAAATGGTACAAGCTACGATTGTTGTTGAAGAAAATGCTGATTATGAAGTTTTATTAGTAATCACAGGGGTTGATGAGGAATCCGGCGATGCATATGGGCATTTTTCTGTAAGAAGAAATGAAATTTATGGTTTTGTAACTGCAGATGGAGTTCGTTTGCGTTCTCAACCATCATTAAAGGCTACAGTTTTGGAGCTGATGTATTTTGATGAAATGGTAACTGTTCATAATTTCGTAGATAATGATGATGGGCATTGGATTTACGTTACAAGAGATGACACAACAACAAAGGGTTATGTTTATGCAGAATATATTGAAATACATCCATATTGTTAATATTGAAATGAGAGGTACGCGATTTGCCGATGATAAGTAAAATGTCTTTTGACTATTGCACAAATTTATTCCTAAGCAATAGATTTATATAGAATAGGTAATTGCGAAACCCGCTAAGCTCGTTCGCAATCTTGAACCAAAACAAGGAAGAATTCGTGCAGAGCACGGATTCTAAGATGAAACAGGGATACCTTCTGAGTTCAGGCGCACTTTAATAAGCCTTATGCTTTATAAAGTTGGTAAAGGATCCCGTGATTATGCGGGTTCTGGCGTTTCGCAAACGCCTATTTATATAGAATATTAAGAGGAGGAGATAATTTATATGTATATACTTATAAATTATCCTCCTCTTTGTTGTATATATTTAATAAGTTTTTTATTTTGGTCACATTAAAAATAATAGGAAATAAATAAAATTTAATTTATTTATTTTATTTTTATTGTGTCACAGTAAGAAATAAACCCTTGCTATGCGGGGGGGGAGGGCATATCTTTAGATAAAAGAAACTCCTGTGCTAGTATAAAAGTAGGTCCGCAAATCACAAAAATACAACACAGGAGGTGCCCAAGATGGACACAACCAATAGTTTAGCCCATACAAAATGGGAATGAAATACCATATAGTTTTTGCACCAAAATACTGTAGACAGGCGATATACAAAGATATCAAAGCTGATGTAGGACAGATATTGGGATCATTATGCCGCAGGAAGGGAATAGAGATCATAGAGGCAGAGTGATGTCCGGATCATATACATATGCTGGTAAGGATACCGCCCAAATATTTGGTATCAGAAATAGTAGGATATCTGAAAGGAAAAAGCTCCCTTATGATATTCAAGAAACATGCGAACCTGAAATATAAGTATGGAAACAGGCATTTCTGGTGCAGAGGATATTATGTAGATACAGTGGGTAAGAACACAGCTGCGATCAAAACGTATATTCAGAATCAACTGAAAGAAGATTTGGAATACGACCAGATGTCATTAGTAGAGTATATCGACCAATTTATGGGTGAGCCGGTAAAGAAAAACAAGAAATAAGCCACTTGGAGTGGCAATAGGAAGTCAAAGCAAACCAGCAGGCTCCATACGGGGTTGCGCCGGAATAAGGAAGCACTGAGGAAGCCCCTGAAAGGGGCAGCTGAAAATGTGGTGCAGTTGGCAGACCGTCAGTGCGCCTTTCGGGCGCAAGCAGGTAACAGCCCCTTATAGGGGCAGAACAGGCTACCGGCTAAGCCAGTAGTTCTGACTTTATTTTTTATTTTTTAGTTTGGCAATTAAGACAATTGAGGTTATTTTTATTTTTTAAAATAAAATGTCTCTTTTTATTAATTATAAACGTTTATTGTATATAGGGGGTGATACATAGTACAATGGACAAAATTAAACGGATTACCAAGGGCGAAAATAAGGCATTGGAGGAATTGTTTCTTTTATATAAAGAAAAGGTATTTCGCATGGCTCTGGCTATTTTAGGGGACAGATTTCTCTCAGAAGATGTAGTGCAGGAAACATTTTTAAGAGTACAGCAAAATGCAAAATCTTACCAATTCAGAAACAGTGAGCGGGAATGGATTATGACAATAGCGCATAATATTGCCATTGATATACTAAGGAAGAGAAAAAAGGAAATCATTCAAGAAGAAATAACAGGTTACAGGGGAGCGCCTGATTCAGTAAAAAATTGTGATAATGATATAGGCTTTTTGCAGCTTATGGAACCGCTGAATGAACTGGATAGGCAGATTTTAAGCTTACACTTGATAAGCGAGTTGAAGCACCGTGAAATTGCTCATATATTAAACATGAGTGTCAGTGCTGTTAAAAAAAGATATGAAAGAGCAATTAAAAGGATAGCGCATGAAATGGAGGAGCATTAATGAAAAAAACAGAAAAATATTTAAAGAAGTTAATTGATGAAATGCCCGAATATAATGGAGATATTCATTTTTCGATGGATAGTGAAGGTTCGGGTTCGGTGAAAAAAAGGGGTAACGGATTTCAGATAAAATATATCTTTGCAGCTGCCTGTATCCTGACTCTTTTAATTTCTGTGCCGGTGGCAGCAAAGCTGCCCTTTGTTACAGAGCGCATGCAGGCTATGCCTCAGGAAGAAGTACAGGATTTGGCTGATACGATCAATGCGTTAGATATACAGGCGGATTTGTTTTCCAGACCATTTTCGGAAGAAGAAAGAGTGCGTATGAAATCCTTAAAGGAAGAATATAAAATTGGTATTTTTCCGGATGCAGAAATCCTTATAGTGTCGGGAAATGAACAGACAGATGTGGATTTTTATTATAATCGTGATACAGGGATGTTTATCCTGCCGGATTCCAGAGAGTTAACGGATGAAGAGTTAAGACAGTACATTGATTTTTCTTACAAACGGGATTACAGTCTCCAGGCACAGTATGCGCTGGAAAACCATGTATCAGAAGAAAATGAAAATAATTATGATATTACCGATTTGGAAGTACCTGAAGAACATAAAGAATTCATTCAGGCATGCCTGATGGTACTGGGGATCAATGATTCGGAGCTGACCAATTTGCATATAGAGAAAGTGTATGACGACGCAATTATTGAGTATAGCTATCAGACTGATACCAAAATGCTAAGCTTTTCTATTTCGCCCAGTGACTTTTGGATGGAGGAATATGAGTCAGAGGAAATGGAAACATATGAAGGCACAGATTGCATGAAACCGATTGATGAGACACAGAATTATAAATCTGCAAGAAAGGCGCATGCTATGATGTGCGGTGATGAATGGACTGATGTTTCGGCATGGTTCTACTGTCAGTCTATTCCTGAAGGATATCTTCAAAATGATAAGTATGCTTATATATTTGTAGATGATAAGGGAAAAGATTTGTGGTTTAGCTATCGATATGGAGAAACATACCCTTGTAGGATTTGGATTTCTTCGTTCGAGCGATTTACAGATAATCTGGAAAGGGTCAAAGAACATGGATTATATGAACGCTTAGGCGAAGAAATTGAAGATCATTTAATTGAGTTAGACATTGAAACAGGGAAAGTGATTAGTGATAATTGAAATGTCTAATTGTAGGCTGTAATCTGCAACTCGGTATATGTTTTTTGAGTAGCAGAAATATTTTTAGCACATAGTTATATTTCATGCAAAAAAATAAGGTGCAGAAGAACAGTAAGACTAAAACTATATCGGTGATATGGAGCAAAAGGGGAAATTAACGAGAGATGCAGGTGCTGTATCTCTCGTTAATTATTGTGTAACAGTCTTTAATAACCCCCCCTGCTATGCAGGGGGACAA
>DKUU01000007.1:153416-190614 GCA_002490835.1 Lachnospiraceae bacterium UBA7196 | reverse complement strand
CCGGCTAAGCCGGTGGTTATGATTCCTAATCGCAGCCTAATCTATTCCTGATTATTTCTGATATAATCCAACCAGATGATCGATCGCCATCCGCCTTAATTCACCCTGCGCCAAATAACCTGCTCCGTACCGCTTTGCATAGTCTTCGCCCATCGATTCCACCTGTTCGGCATAGTACGCATCCGCGTCAAAAGCAAGTCCCGCGTCATCAAAGATTGCCTGATAAACCATGGCTTCCTTTACCTGATCCTGCGCTCTCTGCGTAAGTTCTTTCTCATAGGCGATCTCGCCTTCCTCCATATCCGAATCGCCGTCGCTGTTCTTTAAGAGGGATTTTGTCGCCTTCACATATTTCTTAGGGTAAGTTTTCACCGTAGAATTATCCACCACATAGTTCATAAGGTACTCTTCAAGATGCTCATTATAAAATTTATCTTCGACTTTGGCTCGATATTCCGCCGCTGTAGATACTTCTTCCGTATCCGCCAGATTGTTTGCCACAAAATCGTCCGTAAGTTCCGGTTTCACCTGAATGCCGTTGACAGTGACCGCAAAAACGGCATCCTTGCCTGCCAGTTCCTCATTGTAATCCTCCGGGAAGGTAACCTCCACCGACACCTCCTCACCGGGTTTGTGTCCGATCAACTGCTGCTCAAAATCATCCACAAACGATCCTGATCCAATGGTCAGATCATATCCTGCGCCGCCGCTGTTTCCGCCCTCGAACTCGACGCCGTCAACGGTTCCCACAAAATCGATATTGACTTCATCGCCGTCTGCAATCGTAAGCTGCTCATCCGTACTGAGCTCTTTATAAGATTCCAGCGTGGAAGCGATTTCCTCTTCAACCTCTTCCGACGTGGCTGCCACTTCATCCGCCGGCACGGAAATATTTTTATAATCGGCCAGATCGAGCATTGCCGCCATATCAGCCTTCTCTATCCTGCCGTCATTCGCAAGTCCCGCGCTGTAATCCGTACCGGGCGTCGTGCGGATCGCCATCAGATACACCTGTTTCCCTATCAGGAATGCAAGCCCCACCACGACGACCGCCGTCACCACATAACCGACCGTTCTGGCGATACCGGCGTCTCTTTTGGCCTTCTGCACCTGCTTTCTGCGCGCTTCCCGCTTTGCCTTACTCTTGCTTACATTCGTTTCTTCGTCCTTCCCTGCGGACTTTTTCATTTTCATAATGTGTTCCTTCTTTCTGACATAGTTTATCTTCCCAGAAAATAATTTATCACATCTTTGCAGTAAATGAAAGAGTTTGGACAAAGTTCACAAATAATGCACAATTTCATATTCGCTTACGGCTTCGGCTGCTTTCCCGCGGGGGCCATATACGCTTCATACGCATCCAGCACTTCTTCCGTTTCCCCTATCTTCCTGATTTCGCCGTCATGCAGCCACAATACCTGATCACAAAGTTCCTTGAGCGTGGAAATGCTGTGTGATACGATAATGACCGTCCTTTTCCTGTCATTGATCAATTCCTTCATCTTATTCAGACTTTTTTGCCGAAACTGCTCGTCCCCCACGCTTAAGACCTCGTCCACAAGCATAATATCCGTTTCCAGCATTGCCGTAATGGAAAAAGCCAGCTTGGAATACATACCGCTCGAATAGGTTCTCACCGGCCTGTCAATAAAATCTCCGATTTCCGCAAAATCTATGATATCCTGCGCTCTTTCCCCAATCTCTTTTTCTGAAAAGCCCAGAAGCATTCCGGAAAGGACGATATTTTCCCTGCCTGAGAGCGTATTCTTAAACCCCACGCCCAGTGACATCAGGGATACGGAGTGTCCTTTTAAGTCGATCGTCCCCGCATTCGGGGAAAACACCCCCGCGATCGATTTTAAGAGCGTGGATTTTCCGCTGCCATTTTTGCCGATGATTCCTAAAATACCGCCTTCCCTCACCGAAAATGTCACGTGCTTAACCGCTTCGAACACCTCATTTCTCTTCCTCTTATGCAGAAAAGTTTTCCGTATGCTTATGTTATTCATGATACTGTAATGAATACATACATCCTGTAATTCGATCGCATTGCTGTTTTCTTTCATTTTCTCCTCCGCACCAAAGCAGATTATCCTAAAAAGGCAGACATCCTTTCAAGTTTTCTGACTATATCACTTTTACATAAGAATTTTCATTGCGATAGATTATGAGCACGCCGATCCAGACCAAAAAGACCGACACCGCGCTCCACGCAAGCAGCACCTTCCAATCCAATGCCTGTCCGTAAAGCACTACGTTCCTCATTTCCGCTATCAAATATGCGATCGGATTGCCTTTTTCAAGTATCGTTCCATAGGGCGCCGGTATCCGCTTTTCGACCGCGTAAAACGTCCCCGTCAGGTACATCATCATAGTGAGCAGGATTCCCGTAATATAGGACAGATCGTTTACATATACCCCGTAGTGCATCAAAATGCTTCCGATGCCAAAGGTAATCAGAAAGAGAACTGCCAGTATCGGCAGCAAGGCCAGTATGCTTACCGTTATCTTCACGCGGAACACGACAAGCATTACCGCGATCACCGCAAAAGACACCAGCATCTTAAAGCCGTTAACCATCAGCTTCGAGAACAAAAGAATATATTTGGGCAGATAGATTCTTGTAACAATCTCCCTGTTATTGCGCACCATCTCCACACTGCCCGTAACTCCTCTGGTAAAAAAACTCCACATCGTGATCCCGATAAAGATGAAAATCGGAAAATACTCTTCCGATGCGTCAAAGATCACCCCGAACATAACCGTATAGATCAGCATCATACAAAACGGCTCGATCAGCCACCACATCCAATCCAGAAACGAGTTGGATACCTCCGCCTTCAGATCCGCTTTTGCGGCGCGGACAGCATAGGCAAAATATTTCTTCATATCATGGTAAAATCTCTGCGAATACCGCCCAATCTGTGCCGCGGTAATGCCCTTATTCAAAAAACCGCACAACATCCATGCCATAAATGCACCGATCAAAACGCTGCATCCAATGTATTTGATCCGAAAGGATACGGTCGTAGTAAAGGGATTCCATCTGCGCATATCTATGCCGCGGTATGACGATACGACGATGGTCAGGGCATTCAGGACAAGAAAATATGCCGCAAAAATGCCTATGTTCTTTTTGACCCCGGCATCTATGCCTCTCATTTTGATATGTATTTTCCACGCGATGAGCGGGGCAATGAAAAACAGGGCGATGCTGATGAAAAACATGGTACGTTTTACCTCCGGTTTTCTAACTTTGTATTTACTATGTCATTCTTTCAATAAATTGACAGCAGTTTTTTCTTGACAGCACGTATGACACGTATTAAAATAATTTTGTAAGGAGGTGGAACATGAAAGCCAAAGATCTGCTAAAACTATTGAAGAAAAACGGATGGATTGTAGTCAGGATCAATGGCAGTCATCATATTCTCCAAAAAGATGGAAAAACTATTGTTGTTCCTCTTCATAGCAAAGATGTTCCTATCGGCTTACTTAATAGTATTCTTAAGGAGGCAGATCTGGATTGATCCGTCTCTCCTGAAATCTATATAAGGAGGTATCATTATGTTATTTGTATATCCAGCAATCTTCCATAAAGAGGAGGACGCATATTGGGTTGAATTTCCAGACTTGAAAGGCTGCCACACCTATGGCAGCTCTGTCAATGAAACTATGGAAGCTGCTCAGGAAGCCTTGGCCGGTTATCTTCTCACCCTTTTGGAACAAGGAAAGGCAGTTGCCCCGCCCTCTGATATTTCCGTCATTCATGCAGATGATGGCTTTTCATCCCTTGTATCCTGTGATATCAACCAATATAAAGATACAAAAGCAGTAAAAAAGACTTTGACAATACCCTCATGGTTAAATGACCGTGCCATCTCTATGGGGGTAAATTTCTCACAGGTATTACAGGAAGCCCTTCTTTCCAAGATACAGACTTGATTTTCCATATTGTTCAGAGAATCGCAGGCGCATATTTTAGGCCTGCTTTTCTTATGCTTTTACCTGTCGTTCAACCAAAAAAGGGCAGAATTACAACACATTGTGAATTTTACCTCTACTGGTTTTCTAACTTTTCCTTCAGGACTGCTATCTCATTTTTCGCCTCTTTCAGTTCCTGAAAAACCCTGTCCGACTCCGTTCTCAACTCCTCATACATAGCAAGCCTCTCTCGTTTCTCCCTGTCTTTTATGATATCTTCAGCACTATAATCCTTCTGTGTCCGATTCTCCAATGCGTGCTTTAACCAATTGATTGAAAACTCCTTCTGCCGGTTCAGCTTTTCGTCCACCGATTTCCAATCAATCGGCGTTTTGATCAACTCTTCCGCCCTGTTCACATCGAGAATTTCGTCTTCCAGCAGGCGTTCCTCCAGCCCTACAATCTTAAGCAGACTTTTAAATCTTTTGCTGGCAATCCGCTGCCCTTCACCTTTTTCCCTATACGCAATGAGGAACGGTTTATGAAAGATCAGGCTGAAACAGAGCCCATGATAACTATCCCCGAAATAAAATTCCGTATTTTTCATATACCAAAGCCATTCCTCCACTGAAGGAACTGGCAGTAACCGTTCCCTATAGATCCGCTTCATGCCGCCGTACTCACTTGGATTAGGATTGGCACAGATATACGTGACCGTACGGCAATGCGCACTAATCATTTCAATGATCCGCAGATTTTCTTCTGAATAGTCCGGCCTTAATATATAGGCAAATGAAAAAGCTTCTCTGTCCTCCCTGTCTTTATTTTTCATGACTTCATCATAAATATGCTCCGGACATAAAAATACGGAATCCAAAACGCTCACGATATTATCTCTGCCACTTTTCTCTTTTGCTATTTCTATTGTCTCAGCTTCCCTTACCGAAATAACGTCAAATCGATTTAAATAATAAGCAGCTAATTGTTCGTATCTATCGGGTTCGCTCACTGCGTTTCCCATAGAAGCCGCATACGCTATTTTCCTGTGCCCGCTCTCTACCCAGTCAAGAAAGAAAAACATGCCGCTTTCCCTGCCGCAAATCTCGTAATTCCATACCACATCGGAACCCACCAGAAAATCCCTGCAGTTGTCGTTCGCCAGACAGTAAGCCCATCGGTTTGAATACGGCAGGAACACATTACAGTGCTCCCAGATAAATTTCTGTCCGATAGAATTCGGATCATTAAAACGTTCATCCCACAGATCGTTCGGTTTGGGGAGCATCACCGCATCATACCCCAGACCCCGCACAACATGATACAGCGCATAATAGGTAAGAACGGAACCATAATTGATCCCATACCATAGCCCTACGATACCGATATCATACTTATGCGACAGCGCCTGTTCTACCAGCTCATTAAAAGGCTTTAACGCCATGCTGTGAAAGAAATGCTTTCTTCCGGCATGGCTCCTGAATGGCTGCTCCACCGTCTTATTGATATAGGTGATGGATTCCATGGATACCGGTTCCAAAAGCTTCATCTGAAACTTTAACGCACCCAACACGTTCCTTGCCTTTTTGCTGTTTACAAGAATCGCTGAAGTCCCCATTTTATCATCCCATTGGGGTTCCACCCTCTCCACGCCCCAGAAATCACCGGCCGTAAAATCTCCCTGCCGCGGCAGTCTGGAAAACGTACACTGTTCACAGGATGGCCGCAGGATCATACAAGGTAAAAAAGCTTTGTAAAATGAATCGTTCCGATGATCTGTGTGTTTTTCCCTGCCGTCGGCAAAATAGCAATTTATCTCTGTTGACCAGCCGAAAATCGATTTATCCCGAAAATCAAACCTCTCCAGCGTCTCCAGATCATAATTTTCCTCTAAATATTTCCTGAACACTTTATAAGACGGCGCTCCATGGCACAATATGTCTATCGTAATAAGTCTTTCTGTTGTTGTTTCTCCCAACACACTGTATAATCCCGCAATCTGACAGGGCAGGCCCGTAAATAATACCCATCTCCCCTGCAAAAGCCTTTCCTTTGCCTGCTGATAGGTCTTTCCAGCATCACCCTGCAGATATTTGGAACCCTTTATTTGATATAAATCCGACTCGCTTTCTATCTCAATATGACGTACACTCCAATCTTTGTCCCAAGCTGCGCCATACACAATACCGCCTTTTTCTAAAATCCAACGTGCCACAACAGGGACAAACCCGCCGCTGGAACTTGTCCGCCGCTCCTCATCCTGCGCCATCATCGCATAGCACGCCGGCTGCTCCTTATTGTCATATGTCGGATGCATAACAGGACAGTTCCTTTCACATAACCCACAGTGAATACATTTCTCCGCCTGTACCTTGGGATAAGCGAACCCCTCCTGATCCGTTTGCATGGTGATGGCATTTACGGGACAGATATTCAGACAGGCGCCACAGCCAGTGCATCGTTTCTTTTCTGCTTCCAATGTACCTATCAGATGAACCATTACAATCTCCTTTCGCTATCGGATCATAGTCCAAAATTCATCTTTTTAACGATCCCTGTGTTCCATAAAAATATTTTACCGCCAAAACGCCTGCCTCCCCTACCTGCTGGGAAAGTGCTCCTTCACATTACTGGCTCCTGAAATATAGTCCATGGATACGTCATAAAATCTCGCAAGGATCAGCAGACTCTTGACCGGAATCCTTGTCTTGCCGTTCTCATAATCAGCATAGGTACGCTGACCGACTTTGAGCATGTCCGCAATTTCCTGCTGCACCATGGAATTATCCTGTCTGAGTTCACGGATTCGTTCGTTGTAGTTCATGACATCCTCCTTCTTTGGCAATTTATCTAATTTCTCTTATGTTATTTTTACATCCGCAATTTTTAATTCCTATTACAAGACAATCGGCTATGCCGGACTTCTGATCGATCAGGCCGCCGGAAAAGAGCTGTGCAGCAGTCTGGATGTCAGCATAACCTTTCTGACATTCCATTACCCCCGGAAGCTAATAAAACATTTACGAAAATAGCGCAAATTAATAGTTGAAAAAATATCCAAAGCGATATATTATATTAATAAATATACTTTTAAAATACCGATCATTTCCACCAGTTGACCACGGCAAACACCCAGATGAAAGGAGATTCTACTAATCACAAACTGGCCTCGCAGGTGAATTATCTGGAGGAACTTTTGCGGTAGAACAATATTTCATTTGAATGACCGAAATCCTCGTCTTGCCGTTTTTGTAGTCGGCATACGTGCGCTGACCAATTTTAAGCATACATACAAGGAGGTATCATTATGTTTTTTGCATATCCAGCAATCTTCCACAAAGTGGAAGATGCCTATTGGGTTGAATTTCCTGATTTGGAAGGCTGCCACTCTTATGGAAGTCCATCAATGAAACTATGGAAGCAACACAGGAATCTTTATCAGGTTATCTGCTTACTCTGCCGGAACAAGGTTTAGCATCATTCTTTAATAAAGTCAAAAAAATCAACGTCGATACAAGCGAGATAATCAGTCCTAATTTTATCCCCTTGGGTTTAAAAATAATATGGATTTTACTATCTCCTGCTCCGACTTTTACCCCGGTTAATCCTTGTAAAATTGGAAAAGTCTCCTGTCTCTCTTCATTGATATAAATTTCCCAACTATCGTCAAATGGAATAGATAATACAAGCAAATCTTCCTTATCACTTTTTGTATTTAACTGTATATAGGTTTCATTAAAAGATTCCAAAGACGCATATCTTATACTTGAAGTCCACTCCTCCAACTTTCCAATCTCTAATCTATAAATGCAATTTTGAGGAATTGAAAGTATTCCGTCGTTCAAACTAATCCTTAAAGTTACATACTCTGACCCTCGCGTATCTTTTTCCATATTAACTATTTTATTTTTTTGTCCCATAAAGCCGTTGATATACATTCCGTCCAATTCAAGCGTTACATCGCCGGCATAATCAGGTATATACGCATACAGACATTCATTTTTTTGCTTTTGGATAACAATATCAATATACGCATCCTCAGCATCATTCTCTTTTTTAAATAGTCTGATTCCACTATTTTCACTTGCTTCTTCAATTAGATTTACCGCATTCATTTCAAACTGATCAGCTGGATAAAAAATATTTTCATTAATGTTTCCAAATGCTCTGACTATTGCGTTCTGGAACTCTACAGGATTTTCATACTGACTCGCCTCTATATTTACAGCCTCTGGATTTACTAATATCCCTATACCTGTTTTATATGAATTTTTAAATATAGTTTTACCATTTACAATGCCAATTGAATCGTAGAACGGATCATATGCATTTGTTGAAATAATATATCTCACAGACAATATAAGATCAGTCACCGGAGTACCCCCGATATATCTTCCAGCTTGTCCTCCTGTAATACCCATAGTTCTTAGCATTGACATAAAATTGACATTATAAAACGTCCCAAATGTTGAAAGTCCCTTACCTCCTGCGGCACCCAGATCATTTTCACGTCTATAATAATCTTTCTCTATTCTGTAAAAATCAGCATCACTTTGTTCAATATATGAAACAGCTCTCCTGTTCGTATCATAAAACTCTTTATAAAATGAACAACTTTCACATCCATGTGCTGTAAATATTGCTTTAGAACATAAGATTGCATTTACGGATAGTTCCAAACACATCAGCGTTGGTAACACTACTCTCCCTATTCTGCCTTTGTTTTGATAAGTAATACAAATAGCAGAATATGTAATAATCAATATATAATTTAAAACCAGTATCTTTTTTTCAAGATCACAGAAGAAGAAAATTCCGCACATCAATAATGCGCTGGTTGTTATATTCCGATATTTATATATCAGCTGATTTTCACTTGCACGATATCCAAGTGTTACTATAAAAAATATGATAATAAACGTGAATCTTCCCTCAAACCAACTCGGGCAATCAAACATATGCCAAACATAATACAATGGCCGAATAATCAAAAACGTAAGCATTACCAGTAATAATATGATATCAACGGCCTTCTCCTTTCTGTTCGGTACATCCGACACCATATAACTAACCACGAATAAAGTTATACATATGCCACAATATAATAACGGTTTTCCTCCCGGTAAATAGGTATCAAATGATCCCACAAAAATTTGATTCAAAATATCTTCTATCCAAAATTGAACTGCAAATTTAAAATTGGCTACCTCTCCTGAATCTAATATTGTACTAAAAGTCGGGAAGAGAAATACTGCAGATAAGCCAGTCGCTATCAAACCGTTTATTCCAAGTCGAAATATAGACAGAAATACCTTTTTATTACTTTTATATGCATACGCGACTATATACAAAAGCAGAAAAACCGATATCATATATCCTAAATAATAACTACTAAAAAAAGTGTAAATTAATGCGCCGATAAATCTTACATAAAGTTTTTTTTCGCCCTTTACCAGTTCCTCTGCAAATAGAACTAAAATTGGCAATAATATAATTGCCTCATACCATGCAATGGTTTGGATAAAGCAGACGGAATAACCAGATACCGCATATCCGGATGAAAAAGCAATCATCTTAAAATTTCTATCTCCAGAATGCTTTTCTAAATACACAAAACAACTGACACCTGCCAATCCAATTCGAATTATTTGTGTTATAAGTATCATTTCCTGAAAAACTGAATCCGGTGTTAAAAAAACAATTATATTTGTTAGATTTAAATTTCCCAATATGTAAGGCAGATAATTGATTCCACCGCCTATATTCCAGTTATATATCAGACTCTTTTTCTCCCAAAGCAAATGCTTGATCCCCATCAAATGGTCAGCATAGATATTGCTTAAATCCGAAAACAGAATACTATTATCACCGTTAAAAATAATTTTGTTAGCTAAACAAAAAGAAATTATAATAATGACTGGAACAGCAAAAGCAGCCGCCAAATAAATTATTCTTTTTCTCACTTTTGTTTTTATTCCTTTCGCCTTACTCGCATTGAAAACACCGCAAAACCCTTTAACTACCTCATTCCTGATAAAATCACTCCTGAAACAATTATTACAAGCCCTGCTATTTTACGGCTATTTACCTTCTCCTTTAAAATCAAACACCCTAAAATTGTCACCCACAAATATCCTGTCGTTTCCAACACCGGACCCATAGAAAGCGGCACCCCACGGTATGCTACGACTGTCATGATACTCGATGCAAAAAATATGACATATGAGGCAACCACCATTAAGTTCAAATATTCCCTTATTTTAGATTCGTATTGCCTGACTGCACTGATCTTTAGTAAAATTTGTGATATAGATGATATCAGCACAGACAATAAAAAAATTGCAATATAGATTTTCCTCATATTGTCTGCTCCTCGCTTGATACCACAATGTACACTCCTATAATAACCATCAATGCCCCTATGATTTTACCCAAACTAATCTGCTCGTCAAAAAACAGCATCCCCCATACAATTCCCCATACAACGGTCATCGCCTTATTGGCATAGGCTGTAATCAATGGAAGTTTTTTAATAATCTGCTGCCAACACAACGCATATAAAAATAGTATAAAAACCACAGTGCCATACAGCAGGCAGAACTTCCCTGACAAAAATTCCTGTTGTGCAGCATATTTTGATACAATTCCTGACATAGAGTAAATTGCCAGTAAAACATGCAGCAAAAAAATATATTTATACTTTTTCATAGTTGATAACTGTCCTTATTACATACTGCGGCGAATTATTAAGACTAATATAAATGCGACCAATGTACTCCCCAATCATCCCAAGCACGAGAAGGATGAATCCACCCAGAATCAGTAGAACAGCGATTGTTGAACTCCATCCGATAACCCTGCCCGGATCGACGATCTTTGCTATTACTGTATAAACGGCATACAGAAATCCCATAATTGCCACAAACACACCGCCGTACGATGCCATTCTCAGCGGCACAACAGAAAACGAAGTAAATCCGTTCATCCAGAGCGCTATCAGTTTTTTAAACGAATATCCCGATGTCCCTTCTATCCTGTCCCTATGTTTCACCTGTACATTACAGATTTTTTTGGTGGTGCGCAGAACCAAACCAATCACATATGGATATGCATTCCGATACTTCATCATTTCATCTACAATAAATCTTTTTGCCGCAAAATAACTTGATATGTACAATTCCTTCGGCTTTCCCAGCATCACTTCCGTCATTTTCCGGTTTATATTGCTGCCAATATTACGGAAAGACGAATGTTTTTTGTTTTCATAGGCCGCATATACAACATCATATCCCTCTTCAATCTTATTTAGCAGTTTATCTACTTCATTTGCCGGCGTCTGCCCGTCATCATCCAAACATACGATAACATCCCCTGTTGCGAAGTGAAAACCTGCCATCAGTGCGGCATGCTGCCCGAAATTTCTGGTATGATCCAAACCGATTATGTTAGAATTTTCCGCGCATAATTTTTGGATAACGGCAAACGTACGGTCTGGCGAGCAGTCGTTAATCAGAATGACTTCATAATCATAATTATTCAGAGATACCATTTTCCCCTTTATCTCGTTTACCACTGCCTCCAAGGTATTCTCTGAACGATAACAGGGAATAACGAAAGAAATTTTCATGCTGCGCCTGCTCCTTTTTTGACTTTAAAAGAACGCCCCGTTCTCTGTTTTAACTATCTGCTGTCAATATGCATGTTATATATAGAGTAAAAAGGCCTTAGTCCCAATGAATTCCAGACTCCCTGTACAATAAAATTATCGAACTGTGTGCTTGTAACAAAACTTTTATTATTCTGATTCGCATAATTGATCAGATACGCTATCATTGCTTTATACGCCCCTAATTTTCTGTTCTTAGAATCTACTGCTGACAAAACGCCCTCAACGGCATTTTCTGTCTCTTTAATTGTTACAAATCCTACCGGTTTCTCATTTATTTTAGCAACAACACATCGCTCATTATCCTGTGCGTTCATTGATCCCTTAATCCAGTTCTCGTATATAAGCCCCGCCTTATCCTGTGTTACTCCTGAAATATGATACTGTCCCTGATATGTCTCAAAGGATTCCAACGTCATTTCCATTAAACCTGTTTTATTTTTTTCAATATATTCCCTGTCCGCAAATTCTATTGTCAGCTTATTTGCATTACAGTCATCCACGTATTTTCCATGAATCAACTCTTCCACCGTTCCGCCGCAAAAAATAGGATTCATAAACGTCGCATTCAACGCCTTAATCAGGTCAACAATATGCGTTGGAATTCTTAAGTTATAATATCCCTTGTGGGTATTAATCCAATGTTCCAATTTCTTCAGTAACTGGCACAATATCTGTTCCTGCCTGCTATCGTGCAACTGTGAAACATCTGAAAAAACAAATTTTACTACATAACAATCCATACCATAGATTTTGGAAACATTCTGATTGCGGGTAATATGAAAACCAAACACTTCTCCCTCATCTGATAACGCTTCCGTTACACAGTACCCCCCCCCCTTTATTTTTTCTTTTAACTCGTTATACGCCCTTTTCACATAGCAGTCACATAATAATAAATTATCATCTACGAAGGCTATCTTTTGCATTTTGATTTCCCTATCCTTTCTTCATGATATACGCGTATCCCTCAATTACATTTTTGCCATTCTGATTTCTGCAAACGGTACTCAATTTTATTTTGTTAGATATTTCATTGATTTCCAAAACTTTTATCATTACAGATATCTCATCACCATACCGCACCGGCCTGACGAATCGCAGATTCTGCTCCAAGTACACGGTTCCGCATCCCGGAAAATCATTCCCCAGCACACCGGAAATAAAACTTGCCGCTAACATACCGTGTGCAATTCTTCCTCCAAACATCGTATTTCTTGCGTATTCTTCATCCAAATGGAGTCGATTATAATCCTGTGAAACATCTGCGAATGCATATCCTTTTTCTTCTGTCACCTGAAATGTCTTACTGTATTCCTGACCAATATACATTTCGCTAAATTTGATATCCATTTTCTTTTTCCCTTTTACTTGTCTTCTATTTCTTTTTATAGAATTTTTTAATTGTATGGATTACTTGTCCCTGATCCTGCTCACTGAGCCCATAATACAGCGGCAGCCTTGCCAGTCTTTCGCTCTCAACAGTCGTATATCTGTCCTCCCCTCTGAATTCGCCGTACTTTTTCCCTGCCGGCGCTGTATGCAGCGGAATATAATGAAACACCGACATAACTTCGTTTTCTTTCAGATACGAGATTAACCTCGTCCTCTCTTCCAGATCCTTCGCCTTAATGTAAAACATATGACCATTGTGCATACATTCCCCGGGAACATGCGGCAGTTCTATGTATCCGGCTTCTGCAAGTCCGCTTAGTTCCTCATAATATCTGTTCCATGATTTCATCCTGTTATCATAAATTTCATCCGCTTTCAAAAGCTGTGCCCAAAGATACGCCGCGTTTAATTCACTCGGCAGATAGGAAGACCCTGCCGCTACCCATGTGTATTTATCAATCTGTCCTCTGAAAAATTTACTTCGATTCGTGCCCTTTTCCCTGATGATTTCCGCCTCTTCAAGCATCTCTCCATCTTTCAGTAAGATCGCACCGCCTTCACCCATGCTATAATTCTTTGTCTCATGAAAGCTGTAACATCCGATATCGCCAATTGTTCCTAACTGTTGCCCTTTATAAGACGACAACATACCCTGCGCAGCATCCTCAATGACAAATAGATGATACTTCTTTGCCAATTCCATAATTTTATCCATTTCACAGGACACTCCCGCATAATGGACCGGTACTATTGCCTTCGTCTTTTCTGTGATCGCAGATTCAATCATATTCTCATCGATATTCATCGTATCCGGCCTGATATCTACAAATACAGCCTTCGCTCCCCGTAGAACAAACGCATCCGCAGTCGAGACAAATGTGTAAGAAGGCATAATGATTTCATCTCCGGCCTTAATATCACATAAGATTGCTGCCAATTCAGTTGCGTGTGTGCAAGAAGTAGTCAGCAGTACCCCTGCTGAACCTGTTTTTTCTCTGATCCATTCACTGCACATATGGGTATATTTTCCATCACCGCAAATTTTCCCCAGCGCAATTGCATCCTTTATAAAATTGATTTCCTCACCAGTCGTCGGCGGTACATTAAAATTAATCATATTCTTTCTCCTCAATCACACTGTTAGAATGAAAGCTCCCTCTTTATACTCAAGATCCTTTTGATTAACTGAATACCCTTATCCGAAATAATAACGTTGAAGATAAGCTTCTCAAGCAATTTATTAAAATTGCATAATACAAGTTCTTGTTATTTTTGCCTGTTCATTAATCTATGACATCTATATCTTGTCCTTTTTGCTTACAGCCCTTCTCTTTTCTGTTTCATTTTTCTATATCCTATATTTCCGTATATGCTTGTATTGCCTGCGATTCTGTGATACATATAGTTCATATTTATTTTTATGATCTGTTTGTATTTCTGTTTTATCTTACATTCTTAAGCGGCATCACCGCCGCTTCTGTGAAAGAAAGGCACTTCTATGACCAATATGTATCCATCATCTTCATCTGATGCCTGTCATCAAAAACTACAAACCGTTCCGACACACCCCGTTCCCGTTGCCCGCAAGCGCAAATCACGCGTTAACTGGCACGAAGCCGCTGCCTGCGCCATCGAGATTGAACTGCGCGATTATGCGGATATGCTGCAGTTCCTTAAGGAATATGTCCTTGGCAGGAACAGCTACCGCATTGACCTTTTGGTCATCAGGAAACTATCCGGACAGGCTATCCCCAAGAATATCGCCCGCATTTTCCGGACATTCCATTACCCTCGGAAGCTGATAAAACATTTACGGAAAGAGCGCAAATTAATAGTTGAAAAAATATCCAAAGGGATATATTATATCAATAAAGAAACTTTTGAAATACAGATTATCGTCACTTATGAACTGCCTCCCGACGAAAATCTTTATCTGCGCTGTCTGTCTGACAACCTGTCTGACAGTTCTCTGATCAACTGTCTGGCCGACGATTACAGCAGACATCAGGGTCAGGCGCTATATGCGGAGTATCTTCACCAATTGACCACGGCAAACACCCGGATGAAAGGAGATTCTATTATGGTAATATGTGAAGGACTGTTAAACCTATACGGCACAAGTTCCGAGGAACTCATTGCAAAAGGCAAGGAGGAAGCGGCTGCCTATTACGTACCCAAGATTAATGATCTGGCTTCCTCTAATCAAAAATTGGCTTCGCAGGTCAATTATCTGGAGGAGCTTTTGCGGCAAAACAATATTTCTTTTGAATAATCAGACATACCTTCATACTGCTATTTCACCAACAGAAGGAATTAAGACAAAATTTGTCAACAATCCCTCTCCTCCATCCCCAAATACTTCTCCCAAAACGCAAGCTGCCTTATCTCTCCCCCGCGGCTGATATAACTGCGTTTTGCCTTCCCATACTTCGCCAAGATGACAAATATCATCCCGACCACCTCAAATCCCTGTCTGATAAAGGTCCGCAAACTCCTGTGGGTAACAAATCCTTTGTTCTCCACGATGTCATAGAACAGGATCGTTTTCGCCCGCCAGACAAATTCCGGTCTTGCCGTCGCCATAGGAACCGTCCGCACATGCTTTGCCGGAAGCAGATACCCGTTAAATGTGAGCCGCCTTACCGCCTCATGCAGGGCGGAATGTTTCTCCCTGCAGCCTCTTTGATACTCCCGATTGTAAAAGGGCACATCCAACTGTTCCGCTGGTGCCGCCCGATAACCGGACGCCATGATCTGTCTATGAAGTTCCTCCGCGTCTGTCTGTTCCAGAAAGTCAATCCCCTTCAGGAAGTCCCTGATCCCCCGCATGTACAACGACACATTCTGATACCGATACAGATAGCCCTCCCTGCGGTATTCCCGGATCAGTTCCCGGATCAGTTCCTTCTTTCCCCATCCCGGAAAATGATAACTGTTATCAATCAACCGGTTACGGATAATATAATATTCCAAAAAAGAAGAATATTTATTTTCAAAAGGCTCATGCCAGACGCAGATACCGTTCATCAGGATCAGCGTTTTCATATTGCGGAGTCCGTATTCCAGATCGTCGCCCCTTATAAAAATGGGAAGCGGCAGGTTGTCCGCATTGACAATATCCATCGGGAAACAGCAGTACCACCACGCATTATATTCCCGATATTCCTCTTGCTCGTTTAACAGACAGTTCTGCCAAAGACGCAGATCCAGATTTTGCTTTAACGGCACAAGATTTCCCGCGTTCCATGCCGCCCCTGATTCAACCTGTATATTCCTCTGGTCAGACCGCAGCATAGCTCCGCCGATAAAAGCGTCGGCATACTCCTCTTTTAACAGCGACAGGATCGCGGCGGTTTTCAGTATGGACGCCGTATCAACCACCACATCATCATCCATCAGCAATACATGGGTAATCCCTTTTTGCGGACGCTTTAGGATTTCGATCATCCCTCTTGTAAAACCGCCCGCACCGCCCGCATTTTTATTCGGGAAAATATGTATATTTTCACTTGCAAGGCCGTAAGCTTCCAACGTTTTCCCATTGTCGGAAATATACATTTCCAATCTGCCGTACAACGGACTTTCGGGATTCTCAATAATATCCTTTTTGATCAGTTTGACATTTTCGCATACATACTTTTCCCGCCTGTATGTACAGACTACAATGCCAATCTTTACAGGGCGGCAATCGTCCTGTATCTCTGCGTCATAATAGCCCCCGAAGAATTTACTTTCCTCTTCCAGCGCCTCCAGCCGGAAATAGAACATCCCCTTTGTCTCCTCGGGAAATTCCAGTGTAATCTCTCTCCTGCTGTCCGCGTTTACCGTAATATTCTTCAATTCCCGTTCCACATACATATCATTGATTTTCTGTTTCCAGCACAGACTTACATTAAATTGCCCCTGCAGGGAAAGCGTAAGCAGCACCCTGCTGACTTTTGTATACTTCCTCCACTTTTCGATCGACAGACTGTTAAAATAGGTATCTGTCGTCACAACGCCGCCTTTTTGAAACAGAATGAAGATATCCTCTTCTTTGATAAAAGCTCTCTTATAATCGGAATGGTAATACATTTCCACATCCGTACATATCCCGTCCTTGGGCCATAAAACATCCTGAATCTTCACTTTCGAAGCGTACTCCTCTCCGCGTATGCAAATTTCCCTTTTATCAGAATTCCGGAATGCCTTTACGGTCAGTATCCGACGTCTTTGCATCCCTGTAAGCTTCCCTGACCAGACGGTTCTCATATGCCCAGTCATAGTCATCCATATTGATCACGCCAAACAGCCAGTTGCGGAATACGATATGACAGAACATATCCGCTCCGTTCACGGCCCTGTCTATTACATTTCCATGCTTCTTTACACAGAGGATACGGTTTCTGATCCCGTAATACTCCTTCCAGTCATAACGTCGATGGGGATGTTTTGGCCCCTCCGCCGCAGTTCTGTGATCCAGTCTGGCGTCCGGTATGACTAAAAACCGCGTATAGCGGTTGATCCGCATGGAATATTCGGTATCGTCAAACCATATGAAGTATTCGCTGCACGGCAGGCCAGCCTTTACGACCAGCTCGCGATCGACCACCATGCCGCAGAAAGAAGCGATATCACAGGCAAAGGGCTGTCCCGCATTTTTTCCTATATAGCTTTCTTCCGGACAGTTGATCAGCCGCAGTCCCGGTCTGGCTATATTTCTGCGATGAAATGTATCGATTCTGCCCTCCGACATTACGGTACCAGCAAAAGCCTGATAATCCGGATAGCGCTGCTTTGCCTCCATGATCTTTTCCATGTAATTCATATCAAGAATCGCATCATCATCGATCAACAGCACACAGTCAGCCGTTTCCTCTGTTGACGCCTGTATCCCTTTTTCGAATCCCCCTGCGCCACCCAGATTTTCTACACAGGTAATGATCCGGTATCGCCTGTCTTTTCCCTTGTATTCCCGCAGATATTCTGCAGTGCCGTCCGTGGACGCATTGTCCACCACGATGATCTTTTGTGCCGGAACCGTCTGATTTTCAACCTGTTTTAGACATTCCTTCAAAAGTTCAAGCCTGTTGTACGTCACCACAACGACTGCATAATCCGCTGTCATAATCCCTCTCCTGTACAACATTTCGTGGTTTTTTTGAAATGTGTACTTTTGCAGAAAAACTTTTTTAGGGCTGATCTGTGGAAAAAACAGGCGAATATTATAGAAATGACGCAAAAATACGTGAAAAAGAAAAAAACAATTGAATAATCATTGCTTTTATGATAGACTAATAAACTATGAAAGAAGATATGTAAGTTTTTGCAAAAGTACACATTTACAAATTCAGCTTATCTTAATTGCAGCCCTCAAATTTTGCTGCTTTTCCATAAAATGTTCCAATCGGCATTTCACAGGCATCCGCGGCCTGACGAAGTGTTATTTTTTTGCTTCGCCATTCCTGATACACTTCCCCGAAATTTTCCGGATAAGGAATGGGCGGACGTCCAAACTTAACGCCTCTCGCTTTTGCTGCCGCAATGCCTTCCGCCTGCCGTTGTCTGATATTCGACCGCTCATTTTCCGCCACAAAGGACAGCACCTGCAAAACAATATCGCTTAAGAACATCCCCATCAGATCTTTTCCCCTGCGGGTATCCAAAAGCGGCATATCAAGCACCACGATATCGATCTCCTTTTCCTTGGTTAGCATTTGCCACTGCTCCAAAATCTCCCCATAATTGCGTCCCAGCCGGTCGATGCTTTTGATATAGAGCAGATCGTTTTTTCTCATACGCCGCAGCATACGCTTATATGCCGGACGCTCAAAATCCTTTCCCGACTGCTTATCCATAAAGATATTTTTGTCTGCAACCGCCAGTTCCCGCAGCGCAAGCATCTGCCTGTCCTCATTCTGATCCCGGCTGCTGACACGCACATAGCCATACACACTTGCCATCTCCTCTTCTCCTTTCTGTCAAAATAAGAAAACTTCTCTATTCCGACAATATTATATTTTTCCCCATTTCCTATAAATAACAAACGAAACTAAAAAGGGCAGGAACAGACTCCCCTCTGCTCCTGCCTTCTCCTGTCAACGCTTTCCAACCCTTCTATTCCAGATATTCCGCCATAAAGTCCTCCTCGGACATGATCTTCACGCCCAGCTCCTTCGCCTTCTTATTCTTAGAAGACTGAGAAGCGGTGTCATTATTGATCAGGCAGACCGTCTTTCCCGTCACGCTGCCCGTCACCTTTCCCCCACGCCGCTCGATTTCCTCCTTTAACGCGTTCCTGTTTTCAAAATGCGCAAGGCTTCCCGTGATCACAAAACTCATGCCCGCAAGGGACTGCGCGCCCTCCTGCGCCGGCTTCTCCTCGATCACAATCTCCGTCAGCAGGTCGGCAAGCTGCTCCATCGCCTTCTCATCGTGAAAGAAATCGTAAATGCTCTTGGCGATCACCTCACCGATACCGTCGATTGCGGCAAGTTCTTCCTGCGAAGCGTTTTGCAGCGCCTTCAAATCATAGTCGAACTGCCTGCACAGAAGCTTGGCGTTTGCCACGCCGATATTCTCGATCCCCAGCCCGTAGATAAGGCGGGGCAGCGTGGTATTTCTGGCCCGGTCCAAGCTCTCTGAAAGATTGCGCCACGACTTTTCCCCGAAGCCCTCCATCTGCGTGATCTCCTCCTGATACCGTCCCAGCCGGAAAAGGTCCGCAAAGCTGTGCAGGAAACCCTTTGCCAGAAACTTTTCCAGCGTAGACTCCGAAAGACCGTCCACATTAAGGGCGTCCCTGCTCACAAAGAGGGTAAAGGCCTTGCTCTTCTTGGCATCACAGTCCGGATTATCACAGTAGAGGGTCTGCACGTCGTTTTCCTGACTGATGCGGGTGGGCTTGCCACAGACAGGGCAGTGCGCGGGAATCTCCAGACTATCGCTTCCTGTCAGGTTTTCCGCGATCTGGGGAATGATCATATTCGCCTTATAGACCGTGATCCGATCCCCGATCCCCAGCTTCAGCCCTCTGACAATGCTGATATTATGAACAGAAGCGCGGCTCACCGTCGTCCCTTCCAGTTCCACCGGTTCAAAGATAGCCACCGGATTGATCAGCCCCGTGCGGCTGGCGCTCCACTCCATCTCCAAAAGCGTCGTCTCCCGCAGTTCATCCGCCCATTTGAAGGCAATGGAATCCCGCGGAAATTTAGCGGTCCTGCCTAAAGACGCGCCGTAAGCCATATCATCATAGGTTAAAACAAGGCCATCCGACGGCACGTCATAGATTTTGATCTTCTCTTCAAAATAACTAATGTTATCTAATATCGTGTCCGGATCTACCTCCCGATACTCCACCACCTCGAAGCCCTGCTTTTCCAAGAATGCAAACTGTTCTTTTCGCGCATTGTGGAAGTCCGCGTCGGCCCGCACCAGCGAAAAGGCAAAAAAGCGCACGTTCCTGCCCGCCGTGACCTGATTGTCAAGCTGCCTGACGCTGCCGCTGCAAAGGTTTCTGGGATTTTTGTATTTCGCCTGCTCGTCCTCGATCTCGCGGTTCAGCTTCTCAAAATCACTGTAGGTGATGACTGCCTCGCCCCGCAGCACCAGCTCCCCCTGATAGGGGATGGAAAGCGGCAGATTGCGGAACACTCTGGCATTTCCCGTGACCACTTCGCCCACCTCGCCGTTTCCTCTGGTGACCGCCTTTTCCAGTTTTCCGTTCCTGTAGGTCAAAACGATGGTCAGACCGTCAAGTTTCCATGACAGAAGGCCCTTTTTCCCATTTAACCAATCCTGCAGCTCCTCCCTGCTCTTCGTCTTTGCCAGAGAGAGCATGGGGGTCTCATGACGCTCCTTCGGCAGCTCGTCCACCGCCTCATACCCCACCTTGACCGTAGGGCTGTCCGCAAAAATAACACCCGTCTCTTTTTCGAGCGTCGCCAGCTCATCATAGAGCCTGTCATACTCGAAATTCGACATGATCTCCTCGTCCTTCGCGTAATATGCCTCGGAAGCCTTATTTAAAAGCGCGGTCAGTTCCCGCATCCGTTCCCGTTTATTTTCCGCCATCTCTCCTACCCGCCAATCTCCTGATCCCTCTGGTTCAGCCTTTCTTTTCTTACTTTCTGCTCCTTTGTTTCTCCTGTCACCTTGGCTCCAGCCCGCAGAGCTGATAAAGCGCCGTCCGCTCCGTCTCCGTCAGTTCTCTGTATTCCCCCGGCTTTAGAGTTCCCAGCTCTATATTGATAACGCGTGTTCTTTTAAGCCCTTTAATTTCATAGCCCTGCGTCTTACACATGCGGCGTATCTGCCTGTTTAAGCCCTGCGTAAGCGTCATTTTCAGCGTTTTTTCGCCGATCTGCTCGATCATACAGGGGCGGGTCGTCTGCTTTAGTTCCTCCAGATACACACCTGAGCGCATATTGGCAACAGCCGCCTCTTCCCATTTTCTGTCGCTCTTTACGATATATTCCTTCTCATGCCCGTGTATTCCCCGCATCATCGCGTCTATGAGCGCGCCGTCGTCCGTCAGCAGCAAAAGCCCCTCGGAATCTTTATCCAGCCGTCCGGCATAGGTCACCCGCCTGTGATAGCCGATCTCCTGCGTCACGATCCTTTCCGCATGGGCGTCCCGCTCCGTGCAGACTACGCCCCGCGGCTTATAATAGGCCAAAACGATATGCTCCCGCGGCGCGTGGACCTGTTTCCCGCGCACAGTAACGGTGTCCGCTGCTGACACCTTCCTGCCGGCGTGGGCCCTCTCCCCGTTTACAAGGACAACGCCTTCCTCTATCAGCTTATCCGCATCCCGTCTGGAGCATACGCCGCAGGAAGCAAGATATTTATTCAAGCGTACTGCTTCCATTCCTCATCCTTCCCCTGCATCGGCGACGGTTTCCTCCGCATCCGCAGTTTTGGCAGCATTTTCTCTCTCCACCCCATGTTCCATCAAAAACGCGCGCCATTTGTCATAATGCTGCGCATAGAGATGCACCCCGTCGAAGGTAAGCTCCGCCTGTAGATAACCTTCCTCATCCGTAAACAGCGGGTTGCAGTCCAGATAGAAGACATTCCTGCCGTCGGCAAGTCTGGCCGCCGCCACATTCTTGTCATTGATATTGATATTGTTAAACTCCGACTCCATATTATTCTTCTCACGGCTCACATGAAGATTCGCCATTACATAGATGATCGCCTCCGGCTGCCATTCCTTGAGTTGGCGGATCACCTTCAGATACTGTCTTAAATACATCGGCGTGTCGCCGTAACCTAATTCGTTCATGCCGAGCATGATATAAATTTTACCGTAATGCTTTTCCTGCAGGATCTTTTTCATGTCCACCTTCTCCCCTGTCCGCTGCCACGTCACACCGGTGTCCTCAAGGAGCTTATAGATGGTCATGCCGTTGTCGCAGAAAAAGTCCGCGCCCTCCAATCCCGCATAGTCGGAAATGCCCAAAGTTCTGGAATCTCCCAGAAAAACGGCATCATTAAAATAACTATCGTTCTCTAATACATAGTCATAGGTAGTGGTCAATGCAACTTTTCCTGCATCCGAGTAATATCGGGAATTTGTCTCGATTGGCGTATATTCTATAAATTCTGTAGCGCGCCGCTCCTCCTGCGGCTGTTTTACGGCAATTTTAGTTTTCTCATTATCGTTATTTTCTTCTTTATTATTTTCAATATTGGAAATATCTTCCTTGCGTGTTCCTTCATTTTCCTTATTTTCCGCAGTTGTTACGGAAGCTTCCGCTAAATCCCCCGCCTCTTCACTATCGTTATCCAGTCCATTTATGATTGCTTTCGAAAAAATATCATCATCTTTTTCACCTTCAATTCCCGCCTTTTCTTCTCCGCTAATCATTTCTAATACCGCTAAATTTTTATCGTTATCCCAACCTTCCATACTAGCGAAAAAAGGCAGCATAAACAGGCTTGAAAATAAAATCAGCAAAATGAAGGGACAGTTATATATAATTTCCAGTAATCTCTTAAACTTATTATCATTCATATTCTATCTCACCTTTAAATGTATGCACGTTAAAACCTAAAATACAAAAACGGATTATTGCTTCCCGCCATGATCTCATACACCGACCACCAGAACACCGCCAATAAGATCAAAACGGTAAACCAGCGATCCTTCCACTTCCAATAAAATTTTCCCGGCAGAGGCGTTATAAAAATAACGCACGCTATTAAAAGTGGCGCATATTCCTTTAAGTAACGGATCAGCTGCGTCTTCCCCACCAGAATCGCCTCTCTGTGAATACCAACCATATTTTCGAGATACCCTACGAGCTGACCGATATCGGAGATCCCAAAGATCACCCACGTGACGGGGATCAGCAAAAGTGTATAGACATGACCAAACACCCTGCTCCGCTCCAGCCACTTTCCGTAAGTCTTCTTTTCCAGCGAGAGAAACAGGAAAAAGACGATGCCCCAGAGGACAAAATTCCAATCTGCCCCATGCCACAGTCCCGTGAGCGCCCAGACCACAAACAGATTGAAGATCGTCCGCACGCTTCCCTTACGGCTGCCGCCAAGCGGAAAATAGACATACTCACGAAACCATCTCCCCAAAGTCATGTGCCAGCGTCTCCAAAATTCCGAGAGGGAACGGGACACATAGGGATCGTTAAAATTGCGCGGGATCGTAAAGCCCAGCATCTTGCCAAGCCCCATCGCCATCACGGAATATCCCCAGAAATCAAAGTAAATCTGAAAGGAGTAAGCAAAGGCGCCAAGCCATGCCACCATCGTATGCAGCCGTCCGGCCCCCGCCGTCATGATCAGATTCCAGAGTGTGCCGATCTGATTGGCCAAGAGCACCTTAAGGCCAAGGCCGAGCGCAAACAGTTTCAAGCCGTTTTCCAGATCACGGATCCGCACCCTGCGGCTCTTTAGACGCTGTTCCACTTCCGTATAGCGGACGATAGGGCCTGCGATGAGCTGCGGGAACATACAGACATAAGTGGCAAAGGATAACAGATCGGCGCGTTCCTCCACAGTCCCGCAATAAATATCGATCTGATAGGAAATCATCTGAAATGTATAAAAACTGATTCCCAGCGGCAGCGTCAGGGAAAGCAGCGGCAACAGGCCGTGTCCGGCCAGCGCATTTACGCTTCCTGCCGCAAAATCCCAGTACTTGAAGAGAAACAATACGCCAAGGTCGAGGACCACTGCCATCAAAAGCGCCCTCTTCTTTCGTCTGGCCGCCTTCTGTTTTCTATTGATCTGAGGAGAACGCGGCTCCCAGAACATATAACGGCTGATCGCAAAATTTACCAGAACAGATAAAAGAAGCAGCAGAACAAAATACGGTTCTCCCACTCCATAAAAAATCAGACTTCCTAATAAAAGGATGCTGTTGCGATATTTAGGTATCGCCACATATAATATGATAAAAATCGGCAGAAACAAAAATAAAAATCCAACGCTGGAAAATAACATCGACGAAACTCCCTGTATATGTAAACACTAGTTAAAGTGGTATCTCATAAAAAAAGTCTATATCTAGTATATTCCAGCCGACATCATTTGACAAGCCCTTATGTCGAAATTAAGTATTTTATAAGGATTTTCGCAGTCCCTTTGGATAATGGTTCTTCATCTGCCCGCCGGACGCCTTTCCAAACCCCAGACAGAATCCCTCGTAAAAAAGCGCCGTCCATCCCTTTTCTTCCTCACAGGGAAGGCTCTCGCCGCGCAGCCAGACTTTCGCCTCTTCCAGGGTGACCGCCCGCTTTTTCTCGATATCATCCGGCATCAACGATAAGGCCAACGCATGCGCCGGCTCGAACCGGTTCTTTTTCTCTGTCAGAAGATGCAGTCCCGGCCGCAGCACACGGACTCCCGCAAGCGGCGGCATCTCTTCGGGTGTCAGATAAATCTGGTCTCCGAATCGGAGAAGGCGTCCCTGATGTTTCTTTCTCCAAGCTTCCCCAACTCCCAAGTCTTTCTCCAAATATTCATCTATAAGTTTACATAACTCTTTTTCTTTTGTTATTCCGCGATATTCTTTTCCGAAATTTTCCTCTCGCGTTCTCCGTTCGCTAAACCTTTTCTCAATCTGCGCTCCCGCTTCTCTTGACTCTGCTTTTCCCGCTCCTGTCAACTCCGCTTCTACTTCTTCTGCCCCTGCTGTATCCCCGCCCCTTCGCAGTCTGGCTACAAAATGTCCCTCTCCCTGCAAAAGATGGGGCCAAAGCCGCACAGTATGTTCAATCCCGGCTGCATCCTCCGCCAGCCAGTCCGTCCTTCCCGATGAAAAAAGACTTCCGCAGGAAATCTCTTCTATATGATATGCTTCCTGCTCCCGCAAAAATGCACTGATCGTCCCCTCATTTTCCTCCGGCGAGAAGGTGCAGGTGGAATAAACCAGAACGCCTCCCGGCTTTACCATCTTCGCCGCCTCCCGCAAAATCGCCGCCTGCCTCTTAGCACACAGCAAAACGGCCGCCTCGCTCCACTCATCTTTCACAGCCTCTTCCTTGCGAAACATTCCCTCTCCGGAACAAGGCGCATCCACCAGCACCCGGTCAAAAAATGCGGGTAAAAGCGTCGCCAGCCGCTCCGGTTTCTCCGAACATACCACACAGTTAGCGATCCCCATGCGCTCCACATTCTGGGAGAGAATCTTTGCCCGCTCGCCGATGACCTCATTCGCCACTAGAAGACCCTCTCCCAGCATTCTGCCGGCAATCTGCGTGGTTTTTCCGCCCGGCGCTGCACATAGGTCAAGGATCCGCTCTCCCGGCTTTGGCATAAGTGCCTCCACCGCCGCCATAGCCGAGGGTTCCTGAATATAATAGGCGCCCGCCTCGTGAAGTACATGACGCCCCGGCTGCGAATCCGCATCATAATAAAACCCTTCCCGCGCCCATGCTATTTGCTGAAGCGGAAAGGGCATCACCCTGATAAACTCTTCCTTCGTGGATTTAAGGGGATTTTGCCGCAGTCCATAGCTGCGCTCCTCCCCATAGCTTCTCAAAAAAGCCTCATATTCACTGCCTAATAGTTTTTCCATCCGCGCAAGGAAGGCGGCCGGCAGTCTGTTTTCATCGCCCATCTTAGTGTCTCCGTATCACAGGCTCATTTATTTCGATAACACTTGTTATAAATCATGACAGCAGCGCGCCGCCAAAGAACGCCTTCTGTTCCTCCGTGATCAGGATCCGCAGCGGCTTATCCTGCTCCTTCCGGCGCCCGAGCTTTGCCACAAAGCGTCCGTAGGCCTTAAAAGCCCCCTTGGGAACAGGCTGGATAAATACTTTTCCAAGCTCCGCCAATTCCCTGTCCCTCTTATAACCGGAGCAGCTCTCCATCAGGCACTCGTCCAGAATTTCCGCCGCATCCTCCGGCAGCTTACCGTCCGCCAACTCTAAATAGAGGAGATAGCGGGGCAGCCTCTTCGTATAATCGCCGTCAACACAGTAGCCCTCCGCACTGCAATTTGCCCTTCTCTGGAATTTCCGCATCGCGTTCTCTAACTGGCGCACATTCATCTTCTCGTCCGCGATATTGATGACCTGACTCTTGCGGTAACAGACCCGGACCACCGGCGCCTGCCCCTCGAAACCCACAACCTCCACCACATCCCCGATCGCATAGCGATACATCCCCGAAAGGGTGGTGATCAGAATCTCATACTTGCTTCCCACTTCCACGTCGCGAATCGTGTAGATCCGCTCACCGTCACCTGTCTCCGACATAAATTCATAAAAACAGGTATCCGGAAGCAGTACATAGTAGGCGTCCTCTTCCCTCACGCCTCTGGCAATGCCAAAGCAGCCCTCCGAAGCCGCATAAGTAAAGAAATGAATCGGCAGATCTTCCACATACATCCAAAGCATATCCATGTATGCGCCGAACATACTACCACCGATGAGCTGACCATACCTGATCTTCGGCCAGATCTTCCGCACCAACCCATTGGGCAGGTTTTCCGTCGGAATCTTTCGCAGCTCGGCCGCCCGCTCCGGATCAGCCGGAAGCTTCTCTTCCAGATAGCGCCGCCATTCATGACTCACAGGAAAACACTCGCTGACCTTTCCCGTCTCGATATCGGAAAGGAAAGCCTCCCAATTATCCACCAGATAGCGAAACATACCCACCACACGATTGACAAAAACACCTTGGATCGCCGTCACATCTCTGCACGCAAGGGCAAAACGCAGCTTTACATAGAGCATGTCTTCCATCTGATCCGGAAACATGACCTCCATCGGCGCAGTGTAACAGCTGTTATTAAATTCTCCCTTCCATTCTAAATAGCGATGCAAAGCGGAAGCGCGCACGCCGCTCATCGTACCATCCGGCATAAAATTGCGGCGAAACTCTCCTGTCTCGAAAATACAGCCAAACAGCTCCTCGTCCGTAGCATCCGGTATCTGCTTTCTGATCGTCTCCCTGATCAGATCATGCCAGTAAAAATACTGCCTCTGGATATCCTGCTCCACGATCGGCACATATTTCGGCGAATCCGTACTGCCCGAACTAATGCAGTAAAACACCGGTTTTGCCGCTGTAAGCAGTCCTTCCTCCCCCTCTACCTGACGGTCGATTGCCGCCTCATAGTCATAATGAAAGGTAATGGGCAGTTCCTTCTGATATTCCTCTACTGAATGAATATCCTCAAATCCGAATAGTTTTCCGTACTCCGTATCCTTATTTTCCGCAAGTCTTTCCAGCAGAAATTTTTCCTGTATTGCAAACGCATCCCTGCAGAGTGCCTGAAACTGCTCGATCGCACCCTTCTCCCGATTCGACTCCCCCATGTCTTCCTCCTTCATTCGTGTCGCGCCACAGCCCCGAAAAAAGTGCGGACATGGTGCGGATAGAAACATTATATGCGATTTTTCATCTAAAATCAATATAATCTGCCCCGCTCAAATCGTTTTTCTGCCATTTTTTATTGCGCATTCATTGGAAACCCGCTATAATAGCAAAGGATTGCAAACAAGAGACGAAACATGAGGAGGAAAAACATGACATCACAAATTTGTATCATTATCGCCATCGTCGCCTATCTGGGCATGATGATCTACATCGGTATATCTTATTCCAAAAAGAATACGCAGGCTGCCGAATTTTATCTGGGCGGCCGCAAACTCGGACCTCTGGTCACCGCCATGAGTGCGGAAGCCTCCGACATGAGCAGCTACCTTTTGATGGGACTGCCTGGCTTAGCCTATCTGACCGGTCTCTCCGAGGTGGGCTGGACCGCCATCGGTCTGGCTGTCGGTACTTACTTAAACTGGCTCTTTGTCTCTAAACGGATCCGTCGTTATTCCAGCCGGATCGGTTCCTTTACCATCCCGGAATTTTTCTCAAAAAGATATGGGGATGACAAGCAGATCCTGACCTGCATCGCCGCTATCGTCATCGTCATCTTTTTCGTGCCCTACACCGCTTCCGGCTTTGCGGCCTGCGGCAAACTGTTCAGCACACTGTTTGGGATGAATTACACCGTGGCCATGCTCTTAAGTGCCGCCGTCATCGTACTCTATTGTACGCTGGGCGGATTTCTGGCTGTCAGCACGACGGACCTCATTCAGGGAATCACCATGAGCATTGCCCTGCTTATCGTAGTGGGCTTCGGCGCGGTCGTCACCGGCGGTTTCGACTCTGTCTTCAACGCTGCCAAAGAACTGCCCGGCTATTTAAGCCTCGTACAGTCCTACTCACCGCAGACGGGCACGGCAACTCCTTATACTTTCCTGATGATCGTCTCCACACTGGCATGGGGCCTCGGCTACTTCGGCATGCCCCACATCCTGCTGCGCTTCATGGCAATCGAGGAAGAGGAAAAACTGACCCTGTCCAGAAGGATCGCTACCGTCTGGGTGGTACTCTCCATGGGCGTCGCCGTTCTGATCGGCGTAGTGGGCTACGGCCTCTCACAGGCCGGCATCCTTCCTATGTTAGAAGGAAGCAGTTCCGAGACCGTCATCATTCAGATTGCTTCCGTGCTGAGCGGCTACGGCATCCTTCCGGCTTTGATTGCAGGTGTTATTTTATCCGGCATCTTAGCGGCAACCATGTCCACCGCAGACTCGCAGCTTCTGGCGGCGGCATCCAGCATCTCTCAGAATCTGGTGCAGGATTTCGGTAAGAAAAAGCTGGAGACAGCGACCTCTTTGGTCATCGCGCGAATCACTGTCATTGCGATCTCCCTAATCGCCGTCTTCATTGCGCAGGATCCCAACAGTTCCATCTTTACCATTGTATCCTTTGCCTGGGCAGGCTTCGGCGCGGCCTTCGGCCCGGTGGTGCTTCTGGCGCTGTTCTGGAAACGCTCCAACAAACAGGGCGCGCTCGCAGGAATGATCGCCGGCGGTGTGATGGTATTCGCATGGAAGTACGGCATTGCCAAACTGGGCGGCGCTTTCGCCATCTACGAGCTGCTCCCGGCCTTCATTGTGGCATTGCTCGTCAACGTGGCTGTCTCTCTCTTAACAAAGGAACCTGACGCAGAAATCGTCAAGACCTTTGAGGAAGTCATGAACAAATAAAAGCGGCAGGTTTATTCCCCTACCGCAATATCTATCTTACGAAGCTTCTCTAAAAGGATCTCCTCCTCTGTCGGCAGGTCCGCCGAACTTTCAATTTTTTGGCGGACCTGCCACATCTGTTCATCAATGACTGCGATCTGCTCCGCGCACGCGGTCAGACGCTTTACGATCTCCGCCTGATCCGGTACTTCCTGCTTATATTTGAGCTGATGTTCCAGACTCGCCCAAAAGTCCATAGCGATCGTGCGAATCTGCACCTCCACCGCCATCTCCCGCGTCTGGTCCGAGAAAAACACCGGCACGCTGACGATCATATGGTAACTGCGGTAACCGTTTGGTTTCGGATTCCTGATATAATCCTTCCTGCGGATCACCGTAATGTCATCCTGCTGTGCCAGCGCCTCCGCCAGCACATAGATGTCGTCCACATAGGAACAGACCACGCGGATACCGGCCACATCAAAGAGATTTTCCTCTACATTTTCCACGGTAAAAGAAAGGCCTTTGCGGTTCAGCTTTTCCATGATGCTCGCGCTGCTCTTTAAGCGGGAGTTAATAGAAGTAATGGGATTGCGCTGATATCTTACATTAAACTCAGAGTTTAGGACATCAAACTTCGTCCTCACCTCCTTGATCGCACAACTGTAACGCATACGCATTTCTTTATAATCGACCATCGTACCGGCTATCTTCCGGCGCTGATCATAAATTTCCTTATCAACCTTAGGGATTACCATTGTATGATCTTCTTCGGCATCAAATCCTATCTCGTCTAAGGCAAAAAAGGGATTAGGGCTCATTTGTTTGTCCTCCGTTCATTTTTCTAATATATACCCAAAATCTACGAAAAACAAGAAAAAATTTATTAACTTTTTATTAGGACTTTGTAAGATGCCGGAATAACTACAGAACGCATAATGATTGACTTTCTCCACAAAATTACTTTATAATAAATACAACTGATGGTTATCATCTCAGAAAGCATCGTGGCTGCGGATACAAAACGGCTTGCATCTTCTTCCGCGTAAATGCTTCGGAACGGAGACTGTATGCAATACAGAAAAATGAAAGACGGCACGGAAGTATCTATACTCGGTTACGGATGTATGCGCTTCACCTCGCAGGCCGGCAGGATCGACCTTGGCAAGGCGGAAAAGGAAGTGATGCTCGCCATCGAGAACGGCGTCAACTACTTCGATACCGCCTATATCTACGGCGGCAGTGAAGAAGCTCTGGGCACCATTTTAGCACGCAACCATTGCCGTGAAAAAGTGCGGATCGCCACCAAACTCCCCTATTATCTGCTGAAAAATGCCGCTTCCATTGAAAAACTCTTTCAAGAGCAGCTAAAACGCCTGCGCACGGACTATATCGACTTTTATCTGATGCACATGCTCTTTGACGTGGAAGTCTGGAACCGCTTAAAGAGCATCGGCATCGAAGAATGGCTCGCCGAGAAGAAAAGAACGGGTGTTATTCGTAATATCGGTTTTTCATTCCACGGTGATACCAATACCTTTAAGGCACTGATCGATGCTTATGACTGGGATTTTTGCCAGATCCAATACAATTATCTGGATGAACATACGCAGGCCGGACGGGCCGGCCTTCTCTATGCCGCCGAAAAAGATATTCCCGTGATCATCATGGAACCGTTGCGGGGCGGTAAACTGGTGGATGGTTTACCAGACGATGCCAAAAAAGCCATCGCGGACTATCCCTTAAAGCGCACCCCCGCCCAGTGGGCCTTTCACTGGCTCTGGGACCAGCCTCAGGTGACCTGCGTGCTCTCCGGTATGAACTCCACGCAGATGGTGGCAGAAAATGTCGCCTCCGCAGACGAGGCAGGCGTGGGCGACTTCACAAAAGCCGACCATCACCTGATCGACATCCTGCGTCAAAAGATCAACCAGAATCTCAAAGTAGGCTGTACCGGCTGCGGTTACTGTATGCCCTGCCCTCACGGCGTGGATATCCCCACCGCTTTCCGCTGCTACAATCAGACCGCCACGCAGAAAAAGCACAGCGTCATACTGGAATACGCGCAGATCACTTCCCTGAAAAAAAATTCTTCCGCCATGACACAGTGTACTAAATGCGGGGCCTGCGAAAGGCACTGCCCGCAACACATCGAGATCCGAAAAGAACTGCAAAACGCAAAAAAGGCCCTACAGCCTTTCTATATCCGTATCTTTCTGGGGCTCGTCGACAGGCTGGTAAAACGCGAGCGTACATAAGCCTTCCTGCTCTGCTTATGCAAACAAAACGGGGAAGCGGCATCGTCACTTCCCCAGCATGCTGTAGTTTCCCTTCTGATCATAGGAATCCAAAAGATAATGATTTCCGGCCTGCATGGAGAGCATCTCCTCCCTGTCGGCCATCCGCGTTTTCTTTTTAACCGGTTTCTTTTCCGGTTCCGATTTACTTTTCCAAAGCGACAACTTCGCCGCCTTTTCCTTCTGTTTCTGGTAAAATTCCCGCAGTCTGGCCGCACTCTCCTGCATCCGATTTTTGATATTGCCTTTGCCCGTCTGCGAAACGGTGGTACTCTCCTGCATGTTACGCTCCCGCGCCTGCTCGTCCCGCAGCGGTTCCAACCTTTGTTCCGGCGTCACCATATGTTCCGCCGCCTGCAGCTGTGCAGCAGCCGCTGTCTGCATGACCGTCGGGATCGCTCCCGTCCGTCCTGCCTGAATAGCGCTGCCTGTACCTTTTACAACGCTCTGTGCCATCTCTTCCTCAAAAGCCTTTAGCGCATAGCCCTCTAAGCCGGAACCCAGCCCGATTCTGCCATTTCCCGTCCTGTCCGCCTGCGCGTAACCGATACCCTCTCCCTCGGGCTGCTGCGACTGGTCTGCCGCAGCCGCCGCGCCGCCGGCCTTTAATTTGGCACCGCCCACCATCTGCGCAGAAAAAGGCTCGTGGAAATGCGAAGTTTTCCACTTGATCACATGATATTTCGTGTCAAAATCTTCTCTTTGCTGCACCCAAACAATATGATTCATAACGATACCTGTCTACGGCTTTGTATCAAATTACATAACGCATGATATTTATCTTTATCTGCGGGAGTTGAAACGACTGCCTACAATGCTCCCGTAATTATAGAGATTCGATCTCGCAAAAGGATTGTAGGTGGTACTCTTCTCCGCCTCGATATTTTTCTCCGCCGCTGCCTCCACGGAGCCTGCTCTGGCCGCCGCTTTGGCCGAAAAACCGTTACCGCCCCAGATCTTTTCCAGCGTATCCACATCCGCCGCCTCAAGCTTTTTCTCATCGATCATCAGCGTTCCGTCCGCCAGCCTGCTCACGCCCGTCTGGGAAAGCTCGCGATCCCCTGCTCTGGACATGCTGTTTAACTGGTTGAGGAAGCTTGTATCCGTCCTCGTTCCGGACTCCTTCAAATCATCGATCATCTGATTGTACTGCGATACGAAAGCTTTGATATCTTCTACGATATCCGCCGTGCTGCCGCTTTCCCTTGCCTTATCATAGATGGAATCCTTCTCCGTCTTTTGTAGCGCCTGCCCGTATTTCCCTACCTGACCCGCATGGTATTTCATGTCATAGTAGAACTTCTGCGATTTCTGCGTTGTCTGCAGCGGCGAGGTAAATTCCCGGTTAAAAATACTGTTTGTCTTCGACGACTTATTGTTTCCCAACAGATTCTGCAGACGCATCGCGCGGCTGTTTAAGCTGCTTCTGTTTAAAGCCGTCTGAATCTCATCGTTTTTGCCCGCCTTCTTTCTGGGATTTACCATACCGTTCCTGTAATTTCTTGTAACTCTCATGCTGTCCTCCATCCTGCCTTTCTACTCTGTCATCTGTCTTTTCTGTCTTGTCATAAAAACCGCTATATCTACCGTCTGCCGTCCTCTTATACTTCCTCGTCCACCTCGATACCCTTGATATCCGCCTCGATCAGCTTCATTTTATTCAACATATCCTTAATCTCAGCCTTGACCGCATCATTCGCGCCGGCCACATTCAGACCTGCATCCGCCATATCCTTCAGGAACGAAGCTTCCTCTCTGGCATCGCGCTCCCGCTCTTTTCCCGCCTCCTCAGCGTCACGGTTCTCCTGCTGCGCTTCCTCGATTCGGGCTTCCATCAGTTCTTTCTGCTCCTTGCGAAGCTCTATCTTTTCTTCCTGTTCTTCTTTCTCCTCAGCCTTTTCCTCAGCCTCCTCACGCTGCTCCTCGTAAGTCTCGTCCACGTGATCCTTGGCTTCTTCCCAGATCATTCCCTGAATATCCTTGCTCGCCTCGTCCATCACCTTCTTGGCATTTTCCTGCGCGTCCGTCATCTTGTGGAATTTCAGGCGTTCCACTTTCATGGACGTGACCGCACCGTTGTAGGCCTCAATAGTTGATTCCGCGACATCCGCACGATTTTGAAATACCCGTTCCTCCCCGTCGATTTCAAGACATTTCTGCTGATATTCCGTCAGCGGCTTTTCGATTAATTCATTAAGCCGTTTCTCCTCTTCCTCTGTAAATTCCGTGCTGTACTCTTTCGGATAATACATCCGCTCCAGAAGCTCCAAATCCTTCTGCTCCTGAGAATCGGCCTCTACGCCATAACTCTCCCGCAGATTTTCTTTTCTGCCTCTGCACTCCAAAACTTTATCCTTATTCAGCTTTAACTCTTTTAGCTGCTCCTGCGCAAGCGTCTGATACTCTTCTATGCTCTGATCCGTCTTCCGGTCGCCAATCCACGCATCCTGCACAAACTTCATCGCCTTCTTCTGTGCCTGCTGTCTGCGGAGCGTGATGGAATCCTTATGTAACGGCAGATCTCCCGCAAAAATAGTATTCTTTCTCTGCTGCTTCTCGGCAGCCTTCTGCCTGCGGCTCTCCTGCGCTTTTTCCTGCGCCTGCGTATTGATCTGAATGCCCTGTGTCTCGTTATTTCTTAATTTCACCTGCATAATCTGTCCCTCCCTGTCCATTCTCAGATCAATCCGTTGATCTCTGCTATAGTTATCGGATGTTTTCAACCTTTTCATAAGGCAAAAACGGCCCGTTTATGCCTAAAAACATACCAGTCACAACAGTCTCACAGCTTTAAATATTTCAAAAAAGCTTCACATCCCTCCACCACATCATCATAAGTCACTTCAAAATTCCCCGTATACCAAGGATCGGCGATCGCCCTGCCGCTCCCCGCGAACTCCAAGAGCTTGTATATCTTATGCTCCGGGTCGCCGCCCGCGATCCGCTCCATGTTGCGCACATTGGCGTCGTCCATGCCGATCAGGTAATCGAACTCTTTATAATCCTGCTTCGTCATCTGGCGCGCTCTGTGGGGAATTAGCGGAATGCCCTCCTGCCGCAGTTTATGGACTGTGCCGTAGTGGGGCGGGTTGCCGATCTCCTCACGGCTGGTGGCCGCGGAGTCGATGTGGAATTGGTCTTCTATGTGGCGTTCGCGTACGAGATGGGTCATGACGCTCTCGGCCATTGTGCTTCTGCAAATATTGCCGTGGCACACGAATAGTATTTTTATCATAACGCTAAAACTCCCTTATTTCCTGTATTTTCAAGGCTTACAGCCGTTTACGCTATTCTTGATTTCAAACATTTTTTCTTAGATTGTCACATTTTTTCTTATGTTTTCTTCTGCAAAAGGGGTAAAATAAGGGGTAAATTATTTCATTTTACCCCTTGCCTTTTTACTCGCCCACTACGCGCTGTAACTCGCTCTGCGCGTCCTCAAAGTTCACATGGGTATAAGTGTTTAAGGTAACGCTTATGTCAGAATGCCCCATGATGTACTGTAAGGTTTTCGGGTTCATTCCGCTTTTTGCCATGTTGGAACAAAACGTGTGTCGGCAAACGTGAGGGGTAATTTTCGGCATCTGCACCTTGTAGATACTGTTATACTTTTCAAGGATATGCTGCATATACTTTTCCCAATGCAGGGCAACCATAGGCATATCATTCTTATCTAAGAATAGAAATCCTGTATATCCCTCAATGATTGGCTCTACTTTCGGGGCAGTCCGATTTTTAATAATTCTTCGGAAACACTCTGCCACTTCTTCCGTCATGGGTACATAGCGAATCCCTTTTTCCGTCTTAGGCGCTTCTATCACATATTCCATTTGGCTTGTGCGCTGTAACTGATGATTGACCCGAATACGCTTTTTCTTGAAATCAATATCCGCAACGGTCAGACCGCAAAACTCTGATATGCGCAAGCCTGTATGGAACAGGATAAAGATACCGTCATAATATCTGCAAAAATGTTTGTCCTCTTGAATAAATCTCAAATATTCCCTTTGCTGTTTTCTTGTGACGGCTTCCCTTGTCACGCTGTCATTTACAATGACCGTGGCTAACTCAAACTGGAACGGGTTTTTGCGAATCAAATCGTCATTTTCTGCCATTTGAAACGCTGGTCTGAGTACGCCCCTAATCGTATGAATGGAACTGTACCCCCGTCCGTCCACTTGCTGTAATTTAATCAGCCACGCCTTTGCGTCGGACAGCTTTACTTTGTCAATCCGCTTATCTCCGAAAGGGTCTTTCTTCAAAATGTTTATAACGGTTTTATATCCCGCTTTGGTGTTATGCCTTACGCCTATTTTCAGGGAAACATATTTTTCTACCAATGACAGCACCGTATAATTGCCGCCGTTTGATACAATCTGATTAAACATATCCTGTTCAATCTGTTTCTCCTTTTCCCGAAGCGACAAGTCTTTGCGCTTATCTTTCGGGTGTGGGTCGTTATGGTCTAACCGCCAACTGTAAACACTCTTTTCCTTACCGTCCGAATCGGTATACTTAAAGCGGTATCTGCCGTCTGGTCTCTGGGTCTCTCCGTTGTGTAAAATCCTGTTTCCTTTGTCTCTCCTTTTTTCACTCATGGTTATTTGTCTCCTTTCTGAAAAAGAGACCCAAACTCGTGATATTATACTAACACAAATCGAGGTCTCTTTCCATACCCAACCGCTATTTATACCACCGTTGCACGGTCTAAATATTCTTCAAACTTCTGCCGCTTAATCAGTATGCGGTTGCCATTCATGATGATAAAATCCGCTTCGGGGTGTTCGTCTGCTATCATGCGCAGTTTATTTTCTCCTATATGTTAATACTCCGCCGCTTCCGTAATCGTTAATGCGTATTGCGTGATAGTATAATTTTGCCCCAATCGCTATCCTATCAGCGGCATCAAAAACGTAAAAAAGTGGAGTCCACCACCCACCGTGATGAACCCCACCAAACCTCAAAATCCCTTGATTCATGAAATAGAAAGTTTGCTTTCTATTGTATTAAGCCATCCTTCAATACTTTCGCCTGCGAGTACTAAAAATCCTATGGCATCAATTTAAGATAGCCGCCTGTGCCGCTGTTAGGTTTTGATGACCTTTACCCCATTTACCCCGCCCAATCTACGGTTCGACAAATCCATACTTTTCAGTGCGACGAAATCGCATTAAAGCAGCCTTAAAAGCTGTACCAGTTCATGCGACTCATCCGTATCTGATGCGGTCTGTCTGGTATCAAACTGCGAAAAACGGTTGTTCCGATAGAAAGATAACAGCTTTTCCTCATTCTCAGCCTCTAAAAAGGTCACTACGCCTCCGCCCAAATACTGTATCTCTTTAATTTTGTCCCATGCCAGTGCGAGTAATTCTTCGCCAGTTATTTTTTTGTCTGCACCATTGGTAAAATTTTTGCCAAGTTGGGCAATA
>DKUU01000007.1:0-153150 GCA_002490835.1 Lachnospiraceae bacterium UBA7196 | reverse complement strand
TACTGAACTTTTTTTCAAAAAACGTTCAACATCCGGATTTCGCGAACAAGAAAAACCGGAGAGAACTTGAAGAAGTCTGCTCTCTCCGAGTTTTGGATTATCACTATTAAGATAACGCCGAATGTTGATAACTGAATACCTATTTGTTTCCAACAGTTGCTTTCTCCCATTTTGCCATAAATTCCACCAGTTCTGCTTCGTCTGTTATTTCTCTCGCAGCCACGGGTATATGAGCAGGACGGTTCTTGGCAGATTCTTCAATCGCATTGATGAACATCTCCACCTGTTCCTTGCCGGAAATGACAAAATTCTTTGTGATACTTGAAGTTGCCATAATAAACACCTCCCTTGTTAGTATGGTTCTTCCGATGCAATTCATACTTTTCTATCTCTATTTTATTATCTAATATCGGCTAATGCAACAAAACTTTTATGAATTTTTTATAATCTCTTTTCCGCTTGCTAATCCCCCGTTTCAGAGGTAAGATACACCACCAAGGAAGGAGGGATTGAATGGGAATGGATCATCGAAGGAAGCCAGACTGCTGATAGACGGCTACATCAGCGAGTAGAATGCGCTCGGCTCCCGGTATGGGATGTTCGCCTGCTTACATCCTAAGAATCAGGTCTGCTTCCTACCCGCACTCTGCTCTGATTTATCAACTACATTTTCTCTTTTCTAACAATCAGTTATCCAAACTCCCCGCATTCAGCAAAAAATCAAAAACACCCATAACCAACACCCCATCGTCATTATAATATGGCGCAGGCGCATCTTTTGTAATAATGATCTTCTTGAAGAAATCGCCGGTCAGCATCAGGGAACGCTGCTCCTGTTCCATCTTAGCCCTATCTTGAATTGCATAGGCTGACCGGATATAATAACGCTTAGAACTTCTATTGCAAACGAAATCAATTTCCAACTGTTTGCGGATTCCGTGACCTTTCTCATTGGTTTTATTCAAAGTAACAACTCCCACATCCACGTTAAAGCCCCGTATCTTCAACTCATTGAAGATAATATTCTCCATAGCATGGTTTTCTTCCAGTTGACGGAAATTGAGACGAGCATTGCGTAATCCCAAATCAGTAAAGTAATATTTGATTTGTAAGTGAACCGATAGCTGATGAGAGGATGTTCAGAAGTTCCTCCAATTCTGCCCGGTTGCGTACATTATGTCTGCCTACGATATCCGAAATATAGGTTTCCTCGAACAGCAGCTTCAGAAAATTAATCTTTTCCTCCGGGCTCGAAATGTTTATGACAGGCGGCAATCCGCCATAAAGCACTTTCCGCAGCGTCGGATACCCGTCACCACCTTGATAAATCCATTATGCTTTTTGCTGATGAGTTTATTTAAATAGATATCTCTCCTGATTTCCATATCATCATCCTACTTTTTTCTGAAAGTTTTTGCGAGTTATCGCGTTCTGCATTTATCGGTTTACTTTAATAATGTAAGTGGTTTTTTCCATCTTCTGATCAGAAATCGCCAAATCTGTAGTAATTTCATACACCACTTCACCCAGACTCCTTAAAAAATCCATATTCATTTCCGGGAACTTTTCATATTCACATTTGCCTATATAAATATAAGAGATGTCGTATTTTTCAATGATGTTTTTAGCCGCTTTCACATCTGCTGCCGTATAAATATTTCTTACATCCTCTTCTCTTTCCCTGACAATTTCCGGCAACTCACCGTTTACATCACTCTGCCACAGCCATTCATGCGTTCTCCAGCCCAGTACGGTTGGCAAACCTGTAATCGTGGAAACACGCTCATAGAATGTATAGCTGTCCCCGTTTGCTTCTAACACTACCGGTGTCCCTTCTATATTATCATTCAGCCAGTTCGTTGCTTCGTAATCTGCATAGCATTCCGTTTCCATGAAACCAGTCGCATCTAAGCCCTTGTAAGTATCTTTATTAGCATACTCGCCGAACCACGCCTTGCTTGCATTTCCAAAATACCCCAGAGTAAGAAGCATCAGAATCGAAATCCATACACAGCATCTGCGGATAATGTCCTTACCCTGTACTAACATCTTCATTACCGCATATCCGGTCACAATACCATACATAATATACGCCTGATATGTCAGCTTAAACATGGTGTTTGCTCTGGAATAATCACCCTCATAAATGTCTTTTACATAAATCACTTCCGGCATAAAAGTAAGTCCGATCGCACAAAGCCCTAATACAAACATAAATAAATCCGCGCTCTCCATTGTAGCAAAAAAACGTGCCGCCGGCTTCATATGTCTGGCAACCTTATATGCACCCTCTCTGATATGACGATAAATCATATTGACAATATACAATACTACTGTAAAGATTGGGATTCCCCAAAGTATTGCCAATTGATAAAATGGTGTATGATTTTCACAAAACCTGATTTCTGTTGAAATCTGGTTGAATGCCAGTGTAAAGGGCAGACAGCAAATGACAGCGATTGCAAAAATCAACACTCCATGGATTGCCGTCATCACAATAGAATACTTATCGAAATTGCAAAGTTCAATATTAGAGAACAAAATGACTGCACCGCAAACCACATAGTAAATCGGGTAATCCCAGAAATTTGTAGTATGAAAAAATCCAATCAAAAACCCCAGTACCAGTATATGAGGTGTCAAAACCTCCCGTATCAGCGAATATTTCTTGCCGCTTTTTATGAAATCCCGCCGATACAAAAGCCACGCAAACAAAATCCCTAATACCGAAAGTACAAAAATAATATTGACTACATGTGCATGCAAATCTCCCAGTATAAAGGAGTAAGACGGGAACTCATGTATTGTTTTATCCGGAACATCCGGTTCATATCCGATATATCTTGTGGAATTCCAAAACTGGAAAGATGTCACTTCTACTCCGATAAACTTTTGAAGCGATGGTCTTAACAAACCATATATAATATAGTGTCCGTTTCCTGCAAATACCGTTGCCAGAACACTGACAATTCCCGCTATCAAAGCAAATAACCTTTCATTTTTTACTTTTTCAAAAGTAAGCTGTGCAAAACAATTACGCACAAGCGAAAATATAAGTGCGCAGCTTAATGCCGCAACGGTCATCAGCATCAGATTATATCCATAATCCACGCCAATGCCTGAAAGCTTTGACAAAAAAGCACCAACAAATTGTCCTACATAATAATAATTCAGTGATTTTCCGGATAACCATAAATCCTGCGGCGGCATATATTCAGAACGTTCCATAATTTTCATGAATCCAAAATCCATAAACTTTTCCGTTCCGTATGCCTCCGGCTTGCACCCTTTCAAATAACTCCAAAAGATAAACATTGCCAAAAAAATAATCTCTACGCAGAGAATACTATTGATATTTTCTTGAGTAAAACGAATCTTTTTCTGCTTTTTCCCATAACAGAAAAAACACAGCAGGCCATTGAAAACCAGTACCAGCACACATACAAAAATACAGGCAGGCTGACTGAATTTCATGATTTTAGCTGAGGATAGTATCCACATAAGCCATGCGGACAATGCAAGACCTATGGATTTGGAAAATGCCCACCCAAAATCACTGAATCCGGAGAACAGCATATAGGTAAGAGGCATGTTGATCATACCGATTCCCAGCAAAACTCCCCACCATAATAATACCTTCCCGAAATCCCCTCCCAAATAGGAACTGCCCAAAATCAAACTTAGAATTGCAAATGCCACAAGCACTCCTGTTATGATTTTTTCCTTTTGTATTTCTTTTTTCATGATATCACCTTATATTGTTTTCCCAATTACCCTGAAATCTTTCACTGCTTGTCTGCCAATTCTCATAATCTTCTTAATATTAATAGAGTTTATGCCACCCTGACGTTCTCTAAAAGTAATGGGGATATATTTTACTGCCAGTTGTTTCTTGGCGTAGACAACAGAAATAATCACATTGGACAAATTATAGTCTTTCGGGATCAATCCGATATAGTTTTTCAGGGTACTGACCTTCATGACCCGGAATGGCGTATTGGCATCCGTCACCGAAACCCCAAAACAGATACGAATCACCAGTTTTAACGTCTTTGCCACAAAGACCCTTAAAGAACCGTCTTCACGCTTGCTGCGATGTCCGATCAGCATATCCCACTGATCTCTTTCTTCCCAAAACTGCCAGAACTCCTCCGGCAATGTCTGACCGTCAGAATCTGTCTGAAAAATATAATCCGCCCCCTGTTGAATCGCATAATGATAACCAAACAGAATCGTCGCCCCATGCCCACTATTTTCCTTAGTCATAGGCTGGAATATAGTGAGTTCATTTTCCTTTTTCAGTTTCTGCATAATCTCATATGTATTATCTTTGCTGCCATCATTAATAATAATCAATCTGCTGTCTTTGCCAACTTTTTCCACCACCGGGTACCAATCATGAATCACTTGTTCAATGTTGGATTCCTCATTGTAAGCTGGAATGACAATATATAATTTATCCATATTTTACCCCATTTTGCGCTGCTTTTATCTCAGCTTTGCCAAGACTCGTATAAGCGGGTTTGTGTTTGCTTTCTGTCTATTACTGCCATTCCCATCATACATTTTTATGATAAAGATTGCAATATTAAAAAAGACACCATGCCATCAGACATCGTGCCTTTTTTGTATGAACAAAACAGAGAAAAATAATTTCTATTTCTACGTTACAGTAACTTTGATTTTTGTGGTCTTCTTTCCAACTTTTACAGTGATCGTTGCTTCACCTGCCTTTTTCGCTTTAATCACACCCTCACTGTTAACTGTTGCAACTTTCTTGTTAGAAGACTTAAATGTAACTTTATCCAGTGCTGTAATCGGAGATTTTGTAACTTCAATCGTAAATGTCCCGTCCTTTGCTATTGACACATCTGTTTCATTTACACTAATTGACTCTAATTTTACTGCTTCCTTCTGAACAGTGACCTTTACCTTTGCCGTTGCTCCTAATTTAGTCTTTACAGTAACGGTTGCAGTGCCTACTTTCTTAGCAGTAATCTCACCTTTGCTTGTAACAGTTATGATCTCCTCATCAGATGAAGTCCATGCTACTACTTCATCACCTTTTGCCATACCGCTTGCTGTTATTACTGTTGCAGATTTACCAAGCTGTAATGGAAATTCTGTAACATTTAATTTCAAGGTTGGCATTATTGGTGCCGGAGTTGTTTCTGGCTCTGGCGCTTGGGGTGTTTCTTGGATGTCCGATGTTGCTGCCGGCTCCGGTATCGGGGTTGCTATTGGGACACCCGGTGTTGATGTTGGCTTCGGTCTCGGCGTTGTTGTCGGCTCTGGCGTCGGTGTTGGCTCTGGCGTCGGGGTCGTTGTCGGCTCCGGCGTCGGGGTCGTTGATGGCTGGCCCGGGGTCGGGGTCGGCTCCGGTGTCGGTGTTGTTGATGGCTGACCCGGGGTCGTTGTCGGCTCCGGCGTCGGCGTTGTTGATGGCTGGCCCGGGGTCGGGGTCGGCTCCGGCGTCGGCGTTGTTGATGGCTGGCCCGGGGTCGTTGTCGGCTCCGGCGTCGGTGTTGTTGATGGCTGGCCCGGGGTCGGGGTCGGCTCCGGGGTCGGAGTTGATGTTGGCTGGCCCGGGGTCGGGGTCGGCTCCGGTGTCGGTGTTGATGTTGGCTGGCCCGGGGTCGGGGTCGGCTCCGGTGTCGGAGTTGTTGATGGCTGTGCACCCCCTAGTGTTGCATTATTTCTTGATAACGAGGGATCACCCTCTGTCACTCCTGCCCCGCCAATCGTCTGATCGCTATTCTCAGCAACAGTTGCCTTCACAGTCAAAACCGGAAGAGCTACTACAACTACTGCTGTTACCAAAAACATTGCCAAATGCTTCTGACACCATTTCATAATTTGTTTCATCATTTTTTCTCTCTTTTTTAACAGTTATTCACCATCTACCGATTACTTAAAATGTGCCGTTTTCAAATACATTAATATAATACTACTTAATCGGGTTTGAAACAAGCAATTTTTCTTAATCAACGGCGTACTTCGCATTTTTATCACGAACATAACTATTCACTGCAGCTACTTCATATCAATTCCTTTTCAAATATTTCTCTTTTCCTTTTCTCAGAGGCATCTACAAATATTCTTTTCTTTACTATTCTTTTTTCGAATGCCTTCAGAATTTTGAGTATGTCTATCTGATTATCAATATTCGGAATAGAAACTTCAACACTTGAAAGCAGCTCTTGATTTAAGCTTTTTATGTTAGCGCCATTACTTCCAGTCGCAAGTTGTTTCCTTATCGCTTGTGATGATAATAAATAATACAAAAATTCACTATTCACTTTTTCGCAGTCAGGACGTACCCTGATAGAAAATCCTGAAAAGGAAGTCTTTTCTTGCGGTTCCTGATCTATGTACATAAATCTACCAACCAGTTCTTGCGATCCGTTTGACCTAACTGTTAATAAATCATTTTTATGCAGCAAATACTCTTCTTTTATTTTACCATCGATTGTTACTTGTTGTATTTCTTTCCAAACTGGAGATTTGTTATCTTTAAAATCTGCCACATTAACAATTCTTATTGTTTCTCCGATACTTGTGTTTTTATAATTCAAACCATTTCTAAACTGTGCAATCTTTCCTAATCTATATTTTTCCCCACTTATATTATTTACGATATCATTAACATTATTATTTAATTCTTCAATTTCATGTAATGATTTCTCTACCCTTTTTTCTATAACTAAACATTTTTTTACTATTCGCCTTTGAACATCACCAGTCGGGATCGGGATCGGAAACTCTTTTAAATCAGCAGGATAAACGTGTGGCTGTGCTTGTCCTTTTTGTAAATCATAAATCGAATCCTGCATATTTTTCAAATAGTAGTAAACATATTTTTGAGTTAATAAATCACTGCAATTCACGGTGGAGCAATCAGATGCAAAAATGGGCTCCTTCCAATAGTTCACATATCCTGCATAAGCACCCGAAGCACTAATTGTTATAGTATTGCCAGAACAATTGGACTCATTATGTAAAAAAGCATAATCTTTTCCCCCGGCAACCACTTTTATTTTCCCTGGCTTGACCTCTGATGACGTAATCGTTTTTCCTTTTTTTATATCTGCGATCTCACCCAGCTTTACAATTGGCCATTTAGTGACAATATTAATAGTTTTATTTTCTCTTATATCTATTTTTTTATTAAATACCGCATGCCTAAAGTCTATCATATCAGACAGGCGTCTATAACTTAATAGCTCTGGCATTTCAGCATTAAAATCTGCTTTCATATCATTTACTTTTGATCCAAATGAAAATTTATTACAATTTTCAGTCACATGTTTTCTTATACCATAAGAAAATCTGGAAGTATCATTTGGGTCCTCCGGATTATATAGAGGAGTTTTTATATACTTAATAGAATTAATTGCCGCTACTACTTCTGCATCTTTATCACCATCAATTTCCTCTATATCTTCAGTTTTATGATCTATAATATACTTTATACCTTCGTCTCCTTTTCGATTACTCCAGTCATAGCCCAAAAATTCAATTATATTTTTCTTGTTCGATTTCCCGTTTACTTTATCAGGCGGTGACTGTAACACAGCAACTATATTACTATTGGTATGAATAAATGTTATAAGCTTATCATATTCTATTTCTTTTACATTACTTAAAAATTGACGTTCATATTCTTCTTGTTCTAATTCGGCATATTCATCTGAATCCAAAAAAATTGTAAACAAATTCTTATATTCTTCCGATTTTTCTTTCAAATCCGTCTTATATAAACCCGATTTTTTAAACCACTCCTTTTGCAACTGTTTAGAAATAGACGATGTCCTAAATTTATCCCGGTAATCTTTGAATATTTCATGATTTGATAATTTTTCACCTAAAACGTTGTCTTGCATAAAAGAGACAAACTCTTCTTTGTCATATTTTTGTTTTTCTATATAATTATCAATTTCTTCCCAACTCAAGTACTGTTTATAATCCTTTTTTGCTATAAAAGTATTAATAATCCCTTCGCATTTTTCCCGACTTTCTGTGCAAAAAGAATAATAGTATTTGTACCTGTTGAACCAAATGTTCGCGAATTCATCACAGCGATTGAAAGAATATTAAAATTAGCAAAAAGCATTTCTCGTGTTTTTGTATAAATCCCATCATTGCTCAAAAGTGAACTCGGCAAAATAATGCCCATTATTCCATTTGTTCTTAAATAGAATTTAGCTCTTTCTATAAAGAAACATTCTATTGAATTATTATTAGCATATGTTTTCTCATCTACATCCTTCGTAAGTCCAAATTGTCTTCGATCTCTCTCATCAAGCGTCTCTAAAAAACCTTTGACACTATAAGGCGGATTAGCAATAATACAATCAAAACTTTCTTTATCAAAAGAGACAAACCTTGCTTCAGAAGTATTCAAATAGCTCAACGCATCCTTAAAAATAATGCGCGAATCCTTTGATCCGTTAATAATTGTAGCTATTTTGGCAACCTGACTTAATGTCTGACTTTTTTCTATGCCATAAATTTTCGATTTTGGATACCTTTTTATAAACTCTGTCAAAAAATGACCTGCGCCACATGCATAATCCAGCACTTTAACATGATCAGTATTAGGAAATTCTGGCAATGAATTGATTATAAAATTTACAATTGGTAACGGTGTAAAAAACTGTCCTTCCGTTTGATGAACATTCTTAGAAAGCAGCCCTTCAAATAAATCACCAAAAAAGTGGTTTGTATCGCTATTTGTTATATTAATATCCTGAATAAGCGCCGCTATCTTTATTAGAATTTGAAAATTCATATCAAATTCTTCTTTATTTTCTACATCAATAAAATTGAAATTTTTAAAGTTATAGAATTTAATTTCTTCAAAAAGCTCCTTTATCCCAGCAAAAAGACCGTCTGTGACAGAACGATTCGTATCTTCGAATATCTGCTTTATATCCTCTTCATCTTTATTAACTACATCTATATCAAATAGCTGCTTTTTCCCTTGCTGGTACAATTTCAAAAGACGATTACAATACTCTTTGGGTGTATCCCGGGTAATACCTTTATAATAAAATTGCAAATCATCCGGATTATTTATTTCATCTGTTATTTTGCAAAGGAACAAATCTATTAATATATAAAATGAATGTTCAAAGTCAGTTATTGCATTATTTCTCAAAATAGTAGCAAATTCATGATATATCGGCTTTATTTCTGCGTGTGAAAGTCCCTTTAAGTCCGAAAGAGTATACTTCAGTTTCCCAATTGTGTAAGGAGCAATGTCGTCTTCAAACAAACCTTTTGTTTCAAATGATTTTCCATATGTTTCACTCCAAACTTCAAAATACTTACCTTTTGCATCTTCAAATGTTTTTGGATTGTCAAGTTCAGTAATCCGTTTTTCATTGTCTTTTAATGTGATAATATGACTTTTAGAAATAATATCTATATCGTCAAAATCAGCCGCAAATAACGCAAGATTTTCACATAGTCCCATCTCATTAACCAGCGGACCTAAGTAACTAAAAAGCTGACCACCATCTTTTTGCATGAGATTCCATTCTTTGCTAAACTCTGTTCCATACGTTTTATTCTCAATCAAAACAAGCGGCTTATATTCCTTATCAAAAACAAGTATATCTCCATAAGATGGTTTATTAACATGACCAACTTTGAATGCAGGTTCAAAAACAATGTGTTTTGCCTCATACCCCTTTTTCAAAAGGAAATGCGCGCAAATAAGGCATACAAAATTTTCATTTGCGCTAAAATTAAGCGTGGTATCACGATGAATTACAAACCCTTTAGCCTGCCTGTCTTTCGTGGGAAACAAGCCTTCCTTAAAATCTTCATCTACAGGTGAATATGTGATTTTCTTTTCTTTGAAATCAACTTCAATACTAGTACCTGATGAATAAGTATTTGTATATTTATCTTCCTTTTCATTAAATCCGATTAATTCTAGCACTTTTCGCAGTTCGTTAATAGTAATCATATTGTATATCTCCTATGTGCAATAATAATGATCTTCTTGAAAAAACCGCCGATCAGCATCAGAGAGCGCTGCTTCAATTGAGGCGGGCATTGCGCAATCCTAATAAAAATTAGACGTTTTTCATGCAGCGCTAAAGAGATACGATTCATGTTCGTTTAAAGATATGATATAGATTTAAAATTTTACACAGCTTCCCCGTCAACCAACAAAGTCACTGCCGAAAAAGTTTTACCCAAATAAGTTTTATAAACTTCTATTCGTTCACTATCTACTTTCCCGTTTGTCTTAAGCAATACTTCTATTGAATACTGTTCTGTTCCTTCATCATAGGATACTTGCGCATCCGCTGATTCGATTCCATCTTCAGCCGCAAAATCTTTTTCCGTAATCTGTTCCAGATAAGTGCAGTATTTCCCGGATTTTTCATCCGCATCGCTAAACGTATCCATTTCGTCAAGATCGATCGATACCGTACTTACTTCCACGGCTGACTGCAAAGCTTCATCCGCCGCCGATTGTGTAACTTCTGCGCCGCTTTCCGCCCCGCATCCTGACAACAGCAGCAAGCACATCAGAATCAGTAAAACCTTTACTCTATTTTTTATCATTTTCGTCTCCTTCACCTATGCAAACACTGTCCGGGCAATCTCCTGCTCCTGCGCGCACAGCGTATTCAATTCCTCCGTCATGGAACTGATCTTTCCCATGTTCTCGGCCTGAGAGGCCACCGCCTGATCCATGCTCTCGATCTTAGAGAGAATTTGGTCTATCGCCTGCTGCATCTCATTCAGGCTCTGGGAAATATGCTCCGAAGTCTCATTACAGGAAACAGCCAGCTTGCCCACTTCATCCGCCACAACCGCAAATCCTCTTCCTGCCTCCCCGGCTCTGGCCGCCTCGATGGAAGCGTTTAGCGACAACAGATTCGTCTGCTCGGCAATGCCCTGAATCAGCGAAATGATTTCCAGTGACTCGGCCACTTTTTCACTGACAGCCGCCGCCGCTGTCGTGATACTGCTCTGCTTTTCATTCAGATTCTGCACATCCGCTGTCGTGGAAGATACAACAGCGCTGATTTCATCTAAACCGGTTGACAGACTGTGAATACTCTTTTCCATATCCGCCTCAAATATCTCTCGGCTGCGTTTCTGCTCCGTCACGTCCATCACCGTCGCCGCCACCACTACGGGCTTTTGCGCAGAGTTGAACACCGAAGTGACGGTCATGCAAAACCACCGGTAATTACCGTCGGCATGACGTATACGGTACTCCACCTGAATGGGCGCCTGATGCACTCCCGCCCTGACATAATGCATGACCTGCTCCATGACCCTGTCTCTGTCCTGCTCATGTATCCTGTCGGAATAAGAATTTGCCACATTCGGGAAATCCTGTTCGCTTCGAAATCCCAGCAGCTTGCGGAACTGTTCGGAATACCAAAAAGGATTCTCCGGATTCGCGATATCTCCATCGATTACATTCATGCTCCATGATCCTTCGTTCAGGATAGAATCTATCGCGTCATGCCTTCTGGTAGAAATATCCAGTTCTCTGGCATTATTGTGCGTCGTCGTGATATCCGTTATGATCCCGATAAACTCAAACGGTTTTCCCCCGCGGCGCACGACTTCACCCGCCATACGCATCCATCGGATTCCATTCTTTCCGGTCTGAAAACGATACTCTACGTCAAAGACCTTTTTTCCAGTGGTATCCCTCACCACATCCTGAAACTCCCGCATCACCATGTCGCGATCATGATCATCTATTTTGGATGTCCATGACTCAAGCGTATCCGCAAGGTTTTTCCGGTCCGGATACCCCACGACCTCGCGAAATTCATCACTGTACACGACACGGCTGACCTGCTGGTCCTGTCCAAAATACATGGACCACATACCGGTGTGATTGATCCGGTTGAGCATCACCATATTTTCCCTTGCGTGATTCAAAAGCAGATTTGCGCAATTTAACATATTATTGAGAGCCTTTAGAACCTCAGGCCTTTCCGCTGTAAGCGCAGGATCGGATATCTGTTCAAACAGTCCGACCTGAAACGATTTCTGCGCCTGCGTATTCATCTCGCCCACCAATGTCTCCATCCACTGTTCCTGCTTTTTCTTCTTAAGCATAATAGTTATCCTCCCGCTTTTGGTATGATCCTTAACAATACGACGCAGACTGCTGAGTCTGCGTCTATTATAGCGTATTTCAAATAAAAAAACAATGATATCTGTTATGTCATACTATCTAAAAATATCCGCTTCTACAGAAAAGCAAGAATGTTCTAACTGAATCAAATATGATTAATCCACGCCGTTGACGCATCCATCGCAATGCGGCAGGCATTGGTCTGATCCAGCGCATTCAGCATGACAAAATCGTGAATCGTTCCCTGTACCTGCAAAGCGGTTACCTCCACGCCCGCACAGCGCAGCTTTTCGCCAAAGGCTTCTCCTTCACTGCGCAGAACATCCGCCTGCCCGTTTATGATCATGGTCGGCGGAAAACACTTCAAACAGTCCGTGTCCGCCCGAAGAGGCGAGGCAGTGATCTGATTTCGATCTTCCCTGGAAGTGGTGTATTGATCCCAGAACCATTTCATCCCTTCGCGGTACAGATAATAATTGACCGCAAATTGACAGTAGCTTGCCGTGTCAAAGCAGGCATTGGTCACCGGGTAATACAGCAGCAGTTTCTGAATGCACGGGCCCTGCCGCATCAGGGACATCAAAACCATAGCAATTGCCATGTTTCCGCCGACACTGTCGCCCGCGACTATGAGTGAATGACACGTAACTTCTGGAAAATAATCTGCAATGATCTCTTTACTATGAGACAGGATAAAATAACACTGCTCGATCGCTGTCGGATATTTTGCTTCCGGCGACCGGCTGTATTCCGGAAATACGATCAGAGAATCCGTTCTCGCCGCAAGCTCCCTGACCAGCTTTTCGTGTGTGTGAAAACTGCCGAATACCCAGCCCGCGCCGTGAATATAGAAAATGATATTCTTGATCTTTTCACATTTTGGGACAATAAAATATACCGGTATGCTGCCCCACTCTCCAGTGTTGATACAATTTGAAGAGATATCTGCAGGATACTTATAAACCGGACTATCCTGCGCTTCCTCCAATACCTTTCTGCCCTGTTCGGGCGGCAGTTGAAAAATAAACGGCGGCACCGCACTCTGATTACAGACAGCCTCCGCAGCTGGTTCCAATGGAACGCATCGTTTCATAATATGGTACTTCCCTGCTATCATCAATTCATATTATACTATGCAGGAAGTCGATTAAATCACCCAAATCGGCACAATAAAGTTTTCCCGGTCGATCATTGACAGCTCCGGCCGCATACAGATCACTGCGCCGTTTGACCGCGGCGTCGAAGACCGATCCAGCAGTTGAAACGGCTTTATCAGCTCCGTTCCCGGATTCGACGTTTTCTTGATCTCGATCGGATTCAGCACGCCGTCATGTTCCAATACCATATCAATCTCCTTAGCGTCTTTGTCCCGGTAATAATACATAAACGGCTCTTCTCCATGACTCAGGTAGGTCTTCCGGATTTCCGCAACTACATAATTCTCAAGAATCGCGCCATTCATTGCCCCGCTCTCCAAAGTCTCCGCGTTGCTCCACTTTGTCAGATAGCAGACCAACCCTGTATCGTAGAAATACAATTTTTGTGTCTTTACAAGCCGCTTGAGCAGATTATTGGAGTAGGGGTGTAAATAGAAAATGATACCCAGCGTTTCCAAAATTCCCAGCCAATCCTTTGCCTGCTTCTGATTGATATCCGCATCTTGGGCAATATCCGCCACATTCAGCATTTGGCTGCATCTGGCCGCCACTGCGGTAATAAATCGCAAAAATTTTAAAGAATCGATCGCATCGGAAAGTTCCTTCACATCCCTTTCCAAATAGGTGGTTAAATAACTGCTGTAGAAAATCTGACGATTGCTGTTTTGACCGCTTACCACTGCCGGCATGGTTCCCCTGAATATCCGTTCAAAAATCTCTTTGATATCAACAGGCTTTCTTCCCTTGCTCCTCCCCGTTAGGGAATCCAGTGTAATGGTAAACGGTTCCGTTTCCCCCTCCTCTATCTCACTTTGTGACAACGAAGTCAATGAGAGTACCGCAATTCTTCCCGCCAACGACTCCTGCACGCCACGCATAAGCATAAACACCTGCGAACCGGTCAGCCAGAATGCCCCCGGCTTATGATTTTTATCTACATGTATTTTGATATAAGGAAACAGTTCCGGCGCATACTGTACCTCATCGATCAGCACCGGCGGCTTATGAAGCTGCAGAAACAATTCCGGATCCGTCTTTGCAAGATTCCTCTCATTCAGATCGTCCAGCGACACATAACTTCTATCAGTACCTTCCATCAGTTTCCGCAACATCGTGGTCTTTCCAACCTGCCTCGGCCCGGTCACTAATACAACGGGATATTCTTTGGTCACCTCCGAAACTACTTTTTCTAATCCTCTATTTATATAATTCATAAAGGCTCCTTTCGGCTAATTTGTATTACAATTTCATTTTAGCCGAAGTTTTGTTAAAAAACAAGACTATTTCAGTTGATTGTCTTTATCTCACATCATCTGTAATAGTCTTGTCCTTTATGATTTATTTTTCAAGAAATCCCAAAAACTTTCTCCACTGGGCATACCCCTGCATATCCCCATAACGGAACTCGGACTGCATGATATCCTTCACAATCTTTACCCAGTCCGTATTTTCTGAAAAGTTCCATGTGCCGGCGCTTTTCTGCTCCGCATTTTTTACGGCTTTTGCGACTACCGCTTTCAGCACCGTGTCCTCAAAACTGCCTTTTCCGCTTTCTTTCAAATCAGCAGTATACGCATACAGTTCCGCCGTATTGCAGTTTTTCGGGTCTACCTTCGACACGTCTACCATCTGCTGCGTCACATTCCCCGACTGATCCCATATCTTCACTTTATACACAGGATTTTCCGGGTCAAAGTCCGCTGGCTTATACACGGAATAAGAGGAACCGCTCACAGGCTCTGCCCCTGAAAAGATTGTAATATCGCCTGAATCTTCCTCTGCGCCATGCAGAATAGCCGTTGCCTGCCCCGCTTCCTGTGTCGCCTGCGCTGCCTGTTTGGCAAACTTTCCTTTCGCCGCAGCTGCACCGGCCATTTTGTCCGTAAAACCAGTATCTGTATGATTTGTTCGCGTTTTTCCTGTTTCACGCCATGCGGGATAACCTACGCCGATTCCGTTTATGCTCATTTTTCCCATCCTCCAATGATAATCTGTCACAAAATTTTTTGAAAAACCTAATTAATGGTCTCTTTTGACTTCGCATCAGACTCTGACGCACCCAGTTTCTCCAAAAACGCCTTATAAAAAGACCGTTCCTTCACCTGCTGCCGCTGCACCTCAATGCTCTTTGCGTTTCCGGGAGCACGCGGATGATCCAAGTCATACAATGCCTGCTGTGCCGCCCTGATCGCCGACTGCACCGAGTTTCCCAGCAGGTCATTTATCCCGCCAACGTCTTTCATCTGATTCGTCAACCGTTTAGCCATCATCTGCGAAATATGGGTCAACATGCCGTTTGCGGACATTCCCAGTCCGTCCACACCGCTTTCCTTTACCGCTTCCATCCACGCCTGCTTCACTTTTTCCGGCGCATTTGCTCCGACTGACGCAAACGCTCTCTCCGCATAATCAATCCTGTTCTCTATATCTGCCGCATCCCTGCTCGCCTGCGCAGCCTCTTTTTCTGCTGCCCTCTGTTCTGCTCTCGTAAAATCCGCGAAATTCCTTTCAGCAGCATTCCTTTCTGCTCGTTTTGTCTCATATCCCGCCGAAAAATAGCCTGCACCGATTCCGCCTATGCTCATTCCCCATTCCTCCTATAATCTTAGCCTTTATTAATAAACGCCGAAAAAGCACTCACTATTTTCTGATAGGACACATAACCCTCATAATTATGGCAGCTGTACTGCATCTGCATCATCTCCCTCGCAAGAGAATCATAATTCCACTTTGCCGTCGCTGCGCTTGCAAACGTATCCTTTCCCATGCCTGCTCCCGCGCCTACCCGCATGGCAGAAGCACTGTCCATTTTCTTTTCTTCTACCAGATATGCCGTCAATGCATCGATCTCAGTTCTTGACGCACTCGCAGGATTCACCTTTCTGGGGTCGATCAACTGCTCATACTCCTGCCATTCTGCAGATCTGGTGACGACCCGCATGATCGGGTTGTCCGCGCTGTATCCTTCCGCCTTATAAACGGTGGTGCATCCGCCGTCGCTTAAACCTCTGGAACACAGACCGCCTTTTACAAGGGTAAAGGTTCCCTGAAAGCTATGCTGAAAAGACGGGATCCTGTTTCCCGTTTGTGCGCCGCCCTGATTAGGATAGGTCTGGTTCACCCTGTTAAAAGCGCTGTTTATGCCGCTTATATTCATATCGCACCTCCGATTACACTCTGCCTGAATACGTTCAAATTTCCCTTATAAGCTGCCAGCGTCAAAACGTTAACACCTTACGGTTTCATAAATCCTCTCTCATTACACTCGCCTGTTATAAAACCTTCCTGAACTGATAACGATACATATCGGAATACATATTGCCGGAATATTGCGGTGTCAGCCGCCCGTCCAACGTACCCATGTTCACCGCAAATCCACTGTCCACTACGGAAAACGCCCCGTCTCCAAACTGAAACTGTGAAGTGAAATCAGGAATCCCCAGATCACCGCTCACCCGGATATTCCCAATGATATTTCTCAGTGCTTCCCGCATCTGATCTGTCTTGGCATTATTCTTCGTATTGTTGATCAGCTTATCCGCTTTCTTCGGCAATCCGCCTATGTTTCCGTCAGGCAGCATATAAAGATTCTCCAGCGGAATGTCCTGCCCTGTAACGCCTTTCAGGTAGCGCCGCACTTCCTGAACCTCCGCAGCATACCGATATGCGTTATAGGGCAGATTCCCCACACTGTCGGCAATCCCTATGTAATACCGATACATACGGTCACTGTACTTTTCATCTATCAGTTTCTGCACCTGTTCCCGGACGGTTTCATCCTCTACTCCGTCTACAGTCACATCCCCACTGCTTCCGATCCTTACGCGCATCCCCTCTATGTCCTCACGGGAAATGCCCCTGCTTTCCAAATCCTTATAAAACTCATCTGAAAAGTCATTTTTCAGCTCCGCCTTCTGCTGTGCCTTTTCCATGTCTTTCAGATTGGCAAAGATTTTCACATACTGCCGCTCCGCCTCGCTTAAATCCTTACCCTCCGCCAGATTCTGCAGCAGTTCATCCACGGTGCGCCCGCCTTTGTACTTCTTTTCTTCCGGCAGACTCTCGTACTGCTTTCTGTGAAGCTGTTCCAACTCATTTCTGTAATTTTGTTCCGTCTCCCGCAAGACTGCATTATACTTCTCAAGATAATCCCGCCAGTTTTCGTCCTTCCGGCTGTATGCACTGTAAAGATTTCCATACGCTTCCCTGACGGCATCCGTCTTTTCATGTTCCTTATTTTCGCAGACATGGAAACTGATCCTGTAAAAATCATTCGGAGATACTTCTTCCCCGTTTCCGTTTTCTACCTTGAGGCAGTATTTGTTGGTATCCATATCCCAATTCGGAACGGACAGCTTTTTCCGCCCTTCGCCGTCCCACTCCGCCTTCCCTACCTGATTGCCGTACTCGTCATACAGGGTAAGATCGTAATCACAGCCCTCCGGCATATCGATATAAGCCTCGACGCCGAAGTAATTCCGCTGAAAGTTCGGAAATGGGATGGAGAAGTTATAAAAATCCACATCCTTTTTATCGCTGAGGCTTCCTCTCAGGCTGCTGGTCTCGTCCTTGATCAAAAAGTTCAGGTCAAGAAACGCGCTGCCCTTATCCTTGTCACAGACCTCATAGGTGGTGTTCGGTCTGCGGTAAGTATCGTTGCTGCTGAGGGTGCAGGTGTCCTCCCGCAGTTCCACGTTCTTAAGCCTGCTCTTATGTATTACCCCGTTCGCATCGACACAAGCCTCCATTTCTTTTCTTGACATAAAGAATATCGGTCTTTTACTGAAAGCCGCTCCCCATTTAGAACCCGCGTCATTTACTGCATTCACACCCATGCGCTTTTGCCTCCTCTGTCCTGTATTTTCTGTCTGAAAGTCGCTGCGGCCATACCCTAATATCAGCATTCTCTACAAATAATACGATTCAGGAAGCAAAAAAGTTTCACTGATTACCATCCCTTATAAAAATCGATCAGATAAGGGGCAATCGTCGAATAATCCATCAACCCGAAATTCATGTAATCTAACTGTCCATAACCAGACATCATGCCTGCCGCCCCGCTTTGCAGGGTCATCTGCGTGATCGCCCTGACGAGAGAATTTTGCAGCGTCTGCGCGTCCGTTTTGCTCCTTTCAGCAGTTTTTTTCGTATCCATCCCGCCGCCGACTACCATATAATTTTTGACATCGCCTTTTTCATCCAATTGGATACAGTAACTTTTCGTCATCTGATACAGTGCAGGGGATTCACCGTAAGATGCCGCAAGCGCATTGTCCATTTTGTCATAATTGATCTTCCAGTCCTGCACTTTTTCTGCAATCTCCTGTGCAAATTTTGGGTCGGCGTCCATCTTCTCCTGCAGGCTTTCCGGCACGATCACCGCCATTTTCCCGTGCCCGGTTTTTTTCAGTTCTTTTTGGATATAAGCTTCTTTGCCCGTCGCTTCCTTCCCTCGCGGCTTCCAATGATTCAGGCAGTCCGCATCTGCATCCTCCTGAAAATACCGCCACGCCGGAAAATCTTTTCTCTGCCAGATTTTATCGTCCACCTCACAATTTCCCACTTTTACACTCACGTCATTAGTAGGGAATGCCGCAGAAAAAGCATTTGCTTCCGCCTTTTGGTTTGCCCCTCTGACCGCCGAAAAAACTTCGGGAAAGGACAGGCTGTTTTTCCGCCCTTTGACGGTATTGGTATTATTCTGTAATGCAATATTGCTCAGTGCTTCTATCGAGTGTATTCCCATCGTTTTATGTCCTCCGTTGTTTTAGTAAATATCTCCCGGCATACCGCCGTCATATGTTCCGATCGCGCTATCATAAGCCATTGCCGCCGCCGATGTCTGTGTCCGGCTGATAAAATGATAGTTTACAGATGTATCAAAACTGCTTTTTTTCAGAGCATCTTCCATAAGCTGTTTTTGGTATTGTAATTCTACAAGCTGTCTGCGCCTCTCCGCTGCTTCTGTGGCAAGTTCCTGATATTTTTGCCGCCTCGCCCGCTTTGCCGCCTGTTCTGCTCTCACCTGCGCTTCAATCTTCGCCCGCACTTCTGGTTTCAAATCCCCGGTCACAAGTTTATATACCACGCCTTTCTCATCAACATATACGGCATAAGAGGACAGTTCAAACCCATTCGCTGACGCGATTGCCTGATGCTTGGGAAAATCAGCAAGCGCCTTCTGAATCTTCTGTTCATAATAGGCTGCCTTCTCCGGGTCGTTCGCCATCTGCACTAAAATATTCGGGGCGATTGCAACATTGTTATATCCTGCTATGCTTGCGCCAAAATTATCAATGCTTCTCTGGTCGTTGCCGATCTGTTTCACCATCACGTTTGCGCCATACCGCTGTTTCAGATACTCCACATACTGCTCCTGCCGTGAGGCAGAGCTGTTCTCCGCAGTCTGCTTTACGGTGTCCGCAAAATTGGTCTTTCCTGCGGCATTGCCTTTCTGCGTCTTATTCGCATACTGATATGCCGCCAATCGTTCATTTACTCCAAAAACACTCATATGAAACCCTCTCCTTCCCAATCATTGACAGCCCCTCTGTCGTTCAGAGCCGTCTTAGCCCTCTCCTATGAGTCCGGGCGTTGTCCGTTACCGCTTAAAACATCCGCACATCAGTTTGATTTTAACTCCTGACCATGACCGACAGCGTGAATTTCTTATCTTCCACAATACAGTCCACATCGCCGCCATACTTTACCGCGCATTTCCTAATGTTCTTTAACCCGATTCCATGCACCTCCTTATCCTCTTTTGTTGACAGGGGAAGGCCGCCGTCCCCGCGGGGCAGCGCCACTCCGTCAAAGCTGTTCTCAATCTCTATAAAATACATATTTTTAGCCTTAAAAGAGCGGATTGTAATATACGCCTCCGCGTCCGGCTGTCTCTTACGCATCCGCATACAGGCTTCGATCGCATTGTCAAGCCCGTTGTTTAGAATGATCCCGATATCATAAGCCTGTATCGTGACGGCATTTGAGAGCATAAAACCGTCGGCATCCAGCAAAATCCCTTCTATCTGCTTTGCCGCATAGCGGAATTTACTGCCCACCACCGCGTCGCTGACGGCATTTCCCGTATGCACCCTGTTGTCAAGCTGTTCTACCGACTGCACCATTCCCTCGAAGTACTGCCGAATCTCCTCTTCCTCCCCGCCGTCCCTTTTCTGTATCAGATTCTGCAAAACCGCCATCTGGTTCTTCATATCATGCTTGACCGCGCGGATCCCATCGTACAGATGTTCCATCTCCGCCATAGAATGCTGCATCTGCGTAACTTGATTTTCCAGTATGATTTTTTCCGCCTGTTCCTCCTGCAAAACCGCCATATCCTGATATATGCGGAAGCTGCAGACGATTGCCCCAAGAAGCACCAAGGCGATTGAGGGAACGATCAAGTACAATACCGGATAATTATCATACAGAAATACCGGAACGCCATCCGTAATAGTGACCATCAGCAGACGAACAAGCGCTGAAACCAGCACCCCGGCTGCCGCCGGCAGCAGATAAAAAACTACTTCCTTTCCCATCTTCCCTTTTTCCCTGTAATGGCAGCTCGTGACGATCTTCTTTAACGAAACAAACAGCAGCGCATACCGTATGACTAACATAAGTACTACTGACAAAAAGGACACTGCTTTTACCGCAATCCAAAAAACCTCCGTCGATATCGTGCTACCGTTGCTCACATCCTCTGCCAGCAGATTGATTAAGATTTTCCCCGGATACATAAAACTGTACCCGGCAAGATATCCCAATTCACGCAGGGAAATAAAGAGTGTCACCAGAAACACTTTCAGCAAAAGATTCCCCTGATACCAGCACAAGCAGAACATCCAAAAGACCGCCGTTCCATAGAGCAGTTTCAGAATCAGAATTACGCTGTCCGTATCCTGAAACAGATTCCTTCCTGCCATCCCGATCACAGCCCATACCACACAGGTGATCCACTGTGCATCCTTAACCTTTTGCAGTCTGGGTTTGGCAAATCTGCCGCAAAAGAATTGTACGCAGTACCCTTCAAACAGACATTGTAAAATGTCCACTAATTGCATCATCAGTTCATACATCTGCGTGCACCCCGTTTCTCAGATACCGCATATAGGCTTTCACAAACTTCCCGTATTTTTCTTTCGCCAGATAGACGCGCTCCCCATTCTGCAAGGTAATGCTTTCGCTGTCGTACTCCGCCACATACGCCATATTCACCAGATAGCCCCTGTGACAGCGGTAAAAGCCTTCCCCAAGCTGCCCTTCCATCTCATTCATGGAGCTATATGCCTCTATACTTTCACCCGTGGTGTGAATCTCCACCTTCTTTCCCCTGCTCTCGATATAAAGGAGGCTGCCCGCCTCAAGCGTAACACTCCGATTTCTTATCTTGATAAATACCGCCTGCCGTCGTTTGTTTTTCCTCTTTTCCAACTCTTTTCGGGCACGGCAGAGCACTTCCCGAAACTTGTCCTCAGCGATCGGCTTCAGCAGATAGTGAAATGCCGCCACATCAAAGGCCTCAAAAACAGCTTCACGGATACCCGTGATAAAGATCAGTATGGCATCTTCCTCTCCTTTTAAGGCGCTGTGCTCACGTAGTTTCCGTGCCGTCTCAATGCCATCCGTCCCCGCCATCTGAATATCCAGAAAAATCAAATCAAACTGCTTTTCCGCGGCAAGCAGAGCATCTCCCGTCTCATAAAGTTCGGGGCATACGTTCGGTATTTCTTTTTCCAATAATTCCCGTATCTGTTCACGGATGGTTTTCTCATCATCGCATATGGCTATCTTCAATCTTTTCTCCATTTTCACGCTGTTTTTCTCTCAGTATTAATGAAATTAGCATTGTAAAATCTTTCAGGGCATAGATTTCCCGCAGCTGTTGTTTTTACTTTACTATTATATCGGCAGGAATATTGTCTTGTCAGCCTGAAGGGAACGAAACCCCGTCTGAAAGGGAATGAAACCTTTATCAAATAATAAAAGGCTATCGACAAATAGTCCATAGCCCTTCACTCGCCCGCTCTGCATGATATATCATTTCTATGACCCGACGATCGTCCCGCCGTTCGGATGCAGCACCTGCCCTGTCATATAGCTGGCATCGTCGGACGCAAGAAATACATAGCACGGTGACACCTCGCACGGCTGTCCTGCCCTGTCCATAGGCACATGGGAAGTTTTCTTACCAAATGTGGCAACCTCCCCGGCTGAATAGGAAGAAGGAATGAGCGGCGTCCAGATTGGCCCCGGCGCAACCCCGTTGACGCGGATTCCTTTTTCCGCCAGCGAAAGAGACAGGGATCTGGTCAACGCCACGATCGCGCCTTTGGTAGCGCTGTAATCAATCAAATCCTTGTTGCCCTCATAAGCGGTCACGGAGGTGGTATTAATGATGCTTGCGCCCTTTTTCATATGGGGCAGCGCTGACTGAATCAGATAAAAGAAGGAAAACACATTGTTCCTGAAAATAAATTCCAATTCCTCATGCGGGATATCCAGAATGCTTCTGTGAATAAACTGCATGGCGTGGTTGTTCACCAAAATATCCAGCCTTCCAAAGCGCTCTATTGTCTTTTCCACACAATGAGCCGCAAAGCCCGGATTCTTCAAATCACCGCATAAGAGCAGACATTCTCCGCCCAATTCCTTGATTCTTTCTGCTGTATCCCTGGCATCAACTTCCTCGTCGTAATAGACGATTACGACCGCTGCGCCTTCTTTCACAAAATCATAAGCGACAGCTCTGCCGATCCCGCTGTCTCCACCCGTAATTAGCGCGACCTTGTTTTCCAATTTTCTGCACTGCTTCCCGCATTCCGAGGCAGGAAGCGGCTTCATGACGTACTCAAAGCCGGGCTGCCTGTTCTGATGCTGCGGCGGGAACGCATAGTCGCTCTTTTCTGCTTTTTCTTCACATAAAAACTGATGAATCCGATCCATATTCATATCCTTAAAAAAACGATTATGATATCATATGCAGGCGGAATCATTTCGTTATATTGCTTCCAAAAAATTAGTTACTTAATCTCATATTATATATGTTGTCAAAATATATAGTTTCCTGTTCATCTTTTGGAATAACTTTTTGATATGTATAGTCCATTTTTATTTTTCCATTCTGATTAAATAAACGTGTAACTATATAGCAATCCTCATGTTCATATGCAATTTTTAATTCAAATGTGACACTCTCATCTCATAATCGCACATATTATAATTGATCAATCATTTCACAAATGCGTTTTACACTTCTAACATCCAAATTATGTTTTCCTGACTTAATTTGCCTGCAAAGACATTCTTCATCGTCACCAGAACTTGAATACACAGAAATGCCGCTATTTCCTATAAGACTTAACTCACAATCCTTATTTGCAAAATATACCATACCTTCAATATATGTATTAATACCGCTCTGTCTGAAATAATTTGCCAAATGATATATATGCGTTCCAACTTGCTTAACAGGACTGTACATGGTTTTTGTATAAGGGATTCCTCCGCGTCCCATTTTATGCTGTGTCCAATATTTATCATTTAAGTCGCCAACGATATGTCCATTATGATTTTTCACTTCAATGATAAATACTCCGCTTTTTCCAACAACTATATTATCAATCTCACTCTCCCTATCAGCGCCAACAAGTATCACATTTTGGAATACGGTATAATAATCTGGGAGTGTCTCAAGCAGTTTGGTAGCATTTCTTTCTCCATGTATTCCCGAAATAAGAATATCTGTATCAGGACGATTCAAAATATTATCACTAAGATACACTACCGCTATAATCATTAAAACCATGCCAAAACATATCGTCGCTGGTAAAAATACTGCAATAAATTTGTCCACTATTGCACCAATTATTACAGCTACGGCATAAATCATAATGGCTACAAAAGTAACAACGCCAAATTTCTTCAAATCATCCGTACTTTTAGCAACCTGCGCCTTCCGTATTTCATAATATTCTTTTTCTAATTGGTATCCTTTTTTAATTATTCTTGCCATATTAACCCGTTAATTCATACGCAGCCTGCAAAACAAAAACTACAGCGACTGTTCCCACCCTTATATTGAAATACTCATTTCTAATCCCCTTTTCCGACATCTACCCAACCCGCAGACCCCGAATATTTCTCCAATTCCGGAATCGTCAGCTCAATCGCGCTGTTGGAACTGCCGCAGGCGGGAAATACCGTCTCAAAGCGTTTCAGCGACTTGTCCAGATACACTTTCACGCCCTCATTTACCGCAAACGGGCAGACACCGCCCACGGCATGTCCCACTAATGTCTCCGCCTCCTGCGGCGTCAGCATCTTAGCCTTTGTGTGAAACTGCTCCTTATACTTGTGGTTGTCAATCTTCACATCCCCTGCCGCCACGATCAGCAGAGCGTTTCCGTCCACCATGAAGGACAGTGTTTTCGCTATCCTTGCAGGCTCGCAGGAAAGGGCGGCTGCCGCCAGCTCCACCGTGGCGCTGGAGACGTCAAATTCCTGAATTTTATCTTCCATTCCAAATTGCTTAAAATAGGTTTTTACTCTTTCGATTGCCATGATTTTTTCTCCTTAATTAAACTCGTTTTGTCATCCCTACAGTGTAAGCTAGAAAAATCTGCGGTGTAGTGACTGCCATCGGCATTTACTACAGCCATCGCGTACATTATACCATATATACAAAAATAGAACAGATATTTTAATGTCGCATCAGCGCCAAATCCTGCCTTACCATAGCCGCCTGCCTTGGGATTTCCCGCATAAAATCCGCCCTGATGTGCGCCCACTCACTTTCCTTTTCCAAATGACAGCAGGCTTTTCCGCTGTAAATCATTTCCCACAGCTTCCCCATCACCTCCGGAGACGGCGCCTCTGCGGAAAGCCCGCCCAGACTTCCCGGCACATACCGCTCCACGATCGCTGCCGCCACATAAGGCAGATAGATATCCCCCAACTGCTCCAGCCCCACCGTCTCATGCACAATGTCCTCATACAGACATTTATCGGCTTTCATGACAGAGGAAAGCAACGCGTAAATCGTGCCCAGTTTGTGCGCCGGTTCGTCGGAGACAAACCAGTCCGCCAGATCGCGCACATAGCCAAAACACATGATATCCGCCCAGATATTCTTGTCCCATGCACTGTTAAAATTTTCACTGAGAATATATTCGATCAGATTGAGCGTATCCATATAGGAACCCCGCAGTTCCTTTAATCGATACACATAGATTTTGTGATCCGGAAACGGCGTTTCCAATACATCCACGATTTCCTGAATTGCCGACAGCGCAAACTTTTCCTGCATTGCGGGCAGATTTTCTTCTTTTGGCCCGCACCCGCCCTCAAAGTCTGAAAAAACAGGCTGATGACAAAAGGTAAAAATACCGTATTTCTGATACAGTTCGGGATAAACCACCGAGTAACGCTGATAAGCGATCGGGTTTTCAGACAGCCGAATCATAGCCGCATCCGGCTCATTGGCGTAGTGCCCCTGATAGATAATGCCCGCGCCTTTATAATAAGTGTGACCATCAGAGACGCCACACCTTCTTCTGGGTACGGGCGTGATCCTCTCAGGTAGAATCACTTCGTCGATCTGCACGCCCCTGTTATCCAAAATGGGAACTCTGTCCGTATGAAATAAAAAGTCTGTTCTCTCCAACCGCCGTTTCTGCCTTTCTGCCTGTCATCTATTGTTAATACGAATCATGACGGCAGAAAGTTTCATTTAACGAAAATTTTCGAATTGTGCCAGATTACGGACTTGCAAACCTATATTTCCAGATACGGCCCTACAAATTATAGATAATGTACAATGCGGTTTTGGGGATAGATTTGGAATCATCTTTATCTTCTCCGATTATTGCAAATTGGTATTCGTTATATTCCCAAGTTGCAAGCAGCATTTTCCCGTTATCGCTTTCATGCTGTACTTTTACCACAATGTTTTGACCGCTGACTGTTTTACCTTCCCAAGACTCATTTCGTGTTTCATCATATTCATTTTGCGGCAGATTCAGATTCCTATTTTTAGATACCAGCAAAGTACAATCCGAATCAACAATGAAATCATGGTATGTTATTTCTAAATTATTTTCGTCAACCAAATAATATTTTTCGTCTGCAATCCAAGTGGAATTTTCGGGTAATACAATAGAAATGCCAAATGTATCTGCCAATTCTTCGGCATTGATTACATTTGAATCTTCTGCCTGATTCTCACCGGCAACAACAGGCACATTATCTGTCAAAGGACTTTCCTGTAAATCTTCTAAAAAGAAAATTCCTTCGACTAAGTTGATAAATGTTTCCTTGTCTTTGATTGCATAAGTTTTGTTATTCCACCAGACAGTCGTATTATTAGCGGAGATCGTCTTGTCCGTACCATCCTTAAGAAAACAGGTCATTGTAATGAGAGGTTCTTCTTCACTGCCTGCTTTCTCAAATAAATCATATTTCAAAAATCCTGTTAGCTTCAGCGCTAATTCAATATCCTCATGACTCGAAATCTCTTTCACCTCAACTGTTACACTCGGATATGTGATATTAACAGATTGAATATCTTCTAAATCAGGCAAACCCCAAAGGTACATACCATTTGTAACGATTCTGATTCCGACAATTAATAGGATGATAACGATCACTTCTATTAAAAATCGAATAAGACCTCTGGCAATTTTGTTTTTCAATATTCGACCTCCATCATTTTGTCCTTAAATAATACATTACCACTTTTACTATTAGAAATCTATAAAAATCCTATGTCTACCCCAGCCCTTTCAACTCCCTTCGGTAGTCCGCCATCTCCTCCTCGCTCACCGTGTCCATGATATGCTGCAGCTCACTGACCACGGCCTCCCGCTCCTTCGGCAGATAGGCGGTGACCGGGTAAAAGTTAGAACTGGTGTTTGCAAACAGGTGCGTCCTGATCTGCAGATTCTGAATAAATATCTGCAATTCCCGCAGGCGTTCCTTTTCATCGGCTGGGATAAACTGCCCTGCCTGCGCCATTTGATATAATTCCGTTCCCGCAAACAGGGTTAAGGAATCCACAGAGATAAAATACGAATTCAACTGACTGAACAGTCTTGCGCTGTTTACCGCATTTCGTTCCCCGTTTCCCTTTCCCGCAAGCCCTGTCATATAGACAACATAGTATTCTATCCCCGCCTCGTCCAGTTTTCGGCACTGTTCCAAAATATCTGCCGCCGTATAGCCTTTTCCTGCCAGAGCAAGCGTCTCATCGTCCCCGCTCTCCGTGCCTATGGTCAGCCCGTTGATCCCCATTGCCCGCAGTTTTTTAAGCTGCCAGACCTCCTTGTCCCTGATATCCCGGATGCTCGCAAACATCGCCATCGTCTGACACTTGATGAGATAATCCCGCACGGTGAGCGCACGAAGTTTCAGGTTCTCATAGCTCATGGAAAACGGGTTCGCCCCCGTCCAGAAGATGCGTCTTGCGTAGGGCTGGTATCTTTTAATCTCCGCCAGATCTTCTTCAAATTCTTCCATCGGGGACATGCGGAAACACTCGTCCTGATAGAGGTTGCAAAAACGGCATTTTCGGTAAGTGCAGCCGGAAGTCGCCTGTATGATGACGGAAGACGCCTCATAGGGCGGGCGCCATGTTCTTCCTGTAAAATGCATAAGCGCCCCCTATAAATGGGGGAGATGCTCGCGGTATTCCCGCAGATCATCTTCCTTTACGGTGTCGATAATGCCGTCAAGTGTCTTAAGCAGGGCGGGCTTATCCTTTGGCAAAACGCCATAAAGCTGAAATGCGTTGGATGCGCCCAGCGCGGCAAATTCCGTGGGGATTTCCAAGCCTTCCACCAATGCGCGGACTTCCCTGTACTTTTCCAGCTCGCTTTCCTCTTTCCAGTTACCTTGTTTGATTTCCTGATAAAGCCCAGAATCCGGATATACCGTCAGCATATTCGCCCCGATCAGAGTCGGATGCAGCCTGTTGCAGACAGCGGCGGTCAGCCTCGCGCCTTCCTCCCCGCGCCCTGCGCCGGAGATACCCGTCAGATAAAAGAAGCGGTAGCTGATGCCTGCCCAATCCAGTCTTGCGCACTGCTTTAGAATATCCGCCGCCAGATAGCCCTTATCCATGAACCGCAGCGCCTCGTCGTCGGCTGTCTCGATGCCGATCGTCAGTCCGTCATAGCCTGCATGGTGTAAGGCAGCCAGTTCTTCATCCGTTTTCAGGGTAACGTCCGTCACTCTGGCGAAACCGCCGATGCTCTCCATTTCCGGGAAATATTGATGTATCAATTCCGCAATCTTCATCAACCTTTCAAATTGCAGGACAAACGGATTCGCCCCGGTCAGAAACGTCCGTGTCGCTTTCCTGCCGTAAAAATAATGATATCGCTTCTGCGCCTCTTTCAGATCCGCCTCTATGTCTTGAAACGGCGACATGCGAAACCGAAAGGGCAGGTCCGCGTAAAGCGTACAGAATTTGCATTTGTGATGCGTGCAGCCGGCAGTCACTTCCAAGAGCAGGGAAGATGCCTCGTAGGGCGGCCGCCATATCGTTCCTGTGTAGTGCATAAGTCATTCACCTCTTTTGCACTAAATTACCGCGAAACCGGCCCGCATACAAGTACTGTCTTTTTTTAGTGATAGTATCTTTTTTCATACTTATGGTGAAAACGGGGGTTGGCTCGATTCTTTTTCCAAAACCGCAAACACCTTTTTGGAGTACAGCGAAACCGCCATAGCCAAAACCGCCGCGCCTATCATGACCAAATACGGCTTATCGGCAAAAACGTCAAACAACACGCCGTATACCGCCTGTCCAACAGGCTGGGAGCAGCCAGACACGGCAATGCACACAGCCATGATTTTGCCAAGAAGCTGAGGCGGGGTTTGCTGCTGCACCGCCGTCAAGAGGGAGACGCTGAACATTGTGGAAGCGCACATCACGCCGAAGCTTACGGCGGTGATTATGATAAAGCCGATATTTTTCGGTACTGTTTCCAAAACGGAAATTCCCATAAAAAGCGCCGCCAGTGAGCATATGATCAAAAACAGCCAGCCGCTTTTTAAGCGGATTTTTCCAGCCACCGCGCCCGCGATCATTCCTCCCGCAAGTCCTCCCAGCCCCATTGCGCCCTGCGTGATCCCAAGGGCGGTATCGGACATTCCCAAAATCTGCACCACGATCACGGGAATCCCCACGATCAACATTGCCGAAAAAATCAGATTGAACAGCGCAAGGATACCAAGTACCGAAATAAAAATCGGCTTATCCTTTTTGATAAATTGATAGCTGTCCGACAGATCGGAACCTACCGCGCCCAAAATGCTCTTGCCGTCGGCATTTTTTGTAAAAGGGATATGGATGAAAATTTCCATAACGGCCGAAAAAACGAAGCAGCCGACGCTGATATACAGAATGGGCATGATGCCGAACGCGCCGAACAAAACGCCGCCGATGATCGGTCCCAGCAGACCCGCAAGAGTGCTTACCATATTGATCACCGCATTGCCCTGCATGAGAACTTGCTGATCCGCAATCAGCGGTATGCTTGCCTGAACAGCGGGCTGATAAATCCCCGAAATGCCGTACAGTATCATCAGCACCGCTATCATCAGAGGAACCAGCGAAACACTTCCCAGAGCAAAGCTGAATCCCAAAACGACGGCCGCTGTCGTAAAATCAAGCGCCACCATGATATTGCGCTTGTTTTTTCTGTCGGCAATCACGCCCCCAAAGAGAGAAAAAATCACCATTGGGATAAAGGCGCAGGCTGTTACCGCGCCGAACAGGGACGAGGAATCCGTCTCGCGAAGCAGGTAAAGCGGCAGGGCAAAGCGCAGGATCGCGTTGCCGAAAAGCGAGATAATCTGACCGATCACCACCATTGTAAAATCGCGTCTAAAGAGTTTGTTCATATTTGTACCTCCAATTTTATGCTGCTATTTTTTTAATACCTACCGTCGGTATGATAAATGGGTAATTTTTTTCTGCCCCAAAAGGACAGAAAAAAGGCTTTACTTATTTTTGCAATACATTTCTGTAAGACTGCGTAATCTTTCAATCATACTTTCGTCCATAATATCCAGCCCGAAGCCTCGCAGCATTTTATCGTACATAACGCATTTCCTGTATATTTTTTCGGGATCGTCGTCAAATACCATAGGGTCGAGCCAGACATTTCCCACAAGCATAACAAGCTCCGCAAGTTCCTCCGGATACTCGGTCCGAATGGAGCCGTCCCCGATCCCCTGCTCGATGATAGGCAGAACGTATTCGGGAGCAACGGTTTCCACAGACTCCATTAAAATACTGGAAACAAGCGCGGGACTCGATTTGATATTCGGCGCGGCGGAAAAAATGCTGTCGTGTACGGGACGGTTCAGCGAGCCTTCCAAAAGTCTTTTGAGCTTTTCCTTGCCCGATAGATTGGGATCGCTCCTGATCTCTAAAAGCATTTTATTGGACTCTTCCGACATTTTGTTTGTCACGGCAATGAGTATCTCTTCTTTGGATTTGAAGTGGTGATAGATCGCGCCCTTGCTCAATCCGCCGAGGTTGTCGATGATGTCCTGTATGGAAGTCCGCTCATAGCCCTTTTGGACAAACAGCCGCGTCGCTGTCTCAAGAATCAGGTTTACGGTTTCTTCGGGATATTTATTGCGCGCCAAAGTTATCCCTCCTACGTTAATTGCAAAACAATCTGCTTTTTACATACCAACGGTATGTTTGTATCGTACAATGGATTTACGGATTCGTCAAGCCCTTTTATTTTGTAGAATGCCTGCAAGTGTCCAACTTCCTATGCATCTACAATAAAATTTAAAAGCAGAAATCTATCGACAAACTGCTCTCTTGCAAGCCAACGCATTCTCCATATCCTTTTCCATTCTGGTACATCTGCTTCCTATAAACGCTTCTTCAATAACGGCTTAAGATAATTCTTTCTAAAGTCACGTACGGAACAAAAGAATTCCTGCTCAGACCTTGAAAATGAATTGGACTCTGCTTTTTCTGCAAGTAATTCCATCGTACAAATCATATCAGCCGCCTGAAACAATTTATAATCTACAGGCTTCACTTTTCTGAACTCTACATGGGCATAAAGAGTACTAAAAACCGAAATCAGAATTTTGGTGAGTTCAATCTGACCATTATCATAATAGATTATAATTCGGTCAAACTGCTCCCAAAAATTTTGATATTCCTTAAGTATTCCTGCAATCGCTTTTGATATTCTTGCTGTTAACGTAATTACATCCGGGCATTCATCTTTCCTTATTTTGGCACAAACATAATGTAACTCCAATTTACGGGTAAAATGAAATAATGCGTTAAAAAGCCTTTTGCGTTCTTCCATAAGGTCATTGGCATAGACGGATTCCCTTCGGATCAATGGTCCCGTATGGATGGCGTGCTGTTTATATCCAATGTTTGTCAAATGACTCTCCAATTCATCAATATTTTTGCTAATATCAATATCCTGATTATGTAAGACCATCGCAACCAAATAATATGGCGCATGAGAATCATATGGCCCAAAATCGCCCGATTCATCTATAAAAACACTTAAAATCTTTTCAGCCATAGATTATTCCCTTCATCCCGGATTTTTCTAACAAAAAAAGCGGGGAAATTCCCCGCCTTTCGGTGGACCAGGGTCTTTTGACCAGCCCAATCAGTGATACCACTGACTTATTTATATACTAATATTAACGGAAATATACCTCACTGTCAATGATGCTCAGAAATATTTTAACGGTATTCTCATACGCAGACAAGAAATTCATAGCGTTCAATCATTCACCTCCTTCCCCCTAAATGATAAAACGCACCGGCAGTCTTGTGATTACCGGTGCGCAATTCCCTTGAGCGGGTATCTCTCCCTGCATGATTTCATTATATCTTATGCATACCCCTTCTTCAAGCTTCATTTTGGGTACTTTTGACATAATTGAATCCTTCGTTTAAGATTGACGATAGAATCTGACATAAATAACCCCAAAAAATAAGTTACAGATATGAGGAATCCAAATGAGCGAGAATAAATTCACCAGCGAAGAAACGCTTGCCCGCTGCGTCCCTATGGCAAGACTCCAGTCCGTGATCAGCGGCAAATGGAAGATTTTGATCTTGTGGTATGTGTCCTTTTACAAGGTCCAGCGGTTCGGAGAACTGCTGCGCCGTCTGGACGGGATCACACAGTCCACGCTCACCAAGCAGCTTCGGGAACTGGAGCGCGACGGCTTCCTCCACCGCGAGGTTTACGGGGAAATTCCGCCGAAAGTGGAATATTCCCTGACCTCATTAGGGGAAAGTTTCATCCCTGTTTTACAGACGATGATGTCGTGGAGCGAAACTTATCTCTGTCCGGACTGGCAAAATCCTTATCAGAAATAGCAATATCATTCCCTCAAATACTCCTCAAGGCATATCCGGCGGTCAAAGATCTCTTTCGCCGCCTCTTTTCCCACATACCGGTAATGCCACGGCTCATATGCCGTTCCCGTGACATCCTCCTTTCCCTGCGGATAGCGCAGGATAAAGCCGTATTGGTACGCATTTTCGGCAAGCCACGCGTATACTTCCTCATTCTCGGAATGTTCCTTGTCGGCGTTGATATCGACCGCCAAACCGAGCTGATGCTCGCTTGTCCCAGGCAGCGCCACCCACTCTTTTGCCAATCGTTCCGCTTTTCCCTTTAAATACCCTTCTTTCCTGTAAGCAAATACTTTATCATTGAATATTTCTTCCTGCTCTTTTGCCGTCCGATACCCTTCCCGCACAAAAGGATAGAGTCCTTCTTCCCGCATCTGATCAAACATTTCCTGCAAGTCGGGATAGATCCTGCTGTCCACCTTCTCCCCATTTTCCAGCTCGGTCAGCGTTACCTCGTAATCCTCCGGTATCTCGTTCCAACGATTGACAACGAGCAGATTCCACTCTTCCGGGGCGGGAATGCGATGGAAAGCCGCGTCCGCACCGGTTTGCTCCATAATAGAATCGAAAATAGAACCGCTGTTTTGGATTACGCCTACTGCAAGCCACACCAAAAGCAGGGTTAGGATCACTTTACGGTATTTTCTTTTTTCCTTGGAAGGTCGCTCTTTTGCCATTTTCATCCCCTGTGTCTCGTTTTTTTAACAGACTGCTATTATTTATAACGAATCACAGGGGCAAATGGATGCAAAAAAATGAATTATTCTGCCTGACTGTACTTTTCGATACCCGTCAGCGTTCCATATCCAAAATCATTTAAGTTTTGATAATCACGGACCGTATAAATGTCCACCGTACCGTTCCCATTTCCAAGGGTGCGCATTGCGCCGTGAAACTTCCCGCCTCCCAGACTTTCCCCGTTAGAGATTAAAATATCCCGAAAATAGCGGACTTTTTCGCCATTAAAATACCACTGGTCATTTTTCACGTCATACGTGACGCCAAATGCCTCATACTCTTTTGCTCTTTCTTCCAGTTCTTTTGCAGAGGGCGGATCACCGGTTAGGGCAACATTGGGGAGCGGATTTTTGATCGCCTCGATATCGCGGGCAGCAAATTCTGCTTCCGAAAATTCCTCCAAACCTGTCAGCTTCCCGCTTGGGTCAAATGAACCGTCGGCGGCCCGTACAAAACTGCCAAGATCACGAACTGCATACACATCAACGACGCCATTTTCATTAAAATAATCCTGACCGGCCCGTAAACCGTCCTCTAACGGGTAATAGTCCTCAAACCACCTTACTTCCTTTCCGTTATAATACAGTTCCTTTTTGTCTGCATCATAGACCATACCAAACTGCTCATAGACTTTGAACTGCTCTACATCATGATTCTCCTCCTCTGCTTTCAAGTCCCTGCCATCCTCTGCATAGGCTGCAAGGACAGGGGATGATTCGTTTACTGCCTGCGCCGATTCTTCTGTCAGTGCCACATTTTCGCCCGACAAAGCCGCCGCAGTACCACATCCGATACAGCCTGCCATAAGCAATGCACTGAAACCGCAAAAAACAAGTTTTGTTTTCATAAGATAAGCCCTTCCTTTCTCTGAATATACTTACAGCATAGCAGACTATTTTGTGATATTTTTGTGATTTATGTGTGATTTATATGTAGCTGAAAAGCAGCAGGCTGATTGCCCGCTGCCTTTTGAGGTAACGATCAAATTTTGAAAGAAAAGCAGACCCCGCAGTCCGTATTGCGGGCCACGCATTCACTTCCATGCTGCCGCAGTATCCTCTGCGTGACATACAGCCCCAGCCCGCTTCCGCCTGTTTCCCTGCTCCTTGACTGATCCACACGGTAAAAGGCATCAAACAGTTTCGGAATGCTTTCTTCCGGTATCTGCGTCCCCGTATTTTCCACGGAAAAGGCCCATTGCTCCCCTTCCCTATGTCCGCCGATTCGGACGGCTGCCCCAAACGGAGAATACTTGACTGCGTTTCCGATCAGATTCGAAAATACCTTTTCCATCAGCATCCTGTTCCCATGAATCAAAATAGAAGCCGGCAGGTCAAGGCTTATCTGTAAATCCTTCTCCGCTATGAAGTCTTCCGTTTCCCTCAAATAACATCGGATCACCTTCACACAGTCAAAATCCTCTTTTTTTAAGTCTGCTCCCGCGGCGTCCAGACTGGATATGGTCAGAATCTCCTGCACCATCGTCTCCAGTGTATTAGCAACCTCCAGCGATCTGGCAAGGTATTTTTCGTGATCCTGATAAGCCCCGATACCTAACAGCATTCCCTCTAACTGGCCTTTGATGACTGTGACAGGGGTTTTTAATTCATGAGATACGGCCGAAAAGAAATCCGTCCTTGCCTGCTCCAGCTTCTTTTCTCGCTCGATATCGTCTTCCAGTTTCTTATTAGCATCCTGCAATTCAGACAATGCGGCAGATAAATGATGAGATAAGGCATTCAGACTTTTCTCCAATGTTCCCAGCTCATCCGTCCTGTGTCCGTCAAGCTGCCACTCCAAATGCAGCCCTGACATCTCTTCCGATATGCGGCTGATCTCCAATACCGGTTTCGTGATCATACGGGAATAAATCCATGATGCGGCGAGCGAAACCGCAATTACAGCCAAAAGAAGATATGGCAGGATACGTAAAAACGCCTGCTTTAACTGCGCCACCTGCTCCGCTGTTCCGGATACGATCAGCAGATAACGGGCGCTGCTGTCGGAAAAAGAAAAATAATAATCGGCTGACAAAACGGAACTGCTTTCATAAGGATCCTCTGTAAATGCCGCAATCATACCGTTCCATCCATCATCATCCTTTTTTGTGGGCAGAGGCACCTGCTGTCCGTTCCCATCATATAATTGCACGGAATAAATATCCGTATTCTGCTGAAACTGATCGAACAGACCCCCGCTCTCGGAAAAAGGCACTTGTTCCAGTTCCGTAAGAAATGCTTCCACCTGCCTGTCCAATGCCGCACTCAGCCTGTCAGAATAAGTCTTCGGCATCAGCCATGCCAAAAGCCCATACACCAATAAGGAGACGCTCAGCAGCATAAGAGCCGTAATACAAAACACCTTTGCGAACAGACTGCTCTTAACTTTCCTTATCAATTTTATACCCTACCCCTCTGACTGTCTGGATAAACGCAATGCCCAGCTTTTTGCGCAGATTCTTGATATGCGTGTCAACTACCCGCTCATCGCCATAAAAATCATACCGCCACAGCTTATCTAACAGGTTCTGCCTCGTCATGATCCGCCCCTGATGGGTCAAAAGCTCCCTCAATACTTCAAATTCCCGCTGGGTCAGTTCATATGCGGTTCCGTCCACCGTGGCAGTATAGTTGTCCAGATCCAGTGACAGATTCCGATAGGCAATGGTCTTATGACCTTCTTCCTGTTTTTGACTGCTGCGCCGCAGAACAGCCGCAATTTTGCGGATCAAAATAGGAACAGAAAAAGGCTTCGTAATATAATCATCCACCTGCAAATCCAATCCCCTGATCTGTTCTTCCTCTCCGCCCAATGCGGTAAGCATGATGATCGGCACCTGAGACTGTTTCCGTATCAGTTCACAGACGCCGAACCCGTCAATCTTCGGAAGCATGATATCCAGCAGGATCAGGTCGTACTTCTTTTTCGCAAACAGATCCATTGCTTCCATGCCGTCACTGGCGGAAGTCACCGCATAGCCGGCCTCCTTCAAAAACTCCCGCAGCAGTTCCTGAATATCCGGATCATCCTCCACAATTAAAATCGTCTGCATGGAAATACCTCCGTACTTTTGGGACATCATACCATACTTTTTTGTGTTTTGTGTGTAGTTTGGGAAAATTATATTCTTTTATTATTTAAGGGATGCTCCCAAATCGTAAGCTTCCTTCAAAGCCGGATTCTATCACTGGTTGCAAAATAGCCACTAAGTTTTCAGACTATGGGCGGTATTTAAAGACAACCCACTTTTCATTCATATAAACCTCTATTGTATCGTCTGCCCCATACTGATAACCAAATCCACTTCCAAAATTAGATTGATTATCTTCCGTTGGAATTTCAGTTCCATCGACAGTTGACGTTATTTCTCCGTCCATATTGCCGCAACGTCCCTCAACCGTACTTTCTTTCCCTGTATCATAATATAACTTACCATTCACTCTTACCATAGGGATTCTGTCATACATCGCATCCGCTTCTTCCGATTCAGGCAATTGTTCTTCATCCAAGTCCAGTCCCAGCATCATTCGTATATTGCCAATATATTCCGGATCTTTCACCGTATCATCCGTGACCATATAACTGGAAATGGGATTCTGCCACGGAATCACAAAAATGTCTCTGTCTTCTATATCAAAGGTAGACAAAATCAAGGCCATTTCCTCTGCTGCAGCACCCTTTAATGCCATCTTCTCTTCCAAAGTTTTCTCACGGTTTGTTCCCTGCATCAGTCCAAAACGATTGTCTCCCTCTGCCATTTGCCAGACATAAACCTCCAGTCCCTTGAAAGTTCCAAGCGCAAAGTATTCCGGGTATTTTGCATGCAATTTCACTATTTCCGGAGAATTCCACTCATATTCTGAGGTAAGATCATCGGGAATATCAGTGACTTTTGCTTCTTTAAATAAGATTGCACCGCCATCTGCTGTAAGGTAATTAGCGATCCACTCGTCTGATGCGTAATCTTTGTATTCACATACCTTGTCATCCGTTTCTCCATTTAGATAGCCGATCTGTGTTCCGCAATCATTTTTAGATACGACGCAAAATGGGATATATGTTCTATCTTCCCATATAATAGACATATATTCTTCACCTTCAACGGTACTCATATCAATTAAATCTGCGTTTTTTCCACATGCAAACAACAGAATTGAAACAAAACAGCATAGACAGATCATACTGTATAATCTCTTTTTCATAGTTATCCTCCATAATTTTCTCCATTTTTGCGCGCTTTTTGCGCATGAACGAGTTTGTGGCGTTTTTCTCTCATTTCATAACAATAGAATTTCACACTTTAACAAAACACTCCGCATCAATTGACAATTTCCTGTCTATCTGCTAAAATATTTTACATAAGGATACTGCCGATAGACGGCTAGTCCGAAATATTAGTTGCAAAATAGCCGCTAAGTTTTCCAGACTGTGGGCGGCTATTTTTGTGGCTTATTATTATCTCTGCTTCCTATTGCATATCCGAGTCCGAAGGCTGTCAGGCATAAGCTGATGACCGCTATCAGACCATCCATTGTCAACATTGGCAATGCCCTCCTTTCCCAGATTCCTGCATGCAGGTTCTATGTAATCAGAGGGTCACAGTCCCTCCGCAGAAGGACTAGCCGCCTACCGTTATGGCAGTACCCATGTAATCAGCATAACATAAAATAGTGTACGGCACAAGATATATCTTTATCCCACCCTCCCCGCATAAGCAAACCTCGGCTCCGCCAACTGATACCCAAACCTCTACACGAAGGCCTGCTTACACCGGAAAGAACCGCCGCCGCTATTCTGCCAGAGACCTTACATGGATTGAATTTATCAAACGCCTGAAAGATACGAGAAATGGAAATGCTTATGCAGCACCGTCAGGTTTTCTCCGCCGCAAAAAACGCCTCCACCACCGCCGGATCAAAATGCGTACCGCTTTCCTCTCTGATGATCGCATACGCCTTTTCCAGTGGCATCGCATCTTTATAACAGCGTTTTGACGTCAGCGCGTCAAAAACGTCCGCCACCGCCATGATCCTTGCGCAGAGCGGTATTTCATCTCCGCTGATCCCATAAGGATAACCCTTACCGTTCCACCACTCATGATGATAGGCTGCCATTTCCACCGCCGTATTCAGATACCCCGATTCCCCAAGTTCCGCCTTGGCATGGGTAAGCAGTTCCTCTCCCGCCGTGGTATGTGTTTTCATAACCGCATATTCTTCATCCGTCAATCTCCCCGGCTTATTTAAAACAGCGTCCGGTATATGTATCTTCCCGATATCGTGAAGCGGCGCGGCCACAATCATATCCCGCAGATAGCTGTCCGTCAAAATATCATTGTATGCTCCCCGCCTTTTTAATTCCTTGGCAATGCCCTCCACATATTCCGCCGTGCGCTTGATATGACCTCCTGTGTTATCATCGCGATTCTCCACGACCTCCGCCATGAACCGGATCATGCCGGACTGCATGTTGGAGACCCGCTCGTGATAGAAAGCCCGCTTATTGCCCTGCATGATGAGCACGATGATGGTGATCGTCATCACAAAAGCGGAAACGCTGGTAATCCCGATAAAAGGGGAAAGTCCCCGACCGTATATGCTGTCTGCCGCCCGCACGTTCCCGTCATCCAACGTAATCTGCATTGCCGTATGGTTGGAAAAGAACAGCATTAAAATCCCGATCACCCAAAGCAGATATTGTTCCGATTTCTGCAGGCTTCTGTGCTGCATATTCTCCTGAAACCAACTGCGCCAATTTTTCCCTCTCACATAGAATAGAACAAGCAGAGCGCATAATACACCATAAAGTAAAAATTGATAAATGCAGGTTTCCCGTTCCTGCATTGCAAACAGATATGGCGGCACCAGCAAAATCGGCACCAAAAGCCCGTTAATAATACCCGGAAACGGCATCATCTGAATCAAACCACTCAAACGATGCTTTTTCCTGCCAAAGCAAATGTTCAGCCCAATCAAAAACAGTACTGCTGCGTTTGCCATATCTTTTCCAAATACTGAAAATACAATGCCAATCAGAATAAAGCTTACCAGATAAAAAATTCGCTGTTTCTTTTCCTCCATATCAGACTCTAAAAACACATACTTTTTAATCAGGAAACCGCTGACTGCGATCGTCGCCGTTTCCAATATTTCCAGTATTCCAGCTGCCATAATCTATCTCGTCCTCCCAGACTATTTTATTGCCAAAACCGCCTGCTGCTTTTATTTGCGAAGCAGCATATCCTCCCTATATATCAAAAATGACACACTCCGGCATCCCTATTTTTCAAAAGTATCGGCACTGATAATCAATTCGCTCCTGATCCCGTTTAGTTCGATCACATTTTCCGCCTCCGGCACACTGAAATCCTCCGCCCGCTTCCCGTCTTTTTCATAGATTATGCTTGTGCCGATGCCCTTCGCAATGGCAGTAAACGCCACATCCTGTGGAACATGGATTTTAGAAGTTGCCGACACCTGATTGAGAGCCACCTCTCCCTGTAAGGATTGACAGACCACTTCCATATCCAGATTACAGTTGATCTCCACTGCCCCGACGACATCTTTTAGCATAAGATTCGATGTCTTAACATCAAGTTCTATGCTGTCGCATTGCAAAGCACGAACTTCCACCGTTTCTGCGTTGACAGCGCACTCAATCTTTCCAAGATACGGCATCGGTATCTGCACAAAGATACTGACCGCTTCCTTTGCCGCCGCTTCCGTCACCCCGTTTTTTCGGTTTACATCCACATCGATCCGCCTTTTTACGTCGTCTATCTTAACCTTAAAATCACTTTGCAATGCAGGCATGGTATTGGATACAAGGCGGACGCAAATCTTTTCCCCCGCATAGCCTGATATTGAGAATTTCTTTGCTCCGCCAAATTTCATGTCATAACGCTTTGGCTCGTCAATATCGTACTCTGTGACGCTCTCATACAAATACTCTGCCGATTTTTTCGTTCCCTTTTCATTAGAGAGCAGTTCATCAATCGAAATGTCAAACAGTGCGGAGACCGCCATCATGTTTTCTATGTCGGGAATCCCCGCATCCGTCTCCCATTTGGTCACCGCCTGTCTGGATACGCCGAGCTTTTCTGCCAGCTGCTCCTGTGACATTTTTGCCTGCTTGCGAAGTGTTTTGAGTTTTTCTGCAAAAGTCATATGCGTCCTCCCTGTTCTGTCAATGCGTAAAGTGTCCGCCAATGGACTTACTGCCCGTTGACAAATTTCAGTATAGGAAAGTGCGTTTTGCATGACCAGCGATTTCAGCTTACATTTTGCTTTTTCCCGCTACTTTGCGTGGCATTCTCCAGATTTAACGCTTTACCTGTCTGTCATTATAATATCATTTCTGCTAATATCCAACAGCAAAATTTTGATTGCTGAACAACCGTTTTCGCCTCCCTCATCCCAGTATCATCTCATCAAGCGCATTCCCCGGCGGAACGATGGGCATCACGTTTACTTCCCTGTCAATGATAAATTCAATAACGGTGGGCGCTTTCGTATTCTCTCCCGCGCGCGCAAACGCCGCCTTGATCTCCTCCGCCTTCGTGACGCGGATTCCCTTCGCCCCATAACTTTCCGCCAGTCTGACAAAATCAGGCGTATACGCCGGGCATTCCCGATTTGGATGATTACAGCCCGTTTCACAGCCTCTGCGATAACGCATACAGGTACTTACATACCTTCTGTCATAAAACATTTCCTGCCATTGGCGCACATTCCCCAGATAACCGTTGTTCAGGATGCAGATGATAATCGGCAGCTCGTAAACGACAGCGGTCGCTATTTCCTGAAGATTCATCTGCATCCCGCCGTCGCCCGTGATGACAATTACAGTTTTATGCGGATTACCGAGTTTTGCCCCAATCGCCGCAGGCAGTCCATACCCCATCGTTCCCAGACCGCCCGACGTCAGCATCTGTCTGTTTTTGTCAAGCGAAAGAAACTGTGTCGCCCACAACTGATTCTGCCCCACATCGGTCGCAATCACAGCGTCCGCAAACATTTCATTTACAGCCTCGATCACCATCTGCGGCGTCAAGCCGTTCTTTTCCATAGCAATCGGATACTCCCGTTTCAGACAGTTGATTTCCGCAACCCAAGCGGATACAGAAAGAGGCTTTGCCTTTTCCAATAAGAAAGAAATTGCTTCTTTCGCGTCAGCCACGATCGGAATATCAGCCGTAATATTTCGTGAAATGCAAGTCTTTTCAATATCAATATGGATAGTCTTCGCCCCTGCCGCAAATGTTTCCGTCTTTCCCGTGATGCGGTCATTGAAGCGTGTGCCGATGGAAAAGAGGACGTCGCAGTGACTGACCGCCCAATTGGCAGCAAAACTCCCGTGAATCCCCAAATTGCCGACATAGAGGCTGTGCGTTGTGGGAATCGCCCCCTTTCCCATAATGGTCGTGACCACGGGAACGCCCGTCAGCTGTGCAAGCTGTGTCATTTCCTTGTTTGAGCGGGCTATGTTCACGCCGCCGCCGAGCAGGAACAAGGGCTTTTGGGCATGATTCAACAGTTCCATCGCTTTATCGATCTGCTCCTTATATGTGGCTAACGGCGGCTGACTGCTCCCAATCGATATCTCTTGTGGATACGCGTTGCTTCCGTATGCTTTCTGGATATCTTTCGGCAAATCTACCACTGCCACGCCCGGCTTTCCCGTCTTTGCCATATGAAACGCCCTTTTGATCGTTTCCGCCAGATCTTCTCTCCTTTTCACCGTTACCGCATATTTGCAGATGCTCCGCGTGATCCCGACAATATCGACTTCCTGAAACGCGTCATGCCCGATCAGATGAGTCGGCACCTGTCCCGTAAAGCATACCAGCGGAACGCTGTCATAGTTTGCCGTCGCGATCCCGGTCACAAGGTTCGTCGCCCCCGGCCCGCTGGTCACAAGGCAGACGCCGACCTTCCCCGTGGAACGCGCGTAACCGTCCGCCGCGTGGATCAGACCCTGCTCATGACGGGGCAGGATTACATCGATGTCCTTTTCCCCATAGAGGGCATTAAACAGGTCTATCGCCTGCCCGCCCGGATATGCAAACAGCGTATCCACCTTTTCTGCCTTTAATGCTTTTACCAATAAATCCGCACCCGTTATCTGTTTCATGGTTTTACCGCCTTTCCGTCGTAATGCGTGTACTTGCTTGCGTATTGATTATTTTTTGGCATTGCCCCATGACAGCGCCAACTCCGTAATCCGTCAACCCGGTCTCTTTCGCAAAGTCCGTTCCTGAATTGCAAAAACCTGTCTAACCGTTTGTCTCCTTACTGTCCCAACCCTTTCACAAACATCTGCACGCTCTCTTTGATATACGCCTCCTTTTCCACATCCGTCAGCTCTTTGCCAAAAGAAGCGTTCAAAAACGTATAACCGAACGTTGCCGAAAATACCGTCATTGCCAGCGCCTGAAAGTCCTTCTCCGGTATCTTTCCCTTCCTGCACATCTGCTGCAGATAATTGGTAAAGGACTCAAGAAATGCCTGCGGGACTTTCATAATCAGCTGCTTCGTCTCCTCATAGAGCTGCGGCGCCCTTAACCCGATCGACAGATTGACGAAATCCGGCGTCATCCTGTCAATGTATGCCCGCATGAACATTTCCACATCCGTTTCCAGTTCCCACACCACATTTTTAAAAATTTCCGGCACGACATTTGCCCGCCAGCCTGCCTGATTTGCCCCCTGCAGAACGATATCCTTCTTGCTCTCAAACTTGCGGAACAGGGTACACTCGTTTACGCCTGCCGCCTTTGCGATCTCCTTGGTGGTGGTGGCGACATATCCCTTATCCCTGACTAAGGACATAGCCGCGTCGATGATTTTCTGGCTTGTTTCATCCAAGGCCTGCTTCCCCGCTTTCTAGTATCCATAATTTCATACCGACTCTTTATTCATGCAAGTACATGCTTTCATTCTAACAGGATGAAAACATAATGTCAACTCCTATATAGGAATCACTTGGACTCAACATGTTCTTTGCTATTATTAACCATTTTTATTTATGTTTTTGTCGAACTATATTTGCTCAACAAAATGATTTTCAGACTCATTCCAATATTTTTTATATACAAAATCCGTGTTGCCGTCAAAGTTGAGCTGATACATTCTGAATATGACAGGAAAATCTTTTGGCTGCCATTGTTCTTCATAGGAATAGCAATATTTCATACCCACTTTTTTCATAACGTTGCCGCTTCTTGGATTATTTCTGTCATGGGTTGCCGTAATATAGGGCAATCCATCATTTTTTACTTGTTCTACTACTGCCTTTCCTGCTTCTGTAACAATTCCCCTATACCAAAATTCCTTACGCAGTCCATATCCAAAGTCATGGTGTTCTTCCATGTCAACTTTAATGTACCCAATAGGAAAATTATCTTCTTTCAAACAGATTGCATAGGCATATGCCTGCGCTTGCGCATATTTTGAAGCATATCGTTCCTCATAAAATTTCTTTGTTTCATCCAAATTTTTCACAGGATACCACGGCAGAAACTGATTCACTTCTTCATCTTTCAAAATAAGAAAAAGGGCTTCCATGTCCTTCTCCGTAAACCTTCTTAGAATCAGGCGTTCCGTTTCTAATATCATTCTAATTACCTTTCACTCTGAGCAAGTTTCCTTTCAGCAGTTCCGGTTTTCACGTGAAGCTTACTCCTGCTCCAAAACCCCCGCGATCTTCTCGATCACCTCATCCTCCTTCAGACGGAATTTGATCTCCACCCTTCTGGAGGCCGGCATATCCACTTCTTCCGTTGGATTACCGGAAGCGTCCTTCAGATAGACCGGATTGCTCCACGATTTCCCGTTGACAGTGAGCAGTTTCTGTAATTGTTCGATCTCCGTTTCGCCAAGCCCGTTTCTCTTGTTCAGGCAAAAATCTGCCACCGCCTTGGCACGCTCATAGGACAACTCCATGTTGCTCTGGTAGCCGCCGTCCGTATCCGTATGCCCCTCGATAATGATCTCCGCGATATAGCCGCGGAACTGATCCTGCAGCAGCACATCCAGATACATCGGGATCACGTTCTTTAAGGTGTCCCGGCTGTCCGCGGTGAGGGAAGCGCTGTTATAGCGGAAAAGCACATCAGAAGAAAAGGTAATGGACCCCGTCTGGGCATCTACCTTCATCGTGGAATTACTGAACGCGGACTGCAGCGCCCCAATAATATCCGTGCGGATGCCGACAATGTCCTGCAGCTCCTGCTTCGTCGTCGTCAATTCCTGTCTGGCATTCTCAATCTCCAGATAGGCCTTATTTAGTTCTTCCTGCGTCAGGGCCGCCTGCTCGTATGCCTGCTGTAATTGCGCCAAAGAGGACTCCAGTTCCTCGTTGGACTTCTCCAATTCCGCCTTGGAAAGCTCCAAATCCTTTATCGTCTCGTCCAGCTCGCTCTGCGCCGTATTAAGCGCCAGCCTCGTCTGCTCCAGATCGTTTGTTTTTTGTCGGTATATAGCAAGGGTGATCGCGATCATTAAAATAAAGATCAGCAGCAGCGCGGCCATCATATCCGAGTAAGACTGCCAAAAACTGTGTTCCCTGAACGCCTCCCTGTCCCTCTGTCTACTTTTCATACAAATTCCTCATCTGTTCAAAAGTGAATATCTGACTGCTTATCTCATCACTCATATCGCTGCAGGCATCCGCCAGCATTTTCTTCTGCTCGGCAAGTTCCCCTGCAAATGCTTCCTGCCGTTCCATCACCTTTAAAAGCGCCTCCTGCACGTTTCGGTTGACCTCCACCAAAGCGGTAACCGCCTCCACCATCTCCGCGGCGTTTTTCGCGCTGACTGCCTGCGATTCTCCCGCACTCTTTAAGGTATTTCCAAGCTTCTGAAAATCCGTATCCAGCGCCGTCTGCATCTGCGCGGTAAACTTGTCTACGATGCGCTCCACGCCCGCCGTCTGCTCCGCCGCATTTCCTTTCAGTAGTTCAAGCATCTGCTTTAGGGAATTGGCCATCCCCGCCTGATAGACGAGCATAGTCGCCGCATTTTCATCCTCTTTAAAGCCAAACGGCTGTGCGGTCTGGCGGAACACGCTCAAAAACTCATCCAACACTTCATAAGCATCCGACATAATGCTCCGATAAACGACGTTGAATACCAGTGAAAACAGAATGCCGTACACCGACGTGTGAAAGGCCACCTTCATGCCCGAAAGCAGAGAACCCACATTGTCAGAAATCGTAAAGATATCGTCCCCACTGAACGCTCCAAGCCCCATGGACAAGCCGAGAAACGTGCCCAAGATTCCCAATCCCGTAAGCGTCCCGGACATACCGGAATTAAAAAAGTTCATGCCCACCCGGTCCAGAAGATCCTCGTTGATATATTCTCCCAGATCGCAGGAAGGGTCGGCGCCCCGCTTTGTCCTTGTGCTTTTTACCCGCAGGCAGTACTTATCATACGCTTGCTGCAATTCTTTTGATTCGAACAGCTTGGCATTATCCTTATAATTCTCCCAGAGATTTTTCCCGCTCGCCTCCTTATACTCCTTCCGCAGCCGGAGCATGACGTCCTCCAGCTCGTAGGTGACCCTGTTGAGCCTGCCGAAGCTGACGGACGAGATCACGAACAAAATCCCGATAATGACCAGAAACACCAGATTGATGACCAGATTGGGATAGGAACTCCACTCCCCCGTCAATACGCCGTTTAAGTACAAAACAAAGGCCACCACAACAGCATACAAAAAATACAGTACATAATAGAGCCTGCTCTTCATAAGTATCCCCGTCCTTTTCCTTTCGTTACTAGCATTATTATTTCAATTATCTTCAAATCAATACTTACAGTTTCTGTCTTAAAACTATCACATTTTTGACCGAATCGCAATCAACTTAAGGATATCTTAATATCTTCGTTTTTCATGGCATCAACCACATTCCGATCATTCCTGCAATCAGAAGCATCATAAGCGGCACGATATATTTTCGCGGGTGGTGCCACAGATCAGTCTCGATCTTCCAGTTACGGATCGGGGCTAACCGCTCCAATAGAACAGAGAGGATCGCGCTTTGCAATGCAAACAGCAAAGCAGTCAGGACCTCCCTGCCGCCCACGCCGCCGTGCTGCACCTGCCAGCTAATCAGATACACACCACTTACTGCCAAATTGACAGAAAAAATAAAAAGCGTGTAGCTGGTACAAAACCGCCCTGCCTGTCCGGGCAGTACCCGAACCGCCTGCTCCAAATCGGGATCAACGGACAGCAGGATGCAAAGCGGCGTGTTCAAACAGAGAATGGCAAATCCTAACGGCATCACATTCACTCCCGCAAACTGTCCTAGCAGCATCGGCAGGATACCCGCCACTGCGCACAGGCCAACGGTATTCCACAGATAATTCCGATTCGTCAACAGGTAACGCAGCAGATATAGGAATATACTTCCGCTCCTTCCTCCATGTCTGGTCAGTTGTTTGGCGGAAACCGGACTGCAAAACACATATGCATCAGCCCTCAATAATCTAATAATAGCTAGCAGCAGACTTGCCGACACAATAAACGTAAAGAGCGCAATCTCATCCACCAAAAATACGGACAGAAGTATTCCCCCACACCATAAAACCACTGAAAACATCTGCTTCCCTTTCTTAGAGTGAGAAGCTTCACTTACTATGACGTACCATGCCGCTGCCGTCACACATCCATTACAGGCACACAACAAGGCCACGGCAATCTGCAGCGCATCCCATTCCTGTACGGCCAAAAACAGCACCAGCACAGGGAAGGTTTTTGTCACTAACGTATAGCAGGTATAGATCAATACCAGAGAAGCCGTCATTTCTCCGTCCTGAAAAGGCAGCAGAAACAGCCCCGTCATACGCTCCACATTTCCCGCATCATGAAGCGTCTGCCACATGACACCTGCCGAAACTGCCGTTGTCGTCAAAAACAAAATAAACGGCGCAATCTCCACACGAATCTTTGCCGCTCGGACGGCAAGAAACAAGATCAGGCAAGCGACAAGGCTTTTCCCGATTCGTTCGTACCTTGCACCAAAAAATTGTTTCAATAAGGCTTTCAAAATCGGCATTTTCAATCTCCTCCTAACGCCTCCCTGATGTTCTCGGCTTCGATCTCCTGTCCCGCAATACACTGCCTGATCTGTCCCTGCTCCAACACCAGCACCCGGTCGGAAGTCAGGCAGATACTCTCAAGGATGTGGGATGAAAAAAGCACTGTGCCATACTGCCGATAACCGCTTATCTGCCGATACAGATATTCGGTGCTTTGAAAATCCAAACCGTTCACCGGCTCATCCAGAAGAAGCAACTTGGGCTTCAAAGCAAAGGCGGCAATCAGGTAAGCCTTTTTCAGATTCCCCGTAGACAGGTCATTTAACAACACATCTGTGTATCTCTCAAAATGAAAGCCCTGTACCAATTCCTCTACCTCAGGCCCCGTCAGTTTCTTTCCATAGGAAGTTCCCACATAGGAAAGATACTCGCGGAATGTAAAGTACCGAAATGAGTGGTCTTCCGCAAAGACGACATACCGCTCTTTCTTAAATTCCCTGTCCCGAAATGAGAACGGTTCCTCCTGCCACAGGAAAGCCTCCGCCTGAAAACTGTCGAGCAGTCCGGCCAGAGTCTTGATCAGGGTGGTCTTGCCCGCCCCATTCAATCCGATCAGCCCGACCACTTCATTGGTTCCCAATTCCAGAGAAAGTTTGTCCAGTACGGGACTGCCCTTTTTGTACCAGACGCTTAGATTTTTCAGGGCCAAAAGTTTCTCCTTATTCCTTGTTTTACTGTCCATCGTCTTCTTCCTTTTCCTTTTTTCGAATCGAATAAGCGGACCATAAAAATACGATCCCCAGCGCCACATAAAGGGCTGCAAAAGGATAATTTGCGTTCACGACACAAAAAACTGCCGCAGCCAGCCAAACGATACCAAACAATAAGCGAAAATAAAAGTGTCTCATAGTTTCCTCCATGTCGGAGCATTTTTTTGCGACGACACGCGAGCAAAATCTCAAATTTTGCTCTGCGATTCCGAGTTTGTGGCTCCGACACAAACTCGCGATTGAAAAATAAGGTCATCAGACTTATTTTTCAATCTTTCCTCCATTCCAACTCAGCGCATCCGTTACGCTCTGGTCACAGCATACCGTAAAAAACATATCCGTGCCGTTTTGTCCGCGAACGGTAATTTTTTGTCCACAAAAAAGCAGACCGCTGAGAGGAAAAAATGCAATAAAACGGTATCTTGCATTGAAGTAGGAAATGAAAGAAGCAGAGAAAATCAGAAAGAGCGGCGGGATTGTCTATACCACACCGCCGCCTTGTTTTGGACTTTTATTAGACCGATAAACCGGAATTTTCAAGCATATTACCAAATAAATGGAATCAGTCGATACTTCGTCTGCGTTGTATATTCAGAATACCCGTCTAATCCAGCTATAAGCATACTATCCTCTAACACTGTTCGTATTACAATGATTACCGCAGTTATAGCCATACATATCCAGACGCTGACATAGGGAAAAATCAAGGATAATCCAATGGAGTTTACGATTAGTCCACTATATGCGGGGTGTCGTACAATTCTATATGGTCCTGTTGTACAAACTTTTTGATTTCTATCGCTTTGAATCCTCGCTGTAGATTCTAAAAATGTGTTTTCCAAGGTCGCTTTTGTTGAAAACCATGCTGCAAACAAGGTTAAAACAATTCCCAAACAATATGCAAAATTTAAATGTTCACTGTTTTCCGATATACCAGCTAATAAATATACTGCAAAGTAATTTAATATCCAAAATGCGAATAGAAGTACCTTATCCCATATCGGAGAATCTGTATCTGTTTTCCCGCGTTCTGCCAATGTTTCCTTATTTGCTTTGAACAGAATCCAACTAATTGTAATAGTTGTCAAGAAAAGATAAACAAAATAGACTACGCCTGCATATGTCAGTGTAAATCCCGCACCAACCAGATACAGTAAAAAGCCCACTATCTTTTGAAAGCCAACTCTTGCAAGATATGAAATAGCTTGTTTTCTCATTGCTGTCACCTCGTTTACAAAGTTTCCTTTATTTCGTTTTTACCGGCTCGAAAGACAGCGTAACCACCGTACAAAACCTGTTATTTTCGTACTCTGTTTCCACCGTACCATCATAATGCTCCGCCGCGGCGCGGATGCTTTTCAGTCCCCAGCCGTGCAGATTCTTATCCCGCTTCGTGGTCTTCACTTCCCCTTCTGCTATAACAGGCGCAGCTTTACAGCCGTTTACCAATTTGATAATGAGCATTTGATGGATACGGCGGATGGTCAGCTCCACAAAGCGCAGTTCCCCTTCCGTGTCTTCTACCGCCTCAAAGGCATTATCCAAAAGATTCCCTAAAATTGCCACCAGATCGACGCTGCGGATATTGGTGTGCCGCGGATATTCGATATGATAGCGGATCTGAATCTCTCTGGATGCGGCCAGAGCCTGCCTGCTGCTCAGCAGATAATCCGCCGCCTCATCTCCTGTCCAGACGGACTGCGTGACCGCTTCGATCGGCGTGCGCAGACCTTCCAGATACTGAACGGCCTCCGCCGTCTTCTCTTTTACCAGATAACGGTGCAGCGCCTCGATGTGATTGTGAAAATCGTGGTACAGTCTTGCGTTGGCAGCGTAGGTATCTTTCAGCAGCCGATAGTCCCGCGTCAGCAAATCATTCCTTTCCTTTTCCAACTGCGCTACTTTTTTCTCCATCTCATATTGACGGCCAAGATAAAAAAGCAGAACTGCCACAAGGATCAGTATGGCAAAAATAATCCACGTTGTCATCTCCTCGTCCTCTATGGCGATGACGTTCTGCCCAGATAAAAAGGCGACCCCAAAGATGCCTGCTACAGCAATCCCGGATATGATCCGGTTTATACCTTGTCCTGCTTTTTGCAAAGAAGATGTTCTGTCTTCGTTTCGGTCGGCTCTTATCTTCCAAAAAACGATACTAAACATCAGCAGTCGCACGATCCACACCGCCGCCATATATTCCGGCAGATTTTTGTTAAGAAAACGCTCTGACTGAAACAGAATCCCCCAAAATGCCGACGCCATAAATTCCCACAGTAAAACCGTGATCTCATAGAAAAAGGTCAAAAAAAGCGGCATCCGCAGTTCCGTTTTGATCAGATAGCGGACAAGCAATAGGATAAGGATGATTTCAGCACCCGTAACATAGATCTGCGCAACTTGTAAAGTAGACAGTCCAGTGACAAAAACAGCCGCCAATGCGGAGAAGATACCCGCCTTTTTCCAGTCGGCAGTCACCTTCCATACTGCTATGACAAGGTACAGGCAAACGAAGATCCGCAGCCCGTTTGTGAAAAAATAGGATATGATCTGACAGCCATTCATCCGATGTGCGTCCCCCAATACCTGTTGATCTGCCTCTTGACTTCCTGTAAATGGGAACGGCTGATTGGCAGCGCTTCCCCGTTTTTGAGAAATGCCATCCCGTCAACCACTTTCATGATCTGTATGATGTTTACGATACAACCCCTGTCAATAAAAAGAAATTCCGGCGCGTCCAGTTCCGCAAACACCTGTTGGAGGCTTTTCCTGACTTTTGATATCCCTGCATTCGAATAGATTTCTGAATTTTTCCCGCCGTCGCGCTGAACATAAAAGATATCCTTATAAGCGATCTTCTCCACTCTCCCCGCCGCTTGAATGAGGTACTCTTTGCCCGCTTCCAGTTCGATCAGTTTTGCAGCGTCTATAACGGCAGCTTTCAACCGATTTCCCAGATCGTTTTTCGGCACATAGCGGAAAATGGAAAGTTCAAACGCGTCAATGGCATATTCGATATGCGAAGTGATAAAGATAACTTTACTATTGGGCAGAAAGGGCTTGATCTTCTCCGCAAGTTCCATGCCGGTGACATCGGGCATTTCAATGTCCGACAGGATCAGATCATAAAAGAATCCATCCTCCGTAATGTCAGACAACAAATTACTGCCGGATGTGTAAGTGTTTATCTCATAACCGATGCCGCAGGATTGCAGGCTGCCCTTTATGATATTTCCATGCAGCGCGACGGCTTCTTTTTCGTCGTCGCAGATAGCAATCCTTACCAATGCTGTCACCTCATCACGAAATATTTTTTCTCATCAAAGTACCATATGCCCCTTGGCGATCCCAAACGGATTCCCCGCTAAAAGATACTTTTTCAACTCTCTTTGAAGCCGTGTCTTTTCCGGCAGATTCTCATCGACTTTCTCATACCCCGGATAAATCCACCCCATATACCACATTGCTTCCCAATCAATCTCGTCAATGCAAAACAGCTTCTGAAAGGCAACGATTTTGGAATCCTCACCGAGAAGTTCCTGCAATTGCGGCATCAGCATCCATGTATCGCATGTCAGCCTGACATCCTGCCATTCCGTGAAATAACGTTTTCGGAAAGAACGAAAAGCCGTCAAGGATGCCTGAATAGACTCCACACTCATATCGGCGTCGGACGGAATGTGTACGGCAACTTCCCGTTCGTTTCCATCCACTCCTTCAACAAATTCAAATTCCAGCGCGCCCAAGCGAAATTCTAACAGCGCCATCTGTCTGGGAAACCACCATGCCCACACATATTTATAGGTTCCCCATGCAGCATAATGCTCGCCTAAAAATCTGGTGCAGAATTTCATGGTGGCCGCGAAAATATCTTCGCTGATCCCCCGTTTTTCATATTCTCCGTAGGTATATTGACAAAGGATGTGCATCTGCTCCCAGAGAATCTTCATCCCCGTCTGATCCTCTCCCAGATATTCCTGCAGCTCTTTGATTCCTTCCTCCCACTGCGCCCGCACAAACAGTTTCCGATAAATTTCCGTCGGAAGTTCTCTCGTCCTTTCGGCCTCGTAAGCATCCAGTTGGTTTCGTACTTCCTGCGGCAGTTCCAACAATACATATAATGCCTGCTGTTCCAATTTTGTCATTGATCCGTATCCTGACTTGCGCCTTTCCCTTCCCAAATCCTGTTCCTTCTAATCGCATTCTAGCAGACTATCCACGAAAGCGCAATTCCCATGATCGCTATTGATAATACTGCGCCTGCGCATTCCACAGCTGTCTGTACAATCCCTCCTGCCCCTCCAATTCTTCATGCGACCCGTGCTGGACCACCTTTCCCTCGTCAAAGACCAGAATGTCCTCACAAAACCTGCAGGAAGCAAGACGGTGCGAAATATAGATTGCCGTTTTCTTGCCCACCATTTTATCAAAGCCCGCAAAGACTTGCGCTTCCGCTTCGGGATCGAGCGCCGCCGTCGGCTCATCCATAATGACAAAGGCTGCGTCCTTGTAAACTGCTCTGGCGATGGCCAGCTTCTGCTTTTCTCCGCCCGAAAAGGCGATACCCCTCTCGTCATACTCCTTTCCGACACAGGTATAGACGCCGTCTTCAAGCGTCTCAAGCCGCTCTCCCAGCCCCGCCTTCTTCATGGCGGAAGCGATCCGCTCCTCATCCGCCTCACTGCCCGCCGCCACATTCTCCCCGACCGGAAAGGCAAAGATCTGAAAGTCCTGAAACACCACGGCAAAAAGCGCGCAGTAATCCCTATAATCATATTTTCTGATATCAATGCCGTTCAACTTAATGCAGCCTTCCGTCACGTCATACAGACGGCATAGGAGCTTAATGAACGTTGTCTTTCCCGAACCGTTCTTGCCCACGATCGCCATCTTCTCCCCAATGACAAATTTCAGGTTCAGATTTTTGATCACATAGGTATCGGAGCCCGGATACTTGAAAGACACATTGACAAATTCCACGGAGAAGCGATCATCACGCCGCTTTTCGACGGGGATCGTCCCCTCGTATTTCCGCTTTCCCAGCTCAATAAACGCTCTGTAATCCTCCGCATACATGGCGGCGGACTTTAGGTGCCCGATCATCACGGATAAATGATTGATTGCATAAATAAATTGTTCCATGCCTGACGCATAAGTGACCACATTGCCCAGCGTGATCACCCCTGCGTAAGCCCGTAAACCGACAAACAGATAAATAAACAAACTGCTCAGACCAAAGCTCAGCTGCTGCAAATAATTCCTGCGCACATAAATCCTGTTCTGCTGCTTCTCGTTTTCATGGATCGAACCAAAAAGCGCCTCCACCTCCTGATGAATCACCTGTTCAAAATGCAGCACCCGGATATCCTTCTGCGGTTCGACACCTGCCAGCAGATCGAGATAATACATTTTTTTGGTATAGGCTGCGGAATTATCACAATACTTCTGCATGGCCTTTCGCGTCCCTCCGACACTGATCCTGCAGCCGGCCCAGACCAACAGCCCTAATCCCACAAGCAGGAAAACGGAACACCATGCAGAACTGATCCAGATAATTTCTCCCCCGGAAGCTGCCTGAAACATGGGTGCCACGATACCGATTGAAATGATAATGGACACCCCGTTTCTCACCATAGAATATATTACCATCATCAGCCAGCCGCCTATCCCGTAAAAGGATCTTTGAAAAGAGCGGTACCTGATATCTCTGGCGTTTGCATCTTCCAGATATTCATAATCCATCGTCAGCGCTTTTTGATTTAAATCTCTGCTGGCAAATTCTTTCGGAAAATTCTCCAATTTCTTTTTTAAGCTCTCTCTGAGACGGCTCTGCAATGCTTCTAAGACAAACTTAGCTCCCATCGCTGCCCCGATCATCCACAGCATATTTTTCAAAGACTTACCGCTTAAAGCGGCATCTATGATCATTCCCAAGAGAATCACAAAAAGATAGCGGTCGATGGCTTCCAAAACGGCGCCAGCCACACCGATATAAAAGGTTTTCTTTTCCTGCCGGTAAACGGCCTTGAACAAAAACCACAGATTTTCAAAGTCCTTTTTCTTCATCAGACTGCCGCCCCTTCCCGATAATATTGACTCTGCATCTCAAAAAGCGCAGCATAGCGGCCATTCTTTTCAATCAGCTCCTCATGCGTGCCCTCCTCTATGATGCGGGTCCCCTCCAAGAGCACGATCCTGTCGCAGAATCTGGTACTGGATAAGCGATGGGAAATAAAGACCACCGTGCGGTTTTTCGCCGCCTCCCCGTACCGTAGATACAATTCGTTTTCCGCGATCGGATCAAGCGCAGCCGTCGGCTCATCTAATATTAACAGCGGTGCCTCCTTATACAAGGCTCTGGCAAATAAAAGCTTCTGCTTTTCTCCGCCGGAGACATCCGTCGCGTCCTCATTGACCTCGCGTACCATCTTCGTCTCCCCGCCCCGTGAAAGGCTCTGATAACGCTTATCAAACCCCGACAGCTTCAAAACATGGGAAAGCCGCTTTTCATCCGTCTGCGTCCGCACCGCTCCGGTCAGATTTTCATCGACCGACACCGGGAACAGCATGGAATCCTGAAACAGCGCGGATACCAGTTTCAGATACGCATCCCTGTCATAATCTTTTTGTGGGATGCCGTTGATAAGGATTTCTCCTTTGGTCGGTTTGTAAAAGCCGCATAAAAGCTTGACAAAGGTAGTCTTACCCGCGCCGTTTAAGCCGATCAGGGCCAGCTTTTCATTGGAATGAATCGTCAGATTGATATCGCTTAACACATCGGCATCCGCATCTGGATAGCGGAAGGAAACATCCTTGAAAACGATCTCCACGCCCTTGGTCATGTCCGTATCAAAAACCTTTCCCTCCGCCTTTTCCGGCAGATCGAGCAGTTTTCTGATATAGGTGATAAAAGCATGGATATTATTGAGACTCTGCACCTGACCGATCAGGGTGGAAAAATTTGTCAAAAAAGTCCGCACCAGACCCACGGAAAAGACAAATTCGGAAACAGACATCCTCCCTTCCGCCAGCAGATACACAAGATAGCCGTAAGAAATCAGCTCCGCGGCAAATCCCAGCCCCAGCTCCTTTAATCTCCGCAAAAAATACTGTGTATGTATTTTCCCGTAAATACGATCCATACCGCTAACAGCGTCGTCATACTTGCGCAGGAACCAGTCCTGCATCTGATACATACGGATATCTTTGCCGTCGCTTCTCTCCATCGCATGAAGGTTGATATAGGCTGCCGCCTTAGTATGCCTGCTAAGTTCCTCATGGTACTTTCCGTGGATGTCCCTCGTCCGTTTCAGCAAAAAAGTATTGACCCCTATCGTGACGATCAGCACCAACACTAAAATTGCATTGACCCTGCAAAGCAAAAATCCATATAAAACAGAGCTGAGAACGGAAACGATCAGCACCGGCATGGAGGTCACGGACCAGCGGATCGCAAACTCATTGCGCAGCGTCCCCCAGACATTCCCCACCAGCTTCTGCACCTCTTTGCTCTCCAGCAGATCATAGTCGATCTTCATCGTCTTTTCAAAGGCCAGCTTATCATAATACAGCGTCAGCGATAAACCGTTTCGATATAAATACTGCGTCATGGCAGTATCTGCCACATTGCTGAGTAACAACCCTACGGAAACAGTGATAATGCTCGCCATCAAAACCGTGAGCGTGACGCCGCTCTGCAATTCGGAGACGATCAAAGAGGGCAACCAGATTCCCAGAAATGTCGCCGCCATATTCGGTATTACGTCCAGAAACTGAAAATAGCAGACCCACTGATTCCACTGTCTCGCACTGTTTAGGTGAAACAAAATGTTCCCGCCCAGTGAATATTTCTTACTGTTCATACGTTTCCTCACTTTTTTCTATCATTTGTCATTTGCGAAACTCACAGTCCCATTTTATTACAATGGCGAAACAAAAAATGCAATTCTGCACGAACGGTATCCCCACGCGCATGAATTGCATTCTAATCAACTTACAAGTGGCAGCATGACCTCCGTCGCAAACACGCCCTCCTCATTCTGCCTGTTGATAAATCCGCCGTACTTCGAGGCGATCCTGTCGATGCGGATCAGCCCGAACCCGTGCAGCCCTGCCTTGGTCGAAAGATACTGTAACCCCTTCTTCCTCGCTCTCCCTTCCATGGAATTGGTGACGGAAATGTAGAGCTGTTTTTTGACGATATCAATATAGATCCGGATAAACCGCTCGTCCTTATTGACCACCTGCGCACAGGCTTCCATGGCGTTATCCAGAAGGTTCCCGATCAGGACAGACAGATCGATTCCGGAAAAAGGAACGTCCTGCGGCACGATCGCGGTCGCATCCACCTGAATTTCCCGCTCCCTTATCATCGTAAGCTTGCTGTTTAAGATGGCATCCACCATTACATTTCCGGTCTTAATCACGGTATCCACAGTGCTCAGATCATCGTTTAACATCGTCAGATACTGCTTCGCTTCCTCATAGCGCGCAAATTCCATATGCGCCTTTAACACCTGAATATGATTATGGTAATCATGCCGCCAGCCGCGCATTTTGCGGTACATCGTCTCGACCTCGGCATAGTGCCTGTCCACTAACTCATTCTGAAAGCGGCTGATTTTCCGATTTACATACCAAGGCATCCAAAAAATCCACAGCCCGGCGTTCACCAAAACGACCGCCGCTATACCCACAGCAATTGCCAACCCCATATTCTTCTCCATTTCTGCTCTGCTTTATCACGACTTTACTGAGATTCGTATTATCTATCATCAACCTCGTCTGTCTTTATAATAACGCAAAAACGCAGACTGCACACTCTTCATGCGGCTTCTGGCGATCGGCAGTTTTTCACCGTGATCCAGGATCAACTCGGCGCTTCGGATGGCGGAAACATAGCGCAGATTCACCAGATAAGCCCGGTGGCATTTCGCTGCTTCCTCCATGGAAAGTAACTGCTTTTCGATCTCCCCAAAAGATTCCCTCACGCAGACCGCTTCATCCGCCGTGTGCAGGATACTGCCGTGTCCATCCGCCTCCACATAAAAAACCGTGTGAAAAGGGAACCGCCGCACCTCATTTCCCGCACTTACAATGAGGTTTATTCTGCTTTCTTCCCGCTCCCCAAGTTTATCAAGGACCTGAAACAATTTTTCCTTGTGCACCGGCTTGAGCAGATAGTGAAGCGCCGCCACGTCATAGCCGTACTGCATATATTCATCATACCCCGTGACAAATAGAATGGGAATGTGCTCATCCTGCAGCCGTATCTTTTTTGCCAGTTCCAGACCGCTGATCCCACTCATTTCAATATCAAGGATGAGCAGCGCATAATCTTTATCATCCTCCCACGAAAAAAGGAAGGCTTCGCTGCTGGCAAAACACACAAATTCCACCAGCTCCTTCTTTGCCTCTGCCCATTCCCGAATATATTTAGCCAGAATCTCCTGTTCGTCCGCCTCGTCATCCACTATGGCGATTTTCATACGTATCCTCCATAAATCTTCTCACACTACTCAAATACGATTTGCGCAAAATTGTAGAAGCCGAGATACCAGATATGAAAATCGTGTCCGCCTTTTAGTTCCTGCCACATATAATTTTCGCCATCCTGAAATCTGTCGCTCAGCTGCGGAAGTTTTTTTGCCGCCGTAGACGAACTCTGATAGGCGATCGTATCGTTGGTCCCGCAGATATTATAAAAATATTTGATCTCCTCGTCCGGAAACTGCTCATCGATCTTTTTGACGACATCCGCCGCCGGATAGGATGTCGGCGCCGCGGAGAACGCGCCAAACCAGCCTATGATGTCCAGACATTCGCACATGCCGATATTGATGGTCTGCATGCCGCCCATAGACAGCCCTGCCATTGCCCTGTGTTCCCTGTCTGCCTTCATATCATAGTCTGCTTCTCCCGCTTTTCCATAGGTCGCATAATGACTCTCGATATAAGGGATCAGGTCGTTTCTAAGTTCCTTTCCAAACTCATAGAAAGAATTATAATCAGAGCTTTTATTGGCAAAATCAGCCCCTGAGCGGCCGTTAGGCGTCACCACGATAAAAGGCTCAATATCGCCGTTAAAAATGAGATTATCCATGATCATCTTGATCTGAGAGGTATTTCCAACCATGCCCCACTCGTTTTCGTCACCGCCGATACCGTGCATCAGATAGAGGACGTTATACTGCTTCGTCTCGTCGTAACCGTAGGGAAGATAGACATTGGCGGGCTTTTCCAGCGCAGATCCGTCTCCGAAATAATCATAGCTGGGATAAGTGATATGCTCGATGGTCCCGCATTGTTTGAATCTCCGCGACGAATACTTGGTCGGAATGAGTTCGCTGATCTCGGCTGTCGGCTCTCCTTCCGTCTCGCCTGCATCCTGCGAGTCGTCCGTCTCAAGTTCCACCTCCGCCGTCTCCTGTTTGATTGCCTCCGCGATACCATCCTTCTGTGTGTCCTGCATATCCTCACGCTCCGTTTCTTTTACATCTTCTGCTTCTTTTGATTCTACCGTTTCAACCGTTTCCCCAGTCCCGCCTGCCGCTTCTGTTTCATTATCTTTATCAGTCTCCGACCCGGCAGCGCCTTCATTGCTTTCAGCATTATAAGCGCTGCTGTTTGCAGGCTCCGCCGCCGTGCCGCAGCCAACAGACAATCCCATAAGCGCCGCTGACAATAAAAGAAAGGTGGTCCATCTCCTTCTGCTCATTTCGTGCTTCCTCCATTTCACGTTCAAATCACCTTCAAATTATAGCAGAAAAGGACCGCCTTTACAATCCCGCGTTCCCGCGCATTACCTGCCCTTTATTCAGACTTATAAAACAGGATGCCCGCAAAGATCATGAGCGGCAGTCCCGCGATCACCCCAATCGGCGCAGGCCCCAGCAGGATCGCGGAACCCGTATTACTCAGACAGACGGCAACGGGAACCGTAGCTGCCGCATTGATCGCGCCGTGGAAAATAGCCGGCGCCCAGATCAGACCGCTTTTCTCATACAGCCAGTCACAGGCAATGCCCGCCGCAATCGTGAAGATGCAAAAGAGCAGTATTCCGACGACCGGGAAACCGATATAATCCGTCCCGTATTCATAACCGATCAGCGCCATGAGCGGCCAATGCCACATTCCCCAGATCACGCCGCCGATCAGCCAGCCCTTCTTTTTGCCGTATTTCGCCTTTAACTGCGGATATAAAAATCCCCGCCATCCCGCTTCTTCTCCGACTGCCGGAAACATATTGATAAGCGGCGCATAAGTCAGACAGCTGACGACAGAAATCAAAATATACTGCGCATAGGAAATCCCCTGCGCTTCCAACTGCGCAAGAGCCGCCTCCCCACCAATATTTATCAGATACGCACCGCTCACATCGAAATGCTCCGAAAAAACAGCGAAATAAATGGCAGCACCGATCGCAGTCAGGATCGCCGGGAAAAACCACGCCATCAAAAGCGGTTTTATCTTCCCCCTGATATGCGGTTTCCAGCCCATTCCCGCAAGTCGGTTCCCGGAAAGCAGCACGCCTAGCATCGGCACAAACATCATCAGCGCCATGAGCATTTGTGCCATCATCCGCCCGATGACGGACAGCCCGCCGCGATACAAAAACGCCACGCCTGCCTGCATCACCCATGCAATCCCGAATGTCCATAAGAGATACTTCCCTGTCTTCGCCCTATCATATGCTACCTGCGCCTGCTTCCTTTCAACTCTATCCATTTCTGCCTTATCCATGATTTCCTCCATAGACTTATTTTTCAATCTTCCGCCTCCTCTCTCGCCACTTCCACACAGGACCCGCGATGACCGCAGTCCGTACACGTCAGTTTTCTGGTCGCAGGCGTATGTTTTGCCCATAATGCTTCTTTGAATGTTGGTCGAAAAACACTGTGACACTGCGGACAGATGTAGGCCACATGGCCAAAATAATACTTTGAGAGCAGGATTGCGAATGGAATGGAAAGAACCAGCCATAACACAAACAACTGCCACAAGCCTTTTGTGATCCACAGCACAATGCTGACCCATTGCAAAATAGTAATCGGAATACCGCCGATCAGCAAATTCGCGTGAATCCTTTTTAGTTTTTTCCTATTTGACATGATATAGGCTATGTCCCCAATGGATTCGACAGAGACCGTCTCTACGCTTTTCAGCTCATGCCTTAAGGTTTCCAGTTTTTCCAACTTTTCCTGCCGCTCGCCTATCTCCTCTTTCAGATCCTGTTCCTGCTGCTCTAGTAACAATGAAATCACACTGCCCGGATCCTCTTCTGAAAGGATCTGGGAAATCGCGTTGATTGGAAGCCCAAGTTCCCGCAGGAAGCAGATGATCCTCATTTTCCCTAAATCATCTTCCGAATACAGGCGTCTGCCACCCTCCGAAAGTTCCGTCGGGACAAGGATGCCGCGGCTGTCATAATATTGAACGGTCCTCACCGTCACGCCGCAGAGCTTCGCGACCTCTCCTGTCGTGTATTTGGACACAGCTTTTCACCTCCTTCATGCCAAAAATAGCATATGACGCAGCGTCACGAGCAAGCCCTGACGCAGGGTAATATATTAAAAAGTCTTTTCCTTTTCTCATCTTATTCTATTATACAGCAAAAAAGAGGCCAAAGAAAAATTCTTCAGCCTCTTTTCTATGAAATCTCTGTTTAAAACTATGCAGCTTACGCCTTACTGCGCTGCTTTTCTGCCGTCGATGACCGGCTGATACTTCGCAGTATCATACGCTACCAGATCTGCCCAGCCATTACCTTCAACCTTAGTTACCATATCATCCCAGATAGCATCGAACTCTGCTTCAGACTTTGCGAAGATTGCCTGCCAGGAAGCATCACAGATGATAGATCTGCACGAACCGCGGGACATACTGATATCACTTGTATCAACTGCCAAAGAGAGATTCAGGCTGGGAACGATGTTCATCATGCCCGTATCCTTCAGATACTCAACCTCGTTCTGCTTACCGTCATACAATTCTCTCCACTCCTTAGCAGTCTTGGTGTTGTTCTTCTCAAGATAAGAAGCCCAAAGGTCACTGCCGTAGGTCTCGCCTGTAACAGGGTTCGTCTCAACACTTGCAACGATCCACTGGTTCACCTGATTGTTACCGTCTGTCCAGTTACCGCCACCCTGATCTTCCGGAATCATGATCTCGGAATTAAATCTGTTATAACCGTCTTCTGTCAATGTGTACTTTCCATCTTCACCAACAGTATAAATAATGCCTTCCGTACCGATATGCTGTGTGGTAGCACCTTCCGGAGATGCCAGCCAGTCATAGTACTCCAGAATGCGGGCCTTCACATCATCGCTGACACCGGAGCCGATACCGAATACACGGCCGCTGCCATAGTAGTAGTCAGACGTCTGGAACACCTGCATATCCTTAATGGGCATACCCATATAGTTTGCACCGGCCTCACCTCTCTCAGGATTGTTTGTGAAGCCCAGCATCCAGTTATTCCATACAAGGTAGGTTCTCTTCGTCTGCATCTTATCGCAGGCATCACCCCACTCCTGTGTGGCGGAGTCCGGATCAACGATACCAGCCTGATTTGCATCGTAGAAGAACTTCAGCATCTTGTAGTATGCGCCGTTCTTATCTGTCAGAGGCATGATGGTATTATCGGAACCGATCAGAACGGAGCCGTTTACTTCCTGACCATACCATTTGGTGAGCTGGTTAACGTTCTCAATGGTAACCTGCTCGCCGCCACCATCCCAGTCTTTCCAAAGGGTCATGCCGTAAGCCTTTTTCCCGTCTGCATTCTCGGGATGCGCCTTCTGCATTTCAGCCAGCACATTGATCAGGTCGTCTAAGGTATTCAGTTCAGGTCTGCCAAGCTCTGTGTAGAAATCCCAAGGGATTCTGGGCATGGAAGAAACTGTCTCAGCCATGTATGCCGTAGGACCGTTGGTGTTCATCTCGGTGGGAATCCCGTAGATGCCGGTTCCGTCTCCAATACCCTTATTGAACTTCTCGATCTGCTCCCAATACTTCATCAGGTTCGGGTAATTCTTAATCTCTGCGCTTATGTCAGCGATCAGACCGCTTTCCACACATTCCTGCAAGAGTCCATTGTCGAGCAGAACCATGTCGCCCAGATTACCGGACGCTGTTCTTGTCGCATACAGACCCTCACCGTCGCCGGATACCTGCGGCGCGATAATGTTTATGGTAATATTGAATTTATCCTTCAAGATCTTACCAAACCAACCGGTCTGCTCACCCTGATAGTTTGCCGCCACGTTATACATTTCCAAAGTAAGTGCTTCGTCGTGGTTTGCTGCAGGTGCCGCCGCGTCCCCACCGCTGGTATCCGCAGGCGCTGTATCCGTTGTTGTTGCGGCATCATCTGTGCCGTTTGTTGCTGGCTGATCCGTTGTACCGGACCCGCCGCCACAGCCGCTAAGAACCATGGAACAGGTAAGCACTGTGGCCAGAACTGTTGCCAAAATACGCTTTTTCATGAATTTCCTCCTTTTTGATAGTTTAAATATGTAAACGGAAGCTATTTCCGTTTATCACAAAATAATCCTCATTCCGCCCCGCAAGACGTCTACCCCTTGACCGCACCGATCATGATACCCTTTACAAAGTATTTCTGGAAGAACGGATAAACCATCATGATCGGCAGCACCACGATGACGGTGATCGTCATGCGGATGCTGGTCGCCGTCTGCGTCGTCGCCGCTGCGGCCGCCAGCGAACTGGAACTGCTGGTATTTGCCAGAGCCTTGATGGAACTGGCCTGATTCAGATAATTATATAGTACCAACTGTAACGGGTACAGCTTCGTATTCGAAGTAATCAAAAGCAGGGCATCCTGAAACGCATTCCACTGGTTCACCGCCGCGAAGATCGCGACCGTAGCCATGATCGGCTTTATGACCGGCAGCATTACCTTAAAGAAAACCGTCATAATCCCTGCCCCGTCAATCTCTGCCGCCTCCTGCAGTTCCTTCGGAATCGATTCCACGAAGGTCTTCGTCAGCACAATGTGGAACGGAGATACGATTGCGGGAAGCACAAAACCCCAGAAATTATTCGTAAGGTGTAAAGTCTGCATCGTCAAAAACCATGGAATGATTCCCGCGTTGAAATACATCGTTGCAATGACGATGCGATACCACAGTTTTCTGTGCCACATCTTTTCCTGCGAGAACATAAATCCCAGAAATGCGGAAGCGCTCACCGTTCCGATTGTTCCGATAACAGTCCTCATTACGGAAATTTTCGCCGCCTGAAACAGACCTGAAATCCCGAAGGCGCTCTTATAATTCTTAAAATGTATGCCTTTTGGCCAAAACAGGATATCGCCGCGCGCGCTTAAATCATTTGCACTGATCGTATTGATGAATATGTAGTAAAACGGATACAGACACAAAAACGCACAGATGGCAAAGAACACATAGCAGAACACACTGAGCATTGTGTCGCCGAAACTTTGATGTATTTTCTTTTTCTTTACACGGATTTCAGTCATAGCACTCTTGCCTTTCACAGTTTTATTGCTTGTTTTACACTTATGGCCCTTACAGGAAACTCTCTCCTCTGGTCAGCTTTGATATACCATTTGCTACCACCAGAAGAATGACGCTGACAACGCTCTTTAACATGCTCACCGCAACCGAGAGAGGATAACCGCCCTTTACAGTGGAAAGCGTATAGACATACAAATCGAGCACCTGAATATATTCTTTGTTAAATGCGTTCTGGAATACATAGTACTGTTCCATGCCATTCGAGAGGAAATTACCGATGTTCATCATCAGCAGTACGAAGAAGGTCGGCAGCAGGCTCGGGATCGTGATGTAACGGATCTGCTGCATCCTCGTCGCACCGTCCACCTTGGCAGCCTGAAACAGCTCTTCATCGATACTGGAAATCGCCGCTATGTACATGATGGCCGCCCAGCCAAGGTTCTTCCATGTCAGCCACAGCCACTGCGTCAGCCATACATGACTGGAATCCTGCAGGAACAAAATCGGTTCCTGTATCAGATGCCACTTATCAACCAGCAACGAATTCACCATACCGTCACTGTTGAAGATATTATAAGCAACGGAGTACACAAGCACCCAGCTGATGAAGTTCGGCAGGGTCGTGACCGTCTGGACAAATTTTCTGAAACGAACGCGGTGAAGCTCATTCATAAAGACAGCGAAGAGCATGGGAATCCACGAGGTGCTGAGCGTGATACCGCTCATGACAAAGGTATTTATAAGCACCTGCTTAAGCTGCTCTACCCTGACCGGATTCTCTACCATGAATTTAAACCACTTCACTCCGACAAACGGTGCTTCTGAAAGCGGCTTCGGCGGTTTATAGTCATAGAAAGCATACATCCATCCGTACAGCGGATAGTAGGAAAAAAGAACAACCAGCACAAGAAACGGTACTATAAACAGAAACAACTTTATGGAATACCATTTCTTTTTATCAATCTTTTTAAACATCCTGCACCCCATTCATCCTATTCTTTGTTTATCGTTTTACCTGCCGTTATTTAAATAATAGCGCCACGGCCCCTTTTTGTCAACATCGTTTTCATACAACGTGACACTTTTTCACCTGTTTTTTTGATTTTATAGTGCAAATTGCCTATGCCGAACAGCAAATTTCGCCCCGTTCAGGCAAAAATATCGTTAAACTGCCTCATGCGCCCTTTTGACCATGTTTTGTCTTATTCAATTTTCACCTTCATGCGAACGTTTCCGAGTTTCGGATCAAAATCCTCTTCGGCCGACATGCCAAACGCCGGTGTGCCGTCCTTTTTAAAATGCACGCGCCGGATGCCGTCGCATCTGAGCGTCGATTTTTTGTCCTTTTCCGCATGATAAGCGATCATCAGATTTCCGTCCTCATCCTCATAAAAGGAGTTGTGTCCCGGTCCGTATTCACCTTCCACGGAATAGAAGGAAAGCACGGGTGTACAGCGCTTGTGCCAGTTCGAAACGTCAAGCAGATCGTCCTCCTCACGCGCCGTGAGCAGCCCCACCGCATAGGTATAGCTGTTGGCCGCGCCGCCCGAATAGGTCATATAGACCTTCCCGCCCCTGATAAAGGCATAAGGGCCTTCATTATTTATGGTATTCTCCACATTTTCCCAGCCAAACAGTGGACGCGCAAGCAGCACCGGCTCAGAGGTCAGCTTCCACGGCTCGCGTTCATCTATGGTAGCGATACAGAGCATGGAACCGGTATCATAAGGTTTCCCCATGCCCCTTCTGTAAGACCAAACCACATAAGACTGGCGCTTTGTCTTTAAGTACGTCATATCCAGCGTGATCCCATCCTCCGTCAGGTAACTTCCGTCCTGTCTCCTGACCCTGACCGGATCTTCCCAGCTCTCCGGCCCTGTCAGCGGCTGCCCTTCTTTGTGCCTCAAAAGATGACACTGCGGCCCCCACTCATGCCCGCTGACCGCGAACAGAATATACAGTTTTCCGCCGATCACATGAAATTCCGGCGCCCAGAAGGTCTGGATCAGCTCCCGCTCTTCATCAAGCGGCAGGATCAGATGCTGCACCACGCCATCCACAAACAGCCCGTCGATCGTGTCCGCTTCCCGGATATACAGACCGATATCTCCCGTATTATCGCTGGTCGAGGTATAATACCACTTTCCCTCCCATCTGAAAAGAACGGGATCTCCGAAGCCTTCCGCCAGTGGGAAGTTATATTTTTTACTCTGCATGCTCCCCCTGACCTCATAGATCCCCGGACGGGAAAAGTCAACGGCATCTTTCTCCCACAGCACCCGCTTTTTCGCGCGGGAACCGTCCGAATAGACCGCTTCCGCCATTACCGCATCCAATTCCTGCGCGGAAGAAAGCTTCACGCATTCCGGCACGACCGTCTGCGTATGACAGACGGGATTCCAGTACTCCGCCGCCCGCATCAGCACAGCATGATCCACTTCCACGCAGTCCGATAACGGCTCGTCTCCTCCTGCTGCCTGTCCTTTCGCCTCATCGGCCGCCACAAGGCCCTTCGCTTCAAAGTTTATCCAATCTTTTGTCGTCCAGAAAAGCACCTTGCCCGCACAGTCCGCATCCGGCTCCCCATTTTCCAGCACCCGCTCCGCGGCGATTCCAAAACCGCCGTCCGCCAGAGCGAAAACCTTCGGTTCTTTCACACCCCGTGGAGAAAGGGTGTCATCCGGCAAAATAATCGCTTCGGCAAACAAGATACCATAATTTTTATTCAGGGGCTGAAATTCCCTACCGTCCCCGCTGTACGCTATGTGGATGCCCAAGGCCAGACCGTACGGATAACTGCCCTCTTCCGGCTCCCTCGTATATACTTTCAGATAGCCTTTTCCTTCGTTTAATGCCCCCATATTCCTATACCTCCAATGTCGCCGCCACAACCTGCGCCTGTATTCCGGCAAGCCAGTCGTTCGGATGATTTAATAAATTGCCAGTCAAGTCGATATACCGTTTTTTCTTCTGCACTTCCCTTTGTACAGCCTGCACATCCGCTAACACGATCCCTTCCTGACACAACGTTTTTAAGCTCTGCGAATACTCCTCCTGATGCGACCAGAAATACATGGGAGGCGTGGCCGTCAGCGGATTGGGAAGCGTTGTCGCGATCAGGACAAATTCCGTCTGCGAGCAGTCTTCCCGTATCGTCCTGATTAGCCTCATTGTCTTCTCGGCATACTGCGCGCCGTCGCATCTGTCGTTCATACCAAATCCCAATATCACGAGGTCAGGCTGATAGCCGCAGACCCTTTCTCTGGCATGCTCGATCGCCCACTCCGTATCCATGCCGCTGACGGAAGTGTTGTGAAAGCTGATGGGAATCCCCCATTTCTTCTCCATCCGGTCGAGTAAAAGCGCATACCAGACGGGCTGCCACGGCTTTTGCTCATACTTTCCGCTGCAGTCCCAGCCGCAGGAAATACTGTCCCCATATAAATGGATCCGCAGGCTCTCCTTATTCTTTATCTTCCCTGAAAGTCCGGGGAGATCATGCAGCGCGCCCTGCGGTACACAACCCTCCCAGCGTTCTTTCGCCTGATAGGTGACCGCAGTCTGCCACTTTGTCACAAACTCCGGATGCCCGATGGCGCACAGGCTCAGATATTTCCCGTCCGTGGTCGCGACAGGCTCAAAGCCCGGATCGGTACCTTCCCTCTTTGCCTCCTCCTGCGCTTCTTCCTTGGTCCTGCGCGTCAACTGCTCCCAGCCCGTATGCGGGATCCTGCTTCCTTCCGGCAAAACCAGCTTGCCATCCTTTACCAGATAATCGCGTCCCTGCTCATACACAAATTCACCGCTGTAGCTCTCCACCCTGATGATCTCTTCCGGCTCCCGCAAAAAAGGTGCCTCGCAGCTTCCCGCCTCATCTATCAGCGCAAAGGTCTCCCGACGGACTTCATTATCCTGCCAAAAGGGCGCGTTCCACTTATCAAAACAGGGGATCACTTCCAGACCTTCCATGATCTTTTTGCTAAGAAAGCTGATATAGCCGCTCTCCTGCCCAGCGAAAGGTTTTGCGCCATCCGTTGTAAACACCATTTCCGCCGGCGCCTCCTCCGTGTAAGGCATCCAGACAGGCATCGGCTGACCGTCCGCGTCCGCGCCGTTGGGATCGCCGGTTTTAATAAAATTAGCCCAATAATTACACATCTGTCTGGCAAGATCATAGTGCTTTCCGGTAAACGGCTGCCAGCACTTTGCCAGCGTTTCAAAGAAAAACCACAGATCTACAGAATGAAAGCAGCCCGCATGATCCCAGCCCGGAATTTCCGGCCCAAACTTATAGTAATAACCGTTCTGTGCGCTTCCGTTCTTTCTGCGCCCGCCAAGCACGCCTTTTATGGTGCATTCCAGACCGCTGACCCTGCCGAAAACGCCCTTTTCTTCTTCCTTCCAGACTTCCGGGAAGGCAAGGTATTCCTCTGCTTCTTCCCCGAAAATTCCCTTGGCTTTTTCCTCCGCTTCTTCTCTGGTCGATGCGGAAAGGACTTCCAAAAATTCATCGACCGTATTTCCCGCCATCACCGGCACGTCCGCGCTGCGGCCCTCCAAAAGCAGGGCAAGCGGATCGCCGACGCAAAACCGTTTGTCTAACACCGTAAACATGCGCGGATGACATTGCGCGTACTCCCCATACTTATCCCGAAGATAGAAGGCATCCAGCTTTCTGGCTTCCTCGATATCCTTCACGCCGAGAAAATCCAGAAATTCCACACCGTTTTCCTCCGCCTCCCAAAGCGGCTTAGGGATACCGATCGTCTGTCTCGTATAAGGACTTCCGATCATGCCGCTCATGATCACGGCGCGCTGAAACAGGCCTTTGTTATCCGGACAGGCCATCTGGCTTAACACGCTGCCGCCGCCCGCAGACTGCCCGGCAATGGTGATCTGACCGGGATCTCCGCCAAAGGCGCGGATGTTACGTATCACCCATTTCAGGCCCGCCTGCTGGTCGAGACTGCCAAAATTAGTCGGCGCGTCCGGCTGTCTGTCCGTCAACTGCGGATGCGCCATAAATCCGAAGACATTGATGCGGTAATTCACCGTTACCACCACGATGCCTCGTCTGGCCAGCCGTTCCCCGTCAAACTCCATTTCCGCCGGATACCCCCACTGCAGGCCGCCGCCATAATACCATACCAGCACCGGCAGCTTCTCATCCGGGTCTTTCGCCCCCGTCCACACATTCAGATACAGGCAGTCCTCATCCATATCCACCTGCGGATCCACATGCCATTCGCGGCAGTATACGTCGTCGCCGAGTCCCGGCGTGTCCTGCACGGCGGCAGGGCCGAAACGAAACGCATCCCGCACGCCTTCCCAGTCCTCGCAGGGCTGCGGCGCCCGCCATCTGTTCTCCCCCACCGGCGGGGCCGCAAAAGGGATTCCCTTAAATGCGGTGATCCTTGGATCCGCCGCCTCGATCCCCCTGACCCATCCGTTTTCTGTCTTTACCTTTCTGATCATACCTGCTCCTTTCTTTTCATGCAGCCGCAGCGTACAAACACTGCGTCTGCCGTGCATCCCTTTGGGTTTTCTTGCACCTTTCGTGATAGGTTTAACGTTAAACCTCTTAAAAAAATATAATCCTTTTATTCTATTTTCAGCTCATGGACAGACTGCCTCTCAATAAACTTACAGGGAATCCAGATCTGCTTTTGGGCCGATTCTTCGCCGTACTGTATCTTGCGAAACAAAATATTCGCCGCCGTATCCCCGATTTCCTTAAGCGGCAAAGCCATGGTCGTCAGTCCCGGCAGGAAGAAATCGGCAATATTCTGGTTATCAAACCCGGCCACCGCGATATCAACGCCGACCCGCAGACCCATTTCATCCAGACAGGCATAAGCACCGCCCGCCATGCGGTCCGCCATGCAAAAGACTGCCGTCACCTCTGTCTTGAACAGTTCTCTCGCCTCCCTCAAAGCGCCTTCCTTCTCCCATTCCGCATATCTGACCCAATTCGGATTATAGAGGATCTCATTCTCAAACAAAGCCTTCTGATAGCCTAAAAGTCTCTGCTGCGTATGTATGTTATTCTTCCTTCCCCCAATCACACCGATCTTTGTATGCCCCTTGGATATCAGATACTGCACGATTTCATAAGCGGATTTCTGATCGTCTATCACGACCGACGGAATGTCCGGATTCTTGGAAAAGGCGTACGTCATAACAGCCGGAATCGGAAAATTTGGCGGAAAGCAATTAATGATCCTCGCATGCCCCGCAATGTAAATAATACCGTCCACTCTGATGGATTCCAGTTCCTGTAAAGCCGGATCCAATATGGAATGATAGCTGTTCTCATCACCGTACCATGTATCACGCCATCTGGCGTAGAGACGCATATTTTTGACAACAGTACGATACCCTTTTTCCTCACCGTTACTCATGATGCCTTCCACGATTTCCGGCGTCGTAAACTGTGCGATATCCTCCACGATGATGCCGATCGTTCTGGTCTCCTGCCGCCGCAGCCCCTGCGCGATATAATTGGGCTTATACCCCATCTTGTCGACTGTCTCTAATACCTTTTGTCTGGTATCGTCCCCAACCTTCGGCTTCCCGTTTAAGATATTGGATACCGTAGTCGGCGAGACATTACACTCTCTGGCAATTTCTTTTAACGTAACCATTCTCGCAATTCCTTCCCCCGTCTTGATCCACCCCTTTCCTACAGCATTTTCGCCCGCAGTTCTTCCCCGCTCATCGCGCTTAAATATGCCGGCGGGATATCGAACACCGTCTTTGCACCCGTCTGACCTTCCTGATAAAGGCGGTATGCCGCTCTGGCGTAAGCGGCAATCACGCAGGATGTAAATTCCGGATTAGAGTCCAGTTTCAGCCGATACTCGATCAGATGGCTGTTCTCCTCCTCCCATCCTGTCTTTCCGCTGCGCAGCACAAAACCGCCGTGCGGGATGCCGCTGTGGTCGCGCATTAATTCTTCCTCACTGATGAAATGCACCGTAGTGTCATAGTCCGCAAAGTAATTCGGCATAGTCTTGATCTCCTGCTCTACCTTCGCGGCATCCGCCCCTTCTTCCAAAACCACAAAACACTCTCTGGTATGCTTTTCACGGGTCGTAAGTTCGGGATCTTTTCCCTCTCTCACGGCCTCAAGCGCTGATTCCACCGGAATCGTATACTGCTTGGCGTCCTTTACGCCCGCTATCCGGCGGATCGCGTCGGAATGCCCCTGACTGACGCCTTTCCCCCAAAAAGTATAGTCTCTTCCGTTTGGCAAAATAGCGCTCGCAACCATGCGATTCAAAGAAAACATGCCCGGATCCCAGCCCACGGAGATGATGCCCACTTTTCCCGCTTCCTTCGCGGCTGTATCCACCGCCGCAAAATGCTGCGGTATCTTTGCGTGCGTGTCAAAACTGTCCACAACGTTAAACAGCTTTGCAAACTCCGGCGTCTGCTCCGGCAGGTCCGTGGCGCTCCCGCCGCAAAGAATCATCACGTCGATCTTTTCTTTCCAGTCCGCCGCCTCAGACACGTGACAGACCGCCGCCGTCTTTGTCAGGATAGAGACCTGTTTCGGGTCCCTGCGGGTAAACACCGCCGCCAGCTCCATGTCAGGGTTCTGCCTGACAGCACACTCCACGCCGCGCCCCAGATTTCCATAGCCTAAGATTCCGATTTTCATTACCTTATACTCTCCCTTCATAACTCTTAATGCCATTTACTTTTCCTGAAAAGACTGTTTTATACGTTTACCGAATACAAGTTATTTCATCACACCGCCATGAAAATAACATTCATACACCTTTTCATTGCCACAGTATATCTCTTCATGCCCCTGAAACCACGCGATGTCCCCCGCGGCCTTGCACTTGTAAACGTACTCGCCAGATTGATAGTATTCCGGCCCGCGATAAGGCATGTTATGATCTGCATTTCGCAGGGCTTCCTTTAAGAAATCGCCGCTGAACGGTTGTCCCAGCACCCGACCGGCATAATTCATGGCATATTCAGCCTTCCCCTCATACCATATCGCCTCTTCGCCGGCAAACTGCTCGCCGCCGACATAGGTATCATGATAGGTATAAGGCCCGCTGTTATATGTGTAATCATGCGAATCCAGCCTTGTAGACGCCGTCTCATTGCTATATCCCGCATACGTATTCTCCGCCGCCTCAAGCCGAAACGCTATCAGCCGTTCGAAATCACAATCCTCTACAGTGCCGCATGTCACCATGCACTCCTGATCCCGCACCAGATAGTCTACCGTCACATGAAACAGATTGCTGATCTGAATCAGATTCGCGATATCCGGATATGCCTGACCCGACTCCCATTTCGCCACCGCCTGCCTCGATACAGACAATTTCTCCGCCAGTTCTTCCTGCGTAAAGCCGTTACTCTTACGTAACAAATGTAGTTTTTCTGAAAAAATCATATTTTCCCTCCCAGCCAAAGTCTTTTTGCGTGATTAAAAAACAACACAGAAGTGTGATTTTTAATCTTGTCACTTTCACAAATCATCGTACTACGTCGGCTGTCGGGAGACAAGATAACGGTAGTTGCGATTTTGCTACTTTCTATATACAGGATCGATTTTTTCCCAGCATTAATTCAAATTATAACCATTATAACATTAATCTCTTTACAATAATAGCAATTTATTTGTCTCACAAGAATTTTCTGCGAACAGTGCACTCTTTTACGCATACTTCCTTGCTTCTACGCCTTCCTTGCAGTATGATGATATCGGAAGGAGCGTGACCCGCATGGCATTTACCGCACCAAAACATTTTAGCTCTATGAATAACGCACTGGAATCTTTTTTTGGAGAAGACGCGAAAATCATGCAGTCCGACCGGGTCTTCGGCGGCGATATCAACGACGCCTACGGGCTGACCCTCACAAACGGCGAACGTATTTTTATGAAGTCCAATACCATAGAAAACGCCGCTTTCTTTCAGGCGGAAGCCCTCGGCTTGCAGGCGATCGCACAGACAGGCTGTATCGGGACGCCGCGCATTCTCGGCAGCGGAACGCAGGCGGGTACAAACGGCTATGCTTTTTTGCTGTTGGAATGGATCGACGGGAAACCTCCCGTCAAAGAGTATTGGGAATTGTTTGCCAGACAGCTTGCGAAAATGCACCAAGCTCCCACTGATGAGTTTGTCCCAAACGGGACTTATGGCTTTTTGCAGGACAACTTTATCGGCGCAGGTCCACAGTGCAATGCTGCTCGAGACAGTTGGGTTACCTTCTTTCGCGACTGCCGTCTGGAGCCGCAGTTTCGGATGGCAGACCGCTATTTTGACGCGACGGACCGCAAAAAAATCCGCGCGCTGTTAGATCACCTTGGAAATTATCTGATAGAGCCCGACTGCCCATCACTGTTACACGGCGATCTGTGGTCGGGAAACTATATGACGGGAAACGACGGCAGAGCATGGCTCATCGACCCCGCCGCCTATGTAGGACACGCTGAGGCCGATCTTGCCATGACAGAACTTTTCGGCGGCTTTTCCCATACCTTTTATGCCGCTTACAGGGACGCTTTTCCCATGCAGTCAGGATACAAAGACCGCCGAGATCTTTATAATCTCTATCATCTTTTAAATCATCTGAATCTGTTTGGCGGCAGTTATCTCGCTGGGGTGCTGCGGACGGTGAAGAGGTACGCCTCCTAGCCGCTACGCTTCCTTCTCTACGGCCATAAACGTACCTTCCGCGCAAACCCTGTTTTCAGGCTTCACAAGCAGCCCTTCTTCGATACACGCATCGATCGTCTTTGAGAGGATGCGGACCCCCGCAATCAAACCGGAATAATTCTGATACTCATCCAGCAGATGTTCGGGGATGCGGCTGCGCATAAATTCCGCCAGCTCCGCGGCGATCTGCTCCGTCAAGGCGTCCATATCATCCGTCAGTTCATAGGATAAATTATAAAATTCTTTGACATCCTTTTTATCGATCACCACGATCCCCGGCTCTATCCTGCTGCCGCTCTTTTGCAGATACCCGTTTGCGATCGCCTTCGCCACGACCTCCTTTTCTTCCATCGATAATTCGTCAATGGAAATCCCGCCGATCGCTCTAAGCACCATCAGAAGCTGGGAATCGGTGGACAGATTGTGTCCGCAGTGAAAATGTTTTTCAATATGCTTTCCATAAATATTGGCAGCCCAAACAGACCGATAGCCTCCAACTGATGTCCCCTCAATACCATCACAGCCGTAAAACTCGAAAGAAGGCTCCTGCTCATCCGTATAGGCCACGGCAACACAAGAAAACTCCCTATCTGCCGCAGTCACGTCGGAAAAGTATTTTTCCTCCAGCGTATCACAGACCTTCCTATTAAAATGCCACATCGCTCTTGAAATCAGTGACCACAAAATGAAGCGAAGATCCTTCTGCTCATTCAGATAGGGAAACGAAAGAATTTTCTCCTCATTTTTCTGCAGCGCATCTTTGAACGCCCGGCAAAACTCCGGAAGATGCTTTTCGTAAATTTTATTTGCCTGATCATACTCCTCGTAATCAACCAAAATAATATTGACCGCATATTTTCCGTTGTCAAGCTTTCGCAGCATTCCGTATTTTCCATTTTCGCCGCGGCACTGGATTTCCAGTTCTTCCTCAATGTAGGGCATGGGAATACACAGTTCCTCCGCAAGTTCCTTTGCTGACTTTGGTTTGTCCTTGCACAGATAGATCAAATTCTGGGAAAACAGTCTCTCCGCCTTGGTGCGGGGATCGTTCCCACAGGGGCTTCCGGTTCCTGAAAACGCCATTTTAACAGGTTTTAATAAAATATTTCTTTCACTCATCGTCTCAACCTCTTTTCTGATGGAATTGCGGGCTGAAAACAGACGCTGCTTGACGGTCGTTTCGCTGATGCCAAGTCTTCCTGCAATATCCTTTATCTTTCGCTCGTCAAGGTAATACATGACCATCACATCGCGATACGCCTTTGACAAAAACGCGATCTCCCTGAAGATCCGGCTGATTTGCTCCCGCTCGTCCGCTTCCTCAAGAAATACCTCGATCTCATTTTCCTTTGCTTCCAGCGATTCCCATAGGAAATCACTATTCTCCGTGCCGGATACGGTTATCTGGCGCTCAGCGTTCCTCTTTCTGCTGTGATCCGCGTAGACCCTGCGGGCAATCGTCCATACAAAGGCATAAAAATTTTCAATCTGCTCCTGTTTTTGTATGGCGGAGACGACCGCAAGGATGATATCCGAACACAGGTCTTCCGCTTCAAAGGACGTGCTGCATCTGTGATAAGAAAAATGATAAATCTTATCGAGAAAGCTCTTATCCTCCAGTAGTTTCAACGTTTCGTCTGTTTTCATCGCTTGCCTTTTAGTTTTGATCATGATCGCTACACCTGTATAGTCGTAACAGACCGGGGTTGGTTAGGTGGGTTTTAAAAGATTTTCAGAAATTCTTCGAATACCTGCTCTCTGTCCTTTGCCGTCTCATAATACCGCAGGCCGTATTTTTGACATTGCTCCTTCATCAAAATGCTCTGTTCCACGATATAAACAGCGCCTTCTCTCAGTTCCTCGTCCGACTTGTAAAAAGTATAGTCTTTCTCTGTATCGTACTTTTTCTGGATCAAAAACCGTTCCTTTGGCGTTACATTGGAAGTCAAAAAGTAAAAAATCTCACAGTTTGCCCCGTGAATGTATTTCATGTAATCTTCCGGCAAAAGCTGATACATATCAAGCACCATACCGGGCTCAAATTCATCGTATTCGGCGCTGTCAAGCATTGCCCGCACAAATGGCGCCATCTTGCCGCTGATCATGCGCAGCGTATCCATGGAAGATAAGCCGGCGTAGGTATTGACCCCGGTTTCCGGAAAACATTTTTCAAAGCCTGCAATGATCGAGTCCATGCTGATGTGTTGATAGCCGAACCGCGCCGCAAGGCGGTGGGAAATAGTGCTTTTCCCCGCCCGCGGTACGCCTGCGATGATGATATTGTTTTTCATGATAGAATCCGCTCCAATTTTTCCGCTCCGTGCCAGTCCCGCAGCCGGTCTTTGATCGCATTCTGCTTCTCCAGCATATATTCCTGCGTGTAGCTGCGCATCCGATTGAGCTGCCTCTCCACAAACAGGCCCATGAGGTTTTCATCCTGCAGCACTTCCTGATAATAGCTGTAGTGCATCTGCATTCCCTCGCACAGTTCCTGCCAGTGCTTCTTTGCTTGCTCATAGTTTTCCATTCTTAAATCCGCGTGCAGCAGATATTTATAAATGTCACTGAAAAATCCACGGCAATATGGGATCAATTCTTTCTTCTCACAAAACTGCCGCATCAGCCCGAGTCCCCACATGGCAAGCTCCACCGTATTCTCCGGCGTATCATTCCATGACATATCCTCCACCGCATAAAGGATTTCCTTATTGATGACGCGGACCATATTCTGCAGATTATTACGCAGCACGACTTTCATGCCTTCCACGCCCTGTTCAAAGCTGGCGACCTGCGCAAGAATGCTCTCCTGCAGGCGGTTTTCTTTCACGCTGGGCAGATGCTCGATATGCTCTCTCGCACTTGTAAAATCCTTTTCATGAATATAGATCCATGCCAGCGCATAGTGCGTCCTCTCTAACAGCATTCGCGAATTACAAAAACGGATCACCTGCATACCGGCACGGATCGCTTTGTTTTTTCTATTGTCCCAATCGCATTGATAATTCTCAAAATCCGCATAACGGCTCAGCTCCGCCGTGCTTTCCACAAGGCTCATGGCATATACGAAATTTCCCGGATCCTGATCCAATTCTGCTTCTAAATATTTGCACTTGTTAAGCGCTGCCTCTTTGGGGTCGGTAAACTCTGACCCAATTTTTTGGTACTGATTCGTGATCTGCATCAACAGCTGGTTATCATTGCCCTCGCTGTCCATGCCAAACAACATATCCGTGGAAACGGACAGTACCTGCGCAATGGGGACGATCAGGGAAATGTCCGGCATCCCCGCGCCCGATTCCCATCGGCTCACCGCCTGGGACGTCACGCCGATCTGTCCCGCAAGTTCCTCCTGCGTCAATCCTTTACGCTTTCTTGCGATCCTGATATTATCTCCAATCTGCATCATTTTGTTGTCCTCCTTTTCATTTCGGTACCGTGACTTTACTTTACCATGCAGGCTACCTGCTCACAAGCAATGTATCCTGTACCGAAATGCAACGGAGCATTACATCTCTATTTTGCTTTTTTTAGGACGCCTTACCGTCCGCACACTTTTCCCGGTAACGCTCTCCCGATATTTTGCGGCGCTGTTATCCATGATCCCGCCAACGCACAGACTGGCAACGATACCGATGGCAAAGCCCAGCCATAGACTGTTCAGCATGATCCCCAGCAGCATGCCGACCAGAATGCCGACGACCAGATACACGCCCGTCCACGCTGTTTTAGGCTTGACGATAGAATAAGTCTCTACCTTTTCCTTGTCGATGCCGCGATATACAAAGCCTGCCTTCTGCAGGGCATTGATTCCCTTGTCATTCTCATGCTCCACTTTGGACACCACTTCAAATATGTTCTTGTGCAAAAAGGCCCAGTTTACCATCATGCGGATGATCTGGGTTCCAAGCCCCCTGTTTCTGTATTTCGGCATCAGCTCCACAGTAAGCGGGATGGTTCCCAAAACCTTCTCTCCGGCAAATGTCGCAGTTCCCAGCTGCTCTTTGTCGCCCTTTCGAAAGGCGATATTCCATTCGGATTCCCACAGGTCCTCCCTGTTTGCGGGGGTGATCGTAAGCGTATCAGATTTCAGGCAAAAATTATCTTTCATGATTACCATGCCTTTCTTTATATTTTTTAAATCATTGTTTCCTGCTTGTGTTGTTTCTATATATAAATCAATCGCATAGAAATGAGAAGCAGCGATGTTCGTTTACAGCTTCTTCATATATTGCTTCAATTGCTCGTAAAAATTTTCTCTTGTTCCAGCCATGATGATCACAATAATTTTATCCTCTACATATTCCATCGTATAGGCAAGCTCGTAATTTGTCCTGTTATAATAAATGTCATATCCATACACACCGGACAAATCACCCGTTTTAGCCTCTCCAATCGTGTAATCTTCCCTAATCTTATCAACAGCCTCCTGATACAGCCTTTTCAGCTTTTTATCTTTCAGCTTCTTTATGTACTTCGCGGCAGGAGGAAGAAAACGAACCTCTGTCATCCTCTCTCCTCCTTGCCAAACACATCGTCATAGGACTCAAATGCAGATACCGAAACTGCCGCTCTCTTAGCTTCCACTATCATTTCCTCCACAGCCGGACGCACCTTGCTTTGCGCCATCTTAAACTGTTGCAGCAGTTCATTGCCGTTATACCCCTGCCCAATCAAATCCGCCAAAACCTGTTCCGCAAACTCCCCTCCGGTATTGGTTTTGGCGGGACGGATGATTAGTTCATTCCCTCGCACCATACATTCTGCTTCCGTATCAAATCCCAGCATGGCAAAAAACTTTTGTGGAATGGTTATCTGCCTCTTTGCAGAAATGCTCAACTTTTTTATTTCCATAGGAACACTACCCTTCGTCATAGTCGCCGACATTATGATGTCCTCCTTATTACGCAAAAATCAAAGATTCTTTGTTTCTTTGTTTTTAAGTAAAGTATATTCTACTTTTTATATCCTGTCAAGTGCCGTTGTTATTTCCTTAAATTTCCGTTTGCTGGATTATCCAGCAGCTTTCCGCTCTCATCAAAACGTGAACCGTGACAGGCGCAGTCCCACGAGTGCTCAACAGGATTCCATTTCAGTGCGCAGCCAAGATGCGGGCATCTGTTTTTTGACGGCGTAAGCAGGTTTTTTGCAGATTCGAAACCGTTGACAAATAGCTGCGGTTTGAGAATGTTTCTCGACGGGCAAAAAACTTGCGCAAAATCATTTTTGCTGCCGCAGATCATATCGCCAAGCAGCATCGCCGACACCATGGCACCCGTCATCCCCCATTTGTTAAAGCCGCTCGCAACATACAGATTCGGCGTGTGTTTGGAATAGTTTCCGACATACGGAATGTCATCAAGGCTCATACAGTCCTGTGCCGCCCAATGATATCTTTCTATTGCCTGCGGATAATTTTCATCCGCAAACCGCCTCAGTTCATTCCAATTTCCGCCGCTTTTGCCCGCACGGTGTCCGCCGCCGCCCAAAAGCAGGAAGTCGCCGTAACCACGAAATGAAAATCCCGTCTTGCTCTCGTCAACGTACATGCCCTCCACATTCTGTGCATTTTGAAGCGCAATCACATAGGAACGGTGCTGATACAGCTTTAGAAAATAGCTGCCGTGCTTATTGATAAAAGGAAAATGTGTGGTGACAATGACTTTGTCCGCGCTGATCTTTCCGCAGTCCGTGACCGCCGTCGTACCGATCATTTCCCGCACAAAGGTGTGTTCATAGATTTTTAGATCTTTAGCAATAGCATATAAGAATTTCAGCGGATGAAACTGCGCCTGTTTCTCAAAGCAGACAGCTCCCACGGTATTTACGGGCAAAGGTAAATCTTCCACTAATACGGCAGGATAACCAATCTTTGAGAGTGCATCCATTTCATCTTCCAGTTTTTTACGGTCATTTACCGCGTATACGTAGTTGTCCTTTATCTCATATGCACAGTCGATCTTTTGGCAGAGCTTTTCGTATTCCGCAAATGCCTGACGGTTTGCATCCAGATACATACGGGTCTTTTCCAAACTGACACTTCTAAGCAATTTATGATAGATCAAACCGTGCTGAAAGGTTATCTTTGCCGTCGTGTTTCCTGTCGTGCCGCCGCAGATCCTGTCCTTTTCCACCAAAAGATAAGGCACGCCCTTTTCCTGCAAAAAATAAGCGGTGAGGATACCCGCAATGCCGCCGCCTATGATCAGGACATCCGTTTTGCAATCACCTTGCAGTGTCGGGAAGTCAGGGCGGTTGGCTGTTTCATTCCATAGTGCTCTCACAATCTGCAGTCCTTTCTTATCACAATGAATATTTCGTGTCTCTATTTATCGTACCGCAGATTGATAAAATTATTCCATTTTAGAAAAGTCAATGAAATCTGCCGGTTCCTTCTTAGAACCGGCGCATTCACAATGACTTAATCATAATCAGACAGGGATTCTCCGCATCCCACATTTCCGTCAACGTGATCAGCGGCTCAAAGCCCACACTCTCATAAAAAAGCCGCGTTTTTTCATAGGGCGCATAGTTCGCCTTTTCGCTCAATGTCTCCACCATGGCATACTTACAGCCCTTTTCCAGAAAAAAGCGCTCTACTTCTTTGTACAAAGCCCTGCCTACGCCCATACGATGACACTCCGGGCGCACGCCGCAGACATAAATGTCCCCCGTGTGTCCATAGTGTATCCTCACGCCAAAAAAGCCCAGACAGTCCCCTGCTTCGTCTAATGCCGCCCAGAAAGGAAGGTCGCGGACGCCTTTCACATAACCTTCCAGCGCTTCCTGATTGCCAAACCAATCCGGCAGGGTCTCCAAAACTGCCTTTGCATGAGCTGACTTTTCGTCCTGTTCGTGAATCTCCATGATTTGATAAGTTTTTAATATACTGGCATTGCTCATTTTATGATCCCCTTAAATAGTATCAGCTTTAAATCATCGATCCTCATTGAATTTATGTTCCATTTCCATATCAGTGACTCATTTTACAATAGATTTTTGTAACCAGTAGCATTTTTCTATTCCAACTCAAAGTCCAGTCTGCCAAACTTCCGCAAAATATCCAGATCTCTTATGATAAAATGACTGTTCCAATAATAGTTTCCTATCGTCTGCTCAGCCACGCACCACCGCTTGCCGTCCGGATGAGGACTGCCCTTTTCAAAGGCGTCAAGTTCTTCCGCGGAAGGAAATGAAAACTCGCGCGTGTCAAGCAAAGTATCAATTATCTGATCCAGATTCTTCTCCACAGTATCTTTACACGCCGGATAAAAACTGCTTTCGGGAGAGTCGATAAAATAAATCGGCAAAGGCAGCCACGCCGGATACGTCTCCGGATCATATGCCTGAATATTCAGCGCCACGGGATCATAATCCGGATAACCGTGAAGAAGGACCTGCCCGCATTGCTGATACCGCTCTTTCAGACCTTCCGCTTTACGGTAAATGCTGCTGTCCCTGTCTGCATAGGTAAGAATAAAATCCGCAAGGCGCTTCGTCACTCCGATATCAGCCCTCGCTGCCTTTTCAGGATCATAATGAAACCACGGCATGTGCGAAAAATCATTGTTGCCGGGGATTCCCTGCATTCCCACCCACCCGTCTTCCAATAAATATTCTTCAGAAGCCAGATATTTGACAATGCCTGTAATGATCCTGCTTTTTATGCCGCTTTCCCGATCGCCTGTCGTATCCAGATAATCCAGTGCGATACATACGGTATAAGGCGCGGAGTCCGGATTCCAGTTGTTGCATTCGAGCTCATACCCAAAACCGCCGTCCTCGTTTTGGTAGCTTTCTAAAACCGCAAGAAAATCGTCGCAGCTTCCCTTTTCAAAAAGGTATTTCCAATGCGTGTAATCAAGCGGTCTTGCGCTGCGATAGACCAGTTTTCTCAAACGTAAAAACTCATCAAGTGATAGTTTTTTCATAATTTGATTTCTCCTCGTATTATATGATACTGTCAATTCCACGATAAAAATCCAGAATCATCGAATTAAGCTCCTTCGCCTGCTCCCCGACAAAATGCGGGCGATGCCCTCCGTCTTTTACTTCATATACTTTTGCCGTAGGGACTTTTTCTTTGAGCTCTGCGCAGGTTCCAAACGGGTCGGTTTCGCCGTTGATAAAAAACGTCGGACATTTGATCGCCGCCCACTCCTCATCCGTCAGATTCGGATGCGTCTTCCAATCGGCGACTGTCGTTCTTAAATAAGTCTGCCAGTCTCCCCTGTGCGCTTCATAATGTCTTACTTTCATGTCCTCGATAAATGCCGTATCGCCTTTTTCTAACAGTGCTTCCGGCAGAAAGCTGTCCGCGCCTTCCGTTCTTGGATAAGCGCCCCCGCCGATGGTGACCAGACTTTTTACCTTTTGCGGATATTTTGCCGCCATATAACATCCCACATAAGCGCCGCAGCTATAGCCAAACAAATGCGTCGACACAATCCCTAAAGCGTCCATAAAATCCGCCATATCGTCTGCAATCATGCGGCTGTCCCATGAAAGACTTTCGCATCTGGTTCTGCCATGTCCCCTGAAATCAGGAAAAAGGCAGCGGTAATGCCCTGAAAACGGCAAAATCTGCGCCGAGAACGCCAGAAGTCCCCTGCTGAAATGACTGTGCAGAAACAGTAACGGCTCTCCTCTTCCAAATTCTTCATAATAAAGTTCCAAATCTTTTACTTCCACATAAGGCATTGTTATCCCCCTCCCTGTTTAATTTCATGGCCGCATTTTAGGTATCGCTCAAAATGTGAAATGCACTCCATAAATACCATTGTTACATATATACGTACCAATACACTCCAAATTTATCTAAAACATCAGCGCTGCATTTGCTCCATGGCAATTCACCTATTTCTCTGTAAACAGTACCTTCTTTCATCAAAAAATCATATGCCTTCTTCACTTCATCTTCCGTCGCAAAACCAATCCCTAAACTCACAGTTGGAGAAATTTTTTTTGTTACCTGCATATGCAAATCTGCAACCAGCTTCTCATTATTGTGTTCACTGACAGCAAAAATCGTTATTCCGTCTTTTTGCAATTCAGCGTGCATATATGTTCCATCCGAAAATTTCTCATAGTAGCCTAATGTCATGCCAAAAGCCTCCTGATAAAACAGAACTGCTTCCTTTGTATTTTTGATATATAGGGTTGCGCCAAGTGTCATTACTTTTTCCTCCCATCCTTTTCAAGAAATATCACAGTAACATCTTTCGTCGTCCGGATTGATATAAATCCGATACTTAGAGACATCCTCATACTTCGGCAGAGTACCGAGCGCATTTCTTATGATGTATTTTCCCATCAAATTATAAGTATCTCCCTCCGATATTTTTCCGTTTGACAGCTTCCCCGTGATCCAGCCTCTCCTCAGCAAATCCAAAAGCCACGCTTTCTTTTGACAAATGAAATCCCTGATCTTTTGATGATTGATGTCCGTGAATGCCATCAATAAGTACGACAGCGGAATCCCCTTCTGTACAGCCGCCTGTCCGCCACCAAAGGTAAGAAACGCCTCACCCAGAGGGTCTACTAATCGATCGATCCATTCCACATCGTCAGGACGAGCTGCAGAAAGAAATCGCAATACACAGATTCCTGTTGCAAAGCATTCCCCCTGCGTACAGGAATTTCCAAAACAGGTATTCTTAAGTCTCTGCGATGAAGCGTCCACCATTTCCTGAACCGTCTTATTCTCCGGTGCAAACAGGACCAGCAGTCTGAGAATCTCCAGTTCATAATGATTGGCGTACAGGATATTGGTTTTCGGCAAATACCCCTGCACAAGCCGCAGTTTCCTGCCTCCGTTATATGGCGGGATAAAATAACCGGGATAGATGCAATCTGTTTCGGCATTGACCCGCATGCGCCTTTTATAGTTCAGGATATCTTCTTTCGAACAGATGCCGTTTAACAAAATTGTCACAATCTCTGTCTTTTCTGTGGCGGATATCTCCTCTGCAAATACCATTTTTCTGTTTATCTCTGTAAGAATCCGATACGCTTCCATTTTTATATCCTCTTTCGTTCCTCTCGTAATCATAAGTCAGCTTTATCGCTGAGAGACAAACAATGATACATATAACCGCACGCAGCGAAGCATTGCATAAATTTAGCGCATAGAGCAAATATCCAATTCGAACATTTATTCTATGCGCTATTATATCGAACATATTTTCGAATGTCAACCCCTCACAAATGAATACGCATTACAATCATACAATTTTCCTTTGATTTCAAACCGTTTTCGCAGCGTACCTTCCTTCATAAAACCTGCCTTTTGCAATGTCCTGTTAGAACCGATATTATCCACGTGGGCAAATGCTTCGATTCGTTCCAATCCCATCGTTTCTATCCCAAATCTGCACACTGCCTTTAATACCTTTGTGTTGATTCCGCGGTTCCAGTAAGCTTTCTTGATGAAGTAACCAACCTCTGCGCAGGTGTTATGATTCAAGAAATTAAATAACTGTATCTGACCGATCACCTCCCCCTGACAGGTCACGACCCAGGAATATTCCCGCTTGCCGTAAAAGCCCTTTACGCGGCTTGCTTCCTTTCGAATTTCTCTCTCCTCATCATAATCGCAAGGTCTTCTGTCGCCTCCGAAATAGGTAAAATTATCCTCATCCTGATAGATTTCCCAAAACGGTCTGGCGTCCTTTTCCGGTTCATGCTGCCGCAGATAAATATCCTCATCCACCCGGATCGGAACGAATTCTTTGAACAAATCGCAAAACGCCATCACGAATCCTCCAATCTTCTGACAGGGACATAGATATCCATCTGCGCTGCTCCAAACTGGCAGTCCCAGCGCTCATCATAATACTCAAAATCGAATAACGCATTCTCATCAATACAGTATTCCGAATTGGGCAGCCATACAAAATAAATGTATTGGAATGCCTTGCCGATTTCCCCGTCAGCATTATTGCCATTCACCGTAAATATGGCATACGCTGCCTTCGGCACCACTTTGCGGTACATCCCTTCCGGAAGGGGCGTATCTTTTTCCACTTCTACCCCCGCCATATAATAAAATGACAATGGATCGGCACAGAAATCTTCCGCATAATCTTCAAAGCCATACATCGTATGTTCGTTTTTTCTGGTAATGGCCGCTAAGCTGCTCTTTAGCTCAAACCAAGACTCCCCTATAACATGAAAACCGTCTCTGGTATGTTTTCTATAGCCGGCAATTACAAATGCTTCCCTTTCTTCAAAACGGGGTTCCATAGAAAAGGCACCCTCTACCGCCACACGTTTTAAATATCCGGTGATGATTTCTTCCACGCTGCGATAGGTGATCTTTGCCTGCTTTTCCCTTGCCATAAGCGGCTGCATGCCGAACGTATCCTTAAACGCCCGGTTAAACGTCTGAATGCTGTTAAAACCGACTTTGTAACAAATATCGGTAACGGTCTCAGAGGTCTCGCATAACATTTTATGTGCCACGGTAAGGCGGCGCTTGCGAATATATTCGGTGATACTTAATTCGGTTACGGATGAGAAAATCTTGTGGAAATGAAAGGATGAGTAACCGAACATCTGTGCCAAACGTTCATAGGTCAGCTCCTCGCTTATATGCTCGTCAATGTAATACAGTGCCTTTTCGATCAATTGCAGATTATTCAATTTTTATCCTCCTCACTCAAAGTTGATAAATTCATTCTACAACAGTTATTCTCATCTGTATTATCATTTCTTGTGAAGTATGGATATTCCGTTTTATTTCATTGGATTCGCCCACCTCTATGACAGGAAAATCATACCAGTTATGTGCCTCCCCGACTGATTGCATGCAAAGCATATGTAATCCTTACTATTCAAATATTTTAATGAGATACCCGTCAATGGTCGTCAACTCACAGGTCTTTCCGCCCCAGGGCTGCACTATGATTTCCGTGATCTGATCCCAGCCATTGGCTCTGATATAGGCATACATTTTCTCAATATTTTTAACCTGCATAAATGAAATCGTACCCGACTCAGGCGTACCGCAAAACATTTGAAATCCTGTAAACGGCGCCAAATGTACCTGTTCCACTTCCGGCAGCATATCAAAAACCACACCGTAGCAGCCATTTCCATCCTGATCTCTTTCTACGATATTGCTGTACCAGCCTAATACGGTTTCAAACCATCCAGCCGTTTTATCCATATCCTCCGTAAGATAGACAGGCGCATTTTCTTTTACAACATATCCTTTTTCACTAAACTTACTCATGCTAAATACCTCCGTATTCTCATAGTCTCCTTCCCTGAAATCGTAACCGTTCCTAAACAGTGATAAAAATAGCACATAGAGCAAATATCTAATCGGAACATTTGTTCTGTGCGCTATTATATCGAACCCGGTTTTGTCTGTCAATCATAAACTCTGCAAAGCTTAATTTATGAGACAGCCTCTGTCTTTAACCTTGCGATCTCATTTTTTGCCCACTCCACCGTTTCGCTGTCCACATCATTGTAATCTGACGCCAGCACATGGATGATCCGTTCCCATGCCTCCACTGCCTCCGTTTTCCTTCCAAGCTTCGTGTATAAAAAAGCAAGTGAAAATACCGCATCGAGGCGGCGGGGAACCTGCGCTGCCTGAAAAGAATTTTGAAAACATGCAATCGCGCGTTCATATTCATTCAGCCTGTTGAAACGTTCCCCCGCTTCGTACTGACCCATATTGCTATCCTTCGGCACGGTATTCCATAACTCCACCGCCCGATCTTTATTGCCTTTCGCCGCTTCGATATCACCAAGGAACAACGCTTTTCGATATTTTGATCCTGCCGCAAACGGCGCTGCTTCGATCAACTCCTCCGCCCTTTCAAAGTATCTCATGCCGATCATTGCTTCGATCAGCAATTTACGAAGAACCTCATTTTCCGGATATTCCTTTGCATAAGGCTCGCATACCCTGATAAACCAATCGTTTCCACTGCGCACGACATCAGCCTGTCCACCCCGCACCATCCTGTACAGCGAAAAGATTTCCGCGTCGAGCGGCGCCAGTTTCATTGCTTTTTCCAACACTCTGCCCGCTTCCAGCAGATCGTCATTTGCCTTTTTGTAATGCAGTTTTGCATACAGTTTCAGGGCGGCAGCATCCTCCGGATCATCCTGCAGGCAGACATCCAACGTATGCTTTGCATACTGATAACTCTGCTCACTCAGCCTGTCATGCTGCAGCACATAATCGATACGTTTCCGTTCGTCCTCATGGTCTACGGAAAACAGATCGTCGATCCTAACGCCAAAACAAGCTGCAAGTGCCGGCAAAAGCGCGATATCCGGCAGAGTAGTTCCCGTCTCCCATTTGCTGACTGCCTGATAAGATATCCCCAGATATTCCGCAACAGTCTCCTGCGTTAAACCGTTTTCCGTCCGCAGTCTTTTGACCGCACTTCCGAGATTTAAATTCATTCTCTTTATCTCCCTTCTTAGAGCCCTTCCGTGAGGAAAACGCCTGTATGAACGTTTCCCCGCCTCTAAGTCAGATCATACCTGTACGGGCTGGCAAACGCAATAACTGCGTATTTTAGCTGACTCAACTGACAGGCAAGCTCGGTATTAGGGCAAAAATAGAGCCGGAAACCTCACTTAGATTTCTGGCTCTATGGTAATTCTTTATACGTTACGTTCTGCTTTCAGCCTGCTTACTTCTTCGAGAGAAAGTCCTGAAATATTTACTATTTCTTCCAGCGCATATTTCCCAGCAGAAAGCATACGAAGCGCTGCTTCTCTCATTCCTTCTCTCATTCCTTCCTTCAAGGATTCATTTCTCATATCCTCCATGATGCGACACATTTCACTCACTCCCTTCGGATTTTCTTTCAAATACCGCGTTCGTTCTGCCATCAGTTCAAAATTCATATCAGATGCCTGTGTACAATTAAAATCGTGCATGAGCTTTCCGAGATTGGATTCTCCCCGATATTCTCCATTTACATACAGAATATGTTCCCCATCTTCAAATGTTTTACCTGTAGCGAGGTTAATCCGCTCAATCGGGTAAACAGGTTCTCCCTTTTCATAAAAGTCTTTTTCAATAATAAAAATCGTATAGGTGTCCGGCAATTCGTTAAATTCCTGCCCGGAATGAAGATTCTCCACATCCATCACGCTGGAATGGTATCTCGCCCTGTGCGGGTCTGCCCCCTTTTCCTGTCTTTGAATTTCCAGATCATATCTTTTTCCAGATGAATCTGTTCCGTATGCGTCCAGACAGATAGAGCGCGCCCCCGCAAGCCTTTTCATATCCTTCTGTGTTTCACAATCAGTAATGATCAAATCCTGTTTATTCGTAATAATGCGTAACACAAACTCTGCTAATGGAATATTATCTTTGAACAGGCAGCGCATGAAATCATCGTCGATAGGCCGCAAATCGCGCAGGCGTTGTAAATCCTTCTGATGCTGCTGTTCCGTCACTGTCAATCTTTCCACTTGCTTTCCCCTTTGTTTTGTAATTTTATCCTACCATAACTCTCCTGTTTTTACAAGCTGGTCAACAGCGCATGATAGCGTAAGTTTATTGTAGGAATAGGACAGACAGAATAGCCCCTTGATCCGGTCAGACTCATTGACCATCTTTACTATACCTGAATCTTTTCCTCCCTACAAGCCCCATATATGGTTCTTGATCGCTGCGATCTTCCTGATCTGTGCATACGGTATCGAATACGCAGGCATATCCGCATATATCCCCTGCGCTTTCCGGTTCTTCCGTTCGCTCTTTAGTACCTCCTCTGCGGAGCATATCACTTCTTCCATCCCTGCCGCCTTTGGAAGCTCCTGTTTCTGATATCTCACGAGCTCAAGCATATCCCCGCCATTCTTTTTATATACCCTAAGCCGCGCCATCTTATCCGCTCCCCTCTTTGACCATCCAAGCGGTCTTGAACTCATCCTGTCCGCATAGATATGGCTGATGTGTCCCTCTGCGCTGCAATGGATGTCATCCTTCCTGTTGCGCACTCCGTTCATGATCGCTCCCCAGTGCCCAAGGATGTAATCCATGGATGTCTCTACCGCTTTCCGTTTGCTCTCTGTATCCGTGATATCCATGATCCTCCCAAAGACCTCTGCCGCATCCTTTTTCCTCTTCCCGTTTATCGCTCTCCATATCTCACTTCTTGCATCCCGGGCACTGTCTCCCAGATGGGATGTCGCCGCTATGATATATTTATGCATATGGTATCTGTCAAGGACAAACTTCGCTTTTGCATGTACTTTCGCCCCTGTCCTGATCCATTCTGCCCCGTCCCCGTTCACATAGATGCGTTCCAGAGCTCCTTCCTCATATGTCCCTGCTATATAGTCATATACTTCTCTCCATAACTGCTGCACCCCCTCTGTCCCTTCACAGCCGCCCCCAAAGTATCTCACACCTATAAGTTCATGTCTGTCCCCTTCCGCATGGATGCCTTCGTAGACATACACCAGTTTCGGCATGTAGGTATGTCTCCGGGCACTCTTTGTATCCCCCTTTTTCTCCAGATACTGCAATGCCACATGGTCTTCATCCGCATCTATGTAGAGGGTCTTTACCTGTTTCTTCTCTTTTGCCTGCTCTGCTCTTGGAAACTGCAGGCAATGCAGTTTCTCCATCACGGTCTCCTTGCTCACTGGAACACCGCTTATGCTGGCATTCATGCCGCCTTTCCTGTAACTGCTGTCTGCCGCCTCTTCATAGATCCTTGCCACCGCATCCTCTGTCATGCGTTCCCCTGCTCCTAACCCCATCAGCCTGTCCAACAGGTAGCATCTTTCCCCCGTCTTAGGATTATGGAAGTAAGTCTTTTTATAGGTCACTTCACCAAGGGATGTCAGTTTGGACACTTCATCCCTGCGCACCACCCGCCATCCCGGTCTCAGTTCTTTCCTGTCATGGAGCAGGGTATCATAGGACTCCCATTCCTCCGCGATCATGGACAGTCCCAATCCAATGACACTGTCCGTCACTCCCTGTACCATCTCCGCTACTTTTGTCAGATCTGATGCATAGCCGGTAAAAACTTTTTCTAACTTTTTTACCCCTTCTGTCTGAAACTGTTGTATACTATTGTTCATGGGAGCACCTCTTTCTTTGGATTTTTTTCGCCAATCAAATCCTAACACAGAAAAAGGTGCTTTCCTATTTCTTTCTATTCTGTTTTCCTACAAAAACTTTACCCTAGCACAGCGCATTTTCATCATCATAGTTTTTATCAGCGATATCATCTCATCAGCAAATTCCCGACCTTCTCTATTGTCTATCTCCATATCCTGTCCGTCTATATAACTTTGCAATGCGTTAGAAATCAGAACATGATATTTGGAAGAAAGATGATTGATTCCCCATTCCCCACCCTGCTTTTTTGAAAGAACCAAATCATCTTTGAGAAAAGCTGCCACTCTGCACAAATTTAAAATGATGTATACAGGGTTTTCTAATATCTCTTCTCCTGCCTCGCTAATATCATTCCAAATGCTGTCGATATAATCATTTCTTGGTACATCCGCGAATATACCATTTATTTCTGCCCCATACAGGACAACACCGTAGCTTTTTATGATTTTGAAATGCGCAGCCAGATCCTTATCTGTCCCATTCATTCTTTGAATATAGTCTGACGGATTGTCTGCAAACCACTGTTTATGCTCAATTGAAAAATGCAATTCAAACGGTGTCGGATATACAAAAGGCTTACAATACTTCTGTTTTACAATACTCAGTTCAATTCCTTTCTTTGGAGCTAATTGATTAACCTCTACGATATAGTTCATAAACTGTAATTTTTGTGTATCCGTGATACCATCCTTGATCACAAAAATCAAATCAATATCACTTATGTTCGCATGAAAACATCCCATAGCCATAGAACCGTGCAAATAAACCCCTATTAACTCCTCACCGAATATTTGCCTGCTTTGCTCTACGATTTCGTCTAATATACTTTGGTATAACATGACTCTCTCCCTCCAATTTGTCCCCAATATAATTCAACAAGCATTTTCCAAAAGCTTAATCTTAATATAGCACAAAAACAAATCATTTTATTTGCTGAAAACGCTATATCGTATTTTCAGTAAAAGGGAGCTGTTGTTCCGGTAGATTCATCTACTTTTGCAACAGCTCCAACAATTACATAGATTCAACTTGTTTCAATATTCTGTAAATAGAACTTTTTGATAAATAATTTTCCCTTGAAATCACATCAATACTTTTGCCGGAATGATACTCCTCATATATTTTCTGATTTCTTTTTCCCAATTCCTCTTGTAGTCCCGAAACACTTCCCCATTTTTTACGACTGCTTCGAGGTGAAATATATACATATCCTTCCGGCATAAATTTTCTAATTTCATGCAGCAATTCTTCCGGGAAAATATGATCTGCATTTTCATATTTCATTCTGAACCGCTCCTTAATCCTAATTTTGATTAGAATGCGGATTCTGTATCATTCAGTAATGAAATGTGGCGATATTTTACGCTCCACACGCATCGCCAATACAAAAACCGCATGGAGCTAGAGCAAACGTTTTAATTTCATAATACTCACCTCATAATTCTTTTGAAAAATATAGTACCAAATCATCATCATTTTGGCAAGCTTCATACGGTTCGCATACCTTATCCTGATACCAGACGCCGGAACCGTCCGGTAGGTAACCTCGCTTCACATACATTCTCTGCGCGCTTCCATAACCGCTATGGAGTCCGACGCCAAGATACACGATATCCGCATATTTGGCGGCAATTTCTTCCGCCACATCCATTAAACGGGAACCGATCCCTCTCTTTCGGTATTTCTCTAAAACACCGAAGTCAACAATTTCCGGCCAGCCTTTTCCGCCAAATGCGCCCGATGCACAGTCCGGATATACATTGATATAGCCAACCGGTCTGCCGGCACATTCCGCAACCAAAGAAATCGCTTTCCCCGTTCTTTGATCTTCTAATCTTTTATGATATTTTGTAACGGATGCATCCCACCCCTGTTCGATTTCCGCATCCGTAATGGCCTGTGCGTCCGCCTGCTCCATGTCGCGGATAATGATCTGTTCGTTAGAAAAGTAAACCAAAGATAACACCTCCCAAATTTTAATCTGCATTTCTTTTGCGTATCCTTTGCCTCGTTCCGAAGGGCGTACAGAATATCCGCAATGACCTCCCCACGTCCCAAGAATAGGATGATTTATATGATGACGCAAATCTATTATACCTATTATCTTGTTATCATCTATGCGAACAGCCAAATACATATGTGAAGGAACTGTTGATCCTACCGTTTCACAAGTTTCTTCACTTTTTCTAAGGGTGCAGATTTTTATCCATTCTTCAGCCGACTTACATACATCAAGAGACATACAGCCCGCAAATCGATCCTCCGTATCTGCATCGCATTCTAAAATTTCACGTCGAAATTCCCATATGTCATCAGCATATTCTATTTTGGGCTCCAGCAATACAAGTTGTTCCATTTTTCCCTCGTGTTTATTGATTCTTTGTTTTACACTTGATACCGCTCAGACTTTCTTCCAGCCTTTTTACAATCGCAGCGTTTTCTACGGACAGTGTTTTGCAAATATCGTCTACAGTCGGAATCGGCGCGCAGGCATTCTTAAATTGCCCGCCTTCTTCCTGCTGTTCCGGCATTTCAAAGGGGGCAATCATTTCTATGCAATGTCTGATCGAACGCTGTGCATAAGTTTCCATGTTCTGTTTCACCTTATTTCAATACTTTATTTTGCATCTTTCTTCTTGATAGGGATCCACATCTCCGCATAATAATTCTCATCAGCCGTCCCATTTTGATAGTTTCTTGGATCGTCATACATCTCCACACAGTATCCCGCCGCAAACTCATAGTCTCCCTGCGCTGGCAGCCATTCCGAAAACACCTTGACATTCAAGGCCTGAAATGTCTCTATCAGCGGACCTTTACAGGGAAACACCGCCCATGTAAAAGCAGGAATTTGGGCTACTTCCAATCCCTCCACAAGATCGACCGACGGGTTATAAACATCCGCGATCAGATAGGTAAAACGGTCGTTCCCCATCTGTGGGTCGATATTGATGCCGTACATGCCGCAGACGCGCTTTCCGTTCTCCGACTTGCAATGCTCCTGCCAGAACAGGGGAATATCCTCTTTTGCATTCTGATAGCTAAACTCCTTTGATACAGCCAAAACCGAAAAAGCCTCTTTCTTCACAATTCTGTAGTCCATAGTATACCCGCCTTTCAATGAGATTGTTATTTTCAGCGGTGCGAAATCCTTGATCATTGCCTTGTCTTTCCGCACATTGGAGGGAGAATGCCCATGGAAACGGGTAAACGCTTTGGTGAAGCTGTCAGGAGATTCATAGCCATATTTCATGGCCAGCTCCATCACGCTATGATCGCTCATCAGCAACTCCTGCCCGGCAAGCGCCAGCCTGCGGTTCCTGATGTATTCCGTCACGGTGTAGCCGCATAAAATACCGAATCCCTTGTGGAAATAAAACGGCGAAACATGAACATGGTCAGCTACCTCATACATGGTAATCTCATCCGTGATGTGTTCCTCGATATAGTTGATTGCTTCACTGATCGCTTCCGTCCACTCCATGGCATTCTCCTTTTTTCTCTTTCCTTTCGCTGTGAACCCAGTATACTATGCAATCATTTCTGCGTCCCGACATTATTTGCCCGATTTTTTCCGAAAGCGCTTTCCCGATCCGTAAACAGACAGCGAATTGCATTTAATACCGCCAGCACCATCACGCCCACATCCGCAAAGATGGCAAGATACATATTGGCAATCCCCACGGCACCAAGCGCGAGGCAGGCAAACTTGACCGCCAATGCAAACACGATATTCTGGTAGACGATGCGCAGGCATTTTCTGGAAATTCTGATGGCCTGCGCAATCTTTAGCGGATCGTCGTCCATCAGCACAATATCCGCCGCCTCGATCGCCGCGTCAGACCCCATGGCGCCCATGGCGATGCCGATATCCGCCCGCGAAAGCACGGGAGCGTCGTTGATGCCGTCACCCACAAAAGCAAGCTTCGCCTTGGGAGCCTTTGTCTGCAAAAGCGCTTCCACCTTCTCCACCTTATCGGCAGGCAACAGTTCGCTGTAGACTTCATCGATTGCAAGGTCAGCCGCTACCTGATCTGCCACCTTCTTGGCATCGCCGGTCAGCATGACAGTTCGTTCCACTCCCGCTTTTTTCAGCGCCACGATCGCATCTTTCGCATGAGGTTTGATAATATCCGAAATCACGATGTGCCCTGCGTATTCCCCATCGATTCCCATATGAATAATGGTTCCCACATGGTGACAGTCATGATAGGGGATATTCAGATGCTTCATCAGCTTATCGTTGCCGGCCGCGATTTCCATGCCATCCACGGTTGCCGTCACACCGTTTCCGCTGATCTCCTGAATATTTGTTACGCGGCTCCTGTCGATTTCCTTTCCGTAGGCCCGCTGTAAGCTTTTGCTGATGGGATGGGAAGAAGCGCTCTCCGCCAGTGCCGCATACTCGATCAGCTTTTCATCGTCCATACTCGAATGATGAATCGCATTGACCTCGAAAACGCCCTTGGTCATGGTTCCCGTTTTATCAAAGACAACACACTTTGTCTTAGAAAGGATCTCCAGATAATTGGAGCCTTTGACCAGCACGCCCTCTCTGCTCGCGCCGCCAATCCCCGCAAAGAAACTTAGGGGGATGCTGATCACCAGCGCGCAGGGACAGCTGATTACCAAGAAAGTCAATGCCCGATAAAGCCAGACGCCGAAATCAGGGGACAGCTCAAAAAACAGCCTACGAACGATTGGCGGCAGAAATGCCAGCGCCAACGCCGCATAGCAGACAGCCGGGGTATAGACTTTGGCAAACTTGGAAATGAAATCCTCCGACTTCGATTTTCGGGAACTTGCATTTTCCACCAGATCCAGAATCTTAGAAACCGTAGATTCCCCAAACTCCTTCGTCGTCTGTATCTTTAATACACTCGTCATACTGATACAGCCGCTGATCACCTCATCGCCGACGCCGACTTCCCGCGGCAGGCTCTCGCCTGTCAACGCGCTGGTATTTAAGCTGGATGTACCCTCGATAACGATGCCGTCGATCGGTACTTTCTCTCCCGGCTGCACAACGATTACACTGCCGATCTCCACTTCGTCTGGATCGACCTGTTCCAGTTTCCCATCTACTTCCACATTCGCGTAATCGGGGCGGATATCCATCAGCTCGCTGATGTTGCGGCGGCTCTTGCCCACGGCATAGCTCTGGAACCACTCCCCGATCTGGTAAAACAACATCACGGCGATGGCTTCCAGATACTCCCCGTTCTCATAGATGGCCAGCGCCATAGCGCCGACGGTGGCAACCGTCATTAGGAAACTTTCGTCAAAGACGCGGCGGTTTTTGATGCCTTTCCCCGCCTTTTTCAAAATATCATAGCCGATGATCAGGTAATCTGCCAGGTAACAGGCCAAACGCAGCCACCTTCCCGCAGACGGAAATAAATAGGCATCAAGCACCGCAAACCGCTCGGCTGAGATAAATTGCAGGACAAACAGGATCAATGCGGCAAATAAAATACGGCGCATCATCACACTCTGTTTTTTTGTCAGGCCTTTCTTTCTCCTGCCAATGATATCTAAAACCATGGCGGCCATAATAATCACAGCCGCCAGCAATACGCTTACCACTATTTCCTGCATGGTGAATCTCCTTTTCGCATTTTATAAGAAAATCTCGCAGTCCGACTCCACCTTCTTGCAGGCCTTTAAGACCTCCTGCATCACCGCCCCCGGCTCCTGCCCCTCGGCAAACTCCACAATCATCTTCTGTGTCATAAAATTGACCGTTGCATTCTCCACTCCGGCAGTCTTGCGTGCCGCATCCTCCATCAAATTCGCGCAGTTGGCGCAGTCTACCTCGATTTTGTAGGTTTTCTTCATGTCCCTTTCCTCCACCTTTTTGCTCATTTTTTGATTTATCAATTAAGTACTTGTTTAATCGTTATGGTTGTAGTATAATACAAAAAAAAGAGAAGGTCAATACCCCTTTTTCAAAATAAGAAAGGAATCACGCAATGGAAGATATGAAATTACCGCACCACCACGGAGAAGGTCCGGAAACTGCTCTGCTTCAGGAGCAGCTTGATCAGATCGACTACTTTCAGGCAGTGGCGGAAGTATTCAAGCAACTCGGTGACACCACCAGGATCCGTATCTTCTGGCTGCTGTGCCACTGCGAGGAATGCGTCCTCAATATCTCCGCCCTGATGAAAATGTCCAGTCCTGCCGTCTCCCACCATCTGCGGCCCTTAAAAAACAGCGGTCTGATCGTCAGCCGCCGTGAGGGAAAAGAGGTCTATTACCGCGCCGCAGACACGCAGGAGAGCCGCCTGCTGCACGAAATGATCGAGCAGGTGATGGAGATCACCTGCCCGAAACTTAGTTAAACGAAAGAACCCCTGCCCCAGACAATGGATATCTTTGTTCCGACCCCCGGCTTGCTCATCAGAGTTATATCCGCATCTGTCAGGTTACAGATATGCTTTACAATCGCAAGACCAAGACCCGTGCCGCCAAGCTCCTTCGACCTGCTTTTATCCACCCGGTAAAAGCGCTCAAAAATTCTCTCCTGATGCTCCGGCGGAATGCCGATCCCGGTATCCTCCACCGAAAAGATAATCTGCGTTCCCTTTTTTTGCACTTTTACAGTCACTTGACCGTTTGGCTTGTTATATCGGATGGCATTTTCAACCAAATTGTAGATAAGCTCCTGTGCAAGCTCCTTTCCGATATGGACATCCGCCTGATCATCTCCTTCATACACCACGTCAATCCCATTTTTTGCCGCGCCGTAAGAGAGCATTTCCACACTTTCTTTTGTAAGTTCCGCCAGATTTACCACATCAAGGATATCTTTTGCATCTCCCGCGTCTAATTGTGAGAGCTTGATTATGTCATTGATCAGGGTAAGCAGCCTTGCCGCGCTCTTACGGATTTCTCCAGAAAAGCGCTTTACCTCCTTTTCATCTACAAGTCCTGATTCCATCAGCTCCGCATAGCCTGATATCGCCGCGAGAGGCGTTTTCAGTTCGTGACTCACATTTGCTGTAAACTCCTGCCTTATATTTGCGGCAGACAGGATTTCCTCATGCTGTAAGCGGATTTTTCTGGTAAACGGAATCAGCTCCGGATAACTTTTCCCCTCATCAATATGTTCCATATCTCCTGCCATTTCATCAATCGGTTTCACTATGGCAGAAGTAAGGTAGTGCGACACCATCAGACAGATAACCGCAAGAAGCAGCGCTGTTGTAAACACCATTGGCAGAGCAGACAAAAGAACCGCCACAACGCTGTGCGCCTCCTTACCTACTCTGAGTATCTGCCCGTTATCCAGTTTTTTCGCATAGTAAAATACGCTCTCCGACAAGGTATCCGATTTCCTGATTCCCATACCGCTTCCGGAAGAGACTGCTTCCGCAATTTCCGGTCTGTCCAGATGGTTGGCAAGCGACTGTTCATCTGCCGTAGAATCAAACAAAACCTTACCGCCCGCATCTATCAGTGTAATTCTTAAATTGTCTGTTTTTTGCGTAAAGGAGCCTTCAGCAATCAGTAAGTCTGCCACAACCGCCAAATCTGAAAAAACCTGTTTCTTTAACTGTGAATAGAACACTGCCGTCATGACAATCGTGGTGATCACAACGGAAAAAAGCGCAATGCCGGTGAACCGTCTGTTTATTTTCTGCCTCATTCCAGCTTATACCCCACATTTCTCACAGTAATGATCAGACTGCCCGCTTCCTTCAGCTTTTTTCGTAGTGTTCTGATGTGCATATCAACGGTCCTGCTCTCCCCCGCAAAATCCGTCCCCCATACCGTTTCCATGATGATTTCTCTTGTCAGCACAATACCCGGACTGGAAAGAAAAAGCCGGAGCAGCTCATATTCCTTGAATGTCAGTTCCACGTTTTCCTCATCCACAAGGCAGAGCCGTCTGTCCTGATCCAGATATATATTTTTATATGTTAAGATCACATCATCACTCATCGGTCTGACGCGCCGCATGATCGCCTTGATGCGTGACATAAGCTCCATCACGCCAAACGGTTTTGTAATGTAATCATCCGCCCCCAAATCAAGTCCCCTGACAGTATCTATCTCTGAATCTTTCGCTGTCACAAGTATGACGGGCAGTTCCTTCGTATCGCTATTTGAGCGGAGTCTTTTCAGCACAGACAGTCCGTCCTCCCCCGGCAGCATGACGTCGAGAAGCAATAAATCCGGTTTCCTTTCCTGCATTCCCTTGTCAAAAGCACCCGCGTCATCAAACGCACGGACATCATATCCGTTCCCCTTTATGGCATAACTTTCTATCTCCTGAATGTTTTTATCGTCTTCCAAAATATAGATCAATGACATAAGCTCTTGCTTCCTTTTTTCAAAATTTTTCAAAATCATGCCCGTTTTTCACAAAATTGCCTCTGCATAGTTACATTATACTGCTCATTTATGTTTCCTCAAGTTTTTCCCAGCAAATACTTTTTTGTATATCCTTCAAGCAGTTCCTGATATAACCCGTCCCTTTCCTTGACATTCCGAGCATATTGATGCAATGCGTAATGATCTGTTTCGGATGCCATCTGCTCCTCCGCTATATTGGAACAATGCTTCGCAATACGCTCCAAGGACGTGACCATATCCGTAAGCGCCATGCCCAGCTCCACAGAACACTTTCCCTTTTCCAGTCTCTTATTATGATTCTTTCGAATCTCTTTTTTTACCCGGCTGATCACATCGGCAAGCGGATCAATCCGAAACGCCATCTCTTTGTCCCCGTGTATAAAACCGGAAACCGTACATTCCACGATCTCGAGAGTTGCCTCATAGATCAGCTTTGCTTCGGCAGCCGCATTCCTTGAAAATTTTTCTTTGCTCTTATGCAGTTTCTTTTGCGCGAATGCGATTCCCTTTGTATAATCGGATATCCTTTCAAAATCCGTAATGCACCTGTCAAATTTATTGATGGTTTTACTGTCCTGTTCGGAGAGCGGTTTTGCGGAAAGTTTTGTCAGATAGGACGATAACTCATCTTCCCTGACGTCTACCTCCTGCTCAATTTCCATAACCTCCTGCACTGCATTTTCATCATATTTTTCCTGTACAAATACACATAAACTCATTGCTTTTAAGATGAGCTGCGCCATGTCGCACACCGCATTTTTACATTGAGCGACCGCAAACGCAGGCCTTTCCAAAAACCTTTCGTCCAGTATTTTCCCTGACGTTTCCAGTGTTTCGTCCTCTGACTGCGGAATGGTAAAATAGGCAAGTTTTACCAGCAACCCGGAAGCAGGAAGCAGTAGGATTGTCGAAACAATATTAAACACACTATGTATCACCGCAATGACTGCACCGTTTGCCGTATCCGCCAAAAAAGCAAACCGCACAAAATGATTCACGGCATAAAATACCGTCATAAATACAAATGTACCTATCAGATTAAAATAAAGATGTATCAAAGACGCCCTTCTTGCATTCCTGTTTGCCCCAATACCGGAAAGCAAAGCTGTGACACAGGTTCCGATATTCTGTCCCATGATTACCGGAAGCGCGGCTTTCACTGTTACGCTTCCGGTGGCACACATCGCCTGCAAAATACCGACAGAGGCAGAAGAGCTCTGAATCACCGCAGTTAAAACCGCTCCGACTATCATACCTAAAACCGGGTTTTCAAATGCCGTAAAAAGCGATGTAAATTCCGGCACATCTGCAAGCGGCTTTACGGCGCTGCTCATAGTTTCCATCCCAAACATCAGCACTGCAAACCCGATCAGAATCGTTCCCACATCATTCTTTTTCGTATTTTTGATAAACATCACCAATATCACACCGATGAGTGCCAATACCGGAGAAAAAGACGAAGGTTTCAGAAGTTTTACAAAAAAATTCCCACTTTCAATGCCGGAAAGGCTTAGAATCCACGAGGTAACTGTCGTACCGATATTGGCGCCCATGATTACGCCGACTGCCTGTGACAGCTTCATAATACCGGAATTGACAAACCCCACTACCATAACCGTCGTGGCGGAAGAAGACTGGATCGCCGCTGTCACGCCTGCCCCAAGCAGGACAGCCTTCACAGGATTATTTGTCATACGCTCCAGTATCTGCTCCAGCCTGCCGCCTGCCATCTTTGACAAAGCGTCTCCCATCGTTTTCATTCCGTATAAAAACAATGCCAGTCCGCCAAGCATTGTCAGCAATCCAAAAAAATCCATTTGACAATAATCCTCCTAAAGAATCGTCTTATTATCAAATGGTATCCAGTCCATGTAAAATCTAAAAGGTAATTTATGTAAAATCTGCGTAAAATTTTTTAGAGTTCTTAGCATTCAAATGATTCATACCAACGATTTTGAAAAATGCAAAAATGACGTTTCTTCGGTTTTCAGCCGACACCCCGGATCACCCGCCACGCTTCTGCCAGCCGTTCCAGCGAATACCCCGCATTGGCGGGGCTGGTAGACGGTAACAGATACGCCTCTCTCCCTGTCGCCGGTAAAAGGTACTTCTGATAAAGCTGATAAGCCTTGCCGCCGTTGGTATAAATAGCACGGATATCCGCAGCATTCAGAATCCGTGACAAGTCATTCGGCGTCACGTCGCGGATGCTGGCATCCGAAGACCCCGTGATCTCACAGCTTGCGATCACATCCCACACTGCTATGTGATGGGAAAGCAGCATTTCTCTTTTCTGTTCAATGCTCTCCGGTATCTCGCAGCCAAGCACCTGCGCTAAGACCCGCCAGAAGCGGTTCTGCTTGTGTCCGTAGAAAAACCGCTGTTCCCGTGACTTCACGGACGGGAAGCTTCCCAAGATCAAAATTTCCGAGTCCTTATCGTATACCGGATCGATCGTGTGCACTAACATGGCGCATCCCCTTTTTCAATCACAAACAGTCTCGCCATCACAGGCTTCTCAAACGTGACTGTCAGCGCGTCTCCTTCCATCCGAAAAACCGTCCCCTCCTTTTGGGGATAGAGGCAGGAAACCTTGAGTCCTTCCTTCGCCAAAGGAAGGCTTCCTAACGGAATCGTCAGTTCGGTTTCCGTGCAGACCGTCCCCTGCCTGATGCGCCTGTCATTATTCTTTCCTTCCATCTGCCGTTTCCACACCGCCAGATAAGCCTTATCCGAAAGCTGCAGGCCGCCGCAGGCCCAGAGATCCTCGTTATCGGTCAGGTCGAGCGGCCAGAACGGAAGCGCCTGTTTGATATCGCCGCGGATCTGTTTATAACAGACGATGCCCTCTTTCACCAATGCCACGCGCTCTGCGGGCAGTTGTGCCAGATGCCCCGACTGATGGATACGCCCCAGCATGGCATTGATCATATTATAAATGACTTCCTCTTTATCCCCCGCCCGCTGCGGATAAGACCAAATTGCGCCCTGCTCCGGAGTAACGCCTGTGGGCGCATTCGCCGCGATCGTCGCATAATTGCGGTAATCCTCCTGATCGGAAGTAGACTGGATGCTGTAGCGCGACAGCAGCGCATAATCAATGCGCAGACCACCGCTGGAACAGTTTTCGATCACCAGATCAGGGTACTTTACAAACACGCTGTCCAGCCACGAAAGATACGCCTTTTCATGTTCAAGCATCCCCTGTCCCACGCTCTCGGCGCCAAGTTCCGTACCGATGCCCGGCTCGATATTATAATCCATCTTAATATAACCCACGCCGTACTCATTCACCACGCGGTCGATCACTTCGTTTACATGGTCGATGACCGCCGGATTACGGAAATCAAGCTGGTATCTGCTCCTGTCAAACACCCTTTTCCCGTGCCGCACAAAAAACCAGTCGTCGGGCGCCTTCTTCGCCTTTTCACAATTGATGCCCATAACCTCGAGTTCCAGCCAGACGCCGGGGATCATGCCCCTTTCCCTGATACGGTCCGTTACTTCTTTAATGCCGTTCGGGAAGCGCTCCCAGCACTCCTGCCATTCGCCCACGCTGTCCCACCAGCTTCCGGGCGCATACCAGCCCGCGTCGATGACAAAGTATTCGCAGCCGCTTTCTGCAGCCGCCTCGATCAAAGGCAGTTCCTTCTCAGTGGTGGGATCGCCGAAAAGGCAGTTCATGTAATCGTTAAAAATCACGGGCAAATTTTCATTATCCTGATTCTTTCTGCGGATCAGACGGCGGTATTTGGTCAGTTCACCCATCGCTTTCTCAAAACTGCCCTCGCAGACGCCCACTGCCACGGGCACGGAGGTAAAGCCCTCTCCCGGCGCAAGGTTCTTAAACCAATGCGACTGCGCCTCGGTCGGCCCGCTGACGCAGACATAAAAGTGCGCGTTCTGGTCTCCGATCTCATAATGCCATGAGCCGTTGTGCTCGATCTGCCAGAACAGGGCCGTGTGCGCCTGCGTATTTTCCACATAACCGAGGGGCAGATATTTCTTCGTCGACCAATTTCCTGTATTGGTGATCTCCATGACCTGAGAAGTACGCTGATAGACGCCCGGCTGGGTTTGGGCAAGTCCCACATCACTAAAGCGGTACTCCTTTACGCTCATCTCCTTCTGCCAGCCGTTGTAGGGAATCCGCACCCGCATCTTCTCATCGGAAGACGCCTCTCCTTCCTTCTCTATGCCGGTGTAGCAGAAAGACGAAAGATATTCCAGACACTGCGTATCGCCGCCCTCATTCGTAACCGTACTCCACATACGGACAACAGACGTGCCCCGATAAAACTGCATCACCGTCTCCACGCGGGCATGCGTGATCTGCTCATCTCTCTGGGTGATGGTAAGCCTGCGGCCCGTCTCATTCTCCTCATCCCGCATTCCTTCATAAGTGAGCAGATAGCCGGGCGCCGTCACGATATGCTTATTACCGTGCTTCTCATAAGGGCGGTCATATCCGGAAAAGCTGACCTGTACGAGCTGAAAGGCTTCCTCCATAAGCTGCCTTCTCCGCTCCTGATCCTCCTCCTTGCACTCCTTACCGAGTTTGCAAAGCTCGTCTTCACAAAATGGAGCGTGTGAAAAATGCAGCAGTTTCAACTGCCGCTTTTTCGTAATGCCAAACACAATATGAATCCCATTCTCATTAATTCTAATATACTCCATACCGCCCGTTTCCCTGCTCCTTCCCTTGTTCCTTTATTCCATACAATCACATTACATACAATTACATCAGCGCCGGCCCGTTTCCCATACCTTTATAAGAATTTTGCCAGCGTTTCCATAAGGACAGACACTTCAACCGGCTTTGCGATATGAGCGTCCATGCCTGCTGCCAGCGCTTCCGCCTTGTCTTCTTCGAAGGCGTTCGCCGTCATGGCAATAATGGGGATCCTTGAAAGCGCCGGATCCTTCAGTGCCCGAATCTCTCTGGTTGCCTCGTATCCGTTCATGACAGGCATCTGCACATCCATCAGAACAGCCGCATAGTAGTCCGGCCCCATCTCCTGCAGCCGTTCCACAGCCAGTCTGCCGTTTACGGCAACATCCACCTGCACGCCGCTCGCGCCCAAGATCTCGACGGCGATCTCGGCATTTAACTCCACGTCCTCCGCCATCAAAAGGCGTATCCCCGCAAAGGAATACACGTGGTTTTCTTCTTCCGGTTCCTTCGCCTCTCCAACACTTTTTAAAAGCAGGTTTCGCAACGTAGAAAGAAACAACGGTTTCTGGATAAAGCCCGTGATACCCGCTCCCCTTACTTCTTCCTCCATCTCGGAGTAATCATAGGACGTCAGGATATAGATGAGCGCGCTGCCCTGAACCCTGCGGATGCGTCTTGCCACCTCGATCCCATTGATATCAGGGATCTGCCAGTCAATGATATATACGCAATACCGTCTATCCGTGTCTACAGACGACTCTGCTTTCAAAACCGCTTCCTTGCCGGATATTGTCCACTCCGGCTCCATGCCGATCTTTTTTAGCATCTTAGAAACGCTGCTGCAGATTTCAAAATCATCGTCCACCACTAGCGCGCGGCAACCTGAAAGCTGTTCCACCTGCGGCGAATCCACATCCTGCTGCGCCAATTTGACCGGCAGATGGATGATGAACTCGGAGCCCTTCCCCAGTTCGCTCTCCACCGTGATCTTACCGCCCATCAGCTCCACGATATTCTTGGTGATGGCAAGCCCCAGTCCCGTACCCTGAATCTTGCTGACCGTAGAATTTCGTTCCCGGCTGAACACGTCAAAGACATAGGGCAGATAATCCTTGCTCATGCCGATACCCGTATCTTTAACCGATATCCTGAAATTCCCTATCTCCGGATGATCGGATGGAAGTTCTCTGATCTGCAGCGTGACGCTTCCGCTCTCCGTATACTTTACGGAATTTCCCACGATATTGATCAGCACCTGATTGAGTCTGAGGGAGTCGATGACCACATCCTCATGCTCCACATCGTTCGTCTCCACAAAAAAGTCCAGATTCTTTGCGCTCACCTGTGACTGCACCATGTTGACCAGATTGTGCATCACCACGGAAAGATTGCATTCCTGCTCCTGCAATTGTATCTTACCGCTCTCGATCTTTGACATATCCAGAATATCGTTGATCAGCGACAAAAGATGGTTACTGGAAGCGGCGATCTTATTCAGGCAGTCCTGCAGTTTTTCTTTGTTATCAATATTAGAGCTTGCGATCACCGTAAAACCGATGATTGCATTCATAGGTGTGCGGATGTCATGGGACATATTGGAAAGAAATTCCGACTTTGCCCGGCTGGCATGCTCCGCTCCCTCCTTCGCCTCCTGCAGCCTTTCGTTGTACTCTTCCAGTTTGCGGTTTACTTCCATCTGTTTTTCGATTACTTTTCTATCCGCTTTCACCTTTACTGCCGAGGAAAAAGCAAAGCCGAACAGACCGGCCACTACCACCGCTATTACCGCAAAATAGAGCAGGGTAATACCCAGATAACTGCGCACATTGCTGCTGAGCACCCCCGTCGGCACAAAGAGCAACAGGGATTTTCCCGTCAGCCCCGCCGTGCTCACAAAATACTGCGTCCCGTCGGTATAGACAAACTCCATACCCGTCGTGGCGGATTCCTGCACCGCACGCTGCAGATCCGCCGCCTCGCCGCCCCGCAAAAATTTACAGCCGGATAACGTATCCATGATATCCGCCGTCTCAATAAAGTGCTTCCCAAAGGTATACTGATAGGTACGCTTATTCTCCGGCGTAACGATGTAGGTCATACAGCTCTCACCAAAACCGGAAACATTGATCATCTCCTGTACATTTTCCATGTTGATGGCTATGGCGATATGCGTGAGCACAATGCCCGTATCCCCGATCGGATAGGGCTGCTCCGGTCTCTTTACGCAAAAAAGATACGTATTGATCGTGTCATAAGGAAGCGTCGAAATCCCTGTTCCGCTGTCCGCCCCCTGCTCTAAAAACCGGGTATCCTTCCATTTTCCCTTCTTCTGCGTATCCGTGTAATAATTGCCTTCCGCGTCAAAGACCACGATCACGTTGTCCTCATTCAGTCCCACTTTAGACAATTCCTTCAGTTCCCGAAAGAGAGCTTCCTCGTCACTGATGTCCGCTCTTAACAGATAGGCGACCGCCACACCGGCTTTTTCCATCCCTGACATCGTTATGGTTTCAATCTGATCCGCCACTTTCTGCGTAATTTCCATCAGATGCCCGTTTCTCTCGCTGAAAAGCTGCCTTTGAATAAAACTGTAAAAAAAGACGGTGATCGGAAGAAGCGCCAAAAGAAGCACCGCTACCACAATGGCATTCAAATATCCTCTTTTGTTTTTTGCCAACTGTTTATCAGACATCTTAGCCATCCGTACGCCTCCTACTGCCCAGCCGCTTTCTCAAATAATCTGTTAAGTTCATCTTCCGCGTCCTGCGCGGCCTCCCCGATCGGTTTTCCGTCCTTTACGATCTCCTGAAACATCTTCTCGATCACGCCGCTGCTGGTGAGGATCCCCGCCTGCAGATTGGGGCCGTTCTCAAAACCGAGTGCCGTACCGTTTAACATTGCCTCCCTGATAATCTCCTCCTCGGCAGCAAACTGTTTTCGCATCTCATTGCTCTGATAGCGTTCCGTCCCTGCGATCCCACGGATGGATGGCAGCATTCCTACCGGAATGGAATCTAAAAAATCAATATAGTTCTCCTCCTCATAGAGAAATTTCAAAAAAACTTTACACACATCCGTACTGTCAGCATCCCGATACAAAACAAGCGGGATATGAGACACAACAGCACTGTACGGCTCATCCCCTTTATTCATGCGCGGCAGCGTCTGACAGGAGATCGCAGGCAGTAGGTCTTCCCGTTTTCCCGCCACACCCGATATGTGAAAACCGGAGTTAAAGTCAAAGGCTGTCTTCCCCTCATAAAAAAGTCCTGCCTGCTCTATTACGCTATAGTCAACGGTCTCTTTCGGCGAGCAATCCTCGTACATCCTGACCCAGTAATCGATCCCTGCAAGCGCCAGATCGCTTGTCAGGTTCGCCGTCCCATCGTCCTTCAGAAGGCTGCCGCCGCCGGAACGCACATACATATGCAGGTTAATGGTTGACATAAAATCCTGCGGGCCCATGGAAACCGGACAGCCATAAATTCCGTTATCCCGATCCGTCAAAGTCTTTGCCGCCTCATACAGCTCCTCCCATGTCTCCGGCACGGAAAGTCCCGCTTGCAAAAGCAAATCCTTTCGAAACCACATGACATAAGCGTGGGAATAATATGGAATCCCGTAAACGCCGTCGTCCTGCGTAAGTTTGCCCAGCACATTGTCGGAAAACTTATCCCTGCCGATCGCATCGATCACCTCGTCCGTCGGTTGTAGGATACCGGCATGAACCATCTCCTCCACATCGTACATATTGCAGGCTGTACTGATATCGGGCAGGTCTCCCGTCTCCACGCCCGCCTTCCATCTGCTCTTAAAATCCGACCATGGCATCGTCTCTACATGGACTTTTACGTTCGGATATTTTACTTCAAACTGCTTTATGGCACGCTCCACGGCCTCCATGCGCGATCCCTGCACAAAGCTGTGCCAAAAGGTGATCTCACCCGAGAGCGCCTCGTTTTCTTCCTCATCCGGCGGACCGTCCGCGACCGCCGCTTCCCCCGCGCCGCAGGCCAAAAGCCCGCCTGTCATAATACAAATCAAAATGATCGCAACGATTGTTGTTTTCATGCTCCTTTTCATGTTCCACCCCTCGCCTGCGTCCCATTTTTATCCCAAAACCTATATTTAATTATTTTAGTACAATTTTCCTACATTTTCAAGCCGCTTGCGCTTCTGCTGTCCATCCATTATAATATATTCAATTGCGGCGCTTTTGTAGCGAAAACGTATGTGTCTTCTATGCGATGACACCGTCCGCCGCGACGGGAAAGGAAACGGAAATGATTCTTTGCATTGCATCGGCTCCATGCAGAGTCTGAGGAGACTGCATGGAGGATCGGCTCTTTGCTGACATCCTCAGACTTTGCTTCTGTTTTGGGAAATCAAAAAACGAAAAGGAGCAAAGTAACATGGAAAAATTAAATAGAAACGATTTTAAGGAACTGAAGGATTTTTTTCTGCTCTGGAGCACGCAGAGTCTCTCGCAGCTTGGCAGCAGCATCACCGGCTTTGCCTTGACTTTGTGGCTGTATGAAAAGACGGGGTCATCTCTGGGCACGGCGGCGCTTACGATCTGTACCTACGCGCCCTATGTGATCATGAGTATTTTTGCGGGCGCCCTGACGGACCGGTTTGATAAGAAAAAGACGATGCTCGTCTGCGATCTGTTCGCGGCAGTGTGCACGGTCCTCGTTTTCGTACTCTTTCGGACAAACCAACTGGCTGTATGGCATCTCTATGCCCTGAATGTGTTGTCAGGACTGATGAACACCGTGCAGCAGCCCGCCTCAGAGGTGGCAATGACGTTGATCGTCCCCGAAAAGCATTACCAGAAGACAAGCGGCCTGCGATCTCTGTCAAGATCGCTGATTTCCATCCTCAATCCCCTGCTTGCTGCCGCCCTGTATTCCTTTGCGGGCCTCACTCTGGTGATCGCGGTCGATCTTACCAGTTTTGTCATCGCTTTTACTACGCTTTTATGCTGCATTCGGATTCCGAAAAGCGAAGGCCAAAAGGATGAGGGCCTGCTGAAACTTGCCGGGGAAGGGCTTGCGTTCTTAAAGGAAAATCCGCTGATCCTGACCCTAATCCTGTTTATGGCAGGGGTCAACCTGACGGCATCTGCTTTTGACGCCACGCTGCCCGGTTATGTGATTCCTAATCCCAGAGGCGGTACCTCCATGCTCGGCATTGTCACTTCCTGCGCCGGGATCGCCATGATTATGGGAAGCCTTTTGGTTCCGCTTTTGCCGACACCGAAAAACCGTGTGCGGGTGATTTATCTGACGATGCTGTTTTCGCTGGGCAGTGAGAATTTCATTCTGGCATTTTCCAGAAGCCCGTTTCTTTGGTGTATCGGACAGCTTATCGGCTGGAGCGTCGTGCCCATCATGGATGCTAATCTGGATGTGATCCTTAGAACCACCATTCCCGTGGAACTGCAGGGCCGCGTTTATGCCTGCCGCAATACCTTTCAGTTTTTTACCATACCGATCGGTTTGTTTTTAGGCGGTTTTATGGTGGATCAGGTATGCGAACCCTTTATGGCGGCGCACGGCTATCTGCCGATTTTGCAGACGCTCTTCGGTACGGGAAAAGGTTCCGGCGCTGCGCTGATGATGCTGATCTTGGGCATCTTCGGAAGTTCGATGTGCCTGATCACGGGCAGGAAATTGAAACGATATTATGATAAATCATAAAACATTAAACTAAATACCGCACTCAGAAAACATTCTCTATAAAATGAATTGTAAAACACACAAAAACATCAAAAAAGAAGCCGCGAGACCATTCCCGCTGCTTCTTTTTTTATCACATAAGGTGGTATTATTTTTCTTTACCGCAGTCACAGTGACACGCGCCCGACGAAGGACAGCCGATACATTTTACGCCTTGTTTCTTCGCCTTAACAATGGAACGCACAGCCATACCCACCAAAACCGCCACAATACCGATAATGACCAGATTCCCCATATAACTGCTCCTTCCACGGATTGTTACCCGCTCTTATTCTATTCCTTTAAGCCGCTTTGTGCAACTCATATTCCACCGCAAACTGCCTGTTCGTCCGGCGTACTAAAACCGTCACCGCCAGAGCCATCGCCGCCACCGCGAGCAGTCCCGGCACAAAGCCTGCTCCCAAGGTGCCTGTGGTGACGAGCGTACCGATCTGATACACCAGAAAAGCCACCGTAAAACCAGTCCCCATCTGTAACCCGATACCTGCCCAGAGCCACTTCTTACTCTGCATCTCCGAATTCATTGCGCCAAGCGCCGCGAAGCAGGGCGGCGTGTATAGATTAAACATCAGATAAGCAAGCGCCGCCACCTTCGTGAGCGCCATCGCCTGCGCCACCACATTGCCGTCCCCGACAAGCGCCAGTTCTTCGGTATCAATGAAAGCGCTCAGTCCATAGCAGACTGCCAGCGTACCGACCACATTTTCTTTGGCAATAAAGCCGGTAACTGCCGCCGCCGCAAGCTGCCATGCCATGATGCCGACGATGGGCAAAAGCAGTACCGCCACGGGGGAAGCGATCGTCGCCAGAATAGATGTACTTTCCATCCCTTCCTCCACTACCTGTAACTGCCAGTTGAAGGACTGCATGATCTGTACGATTGTATTACAGACCAGAATGATAGTACCCGCTTTGACAATGTAAGCCTTACCGCGCCCGAGCATAGAAATCACTGCCCTCTTTACACTGGGAAGCTTATACTCCGGCAGTTCAATGATGAAAAAGGATTTTCTGAATTTATAGCCCGTCACTGCATTCACCAACAGTGCGCCTAGTAAAATCAGGAGGATTCCCACAAAATACATGAGAGTCCCCACCCATGGCGCCTCCGGAAAGAACGCGCCCACAAACAGGGCGATCACCGGCAGTTTCGCACCGCAGGGCATAAAAGGCGTCAGCATAGCGGTCGCCCGCCTTTCCCTCTCGTTGCGGATGGTGCGGCAGGCCATGATGCCGGGGATCGCGCAGCCCGTACCGATCACCATAGGGATCACGGATTTTCCCGAAAGTCCCACCCGTTTAAAAATGGGATCAAGCACTACTGTCGCGCGGGCCATATAGCCGCAGTCCTCAAGCAGCGCGATCAGGAAGTACATCACCATCACGAGCGGCAAAAAACCTACCACAGCGCCTACGCCGCCGATGATGCCGTCCACCAGCAGGGACTGTAAGAAGGGATTCGCATTCTCAACAAGACCTGCCACCCACTCCTGAAACATCTCAATCCAGCCGACCAGCCAGTCGGCAATCCATGTGCCTAAGGTCGACTGCGAAATATAAAATACCAAAAACATAACGACCGCGAAAATCGGAATACCGAGCCATGGGCTAGTAAGCACTGCGTCGATCTGATCCTGACCGTTCATTTCCTTTGTCAGGACTTTTCGTTTCTCCACACTCTTTACGATCTCATTGACAAAGGCAAAGCGCTTTCTATCCGCCGCCTCCACTGCCGCCTTGTCATGCAGATCGATGTCCCCCTGCACATAAGGCGCTTTCTGACCGGCTCCTTTTACGGAAGCCGCCTTTTCAACCACCGCCTTTAAGCCGTTGTTTCCGGAAGAAGTGGATACCGTCTGCAAGACGGGACAGCCCAGCTTTGCAGACAGGCGTTCCACATTGATCTCGGTGTCTTTCTTCTCATTGATATCGCTCTTATTTAAGGCTACCACCACCGGAATGCCCAGTTCCAAAAGCTGGGTCGTAAAAAACAGACTGCGGCTTAAGTTAGTGGCGTCCACGATATTGATGATCGCGTCCGGGTTTTCATTTTTCACATAGCCACTGGTGATGCTCTCTTCGGACGTGAAGGGCGACATCGAATAAGCACCCGGCAGATCGACCGCGATCAGCTCCTCCGTTCCGTCATGATAAGCCTTTTTGATCGGGCTCTCTTTCCTCTCCACGGTGACGCCCGCCCAGTTGCCGACCTTTTCATTTCTGCCGGTGAGGGCGTTGTACATCGTAGTTTTTCCGCTGTTTGGATTTCCCGTCAGTGCAATTCTCATTTCCTGCATCCTCCTCATTCTCATTTCCTTTTTGCTCTGTGCCATCCCGCATCGTCATCTGTCGGTTTCTTTGTTAGTTATGGCTAACTTATGTTTCAAAAAACAGTGCCGCCATTTTCATCGGCACAAAGAAAACAGACTTTCCGTCAAACAGGCACAAAGCAATTATATTGAAATAGCCTGCGCTAAATCAGTATCCATATTGTATCTTGCGTCCTTGATCGAGACCACGCAGCCCCCCTTGATGTGGGAGATCACCGTGATCGGCTCCCCGCTGTAACAGCCAAGCGAAAAGAGGAATGACTTCAATTCTTCATCCTGCGCCTCGATGTCCTTGACAATATATTCTTCACCGACTTTTGCCTCTTTCAAATTCATATGCCGCCTCCAAGTCTCTTTTTTACTATATTATTCTCATATTCTATATCGGTTTGTTTACACTAACTAATATAGAGTTTAATATAACTAACTCCATTTGTCAATATCTTTTGCAAATTTTTTATCAGTGTTTCTCTATGGCTTCCTTGTCTTTCTCCGGGGAAGATGGTATCATCATTATATATATAAACAAAACCCAAAAACGGAGGAACTGCATGAGCTACATCAAACACCGCGCGGATGAATCGCAGGAAGATTATCTGGAGACCATTCTTTTATTACAGAAAAGGCTGGGACAGGTGCGCTCCATCGATATTGCAAATGAAATGAATTTTACCAAGCCAAGCGTCAGCATTGCCATGAAAAATCTGCGCGAAAAAGCTTATATCACCATGTCCGAAAACGGCTATATCACGCTTACCGACAGCGGAAAAGAACGTGCCGAAAACGTGCTGGAACGTCACACCATCCTCTCCGACTGGCTGATGAGCATCGGCGTGCCAAAGGAGACTGCCCATGCGGACGCCTGCCGGGTAGAACACGATCTGAGCGAAGAAAGTTTTGAAGCCATTAAAAGGGCTGTGCGTCCCTCGTGACACACAGCCCTTCATTCAACTCTTATTCCTTGTCAGAAACTACCTAACAAAGTTCGTCCTCTGCACCGGCTCCTTCTCCGGTAAGCCGTACTTCTCCTTTCCAAGCGCAATACTTTTCATCAAAAAGGTCATATTCTTCGCCAGCATTCTCATCGTCTGCAAACCTTCCGCATCCTGCGCCGCCTCGCCCTGTACTCTCCCATGGACGCTGTTCCAATACTGGCTGGACGCGACAGGCATTCCGCAGATCGTAAAATACTTGTTCAGCTCGTCAAAGGTAGCCGACAGGCCGCCGCGCCTTGCCACTACCACGCTTGCGCCCACTTTCATCGCTTTATCAAAAGGCGTGCTGTAAAACAGTCTGTCTAAGAAAGAGATTAGCGTGCCGTTGGCGGACGCATAGTAAACCGGGGACGCGATCACCAGCCCGTCGCAGGCTTCAAACTTCGGCGCTATCTCGTTCACCGCATCGTCAAACACGCATTTGCCTTTCTCCGCGCAGGTGCCGCAGGCGATACAACCGCGGATGTCCTGATTGCCAATCTGAATGGTTTCCGTCTCCACGCCCTGCGCCGCAAAAACCTGCTCCATCTCCTTTAAGGCGATGGATGTGTTGCCGCCCACTCGGGGACTGCCGTTGATCATCAGTACTTTCATCAAAATACCCTCTCTATCTTTTTTGCTTCATTATAGCCCTGTCTTTTTTATCTGTCTACTCATTTTTGCTCATGCCCGCACCTTCTATATTTTCTGATCTCCCGTTGACCAGACGTGCTTCTCTTTTGCTGCCGAAACCGTATTCTGCGCCATAACGCCCACCAGCGCATGCGGAACATACGGCTCCTCCAGATATGCCCTCTCTTTCTCCGTAAGGACCAAATCCACCGCTTTCGCCGCACCTTCCATATGGTGCAGTTTTGTCGCCCCGACCACCGGAGCCGTCACTTTTGACAACAGCCACGCAAGGGAAATCTCCGTCATGGATACACCATATTTCTTTGCCAGTTCCATCACGCGCTCAATGATCACGCCGTCCTGCCCAGCCGTTGTATCGTACTTGGATTTTGCATAACTGTCTTCATTAAGACGTTTTGAAGTCTCACCGGGAGCCTTTGACAAACGTCCGCCTGCCAGCGCGCTGTAAGGCGTCATGGCAATGTGATCCTCCGCGCACAGCTTCGCCATCTCCCTTTCTTCCTCGCGAAAGATCAGATTATAATGCCCCTGAACGGAAACGAACTTTGCAAAGCCTTCTTTTTCCGCCAACGCATTTGCCTTTGCGAGTTGCCATGCAAAACAATTAGAAATACCGATATGCCTTGCCTTTCCCGCCTTAACAATATTGTTCAGGCCTTCCATGATGTCGTAAAGCGGCGTCTGATAATCCCACATATGGTAAATGTACAGATCCACATACTCCATACCGAGATTTTCAAGGCTCTTATTTATCATACGCCCGATATGCTGCTGCCCTGTAATCCCCGCCGCAATATCCTCCTGTGTGCGGGGCAGGAATTTGGTCGCCACAACCACCTCGTCACGCTTGGCAAAATCCCGCAGCGCCCTGCCTACATACTGCTCGCTAGTGCCGCTCTGATAAGCGATTGCCGTGTCAAAGAAATTGACGCCGAGCTCTAACCCATGTTTTATAATTTCACGGGAATGCTCCTCGTCAAGCGTCCACGAATGCTGCCCGTTTGCCGCATCCCCAAATCCCATACAGCCCATGCAGATACGGGATACATTCAAATCCGAATTTCCCAGTTTGGTATATTTCATATGCCGTAACCTCCTACTTGGCAAGACCCAGCCCGTTCAGCCAGTCTGCTACTGCATCATCAGATTGATCCGCCTGCGAACCTGCCACCGAGAGTCCGTCCAGAACCTCGGCACCCGCTTCCAGTCCGGCAATCGTTTCCGGTGTTCCCGAAAGCCCGCTGCCGCCGCTGGTACAAAACGGGGCAATGGTCTTTCCGCTAAAATCATAAGTATCAAAAAATGTATATAGGATGCGCGGCATATCGCCCCACCAAATAGGATAGCCCACATAGACGACATCATACTGCTCAAAATCCGTTATGCTGTCCTGTATGGCAGGACGGGCATCCGGGTCATTCTGCTCCACCGTTGCGCGCGTGGTGCTGTCACGATAATTCAGATCCTCGTCTGTATAGGGCTGTGTGGGCACAATTTCAAAGATATCCGCATCCTGCAGTCCTGCCAGTGTTTCCGCAACAGCCTTCGTATTCCCTGTAGCTGAGAAATAAACGACAAGTGATTTCGTTTCTGCCCCTTCCGGTTCTTCCGCTGATGGTTCACCGCTTAGTCCCGGCTCCTGCGCGTCGGATAACGATTCATCACTCTGCTCCGCATCCTGCTTTGTACCGCTTTCTTCTTGCGCGGTCTGCCCATTTTCAGTCTGCGCAGAAACATCTGTCTCAGCGCCGTTTGCGGAATCTCCTGCATCTTTCCCACTGCCGCAGGCGGCAAGCCCCACAACGAGTGCAAGTGTCATAAGAACAAAATACATTTTTTTCATATATAAGACAGTTCTCCTTCCATACAATTTTAATTCATCTTTTCATACCAACTCACACACCTAGTAATTTTTTTACCTCCGCGTATGTGATCTCATAAACCGTCATATACACATAATTTACTTTTGCCTCTTTCATGGCCTCCCTCTGTTTTTCCGTCACCACCGTATACGGATAGATCCCAAACATAAACGGGAAAAAAGAGAAGATAAAATCCTGCTTATCCTGAGCCGCCATTTCCGGAAAAAACTGATCCAGACAGTTCCTGACCTCCGCAAGCGACTTCCCATATGCCGTCTTAAATTCAATCAATCGTTCAATCCGGCTGTTTTCTTCCATGTCATAATGGTTCATGGACATGATCTTCAGAAGATTTTTCCGCTCTTCCAGCGAGCGGGCCAGTGCATCCGCAAATTCTTCTCTGGTCATCTTTTCATGCTCCGCCCGAATCTGTCTCAGACGGCTGACCCACAATTCATACTCCCTCTGCAGCAGGGCCAGAAAAATTTCTTCCTTCGTCTGAAAATAATTGTAGATGGAAGTGCGGGTAAAGGTAGTCGCATTCCCGATTTCCTTGATAGTGATCTCCTTAAAACTCATGGTCCGATACAACGCGGCGCAGGCTGTTATGATCTCCTCTTTTCGTGCCGCCGTCAGTTCTTCTGATCCCTTTGGCATTTAGCGCCTCCCTTTTTGGCATTCTGACACCGTGTCAATACAGATAATATAATTCAATTCTGACACCGTGTCAATATGTTATTTAAATATTATTAAAAAAGGCGCTCTACCTAATACCAGTCGTGTTTTTCACCCCGGTCAAGCGTGTTAATCCGCGCCATCTCGTCTTCTGTCAGGCTGAAATGGTAAACTTCCGTATTTTCTTTGATATGGTCCGGATTAGAGGAACCGAGAATAACTACTACCCCCTTTTGCAGATTCCAGCGTAAAATCACCTGTGCGGAAGACACGCCATGTCCCTTAGCGATTTCAATAATAACCGGATCTCCAAGCAATTCCGCCGTATGTCCTCTGCCGCCCAAAGGATACCATCCCTGTACTACAATCCCTAAATCCTGAATGTATGGAATTACCTCATTCTCCTGATAATAGGGATGGATCTCATTCTGAATCAGTGCGGGGACAGTCTCCACCTGCGGCAGAAACTCAGTCAATTCCTCCACATACCAGTTTGACAGTCCTATCGAACGGATTTTTCCTTCCTTTACGAACTGTTCCATTGCTTTGTATGCCTCCACATCATTCGGATCGGGATGATGCAGAAGCATTAAATCCACATAGCCGATATCCAGCCGGTCTATACATGCCTGAATCGCCTGCGCGGGATGTTTCATCTCGTCGCCCGGATAGATTTTTGTCGTCACAAAAACATCCTCGCGCCTTATGATTCCTTCCTCAATCGCTTCCCTGACCGCCTGCCCTACTTCCTCTTCATTGCCATAGGCAGAGGCCGTATCAATCAGACGAACACCGTTTGATAACGCACATTTCACAGAACCGATACATTCATCCCCATGAAGGCTGTAAGTTCCGAGACCGTTGATCGGCATCTCATATCCGCTGTTTAACATGACAGCCCTTGTTTCAAAATCAAACTCCGCTTTCATGATAATTTTCTCCTCCGCTGACGGCTCGCTTTCTTCTCTGTCCGTAACCGCCAAGCCTTCTACGGATTCCATAGATTCATCTGTGGGTGCTGTTTCTATGACTGCCGCCTGAATTGTCTCGGTGCTCCCGGTCATGTCGGTTTCCTCTGCGGCATTCTGCCCGCAAGCTGTCAATAGAAGCGTCAACAAAATGATTACCCCTGAACGAAATCCTTTTCTCACCTCACGCCTCCTTTAGCTTTTATTTCAAATTTTCTGCGAAGAACTGTTCCAGCTTATCAAACGGAATCGCATCCTTTCCGCCGCCGTCATACAGATCCGTATGCACCGCATCCGGAATGATCAGCAGCTCCTTGTTGTCTGAATAAGGATTATCCTTCACCATGGCGGCATAAGCGTCCCGGCTGAAGTAACAGGAATGCGCCTTTTCCCCGTGCATGATAAGGACCGCGCTGCGGATCTCGTTGCTGTACTGAAGGATCGGCTGGTTCATAAAGGACATACACCCGATCACATTCCAGCCGTCGTTTGAATTCAGGGAACGCTCATGATAACCGCGGCTCGTTTTGTAATAATCGTGATAATCCGCCACGAAAAAGGGGGCATCCGCAGGAAGCGGATCGACAACACCGCCGCCCCGCGCATAGCTGCCATTCTGATAATCCACGAGCCGTTGGGCGTTCATGGCTTCTTTCTTTGCATAGCGCGCATCCGCGGAATCCTCTGCATCAAAATAGCCGTTGGCATTAACGCGGGTCATATCATACATAGTGGAGGCAACCGTCGCCTTAATGCGGGTATCTAACGCCGCCGCGTTGAGCGCCAGTCCGCCCCAGCCGCAGATGCCGATAATACCGATGCACCCGGGGTCAACGTTTTCCTGTACGGAAAGGAAATCCACCGCCGCCTGAAAATCCTCCGTGTTGATATCCGGTGAAGCCATGTAACGGGGCATGCCGCCGCTTTCTCCGGTAAAGGAAGGGTCGAAGGCAAGGGTTAGAAAACCGCGCTGCGCCATGGTCTGCGCATACAATCCTGCCGCCTGCTCCTTCACCGCACCAAAGGGTCCGCACACCGCAATTGCAGCCAGCTTCCCTTCCGCCGTTTTGGGCTCATAAAGGTCCGCCGCCAACGTAATGCCGTAACGGTTGGAAAATGTCACCTTGCGGTGGTTCACCTTTGCGCTTTTCGGGAAAGTCTTATCCCATCCGGTTGTCAGTTCCAGTTTCACAGTATTTTCCATGTTACAGTTACCTCTCTTTCCATTCCTTTATTTTTTGTCACTTTTTCTTTTTAAACGCCACAGTAAAAAAACTTCCTGTTCTGTTGTTATTATGTTCTCTTGCTTTTTATTTTGCTAATGGTTATAATTAATAACATGATATAATCTTTTTGAATATCACAGAAAGGGATGCTAAATGGAACTGCGAACCATGCGATATTTTCTTGCCGTGGCAAGAGAGGAAAATATGACCCGAGCCGCACAGTTGCTCCACGTTACGCAGCCTACGCTTTCCAAGCAGTTAAAATCTCTGGAAGAGGAACTTGGGAAAAAACTGTTCACGCGCCACAGTTTCAGCATACAACTGACGGAAGAAGGTATCCTGCTGCGAAAACGGGCAGAAGATCTGGTGAAAATGGCGGATAAGATCGCATCTGAATTTCTCACTTTAGATGATGTTTTAGGCGGCGACGTCTATTTCGGACTGGCGGAATCTTACCAGATCAGATACCTTGCGGCCGCGATCCGAAGCTTTAAAGAAATCTACCCCGGCCTGCACTATCATATCACCAGCGGCGACACCGAACAGGTCACGGAAAAACTGGACAAAGGCATCATTGACTTCGCCGTATTGGCGCAGGAACCCAATGCGGCAAACTATCATTACCTGACCTTCCCGCAGGCTGATCTATGGGGCCTTATCATGCCAAAGGACTGTCCTCTGGCAAAGAAAAAAGCCATCCGCGTGGATGACCTGATCGGGCTTCCCCTGTTTTGTTCCGAGCAGGGATGGCAAAACGATATCTCCAGATGGTGCGGTAACCGCATGGACAGTTTACACCTCGAAGGGTCCTTCCGTCTGTCTTACAACGGCTCCCTTTTCGTAAAAGAAGAGCTCGGCTATCTTTTGACCTTTGCTGATCTCATTGATACAAGCCCGGAAAGCGGACTTGTGTTCCGCCCCCTGACACCGAAACTGGAAACGAAAATATATCTGATATGGAAAAAATACCAGATTTTTACACCCATTGCGGAACGGCTGCTGGAAAAACTGAAAACGGAATTTTCAGAGTAAAACGCCGACAGCCGCACAAATATCCCTCTCGCAGTTCTGTATACGGATTCGCTCTTGTACATCCTTCCAAAATCTTCTATAATCATTATGACAAAACGGACTGTCACGTCCAGAAAATTATGGAGTAACTATGATCACACAGGAAATACGCACAATCGACGAACTGCTGCAGTTTGCGGACAGTTTATATCAAAAACACGGCATGCGCCTCTGGTATCGCGGGGAGGAAAACGCGTCACTCACGCTGATTCCTTCCATCCAACGCAGCAAAAAAAGGCTGGAAGCAGAGCGCTATATCACAAACGACTTTTACACCCGCGCCAGACAGATCATCGACAATCCTCCGGAGAAACACAACTATGCGGGCTGGGTATCCCTGATGCAGCACTACGGCCTTCCCACAAGGATGCTCGACTGGAGCCAGTCTCCCCTGATCGCGGTGTTTTTCGCCACGGAGACTTACAGAAAGCTGCCGGATACGGACGGCTGTGTGTGGGTGCTGGCACCGGGTCTTTTGAATGAGCAGGAGGGCTTTGGCAACTGTATCTATCCCATCGACGCGGATACGACACAGGAAATGCTGCTGCCCGCCTTTAAGCACGCGCACCACAACCACGAGCTGACCAACCGCATCCTTGCCTGCAGTTCTACAGAAAATAACCTGCGGATGTACTCCCAGCACTCTAACTTCACGGTTCACAACTCCCTGAAACATTTGGAAGATGTCTGCAGCGAAAATATGCTCTACAAGATCATCATCCCCCACGGGCGCAAAAAGTATTTCTTTAACAGCCTGCGGGTGCTGGGCATCACGGAGAGCTTTGTCTACCCCGATCTGGATCATATATCCGCCGATCTGCGGGATGAATACGGCATCTGATTTCGGAAAGGACTGTAATATTATGAAAATCACACTCTCTCATCTGACGAAAAAATTCCCCGCGCGGGGCAGAAAGGGAAAGGCTGCGGCGGAGGTCGTGGCGGTAAACGATTTTACCTTTGAGATCCCCGACGGCAGTCTGGTCGGGCTGCTCGGCCCTTCCGGCTGCGGCAAAAGCACGACTCTCAATCTGATCTGCGGCCTGCAAAAGCCCACGGAGGGACAAATTTTCTTTGGCGAAGAAGACGTGACCACCCTCTCCCCCCAGCAGCGCGGCGTGGGCATGGTATTCCAAAATTACGCCCTCTACCCTCATTTAAATGTGGAGCAGAACATCCGCTTTCCTCTGGAAAACCTGAAGGGTGCGGAAAAGCTGAGCAAAGAAGAAATGCGCTCCCGCGTGGAAGAAGCTGCCTCCCTCGTACAGCTTGACGGGCTTTTAGAGCGAAAGCCTGCTGAGCTTTCGGGCGGTCAGCAGCAGCGCGTTGCCATTGCCAGAGCATTGGTAAAACTGCCGCGGGTCCTGCTTTTGGACGAACCTCTCTCTAATCTGGACGCCAGACTCAGGCTCCAGACCCGTGAGGAGATCAGGCGGATCCAGAAAAAGACAGGCATCACCACCCTGTTTGTAACCCACGATCAGGACGAGGCCATGAGCATCTCAGACCTGATCGTCGTCATGCAGGAGGGCGTGGTGCAGCAGATCGGCAAGCCGCAGGAAGTCTACGACGATCCTGCTAATTTATTTGTGGCAAAATTCTTAGGAACGCCGCCCATCAATCTCTTTACGGGAACTGTAAAAGACGGTGCGCTCTACATCGGCGAGGAGACCGTCTTACAGGTGAAAGGCGTCCCTGACCAGCCCGTACAGGTCGGCATCCGCCCGGAAGGGTTCCTTGTCAGTGAAACAGGAACTTTCACCTGCGCCTTAAGCCGGCCGGAAGTGCTGGGGCGGGATATCAGCATCCTTGCTTCCCATCCGTGTTCGGTAAATCCCAATGTGCGCGCCATCGTGGACGCGGAAAGCTGCGAACACCTGTCAGGGGATACCGTGCGCTTCCTCCTGAAATCGCAGAAGGTGTTGCTCTTTGAACAGACCACTGGCAGCCGCATCCCTTTTGAGAGTGGGAGGTGAGCGTCTTATGGAGAATAAAAGTATAAAAGGCTGGCTCTACCTGCTGCCCGCGCTCTTGTTTTTAGGGGCGTTTATGATCTACCCCTTGATCGACGTATTTATCTATTCCTTTGAGGAGGGATACAATTCGGCCTCCCAGACCTTTTACGACATCGGCGGCTACAACTATTCCTACGTCCTGCACGACGCCTACTTTTTGCAGGCGCTGAAAAACACCTTTATTCTGGTGGTCATCACGGTACCGCTCTCCACGGGGCTTGCGCTTTTAATCTCCGTGGCTTTAAGCTCCATCAAGCCTTTGCGGGAATTATTTCAGACCATCTACTTTCTGCCCTACGTGACAAATACGCTGGCAGTGGGACTGGTGTTTATGATCCTTTTTAAGAAAACGCCCTACTCCGACGGTCTGGTCAACCTGTTGATCCACTGTTTCGGCGGTAGTTCCGTAGACTTTATCGACGGCCCTTACTGGGCGAAAATGTTCGTGCTCTGCTTTTACACGGTGTGGGTGGTCATGCCCTTTAAGATCCTGATCCTCACAAGCGCGCTGGCAGGCGTCAATCCGGTCTACTATCAGGCTGCCAGTGTGGACGGCACCAGACGGTTCCGCATGTTCTATAAGATAACTCTGCCCATGATCTCCCCCATGCTCTTTTATCTGGTGATCACGGGCTTTATCGGTGCCTTCAAAGCCTACAGCGACGCGGTGGCGCTCTTTGGTACGAATTTAAATGCCGCGGGCATGAATACCATCGTCGGCTATGTCTACGACATGCTCTACCGGGACAGCGGCGGCTATCCTTCCTATGCGTCAGCCGCGGCAATCATCCTTTTTGTCATTGTGCTGACCATCACCTGTATTAACTTGTTAGTCAGTAAAAAGCATGTTCATTATCAATAAGGGGGGCTTATGAAAAAAAACCGTTTTCTTACAACATTAATCTATTTGTTTCTGGGATTCTGGGCGCTGATCGTACTCTTCCCTTTCTACTGGATGGTGCTGACTTCGATAAAGGAGTACGGGGCTTATAACGCGGAATACATCCCGAAATTTATTACCCTCTCTCCCACTCTGCAAAACTACGCAGATGCCTTTACCACCGTTCCGCTTGGCAGGTATCTGTTAAATACGCTCTGGTTTACGGTTGCCACCACCGCACTGATGCTCGTCGTCATCACGCTGGCAGCCTTCGCCTTCGCGAGATTACAGTTTGCGGGAAAAAATCTGGTTTTCACCCTCTTTCTGGCGCTGATGATGATCCCCAATGAGCTGGTGGTGATCACGAATTTCACGACCGTTACCAATCTGGAACTGCGCAACACGTTCACGGGACTGATCCTGCCCTCCGTGACTTCGGTATTTTACATCTATCTGCTGCGGGAGAACTTTGCGCAGATCCCCGACGAACTTTACTACGCCGCCAAGGTGGACGGCACTTCGGACTTACGCTACCTGCGCCGGGTGATGATCCCCATCTGCCGCCCCACGCTGGTCACTATTACGATCTTAAAAATCATCGAATGCTGGAATTCCTATGTGTGGCCCAGACTGATCACCGATGACGCGGACTATTATCTGGTGTCAAACGGGATTCAGGAAATCCGGGAAAACGGTTTTGGCAGAGCGAATATCCCTGCTATGATGGCGGCCGTGGTTGTGATCTCCGTGCCGCTTGTGATCCTGTTTCTCCTGTTTCGCAAGCAGATCATGGCGGGCGTAGCCAGAGGAGGGACGAAGGGATGAATACAAAACGGAAAAAGGGACTGGCGATTCTCATCATCGGGGTAAGTCTGCTTACCCTCACCGGCTGTCACGGCTCCAAGGCTCTGCCTGAATTTGCCGTCCCCGAAAGCTTTGACACCTCGAAAACCTACGAGATCAGCTTTTGGGCAAAAAATGACACCAACAAAAACCAGACAGACGTTTACAAAAAAGCAATCTCTGATTTTGAGAAGCTCTATCCCAATATAACGGTCAATATGAAGCTTTACACCGATTATGGGAGGATTTTTAACGATGTGATCACCAACATTGCGACGGGCACCACGCCGAACGTCTGCATTACCTATCCGGATCATATCGCCACCTATATGACGGGAAAGAATACCGTAATTCCTTTAGACGATCTTTTTGTAAATAAAAAATATGGTCTTGGCGGCAGCGAACTTCTCTACGACGGCCCGACACAGGCCGAGATCGTCCCCCAGTTTCTCTCCGAATGCGTGCTGGAAGACAGCCACTATGCGCTTCCTTACATGCGCTCCACCGAGTGCTGTTACATTAACAAGGATTATGTGGAGAAGCTGGGCTACACGCTGCCCGACGTGCTGACATGGGACTTTATCTGGGAAGTTTCAGAGGCCGCCACCGCAAAGAACGCGGACGGCACCTACGTCTTGAACGGCCAGAATGTGATGATCCCTTTTATCTATAAGTCCACGGACAACATGATGATCCAATATCTGAAACAAAAGGGCGCAGGCTACTCGACTGCTGCGGGCGATATCGAGCTTTTCAACGCGGATACGGAAGCCTTTTTACAGGAAATCGCAGGACATGTAAAAACGGGCGCTTTCTCCACCTTTAAGATTTCCAGCTATCCCGCTAACTTTCTCAATGCCGGACAGTGTGTCTTTGCCGTTGACTCCACGGCAGGCGCAACCTGGATGGGCGCGCAGGCTCCCCTCGCCGATATCAGCGAAGACGCCTTTGTGGACTTTGAAACGGCGGTGCGCATGGTGCCGCAGATCGATCCCGCAAACCCGCAGATGATCTCTCAGGGACCTTCCGTCTGCGTCTTTAATAAGGCCAATCCGCAGGAAGTTCTGGCGTCATGGCTCTTTGCGCAGTATCTTCTGACCGACGGGGTACAGATCGGCTACGCCAAAACGGAAGGCTATCTGCCCGTCACCACAAAAGCACAGACCTCCCACGCCTATCAGGATTACCTGAAGCGAAGCGGCGAGGATAACAAAAACTACTATCCTGTCAAGATCGAAGCTTCCACGCTTTTGATGGAGCACACGGGGGAAACGTTTGTGACACCTGTCTTTAACGGTTCCGCGTCCCTGCGAAATGCGGCAGGACAGCTGATCGAAAACGTGGCGAACTCCATTCGGCGCGGAGAGACTGTGGATGACGCTTATATGGAAAAACTATACACCGATGTCACCGCCCTCTACCGTCTGGACCAAAAAGATATCGGCACAAACGGCAAACAGGAGCTTGGACCGCTGCCCCGCCCAGCCGTATTTTTCCTGACTGCCCTGTTTGTTACTTGGGGCTTTCTCCTGCTCTTTGCGCTGCGGGATTTTGTCAAAAAAAGAAAAAAGGATTGATTTATCCCATGGGTATGGTATAATCGTCGCTGTAGAAGCAAACCAAAACACGCTACTATTGAGGAGGAAAATGATGAAAAAGACAATCGCGTTAACATTGACACTGGCTCTCGTCTTATCCCTGACCGCCTGCGGCAAGGGTGGAGACGGCGGCTCTAACAACGATGCTGACAAAAAATCCGAGGGTGTTATGACCTATGCCGAGTACGATGCCGCTGCTTTGGACAGCGAGGTCGTGATCGAGACTTACGTACAGGCGAAACAGTCCTGGTGGGAGGACAAGGCTACCCTCTACACGCAGGACAAGGACGGCGCTTACTTTATTTACAGCGCAGTCTGCTCCGAGGCTGATTACGCCAAGCTTACTCCCGGCACCAAGATTAAAGTGACCGGCTACAAGACCGAGTGGTCCGGCGAAGTGGAAGTTGCCGAGGGCGCGACCATTGAAATTCTGGACGGCAGCTACACGGCGCCCGCAACCGATGTCACCGATCTGCTTGGCAAAGAGGACGAGCTGATCAAGCACCAGAATAAATTTGTATCTTTCAAGGGCATGACCGTTGAGACCTATGAGAAGGACGGCGAGTCCTATGACTGTGCAGTTGTTTACAATGATGACAACTCCGGTTCCGCTGCGGACAATAACGACCTGTACTTCAATGTATCCAAGGACGGCCAGACCTACACCTTCTGCGTAGAGTCTTATCTGTGCGACAGCAGCACGGATGTATACAAGGCTGTAGAAAATCTGCAGGTTGGTGATACAGTCGATCTGGAAGGGTTCCTGTACTGGTATAACGGGGCGAATCCGCATATCACATCTGTGACCGTAAAATAAAGATTTCTTTCAGGATGCAACGGAATGGGGAAAGGCTTTGGGCTTTTCCCCGTTTTTTATTATATAGGAGGCAGCCATGACAAAAGCAACAGGCAGTTACGCTGTTTATCCGTTCCCTTTGGGGCGGCTAAAAATCGGTTATGACGGGGACGTTATCGTCTCTCTCGGCAGGACAGAAACCGCAGACGACGGCACAAAGACAGCTCTCACCGACCTTGTCTATGGGCAGATCATGGAATACTTTGCAGGCAAAAGGCAGACATTTACCTTCCCTTACGAGCTTCGCGGCACAGACTTTCAGAAAAAAGTCTGGCACGCGCTCTGCGACATCCCTTACGGCGAAACCAGAACCTACAAAGAAATCGCCATTGCCGTCGGCAATCCGAAGGCCTGCCGCGCCGTGGGCATGGCTAACAACAAAAATCCCATCGGCATCGCCGTCCCCTGTCATCGGGTGATCGGCGCGGACGGGAAGCTTGTGGGATATGCGGGCGGCCTCGATATGAAGGAGGCACTGCTGCGTCTGGAAAAACAATTCTCCTCTGCACAGTAATGCTGCAAAACGCCTTTGCGGCCACACTTTGTTTTTCACATTCAAAAACTGACACCCGTGGAAGACCCTGCGCCATACAGAAGGACCCGCAGGATGCCGCAAATGACCAGATGCAGCGGATAATAAACGTAAAACAACTTTCCCATCCCCTTGAAGGAACCGCGCTCTCCGTTATAACTTTTCAGGAAGGGAATCGTCAGGCAGGTGCCAAGCTGGATAAAGGCATACACCCTGTCGATACAGAAAAAGTACACCACCGCGTACATCAATGTCCAGAACATCATCAACGACATCTGTTTCTTAAAATCCCCTCGGTTCGTTCCAATCCCCAGAATCGCCATGGTAGCAATACAGCTCCAGTCCGAGGGGAAGGTGATGAGACAGATCACGATCGTAACCAGTACCTTCTGCCAGTCCTTCCAGTCCGTCTTGTCAGCTATATACAATAAAACCAAACCCCAGGCAAGCGACCACACCACGCCCGTCTGGTTAAAAACCGACGTCTGTAACGGAATAAAGGGAATCCCGAAACAGAAATTGTAGGCAAAATGAGAGATAAACGCAAGTAGGAACAGCCTGCCCGCATATTTTTTCACATCATGCGTGTAATGATACCCCTCGGCGATGAAAAACCACATGATTGGCGCCGTCAGTCTGCCTATGATGTGCAGAAGGATCACATACCATGTCTTATCATACCCCGGATAAAACGTCCATGTCAGATGATCCACCGTCATGGCAATAATGGCGATCAGTTTGATCTGATTCGCATTTAAGCCCCGTTTCTCCTCTGTATCAGGCATTCTCCCGTTCCTCCTTTATCCCGCCGCGCTCCGCCGCCAAAATAACCTCCCGCAGTCTCGAAAGCTTTTCTTCACTCAGCTTCCTTGGTCCGCCAAGCTGCGTCGTCCGGTATAACAGCTCCGCATAAAACTCCACGGATTCCATTTTCATGTAAGCAGTCTGTAAATCCTTTGCCCAAGTGAGCGCGCCGTGACTCTCTAAAAGGATTGCCTGATACTCCGCCAGATACGGCTCGATCGCATCCGGTATTTCCGCCGTGGACGGCGTTCCGTAAGGAGCAAGCGGCACCTTGCCGAAATTGACGATCACCTCCGGCATAATGGGAATATCAAGCGCCCTGCCCATCACCGCAAAGCTGGTGGCAAATACCGGGTGCGCATGTACCACTGCCGAAATATCCGGACGCTTGTGATAGACCCGCAAGTGCATCTTCACTTCCGACGAGGGTCCAAACCCTTCCGCCATGGTAAGCACCTTCCCCGAAAGGTCTATCTTACAGAGCTGCTCCGGTTTCATAAAGCCTTTGGATACACCGGTGGGCGTACACAGGATTTCATTCTCTGAAAGCCGCACGGAAAGGTTGCCGTCGTTCGCCGCCGTCATGCGTCTTGCGTACATTCTTCTGCCAATTTCGCAGATTTCTTCCCGCAGCATTTTCTCATTTTGCTCCATCGTGCAATCCCCTCTTCCCTTCCATGCGTTTCTCCATGAAAATCAATCTACACTCTCCGCCGACAGCTGCAAAAATAACATTCCGCCTTACAGCGCCGCCGTAACCTCCTTAAGCCAAGCAAGCTCCTCCCCCGCAAACTGCGGCGTCAGCGTCTCATATACCTTTTGGTGATAATCGTTCAGCAGACGAAGCTCTTTATCGCTAAGCAGGCTCACTTCGACCGCCTCCCTGTCAAAGGGCGCCATGGTCAGCGGCTCCAGCTGTAAAAACTGTCCGTACGCCGTCTTTTCCCCCTTTACAACCAGCATCAGATTCTCATGACGGATCCCGAATTTTCCGTCCTCATAATAGCCCGGCTCGTTGGAGAAGATCATCCCCGCCACAAGCGGCGCCGCTTTTTCCTTTCCCGCCTTCCAACGGATATTCTGCGGCCCTTCATGGACACTGAGCAGATACCCTACGCCATGTCCCGTTCCGTGCCGGTAATCAAGCCCCTGCTCCCACAGCGGCCCTCTGGCGATCGCGTCCAGATTCTGTCCGCTGACTCCTTCGGGAAACTTTGCCGCCATCAGACGCAGATGCCCCTTTAAGACAAGCGTATACGCCCGTTTCTCCTCGTCCGTAAGCTCCCCCAGTGCAATCGTGCGGGTAATATCCGTGGTGCCCTCGCTGTAATGTCCCCCCGTATCCGTCAGACAAAAACCCTTCGGCGCGATCGTTACATCGGTCTCAGGCACAGCCTCATAATGTACAATGGCTCCGTGCGGTCCGTAAGCCACGATGGGATCAAAACTCTGTCCCAGATAACCGTCCATATCCTTTCGAAGCGTCTCCAGCTTTGCAGCCGCGCTGATCTCCGTGATCTCTTCCTTCTTCACCTGAGACTTCAGCCAATAGATAAACTTCGTCACGGCCACGCCGTCCTTCACATGAACGGAGCGCATATGTGCGATCTCCCGCTCCGTCTTTACCGCCTTTAACGAGGCAATGGGACTTGGCCTGTTTATCTTCTCTACGCCCTTAGAGACGGCCTTTATCAGGCGGTAGCTGACCTTGTTTTCATCCAAAAGGATCTTCTGTCCGGGCGGCAGGGCGGCCACCAGATCCACTATATTCTCATAAGGCAGCAGACTGACTCCCGCCTTTTCCAGTTCCCTGCGAACGTTCTCTGGAAACGCAGCACTTTGGACGCACAAAAGTGCGCGTCTTGTCGTCAACAGTAAAAAAGCAAGAAAGACCGGCGTATTCTTTACGTCGTTACCCCGCAGATTAAAAAGCCATGCGCTCTCGGTCAGGTCCGTCACCAGCAGGGCATCCGCTTCCGCCTCCTCCATCTTTTCCCGCACCCTGCAAAGCTTTTCCTCTCTGGTCAGCCCCGCATATGCCGCCGGAAGCTCCCACACGGGCTCCGCGGACAGAGGCGGCCTCTCCTCCCAGATAAGCCCGACCAGATCCTCATTTCCACAAAAAGCAAGCTGTTTTTTCGCCGTCTTTTTTTGCAGTTCCTCCACAAACGCGCCGGTAACCGTGCGCCCGTCAAAACCGACCCGCTCCCCAGTTCCCAGCGTCTTCGCCAGATATTCGGCGAGCGTCGGCACATCCGGTTCGCCGCTTTTCATCAGGGTAATGCCGCTGCCCGCAAGCTGCTTTTCAGCCTGCAAAAAATATCTGCCGTCCGTCCACAGCGCCGCGCTCTCCTTAAGGATCAGCAGCGTCCCGGCGGAGCCGGTAAAGCCTGACAGATACTCTCTGGCCTTAAAATGTTCGCCCACATATTCCGAACCGTGAAAATCCTCCGTGGGCACGATGTAAGCCGCAAGCTTTCGTCTCGCCATCTTCTCCCGAAGCGCCTGTAAACGTTCCAAGACCTTCCCAGTTTCCATATCGAATCGTCACTCCTTTTCATCTAATTTCTATCCGACTCTTTTACGCTTTTTCCTTTCCGTCTATGCCTTTATGTTTTATCAGCTGTGTACTTTATCCTTCTCTTTCAGTTCTCTTTCTTCCTGCCTTCCGGCCAGCACCTTAGGATTTCTCCAAAAGGCCAGCAAAAGCTCCATATCCATGAAAAGCCAGATCACCGGCTCGCAGAAGATCACCGCCATATACTGAAACCTTGGAATCAAAAACATCACAAACAGACATTTGCCGATCAGCTCGATCACGCTGGAAATGACGGGCAAAATTTTATTGCCGATGCTCTGCAGGGCAAACCGTGTGGGATTTAAGAGCGCAAGGATCATCAGGCAGGGAGCTACCACCCGCAGATACAGCGAGCCGTTTCCTATCACCACGGTTTCCGTAGAGCCCGAAAGCAAACGCACCATCAAAGGCGCCAATGGCAGGGTAAAAAGCGTAATTACCGCCGTCAATACCGCACCGCAAAGATAGGAAGTTTTTACCGCTTTGCGAATCCGTCCCATCTGTCCCGCGCCGTAGTTTTGCGCCACGAAAGTGCTGAGCGTCTGACTGACCGCCATATAAGGCATCATCAGAAATATAAAAAGCTTTCTGGCCGCCACGTGTCCCGCCATCACCAGATAGCCAAGACCGTTGATACCGGACTGCAGTACCGCCGACCCTGCATTGACGATGCTGCTCATAAGAGCCATAGCGAAACCCTGTGCCAGCATTTCCCGATACAGCGCCTTATCCCGGACAAAATGCTTCCTCCGGGGAATCAGTATGTCCGCCCGCTTGCAGATATAGAGCAGACAGGCGGCAACCGATATCGCCTGCGCGATCACCGTCGCCACCGCCGCGCCCCGCACGCCCATATGTAACTGCTTGATAAAAAACAGATCCAAAATGATATTGAGCATGGAAGACAGGATCAGAAACACAAGCGGCATCACACTGTTGCCTATGGCGCGCAGAAGTCCCGCACAAAGATTATAGGCAAACATGACTCCGATAAACAAAGTAATCGTGGAAATATAAGCATAGGATTCGCCGATGATCTCCGGCGGCGTATGTAAGATTTCCAGAAAAGGATACAAAATAAAACGCACGGCTATCGTAATCACGGTCGTTACAATGACACCGATCACAAGGGCCGCCGCAACGGATCGCTTTAATTGCTCTTCATCGCCGCTGCCAAAGCTTCTGGCTGTGACGATGGCCAGTCCGCTGCCGATTCCCAGCGCGAAGCCCGTCAGCAGGTCAAAGATCGCTGCCGCCGCGCCCATAGCCGCCAGCGCCTCGTCTCCCAGCGTATGGCCGATGATCACCGTGTCCATGGTATTGTAGAGCTGCTGAAAAACACCCGACAAAAGAATCGGAACCGCAAAAGTAAGCATCGCTTTCAAAATGGGCCCATGTAACAGGTCCACCGCTGTATTTTTCCGTGTCAGGGTCTTCATGTGCTGCTCTCCTTGTCAATTTATTGTAGACAACACTAACATTATACTGCATAACCCTGTACGAATGCAATGCGAAATACATGAAATGAAATCGGGAAATCTACGGCCCCCGGAAGCGATCACACGCGCAGCTCCCCGTCATGTGAGATGCAGTTGACCTGCGAAAAGAAATCTGTCTCACCGATATCCTGCAGCAGCGAATCTTTCTCCTTTGTACGAATTTCAATGATCAGCTCCGTCTCCCCGTTTTGCACAGAGCGCGCTTTCTCCCTATAATAGCCGCAATGGCTGCGGATCACCCGATACAGGGACTCATAATCAATATTCGCGTCAGCGCCGCGCAAAACCAACAGTTCCGGCGCTTTTACTCCCGGGATCCTGTCCAGCATAAACAGCAGCAGCGTCATCATAAAAGACAGGACAATCGCAAGGGCATAAAGCCCCACCCCTATGATAATTCCGGCGCTGATGGCCCAGAACAGATAGAGCAGATCAAGCGGATTTTTCAGCGCATTACGGAATCTGACAATGGAGAGCGCGCCGACCATCCCCAGAGAAACCAACAGACTAGACTGCATGGCGATCATAATAGCAGCCACAATGACAGGCATGCCCGCCATCGTAATATTTAAATCCTTTGAATAGAAAGCCGTCTTGCCGGACAGCTTATAGACCAGAAAAATATAGATACCCATCAGGCAGGCAGCCATTAAAATCAAAAAGACCGTTTGGACAGACATGGTGGTGCCGCCTCCCAGAGACCGATAGACACTGTTTTTGATCACATCTTTTACCGACATCTTTATCCTCCGTTTCTCTGATACATTCTCTTCTGTATGATCGCGTTTTTCCCGCTGCTAACAGTTCTCCCTGCAAAGCCGATACTTGGAATAGGCTGTCTGCCGCAATGAATTTTGTTCTAATAACTGAGCGATAAATTCCGGCAGGAACGCGTCGTATTTGATTTCCAGCACCGCATTCCGTCCATCCGGCAGATCATAGGAGATTTCTCCTGCGCCAAATTCCATGATCCGCCTGCCGGCTCTTATGTTGCGATCAAAGGTAATGCGGACGTTACCGGGCGCATAGACATACGCCTTCCTCTCATAGGCAACGATCACTTTCGGGCGCAGACCCTTGGTCTGTATGGCCAGATTAAACAAAAAAGCTGGATCCTGCGCCGTTGCGGATGCCAAAATACACTGTCCGCACATGAGACGGCGCATTTCCCGTTCCGTAATGGGTCTGACTCTTTTCAACACCCTGCTTCCCCACTTTTCCTTCACTTCCAGATTAATCCTCTCAAGCGAATTACCATAGATACGAATACGGTATTTCAATCTTCTGTCGCAGCCTGCTCTGACAGCATTCAGGCAGCCGTCCGCAAAATCGTCAAAATACAGACTGGTCACCGGATACCCTTCTTTCGTGCTTTCATTGCCGTCCGCTTTCAGTACGCCGTCCAACCGCCGCTGCAACTGGTACATAATCTGCGCGCTGCAATCATATTTGTCTTCTACCCGGTACATTTTCGCATTCGCACGGTCCATTTACTGCTCCTTTTCAAAGACTGCCTGAAGCGAGACCTCTCCCGCTTTCAGGGAGACGACGATGGTATCTTCCGCGCCGGAGACATCGCCCCGCCAGCCGGCAAAACGATAACCTTCGTTTGCTCTGACGCTTACAGTCACCGGAAAATCGCTGTAATAATATCCCTCCCATGCGCCGCATGGTTCCAAGTCCGCCGTGTTCACGCGGACCACACCGCCGGCAGGATCATTGACGCTGACACGGATACGCGTCAATTCTCCCTGCAATTGAAAGGTCTTCGCCAGACTTTCCATTGCATACGAAAAACGATTACGGAAAAAAGCATCGATTTCCGCAATTTCCCGCTCATAAGCTGCTGCATCGTACAAGGAATCATAAAAGCGCTGATGATCTTTGATTGTCTGCATTTCATAAAGACTGCTCCACTCCGCCAACATATCATGCATTCTTTCATAGGAGAAAGTCGTGTTTGCAATATCCATAAAGGTGATGCTAAACTGCCTTCTGAACGATTCATTGTCCAGCAGGCTTAAAACCGCCGGTTCCGTCATTAGCGGATGCCCAGCCATCCAGTTTTCCCTGCCTTCCCACGTATTGCTGTCCGGAAAAATACATTCGTCCATGTCGTAAAGCATAAAGCGCCACTTCCCGTCGCTGTAGGGCGTTTCTTTCTGCGTTGTACGCCACAAAGCGGTGTTGTAGCCAAACGCGACATCCCGGTTATCCAGATACAGATTGATACAGCAGTAATCAATCAGGCTTTGGATATCCAGCAGTTCGTCAGCCAGCGCATAGGTGTCGTCATAGGTAAGATCGCACTCCGTTACGACAGCCAGCATGTACTGATAAGCCTCCATCGTTTCTTCCGGAGAAGTAATCGCGTTTCCAGCCTTGATCAGCATCACGTTCTCAGGTTCCAAAGCATACTTTATGGACAGATACTCTTCCTGATACCGCTCACGGATATTATAGATCCCCCAATATTCTCCATTTAAAAAGACTGCGCAAGGTCTGGATGCCTGTATGCTGACATCCCGCGCTTCAGCCGCCTTCTCCAAAAAGGCGTCCAAAAATTTGATATGCTCCGTGTTCCCGCCGCCATTGCGCAGCTTGATCGTGGCGTAAATGGCGTCGCGCTCAAAAAAGGCGTACGGGAAAATTTTTATCTCATCATAAATATCTCTGGCAAAAAGATTGAACGATTTTTGCAGCGCACTTCTGGTAGAATTTCCGGAAATACGCATGCCGATATTCTGCGTAAAAACAGGGGAATGGCTTTCGTCAAAACAGGAAAAAACAGCCTTGCGCTCCCATTTTCTTCCCGTTTCAAAAGCATTGGAAGCCATATAGCGGTAATGGATTTCCCCATTCTCATCCGTAAACTCGTCAAGCACGACGCCATCCTTCATGCCGCCTTCTTTTAAATACAATTCATATTTTTCTCCGTTTCCGTAGATTCCGGTCTTCTTGTCAAATAAGTCCTCCGGATCGGCAACCAGAGAAACGACTGCCATATCCTGATATTCCGCCTTCCCGCCATAACCGACAAAATAGGTTTCCGTTACGATTTCACTCATTTGACCGGCACAGGAATCATAGCATGCCGCCCGTACGACCACCGCCTTGTCCACCGGAAAATCCGGCGTATCGTCTCTGGACGGCGCAAGATCCGTGCGACTCGCATACTTGTTTTCCTGTCCGGAATTATCCGCGATCCAAAGGGGCCTTTCATAGATCAAAGAATCGGTACCGGGCTCGCTGCCATCCAGTGTATAGTATATTGTTTCTCCTGCCGGAGCATATAGGTGAAGCAAAAAAGCCTCCTCATAGAATCCGCCGGTATATTCAAAAACCGGTTTTTCCAAAGTAACTGCCGGTATCGGCCTTCCCTCTTCATTACTCCTGCCGGACGTAGGACTCATAATGGCCCATTCAGCGCTCCCGTCCTTTTTTCTGGCATAGCTGGTGTCATAAGAAAGGGCCGGTACCACCACCTGATCATGGTAAGTGCCCTGAATGGTATCCGTCAAAAAAATTTCTTCTCCGTCCTTGGAAATCCGTAATCCCGATTCCTGATCCAGCCAGACTACGGCATATCCCTTCGGAGCTATCCTCATACCGTCCAACGAAAACTTTTTCAGCGCTTTCTTATCGTCCGTAAGATAACATCCGTTTAACGAAATCTCCGTGCGGCCCAGATTATAAAGCTCTATCCAGTCCGGATAAGCGCCGTTTTCATCGCAGGCGGCAGAAAAATTGTTACTGCACACTTCATTGATCAAAATAACATCTTTTTTACCGCTGCTTTTTACAATAACAGCAAAACATAAAAGAAACGCCAAAAGGCATAACATCCTCAGTAAAATCCTTTTTTTCATAGTATTACCTTTTGTAGGACATATTTCACATTGTGACATTCAGTAAATGTCAACCAGATATTCATAATAGCATATAGTGAATTAAATGACAAGCAGTAAATGTCATATAGAAACAAATCTAAAGTTTTCAAATTGTCGAGGGAAAAATAAAATGTACAAAAACAGAGCGGTCTCAGGAAAAAACAATATATCCGGCAGCAACATTGCCCGCATCCGGAAAGAAATGTACCCCAAAGTTTCCCAGCGGCTTTTAGCCGATAAGATGCAGCTTGAAGGGATTGAACTGGACAAAAACGCGATTCAGCGCATCGAGAGCGGCGCCAGATTTGTCACGGATATTGAATTGAAAACGTTTGCCAAAGTCCTCGCCGTAAGTTATGAGGAGCTGCTTGCGGAATAAATGCGGATAAAAAAGGAGATTTTGGCAAACGCAAACGTTTCATTTATTCCCGGTTTTTCAGCACTTCCACGGGTGATATCCTGCCGATTTTCCTTGTCTGCAGCGCGATCACTACGAGATAGACCAGCATGATGCCTGCGAAAATGAGCGGGTAATAATACCACGAAAAGTACAGATTCAGCCCGCAGGCGACATTTGCGACCGCCTGCGGATATACCATGTCTATCGCGCGTTTGGCGGGAAAAATGCCGACAAGAGCGCCGGCCGCAACAGTGACCGCACCGCCGTCCAGATACAGACTGCGGATCTCTTCTGTCCGGAAACCGAATATCTTTACCAGCGATATGCCGAAGCTTGCGCGGTTTACCATTACTCCCGTCATCAGATACATCACCATAAAGAAGATAAGGAAGGAAGCTAAAAGAATCATCGTGATCATTGGCATCATCAATTTCGTAAAAATAGCGGCGGAACGCTCGATATCCGTGCGTGAGGTAAGAGCGTAAATTCTTCCCGCATCCACAGCAAGCGGCCCGTCGGCAAGCAGCATATTGTAATAGCCGCTCTCCCGCCCGAAAAGTGCGCGCATGCCGTCAATATCCATAAACACGGTAAGACCGACGGCGTAATCGCAGATGCCTTCCACCGTAAAGTCATAGTCCTTTTCACTGGCGCTGTCCGTGAGCGTGAGGCTGTCGCCTGCGGTAAGCCCATACTTAGTGGCGACGGATTTCCCAATCACGATACTGTTTTCCCTGTCTGAAGGTCTTGCCTCAAAATATCTGTTATCCGCGTCGATGCCGATCACGGTAACGTCCAGCGTAAATCCCAGCGCCGTCTTGGACAGCGATTCGCTGTAGCAGGCCTGCGCGCCTTCCGGAATTTTCCCTTCCGGATATTTCAAAAGATAGCTGTACGCAAATTTCACACTTTCCACGCTGTCCTTTGCCGCGTTTTCACAGAGGACATAGCAGTTTAGGCCCAGCATAAAGACAAGCAGCGAGACAAACAAGCCGACGATCACGGTAACGCTTGCACGCATTTCTCTCAAAGTCTGCCGGATGCGAAAATTACGTACAAAGTTATCACCCTTTAACTTCACCTGCCGAAGTTTTGAGGCCTTTTGTTCGTTACGCATCAGCGACAAGGCGGTCTGCGAAAGCTTTTTATTCAGCATAAAAAAATTAACGACGATCGACAGCACCGGCGGCACGACCGCTGCGTAGATCAGCAAATAGACAGGGCAGACCGTATCAAAGGCAGGAAGGGAAAAATAGCCGTAAGCTTCACTCATCTGCCGCGCCGCGCCGATCCCTGAAAATCCAAGCGCCGCGCCGATGACGCCGCCGACAAAGGTGACAAGCGCCGGCAGCGTTATGTAGTGCGCCAGAATCTCCTTTTTCTTTGCTCCCAGCGCGTACAGCGTCCCGATCACCGCCGCCTCCCTGCTTATCTGATTGATCACAAAAACGGATATCACATAGGCAAACAGCGCCATCACCACAACGCCCGCGATCAGTCCCATCTCCTTATTCATCACCATATCGCCCGCCGCCGCAAGGATCCGCGGATTCCTGTCGGCAGTGACGAAAGCCGTCAGCATCTTCGTTTCCTTTCCCTCAGGAAGAAATGATTTCAGCTCCCGCTTCACATCTTCTTCGCTCTTTCCTTCTTTCAGACGATAAGCGTAAGTGTAGTCTTCGCTCCTAAGCGTCTCGTCTCCCGCAAATTCTTCGTACTGCTCCTTTGTCACAAAGGCAGTGCCAAAGAGCGCGCTCTCCGCCGCCATATCCGAAAGACTGCCGACGGGCAGGTCATAGTCGGGCGTCGTACCGATGCCGACGATCACAAACTCCCGCCCTGCTATTTTGATGTCATCGCCGACACCCCATCCGTGTTCCTCGCTATAACGCTTTTCGAGGACGACCTCTCCTGTCTCCTTTACAGGCTGTCCCTCGTCCACTTCAATTAAATTGACTTTTTTACGGTTTTTCATCAGACGAAGTTTCGATCCGTCCTCCAGCAGAATATCGATTGAGAACTTTCTTTCCAGCATAATACCGGCATTCTCAAGGATTTCCTCCTGCTCCTCCGTCAGCGGAATAAGCGTCGTAAATTCCCCGTCTTCCACCTGATTTTTTAAGGCTGCCCTGTTACTTTGCGTGATAACGGTCTCCGCCGCCCCGACGACCGATGTCACGATATACATGCCCATCACGATCATCAAAAACAATGCCAGCCAGCGGGAAAAATTTTCTTTTAAATCGCGCAGGATACGCTTGCGAAATACTCTGTTCATTATAGATCCTCCAAATCTGCGGCCGGCACACGCACGTCGTTGCGATAGTCCTTTACGACCATACCATCTTTAATCACAAGCACCTTATGTACCATACTCTTGATGGCGTTATTGTGCGTTACGATCAGCATAGTCGTTCCATACCGCTGATTGATCGTCTCTAACAGCATGAGAATATCCCGCGAAGTTTTGGAATCCAAGGCGCCGGTCGGCTCATCGCACAAAAGAAGGCGAGGATTTTTAATAAGCGCCCTCGCAATGGCGCAGCGCTGCTGTTGTCCGCCCGATAGCTGGGAGGGAAATTTGTCCCGATGTTCTGCAAGCCCGATGATCTCAAGCAGCTCGTCAAGGTCAAGAGGCTCTTTCGACAAATATTGGCAGACCTGTATGTTTTCCAACACGGTCAGATTCGGCACCAGATTATAAAATTGAAACACAAACCCCAACAGTTCGCGGCGGTAATCCGAAAGTACAGATGGTTTCATGCCAAACAGTTCCCTGCCGTCCACCCGGATCGATCCGGAATCCATGGTCTCCAGCCCGCCGATACAGTTTAGGAGCGTTGATTTTCCGCTGCCACTCGTGCCCTGTATGACACACATATCTCCCTGCTCCACCGAGGTGGAAATGCCGTTTAGGACCTGCACATAACTGGTATCGCTTCCGTAGCTTTTTTTGACGTCTTTTACTTCTAAATACATGGTTTCCCTCCCTGCCGAGCGATTTCCCGCGAGGAACGCGAGCAGAATCTCAAATTCTGCTCTGCGATCATGGAGTTTGTGACGTTCTTACACAAACTCCCGATTGAAAAATCAGCACATCAGTGTGATTTTTCAATCTTTCCTCCATTCCGCATTTTGTCGCATAACACTGTTATGCCGCAGTCAAAAAATAAAACCGATACTCCGGCTTTATTTTGAAAAAATCAGTTTGATACATCCGCCCACAATAAAATCCATCAATTTCTTTTGGATAGCGACCGCCTTCTCCACATCCTTTTCATGCAGTAGGAGCTGTACCTGAAGATCAACGGAGATATGAATGATAATGTGAACAAAAAAGGGATTCGGCTCCGGAAGATGCTGCTCCTTCGCATAATACTTCATAAACTCCAGATACCTTTTTTCGAGAAACGCCGTCACATCATCAACAAAACTTTCATAGCGGGAACCCTGCGACTTTTTAAGCAGCAGGATGAAGGCATCGTAATTGCCGTAGAGATGGCGCACCAATGTCTCGGCAAAGATGTCGTGGTCACCGTCCGCATGCACATAGCTTGACGGCTGTGACAGCATCTCACTCTCCTCATCAAAATGCCGATACAGGATGTCGTAAATCCCCTTGACCGGCTCCTCCACCAACGCGCCAAACAGATCTTCCTTGTCCTCAAAGAAGAAGTATAGGGCTCCCGTGGTGACGCCGGCATTCGAACAGATCCTGCGCAGAGAAGCCTTCGTATAGCCTTTTTCGTAAAACTCCTTTTGGGCGCTTTCAAGCAAACGCTCCCTTGTTCCCTGTTCCTCTTTCATCCCATCGCCTCAACATAACACTGTTATTCTATCACATACCTTTTTACTTTGCAATCCCTTCGCACAAGTTACCAAATAATTTTTATACCTTACTTTTCCCATTGACAAAGTATACTTTATGAGCTATTATAAAACCGACCATTTTAGTAAGAATTAACTTAGCAGGTATTTCACAGGAATGCAGAAGATTTCCCTTGAAATCACAGAGGACTGTTTATGAGAATTTATCTTGACAATGCAGCAACCACAAAAATGAGCAAAACGGCCGTGAACGCTCTGCTCCCGTACATGGATGACATTTACGGAAATCCGTCCTCACTCCACTTGGCGGGGCAGGCCGCCGCCGAGGCCCTTGCGGACGCAAGAAAGCGCATGGCAAACTGTCTTGACTGTGCGGCGGATGAGATCACCTTTACCTCCGGCGGCAGCGAAGCGGACAATCAGGCCCTTTACTCCGCCGCCCGCATCGGCGCGCGAAAAGGAAAGCGGCATATCATATCCACCGCCTTTGAGCACCATGCCGTCCTGCATACACTGGATAAATTGGAAAAAGAAGGGTTCGAGATCACCCTTTTGGACGTTCACGAAAACGGGATTGTTCATGCGAAGCAGGTGAGCGACGCCATTCGCGAAGACACCTGTCTGGTCACCGTAATGTACGCCAATAACGAGATTGGCACCGTTCAGCCGATTCAGAAAATCGGCGAAATCTGCCGCGCAAGAGACGTGATTTTCCATACCGACGCGGTTCAGGCAGTCGGGCATCTGCACGTCAATGTCAGGGAACAAAACATTGATATGCTCTCTCTTTCCGCCCATAAGTTCCACGGACCGAAAGGCATTGGCATTTTGTATTGCCGCAAAGGAATCCCGCTGACGACCCTGATAGAAGGCGGCGCGCAGGAACGCGGCAGGCGCGGCGGAACAGAGAACATCCCCGCCATTATGGGCATGGCGGCGGCCTTGGAAGAAGCCTGTGCGCTGATAGACGAAAACGCAGGGAAGCTCACCGTCCTGCGCGACCGGCTGATCGCCGGCTTGTCTGAGATCCCTCATTCTATTTTAAACGGAGACGCAGGCAGAAGGCTTCCCGGCAACGTGAACTTCTGCTTTGAAGGAATCGAAGGGGAATCACTATTATTGCTTCTGGACGATAAGGGCATCTGCGCTTCCTCCGGCTCCGCCTGTACTTCCGGCTCTCTTGATCCGAGCCACGTGCTGCTGGCGATCGGCAGGATACACGACATTGCGCACGGCTCGCTCCGTCTTACGCTTTCCGAAGAAAACACCGCGGAAGAGATCGAGTATACGATACAGGCGGTGAAAGAGGTCGTTACCTACCTGCGCGGTATTTCTCCCGTCTGGCGGGATCTCGTTGAAGGGAAAAAGGAATTTATCATAAAGTGAGGTTAACCTATGGCTTTATACAGTGAAAAAGTAATGGATCATTTTCGCAATCCGAGAAATGTGGGCATCATTGAAAACGCGGACGGGATCGGCGAAGTCGGCAACGCCAAATGCGGCGATATCATGAAAGTCTATCTGAAAATCGAGGACGACATCATTGCAGATGTAAAATTCGAGACCTTTGGCTGCGGCTCCGCCATTGCTTCCAGTTCTATGGCAACCGAGCTGATCAAAGGCAAACCTGTGTCCGAGGCGCTGTCCCTAACGAATCAGGCGGTTGTCGAGGCGCTTGACGGTCTGCCCGTGCACAAGGTACATTGTTCCGTCCTTGCAGAGGAAGCAGTCAAAAAGGCGCTGCTTGATTATTATAAGCGGAACGGAATGACATATGATCCCCAACAATTTGAGGATCATGAAAACTGCGGTTCCTGCTGCGATCATAACGCATAATGATACAAATAGTGGGAATACTCCTTGTTATCAACAGAAAAAGGAGTGAAACCACCATGATCGAACCGGATACCATAAAACTGCTGCGTGAATGTGACGCTGGAATTAAAATGGGCGTCGCCTCAATAGACGATGTCTTGGATTACGTACATGACGAAAAGATGCAAAAATGCCTTACCGACTGCAAGGAAAAGCATGAGAAATTAAAGGACGATATTCAGGTCCTTCTGGATACCTACCATGACGACGGCAAGGAACCGAATCCCATGGCAAAGGGTATGTCGTGGATGAAGACAAACGTGAAGCTGGTGATGAACGAGTCGGATCAGACCATTGCCGACCTGATGACGGAAGGCTGCAACATGGGCGTAAAATCCCTCAGCAAATATCTGAATCAGTATCGGGCTGCCGAAGAGAAGGCGAAAGACATCACGAAGCGCCTGATCAATTTAGAGGAGAAACTTGCACAGGATATGCGGGTCTATCTCTAAAAAGACAAGAACCTGCGCACACAAACAAAAATCTAATTCATGAAAAGCCATTGATAACCGCAGCTAAAACTACCGCGGCTGTCAATGGCCCTTTTTTAGTTTAACAGGCAGATGCCCAGATTTAAGTATCCCGCAAAGGCAACCCACAGCAGATAGGGAATCATCAGATACCCCGCTGTTTTGACGATCCGATAAAACATTACCGTTGTTCTGAGAATCAAAACCCACAACACGACGAGCCAGAGAAAGGCCGTCAAACACAATCCCAGCCTGAAAAACAGGATCGACCAGAAAAAGTTAAAGAAAAGCTGGATCGCATATACGGTCAGAGCCGCATCATTCGGCTTTCCCGATGTAAGCACCAGATAGGACGCGACTCCCATCAGAATATAAAGAATCGTCCAGACTACGGGAAAGACCCATCCCGGCGGCGAAAACGGCGGTTTGTTCATCATCGTGTAAGCCGCCATGCCGCTTTGTGAAAGAAGCGCCGACAGACTGCCGACCGCCAACGGTATCGCAATACAGGTCACAAGGTTTTTCCACTGTATTTTCAAAATATCACCCCTTGCTACCTTATGACGCGCGCCTCACGTTTATGCTCCTTTTCTCAGTGAAAATTTTGATCATTATTTTATCATCTGCAATTATCATATATCCTGAAATACTATTCCTTAAAAGGATTTTAATTGAGTTATCCGCAAATCTATGGTATGCTAAATGCGTTGTATCATCCGATAAGTTGAAAGTCACAGGAGAAAAAGTATGCCGAACCCTTCACAAAATTATATTCAATGGCTCAGAAGTAAAGTGGGTCATGCTAAGATCATTCTTATCTTTGCCGGCGGCTGTATCTTTAATGAAAAGAAAGAGGTTTTGCTGCAAAGACGGGGAGACAGCAACAAATGGGGCTTCCCCGGCGGCGCCATCGAACTTGGCGAAACTCCGCAGATGGCAGCGATTAGGGAAGCGAAAGAAGAAACCGGCTTAGATGTGGAAGCCGGCAGATTGATTGGTATTTATACCGATTGCGATATGGCATATCCCAATGGGGATCAGGCGCAAAGCATCGTCATCGCATTTGAACTCCATGTTGTCGGCGGCGAGCTGTTTTGCGACAAAGAAGAAACATTAGAACTGAAGTATTTCCCCTTGGATGCCATGCCGCCATTGTTTTGCAAGCAGCACGAGGATCTGTTACGTGATATCCGATCACAATAAATTTCCCTACTGCTCCGGCACCACCGCGTAAAACTCGATCACCTCGTCGCTCTCATTGCGCAGGCTGTGGCTGTGTCCCTTCGGGCAATAATGACAGCTCCCCGCAGGCAGGGTCTCTTTTGCATCGTCGCAGAGCACAACGCCCGTTCCTTTTAACATAAAAATGATCTCGCTGTTCGTCTCATGGGTATGTACGCCGATGGTCGCGCCCGGCTCTAAGGATGCCCGCATGATCTTGCACGCCTCGTCCGTGTAAATATGCGTCCGAAACTGCTTCTCTCCACCCTTGAAATTGGGAATGACCTGTTCCTCGATTTTTTCAAAATTCAGAATCATAAATGCCTCCGTTTGGGTATACTATTTTCTTACTGCAACATAAATTATAACCTTCTCCGCTGCATCGCGCAAGTTGAAAATCCTGTCGGCTCACAAAGTAAGGGAACAAGCGTTGTGTTGTATCTTCCCATTTCCCATGCTATAATAAAGCAACGTAACAGTCATTTTATCCTTCAGGGAGAGCGGCTATGGAAAAAGTAATAACCCTTTATCATGGTTCAAAATCCGGAATTAGCGGCGCGATTGCACCAAACAGCCGAACACACTGCGATTTTGGAAAAGGATTTTATATGGGAACCGACCGAACGCAGCCGCTTACTCTGATTTGTAACTATCCTCATGCCAAACTCTATACATTAAACGTTGCTTTATCGGAGTTAAAAATACTGGATGTGGAAATTGGCTTAGATTGGGCATTATTGATTGCATATCACCGCGGCAAGATGGAATCTGTAAAACTTTCCTCTATCTATGATCGCTTTGCCAATTTCGATAAAGACTATGATATGATCGTCGGCTATATTGCAAATGACAGAATGTTTGTCATTCTGGATCGCTTTTTTCATGGAGAAATCACTGATGTTGCGTTGATCAATAGCCTTTCTGCGTTAAAGCTCGGCAGGCAGTATGTCGCTATCACACAGAAAGCATGCCAAAAAATAGATATACTTGCCGTGCAGGAACTTACGGAAAGTGACCGTAAAAAACTAAAGCAGGAAAGTGAAGCCAATCGTTCCAAGGGTATTATGATGGCAGATGAAATCTGCCGTAAATACCGTCGTGAAGGTAGATTCTTTGATGAAATATTGAAGGCAGGTGAATAAAATGGATGCTTTAACACTGGAAAAACGTCAACTTTGCGATATACAGGGACGATTATTTGAACTTGCGCCTGCAGGCGGATTAGACTGCCCATCCTTCATAGAATCCTTTATGAACAGCAAAGCCGCTGCCGCCCTTGATGATGTCTATGACAGACTGCAGTGGGCAGGTGAAGAATATATTCTTGAAGAACTGCATGACGAAGTACACGGCCTGAAAAAAGCAGGTATATCCTACAGTACAGACGTAATGTACTGGACAGGATATACCTACCGCTATTGGCATTACTATACAAAAGAAACCAGCCGCGCCATCTATCAAATTGCCGATGCCAAAACTATGAACGATTGCTGGCTTGGTTTCCATACGCTCGATGTGGAAATGGCGATTGATAATCTTAAAGAAATTTACGCCGAACGCAGCCGCTAAGCCCCCTGTTCCTCCACTTTCTGCGCGATCAACGTATCCATGCAATGCTTATGCGGCTTTCCGCCGCTGTTGCAGTCAAAGACCTCCTCCCTGCAGACATGAAACAGCCAGTCATGATAATAGCCGAACAACTCGCCCGAATACCAGGGATGCCGTTTCGATTCATCCCTTGTGCTGTCCGGCGCGCGCTTGATAAACGGCTTTTTGACGAAGACATTCATAGCGTTGATGCCGCCTTCCGCCGTGTGCGCTTTCAGGCTGTCGCACAACTCCTTCCGCCTGTTCTCCTGCATAAAATGCAACACACCGCTGCTGAAAATAATGTCATACTCTCCCTCGGGACGGTAATCAAACAGATCCGCCTTAAAGAAGGCAACGTCTACTTTATTGTATTCCGCCAGTTTCTTTGCTTTCTCGATCCCCTGCTCCGAAATATCAAAGGCTGTCACCGCATAGCCGCATTTGGCAAAGAAAACGGCGTCCTTCCCCTCGCCACAGCCGATATCCAGCACGCGGTATGGCCTGACCGGCGGCAGGATCTTCATAATGTCATAGCAGATGCGGTTCGGCGTAAGCCCCCAATAATATTCCTCCGTATCGTAGCGCTTATCATAATCCGTCACCACACTCTCATAGCCAAGCAGCGCGTCCACCGTCGTGTGCAGGGCCGCCGCCAGTTTCGGGAGCATTTCGATGTCAGGGTAAGCCGTGCCGTTCTCCCATTTTGAAACCGCCTGAAACGATATGTTTAGTAATTTTGCAAGCTGGTTCTGCGTCAGTTCCAGCTCCCTGCGCCTTTTGTAAATGACCTCGCCTGTCTTTAATTGATCCATAAATATATTACCTCCATATAGCACAACAGTGTGTTTTTTCAATCTGTCCTTCATGCCCGCAGCGCCTTTTCTTTATCATAGTATAAACAAGCCGCTATTTCCATAACGCAATAAGAGAATCCAGTGCGGCAACTCACTTGGCAGTTGAATCACTACAAATCAAAAAGCATTCTGATCATACCACAATAACACATTTTTATCCTACCACGGAAGCAATGAATGAAATTGCCGACACGCAATTTACTGTTACATAAATTTTATTTGACAAAGGGAATATACAGTGTTAAACTAACGTTATCTTTGAGGAGAGGGGTGAAAGGATGAGAAAGTAATCTACTTTTGATCGCATGAATGTTTTTAATGTACGGACACTATTTCCCGTACTGTTTTCGTGTCGCCAAAAGTGGATTATATTCTCGCCGCCTCTCTTTTTGTGTGCGCTGCTTTCTTCTGAAAAGAAAGCAATGCGTCATCCATTTTGTGACACAACAGAGGCACCCGGGTTTATGATGAGGACTTTCGGCGACAGAGAGTTCTTTTTTATTTGCGAAGGGAGTGTTGCTTATGTCACAAATACTGGTCAACGATCTGACCTTTTCTTATGAGGGAAGTTTTGACAACATTTTTGAAAATGTCTCCTTTTCCATCGACACCGACTGGAAATTGGGTTTTATCGGACGAAACGGAAAGGGCAAGACCACTTTTCTGCGCCTTTTGACGGGAGACTACCGTTACAGCGGCTCCATCACCGCCAGCACGGTCTTTGATTACTTCCCTTACCTCGTCACGAAGGAGCAAAAACAGCTTCCTGCCTCCGCCTTTCTCAGGGAATTGAAAACAGGCTGCGAAGAATGGCGGGTCATCTGCGAATTGGCGCAGCTTCACGAGGATGCGGAGATTCTTTACCGCCCGTTCGAGACCTTGAGTTTTGGGGAACAGACCAAACTTTTACTGGCCGTTCTGTTTTCCGGCGAACATGATTTTCTGTTGATCGACGAACCGACAAACCATCTCGATCAGGCAGCCAGAGAATGCGTGAAAGCGTATCTGGCCTCCAAAAAGGGCTTTATTCTGGTCTCTCATGACAGAGATCTTTTAGACGCCTGCATCGATCATGTACTGGTGTTAAACAGGCAGACCATCGAGGTACAGAGCGGTAATTTCTCTGTCTGGTGGGAAAACAAGCAGCGAAAAGACCAATTCGTCATGGCGGAGAATGAAAAGCATTTAAAAGAGATCGGGAGATTAAGGCAGGCAGCTAGACGCACCGCGGAATGGGCAGAAAAAAGCGAACGCTCCAAAATCGGTTTCGATCCCATCAGGGAACATGACCGTGGAAAAGGCATGAGACCTTATATCGGTGCCAAGACCAAAAAGATGCAAAGCCGGGTAACACAGATGTCCAAAAGAATCGACCATGAAATTGAAGAAAAGGAAGGGCTTTTGCAGGATCTGGAACAGCCCGTGGACTTAAAGCTGATGCCCCTCTCCCACCACAAAGACAGGCTGGTGGAAGTCAGGGATTACGGCTTACAGTATACGGACGCGGAGCATCCTGTCTTTTCGGGGCTGACCTTTTCCATCCATCAGGGGGAACGGGTGGCCCTGCACGGGGAAAACGGCTGCGGGAAGTCATCTCTCATTAAAATGATTTTGCAAAAAGCGGCTGCTAAAACCACCGATGCCGCATATCCCCTTTCCTCTATGCCCGTCTCCGAAAAAGGCATCTGCGAGACCGCCGCGGGGCTGACAATTTCCTACGTCGATCAGGACACCTCGTTTTTGACTGGCAGCCTGCCGGCCTTTTGTAAGAAACGGAATCTGGATCACAGTCTGTTCTGCGCCATTTTGAGGCAGCTTGACTTTGAACGGGTACAATTTGAAAAAAACATGGAGAATTACTCTGAAGGGCAAAAGAAAAAGGTGCTTTTGGCGGCAAGCCTGCTGACGCCTGCCCATCTCTATATCTGGGATGAACCGCTCAATTATATTGACGTGTTTTCGCGGATGCAGATTGAAAAACTGCTTTTGGCGTATGAGCCGACGCTCCTCTTTGTGGAACATGACGTGCGGTTTCGGGAGGAAGTCTCAACAAAAGTTGTAACGCTGTAACGGAACAGAAAAGACCTGCAAGCTGTTGCATTTTTCACAACAGTTTGCAGGTCTTTTTAATTATTCTGAATCATTTCACACACCCTGCTGACACATTCCCTTATCTTTTCTTCCCGCAAATGTCCAACTTTATATAAAATAAGCTGTTGATTCAGAGTAAAAATTTTATTCGGACGTATATTGCTATCCATCTTGAGAGAACCGGAAACAAAATCCATCGATAAGAGCGGAATCGCATAACTGTCTTTCACATTTTTAGAGGTAATTTGCAACATAATATAATCTTCCCCTCTAATATCCGCCAAAACAACAGCCGGTCTTCTCTTGGCGGAACTTAAATCTGTAAAAGGGAATGGAAGAACGATAACGTCACCTTTTACAAATCTTTCCATGCGGCATTCTCCTCTTCAAGCATCCAGTCAACAGAAAGACTCGGTTCACTCAAAAGCATATTGTCCATTTCTGTACTTTCTCTCAATACAAATTCAACAAACGAAAGAATGATATCCAATTTATTCTCTGGTGCAGTAGAAATCAAATTTGCAATCATCTGCTGTTTTGACATAACCTACCTCCAATCTTTTTTTACATTATAACAGAATCTGCCGGATTTTACACTGCATTTTTCTTTCAATCACTGTAATCTCCATGCCGGTATGCGTGATTTCACATCAAAAAAATTTGCCGCCCTTATATCTTCAACACCACATCCACGAAAAATTCCATATCGCTGTTGGAGGCTTTCGCACAGCCTCCGTATTTTTCCGAAACAGCCGCAATAGAGGCAAGCCCGACGCCCCGCCCGCTGCGCTTGGTAGAAAGATATCCTTCCCTGCCTCTTTTGACCTTCCCGTCAAAACTGTTGGTGGAGACAATATAAAGTCTGTTCTCATGCCGAACCTCTGTAGTCAGGCAGAAGTACCGCGTTTTCTCAGAAACGGTACAACATCCCGCGACTGCATTCTCCATAAGGTTTCCGAACAGTGCCGCAAGATCCGGTTCAGAAAAAGGAAGCGGTTTTGGCAGCTCGATATGCCAGTCCGTGCGGATCCCCTCTGCATCCGCCATCTCATGATAGTAGTCAAACAGGGCATTCAAAGCGGCATTTTCGCAGTAATCCGCCGGCGTATGTTCCGCCAGACTGATCTCATATTCCGCAAGGTGCTCACGAATACTGTCCATGTCACCCTTTTCCGCAAGAGAGGCAAGCAGACAGACAGAATGACGGAAATCATGACGCATTCTTGCAGTCTGCCGCATATGATCCTGCAGGGCCTGATATCGGCGCGCCTGCATCTCAAGCAGTCTGGTGCGCTCTTGCAATTCCGAACGTTCCAATATGACGATCACAGTTCTGTAAAAAAACACGTAGATTGCCACCAGCACAACAAACATGCCTGCCTCAAACACGGGGAAAATCCACAGCATCCGTCCCGCCTGCAAAGTACTGTAGGACCGCGGGACGGCAATGATATTGATCATGTAAAACACCAAAAACAAAGGCACTGTGGAATACCAGAATGTCGGAAAAGAAAGCTTATCTACCGCTATCTGGAAATGACGCGTGGCGGGATAAGCAAATGCTGCCAGCATCAAGAGGGACAAGCCCAATCGAAAGAACGCGGCCTCCGTGGAAAGCGCTGCCGCTCCTGACGACGGATGAAGCGCAGCGTCAAAGGCATAACCAAACTGCACGGGAAAGGTTTCAATTGCACAGACTCCCGTATAAACAGACAACGCACAGGACAGATCCACATCGACCGTGCGGCGGTACAGGAAAAAGAACAGCACAGGAAACGCAAGCAGGATCACACTCTCATCTATCGAAAAGAGCGCGCTGATGAGAGCCCCGGCAAAAGCGTAAGAAAGAATCACCGCCATGCACAGGGCTGCAGTCTTTGCAGGAGAATACTTCATACGGTTCTTTACCGTCAGATAGCAGGATGCGACAGCTGGAAAAAGGATCAAAAACTGCGGCAGTTCCGCTAACAATTTATCCATGTCCATGATCAGTTTTCCCTCCCTGAATATCCATCCGCGTGCGGCTTCGCTAAGCGCCCGGCAAAATCAGCCTGTCGCCTGCGTATCTTTTCAAAATGATAGTCTCTGACCATCTGCTCGACTTTAGCGCTGTCACGCACGCGCACCGGGAATCTTGCACCGCTCTCCATGATGCAGGCGCCTTTTTCAAACGCAAGGATTCGTTCGGCATTTACCACGATTCCCTTGTTGATCAGGATGAAACGACCATCGCCTTCCGCCTTTCCCAAAAATTCCGGCATCGTCATACGGCTCCTGAGCCTCTCTCCTCCCACAAGCGTAATGTCCAGATAATGCGCGTCCGTGACCGCAAAGGCAATATCGTCATGAAATATGCGCACATTCCTGCGATCGACCGCAAGTTCCATATAGTTTTGATGCTGCGGAAGCATCTTCACGGCATCAGAGAGTATGGCAAAAATGCGCTCTTGGGAAAAGGGCTTGGTGACATATTCAAAGGCATGACAGGAAAAGGCTTCCGGCATAAACTCCGTACTGGAAGTCAGAAAGACAAGCAGGCATCCGTTATCCAGCCTGCGCATCTGAAACGCGGCGGCAACCCCGTCCATGCCCTCCATATAAACATCCATGAACACAAAGTCAAAACCGCCGTCATCAAAAGCCGCAAGGAACGCCTCGCCACTTTGAAAAGAAACCGTCTCCACGAGACAGCCTCTGCTCTCCCCAAAACGTTTACAGAGCCGGTCTATTTCCGCCAAACTCTCCTGCACGTCATCCACCAACGCGATCTTCAAAACCGCTTCCTCCTCAGACTGTTATGATTCTTTATAGGATAAAGATACCATGATACAGAAAATTATATCATAAAAAAGCCCCCAAACCCTATGATGTTCTTGCCAGAAAATTGACGTTCCTGCCAAAAGCCTTGTTTTCAAACCTATCCTTTCATATAATAACACGAACACGCATGGAAAACGGTCCGTGCATAGAAAACCCTCAACAACAAATAAGCGCTACACGGAGGATTAAGGAGCATGAATCTGATCTACAATATCAATTATGAGGTGGCCGGCACAATCTATGTTCTTGTCATCTATGCCGCGCTATGTATCTTCTATTCCGATCAGTCAGAGGTCAACAAGAAATTTAAAACCCTTGTTTTATGCGTTCTGGCCACGGAAACCATGGATATTACCACAGCCATAACCATAAGTTACGGCAGCGTGATCCCGACGATGCTCAATACGCTTGTCAATACGATCTACTTTGCTTTGACATCCACCCTTGGATATGCCCTGCTGCGCTATGTGGAAAGTTATGTCGGACATAACGCGCACAGATCGAGAAACATCCAAGCCAATAAAATCCTGTATCTGTTCCTCCTGCTCCTTCTCTGTATGAATATACCGACAAGATTTCTGTTTTATTTCAATGAAAAAGGAAACTACATACACGGAAATCTGTATCTGCTTGTCTACCTGATCCCAATCTATTATGTAATATTTACAGCCGGCGTACTAATCAAAAACCATAGTTATTTTAATATACGGCAAAAATTTTCCATCAGCATCTACCTGATTACCTGCATTCTGGGGCCGGTTTTGCAGATGCTGTTTTTCCCTGATATCCTGCTGAGTGTGTTTACGCCCTCCGTCGCGCTTTTGATCATTCTGTTTTCGATGGAGACGCCGGATTACCGTCTGCTGATGAAAACCCTTGCCGAGCTCAACGACCTGCGAAAAAATTTGGAGATAACGGTAAAAAAACGGACGCTGGAGGCTGAGACCAGAAAAGAAAAAGTGGAACGGCTTTCGGACCAGATCATCCTCACGCTCGCTAAGACAATCGATGCCAAGGATACCTACACAAACGGACATTCCGAAAGAGTCGCGGCATATGCGAAGGAAATTGCCGCAAGAATGGGCATGTCCGAAAATGAGCAACAGGATATTTATCACATGGGGCTTTTGCATGATATCGGAAAAATCGGCATCCCGGACGCCATCATCAACAAGGCAGGTAAACTGACCGATGAGGAATATCGGGAAATATGCAGACATCCGGAAATCGGTGAGGAAATTCTCACAACCATATCGGAATTTCCTGAAATATCGGTCGGCGCAAAATATCACCATGAAAAATATGACGGAACCGGCTACCCTTGCAAAGCAAAAGGGGAGGATATTCCCTTCCCGGCCATGATCATCGGTATAGCGGATGCCTACGACGCCATGACCTCCAAACGAAGCTACCGTGATATCCTGCCGAAGCAGGTAGTCCGTGAAGAAATCCTAAAAGGGAGAGGCACACAGTTTCATCCGGCGTGCGCGGATATCATGCTGCAGATGATGGAAGAAGATGTGAATTATCAGATGTGCGAACATTAGGAAGGGTAATTACATAAGGTTTCTCCTCCTCGTTTAACCCCGATCAGATAGATCAGTTTTGCTTCCCGCTGAGAAATATGCCCCACCGCTTCCTGCACGGTCGTATAAGGAGGGCTTGCACTGTACTGCCCGCTCTTATCCCTGTGGTAAGCATTATGAAGCACAAACCCTCTGTCTGTGCGTTTGGTAATGCAGACCGTATGAATCTGCGCCATAATATCGTTTTTGTCATTGTAAGCCGTCGCAATCATGACCTTGTGGTTTTGGGCAATCCTTTCCACCGCCGCCTCGTCCGCGCCGTCGGCTGTCTGCACCGCAAAACCGTTCTTTCTAAAATACGCCGCAATCATCGTGGGAGCTACACCAAACATTCCCCAGAGTGCTGCGCCCCGCGCTTCAAAGCTATCGATCACTTCCGCCATATTGTCTCTCGACACACTGTCTCCCAGAGCCTTGCGCGCATTATATGTGGCGATGATCTCACAGCCGGCATAGCGCATACTCAGGCGCCGCCCTACGCCAAAGCGAATTCTTCCCCACTCGCTCTGATTCTCTATCAACGCATCTTTTTCATGCCAGAAATTCCAGTTAGTTTCTTTTAACTGTTCGCAGTTTTCCCGGAAATGATTCCTCCTCACAAACCGTGGCACGCCAAGTATTGTCAAAAAACGGTATCCTGTAAGCAAGACACGATTACTTGCATACTTTGGAATAAATGCCGCCAACCATTTTCTCATTCCCGCCGTCCCCATTGCTTCAAAACTTCCCTTTCAAATAAAATACCTTTAAAAAAGGGACTGTCCACGCCGAAACGTCAGACAATCCCTCTTTTCTACAATCTCACATCAAACGGCTGATAGCCCTTAGGGATTCCCGCTGCCCCTGCCGCTTCTTTCTCTGCTGCCTTTGCCGCAGCGGCCGCTTCCGCAACCTCCTCCGCGGACAATTCCGCATTCTCAGGCAGCGCCTCCGCAAGCTCTTCGGTCATCTCTTCCGTCACTTCTTCGGTCAGTTCCTCGACAACCTCTTCGAGTTCTTCCATAGCCTCCTCGAGTTCGCCGCCGTCCTCGATGCTGAGCGCTTCCTCTGCCATCTCTTCCAAACGTTCTTCGGGAGTCTTGGGCTCCATATCTTCGACTGCCTCCGCAATCTTCTCTCCGCGCTCTGTGGACTCATCCAAAATGTGGAACATCTGCTCCTGATTATAAGCCGCCTTTACCGCCGCGATCTGATCCTCGTAGGACTGGAACATTTTCAGTTTCTCGGCAATCTCCTCCACGCTCCCGCAGGTCACATTCTTGAGATTCTCTTTCTGCTTCTCAAAAAAATCCACCTGCTTCTGCGTCTGTTCCTGCCGCTCCAGTCTGTCCTGCGTACTCTTTAACATGCCCGCGGAATTCATTCGCCGCAGAATGCCGCTGGTCTGATCCCATGAAATATTCATAAATGCTGCCCGCCTTTCCGCCTGATATACTTATCTCTCCTGCTTCTTTTCATACTTTGCCGACACTTTTTCGGCTTTCATTCTAAGACTTGATTCATCCATCAATTTTTATTTCGGTTTGCGGCCATTATTTCTAAAGCAGTTATGTTGTAAAACACCTTTTTCTTGTAATAACTGGTTAAAATGGTATTCAGGATTGCTTTATAAGTTGCAATTTCCCCATAATAGTCAAAAAAGCATCCAGAGTTACCCCGATTGTATACAATGTAATAAGGAACCCGCCCCTTAGTCCAAGCGTTGCGATATATACCACAGAAAAAATCACTGATAATGTCCTGAGCCTATGTCTAAAATATTTTATTTCTTCTGTATCCAAATTTCTGTTGCTATTCTGTACCGGCGACAGGATTAGTAATATGATTAGGTCAAGAATGGAGATTATTGCCGCAATCCACCAGTTGAAGTTTAAATCTGTTGCAAAAAGAGATAAAAAAATAACGGTGCAGGAAAACAGGTAGCATCCAAGCCTTGTTTTCGCATGGAAACCACCTGTATTGCGCCGAAATATGTAAAACACAGAAAAAATAATGGCAAACTCAAGAAATTTATTCATACATAACGCTATTACGAAATAGGATGTATAATGCAAAGCTTTTAACAATGTTGTTTCAACACCGAACTTGTATACATCAACATCTGCAGCATCTATTGAATTATTTTCTATTAAATTTTCTATTATTTTTTCAATTAATATTTCATTTACATTCTTCACTATTTCTTCTTTCTTCTGAACTTTTTGGCAGCTTCTGGCATATATGGCTGATAGCCGAATCCTAAACAGGCACTATCTGCCTCTTTCCGAATATTTTTATCCAAAATACGGACAAATAACTGTGATAAGCCTTTCTTCATATAAATCTACCTCCTTAAAAATTTACAAATACCATTATTATTTTATCTTACTTGATTGTTTAATCAATAGTTTTTGTGCAATGTACAACTTTTTGTTCCGATGTACAACCATATAATTAAAAAAGGTCAATTGCAGGTCAATTGCATACAACTCAGTATTGACAGGTGATATAGAACTAAAGAAAAACGAGAGTTTTCAAATACTTCCCAATGATCCGGATGAACACGGGTATCTGGTTATACAATTTCCGCACCACGGTGCAAAAAATAACTGCAATATAAACTACTTCAGCCGACTGCCTGCGATTACTACGGTTCTGTCCTATGGTATAACGAATAAATTCGGGCATCCGAGTGGAGATGTTCTATGCATGTTAAGAAGATTTACCCTAGTAAACGAAAGGCAGGCTTTTGACTACCAGATAACTGTATTTTAATTGGAATATGCATTTTAAAAGAGTAATCATAACCACCGGCTAAGCCGGTGGTTTGTTCTGCCCTAT